>JBKBMS010000007.1:0-203658 GCA_046295695.1 Pararhodobacter sp. | reverse complement strand
CGGCGCGCTCGGCCTCCTCGGCGGCGATGCGTTCGGCCTCGGCGCGCTCGGCTTCCTCGGCGGCGATGCGTTCGGCCTCGGCGCGCTCGGCTTCCTCGGCGGCGATGCGTTCGGCCTCGACGCGCTCGGCTTCCTCGGCGGCGATGCGTTCGGCCTCGGCGCGCTCGGCTTCCTCGGCGGCGATGCGTTCGGCCTCGGCGCGCTCAGCCTCCTCGGTGGCGATGCGTTCGGCCTCGGCGCGCTCGGCTTCCTCAGTGGCGATGCGTTCGGCTTCCTGTTCAGGCTCGGGCTGGGTGATCTCGTCTTCGTCGCTGGTTTCAAAGGCGCGCGCCTGCGCGACTGCCGCGCGAATGCGTTGCAGCTTGTCGGAAATGCCGGCAACGCTTCCGGTTCTGATTACGCCGACACCGGTCAGACCCGCCGTAAGCCCGAGTGCGGCAGGGGGGGCGGTGTCGCCGGGCGGTGGTGCAACGGGTTCGGGCGTGCCAAAGCCTGCAAGGGGGCTTTCAGTGGGGCTTTCAGTCGCCAAGGGAGCGCCGGCCTGTGTATCGGCGTCCGGTGTGGCTGGTGCGTCTGGGGCGGTATCGGTATAGCTGATTCTCGGACGCAGCACCACACCATTGTCCTCGATCCTTGCCTCGACGCGGCGCTTGATTTCGCGCTCGGCGATGCGATGCAGCATCTCGGCATCGGGGGTCGGCGGCTCGGCACCGAAATAGCGGTCCTCGGCGGCGAGATCGCGGAAATACTCCGCAATCGCCTTCATGGTGCCGAACGGTTCCTCGAATCCTTCCAGTGTGCATGAGAAGGTGCCGTAGGAAACGGTCAGGATTTTGCTGGGACCGACCATGAACTTCGCCCTTTATCGCCACTCTGAACCGTCAATTTACCTTCTTAAGGCGCGATTAGATGAAAAGACCGGGGTAATTTGGTGATCGCTTTGTGGCCAAGCTTGCATCCGCACGCCTTAATTGACAAGACGAAGCCCATGCAGGCGCGCTTCACGTCCATGACAGGCATCACGCTGCTGGGCGGTGGCGAGCTGGCCCCCGGTCAGCTTGAACGCGCGCTTGGCGTCGCGCCGGAGCTGCTGGCCGTCGATGGCGGGGCCGATCGCGCCCTGGCCGCCGGGGTGATGCCGAAATGGGTGTCGGGCGATTTCGATTCGATCAGCGAGGCAGCCCGCCAGGTGATTGATCCGGCGCGACTGCACCATACCCCGGATCAGGACCAGACGGATTTCGACAAGGCGGTGTCGCTGGTCGAGGCGCCGCTGCTGCTGGCGGTGGGGTTTACCGGCGCGCGGCTGGATCACACACTCGCGGGCATCTCCACGCTGCTGCGCAATCCCCACCGGCGGCTGGTGCTGGATGCCGGCATTGATCTGTGCTTTCTGGCCCCGCCCGAACTGCGCCTTGCATTGCCGGCGGGCACGCGGTTTTCGCTCTATCCCATGGCACGGATGGCTTGCGACAGCTTGGGCCTTGTCTGGGCCACGGACGGGCTGATCCTTGACCCGGCGGGCCGGCTGGGCACCTCGAACGCGGTGGCCGAGGGGGGGGCGGTGATGGTGCGCCCTCAGGCGCCGGCGATGCTGGTCATGGTGCCGGTGGCGACATTCGCGGCGGTGCTGGCGGGACTCAGGCGGGCGCCTGTCTGGCCAGCACCCGCTCGCGGGCAATGATGTAAAGCCCCGAGGCGGTGATGATCGCAATGCCGCCCCAGCTCAACGCATTCGGCCAGTCGCCAAAGAACAGCCAGCCCAGCGCCACGGCGGTGACGATCTCAAGATAATGCAGCGGTGCAAGCGTGGCCGAGGGGGCGAAGCGCAGCGCATAGGTGATGGCCATATGCGACACGCTCGCCGCCAGCCCGACGCAGAAAAGCTGCACCCAGACGACCGGCGCGGCTGCCCCGATCTGCAGTGCCGGCAGCCCCGCGCCATGTCCCAGCGCCAGGACCGGCAGCATCATCACGGTGCCCAGAAGCGCGGTATGAAACTGCATCGCCTCGGGCGCGACCTCGCGCGAGATGCGGCGCGTGAGCAGGATGTAGAGCGCAAAGAAGAACGCCGTGGCCAGCGGATAGAGCGCCACCATGCCAAAGGCCGCGAAATTGGGCTGGATCACCAGCAGCGCCCCGGCAAAGCCCATCACCGAGGCAAGGATGCGCCGCGGGCCGACCTGCTCGCCGAACAGCAAGAAGCCCAGCGCCAGCAAGATGAAGGGTTCGACGAAGACGATCGCCAGCGCATCGGCAATGGGCATCACCGCCACCGCGCCGACAAAGCTGTAGGTGGAGCCGATCAGCATCAGCGCGCGCAGCGCCAGCAGCCCGCCCTGGCGGCGGCCGAGTGTCAGGCTCTGGCTCATGATCAGCACCACCGGCAGCATCAGCACCGTCTGCACCACCAGCCGGAAGAACGTAACCTGCGTGACCGTGACCGATTGCGCCGCCATCTTGGCGGCCACGTCGATCAGCGGCGCAATGGCGCAAAACGCCAGCATCAGCACCACGCCGGGCAGGATACGGTCGGTCGGAGGGGTGAAGCTGCGCGCCATGGCCGGGGCTCACAAGAGTGTTTCGCCTGTGCAGTTTCTCACCCGCCATGCCGCGCACCGCAAGCCCGAAAGTGCCGGTGCCGCATGGCTCAGCAGTTGGGCACGTTCACGGCCAGCCCGCCGAGCGCGGTTTCCTTGTATTTCTCGCTCATGTCGGCACCGGTCTGGCGCATGGCCTCGATGCAGTTGTCGAGCGGCATGAAATGCGTGCCATCGCCCCTGAGCGCCAGGCTGGCCGCCGACACCGCCTTGATCGCGCCCAGTCCGTTCCTTTCGATGCACGGCACCTGCACCAGCCCCTTGACCGGGTCGCAGGTCATGCCGAGGTGATGTTCAAGGGCAATCTCGGCGGCGTTTTCCACCTGCGCCGGGGTGCCGCCCATCACCGCGCAAAGCCCCGCCGCCGCCATTGCCGCCGCCGCGCCGACTTCGGCCTGGCAGCCACATTCGGCGCCGGAAATGCTGGCGTTGTGCTTGATCAGCCCGCCGATGGCGGCGGCGGTGAGCAGAAATTCATCGATGCGCCGTGCACTGGCACCGGGCACATGGTCAAGCCAGTAGCGGATCACCGCCGGCACCACGCCCGCCGCGCCATTGGTGGGGGCGGTGACGACCTGCCCGCCGGCGGCGTTTTCCTCGTTGACCGCCATGGCATAGGTGGACATCCAGTCATTGATGACATGCGGTGCGGTCAGGTTGAGCCCATGCTCGGCCTTGAGAGCCTGGTGAATGGCATGTGCGCGCCGGCGCACCTTCAGCCCGCCGGGCAGGATGCCGTCGGTGCTCAGACCTCGGTCGATGCAATGGTTCATCACCGCCCAGATCCGCGCCAGCCCCTCGTCCAGCGCCTGCGCGCCGTGCACCTTCATCTCGTTGGCGCGTTTCATGGCGGCAATCGACTTGCCGCTCAGGCGCGCCATGTCGAGCATCTGCGCCGCGCTCTCGAACGGATAGGGGAAATCGGCCTGCAACGCGGCGCGGGTGGTGGCGCTCATTTCGGCATCGGTAACAACAAAACCGCCGCCTATGGAGTAATAGGTTTCGCGCAGGATCACGTCGCCCTGTGCGTCAAGCGCCATGAGGATCAGCCCGTTGGCATGACCGGGCAGCGGGGGGCCGTAATCGAAGATCAGATCGCGCGCCGGATCGAAACGCATTGCGCCCAGGCCCGGCGGGGTGATGGAGTGTTGCGCGGCGATGCTTGCCAGGGCCGCCTCGGCCTGCTCGGCATCGTAGCTTTCGGGCGCAAACCCTGCCAGCCCCAGGATGACCGCCCGGTCGGTGGCATGGCCGACGCCGGTAAAGGCCAGCGAGCCATGCAACGAGGCGCGCAACCCCTGCGCCGCGAAGGGCGAGGCGCGCAGCCGGTCTAGAAAGCGCGCCGCGGCGACCATCGGGCCCATGGTATGGCTTGACGAGGGGCCAATGCCGATCTTGAACATGTCGAACACGGAAAGAAACATCGCCGCTCCCTGCGTCTGGCTGCCCTTGCGGGTTTCCTATACGAAACCGGCGCCGCGAACAGCCCGCAAACGACGGCGCAGGCACCGAAAGGGACATTGGTGGTGTCGGGCCGGCTTGCAAGCGACGGTTGAGGGGGCGCTGCCCCCCTCTTGGCGCGGATGCGCCAATTCACCCCCGGGATATTTGTGGCACAAAGACGGATCCCTTTCGCGGGGGGCGTCGCCAACGGGCTTGCGCAATGTCGCGCCCGGCGGCACTGTGGCGCGGCAATCGCGAGGGATGTCATGGCGTTGACGGTGCATATTCTGAACGGGCCCAATCTGAACCTTCTGGGCCAGCGCGAGCCTGAGATCTACGGGCATGAGACGCTTGAGGATGTCGCGCGCTCGTGTCAGGCACTGGGTCAGAAGCTGGGGCTGGCGGTGTCGCTGTTTCAGTCCAACCATGAGGGTGTGCTGGTCGAGGCGGTGCATGCCGCGCGCGGGGTGGCGGCGGGGATCGTCATCAATCCGGCGGCCTATACGCATAGCTCGGTGGCGATCCTCGATGCGCTCAACGCCTATGACGGGCCGGTGATCGAGGTGCATCTGTCGAATATCCACAAGCGTGAGGCGTTTCGCCATCATTCCTATGTCTCGGCGCGCGCTGATGCGGTGATTGCCGGTTGCGGTGTGCAGGGCTATGAGCTGGCGCTGTTGCGTCTGGCGCGGCTTCTGGAGCGCTGAGCACCCCTGGCCGGCTCAGTCGCGCGCCGCGCGCCAGCGGGCAAGGATCATGCGCGCGGTGATCAGGTCCAGATGCGCGCCGCCGCCATTCTTGAAAAGTGTGATCTCGTCTTCCGAGCGGCGCCCGGCGCGCCCGGCGACCAGGTCGTGGAAATCGCCCAGCACATCGGCCTCGGTGATCACGCCGGCCGCCATAGGGATCATCAACTCGCCGATATGACCGATGGTTGTGGCGCGGCTGTCGACAAAGAGGCGGGCGCGGGCAAGGGCGGTATCGTCGGCCTCGCGCATATCGGGCGTATAGGCGCCGATCAGGTCCAGATGCTGGCCCGGTTGCAGCCATTCGCCGCGGATCAGCGGTGCGCGCGCCATGGTGCAGGTGGCGATGATCTCGGCCGCGCGCACCGCCGCTTCCAGATCCGTGGCGGCGCGGGCATTGGCATGGTGTGCGGCAAGCGCGGCGGCGGCCTCGGGGCGACGGGACCAGATGGTGATCTCCAGATCGGGGATCAGCGCGCCATAGGCCTCGATCAAGGAGCGGGCCACCACCCCGGCACCGACGATCAGCAGCCGACGTGCGCTTTTGCGCGCCAGAAGCCGCGCGCCCAGAAGCGAATCGCCCGCTGTTTTCCAGCGCGTGACCAGCGCATTGTCGATCACCGCCTCGACGGCGCCGGTGGTGTCGTCGAAAACCAGCATCGCGCCTTGCACGCTGGGCCGCCCGGCAGCCGGATTGCCCGGAAACACCGTCACCGACTTCACCCCGATCCCCAGCCCGTCGATCCAGGCGGCGCGCGACAAAAGCCGGTCATCGCCGCGCGACAGGAGTTGGTCGCGCAGTTGCGCGGGCGCGGCGCGATGGGCCTCGATCATCGCATCGGTAAGCGCGATCCAGTCCATCAGCGGGTCGCATTCAGGGGCGGTCAGATAGGGCAGGGGGGGCATGGGGCACTCCGGTTTTTCGCCAGAGTGGCGGGTGGGTTGCAGGGTGTCAACGCCGGGTGGCTGGGCGGCGGGCTGGACGGGTTGTGCCCCGGCGCTAATTTGCCACGAAGCAAAGGCGGAGGGCAGATGCGGGTTCTCATCATCGGGGCTTCAGGCGGAATCGGCGCCGCGCTGGCGGATCTGGCGCGCGCGCGCGGCGCGGCGCTGAGCACGCTGTCACGGCGTGAACACGGGCTGGAGATCACTGATGAGGCAAGCGTTGCCGCGCATCTGGCAGGGTTGCAAGGGCCTTATGATCGCATCTTGCTGACCACCGGCGCGTTGACTGCTGGTGCCGGCGGCCCGGAGAAGAGCCTGCGCGCGCTTGATGCCGGAGCCTTGGCGGCGCAGTTTGCGATCAATGCCATTGGGCCGGCGCTGGTGCTCAAACATGCGGCACGGCTGTTGCCGCGCGCGCGCCCGGCGGTTTTTGCGGCACTTTCAGCGCGTGTGGGCTCGATCGGAGACAATCGGGCAGGTGGGTGGTATGGATACCGGGCCTCGAAGGCGGCGCTCAACCAGATCCTGCGCAGCGCTGCGGTGGAGCTGGCGCGCACTCACCCGCAACTGGTCTGCGTGGCGTTGCATCCGGGCACCGTGGCCACGCCATTCACGCGCGACTATCTGGGCCGCCATGCCGCGGTGGAACCGGCCGAAGCGGCGCGGAATCTGTGGCACGTGATCGATGGGTTGCAGCCGGCTGACAGCGGCGGCTTCTTCGACTGGGCCGGCAAGACGGTGCCATGGTAGGCTCCCGCAGGCTCCGCTCAGGCTTCGCGGATCAGCGCAGGCGCGGCGCGGCAGGAGAGAAATCGACGCAAAGCGCGTCCATCTCGGCTTCGGCCAGAAGTGTCTGGGTGCAGCGGCAATAGGCAGGCCCGCGGCCGGAAGTGTCGCAATGGCTGCATTCGTTGCAATTGCCGAAGATCGGCGCGGTGCGCAGCCGGGCCATGGTGCTGGTAAGTCGTACGATCAGGGCGGCGAACAGGTGCTGTTCCGTCGCCGGCAGCTCGGTGATTGCCTGGCTGAGCGCGGCCAGCGGATCGGCCTTGAGCTTTTCATGGCCGGTGGCCGTGACCTCGAGCAGGCGGCTGCGGCCATCGGCCTCATTGGTGCGTCGCTCCAGAAGCCCCATGGCGATGAGCGATTTCACCGTTTGCGATGCTGTGCCGCGGGTGGTGGCGTGAAACTCGGAAAAGGCTGAAGGCGTGCGTGAGAATCGATTGGCGCGCGCAAAATAGCGCAGCGCCGTCCATTGCGCGGGGGTCAGGCATTGGTCGGTGGCCCCGGCATGCACCAGCCGCGCCAGATGCACCACCTGCTCGGCGGTGTGCAGCGTCGACGACGCTGCGGCCATGCCGCAGGGTGCGGGCGCGGTGCCAAAGGGGGCGCTTGTTGGGGCTTTCCCGTCCATGGACGAGAAGTAATTCGCACTTCGCCAGTTGACAAGGCTGCCATGGCATAGCAAAATGATAGCGATACGAAACAAGTTGCGTTTGCTTCGACATAACGCCTTCGGAGGCTGCCATGGGCTATCAGGATCAACACACCCGCCGTTATGTTCGCGCCTCGATGGCCGAAGAGGTGCTCGATGCCGAGACCGAAACCGCGCTGGCGATCGCCTGGCGGGACCGGCGCGACGAAGCGGCGCTGCATCGGCTGATTCGGGCTTACAACCGCCTGGCGGTATCCTTCGCGGGGCGGTTCCGGCGCTATGACGTGGCCTATGATGACCTCATCCAGCAAGGGAACCTGGGCCTGATGCGCGCGGCCGAGAAATTCGACCCTGAGAATGGCGCTCGGTTTTCCACCTATGCCTCGTGGTGGATCCGTGCATCCATGCAGGATTACATCATGCGCAACTGGTCTTTGGTGCGTACCGGCACGAATGCCAATCAGAAGAAGCTTTTTTTCCATCTGCGCCGGGTCATGCAGCGCCAGGCCGGGCAGGGTGATGGCACCGAGGCCCTTTCCACGCGCGTTGCGCGCGAGTTGCAGGTGCCCGAGGATCAGGTCGAAGTGATGATGGGGCGCATGTCGGGGCCTGATCTTTCGCTGGATGCACCGCAATCAAGCGACGATGAGGGCCGGGCCTGGGTCGAGGCACTGGAGGATGATGGCCCGAACCCCGAAGCGCTGGTGCTGGGGCGCATGGAGGCCAGCCGGCGGCGGCGCGCGCTTTACCGCGCGGTGGCCGATCTGCCCGAGCGAGAGCGGCGCATCGTGGCTGCCCGGCATCTGGCCGATGATCCTGCCACGCTCAGCGATCTGGGCGCGGTGATGGGCATTTCCAAGGAGCGCGTGCGCCAGCTTGAGGAGCGCGCGCTCTCAAGGATCACCTCGGCGATGCGGGCGCGCGAGGCCGAGAGCGAACTCAACGGCTGACGCGCCCGCCGGTGATCATCCGGTTCCGGGCGGCTTGTTTCAGAGAGGGTTGCCGAGGCGCGGGCACAGTTCCGCCGCGTGCAGGCCGTATTGCTGCCGTTTTTGCCCCGCACCTGAAAGGTTTGGCGGTCTGCGCAAGCAATCGGTGAGCCGAAACGATGGAGCAGCCACGCAATTCTCCTGACCGCGCCGCGCGCGGCGATGCGCCGCGGCCGCCCAGGCTTGTGGTCTCTTTCGTTGATCGCAACTGGCTGTGGTCGCGCGCCGGCCTGGCGTTGAGCCTGTTTCTGGCGGTCGTCATTGCGGGTTTCACCCTGACGCCGCTGCCGCCAGGCCCGGCAATGCCCGCCGGGATGGACAAGATCTATCATTTCCTGGCCTTTGCCGTGCTGGTTTTTCCGGTGATCGTCACCGATACCGGTCGCTGGACCTGGGTGGTGCCGGTTGCCATTGCCTATGGCGGCGCCATCGAACTGTTGCAGCCTTTTGTCGGGCGCAATGCGGAATGGCTGGATTTCGGGGCGAATGTCTCGGGCGTTCTGGCTGGCGCGGCGCTTTCCGAGATCCTGCACAACCGCATCCGTCGTTCGGTGCTTGGCCCCGAACCCGATCTGCGCACCGATCTTCCGCGGCTCTCCGAGGCCGAGCGCATGGAGATCATGCGCGCCGAGCTGATGGACGAGTTGCGCGCCGTCTTGCGCGAAGAGTTGAGTGCGGCATCGCTGAAGGATGATCATGCGGCGCGGCATGCCAGCGGCGGCGCAAGCCATGGTGCATCCGACACCCCTCCCTCCGACACCGGCCCTGATGCAGAGCGCTCAGCGCATGCCCCTGATGGTGCTGCCCCGCTTCCCGCATCGGGTGCGGCCGAGCCCGCCGACCCTTCGCCACCCGCGCCGCGCTCGGGGCTCGAACATCGCGCAAACCGCCCGCGACGCTCTGCCGTGCGCTACTGAAGCGCCCGCCGGCAGGCAGCCGGGCAGGCGGTCGGCGCGCCTTGCTCAACCCGCCTTGCTCAACCCGCCTCGCGCAGCCTGAAACGCTGGATCTTGCCGGTTGCCGTCTTGGGCAATGCCGGCGCAAACACCACACGGCGCGGGTATTTGTAAGGCGCGATGGTTGCCTTCACATGCTCCTGAAGGCGCTTGATGGTCGCCTCATCCGCAGCCACGCCCGCCGCCAGCACCACATGCGCCTCGACGATCATGCCGCGCTCGTCGTCCGGCGCGCCGATCACCGCGCATTCCAGCACGTCGCCATGCGCCAGCAACGCAGCTTCGACCTCGGGGCCGGCGATGTTGTAGCCCGATGAGATGATCATGTCGTCCGAGCGCGCGGCGAAATGGAAGTAGCCCCTCTCGTCGCGCCAGAAACTGTCTCCGGTGAGGTTCCAGCCGTCGCGGACATAGGCTTTCTGGCGCTCAGGATCGGCCAGGTAGCGACAGCCCGTGGGCCCGCGCATCGCCAGCCGGCCGATCTCGCCATCGGGCAGGGGCTGCATGGCCTCATCGACAATACGCGCCTCATAGCCGCTCACCGGACGGCCGGTGCAGGCGGGGAAGCTGTCACCGAAGCGGTTGGTGATGAAGATATGCAGCATCTCGGTGGCGCCGATCCCGTCAAGCATGGGCTTGCCGGTTTTTGCCATCCATTCCTCATAGACCGGGCCGGGCAGGGTTTCGCCTGCCGAAACGGCAGCGCGCAGGCTCGACAGGTCCGCGCCCTCGTCCATCGCCTTCAGCATTACCCGATAGGCGGTCGGTGCGGTGAAGCACACGGTGGCGCGGTATTTCTGGATGATCTCGATCATGTTGGGCGGCGAGGCATTCTCCAGCAGGCAGGCCGCCGCGCCAAAGCGCAACGGAAAGATCGCCAGCCCCCCCAGCCCGAAGGTGAAAGCCAGCGGCGGCGAACCCACGAAGACATCTTCCGGCGTGACGCCCAGCACCTCGCGCGCATAGCCATCGGCGATGATCAGCAGATCGCGATGAAAATGCATCGTTGCCTTGGGCGCGCCCGTGGTGCCCGAGGTGAAGCCCAGAAGCGCCACATCATCGCGCCCGGTCGCCACCGCATCGAAGCGCACCGATTTCGACAGCGCGACGCGGTCCAGTTCGGCATCGTGATTGGCGGTGCCATCGAAGCCGACCACGGTTTTCAGGAATTTCGAACCCTTGGCGCAGCTCGCCAGTTCATCCATCAGCCGTGTGTCGCACAACGCATGGCTGATCTCGGCCTTGTCCACGATCGCCGACAACTCGCCCGCGCGCAGCATCGGCATGGTGTTGACCACCACCGCGCCGGCCTTGGTGGCCGCCAGCCAGCAGGCCACCATCGCCGGGTTGTTGGCCGAACGGATCAGCACCCGGTTGCCCGGCCTGAGGCCGAAATCCTCGACCAGCGCGTGCGCCAGGCGGTTGGTCCAGTCGCTGAGCTCCTTGTAGGTACGCGAGCGTCCGTTGCCGATCAGCGCGGTATGATCGCCCAGGCCCTGCGCGACCATGCGGTCAGTCAGCTCGACGGCGGCATTCAGATGTTCCGGGTAGTCGAACCCGGTTTGCGGCAACTGCGGCCAGAGGCTGGCGGGCGGCAGGTTGTCGCGGGCGAACGTGTCGATATGGGCGCTTGGTCCGAGCATGGTCATCTCCCTGAATTGACGGGCCTTTACGGCCTCTGTGAGGGTGTCGCGGGGATCAGTCCGGCACCACGGCGGTTGCCTCGATCTCTACCTTGGCGCGATCCTCTACCAGCCCTGCCACCTGCACCAGCGCCATGGCCGGGAAGTTCTTGCCCAGATGCTTGCGATAGACGCGCCCCATCTCGCGCAGGTTGTCCAGATATTCGCGCTTGTCGGTGACATACCAGGTCAGGCGCACCAGATGCTCCGGCCCGGCGCCGCCCTCGGCCAGAACGGCAACGATATTGGCCAGCACCTGATCGACCTGGCCCAGAAAGTCGTCGGTTTCGAACTCCTGATCGGCGTTCCAGCCGATCAACCCGCCCAGAAACAGCATCCGCCCACGCGCAGCCACGCCATTGGCATAGCCCGGGGTGGCCTTCCAGTTCTTCGGATGGAGGATTTCATGCACGCTCATCGGCTGCTCCCTTCGTTCAGTTCCTGTTCCAGCGCCGCGCGCAGCGCCCCCGGCCAAGGTGCGGCATGCCCTTCGCCGCTGATCCAGACCAGGCGTTGACGCGCCTCAAGGCGCAGCTCATCGCCCAGCCGCGCGCTGTGGTGAAGATCGAGCGAGCTGCGCCCCACGCCCTTCACAACAAGCGTGAACCGCACCAGATCGCCCAGTCGCGAGGGCGCACGGAAATCGGTTTCCAGCCGCACGGTGGGCACGCCGAAACCATCGCGCAGGGTGATGTCCTCGAACGGATAGGCCAGCCGGTCGCGGAAGAAGTTCTCCGCCATCGAATTCATCATCTCGAAGTAGCGCGGAAAGAACACGATCCCCGCCGGGTCGCAGTGGTTGAACTCGATGCGGATGTCGCGCTGGTAGCTCATGCCATCACCTGCCGGGCGATCACCACCTTCTGCACGTCGCTGGCGCCCTCGTAGATGCGCAGCGCGCGGATCTCGCGGTAGAGGCTTTCGACCATGAAGCCCTTGCGCACCCCGTCGCCGCCATGCAGTTGAACCGCCGCGTCGATGACCTTCTGCGCGGTCTCGGTGGCGTGCAGCTTGGCCATCGCGGCCTCGCGGGTGATGCGCGGCGCGCCCGTGTCGCGCGTCCAGGCGGCGCGGTAGATCAGCAGCGCCGAGGCATCGACGCCCAGGGCCATATCGGCGATATGGCCCTGCACCATCTGCAGATCGGCCAGCGGCGCGCCGAAAAGCTGCCGCTCCCGCACCCGCGCCAGCGCCTCGTCAAGTGCGCGGCGCGCAAAACCCAGCGCCGCTGCGCCCACCGTCGAGCGGAAGATATCCAGCACCGCCATCGCCTGCTTGAACCCTGCGCCCGGCGTGCCGATCAGCGCGCTGTCGGGCAGGAACACATCATCAAGCCGGAAATGGGCCAGCGGATGCGGCGCGATCACCTCGATACGTTCAAGGATCTTGAAGCCTTCCACAACGGCGGGCATCAGAAAGGCGGAAAGCCCCCGCGCGCCCGGCGCTTCGCCGGTGCGCGCAAAGATCACATAGAGATCGGCTATCCCGCCGTTCGAGATATAGGTCTTCTCGCCATTGAGCCGCCAGCCGCCGGGCACCTTTTCGGCACTCATGGTCGAATTCGCCACATCCGAACCCGAGCCCGGCTCGGTCAGCGCGAAGGCTGAAATCGCCTCGCCGGCGCGGGTGCGCGCCAGCCATTCGCGCTGCGCCCCGCTGCCGAACAGGCTCACCGTTCCCATGCCCAGCCCCTGCATCGCGAAGGCGAAATCGGCCAGCCCGTCATGGCGCGCCAGCGTCTCGCGCGAGAGGCACAGCATACGCAGATCGAACGCCTCGTCCGGCCCGGTGCCGGTGGGCTTCAGCCATCCGCCCCGGCCCAGATCGGCCACCAGCGCCCGGCAGGCGGCATCGACATCGCCATGATCGACCGGCAGATTGGCCGCGCACCATTCATCAAGCGCCTGCGCCCAATCGCGGTGGCGGTTCTCGAAGAAGGGCCAGTCCAGAAAGCTGCGATCTGCCATTTTGTCCTCAATCGTTCTGAGCGGCGCGCAGGCACCGTCAATTCCCCTCGAAAACCGGTTTTTCCTTGGCCACGAAGGCATGATAGGCGCGCGCGAAATCCTGCGTCTGCATGCAGATCGCCTGGGCCTGGGCCTCCGCCTCGATGGCTTGTTCCAACCCCATCGACCATTCCAGATTGAGCTGGGTCTTGGTCATCATATGGGCAAAGTTCGGCCCCGCGGCGATCTTGCCGGCCAGCGCCTGGGCGGCGGTTTCCAGATCTTCCGGGGCGTGCAGGGTGTTCCAGAAGCCCCAGCGCTCGCCCTCCTCGGCGCTCATCACCCGCCCGGTATAAAGCAGTTCCGCCGCCCGACCCTGGCCGATGATGCGCGGCAGCATCGCGCAGGCACCCATGTCGCAGCCTGCCAGCCCGACACGGGTGAAGAGAAATGCGGTTCTGGCCGCCGGCGTTGCCAGCCGAAGATCGGCGGCCATGGCGATGATCGCGCCGGCACCGACGCAGATGCCATCGACCGCGGCGATCACCGGCTTGTGGCAGCCCAGCATCGCCTTGACCAGATCGCCGGTCATGCGGGTGAAGGCCAGAAGTTCGGGCATCCGCATGCCGACCAGCGGGCCGATGATCTCGTGCACATCGCCGCCAGAGCAGAAATTGCCGCCGTTCGAGGCAAAGACCACCACATCCACATCCGTCACATAGGGCAGCTTGCGGAAGGCGTCGCGCAGTTCCGCGTAGCTGTCGAAAGTCAGCGGGTTCTTGCGTTCGGGCCGGGCCAGGCGGATCGTGGCGATCCCGTTGTTGACCTGCCAGTCGAAATGTTGCGGCTTGAAATCGGCCAGGGTGCTCATGCGTTCGGTCCTATTTGGTTTCGGGCAGGGCGCGCGCCATGATCTCGCGCAGCGTATCCAGATCATCGCCATTCATGCCGGCAAAGAGCGCATCGAGCCGTTCCTCATGGCCCTGCGCCATGCGCTCGAAAGCGGCCAGACCGGCTTCGGTCAGGGCGACATGCACGGTGCGCCGGTCATGCGCGGCCGGGGTACGCCGCGCCAGCCCGTCCTTTTCCAGCCGGTCCACCACCGCCGTCGCATTGCCGTTGGAGACCAGCAGCAGGCGCGAAAGCTCCGACATGGTGAGCGCCTCGCGGCGGCGATAGAGCGCGGCCATGACGTCAAAGCGCGGCAGCGTGGTGTCGTGCTCGGTGCGCAGATAGTCGCGCAGATCGCCCTCGACGGTACGCGTCAGGCGCAGCAGGCGGATCCAGGTCTTCAGCCGGCGCTTGGAGAGCGAGGGGGTGTTGGCCTCCATCAGATTTCCCCTCCTGAAACCGAAAGCGCATGGCCGTTGACCATGGACGCACCGGGCGAGGCCAGAAACAGCGCCGCTGCCGCCACCTCATCCACGCTGACCATGCGCTTGAGCGGATTGTCACCCACGACCTGCGCCAGCGCGGCTTCATGCGTGAGCGAAAACCGCTTCTGCACGGCATCCACCGCCGCCTGGCCCAGCGGCGTATCCACGAAACCCGGACAGATTGCGTTGCAGGTGATACCCTTGCCCGCGACTTCCAGCGCGACCGAGCGCACCAGCCCCAGCACACCATGCTTGGCTGCGGCATAGGCGGGGATCGTTGGCCCGCCCTTGAGGCTCGCGGTCGAGGCAATGGCGATCAGCCGCCCACCGTTTGCCATGCCTTCAAGGGCTGCGCGAAAGGTCAGGAAGGTGCCGGTCAGATTGACGGCGAGCGTCTGGTTCCATTGTTCCAGCGTGATCGAGCGCAGCCTGCCCGCACTGCCGCCCCCGGCATTGGCGATGACCACATCGAAGGGCTCATCGAACAGCCCCTGCACCTGCGCCTCGTCGGTGACATCGGCCACCCGCAACGCCATGCCGCGCCCGCCGTCCGTTTCCTCCAGCGCAGCGCGGTTGCGCCCGCTGATCGTGACCTGATCGCCAGCCTCGGCAAAGGCCCACGCCAGCCCGCGACCGATCCCCGAGCCGCCGCCTGTGATCAGCACGCGGCGCGGCTTTTGCGCCCCGCCCGTCATGCCCGGATGGCCTCTTGCGCGCGCTCGGCCAGCCGGCGGGCCTGATCGCGGCCCGGCAGATAGGGCAGCGGCCATTCGGTCTGCGTATCGCCAAGCTCGGTGGCGGCATGCAGTGTCCAATAGGGATTGGCCAGATGCGGCCGCGCCAGACAGACCAGATCGGCACGCCCGGCCATGAGGATCGAATTCACGTGATCGGGCTCGTAGATGTTGCCCACCGCCATGGTGGCGATGCCGGCCTCGTTGCGGATGCGGTCGGAAAACGGTGTCTGGAACATGCGCCCATAGACCGGCCGCGCCTCGGTCGAGGTCTGCCCGGCCGAGACATCGATGATATCGGCGCCGGCCTCATGGAACATGCGCGCGATCGCCACCGCCTCTTCGGGGGTCACGCCGGCCTCGCCGACCCAGTCATTGGCCGAAATGCGCACCGACATCGGCCTGTTCTCCGGCCAGGCGGCGCGCATCGCGGCAAAGACCTCAAGCGGGTAGCGCATGCGGTTTTCAAGGCTGCCGCCATAGTCGTCGCTGCGGATGTTCGATTTCGGGCTGATGAAGCTGGAGATCAGATAGCCATGCGCGGCGTGCAGCTCGATCATGTCGAAGCCCGCGCGCGCCGCCATTTCCGTGGCACTGACGAACTCGGCGGTTACGCGGTCCATATCGGCACGCGTCATCGCGCGCGGGGTCTGGTTGGGCGGCGCCCAGGGCAGGGGCGAGGCCGAGAGGAGCGGCCAGTTTCCTTCGGGCAGGGGGCGGTTGTCCTCGACCCAGCCGACGCAGGTTGAAGCCTTGCGCCCGGCATGGCCGATCTGGCAGGCGATCTTCGCCCGGCTTTCGGCATGGACGAAATCGACGATCCGCTTCCAGGCGGCTTCATGCTCAAGGGCATAGAGGCCGGGGCAGCCCGGCGTGATGCGCCCCTCGGGCGAAACGCAGGTCATCTCGGTATAGACCAGCCCCGCGCCGCCCTTCGCGCGCTCGCCCAGATGCACAAGGTGCCAGTCGGTGGGGCAGCCATCGACGGCGCGGTATTGCGCCATCGGCGAGACGACGACGCGGTTGGCCAACTCCATGTCGCGCAACCTGAAAGGTGCAAACATCGGCGCGCGGCCGGGTTGGCCGCCAGAGCGGGTCTGAAACCAGTCTTCGGTGGCGCGCAGCCAGTCGGGATCGCGCAGGCGCAGGTTTTCGTGGCTGATGCGCTGGCTGCGCGTGAGCAGCGAATAGGCAAACTGCGGCGGCGGCATGTCCAGATAGCGCTCGACTTCCTCGAACCATTCCAGCGAGTTGCGCGCCGCCGATTGCAGCCGCAGCACCTCCAGCCGGCGTTCTTCCTGATAGCGGGCGAACGCCTGGTCAAGCGTCGGTTCGCTGTGCAGGAACTCGGCCAGCGCGATGGCCGAATCAAACGCCAGCCGCGTGCCCGAGCCGATCGAGAAATGCCCGGTGGCGGCGGCATCGCCCATCAGCACCACGTTCTCATGATACCAGCGCTCGCAGATCACCCGCGGAAACTGCATCCAGACCGCCGAGCCGCGCAGATGCGCGGCGTTCGACATCAGCGCATGCCCGTCCAGATGCGCCGCGAAGATCTTGCGGCAGGTTTCGACGGTTTCTTCCTTCGACATATGCTCGAAACCCCAGCGATCCCAGGTTTCGGGCAGACATTCGACGATGAAGGTCGCGGTGGTGTCGTCGAATTGATAGACATGCGCCCAGACCCAGCCATGCGCGGTCTTTTCGAAAATGAAGGTGAACGCATCATCGAATTTCTGATGCGTGCCCAGCCAGACGAACTTGCAGCGGCGCACATCAATATCGGGTTTGAAGACGCTCTCGTATTCGCGCCGCACCAGGCTGTTGATCCCGTCCGATGCGACCACCAGATCATAGTCGTGGCGATAGTCCTCGGCGGTCTTGAATTCGGCCTCGAAGCGCAGATCGACGCCCAGTTCGCGCGCCCGTGCCTGAAGCAGGACCAGCATCTGCTTGCGTCCGATCCCGGCAAAGCCATGCCCGCCGGAAACCGAGCGATGCCCGGCGTGCACCACTGCAATGTCGTCCCAATAGGCGAAATGATCGCGGATCGCCTCGGTCGAGACGGGGTCGTTGACCTGCATTTTCGACAGCGCATCATCCGACAGCACCACGCCCCAGCCAAAGGTGTCGTTGGCGCGGTTGCGCTCCAGCACGGTGACCTGGTGCGAGGGGTCGCGCAGTTTCATCGAGATGGCGAAATACAGGCCCGCCGGGCCGCCCCCAAGGCAGAGGATCTTCATGGGCGAGTCTCCCTGTTCTGTGTTGCGGACAGATTGGCATTTGGCGAGATAAATTTCAAGTTTGAAATTTATCCCTTTCGATGATCCGGAATGCGCACCAGCGCCGGGCCGCGTGGCCCTGTGCGGGCTTTCGTGCCTGCCGGTTTGTTGGGCGTTGATGGTCTTGTTGCCGATTTCTTGTGCGATCGAACGGGGCGCGGGTAATGCGATTGCCGGTGAGCGTGCGAGGGGATTGCCCGGTGTCGATGTACTCAGCCAAGTCGAGGGCAAGCCCAAGGCAGGAGTGCCGCGTGTGAACAGCGTGACAGCCGATCCAATCCGCCACCAGCGCAGCCAGGGCCGCGCGCATGTGGCGCTTGCGCTGCACGGTGCACGTACAAGACTGGCGCATCTTGCGCAGGCGGGCTCGGCGCGGGCAATCATTCTGGCCGCGCCGGGCCGTGCGGGCACGGCTTCGGAAGATGCCGGGCTTGAGGTGGTTTTCCTCAACACTTCCGGCGGTCTGACCGGCGGTGACCGGCTGGAACTCTCGCTTGAGCTTGCATCGGATTGCCGGGCCGTGGCGACCACCCAGACCGCCGAGCGCGCCTATCGCGCCGGCAGCGGTTGCGCCCGGATGCAGGTGCGCCACAGCCTCGGCGCGGGGGCGCATCTGGACTGGCTGCCGCAAGAGACCATCCTTTACGAGGCCAGCGCCCTGGAGCGGCGCACCGAGATCGTGCTGATGGGCGATGCCTCATGCCTGACGCTGGAAACCGTGGTGCTGGGGCGCGCGGCAATGGGTGAAATGCCGGCCAGGCTGTTTCTGTCGGATCACCGCGCGATCACCCGCGATGGCCAGCCGATCTGGCTGGAGCCTCTGGTGCTGGACCAGGCCGCGCTTGCCGCCGGTTCGGCGGTTCTGGGCGGGGCACGCGCCTTTGCCAGCCTGGTGCTGGTGGCGCGCGGCGCCGAGGACCGGCTGGCCAGCGCGCGTGACGCATTGCACGAGCCAGGCGTGACGGGCGGCGCTTCGGGCTTTGACGGAAAACTGGTGGTGCGGCTGATGGCATCCGAGAGTTGGCCGCTCAGGCGACAGATTGCACGGCTTTTGGAAACTCTCCGCCAGGCGCCCCTGCCGCGGGTCTGGCAGATGGCAGGGGGGAGCGCATGAACCTGGCACCGCGCGAACGCGAGAAGCTGATGATCAGCCTGGCGGCGATGGTGGCGCGCAGCCGGCTGGCGCGGGGCGTATTGCTCAACCATCCCGAGGCCGTGGCGCTGATCAGTGATTTCGTGGTTGAGGGCGCGCGCGACGGCCGCAGCGTCGCCGATCTGATGGAGGCTGGCGCGCATGTCGTGACCGCCGGGCAATGCATGCCAGGCATCCCCGAAATGGTTCAGTCCGTGCAGATCGAGGCCACATTTCCTGACGGCACCAAGCTTGTCACCGTTCACCACCCCATCCGTTGAGAGGTTCTTCATGCGTTTTCTGGCCCTTGCACGCGTCCTTGCATCCGTCCTTGCGCTGTTGCCGGCTGCGGCCTGGGCCCATCCGCATCAAGACCATGCCGGCGGGTTCGGTGCCGGGCTGGCGCATCCGGTCCTTGGCCTCGATCACCTGCTCGCCATGGTGGCGGTGGGGCTTTGGGCAGCCCTGACCGGCGGCCGGGCGCGCTGGGCGCTGCCGGGGGCGTTCCTGGTCGCGATGGCGCTGGCCGGACTGGCGGGCGCCGGTGGGGCGGAACTGGCGCTGGTGGAGCATGCAATTCTGGCCTCGGTGATTGTTCTGGGGGCGGCGGTGGCGCTGGCCCTTCGCGCGCCGCTGGGCCCGGCGGTGGTGGCGGTGGCGGTATTCGGCGCGGCGCATGGCTGGGCGCATGGTGTCGAGGGGCCGGGCGGGCTGGGCTATGCTGCGGGTTTCGTGCTGGCGACGGCGGCGCTGCAAGGGCTGGGGCTTGGGCTGGGCCGGCTGGGGCCATGGGCGGTGCGGCTGGCGGGTGGCGCGGTGGCGCTGGGCGGTGCCGTGCTGGCCGTGCTTTGAGGGGGGTGATGATGATCCCCGGAGAGTTCTTTCCCGCCGCAGGCGATATAGAGATCAACGCCGGGTATCCGGTAACGGTTCTGGCGGTGGCCAATACCGGCGACCGGCCGGTGCAGGTGGGCAGCCATTACCATTTCGCCGAGGCCAACCCAGGCCTGCGCTTCGACCGCGCCGCCGCGCGTGGCCAGCGCCTCGATATCCCTGCCGGCACCGCCGTTCGCTTCGAGCCGGGCCAGACCCGCGAGGTGCGGCTGGTGCCCTATGGCGGCTTGCGGCGGGTCTATGGGTTCAACGGGCAGGTCATGGGGGATCTGTGATGGAGATGACGCACGGTGCTTGCGCGGCCGCATCAGTCTTTGCCCGGCCCCCACGTAACCACGGCGCCTGAGCCGCAGGAGAGACCATGCCCTACAAAATTCCGCGCCCTGATTACGCCGATATGTATGGCCCCACCACCGGCGACCGGCTGCGGCTGGGCGACACCGATCTGATCATCGAGGTCGAGCGCGACCTGACCACCTATGGCGAGGAGGTGAAATTCGGCGGCGGAAAGGTCATCCGCGACGGCATGGGCCAGAGCCAGGTCACCCGCGCCGCCGGGGCGGTGGATACGGTCATCACCAATGCGCTGATCATCGACTGGACGGGTATCTACAAGGCCGATGTCGGGCTCAGGGACGGGCGCATCCATGCCATCGGAAAAGCCGGAAATCCCGATACCCAGCCCGGCATCGGCATCATCATCGGCCCCGGCACCGAGGTCATTGCCGGCGAGGGCAGGATCCTGACGGCCGGCGGCTTCGATGCGCATATCCATTTCATCTGCCCGCAGCAGATCGAGGATGCGCTGCATTCGGGCATCACCACGATGCTGGGTGGCGGCACGGGCCCGGCGCATGGCACACTGGCCACCACCGCCACACCCGGCCCCTGGCACATCGGGCGCATGTTGCAAGGCTTCGACGCGCTGCCGGTCAATCTGGGCCTGGCCGGCAAGGGCAATGCCAGCCTGCCCGCCGCCCTGCACGAGATGGTGCGCGCCGGCGCCTGCGCGCTCAAGCTGCACGAGGACTGGGGCACCACCCCGGCGGCCATCGACTGTTGCCTGAGCGTTGCCGAGGAAACCGATGTGCAGGTAATGATTCACACCGACACGCTCAACGAGTCGGGTTTTGTCGAAAACACGCTCGCCGCTATCGGCGGGCGCACCATTCATGCCTTCCATACCGAGGGCGCGGGCGGCGGGCATGCGCCCGATATCATCAAGGTCTGCGGGATGGCCAATATCCTGCCCTCCTCGACCAATCCGACCATGCCCTATACCGTCAACACTATCGAGGAGCACCTCGATATGCTGATGGTCTGCCATCATCTGAGCCGCAAGGTGCCCGAGGATGTGGCCTTCGCCGAAAGCCGCATCCGGCGTGAAACCATCGCCGCCGAGGACATCCTGCACGATCTCGGCGCCTTTTCGGTCATCGCCTCGGACAGTCAGGCGATGGGGCGGGTGGGCGAGGTGATCACCCGCACCTGGCAGACCGCGCACAAGATGAAGGTGCAGCGCGGCGCCCTGGCCGAGGAAACCGGCGCCAACGACAATGCGCGCGTCAAGCGCTACATCGCCAAATACACCATCAACCCTGCCATCGTGCACGGGATGGCGCGCCATATCGGCAGCATCGAGGTGGGCAAGCGCGCCGATCTGGTGCTGTGGAGCCCGGCCTTCTTTGGTGCCAAGCCGGAAATGGTGCTGCTGGGAGGCTCGATCGTGCTGGCGCAGATGGGCGATCCCAATGCCTCGATCCCGGTGCAGCCGGTCTATTCGCGCCCGATGTTCGCAGCCCTTGGCCGGGCGCTGGAGGCCAGCGCCGTCACTTTCGTCAGCCGCGCCGCTTTCGAAGACGGGGTGGGCGAGCGGTTGGGGCTGGGCAAGGGCGTGCTGCCGGTTGAGGGCTGCCGTGACCTGGCCAAGACCGACATGAAGCTGAACGCCTTCCTGCCGACTATCGAGGTTGACCCCGAAACCTACGAAGTACGCGCCGACGGGGTGTTGCTGCGCTGTGAACCGGCCCGCGAACTGCCTCTGGCGCAACGCTATTTCATGTATTGAGCACAAATCATGGGCAGCAGGAAAACAGGCATGACGCTGGTGCAGGGCAGGCATATCAAACCGGCAATGGAAAGGGCAGTAATTCTGCCCTACCCTGGTGCGCAGGGGAGGAAACCACACAACACAGGGGTTTCCGATGGCATACACGACCTCCAACGATCTGCCCGACCGGCTGCGCCTTCAGGCCGATCATCTGTTCGCTCGCATCGGGCAGGGTTTCAACGCCTATCTGGAGCGCCGTGCGCGCACCGACCAGATCGCCCGTCTGGAAGCGCTCGGCGATGCCGAACTGGCGCGACGCGGCATCAAGCGCGAGATCATCGTCTATCACGTTTTCCGCGACAAGCTGGGCCTCTGAGCGCGCTCCGCTCCGGCGCGGCCTGCCGGCCATCCGGATGGAGCCTGCCATGACCGAGATCCCCTGCGCCCGCAGCCTGGCACGCGCCGGGGCCTGGCACGAAGCCGCCGCCAGCGTCGCCCTGAATTATGAGGGGCGTCTGCTGCGGCGCAAGCGGCTGCAAACCGACGCCGGCTGGGCTTTTCTGGTCGATCTGCCGATGGCCAGCGGTCTCAATCATGGCGATGCACTGCTTCTGGACGATGGCCGCGCCGTCGCCATCAAGGCTGCACCCGAACCGGTTCTGGTGGTGCGTGGCGCGTTGCCGCGACTGGCCTGGCATATCGGCAACCGCCATACGCCCTGCCAGATCGGCCCTGACCAACTGGTGATCCGCGCCGACCATGTGCTTGAGGCGATGCTGCGCCAGCTTGGTGCCGAGGTGCACGAAGCCATCGCCACCTTCACGCCCGAGGGCGGCGCCTATGGCCATGGCCGGACAATGGGCCATGATCACGGTCATGATCACGGGCAGGAACATGGCCACCACCGGCACGGCCGCGAATGACCCTGCCGCCCGAAGTGCATCCCGGCCCGCTTCTGGCCCTGTCGCAATGGCTCTCGCCGGCATTTCCCACGGGTGCCTTTGCCTATTCGCACGGGTTGGAGCAGGTGGTGGCCGACGGCGTGGTGCATGACGGCGCAACGCTGGAGCACTGGCTGCGCGGGGTGTTGCGGCACGGGGCAGGGCGTCAGGATGGCGTGGTTCTGGCGCGTGCACTGGCGCCGGGGGCGGATTTCGAGGCTCTCGATACGCTCGCCCGTGCGCTTGCCCCCTCGGCCGAGCGGTTGGGCGAGACGCTTGAACAAGGCGCGGCGCTGGCGCGCACCGTTGGCCATCTGGGCGGGCGCGCCTTGCCGCCGCGGCCCTTGCCGGTGGCGCTGGGGCAGGCGGCTGCCGGGCTGGGCCTGCCGGTGGCGGTGGTTCTGGCGCTCTACCTGCAGGCTTTTGCCAGCAATCTTGTCATCATTGCCACACGGCATGTTCCGCTGGGCCAGTCCGAGGGGCAGGCGGTGCTGGCCCGGTTGCAACCCGTCATCGTCGATCTTGCCGAGGGGATCGCGCGTGCAGGCGATCCGCCGATCGCCAATGCCGCGCTGGCCGCCGATCTGGCGGCGATGCGCCATGAGGTGAAGGAAGTGAGGCTGTTTCGGACATGAACATGAGCAGATCCATGAACGGACCCCTGCGGGTGGGTATTGGCGGGCCGGTGGGGGTGGGCAAGACCACGCTGAGCGAGCATCTGGCGCGCGCGCTGGCCTCGCGCTGTTCGATGGCGGTGATCACCAACGACATCTACACCCGTGAGGATGCCGAATATCTGATGCGCGCGCAGGTCCTGCCGCAAGATCGCATCCGCGGCGTCGAAACCGGCGGCTGCCCGCATACCGCGATCCGCGAGGATGCCTCGATCAACCTTGCCGCGGTGGCCGAACTGAATGCCCGCTTCCCCGATCTTGACTTGCTGCTGATCGAATCCGGCGGCGACAATCTGGCGGCGACATTCTCGCCGGAACTGGCCGATCTGACGATCTATGTGATCGACACCGCCGCCGGGCAGGACATTCCGCGCAAGCGCGGGCCGGGGCTGACGAAATCCGACCTGCTGGTGGTCAACAAGACCGATCTGGCGCCGCATGTCGGCGTCGATCTGGCCTTGCTTGAAGCCGATACCGCGCGCGCCCGCGCCGGACGACCGCATGTCATGGCGCGATTGCGCGAGGGGGCGGGGATCGACGAGGTGATCGGTTTTCTGGTGCGCGAAGGCGGCCTCGTCCTGCGCTGAACGCGGCCCCGGCCCTGGCCCCCGTGCCGCAAGGCCGGCTGGAAACAAGGCAACTCCGCAGTCCGCCGGAGCGGAAAACTAGCTTTTGAACCAGTCCTTGAATTGTTCGCGCAGCAGATTTTTCTGCACCTTTCCCATGGTGTTGCGCGGCAGGCTGCGCAGCGTCACCAGGGCGCGCGGCATCTTGTAGCGTGCCATCTGCTGGCCGATCCTGGCCAGAATTGCCTGATGGTCGGGGGTGGCGCCGTCCTCGGCCACCAGCACACCGATCACCGCCTCGCCCAGATCAGGATGCGGCACGCCGATCACCGCGCTTTCCTTGACGCCGGGTGCCTCGTCAAGCGCCAGTTCGACCTCCTTGGGGTAGATATTGTAGCCCCCGGCGATGATCAGATCCTTCTGGCGACCAACGATATGCAAATAGCCCTCGGCATCGAAACGCCCCAGATCGCCGGTGATGAAGAATCCGTCAGAGCGCAGTTCGGCGGCGGTCTTGTCGGGCATCTGCCAGTAGCCCTTGAACACATTGGGCCCGCGCACCTCGATCATGCCGATCTCGCCTTGCGCCCGCTCGGCGCCGCTCTCGGGGTCGGTGATGCGGATTTCGGTGCCGGGCAGGGGGTGGCCAACGGTGCCGGCGCGGCGCTCGCCCGCATAGGGGTTGGAGCTGTTCATGTTGGTCTCGGTCATGCCGTAGCGCTCAAGGATGCGATGCCCGGTGCGCGCCTCGAAGGCGGCATGGGTTTCGGCCAGCAGCGGCGCCGAGCCTGAAACGAACAGTCGCATATGCGCCACAAGATCGCGGGTCAGGCGGGGATCGTCCAGCAGTCGCGTGTAGAAGGTGGGCACGCCCATCAGGCAGGTGGCGCGCGGCAGATGGGCGATCAGGGCATCGACATCAAGCCGCGGCAGCAAGATCATGCTGCCCCCGGCCTGCAGGATGGTGTTGGTGGCTACGAACAGCCCATGGGTGTGAAAGATCGGCAGCGCATGCAGCAGCACATCCCCGGCGCCGAACTGCCATTCGCGCGCCAGCACCTCGGCATTCGACAACAGGTTGAGCTGGCTCAGCATCGCCCCCTTGGCGCGCCCCGTCGTGCCCGATGTGTAAAGCAGCGCGGCCAGATCGTCGCGCCGGCGCACGGCGGGGGCAAAGCCTGCGGGGGTGTTGGCCATGTACTCAGCGAACGAGCCCGAGCCATCGGCGTTGAGCACCATCAGATGGGCCTCGCAGCGTTCGGCCACCGGGGCCAGCGCCTCGGCCCGGCCGCCATCGGCCAGAAGCAGCGTGGCGCCGGAATCGGACAGGAAATAGGCAATCTCGTCGGGCGTATAGGCAGTGTTGAGCGGCAAGAAGACCACCCCCGCCATCACCGCCCCGCCATAGAGCGCCAGGGCATGGGCGCTTTTTTCCACCTGCACCGCCATACGGTCGCCCGGCTCCAGCCCCAGCCGGAAGAGCGCCCCCGCCACCTGCTCGCACAGCCGATGAAACGCGCGCCCTGAAAGGTTGCCGTCGTCGGGCAGATGCACAAATGCCTCATCGCGTTGCGCAAGCGGGTGGAACAGCGCGTCATAGAGCGGATTGGACATGGCGGTGGCCTCCTCTGCGGGCGGCATAGCGCGGGTTTCGGGGGCGGTCCAGCCCCCCTGCGAGGGGGCAATGGGGCAGTGCGGTTCAGCGCGTGGGCGTCGGGCGGCGCGATGACATCAGCAGGTTGGTTTCGCTCGATGTCACGCCATCAAGCTTGCGGATCCGCGCCACGGTCTGGTCGAGCGCGTCAAGGCTGTCGGTGGCCAGTTCGACGATCACATCCCAGCGCCCGGTGGTGGAGTGCACCGCCTGAACCGCCGGCATCGCCAGCATGCGCGCCACCGTGCGGTCGGTGCCGGTGCCCTCGATGGCCACCAGCGTCAGCGCCCGCACCGGGCTTTGCGCCAGATCGCTGCGGGTGATGACGGTGAAGCCCGCGATCTCGCCGCTGGCCAGCAGGCGCTGCAAACGGCTGCGCACCGTGGCCCGGCTCAGCCCCAGTTCCGCCGCCAGTTCGGAAAGCCCCGCGCGGGCGTTGCGGCGCAGGGCGGCGATCAGGCGGTGGTCGGTTTCATCGGGCTGCATGGCGTGAGTTAGCCGCAGCATCGGGCACCGGTCAATGGCGGTGGGCAGCGGCAGGTGCGGCGTGGCGCTGCAGGGCGGCATGATGCAACGGGATTGCCGCATGCGAGGCAAGCAGGCAGAAAGGGGCAAAGCCCTGAGGTTGCCAATGCTGGAGTTTCCCCTGCCCCGCCTGCCCTTGCTGCACGCGCCGACCCGCTTGCAGCCCCTGCCGGCGATCGCCGCCGCGCTGGGTGGCCAGGCCGGGGGTGGCCTCTATGTCAAGCGCGACGATGAAATGGGCATTGCGATTGGCGGCAACAAGCTCAGATCGCTGGAGTTCTGGCTGGGGGCGGCGCGTGACGAAGGGGCTGATATCCTTCTGGTTGGCGGCATGGCTTCATCGAATTTGTGTCGTTTGACAGCGGCAGCTGCGGCAATTTCCGGTTTTGAATGTCTGATTTTGCACAATTCGGACAAATCCGACCTCAGCCTGCGGCAAAGCGCGCTCAGCCGGCTCCATGGTGCGCGGCTGCGATTTCTGGGGGCCATGGACGAGGCCACGCGCGCCGCTGCGCTGAATGCCGAGGCCGCCGCCCTGCGCCGGGCCGGGCGCAGGCCCTATATCATCGGCGAGGCCGCGCTGGGGGCGCTGGGCTATGCGCTATGTGCCGACGAACTCCTGCAACAGGACCGGGCGGCAGGGGCGGGCATCCGGCAAGTCTTTCTGCCCGGCTCCATGGGGCCGACCGAGGCGGGGTTTCTGTTTGGCAACGCGCTGCTGGGCCTCCCCTATGAGGTGCATCTGGTCAGCGTCGAATATGCCGAGGACGATCTGCGCGCGCGTATTCAAACCATCTGGGCGGAGCTTTGCCGATTGACCGGCCTGTTGCCGGCACTGCCTGACTACCGCGTCGATATGCGATGGCTTGGCGCGGGCTACGGGGCACCGACAGCCGCCGCCGATGCCGCGCTCATGGAATTCGCGCGCTGTGAGGGGCTGTTGCTGGAAGAAGTCTATACAGCAAAGACATTTGCCGCCTTTCGGGCCCATGCGGCTGAAGCCTTTGCCGTGGCACATCATGCAGGGATCTGCGTGGTGCATACCGGCGGCGTGCCGGCGCTTTTTGCCCAGTTGGACGGTCTGCTGACCCGGCTGCCTGCGGCTCTTGGCATGGACACCCTGCAAGGCTAGCCTGCGCCGTTCACTTCCTGTTAACATATATGCCGCAATGGGGAGGCAGCATATTGCCAACTCGCCTTCCGCCTCGATCCCCGGTCTTTGCTGCGAGCGTATCCGTGTCAGACCCGAATCCACCAGCCCCCCCCGAACCCGTGCCGGCCAAGACCGCCCGGCCGCCTTCGGTGACGGGCCTTGCGCGGCTTGGCATCATGCCGCCAGCGGATGCGGTGATGCTGTTACGCGGGTTGCTGGCCCGGCTGGCCCCGGCGGCGCGGGTGCTGGCGGCGTTGGCGGTGGTGCTGGGCACGGTGGCGATCCTGCTGCGCGACAGCCCGGTCGGCGCGGTGTTGCTGGTTGCGGCGACCACCATGGCGCTCATGGCCATCGGCGCGGGGTTCAGCCTGGTGACCGGGCGCGTGGCCGGGCAATCGCTGGTTGCGCGGTTGCAGGAGGCCATCGACAACGATGCCGACCCGGTGTTGTTGACCGACCGGCGCGGCGCCTTTCTGGCCACAAATCTGGCGATCCGCTCACTGATACTGAAGCAGAAATTCACCCCGGCGGATCTGCTGGTGCGCTGGAGCGCCGAGCCGGCGCGCGTGGTTTCGGCACTGATTGCCGAGGCGCTGGCCGGCCGGCAGGCCCGTCGCAGCCTCAGCCGTGGCGAGGCCGCGCTGCGGTTGAGCGTGCATCGTGTCGAGGCTGGTGGCGATGTGCCCACGGGCGAGATGGTGCTGGTGTGGCGCTTCATTCCGCAGGCCGCGATGGCGGGGCGTTCGGCCGAGGCGCTGAGCGTGCCGATCCTGACGCTGGGCCCGGATGCACGCCCGGTTTCGGCCAATCCGGCGCTGCGCCAGCTGGTGCGCGGCAAGCGCTCCTCCGCGCCGTCGGAGGCAGATGATCTGGCGGTGATCGCACCGCTTCTGGCCGATACGATCACCGCGCTCAAGCGTGCGCCGAACCCCGAACTGCTGGCGCTACCCGGCCCCGGTGGCGGGCAGACCCGGCTGGCCTTTTCTGCCGCCGGGCTGGACGGGCAGCGCGACATCTATTTCCTGCCGGCTTGGCTGGCCGCCGGCGAGGTGCCCGACACGTTGCCCCGGCGCAACAACTTCGAGGAAATCCCCGTGGCGCTGGTGCTGCTGGGAGCCGATGGCCGCATCCTTGATACCAACCGGCTGGCGCGTGGCCTGCTGGGGTTGGCGCCGGGCGAGCATCGGTTCTTCTGGGAAGTGGTCGAGGGGCTTGGCAGGCCAGTGGCCGACTGGCTGGAGGACGCCCGCGAGGGGCGCGCGCTCAACCGGCCGGAAGTGTTGCGCGCGACGCAGGGCGGGCAGGAAACCTATGTCCAGATCATCCTGCGCCGCGCGACCGGTCCGGGGGGCGACAACGGGTTGGTGGCGGTGATCAGCGATGCGACCGAGCTGAAATCGCTGGAAGCGCGCTTCGTGCAGAGCCAGAAGATGCAGGCCATCGGCCAGCTTGCGGGAGGGGTGGCGCATGATTTCAACAACTTGCTGACGGCGATCTCGGGCCATTGTGACCTGCTGTTGCTCAATCGCGATCACTTCGATCCGGACTATAATGATCTCGTGCAGATCCATCAGAACGCCAATCGTGCGGCGGCGCTGGTGCGGCAGTTGCTGGCCTTCTCGCGCAAGCAGACCCTCAAGCCCGAGGTCCTTTCGGTGGAAAGCCTGCTGGAGGATCTGACCCATCTGCTGACCCGCCTGGTCGGCGAGCGCATCACGCTCAACCTGCAACATGACCCCGCGCTGGGCACCATCCGCGCCGACCGCCGGCAACTTGAGCAGGTGGTGATGAACCTGGTGGTCAATGCCCGCGATGCCATGCCCATGGGGGGCGAAATCCGTATCGAGACCCAGGCGCTGCGGCTGGAGCGCGATGTCGAACGCGCGCGCGCGCGCATTCCGCAGGGCGATTACGCGGTGATCCGCGTCATCGACGAGGGCGTCGGCATTCCCGAGGATCTGCTTGAAAAGATCTTCGAGCCGTTCTTCACCACCAAGCGCCAGGGCGAAGGCACGGGGCTGGGGTTGTCCACGGCCTATGGCATCGTCAAGCAAATGGGCGGCTGGATCTTTGCCGACAGCACCGAGGGCACCGGCACCGTCTTCACGCTCTATTTCGTTGCCCATCACGAGGGCGAGGCCGAGATCATCGAGGACTACGACGCCATCGCGCAGGCCGCGCTTGAAATCGGCGCCGCGCAGTCCGATGTCGGCCTGCCCGCGCCCGCGCCCGCGCCCGTGGCCGAGCGAAGCGGCCAGCCTGTATCGGTTGAAGCGCGTGATGAAATGCCTGCTGACGCGCCTGGCGGCGGACCTGATGATCCGGCGATGAATGGCACGACCGCTCCGGCGCACGCGCCGCTGGGCGCGGAGGATCCCGTCGTCACACCAGGCAGAGCCGATACCGCGCAAGCCGGTTCCGGCGCGCCCGATGCCGAGAGCGGCGACGGTGTGCCGGCGGGCGGTGTGACGGGCGTTTCGGGCACCACATCGCGCCGGCGCAGAAACGAGACACAACAGGCGCCGGGTGCCGGCTCATCGAGCGAGCCGCCGGCCTCATCGGCTGATTCCGCCGCCGGCAATGTGCTGGGTGCCGCCCGCCCGCGCCTTGAGGTCGTCGCCGCGCCCGCCGGCCCCGCCCGGCAAGACGCGCAGGGCGGCATGGTTCTGCTGGTCGAGGATGAAGGTCCGGTGCGCGCCTTTGCCGCGCGCGCCCTGCGGTTGAAGGGCTATCAGGTGCTGGAGGCCGAGCATGGCGAACAGGCGCTGGAGCTGTTGCAGGATTTCGGCCTCAAGGTGGACATCTTTGTCACCGATGTGATCATGCCCGGCATCGACGGGCCTACCTGGGTGACGCAGGCGCTGACCCGTCGGCCGGGCACGCCGGTGGTGTTCGTTTCCGGCTATACCGAGGACTCACTGAGCGCCGCGCTGTCGCGCATTCCGCGTTCGGCCTTTCTGGGCAAGCCCTTCACGCTGATGGACCTGAGCCAGACGATCGAGCGGCAACTGGCGCTGCGCAACTGACGCAGCCGGGACTTGCCCGCCGGCGCGTCGGGTTTGGTGCCGTGGTGTCGGTGACGGTCGGTTGCGTCTTATCACCCGGCTGCTAAGAACGCTCACAACCGTTGCCAATCGAAAGGCCCAGCCGTGACCGCCACCGACACCCTTGCCCGCCAGATCCAGCATGTCATCGATACCAAGACCAAACCGCTTGGCGCGCTGGGCCGGATCGAGGCGCTTGCCGCACAGATCGCGGCGCTGCAACACTCTCTGGCGCCGCGCATGGAAAGCTGCACGCTGACCATTTTCGCGGCCGATCACGGTATCGCGCGGGCCGGCGTTTCGGCTTTTCCGCAGGAAGTGACCGCGCAGATGGTGCTGAATTTCCTCAATGGCGGCGCGGCGGCGAATGTCTTTGCGCGGATGCAGGAGATCGGCTTGCAGGTGGTCGATGCCGGGGTCGCCGGCACGCCGATAGATCATCCGGATCTGATCGCACGGCGCATCGGTGCCGGCACGGCAAGTTTTCTGGATGGCCCGGCGATGAGCCCCGCGCAGGCCGAGGCCGCACTGGCCCAAGGCGCGGCGGTCGCGCGCGAGGCGGCGGGGGATGCGCTGGCCTTCGGCGAAATGGGCATCGGCAACACCGCCGCCGCAGCGGCTCTTTCGCACAAGCTCAGCGGCTTGCCGCTGGCGGTTCTGGTGGGGCGCGGCACCGGGCTCGATGATGCCGGTCTGGAGCGCAAGCTCGACATCCTGACGCGCGCCTGTGCCCGCACCGGCGCGCTGGACGCCCGCGCGGCGATGGCCGAATACGGCGGCTTCGAGATTGTCATGATGGCCGGTGCCATGCTGGCTGCGGCGCAGGCGCGCCGGCTGGTGCTGGTGGACGGGTTCATCGCCACGGCTGCCGCGCTTCTGGCGCTGGCGCTCGATCCGGCGATCCGCCCGGCACTGGTGTTCGCGCATCGCTCGCATGAGGCCGGTCATCGCGCGCTGCTTGATCACCTTGACGCCCGGCCATTGCTGGAACTGGACATGCGCCTGGGCGAGGGGACCGGGGCGCTTCTGGCCTGGCCGCTTCTGCGCGCTGCGGCCCGCATGATGACCGAAATGGCCAGTTTCGATGAGGCGGGCGTGTCCAACCGCGACAGCAACCCCGCCTGAGCCGGAGCGACAAGCGATGCGGGGCGCGCGGGCGGCAGTGATCTTTCTGACCCGGTTGCCGGCCGGGCGCGCCGAGGCGGCGGATTTTGCGCATGCGCCGGGCTGGTTCGCGGCGGTCGGTCTGTTGGTGGGTGTGCTTCAGGCGCTGGCCTTCTGGCTGGGGCAGGGCCTCTGGGGGGTGCCGTTGGGGGTGCTGGCGGCACTGGCGGCGGGGCTGCTGATTACCGGCGCGCTGCATGAGGACGGTTTGGCCGATACATTCGACGGCCTTGGCTCGGGCCGGCCGGCCGAACGGGCGCTTGAAATCATGCGTGACAGCCGGATCGGGGCCTTTGGGGCGCTGGCACTGGGGCTGGTGCTTGGCGCGCAGGCGCTTGCCCTGGCCGGGCTGGCGGCAGCAGGGATGGCGGCGGCGGTGGTTGCCCTTGTTGCCGGGCAGGCGCTGAGCCGCGCGGCCATGACCCTGATGTTGCGCCATGGCCCCTATCTGCGCGCGCAGGGCCGCGGCACCGGCATGACCGGTGTGCTGGGCGCGCGCGGCGGGCTGGTGCTGGGGCTGGGCATTGCCCTGGGCATTGGCCTGGCGCTCTGGGGGCTGGGGCCGGGCGGTGCGGCTTGCGCTCTGGCCGGTCTGGTTGCGGGGGGCGGGGCGATCTGGTTCTGGGCGCGGCAGCGGCTGGGCGGGGTGAGCGGCGACATTCTGGGTGCGGCGCAGCAGATGGCGCTGCTGGGGTTCTGGCTGGGGGCGCTGGCATGGCATTGATCCTGCTTCGCCATACGCGCCCCGAAGGTGCAGAGGGTCTGTGCTACGGACGCAGCGACCTGCCGCTGGCGGCTTGCTTTCCCGCCGAAGCGGCACGGCTTGCACGCGAATTGCCCCCCTTTGGCAGTGTGTTCTCCTCGCCGCTTTCGCGGTGTCGGCGGCTGGCGGAAGTGATGGCGCAGGCACGTGGCGTGCCGCTGGCGCTGGACCAGCGGCTGATCGAGATGGATTTCGGCACCTGGGAGGGGCAGCGCTGGGAGGCCATCGCCCGCGCCGAGCTCGATGCCTGGGCGGCCGATCTGGAGGGCGCCCGCCCGCATGGCGGCGAGAGCGTCGCCACCCTGGCCCGGCGTGCGCGCGAAGGGCTTCGCGCGGCGCAGGCGGCAACCCCGGATGCGGCGCAGGGTGCCGCGCTGGTTGTGACCCATGCCGGGGTGATCAAGGCCGCGCTGGCCGCTCGCGATGGCCTCAGGGGGTGGCGCACCGAGATCGGGTTTGGCGCCTGGCTGGAACTGGGTAGCGGGTGGGAGCGGAGCGATGGCTGATCTGACGCTGGTGCTGGGCGGCGCGCGCTCGGGCAAGAGCCGCCATGGCGAGGCGCTGGTGCGTGCGGCAAGCGGCGTCCTGCCGCCGGTCTATATCGCCACCGCCCAAGCCTTCGATGCCGAAATGGAGGCCCGCATCGCCCGGCATCGCGCCGAGCGTGCCGGCGATGGCTGGCAGGATATCGAGGCCCCGCAGGATCTGGCCGAAGCGCTGGCATCGGCGCCGGCTGGCGCGGCGGTGCTGATCGATTGCCTGACGCTGTGGCTGAGCAACCATTTGCTGGCCGGGCACGATCTTGACGCCGAGTGCCGCGCCTTGCGCGAAGCGCTGACCGCACGCGCCGGGGTGGTGGTGGCGGTGGCCAATGAGGTGGGGCTGGGCATCGTGCCGGAAAATGCGCTGGCACGCCGGTTTCGCGATGCGGCGGGGCGGCTCAATCAGGATCTTGCGGCGCAGGCCGGGCGGGTGGTGTTCATTGCCGCAGGCTTGCCGCTCGTGCTGAAAGGGCAGGCATGATGCGGGGTGTGCCGGCTGCCTCAGGCCGTTGTGGCCATTCACTCCCCGGCGTATTTGCGCCAAGATGACGCCGCAACCGCGCCTGCAATCGCCTCCGCAATCGCCCTGGGAACCGACCGGTGCAGCCTGAGCAGATCGATACCTTTCTGGATCTGTGCGAGACGCGCAGCTTCAACCGCTCGGCCGAGCGGCTGGGGGTGACCCAATCGACGGTCTCGGGGCGCGTGGTGGCGCTGGAGCGTACGCTGGGGGTGCGGTTGTTTCGCCGCTCGCGCGCGGGCACCGAATTGACCACCGAGGGGTTGCGCTTTGAGCCGCATGCCCGTGCCCTGCGCCATGCCTGGACCGAGGCACGCGCTGCGGCGCGCGGTGCCGATGGGCAGGCCATGGCGATCCGGCTGGGCCTGCAGAACGATCTGGCGATGGGCGATCCGGGCCGCTGGTTGCAGGTGCTCGGTGCGCTGCTGCCGCAGGCCGGGCTCTATATCGAGGCTGATTATTCGGCGCAGATGTGCCGCGATGTGCAGGGCGGGCTGCTGGATCTGGCGCTGCTGTTCACGCCGCATCCTTCGCCGGATCTGCATTTTGAATCGCTGGGCGAGCTGACCTACCGGATGATCGCACCGCTGGATGCCGGGCTTGAGCAACTGGCGCAGGTGACATCTGATCGCTATGTCATGGCCAATCTCTCGCCGGCCTTCGCGCGCACCCATGCCGCGCTGTTGCCGCATCTGAGCGCGCCACCGCTGGCAGCGGGGCAGAGCGCCACGGTGCAGGGGCTGATCCTGACGCAGCGGGTGGCGGGCTTTCAGGAAGAGCGCGTCGCCGAACGTCTGGTGCAGGAAGGGCAGGCACGGCTGATCGCCGGGGCGCCGGCGCTGACGCAGCCGATCTATGCCGCGCTGCATTATCGTAACCGACACCGCGCGGTCTGGCGAAAGCTCGTCAAGGCGCTGCGACAAACCACAGGAGCCCAGGGATGAGTGAAACCATGCGCGATTACGACTGGCTGGCCAAGGACATGCGCGCCTTTATTGCCCGCACAGAGGCCGCCTATCCGTCCGATTCCGCCAGCCGCTCGATTGCCGAGCAGCGCGGCTTTTATGATGCGATGTGCGCGCTTTTCGATCACCCGCACCCGCCGGGCCTGCACGTCGAGGATCGTCATGTCGGGGGGGTCGCCTGCCGGATCTATACGCCCGAGGGTGCGCGGGACGGGGTAAGCGTGATCTATTATCACGGCGGCGGTTTCGTGGTGGGCGGGCTGGACAGCCATGACGCGATCTGTGCCGAACTCAGCCATGGTGCCGGGGTGCGGCTGATTGCCGTCGATTACCGGCTTTCGCCCGAGCACAAGCACCCGGCGGCCTTCAACGACGCGCTGGCGGTTGCGGCGGCGGTGCCGGGGGCCAAGGTTCTGGCCGGCGACAGTGCGGGCGGCAATCTGGCGGCGGCGGTGGCGGCACATATCGACGGGATCGCCGCGCAGGTGCTGATCTATCCGGGGCTGGGTGGTGCGATGAGCCTGCCCAGCTACACGCGCCACGCCAATGCGCCGATGCTGACGCGGGCAGATGTGGAGTTTTATGCGCAGGTGCGTTTCGATGGCCCCCAGCCGGCGCTCAACCCGACCGCGGCGCCGCTGAGCGCCGAGAGTTTCACGGGGCTGCCGCCGACGGCGATCTTCATTGCCGAATGCGATCCGCTGGCCTCGGACGGGGTGGAATATGCCGCGCGCTTGGCAGAGGCCGGGGTATCCGTCGCCCTGACCGAGGAGCCGGGCATGGTTCACGGCTATCTGCGCGCGCGCCACATGGTTGCGGGCGCGCGCGATTCCTTTGCGCGGATCGTGGCGGCGCTGCGCGGTTTTGCCGAGCGCGCCGCCCCGCAATAGCTCAGTAGCGCACCACCGCCTCGAAAATCTCGGGGATATCGGCGGTATCGTCCAGAATGTCGGTCAGCGCGAAGCTGATCGTGGCGCGGGAGCCATCGGCCGAGATGGTGCCGTTGCTGGACACGATCTGCGCCCCCGAGATGCTCAGGCTGATGCTGTGGCCTTCGAGCATGGGGCGGAACATCGCCGCCATGGCGGGATCGGCGCGCATTTCGTCCATGTCGCCGGTCAGATCGCCCAGCGGGAAGGTCACATGCACCGTGCCGTCGCCGCGATCGGTTGCCACCGGGCTGGGCGAGCCATCCTCGTTCTTGGCGAAGACCTCGTCGAAGGTGCCTTCCATCAGGATGTTGCAGCGCGCCGCATCATCGAGCATCTCGATCGTGCCGCCTTCTTCGGCGGGGCAGAATTCTTCGGCGCCACCCATCATCTCGAACATGCCGCGGTTGACCTCGATATGGCCGGTCACGCGCGCCTGATCGGGGCCAAGGATGGCTGAATCCATTTCAACGTCGATGCAGCCACTCAATGCCAGCGCCAGCCCGACGGCGGCGAACTTGACCATACGCATGGAAATCTCCTGTGAAGAAAACAAGGCTTTGAAGTTAACCGCTGACCCGGTTTGCGGCCAGCGGTTTTTTGTTACCCATGGTGTTTTTGCGGCACTCCTGCCTGCTCAGTTGGCGCTGCAATGCGCGCCTTCGGGCGCGGCGCCGGAACCCAGTGCCATCGGGGCCGGACTGCGGAAGGGATCAGGCAGGCCGGAGCGCGCGCTGTCCCAGGCGATGATCGCCGCCACCAGGGCCAGCGCCAGCAGGCCGACGCGTGGGCGGGTCAGAAATGGCGCGTTCATGCCGTCGCCCCCCGGCGCGCCGGCACCAGAACCAGCGGGCGCAGCTTCAGCCCCCAGGCCGAGCCGGCAAAGGCCGCCGCGAACCAGACCCAGCCATGCAGGCTGCCGGTGGAGATGCCGCTGAAGAAGGCACCCACATTGCAGCCAAAGGCCAGCCGCGCCGAATAGCCCAGCACCAGCCCGGCAATCAGTACCCCGGCCCAGCCGCGCACGGCCAGCGGCGCCACCGGCGCGCCGGGGTCGGCCCGCCCGCGCATCACCAGAAAGGCGCCCAGGATCAGCCCGATATTGGTCAGCGAGGTAACATCGGTGAGCACCGAGGCGTCCAGCCGCGCGGCATTGGCCGGCGCTGCCCAGAAGGCATTGGCGGCCAGATCGGCGCCGCCGGCCTGCGCCAGTTTCGCCCCCCAGAGCCCCAGCCCGTAGACGATGCCCCAGGGCTGGCCGGCAATCACCAGATTGAGCACCGCAAGCGCGGCAATCAGCGCAGCCGCCCAGAACAGCCGCCTGGCCGGCAGCCGCTTGCCCGGCTCGGCGCGCCAGATCAGGAATGCCGCCACCACCGCCAGCGCGGCCAGCGTCGCCATCAGCCCGCCCTGCGCCCCGGCCAGCGATTGCGCCGAGATCACCGGCAGGCTGCCAAGGCCCGTCCACCAGCCAAGATGCAGCGTGCCCAGAAAACTGCCGGCAACGAAGCCCGCCAGCGCCACCAGCCCGATGGCATTGCCCGAGCCGGCATTGACCAGCGTGCCCGAGCCGCAGCCCATGACCACCTGCATCGCCGCGCCGAAGACAAACGCCCCGCCGATCATCGCCAGCCCCACGGGTGCATGCGCGCCCTGCAATTCGCCCGGCGCGGCGGCCAGCAGCGGAAAGGCCAGCGCTGCGGTCAGTCCGATGGCCAGCAGTTGCGCCAGCAGCCCGCGCGCGTCGCGCTCGGCGATCATCGCCCGCCAGGGGCCGGCAAAGCCGAAGCGCAGCCCCTCCAGCACCAGCCCGAAGCCGATACCCAGCGCCACCAGCAGCCCCGCGCGCGGCCCGGCGGCCACGGCGGTGCCGGCCACCAGTGCCAGCGCTGCCAGTGCCAGGCCCAGACGCCGCCCCAGCATCAGAACAGATCCGCCAGCCAGCGCGTCGTCGAGCGCCAGTAATAGGTCAGGCGGTTGGGGGCGTTGTCGAGCGGCAGATTCTCTGCGGCGTATTCGGCCATGCTCTCGGCATAGAGGCGGGTGTTTTCGATCCCGGCCAGTTCGCTGAGCGCGAACCAGTTGATCGCCGCCCAATGCCCGGTGTTGCAAAAGCTCACCGTCAGCGGCGAGTCGGCAAATCCTTCACGTTCGGCCAGGGCGCGGATGAAATCGCTGTCGCGCATCCTTGTGCCGTCAAAGAAGGATTCGTAGGTCAGATTGGCCGAGCCGCGGATCGTGCCGGGGGCGGCGACCGACCATTGCAGCCCGCTGAAGAAATCGGTGGGGCGGGCATCGATTAGTCGCGTGTCGCCGGTTTCGATCAGTTGCGCCACCTCTTCGGTGGTGACGCGCCATTCGTTGCTCCACTGCGCGCTCAGATCCGATGGCATGATGCCGACAGGCTGGGTGCTGACCGCGAGCCCCGCCTCCTGCCAGGCGGCGAAGCCGCCATTGAGCAGCGCCAGATCCTCGACGCCAAGCGATTTCAGTGTCCAGTAGACCCGCGCGGCGGCCCCCATGTCGGTGGCATTGGCGCCCGAATGCACCACCACGACCGGGGTGCCGGTTTCGATGCCCAGATCGCGCGCCAGCGCGGCGAATTCCTCGGGGCTGCGCAGGGCACCGGGATTGGGCGGGGCGCTGCGCCACTGGCCATAGGGTGCGAAGCCGGCGCCCGGAATATGCCCGGCGCTGAAATCGCCGGTCACATGCACGACGCGGATGTCGTCGCCATGGGCCTCCAGCAATGCCGCAAGTTCGGCGGGCTCCATCAGGGGCGACCAGCCCTCGGGCGCGGCGAGGGCGGCGGCGGGAAGCAGCGCTGCACCGATGGCAAGTGCGGCCAGATGGCGGCCGGGCGAGGCGGAGGAAGGGGACGGGGCAAGCATTGTGGTCTCCGTTGTGGATTTCGATCTGGCCTCGGACCGGCCTTGGGGGGAATCTGGCATTGCGCGCCGCGCTGGGCAAGGGTGGGGCGGGCTTTGTGGTGGCAATGGTGCGTGCCGCCGGCGACGGGGGTTCGCGCCGGCATGGCGCCTGAAAAAAGGTGTCCCGCCAGGCAGGGCCCGGTGGCAAAGCTATTCCCTGGCGCTTTCGCAGGGCGGGAAAGACGCCTTATCTTGCATCATCCTGTCCCGGCTTGCCGCCGAAAGTGGCACGCAGGATCAACTTGTGACCTGTTCGCGCAGGATCGAAACCGTCATCGAGATCATCAGATAGGCCCCGGCGAAGATCAGGAAGGCCAGCGCGGTGTTTTCGAACCGTCGCGGATAGGTCGATTCGTCCGGTGCCACTGGACTTACACCCATCGACAGGTAGCGCACCTGGCGGTTGGCCTCGATCCGGGCGGCCTCAAGCTGTTGCAGCGACTGCGCGAGCATCAACTGGCGCGTGGCGACATCGGCCTCGGCCATGACCAGTTCGCGCTGCACCCGCGCCAAAGAGACCTCGCCACCGGCGCCGCCGCGTGTCAGGCTGGAGCGCAGGGTGCCGATCTGCGCCTCAAGTCCGGCGATGCGCCGTTCGATCTGTTGCACGCGCGCGGCATTGGGGCGGGCATTGGCCATCAGATCCTGCAGGTTCAGCCGCTCCTGGTTGAGTTGGCCTTCCAGCGTGGTGATCTGTTGGGTCAGCAGCGTCACCTCGACCTCGCTGGAAAGCACCTGAAAGCGCTCTTGCAGTTCAAGCACCCGCATCTGTGCCTCGACGGTGCGCAACTCGGAACGTTCGAAACTTTCCATCGCGTCGCGCATCTGGCTTTCACGCAACCGCTGGGTCAGTTGATCCACCTGCTCTTCGGCATAGTGGATGAGTGCGCGCGAAAACGCCTCGCTGGTCTGAGGGTCCGAGGCGATGACCTCCATCTTGATGATGCCCTCGGTCGGATCATAGGCGATCTGCACCATGCGCCGGTAGAGCCGGTAGGCGGCCTCGTCGGTGGAATCCACGGCCAGCCGGCGCAGCGGGTCGATGGTGGGGTCCTGAAAATGCGCCTTGAAACCGTGATCGGCATCGAGCCGGCGCATCGCCTCGCGCGATTGCAGATAGCTCTGCACCGTCACCGAATCCTGCGATGTCGCCAGTCCGGTGCCGGAAAACAGCCCCCCCAGGCCGCCGGCCGCGCCCGATGGCTGGGAATCGGCCTGCTGGATGACGAATTCGGTGTTGGTGGCATAAAGCGGCGTGGCGATCATGTAGAAATACCACGCCGCAATCAGCGTCGGCAGCGTCACGAAAACCAGCAGCCGCGCCCCCAGCAGCGCCAGGCGGCGGCGGCGGCGGTGCGCGATGTCGCGCTGGATGCGCCCGATCTCTTCAGAGCGCAGGGCGGCGCCCTGTGCGGCCTGCCCCGGCGGCTGCGGCTGGCGATAGGTGCGCGGCAGCGGCGGCTCGGTGGTGGTGGTCAGCGCGCGGCTTGGCTCATCGCGGTTGCGCACGATGTCGAGCAGCGTCGAATGTTCGAACGGATCGATCCCCTGACGTCGCAGCAGGCGCACCGCCTCCAGCCCGGAGCTGGCCTTGATCCCGTGTTTTTGCGCCACGCGCATCGCCATGCGCAACTGGCGCCCGGTCAGTTCCTCGGCGCGGATCGCGGCCAGTTCGGCCTCGATCTCGGAGGACACCTCCAGATCGGTGCCATGCGTGCTGGCGCGCCGGGCGGGCGGGGATGGTGCCGCCGGGGCAGCGGCGGTTGGCGCTTGCGCGTCCGATTGCCGGGCGGTCGCGGCGACGGATTCGCCCTGAGGCTGGTGTGGCGGCGCGGTGCGGGCTTCGGCGGCAGCGGCGGGGCCGGTGGTGGCGGTATCCGCAGCGGTGGATGGGGCGGCGTGGCGGGGTGACTGGCCTGTGGCCTCGCGCACCTTGGCGGCGGCCATGGCCATTGCCTCGGTTGCGATGCGGCGTGGGGCGGGGGGGGCATCGGCAGGGGCATCGGCAGGGGTATCGGCATTGGCCGGTGCTTGCTGCGCCTGGGACTGCGGCTGCGCCTGGGACTGTGGCTGCGCTTGCGGCCGTGGCGCGTGCGGCGACTGCGGCGGCTGAGGCCGGCGCACGCCCGCACCCACCGCAGCCGTTGCCGGCGCGGCGCTGGCAGTAGATGCGGCCACGGAAGCCGGCGGTGCGGCGGGGCCAACACTGGGGTTGGGCGCGCCCGAGGGGTCATCGCCCAGACGCAGGCGGAAGCGTCTAGCTTTGGGTTTCATAGTCATACATGTATTTCGCTTCTTCGAGCGTGTCGAACATATGTAGCTTTCCATCCCGCAACACCGCTGCCGAACGGCAGTAGCGCTCCAGCGTTTCGGCCTGGTGCGATACGATGACCACGCTTGCCGCGTCCAGCCGTTCCTTCAGGATCGCCCCGGCACGCCGGTTGAAGGCGACATCGGTGGTGGCGGGCATGCCTTCGTCCACCAGATAGAGGTCGAATTCAAGCGCCAGCATCAGCGAAAAGGCAAAACGCGCGCGCATGCCCTGGCTGAACGTGCCCACCGGCATGTCGAAATAATCGCCGATGTCGCACAGCCAGCGGCAAAAGGCTTCCACCTCGTCGGGGTCCAGCGAATAGAGCCGGGCGATGTAGCGGGCGTTTTCGGTGGCGCTGTGGCGCGGCACGATCCCGCCCATGAACCCCAACGGAAACGAGACCCGGCAGTTGCGCGTGATGCTGCCCTCGTCGGGTTTTTCCAGCCCGGCGATCATGTTGATGATGGTGGTCTTGCCCGAGCCATTGGCGGCCAGAATGCCCAGCGAGTCGCCCTGCTCGATGCGGAACGAGGCATCGTGCAGGATCACCTTGCGGGCTTTCCCGGTCCAGAAGGATTTGCTGACGCCGCTGAATTGCAGCATGCCTGCCTGCCTCATCATCTGCCGCCGGCCTGCCGGCGTATCTGCTGCCGAGGCTGCATGACGCTGACGCCGGCTGTTTGTTGCGGCAAGCCCCCGCAATGCGCCGGGGCGCAGGGAGCAGCTTGGCCGATACGTGCATTATGCCGTATCCGGGACGGGCTGAGTAGGAAAATCTGCGTGTTGGGCGGCGCGCCGGGCGGTCCGCGCCTGCCGTGATACGGTTGCCTGCCGGTATTCTGCGGTCGGTATTCTGCGGTGTCGCGCGTCTTGGGACTTGCTCTTTGGTGCGCGCTTGCCGAAACTTGCTGCCGGATGGTCATGCTAGGGGGGGCTCGTCATGCCACGCTCAAGGCTTTTGTCAGCCGGCCCGTTTCTGGGGCTGGCGCTGCTGGCGCCGGCGCCGTTGCTGGCAGCCTGCCCGGAAACGCTGGCACCCGGTATCGCGCTGGTGTTCGATGACGGCACCCGTTCGCGGCTGACGCCGGGCGCCGCGCCGGGCACCGTCATCGAGCAGACGCGTTTTGACGGCGGTGAGGACGGCTACAATGCCCAAGGCCATCACGGCCTTTTCGATATCGAGATCATCGATGTCGAAGGCGGGCGGCTGGTGGCCGAGAGCGCCGAGAAAAGCCAGTATCGCGCCGGCACGCCGGAGATCCCGCAGGAGGGCACGCAGGGCCTGGTGCTGGAGGTCGATGTCGGTGCCGGGCGCGATCAGTTCGAGCGTCGGCTGGTGGTCAGTTCGGGGGCCTATGCGCCCGTCGATCTGGGGGGGTGCAGCTATCAGGCAATGCCCGTGACGCTGGAATGGAACGATCCCGACGAGCAAAGCGTGAGCTTCCATCTCTATGTTCCGGCGCTGGGAACGGCGATCCTGATCGGCTATGAAGACGCCGAAGGACGCGACGACTACCGCGTCGAAAGCATCTCGGTGCTTGCTGACTGATGCCGTGACAGGGCCTGTGAGTGGGTGCGTGACAGGGCCTGCCGGCGGTCGTGCGGGCCTTCGGCACAGCTTGCCCTTTGTGCGTGGCAATGGCATGGCTGGCCGCGCGCGCGATCCGGCCGGCCAGCCGGCCATGACCGGTGCACGATGCCCGATGCCCGATACCCGATACCCGGAGCGACCCGATGCCCGAAAGCCCGCTTTCACCCCTCGATACCGCCGCCGCGCAGATGCAGGCCGTGCCCGACGATTTGCCCGCGCGGCTACGGTTTCATGCCGAACTGGCTGCGGCCGAATTGTTCGTCCTGCTCGAAACCGAGGCCGAGGGGGGGCGGCTGCGCCCGCAGGTGTTCGACCTGAGTGAAGGGCGCGCGGTGCTGGCCTTCGACAGCGAGTTGCGACTGGCCGAATTTGCCGGCGCGGCGGTGCCCTACGCCGCCCTTCCGGGGCGCGTGCTGGTGGCGATGCTGGCGGCGGGCAGCGGGGATGCTGCCGATCTGTCGCTGCTGCTCAACGCCGGCGCGGCGCAGGCCGAGCTTCTGCCGCCCGCCGCGCTGCGCTGGCTCGCCCAAACCCTGGCCGGCGCGCGCACCGTGGAAGCTGAGGGGCGCGCGGTATCCTTCGGCCCGGTCGCGCTTCCAGCGGCGGCGCTCGATCTGTTGCGCCCGGCGCTGGAACGGCGGCTGCGGGGCATGCCGGGGCTGAATGCGGCAGTGCTGGCCTCGGTGATCTGGCAAAGCGGCGCGCGCGGGCATGTGCTGGCGCTGGGCGGCGTGGCGACGGCGGCACGCGGGGCGCTGGCCCGGGCCGTGGCCGAGGCGCTGGAGTTTTCGGGCCTTGAGGCCGGGGCGCTGGATGTGATCTATCCCGAGGCTGCGGCGCTGGCACTGATTGCCGCGCGGGGGCTGGCACTTGCGCCTGCGCCCTACGTGGCGCCGCTTGCCGGAACCACCGCCGGAACCACCGCCGGAACCGCCAGCCGCTCCGCGCCGGGCATGGACCCCGCCCGCCCCCCGCGCCTGCGTTGAGCGCGAACGCGGCTCACGCAGGCTTTTGTCGATTTTCCCTTTTGTTGTGATAGGCTTGCAAAGCGTCCTCCATCCGGGGCAGGCAGAGCGGCGCGGGAGAGACACGAATGACACAGGGGCTTGGCCGGGTTCTCGGGCGCTATCTCGAACGCGATATCCCGCGCTTCGAGCCTTATGTGGCGCAGGATTTCTCGGCGCTGTGCAGCGAATTGCGGGTGGGGGATGTGCTGCTGGTCGAAGGCCGCGCCCGCATCTCCACGGCGATCAAGTATCTGACCCAGAGCACCTGGTCGCATGCCGCGCTCTGCGTGGCCGATGTACACACCAGCCCCGATGGCATGGTGCCGTCGTGCAGCCTTGTCGAGGTGACGCTGGAAGCGGGTTGCCATCTGGTGCCGGTGGCAAAATATGCGCATCACAACACACGCATCTGCCGCGCCGCCGGGTTAAGCGGTGACGAGCGCCGCGCGGTTGCGCAATTCATGATCGACCGGCTGGGCCTGCGGTATGATCTGCGCAACGTTCTGGACCTGTTGCGCTATGTGCTGTTGCCCACCCCGCCGGTGCCGATCCGCTGGCGGCGGCGGATGCTGGCGCTTGGTTCGGGCGATCCGACGCGGGCGATCTGCTCCTCGCTGATCGCCCAGGCGTTCCAGTCGGTGCGCTATCCGATCCTGCCTGAAATCCGCGCCGCCCGTGCGCTGGGCACCAGCGAGTATTCGCGCCGTGAGGTCTGGCATATCCGCCACCATTCGCTCTATGTGCCGCGCGATTTCGACCTGTCGCCCTATTTTTCGGTGGTCAAGCCGTTGATCCGCCGCGGCTTCGATCATCGGCGCATACGCTGGGCCGGCGACGAAGAGGACGGGCAGGGGGAAGCCATGCAGCGCGGAAATCAAGACGCAACCATGGGGTAATATAGTACCTATTTTTCAAGTCATTGAATTACAATAATTTTGTTGCGACTGGTGCTCTTGACCTGCTGCGCGAAATCGCTAGAACACGCTGATCCGGCGCACACCCATGATTGCCTTTGGGGCGTGGCGCCAGTTCTGAGCAACCTCCGGGGTCGGATATGAAAACCTATACCGCTAAACCGGCGGAGATCGAAAAGAAATGGATCCTGATTGATGCCGAGGGCATCGTTCTGGGCCGTCTCGCCTCGATCGTCGCCATGCGCCTGCGCGGCAAGCACAAGGCCAGCTTCACGCCCCATATGGATATGGGCGACAATGTCATCATCATCAACGCCGACAAGGTGCAGATGACCGGCAAGAAGCGCGACGACAAGATCTATTTCTGGCACACCGGCCATCCCGGCGGGATCAAGAACCGCACCGCGCGCCAGGTCCTCGAAGGGAAATTCCCCGAGCGAGTGGTCACCAAGGCGGTGCAGCGCATGCTGCCCGGCGGCCCGCTGTCGCGCCAGCAGATGACCAATCTGCGCGTCTACGCCGGTGCCGAGCATCCGCATGAAGCCCAGCAACCCGAAGTGCTGGATCTGCGGTCGATGAACAAGAAGAACACCCGGAGCGCGTGATCATGGCCGAAGAGATCAAAACCCTCGATGCGCTGAAATCGGCCGTCGCCGGTGCCGCCGCCGCCACCCCGGCCGCGGAAACCGAAACCCCGCGCGAGCCGGTGCGCGATGCACTGGGCCGTGCCTATGCCACCGGCAAGCGCAAGGATGCGATTGCCCGCGTCTGGATCAAGCCGGGCTCCGGCAAGGTCACCGTCAACGGCAAGGAAATCAACGCCTATTTCGCCCGTCCGGTGCTGCAGATGATCCTGCGCCAGCCGTTCACGGTGGCCGGCGTCGAAGGCCAGTTCGATGTCATGGCCACGGTCGTCGGTGGCGGGCTTTCGGGCCAGGCCGGTGCGGTCAAGCATGGCATTTCGAAAGCCCTGCAACTCTATGATCCGGCGCTGCGCCCGGCGCTCAAGGCTGCCGGCTTCCTGACCCGCGACTCCCGCGTCGTCGAGCGCAAGAAATATGGCAAGCGCAAGGCTCGCCGCAGCTTCCAGTTCTCGAAGCGCTGAGGCATTGGGGCCTTTGCGCCGAACGACCCTGCCAACCCGCAAGAGCGCAGCGAAAGCTGCGCTCTTTGCTTTTTGCCGTTGGCTGTCGTGTGCGGTTCAATCCATATGCTGCCAGAGTTGCGGGGCCAGGGCGCCCAGCCGCTCCTCGATGGCGATCATCGCATCCACCACCAGATCCTCGCGCCAGCGCCTGCCGACGATCTGCACCCCGATCGGCACCGGCCCCTGCGACAGTTGCGCCAGCCGGGCGGGCAGGTTGCCGGCGGGCAGGCCGATGAAATTCATCGAATAGGACCACAGCGCCGCACCCAGCACCTCGCGCACGCCCTCGGCGCCTTCGGCATCGCGCCCCGGCGCGAAGAACGGTTGTGGCAGGAAGGGGGTCAGCACAAGCGGATAGTCCTGCGTCAGGTGCGCCCATTCGCGTGCGTATTGGCTGCGCCGGGCAATGGCCTGAAGATATTCCCCCTCCGGATAGGGGGGGAATTGGCGGAAATACTCCGCAAAGATCGTCTTGAGCGTGTCGCTGCCATGGCGCGCGATATCGGCACCCATCATCTGCGACACCTCGCTCATCAGCGCGCGGTAGCCGGTCTGGCCGGCCTCTGGCATGCAGGGCGGGGTGATCTCCTCGACGCTGTAGCCGGCATCGTTCAGCGCATCGCGGGCTGCATCCAGCGCCGCGGCGACTTCGGGGTGCAGATCGAAGCCGAAGGTTTCGGTGGTGAAGCCGACGCGGATGGGCCCCGAGATTGCCGCGCCGCGCCAGGGCAGCGGCACATGGAAAGGATCGCGCCAGTCGGGGGCGATCATGGCGGGCATCGCTTCATGCAGGTCGCGCGCCCGACGAACCAGCAGTCCCTGCACCGACATCGCCTGCGCCAGCATGCCGCGCTCGGCCTTCTGGCTGGGGTTCCAGGCCGGCACACGCCCCAGCCCCGGCTTGACCGTAACCGCGCCATTGGCCGCGGCTGGAAAGCGCAGGCTGCCGCCGATATCATTGCCATGCGCCAGCGCGCCGATCCCGGCCATCACCGCCGCCCCGGCGCCACCTGACGACCCCCCGGCACTGACATGCCGACCCCATGGATTGTGCGTGCGCCCGAAAAGCGGGTTGTCGGTATCGGCGCGGAACGAAAGCTCGGGTGTGTTGGTGCGCCCGATCACCACCGCGCCAGCCTCTTGCAGGTTCCTCACGACGGGGGCGTCACCCGGAGCGACCAGATCCTTCAGCGCCACCAGCCCGTTGGAGGTGGCCTGTCCCTCTTGATCAACATTGATCTTGATCGTCACCGGCACGCCATGGAGCGGCCCGGCGGCCACGCCCGCGGCGCGTGCCTTGTCCAGCGCGCGCGCGCGCTCCAGCGCGGCATCGCCGGTATTGACCACCACCGCGTTCAGCGCCGGGTTGACGGCCTGCATCCGCTCCAGCGCCGATGCCACGGCGGCCTCGGCGGAAACCGCGCCAGTTCGGGTGTGTGCGGTCAATTCAGATGCGCTGAGCTGCCAAAGAGGGGTGGTCATCATGGGCTCCTGTCGGTTTGGGGCAAGTATTCCGCAGTGTGAGGGCGCGCGAATCCTTCACAGATGAATCTTGCTCATGAGCGTCTATCCTGCAAGCGGCTTTTGCATGTCCGGAGTTTTGCCTTCCCCGGCAGTATCCGGACAGCGGAGGGCAGGGTGATCGCAATACGGCCGGTCCGGGCCGGGCCAGCAGGTGAGTGCAGTCGCCAAACTGTAGGCATGCAAACATTTTTCATTAGCCCTCTTCCCTCGCCTTGCGCGCTTGCATAAGCTTCGCTGGAAACCGACACATCACAGGAGGGTGTTGCAATGTTAGGTCATCTCAAAATGGGGCTCGCGGTATTGGCGCTGGTTGCCACGCCGGCATTGGCCCAGCGAGCCGACATTTCCGTGGGCATGGTGCTTGAGCCGCCCAACCTCGATCCCACCAGCGGTGCCGCAGCGGCGATTCGTGAAGTGACCTATTCCAACATCTACGAGGGCCTGACGCGTTTTGGCCCCGATGGCTCGGTCAACCCCGGCCTGGCGCATGGCTGGGACATCTCCGAGGACGGGCTGACCTATACCTTTCATCTGGTCGATGGCGTGACCTTCCATGATGGCACGCCGATGAGCGCCGACGATGTGGTCTTCACACTGGAGCGCGCCCGCGCCGAGGACAGCACCAATGCGCAAAAGCAGCTCTTCGCGGCGATCGATACCGTGCGCGCCGTCGATCCGCTGACTGTCGAGGTGACGCTGAGCCAGCCGCAGGGGGGCTTCCTGTTCAACATGGCTTGGGGTGACGCGGTGATCATGTCGCCGGCCAGCGTGGCAACCAACGCCACCAATCCCGTCGGCACCGGTGCCTTCCGTTTCGTGCGCTGGGTGCAGGGCGACCGGGTCGAGCTTGAGCGCAACCCCGACTACTGGGGCGAGGCGCCGGCGCTGGAGCGCGCCACCTTCCGCTTCATCTCTGACCCGTCGGCGGCATTCGCGGCGATGATGGCCGGTGATGTTGATGCCTTTCCCAACTTTCCGGCCCCTGAAACCCTGGCCCAGTTCGAGGCCGACCCGCGCTTCAGCGTGATTGTCGGCTCCACCGAGGGTGAAACCATCCTGTCGATGAACCACCACAACGAAGCGCTCGCGGATGTCCGTGTGCGCCAGGCAATCGCCCATGCGATCAACCGCCAGGACATCATCGACGGGGCGATGTTTGGCTACGGCACGCCGATCGGCACGCATTTCGCGCCGCACAACCCCGATTATCTGGACCTGACCGCACAATCGGCACATGACCCCGATGCCGCGCGTGCGCTGCTGGCCGAGGCCGGGTTTGAAAACCTGACCCTGCGCCTGATGCTGCCGCCGCCCACCTATGCGCGCCGTGGCGGCGAGATCATCGCCGCGCAACTGCGCGAGGTCGGCATCCAGACCCAGATCACCAACCTGGAATGGGCGCAGTGGCTGGAGCAGGTTTTCCGCGGCAAGGATTTTGACCTGACCATCGTCAGCCATACCGAGCCCATGGATATCGGCATCTATGCCCGGCCGGATTACTACTTCCAGTATGACAGCGCCGAGTTTCAGGCCATCATCGCCGAACTCGATGTGACGGCCGATCCGCAGGCACGCACCGAACTGCTGCACCGCGCGCAGCGCCATATCGCCGAGGATCATGTCGTGGGCTTCCTGTTCCAGCTGGCCAAGACCGGCGTCGCCAATGCCGCAATCGAGGGCTTGTGGGAAAACGCCCCCGTGCCGGCCAACGACCTGACCGGCGTTCGCTGGGCGAACTGAGCGGCTTTCGCCAATCCGGCATCGGGCGTGCCTGACGCGCCCGATGCCACATCCAGACGATCCAGGCGATCGTGCCTGCCCGGTTTCCGGGCCTCTTCGGAAAGGAACTGATCATGGGTTTTGAAAGCCTTGTCGCAACGCTTCTGGTGGGCCTTGTCGCGGGCTGGCTTGCGGCCAAGATCGTACGCCGGGCGGGGCTTGGCCTGCTGGGCAACATGGCCGTCGGTGTGCTGGGGGCTTTCATCGCCTCGATGATCTTTCCGGCGCTGGGGCTCAGCATCGGTGGCGGGCTGCTGGCCGCGATTGCGCATGCGACGTTGGGCGCCATCATCCTGCTGGTGCTGATCGGACTGGTGCGTCGCGGCTGAACGCCGGGCGCCAGTCGTCGTTCTTCATTGTTGCAGCAGGTTCGCGGTCCGCATCGTTCCCGGCTGCGGCCTGCCCGAGCAATCCATCACCCCGAGACTTTGCACCCGCCATGCTTCGCTTCGCCCTGCAACGCCTTGTCTCGCTCTCGATCAGCCTGATCGTGGCCAGCATGGTGATCTTCTCTGTCATCGAGGTGATCCCCGGTGATCCGGCGGCCTATATGCTGGGCATGAACGCCCAGCCCGAAACGGTGGCCGCGCTGCGGCGCGAACTGGGCCTCGATGCCGGGCTTTTCAGCCGCTACCTGGGCTGGGTGGGCGGCATGCTGACGGGCGATTTCGGCACGTCCTATACCTACCGCGTTCCGGTGAGCGAACTGGTGGTGGCGCGCATGGGCGTGTCGTTGCCGCTGACGGTCTATGCGCTGGTGCTGTCCACGCTGATCGCCTTTCCGGTGGGGCTGATCGCCGCCGCACGGCGTGGCTCGCCGCTTGACGCGGGCATCATGGGGGCGACGCAGCTTGGCATTGCGGTGCCGAATTTCTGGTTTGCCATGCTGCTGGTGCTGCTGTTTTCCATCAATCTGCGCTGGTTCTCGGCGGGGGGCTTTCCCGGCTGGGATCAGGGCTTTTGGGTCAATATCAAGGCGCTGACCCTGCCTGCGGTGGCGTTGGCGCTGCCGCAGGCCTCGATCCTGGCGCGGGTGATGCGCTCGGCGGTGATCGAGACGCTGGGACAGGATTACATCCGCACCGCGCGGGCCAAGGGGCTGAGCGGACGCCAGACGGTGGTGCGCCACGCACTCAGGAATGCGCTCATTCCGGTGCTCACCATCATCGGGCTGCAATTCTCGTTCCTGCTGGCCGGGGGGATCATCATCGAAAACGTGTTCTTCCTGCCCGGACTGGGGCGGCTGATCTTTCAGGCGATCACCCAGCGCGACCTGATCGTGGTGGAATCGGTGGTCATGCTGCTGGTCTTTGCGGTGATCCTGGTCACCTTCATCGTCGATCTGACCTATGCCGCCGCCGATCCCCGCCTGCGGAGGCGCGCATGAAACGCCTTCCGCTGACCCTGCTGGCGGGGTCCGTGCTGACCGGCGTCTTCGCGCTGGCCGCGCTGGTGTCACTGGTCTGGACCCCGCATGCGGTGGAGGGCATGAACATCGCCGCCCGTCTGCAACCGCCCGGCGCGACGCATTGGTTCGGCACCGATCACTTTGGCCGCGACATCCTGTCGATGATCATGGTCGGCGCGCGGACCTCGATCGCGGTGGCGGTGATCGCGGTGGGCATGGGCATGGTGCTGGGCGTGCCGCTGGGGCTTCTGGCGGCGGCCAATCGTGGCGGGCTGCTCGATGAGGTGATCATGCGCGGCAACGATCTGATCTTTGCCTTTCCCGCGCTGGTCATCGCCATTCTCATTACTGCGGTTTTCGGCCCCTCGGCGGTCAATGCGATCATCGCCATCGGCATCTTCAACACCCCGGTCTTTGCGCGTGTCACGCGCGGCGGGGCGCTCAGCCTGTGGACGCTGGACTATATCCGCGCCGCCGAGGTGGCGGGCAAGCGTGCGGCGCGCATCTCGGTGGAGCATATCCTGCCCAATATCGCCAATCTGTTGATCGTGCAGGGCACCATCCAGTTCAGCCTTGGCATCCTGGCAGAGGCGGCGCTGTCCTATGTGGGGCTGGGCGCGCAGCCGCCGCTGCCAAGCTGGGGCCGCATGCTGGCCGAGGCGCAGACCATGATTTCCTTCGCACCGCATATGGCGATCATTCCGGGGTTGGCCATCGTGCTGACGGTGCTGGGGCTGAACCTGATGGGCGATGGTTTGCGCGATATTCTGGACCCCAGGCTGAGGCGCGCGCGATGAGCCTGATCCGTGTGGACAACCTTTCGCTGACGATCCATGGCACGCCGATCCTGCGCGATGTCGGTTTCGATATTCCGAAGGGCAAGGTCTTTGGCCTTGTGGGTGAATCCGGCTCGGGCAAGTCGATGACCTCGCTGGCGCTGATGAAGCTCTTGCCCGAGGGCGCGCGGCGCAGCGGACAGGCGATGATGGACGGGCGCGATCTCTTCGCGCTTGATGAGCGCGCGATGTGCGCCATTCGAGGCAACCAGATCGGCATGATCTTTCAAGAGCCGATGACCGCGCTCAATCCGGTGCAGACGATCGGCGATCAGGTCGCCGAGACATTGGTGGTCCATGGCGCGGCCACGCGCCGCGAGGCTTTGGCGCTGGCGCGCGAGAAACTCGACCGTGTGGGGCTCGATGGTGCGCGCTTTCCGCTCGACCGCTATCCGCACGAACTGTCGGGCGGGCAGCGCCAGCGGGTCTGTATCGCGATGGCGGTGGCGCTGCGGCCGCGCCTGCTGATCGCCGACGAGCCCACCACCGCGCTTGACGTCACCACCCAGGCGCAGATCCTGGACCTCCTGCGCGGGCTGGTCGAGGAAGAGGGCATGTCGCTTCTGCTGATCACGCATGATCTGGCGGTGGTCTCGGGGCTGGCGGATCATGTGGCGGTGATGCAGCATGGCCATATTGTCGAACAGGGGCCAACGGAGGCGCTGTTTCGCACCCGCGCGCATGATTACACGCGGCGGCTTTTCGCGGCCTCGTCGCATGTGCCCGGCCGCGTGCCGATGGCCGAGGATACCCCCCTCTTGCAGGTGCGCGAGGTGGTGCGCGAATACGCTTTGCCGCGGCGTTCGCTCTTTGGCCCGGCGCCGCGCCTGCGGGCGGTCAATGGCGTCAGCCTGACGCTGCGAAAGGGCGAGAGCCTGGGCCTGGTGGGGGAATCGGGTTGTGGCAAGTCCACGTTGACGCGCGCCATTCTGGGGCTGGAGGCCACGCAACAAGGCAGCATCACGCTGGACGGCGAGCCGGTGCAGGCCGGGCGACGCATGCCGCCCTCGCTGCGGGCGCGCGTTCAGGTGGTGTTTCAGGATCCCTATGGCAGCTTCAACCCGCGCCACAAGGTCGCGCGCCTGGTGGCCGAACCCTTTCATCTGGCCCCGGTCGATGCCCGCACCGCACGCGAAAGCGTGGCGGAATCGCTTGAGGCCGTTGGCCTGCAAGCCAGCGACATGGACAAGTATATCCACGAGTTTTCCGGCGGGCAGCGCCAGCGCATCGCCATCGCGCGGGCGCTGATCATCCGGCCAAAGCTGATCGTGCTGGATGAGGCGGTCTCGGCGCTCGATGTGCGGGTGCGGGCGCAGATCCTTGATCTGCTGGCCGATCTGCAAGCGCGTTTCGGCCTGTCCTATCTGTTCATCAGCCATGATCTGGGCGTGGTGCGTGCGATCACCGACCGGGTGCTGGTGATGAAATCCGGCGAGATCGTCGAGGAGGGGCCGACGCAGCGCGTCTTCGATGCGCCCCGCCACCCCTATACCCAACATCTTGTCGCCGCGACGCCGGTCATTCCGGCCGCGTGGGTGACGCAGGAGACCGCATGAGCCCTTCCCCCCTCTGGTTTGATCCGGCGCAATTGTTCATCGGCGGGCGCTGGCTGGATGCCCCGGCCACCCTGGCGCTTGAAAACCCCTCAACCGGCGAGGGGATCGGCGCCATAGCCCGTGGTGGCGCCGCCGAGATCGACGCCGCGGTGGCGGCTGCCGAGGCAGCCTTGCGCGGCGAGTGGGGCGCGCTGAGCGCCACCGAACGCGGCCGGCTGCTGACGCGGCTGGGCCAGATCGTGGCCGCGCGCGCCGATGATCTGGCCGCGCTTGAGGCGCTTGATGTCGGCAAGCCGCTCAGACAGGCGCGCGCCGATGCCTTGGCGCTGGCGCGTTATCTGGAATATTACGGCGGTGCCGCCGACAAGATCATGGGCGAGACCATTCCCTATTTGCCGGGCTATACCGTCTATACCCTGCGCGAGCCGCATGGTGTGACCGGGCATATCATCCCCTGGAACTACCCCATGCAGATCATCGGTCGCTCGGTGGGCGCGGCGCTGGCGATGGGCAATGCCTGCGTGCTCAAACCTGCCGAGGAAGCCTGCCTGACCGCGCTGGCCTTCGCCCGGCTGGCCCAGGAGGCCGGGCTGCCGGCGGGGGCGCTCAACGTGGTGCCCGGTCTGGGCGAGGAGGCCGGCGCGGCGCTTTCCGGCCATCCGGGCATCAACCATATCTCGTTCACCGGCTCGGTGCAGGTGGGGATGCTGGTGCAGGCGGCGGCGGCGCGCAATGTGGTGCCGGTGACGCTGGAGCTGGGCGGGAAATCGCCGCAACTGGTCTTTGCCGATGCCGACCTGGATGCCGCGCTGCCGTTTCTGGTCAATGCCGGGATCCAGAATGCCGGGCAGACCTGTTCGGCCTCGTCGCGCATCCTGGTCGAGCGTGGCTGCTACGACGAGGTGGTGGCGCGCATGGCCGAGCGCTACGCGGCGCTGCGCGTCGGCCCGGCGGTGCAGGATCTGGATGTCGGCCCGCTGATCTCGGCGCGCCAGAAGGAGATCGTCGAGGGGTTCATCGCGCGTGGCGGCGATCTGGTGCTGGCCGCGCGGGGGGGCATCGCCGATCAGGCGCCCGCCGGCGGGCATTACGTGGCGCCCGCGCTTTTTGCGGGCGTGCCCCCCGATCATGCGCTGGCACGGCACGAGATCTTTGGCCCGGTGCAGGTGGTCATTCCCTTCGAGGACGAGGCCGAAGCGGTGCGCATCGCCAATGGCACCGAATTCGGGCTGGTGGCCTCGGTCTGGTCGCGCGACGGGGCGCGACAGATGCGGCTCGCGCGGGCGCTGCGCGCGGGGCAGGTCTTCATCAACAATTACGGCGCTGGCGGCGGGGTGGAACTGCCCTTCGGCGGGATCGGCAAATCCGGCCATGGCCGCGAGAAGGGCTTCGAGGCGCTCTATGGCTTTTCGGTGCTGAAAACCGTTGCCGCGCATCACGGCTGAGAACTGGGGGAAAACGACATGAGACTTGAGGGAAAAAACGCGATCGTCACCGGCGGGGGCTCGGGCTTTGGCGCGGGCATCGCGCGCCGTTTCGCACAGGAAGGCGCGCGGGTCATGGTGGCTGACATCAACCTTGCCGCCGCCGAGGCCGTCGCGGCCGAGGTGGGCGGCATCGCGCATCAGGTCGATGTGGCGCAAAATGACAGCGTCGCGGCCATGGCGCAGGCGGCCATCGCGGCTTTCGGGCGCGTGGATATTCTGGTCAACAATGCCGGCATCACCCATTTGCCGCAGCCGATGGAAGAGGTGACGGAAGAGGAATTCGACCGTGTGCTGGCGGTCAATGCCAAGTCCGTCTATCTGAGCGCGCGCCATCTGGTGGGGCATATGAAGGCCAATGGCGCGGGCGCGATCCTCAACATCGCCTCCACCGCCGGGGTTTCGCCGCGCCCGCGCCTCAACTGGTATAACGCCTCGAAGGGCTGGATGATCACCGCCACCCGCGCCATGGCGGTCGAACTGGCGCCGGCGGGGGTGCGGGTCAATGCGCTCAACCCGGTCGCCGGTGAAACGCCGCTGCTGAAAAGCTTCATGGGCGAGGACACACCCGAGATCCGCGCGAAATTCCTGGCCACCATCCCGCTGGGGCGCTTCTCGACCCCCGAGGATATGGGCAATGCGGCACTGTTTCTGTGTTCGGACGAGGCCAGCATGATCACCGGCGTTGCCATGGAAGTGGATGGCGGGCGCTGCATCTGAGGGATGAGCCATGAAACCGGGTGCAAGAAACCTGATCACCGATGTTGCGGGGCTGCGTGTCGGCAATGCCGAGGATCACCGCATCAAGACCGGCTGCACGGTGCTTCTGGGCGATGCGCCTTTCACCGCGGCGGTGAATGTGATGGGCGGCGCGCCCGGCACCCGCGAAACCGATCTTCTGGCACCCGACAAGCTGGTGCAGCAGGTCGATGCGCTGGTGCTTTCGGGCGGGTCGGCCTTTGGGCTGGATGCCCCCTCGGGCGTGGCCGATGCGCTGCGCGCGTTGGGGCGGGGCTTTGCGGTTGGCGATCAGCGCGTGCCCATCGTGCCCGGCGCGATCCTCTTCGATCTGATCAATGGCGGTGCCAAGGACTGGGCGGAAAACCCCTACAAGGCGCTGGGCCGTGCGGCGCTGGCGCAGGCGGGGGCGGATTTTGCACTGGGCAGCGCCGGGGCGGGCACCGGGGCCACCACCACGCGGGTCAAGGGGGGGCTGGGCTCGGCCTCGGTGGTGCTGGAGAGCGGCTTTACCGTGGGCGCGCTGGTGGCGGTCAATGCGGTTGGCTCGCCGCTCATTGGCGAGACGCGCCATTTCTGGGCCGCGCCATGGGAAATGGAGGGAGAATTCGGCGCGCTGGGCCTGCCCGCACGCTTTGACCCTGCCCATGAGCCGATTGCCGGCAAGCATCTGGGCGAGGCCACCACCATTGCCATCATCGCCACCGATGCCGCGCTCAACCAGGCGCAGGCGCTGCGCATGGCCACCGCCGCGCAGGACGGGCTCGCACGGGCGCTTTCGCCGGCGCATACGCCGCTTGACGGCGATCTGGTCTTTGCCGCTGCCACCGGCGCGCGTCCGCTGACCGATCCGCTGGCCGACACCTTCGCGCTGGGCCATGCGGCGGCGGTCTGTCTGGCGCGGGCGGTGGCGCGCGGGGTTTTTGCGGCGCGGCCCGCGCCGGGCGATGTTCAGCCCGCCTGGTGCCTGCTGTGAACCCGGCCAAAGCGCAAGCGATAGTCTTGCGGCGTGATGCCGACCGACTTGCGAAAGGCACGAAACAGGCTGTCGCATGAGCCGTAGCCGGCGCGCTCGGCGACGCGCTCCAGCGGATCGTCGGAGGCTTCGAGCAAAGCGCGGGCCCGCGCCAGGCGTGCCTCCTCGACAAAGCGCGCCGGACTTTGCCCCGTGGCCTTGCGAAAGGCGCGCAGGAAGCTGCGCTCGCTCATGCCGACGGCGGCGGCAAGCGCGGGCAGGCTGCGGCCTTCGCCGGCTTGACCTGCCGGATCGTCAAGGATGCGCGCCGCCAGCCGGGTGATGCGCGGCTCGCCCTGCGCTTGAAGCCCCGCGCCCTGACTGAACTGGGTCTGTCCGCCCGGACGGCGCAGAAACAACACCAGTTCGCGCGCCACAGCCAGCGCCAGTTCGGGCCCGTGATCGGCTTCGACCAGCGCCAGCGCCAGGTCGATTCCCGCCGTTACCCCGGCCGAAGTATGAAACGGCGGGTCGCTGACGAAGATCGCATCGGCTTCAAGCCGCACCTGCGGGAAGAGTTTCTCAAACAGCGCCACCGTGCGCCAATGAGTGGTCGCGCGTCGCCCGTCCAGAAGCCCTGCGGCGGCCAGAACGAAGGCCCCGGTGCAGATGCTGACCACCCGGCGCAGCGCCGGTGCGTGGGCGCGCAACCACGCGGTCGTGCTGCCCTCTGTGCTCGCGGCGCGCATCGCCGCTTCCGAGCCGCCGCAAACCACCAGCGTATCCAGCGACGATGGCAGCGCCGCCAGCCGGGTTGCCGGGCCCAGTTGCAAACCGGCATGGGTCTGGATCGTCGCGCCTGACGCCGAGGCCAGATGCAGGGCGTATTGTGCGCCGAAGGTATTGGCAACGGCGAAAACCTCCATCGGGCCGGTCACATCCAGCGTTTGAACACCATCGAGGGCGAAGAAGGCAACAGGGCGGATCATTGGCGGATTATGCAACATTATTGTCATTTCCGCCATTGGTTATCGAGGCTATTGCGGGGCTCGAACCATGGAGGAAGCACCCGATGTTCAGAACGATCCCAATATTCCTGACCCTGGGCGGGATGATTGTTGCCCTGGGCATCGGGCTGCTGGCTGCGCCGTCGGGCGTGGTTTCGGCGGGCACGCAAACCGAGCCGCTCGCGTTGCGCCCGCTGACCGCCGCGCGCCCGATGGTGGTGCTGCTGGCCGATAATGCGGGTACCGAAACTACCGATCTGCTGGTGCCGCATGGCATCTTGCGCCGTGCCGGCGCGACCGATCTGCGAATCCTGTCCACCGGCGCCGGGCCGGTGACGCTGATGCCCGCGCTCAGCATCGAGGCCGATCAGACGATCGCCGCCTTCGAGGCGCAGCACCCCGAGGGTGCCGATGTGGTGATTGTGCCCGCGCTGCACAGCCGGGGCACCCCGGCGACCAGCGCCTTTCTGCGCCGGCAGGCGGCTTTGGGTGCCGCGATCGTGGCGATCTGCGAAGGTGCCGAGGTGGTGGCGCGCGCCGGGCTGCTGGAGGGGCGGGCGGCGACGACCCACTGGTTTGCCCTGCGGCGCCTAGCGCGGCGCCATCCCCAGACCGAATGGCGCCGCCATGCGCGCTGGATCGAGGATGGGCCGGTGATGACCTCGTCGGGGGTTTCTGCCTCGGTGCCGGTGACGCTGGCGCTGCTGGAGCGTCTGGCAGGCCATGCGGTCGCCGCGCGGGTGGCGCATGATCTGGGCGTGGAGGGCTGGGATAGTGCCCATAACAGCGACGCCTTCGGCCTTGGCGCGCGGCGGGTTTTGCTGGTGGCGCGCAATCTGGGCGCCTTCTGGCGGCATGAGCGGCTGGGCGTGGCACTGGATCAGGGTTTCGACGGCGTCGCGCTCGCCTTGCAGGCCGATGCCTGGTCGCGCACCTATCGCTCGCGGGTGGTGGGGGTCAATGCGGCGGGGCGGGTGCGCTCGGCCGAGGGCGTGCAGTATCTCACCGAGGCCCCTTCGGACGCGATGGTGGCCCTGGCGCCACTGATCGGTCCGCCCCACGAGGCGCTCGACGCCGCCCTTGCGGCGATCGCTGCCCGCTACGGCCCGGCGACCGCAGAATTCGTTGCCGTGCAACTGGAATACCCCTGGCAGGCGGCGGCCGGGGCTGGCGGCGGCTAGTCCCGCCGGCCCCGTTTGGCGCGCCGTGTCAGCGTTCAGGTGCGGGGATATGTTCGGCGTCGTCACCGGGCGGCAGGCAGAAGGGGCCGTTTTCCCAATCCGCCTCGTGCCAGGCGGCTTTGGCCATTTCCAGCTTCTCGCGCGAGGACGAGACGAAATTCCACCAGATATAGCGCGGCCCGCTGAGCGTCTCGCCGCCCAGCGCCATCAACCGCGCGCCCTGTGGCCCGGCGCGCAGGCTGATGCGGTCGCCGGGGCGGAACACCATCATGCGCCCGGCCTCGAAACTGTCGCCGGCAATTTCGACCGAGCCTTCGGTGATGTAGAGGCCGCGATCCTCATGATCATCGGGCAGGGGCAGGGCGGCGCCGGGTGCAAGCACGACATCGGCGTAGAAGATCTCGCTTTGCATGGTGACGGGCGCGCGTGCGCCCCAGCCGGTGCCCAGGATCAGCCGGGTCTGCACGCCGGTATCCTCGATCATCGGCAGCGCTTCCTTGGCGTGATGCTCGAAAGCGGGGGGCATGTCCTCGCGGTCCTCGGGCAGGGCCACCCAGGTCTGGATGCCAAAGAGGCTGTGCCGGCGCGCGCGGGTTTCGGGGCTGGTGCGCTCGGAATGGGTGACACCGCGCCCGGCGAGCATCCAGTTGACCGCGCCGGGATGGATCATCTGGTTGGTGCCCAGACTGTCGCGGTGCTGGAATTCGCCCTGGTAGAGATACGTCACCGTGCCCAGCCCGATATGGGGATGCGGGCGCACGTCGATGCCGCCCTCGGTGATGAACTCCGCCGGACCCATCTGATCGAAGAAGATGAAGGGGCCAACCATCTGCCGCCGGGCCGAGGGCAGGGCGCGGCGCACCTCGAACCCGCCGATATCGCGAGCACGCGGAATGATCAGGGTTTCGATACTGTCGAGCCCGGTGGCGCCGGGGCAGTCGGGGTTGAGGGTCGGGTTCCAGCTCATGGCATGTCTCCTTGATCGGCGTGCCAGGGGTGTGGCGCAGGCGCATGCTCGGGCCGGGCCCGGCGATGCGGCACAGCCAATATCGTCCTGCATCCCTTTGCCGGCAATGGAGTCAATGGCGCATAGATCGTTGCAGGATGCGCAATAATCGTCGCCTGGATCTGTGCTCAGGGGCTGCGCAACCCGTAATAGAGGCCCATCACATGCTCGGCCTCGGCAAAGAAGAGCCAGCGCTGGGCCAGAAGGCCCGAAATGTGCAGCCCGAGGGCCAGAAGCCAGACCGACAGCGCCCCCGGAGCGGCCCAGAGCAGAAGCGCAGGCACGATCGCGCCGCCCAGAAGCGCGATCATGCGCAGCTTCAGCGCGTGCCGCCGACCCACCACATGCGCCATCTCGCGCAGCAGGTAGTTGGGGCCGGTATGGGGGGGCTCCAGCATGCGCACCGCGCCCTGCGCACCCAGCCCGGTGGCGCTTTCGATCGTGCTGCCCTCGGCATTGAAGCGCCGATCGCCGATCAGCCAATGCGCCACCATCGCCATTGCCAGCAGCGCCAGCAGCAGTTGCGCCAGCGGCACCGCTCGCAACAAGAGCGCGCCGCCGGTCAGCGCCGCCAGCAGGAAAAGAGTGGGGGTGCTCCAGTGGTGCCAGCGCGGCACGGTCTTGAGCTGGGCATAGATCATCGCCGTGGCCAGCACCGTCTGGAGCGCCAGAAAGGCCGCGATCAGCCCCAGCGGCGCCACCGGCACGCCCAGAAACACCAGCCCGGCGGCATGGGGCGCCATGCACAGCAGCGTTGCCGCCGCCAGCACCGCCTCGCGCGACAGCCAGCTGGTGCGCCACTGGCTGAACGCCTTCAGGGCGCGTTCGGGATGGCCAAGGTGAAACGCCGAGGCCGCGAGCCCCGCCAGCGTCAGCCCGTAGCCCAGCGCGAACCACACGAAGGCCGCCCAGCCGGTGGGCATGGCCAGTCCCGCGCCCAGATAGGCCAGCAGCCCCAGCCCCAGGCCAGAGAGCACGGTGAAGGCGATGATCGAGGGTGCCGGGTGCATCAGAACCGCTCCAGCGTTCGGTCGAGCCAGCCCAGAAACCCGCCGAGCCCCTCGGTGGAGGGTTCGCAGAGCGCGGCGAGGTTCTCGGGTGCGGCGCGCAATGTATCGCGCGGGCGGGGGGGGAGGTATTTGTTCACCGGGCGGGTTCCCTGTTCGGGCATCAGATCCATGCCGCCACGCTCGGCCACCAGAAGGCTGACGGCGCTTTCAGGGTCGCCCAGATCGCCGAAATGGCGTGCCCCGGCGGGGCAGGTGCGCACGCAGGCGGGTTCGCGGTCTTCCTCGGGCAGGTTCTGATTGTAGATGCGGTCCACGCAAAGGGTGCATTTCTTCATCACCCCGGCGGCGCCATCCATTTCGCGCGCGCCATAGGGACAGGCCCAGGCGCAGAGCCCGCAGCCGATGCAATCGGCCTCGTTGACCAACACGATGCCATCCTCGGCGCGCTTGTAGCTGGCGCCGGTGGGACAGACGGTGACGCAGGGGGCGGTTTCGCAATGCAGGCAGGATTTGGGGAAATGCACCACCGTTGCCGCGCCGGTGGCGGGGGTGATCTCGTAGCTGTGCACACGGTTGAGGAAGGTGCCAACCGGCTCGGGGCCATAGGCGTCGTCGTCGGCGAGCGGCGCACCGTAGTTTTCGGTGTTCCAGCCCTTGCAGGCGACCACGCAGGCATGACAGCCAACACAGGTGTCGAGGTCGATCACCAGGCCAAGCTTCGTTTCGGTGGTTGTGGGCAGGGCGGTCATGGCTGAGCATCCGGCCCGGTGTGGGCACGAGTGGCGGCTGCGGTGTGGGGCGTCCGGGCAAGATGGCGCATGGCTCAGCCCTGCGTTTTCTGCACGACCCGTGCCGGGCCGCGACCCACCGGCGAGCCTTGCGCGGTCAGCGCGGGCTCGGACGGGCCGCCGGGGGGAGCTTTCTCGATCTTCACGCGCAGGTCGAACCAGGCGGCCTGTCCGGTCACCGGATCGGCATTGGCCCAGCGCATCCCGTCGGCGGCCTCGGGCAGCAATTCGCTGATCAGATGGTTCAGCAGGAAGCCCTTTTCGGCTTCGGGGGCGGCCTCGTCGAGCGCCCAGGCACCACGGCGCTTGCCGATTGCGTTCCAGGTCCAGACGGTGTTTTCGTTCAGTGCATCCATGCGTGCCACCGGCACCTTGATGCGGCCATGCGCCGAGCTGAGCCAGGCCCAGTCGCCGGGCTGAAAGCCCTGTTCCAGCCAGAGGCGGCGCGGCACGAAGAGCGGGTTCATGCCGTGGATCTGGCGCAGCCAGGCGTTTTGTGAGCCCCAGGAATGATACATGGCCGCCGGGCGCTGGGTCAGCGCATGCAGCGGGTAGTCGGTGGGGGCGTCGCGGGTTTGCTCGAACGGCGGATACCACAGCGGCAGCGGATCGAGTGCCTGGCGGATGCGCGCGCGCAGATGCTCGGGCGGCTGGCGATGGCCATGGCCCTCGGCGGCAAGCTGGAAACGGCGCATCGGCTCGCTGTAGAGATTGAAGAGATAGGGAGTGGGCGCTTCAGAAAGCCCGCGCGCCACCGCCCAGCGCTGATAGGCGGCGTTCCAGGGCTTGAAGAATTGCGCGTCTTCGGGGATGTGATCGACGAAGAAGCCGCCATTCGCAATGTAGCGTTCAAGCTGTGCCGGGTTTGGTGCGCCGCGCCCGGTCGCCGTGCCGTCCGCGCCGCGCCAGCCGGCCAGCGGCCCCACACCGGGACGGCGTTCATGGTTGACCATGTAATCGGCGTAGTCGCGGTAGCGCGGTGAGCCGTCCTCGCGCACCATCCCCGGCAGGCCCAGCCGCGCGCCCAGGTCCAGCAGCACCGACTGGAAGCCGCGCACGCCGGCATGGCCCGGACGTTCGGGTGCCACCACCGGCCAGCGGATCGCATCGGCCAGCGCCTCGGCCTCGCAGATCGGTCGGTCAAGCAGGCTGATGCAGTCATGGCGTTCCAGATAGGTGGTGTCGGGCAGCACCAGATCGGCAAAGGCCACCATTTCCGAGGAATAGCTGTCGGAATAGATGATGTGCGGAATGACATGCTCGCCGTTCTCGTCGGTATCGGCGAGCATGCGCATCACTTCCGCCGTGTTCATCGACGAGTTCCACGCCATGTTCGCCATGTAGAGAAACAGCGTGTCGATGCGGTAGGGATCGCCGGCATGGGCGTTGGAGATCACCATATGCATCAGCCCGTGCACCGAAAGCGGGTTTTCCCAGCTGAAAGCCTTGTCGATACGGATTGGCGAGCCGTCATCGTGCAGGAGCAGATGTTCGGGGCCGAGCGGATACCCCAGATGCGGCCCGTCGAGCGGCTGGCCCGGCGCGCTGCGGCCATGCGGACGGGGGTGGGCCTCGGGTGGTTTGGGATAGGGCGGCTTGAAGCGAAAGCCCCCCGGCACCTCGACCGAGCCGAGCAGGATCTGTAGCAGATGCAGCGCGCGGCAGGTCTGGAATCCGTTGGAATGGGCCGAGATGCCACGCATGGCATGAAAGCTGACAGGCCGGCCGATCATCTTGTCGTGTCGCTGGCCGCGAAAATCGGTCCATGGGCGGTCGAGGGTGATTTCCTCGTCAAAGGCCGCGCGGGCAAGCTCGGCGGCTACGGCGCGAATGCGCCCGGCCGGGATGCCGCAGCGCTCGGCCACGGCTTCGGGGGCATATTCGGGGGCCAGATAGCGTGCCGCCAGATGGTGCAGAACGCTGCGATGCCCCTTCCATTCGGCGCGCGGATCGGGCTGAATGCCGGGCGTATCCCAGGCCGCCGGTGCGCCGCTCTGCCGGTCGATGACCAGCGGCTTGCCATCCGCGCCGCGCAGGAACAGCCCCTTTTGCGCACCCTCCGTTTCGTTCACCAGATAAGCGGCGTTGGTGTAGCGCAGCAGGTAATCCAGATCGATGCGCCGGCTGCGCAGCAACTCATGCACCAGGGCCAGGATGAACAACCCGTCCGTGCCCGGCGTGATCGCCAGCCAGTCATCGGCCACGGCATTGTAGCCGGTGCGCACCGGATTGACCGCGATGATCTGCGCACCGCGCTCCTTCAGCCGGCCCAGGCCCATCTTGATCGGGTTTGAATCGTGGTCCTCGGCGGTGCCGAAGAGCATGAAAAGTTTCGTGCGCTCCCAGTCTGGCTGGCCGAACTCCCAGAAGGCGCCACCCATCGTATAGATACCTGCCGCCGCCATGTTGACGCTGCAAAACCCCCCATGGGCAGCATAATTGGGCGTGCCGAAAGCCTGTGCCCACCAGCCGGTGAAGCTTTGCGATTGATCGCGCCCGGTGAAGAACGCCAGCTTTTCCGGTGCGCTTTCGCGCAGTGGCTTGAGCCAGGAAACCGCCAGTTCCAGCGCCTCGTCCCAGGTGATTTCCTCAAACTCGCCCGAGCCGCGCGGCCCCACGCGCCGGAGCGGCGCGCGCAATCGCGCCGGGCTGAGATGCTGCATGATCCCCGCCGAGCCCTTGGCGCAAAGCACCCCGCGGTTGATCGGATGATCGCGGTTGCCCTCGATATAGGCGACCTTGCCGTCTTTCAGATGCACATTGATGCCGCAGCGACAGGCGCACATGTAGCATGTGGTCTGGCGCAGGTCGTCCGATACCGGGGGGGACAGATCGAGCGCGGGCTGGCGCGGCATGGAGTTCTCCCTTTGCCCGCTGACGGGGCATTAGCGATATTGAATATGTTCTTTGCAGGAAAGTCCATGCCCTCCTAGGGCCAGTCGGGCCCTGCCAATAAGGCCAGAGCCGGCGCACTGCGGCGGGTGAACGGCGAATGGCCGAAATCGACCGGCCTGCGCCCCTTGCGGGGGTCTGGGCTTGGAGCTAAGTCTTTGTTCAAGGTTTGGGCGCTAAGGTCCGACCATTCTGATCTGTGAGGCCGAGCGATGCGTGACCCTATCGAGACCTACATGAACCTGGTGCCCATGGTGGTCGAACAGACCAGCCGTGGCGAGCGCGCCTATGACATCTTTTCGCGCCTGCTCAAAGAGCGCATCATTTTCGTCACCGGGCCGGTGCATGACGGCATGGCCAGCCTGATCGTGGCGCAACTTCTGCACCTTGAGGCGGAAAACCCCTCGAAAGAGATCTCGATGTATATCAACTCGCCCGGCGGGGTGGTGACATCGGGCCTGTCGATCTACGACACCATGCTCTATATCCGGCCCAAGGTTTCGACGCTGGTGGTGGGGCAGGCGGCCTCGATGGGATCGCTTCTGCTGGCCGCCGGCGAAAAGGGGATGCGCTTCTCGCTGCCCAATTCGCGCATCATGGTGCACCAGCCCTCGGGCGGGTTCCAGGGGCAGGCGACCGACATCTCCATCCATGCCCGCGAGATTCTGGAGCTGAAGGAACGTCTCAACCAGATCTATGTCAAGCACACCGGCCAGTCGCTCAAGAAGGTGGAGGCGGCGCTGGAGCGTGACAATTTCATGACCGCCCAGATGGCCAAGGACTGGGGCCTGATCGACGAGATCGTCGAAAGCCGTGGCAAGGGCGAAGCCGAGGCGAAGTAGGCAGGGCGCAACCAAGGGGGTGGGGTGAGCACATTTTGCATTGTCCCCGCCGCCGCACTGCCCTAGTTTCAGGGCAAGGGCCCGTCAGAAGGCCGGAACCGAACACGAGCACGAGGTGTCGAATGGCTCATTCCTCTGGCAGTGACAGCAAGAATACGCTGTATTGCTCTTTTTGCGGCAAAAGCCAGCACGAGGTGCGCAAGCTGATTGCGGGCCCGACAGTGTTCATCTGCGATGAATGCGTCGAGCTGTGCATGGATATCATCCGCGAGGAGACCAAGGGTTCGGGGCTGAAATCGGCTGACGGCGTGCCCACGCCGCGCGATATCTGCAAGGTGCTCGATGATTACGTGATCGGCCAGGAACATGCCAAGCGCGTGCTTTCGGTGGCGGTGCACAACCACTACAAGCGCCTCAACCATTCCGGCAAGTCCGGCGAGGTGGAGCTGTCGAAATCCAACATCCTGCTGATCGGCCCCACCGGTTGCGGCAAGACGCTGCTGGCGCAGACGCTGGCGCGCATCCTTGATGTGCCCTTCACCATGGCCGATGCCACCACCCTGACGGAAGCCGGCTATGTCGGCGAGGATGTGGAAAACATCATCCTCAAGCTCTTGCAATCGAGCGAATACAATGTCGAGCGTGCCCAGCGCGGCATCGTCTACATCGACGAGGTCGACAAGATCACCCGCAAATCCGACAACCCCTCCATCACCCGCGATGTCTCGGGCGAGGGGGTGCAGCAGGCGCTGCTGAAGCTGATGGAAGGGACCGTGGCCAGCGTGCCGCCGCAGGGTGGGCGCAAGCATCCACAGCAGGAGTTCCTGCAGGTCGATACCACGAACATCCTGTTCATCTGCGGTGGCGCCTTTGCCGGGCTGGAAAAGATCATCGCCCAGCGCGGCAAGGGCTCGGCGATCGGTTTTGGCGCCGATGTCAAGGACGAGAGCAAGCGCTCCGTCGGCGATACGCTCAAGCAGCTCGAACCCGAGGATCTGCTGAAGTTTGGCCTCATCCCCGAATTTGTCGGCCGTCTGCCGGTGATCGCCACGCTGACCGATCTTGACGAGGATGCCCTGGTTACCATCCTGACCGAGCCCAAGAACGCGCTGGTCAAGCAGTATCAGCGACTGTTCGATATCGAGGGTGTGGAACTCAGCTTCACCGAGGACGCGCTGCGGGCCATCGCCAAGCGCGCCATCGCCCGCAAGACCGGCGCGCGTGGCCTGCGTTCGATCCTGGAAGATATTCTGCTCGATACGATGTTCGAACTGCCGGGCATGAGCAATGTGGACAAGGTGGTGGTGAACGAAGAGGCCGTGACCTCGGACGCCCGGCCACTGATGATCTATGCCGATCCCAAGCGCGAGCCTGCCTCCTCGACTGGCTGATGCGCGTCATTGCAAGGCAAGGGTCCCTGCCAGCGATGGCTGGGGCCTTTGCTGTGACAGGGCGCGGCCTATTGCACCGGCGGCAATCTCACCTCGATCATGCGCGGCCCTGGCCCGGCGGGCTGGGGCATTGTCTCGGGGGTGCAGCGTGTGAAGGGCAGGCCGCAAGCGCGGGCAAAGGCTTCGAAATCGGGCGGTGCGGGTGTGCAGCCAAGCACTTCCGCCCCGGCCTCGCGCATCGCCGCAGCGATCTCGCCGAAGCCATGATTGTTGAAGACGATGAAGGTGATGTCGAGCCGCTCCTGAACCGCTGTCAGCACTTCGCCGGGGCTGAACATCAAGCCGCCATCGCCGATCAGGCACAGCACGCGGGCCTTGGGCGCCGCCAGTGCAGCACCGACCGCGGCGCCCGTTGCATAGCCCAGCGCGCCGTAGCCGGTGGCGGCGTTGAACCAGCCGCCGGGGCGGTCATGGTCATGATAGAGGTTCCCGGCATAGATGATCTGGGTGGAATCGCCCACCATGATCGCACCGGGATAGAGCCTGCGCAGCCGCTCCAACAGCGCAACCTCGCCCTGATAGGGGTCAGGCAGCGCGGCGCGGGCACCATCGCGCGCCGCGGCGGCGCGCGCGGCGCCATCATGGGCCGGGCGCGCGACCGTCAGCGCTGGCAGAAGTGCGGCGGCATCACCCTGCAAGGTCAGCGCGGCCGGGTGACGGGCCAGTTGCGCGGCATCGATATCAAGTCGGATCATCGCCGAGATGTCGGGAAAATCGCCCAGCCCATACATGTCGCAATCGGTCGGGCCCAGCTCCGATCCGGCAACCAGCAGGGCGTCGCTTTCGCGGATCAGCGTGCGCACCGGCTCCAGGCTGGGGCTGGCGGGCACGACAAGCGGGTGGCCATGCAGCAGACCGCGTGCATTGGTGGTCAGGATCACCGGCGCGTCGAGCGCTTCGGCCAGGGCGCGCAAGGCGCCATTGGCCTGCCGACACCCGCCGCCAGCCAGGATCACCGGTGCTTTCGCACCCTGCAATCGGGCGCGGGCAGCCTCCAGTGCGGCGGGCGGGCGTTCGGCGGGCGGATGGGGGCGCTCAACCGGTTCGGCCGTCGGCGCCAAGGGGCAGGGGGCGGCCATCAGATCGAGCGGGATCTCGATATGCACCGGCCCGCCGCGTCCGTTGGTCAGGGCCGTTCCGGCCTGCCTCAGAATGTCAGGCAATTGCGGGGCATCGCCTAGTTGAAAGGCCGGGCCCAGGGTGGTGCTGAGGGCCAGTTGATCCGGTAATTCATGCAGGAATCCCAGGCCTTTGCCCAATGTTTTTCGGGCATTGACGCCTGAGATGACCAGCATCGGCACGCTGTCGGCGCGCGCCTGCGCCATCGGTGTCAGCATGTTCGTCAGCCCCGGCCCGGTGATCACCAGCGCCACGCCGAACCGCCCCGAAACCCGCGCATAGCCATCGGCCATGAAGCCCGCGCCCTGTTCGTGGCGCGGTGTCACATGGCGGATGCCCGAGCCGGGCAGCGCGCGGTAAAGCTCGATCGTATGCACGCCGGGGATGCCGAAAACTACCTCGGTCCCCATGGATTTCAACCATTCGACAAGGGCTTGCGCGACGCTTCTCATGTTGTCCACTCCGTTGCAAAGCAAGCGATCTTCCGGCAGGCCAGCGCCGTGACGTCATCAGGTGCATTCAGCGCCACGCGCAGCCAGCCTTCCAGCCCGGCACCAAAGGATGCACCGGGCATCACAGCAACGCCGGTAGCCTCCAGCAGGGCAAGCGCGAAGGCTTGCGAATCGCTGCTCAGCGCTCGGATGTCGATGAGCGCGAACATGCCCGCCTGAGGTTTGTGCACCCGTAGCCCGGCATGGCCGTCAAGGGCTGCGTGGATGAGCGTGGCGCGGTGGGCCATGCGCGTGGCCATGCCCCGCGCCAGATCGAAGGGTGCACGCAGCGCGGCCGCCGTCATGTCGGCGATGAAGGGTTGCGAGCCGAAGAGCATGGTCTCGGACAATGGCAGCGCGTGGGTGCAGAACTCCGCCGGCGCGCAGAGCCAGCCGGAACGAAAGCCCGGTGCCGCATGGCTCTTGGAGATCGAGGCACTGACGATCACCCGCGCCTCGAACTCCGGATCGGCCAGCGCCGAGACAAAGGGCGCACCGTCATGCGTCAGATTGCCATAGACTTCGTCGGAGACGATCCAAAGATCGTGTCGCCTGGCCAAGGCGGCGATGGTGTGCAGATCTTCGGGGGTCAGGATCGCCCCGGTGGGATTATGCGGTGTATTGAGGAATATCGCGCGCGTTCTTGGGGTAATCTTTTCTGCAATATCGGACGATTGCAGGCGAAAGTTGGCATCTGGTTTCAGTGTGACAGGCACCATGTCGGCACCCGAGGCACGGATCAGCCCCTCATAGGTGGCATACATGGGGTCGCCGACGATCACCTCGGTTCCGGGTTCGCAAAGCGCCATGAACGCCAGATAGAGCGCGGTCTGCGTGCCGGGCAGGCACAAGAACCGGTCCTGCCCGATCGCGCGGCCCAGCTGTGCACTGTAACGCTCTGACAAAGCAGCCAGAAGCTCGGTCTCGCCGCGACCGTTTGAATAGCCGGTGCGCCCGGCGCGCATGGCCTCGCAGGCGGTGTCCAGCAGCATCGGCGGCGGCGGTACATCGGGCTCGCCGATCGTCAGGTTGATGACCTCAAGCCCGGCCTTGCGGCGGGCGTGGGCGGCGCTGTTGAGCACCCATTTCTCTGACCCCAGGCCGGCAAGGCGCGCGGTGACGGGTGCGTATTTCATTTTCAGATCTCCGGCAGGTTCAGATCAAGAAGGCGCTCGAACGCCTTGATCGCAATGGCTTTCATTTCACCTTGGGCAAAATGTTCCGGCAGGGCCGAGGCTTCGATCCAGAGCCCGTCCAGAAGCGCGTTGCCGGCGATCGCCAATGCGCGGGTGCGCGCGGCCGGGGCGGGCTGGCCGGCAGAGCGCAGCGCCTCGGCGATCAGCGCCTCCAGCCGGTCGCGGAAGGCCAGATAGGTCGTCTCGTGCACGGCGCGCATGGCTTCGTCGCGCGGCACCAGCTGCATCGAGGCCGCCCAGAGCGCCATGGCCCGCGGGTCGGTGACCGGGGGCGAGACGGCATTGGCGATCAGCCCCGCCAGGCGCACCAAGGGATCGCCGGGCAGTTCATCAAGCCGTGCGGCGCTGGCCTCTGTAAGGCCGCTCATCAGGCTTTCATGCGCCGCCGCGATCAGGTCTTCCTTGGTGGCGAAATAATGCCGGATCAACCCCTGGGTGACGCCGGCGCGCAGCGCGATGGCGCGCACCGTGGCCGCCTGCGGCCCGCCCTCGGCGATGCAGTCGAGCGTCGCCTGGATGAGCGCGGCGCGGCGCGCTTCCTCGCCCTCGCGCCGGAAGGGGCGGCGCGCGTTCATGCCCGCAGGACGGGGCGCGTCAGGCAGGTGGGGCCGCCCTCGCAGGCGATGCACAGCGCGTCACCCTCGAAGACCTGCACGCGGCAGCCGGCCGCTTCCATCAGGGCGCGGGTGCGCGCAAAGCCGTCGATCATCACCAGATCGCGCGGTTTGAGCATCAGCACATTCAGGCTCAGCCCGTTCGACGCGGTGAATTCGTCTTCGGGGGCGTGCAGAAGGTCCCAGCCGCGCGCCTTCAACTCGGCCCAGAGCGCATAGGGCAGAAGCGGCGCATGGATCAGCGCCAGTTTCTCATCGAGCGGCGAGATCAGCGACATCAGATGCAGGCAGGCTGCCGGGCCGGTCCAGTAGGGCAGGTCATAGGCCAGCACACGGATGCCATGCGGCGCCAGAAGCGCCGCCACCGCGTCGATGCCGGCCTGATTGCTGCGCGCGCCGCGCCCGATGGCCAGCGTCTGCGGGTCGATCCAGAGGCAATCGCCCGATTCGACCGTGGCATCGCCCGAGAGCTTGCCCAGCACCGGCACGCCCATCTCGGCATAGGCACGGATATGCAGATCGGCCTCGGCGCGGCGCAGCGGCTTGCCCATGTTCAGCACCACCGCGCCATGGCGTGTCACGAAGGAGGGGTCCTGCACGAAGATCGCATCCGCAAGCCCGTCATTGGCGGCCTCGATCCAGTGCACCTGCGCCCCTGATTCGGCAACGATGCGCGCCAGTTCGCCATGTTGTTCCGCCGCCCGCGCCGGATCGAAGCCGGGGCCGTAATGCCAGTCGCGCGGGTCGGCGGCGGCCATGGCAGGGCCGGGGGCGCGCATGATCACGCGGGCAAGCGGTTTCGAGCGGTCTTCGGCACCATGCATCATATCGGCCTCGTGGGGAGTCTCGTGGGAGTGATGAAATTATACGCTTGCATAATTGCCAATACTGAGGCCAGATACAATGGCAAATCGCAAGGGCAATTCGGTGCCGCGTTTCGCCCCGGCTGTGCTAGGCTGGGGTTCGGGCTGCGGCCGGGGGCCCGTTCAAAGAAGTGCGCTGAGCGCACCAAACAGGGGAGAAGACTATGAAAAAACTTACTCTTATGGCGACGGTTGCGTTTCTGGCAACCGGCGGTATGGCGGCTGCCGATCAGGTACGCGTGGGCATCGCCGCCGAGCCCTACCCGCCCTTTGCCTCGCCCGATGCCGCCGGCAACTGGGTTGGCTGGGAGATCGAGATCATCGACGCCATCTGCGAGGCAGCCGGGCTGGATTGCGTGCTGACGCCCACCGCCTGGGACGGGATCATCCCGGCGCTGATCTCGGGGCGGATCGACACCATCATGGCTTCGATGTCGATCACCGAGGACCGCATGCAGACGATTGATTTCTCGGAGCCCTATTACAACACCCCCACCGCCATCGTTGGCCGGCGCGACATGGATATCGAGCCCACCCCCGAGGGGCTGGCCGGGCTGGTGCTGGGCGTGCAGGTGGCGACGATCCACCAGACCTATGCCCAGACCTATTTCGAGGCCGCGACCGAGTTGCGCACCTATCAGACCCAGGATGAGGCCAATCAGGATCTTGCCGCCGGGCGGATCGACGCCACCCAGGCCGACAGTCTGGCGATGGAGGATTTCCTGGAAACCGCCGAAGGCGCCTGCTGCGAGATCAAGGGTTTTGTCGCCAATGACCCGGCGATCCTGGGCCGCGGCGCCGGGGCCGGCGTGCGCAAGGGCGATGACGATCTGCGCGAGGCCATCAATGCCGGCATCGCAGCGATCCTGGAAAACGGCGTCTATGACGAGATCACCGCGCGCTATTTCGCCACCTCGATCTACGGCAACTGAACGCCTTGCTGGACTGGCTCTATTCGGTCTGGCCGGCGCTTGAGACGTCGGTCACCCTTCTGTCCCTCCAGCCGCCGGGCTGGGGGGGCAATTTGTTGCGTGGGGCATGGGCCTCGTTGCAGATCGCGGTGGGCGCCTTCGCGCTGGGGCTGGTGATCGGCACGTTCGGGGCGCTGGGCAAGCTCAACGGGGGGCCGGTGACGCGCGACCTGCTGGCGGTCTATACGACCGTGGTGCGCGCCGTGCCGGAGCTTATCCTGATCCTCATTCTCTATTATGCGGGCACCGATCTGCTGAATCAGGCGCTGCGCGCCATGGGCTATCGCCCGGTCGAGATTTCCGGCGTCGTGGCCGGGATCGCGGTGTTGGGGGTGGTGCAGGGGGCCTATGCCACCGAGGTCCTGCGCGGGGCGATCCAGTCGGTGCCGCGCGGGCAGATCGAAGCGGCGCGCGCCTTCGGCATGGGCCCGGTGCTGATCTTCCGGCGGGTGACTTTTCCAGCCATGCTGCCGCTGGCGCTGCCGGGTCTTTCGAATCTGTGGCTGATCGCCACCAAGGACACGGCGCTTCTGGCCATCGTGGGCTTTTCCGAACTGACGCTTGAAACCCGCCAGGCCGCCGGGGCGACGCGGGCCTATTTCACCTTCTTCCTGGCCGCCGGGGCGCTTTATCTGCTGATGACGCTGCTGTCCGGGCGCGTCTTTGGCTGGATCGAGGCGCGTTACCGGCGCGGGCAGGTGGCACCATGAGCCCCGCCCTCAGATGGATCGCCGACGAGGTTCTGGTGCCGCATCGGCTGGTGATGGGGGCTGTCGCGCTGGGCATCGTGATCTGGGCGGCGATGTCGATGCGCTGGCACTGGATTCCGCGCTACAGCGATCTGGCGATGCAGGGCATCTGGCGCACGTTGTGGCTGCTGGGGTTGAGCTGTGTGATCGGCTTTGCGCTGGCGGTGCCGCTGGGGTTGGCGCAGGCCGCCGGGCCGCGTTTTCTGGCCGTGCCGGCGCGCGCCTTCTGCACGGTGATCCGCGGCACGCCGCTGCTGCTGCAATTGTGGCTCATCTATTTCGGACTGGGCAGCCTGTTTCCACAATTCCCCTGGATCCGCGAGAGCGAGCTGTGGCCCTATCTGCGGCAGGCATGGCCCTATGCGCTCCTGGCGCTCAGCCTCAGCTTTGCCGGCTATGAGGGCGAGGTGATGCGCGGCGCGTTCAAATCGGTGCCGCATGGCCAGCTTGAGGCCGCGCGCTCGATGGGCATGTCGCGCTTTGCCATCCTGCGCCGCATCTGGCTGCCACAGGCGCTGCAGCGCGCCCTGCCCACGCTGGGCGGCGAGACCGTCTTGCAGATGAAGGCAACCCCGCTGGTGGCGACGATCACGGTGATCGACATCTATTCCGTGGCCAGTCGCGTGCGGCAGGATACGTTCATCATTTATGAGCCGCTGCTCCTGCTGGCGCTGATCTATATGGTGATTGCCGGAATGATTGCGCTGGCTTTCAAGCTGCTGGAACAACGGCTGAACCGGGGCGCGCTGGCCTGAGGCTGGCCTGGCCCTGGCACCCCGCGGGCTGATGAGGGCCGCCGGGGGGCTACCAGAGGATGGAGGCCCCCTCGGCCGAGGGTCCAGCCCCGGCGCGCAGTCGTGCGAAAAGCTCACGCCCGCAGCCTTCGCCATTGGCCGCCAGATCGGGGATATCCGGGGTGCGGGTGTCGAAATCGGGCTCCTGCACGCTCAGGCTGCCGGTGGTGGCATCAAGGCGCAGCCTGTCGCCATCGCGCAGCCGTGCCAGGGGGCCGCCGGCGGCGGCTTCGGGTGCCATATGGATTGCCGCCGGCACCTTGCCCGATGCCCCCGACATCCGCCCGTCGGTCACCAGCGCCACCTTCAGCCCGCGCTCCTGCAGGACGGCCAGAATTGGCGTCAGGCTGTGCAGTTCGGGCATGCCATTGGCGCGCGGCCCCTGAAAACGCACCACCACCACCACGTCCTGCGTGAATTCACCGGCCCGAAAAGCTGCCTTCACGGCCTCCTGGCTGTGAAACACCCGCGCCGGCGCCTCGATCACATGGCGCGCCGGGTCCACCGCCGAGACCTTGATCACCCCTTGCCCCAGATTGCCACGCAGTGCCCGCAAGCCGCCCGAGGGCTGGAACGGATCCGCCGCCGGGCGCAGGATACGGTCATTCTGGCTTTCGCGCGCACCGTCCTGCCAACGCAGCGCACCCTCGATCAGCCGCGGTTCCTGCGTGTAGCGCTGAAGCCCGCTGCCGGCGACGGTTTCGACATCGCCGTGCAGAAGCCCGGCATCGAGCAATTCGCCGATCATGTAACCCAGCCCGCCGGCGGCGTGGAAATGGTTCACATCCGCCAGCCCATTGGGGTAGACCTTGGCCATCAGCGGCACAGCGGCCGATATGGCGTCGAAATCCTCCAGCTCCAGCAGCACCCCGGCGGCGCGCGCCATGGCCGGCAGGTGCAGCACCAGATTGGTTGAACCGCCGGTGGCCATCAGCCCCACCAGCCCGTTGACGAAAGCACGCTCATCCAGCACATGCCCGGCCGGGCGATAATCATTGCCCAGCGCGGTGATTGCGGCGGCGCGTTCCACGGCCGCGCGGGTCAGGGCCGCACGCAGATCGGTGCCGGGATTGACGAAACTGGTGCCCGGCAGGTGCAGGCCCATGAACTCCATCAGCATCTGATTGGTATTGGCGGTGCCGTAGAAGGTGCAGGTGCCCGGCCCGTGATAGCTGGCCATCTCGGCTTCCATGAGATCGGCGCGGCTGGCCTCGCCGGTGGCGAATTTCTGGCGCACGCGGGCCTTTTCATCATTGGGCAGGCCCGATGTCATCGGTCCGGCCGGCACAAAGACTGCCGGCACATGGCCGAAGGTGGCTGCCGCGATCACCAGCCCCGGCACGATCTTGTCGCAGACGCCAAGGTAAAGCGCCGCATCGAAGCAATTGTGCGACAGCGCCACCCCGGCGGCCAGCGCGATCACATCGCGTGAAAAGAGTGACAGCTCCATCCCGGCACGCCCCTGCGTGACCCCGTCGCACATCGCCGGCACCCCGCCCGCCACTTGCGCCGTGGCGCCAGCCGCGCGCGCCGCGGCGCGGATCAGTTCGGGGAAATGCTCGAAGGGCTGATGCGCCGAGAGCATGTCGTTGTAGGCGGTGACAATGCCCAGATTGGGCGCGCGGTCCTGCGCCAGCGCGGTCTTGTCGTCGCCCATGGCGGCATAGGCATGCGCCTGGTTCGAGCAGGACAGATGCGCCCTCGCGGGGCCTTCCTCGGCGGCGCGGGCGATCTTGTCGAGATAGGCGCGGCGGCTGGTGCTTGAGCGCGCGATGATGCGCTCGGTCACGGCCTCGATACGGGGATCGACGGGGCGCGGGTCGATGGAGCGGGGATCGGTGGGCATGCGCTTGCCTTTCCGGGCTGTGCCGGGGGCTGGTCTGGGTGCCGGCCCGGCGACGGTCATTGCGTCACTGTATAATATGCTAGCGCTAACGGTTCAAGCCCGGCCCGGCCCGACTGCCGTGCCGGGAGCCTTGCATTTTCTGCAAGGCGGCAATGCTGGAATACGGGCTACTCGATGCCGCACCGCAGCGATATGTTCGCGTCAACGGAATTCAACGCTCGCCAGATAGGCGGGCCAATGGAGATGAAGATGAACCGTTTTGATGCTGAAGCCCAGGAATACCGCTTTGACCTGTCGCAACTTGACGTGGTTGAACTTGAGCGTCAGGCCCGTGCGATGCAGGCGCGGGCCATGGCCGAGATGCTCGGTGGCGCTGCACGCTGGGTTGTGGCGCGCCTGCGCCGCCAGCCGGCCGGGCAGACCGCCTGAGCCTACCCGCTCAAAGTGCGCCACGGTCCCCTCGTCCGTGTTGCATGATGAAACCGCGCCCCGCTCCGGTTTTCCGGGCGGGGCGTTGGCTTTGGCGGCGGTGAGCCGGGCGTTGGCTGGCGGATAGCGCGCGGCTTCCGGCTTTCGTCGCCCTCCGGCGCGCGTTATGGAGGGGCATTGCCCTGGAGCCCCACATGCCAAACGCCCCTGAACATCCCGCCGTCCCGTCTGCTGACGAAACCGCTGCACATGCCGCCGGCTATCCTGTCGTGCGTCTGCGCCCGAAGGCCGAGGCGCGCGCCATCCGCCACGGTTTCCCCTGGGTCTATGGCGACGAGCTGGTGCTTGATCGGCGCGCAAGGGCGCTGCCGCCCGGCGCGCTGGCGGTGCTTGAGGATGCCGAGCGCCGCCCGCTGGGCCTGGTGACGGTGAATGTGCAATCGAAGATTGCCGCGCGCATGCTGTCGCGTGATCCCGCTGCCACCATCGGCCCCGACTGGCTGCGCGACAAGCTCGCCCGCGCGCTGGCGCTGCGCGCGCGGTTGCATGATGCGCCCTTCTACCGGCTGATTCATGCCGAGGCCGATGGCCTGCCCGGTGTGGTGATCGACCGATTCGGCGATGCGGCGGTGATCCAGCCCAATGCCGCCTGGGCCGAGGTGCATCTGGAGGCGCTGACCGAGGCGCTGGTGGCGGTGAGCGGGGTTTCGGTGGTGGTCAAGAACGCCACCAGCCGGACCCGCGTGCTTGAGGGCCTGCCCGAGGAAACCGCGATCCTGCGCGGCACGCTCGACGGTCCGGTGCCGGTGCGCATGAACGGGGCAACCTACCTGGCTGACCTGACCGGCGGGCAGAAGACCGGCCTGTTCTATGACCAGCGCCCCAACCACGCCTTCGCGGCCCGTCTGGCCGGTGGCGCGCGGGTGCTTGACGTGTTCAGCCATGTCGGCGGCTTCGCGCTGGCCGCACTGGCGGGTGGTGCCGAGAGCGCGCTGGCGGTGGACAGCTCCGCCCCGGCGCTGGAACTGGCGCAGGCCGGGGCTGCGGCATCGGGGCTGGCGGACCGTTTCACCACCCGCCGCGGTGATGCCTTTGCCACGCTGGAGGCGCTGGCCGGTGAGGGCGCGCGCTTCGATCTGGTGGTCTGCGATCCACCGGCCTTCGCGCCCAACCGTCAGGCCCTCGATGCCGGGCTGCGCGCCTATGAACGCGTCGCGCGGCTGGCCGCGCCGTTGGTCGCGCCGGGCGGGTATCTGGCGCTGTGTTCGTGCTCGCACGCGGCCGATCTGGCGGCGTTCCGGGGGGCCTGCACGCGCGGAACAGGGCGCGGCGGGCGGCGCGCGCAACTGCTGCATACGGGCTCTGCCGGGCCGGACCATCCGCAGCTGCCGCAACTTGCCGAAAGCGGTTATCTGAAGGCGCTGTTCTTCCGGCTGGACTGATGCGGGTCCTGATCGATACCTGCGTGCTCTATCCGCCGCTCTTGCGCAATCTGGTGCTGGGCCTGGCCGAGCGCGGGTTGTTTCAGCCGCTCTGGTCGGATGCCATCGCCGCGGAATGGCTGCATCTGGCCGCGCGGCGAGGAGAGGACGCGGTGCCCGCGATTCTGGCGCGGATGCAAGCGCGCTGGCCCGAGGGATGCGCGCCGGCGGGGCACCCCGAGTTGCTCGATCTGCCCGATAGCGGCGACCGGCATGTGCTGGCCGCCGCCATCGCCGCCGGGGCCGGGCAGATCCTGACCGCCAATCTGGCCGATTTCCCGCCGCGAATACTGGCCGCGCACGGGCTTTGCGCGGTGTCACCGGATGATTTTGTCATGGCGCATTGGCTTGCCGGGCGCGCGGCGGTCGAGGGTCAGGTCGCCGCGCTCTGGTCCGGCTTGTCGGGGCGTGACCTGCGCCGCGCGCTGAGGAAGGCCGGACTTCCGCGGCTGGGCAAGGCGCTGGAGCACTAGCCGGGCATTTGCGCGGCGAGAAATGGCGCTGGTCTGGGCTGTGTTGCTGGGCTAACCTTCTGATGGGGGGCACTTTGCCGATGCTGGACGCACAACATCACGCTTGGCTACAGGGGATGCGGCGCAATCTGTTCGGCTATGCCTGCGCGCTCTGCGCCGATACCGCCAGCGCCGAGGATCTTTACCAGGATGCTGTGGTGCGGGCGATGTCGGCCGCCAATCCGCCGCGTGAACCGCTGCGCTACCGGCTGTGGATGTTTCGCCTGCTGCGCAACCTCTGGATCGACCGGCTGCGCCGGGAGCGCAGGCTTGATGAACTGATGGCCGATCCGGTGCTGGGCATGCAGGAGGAAACCGCCATCACCGGGGGCGAGGACTGCGTGGTCAACCGGCTGGCGGTGCGGCAGGCTTTCATGCTGCTTTCCAAGGCGCACCGCGACGTTCTGGCGCTGGTGGATATCGGTGGTTTCAGCTATGACGAGACCGCCGAACTGCTTGAACTGCCAAGAGGAACCGTGATGAGCCGCATCAGCCGCGCCCGTGCTGCCATGGCCCGCCATCTGGCGGAGGCCCCGGTGGTGGCGCTGCCCCTGCGCCGCGGGCGGCTGACATGATGCGCCTTCCGGTCAGTGACGAACGCTTGAGCGCCTATGTCGATGGCGAACTGCCCCCCGCCAAGGCCGCCGAACTGGCGCGTCTGGCGGTGGCGGATCCCGACATTGCCGCGCGTATCGCGGTGCTGCATGCGCTCAAGGCCGGTGTGGCCGAACTGGGCAATGCCCTGCCGCCCGAACTGCCGGCCCATGCCATTCGGCACTCTGTCGGAGCGCGGCACCAGCCCCCCCGCCGGTTTCTTCGGGGGGTCGGCATGCGCCTTGCGGTGGCGGTGCTGGCGCTGGTTGCGGTGATCGGCTGGGTGCAACTGCGCTCCGGTGGCCCGGTTGCAGACCCGCCGCAAGACCTCGCCGCCGAGATTGCAGGCCATGACGCCTGGGCACGCGCCTTTGACCGTGGCGGCACCGCGCCCGTGGCGCCCGAATGGCTGGAAAGCATGATGCGGGCCACCGGGCTGCGCCTTGTCCATGCGGCGCCGGTGCTCTGGGGCGAGGCCACGGAGGTCATGCATTATGCCTTTGTCGGGGCAAACGATTGCCGCCTCAGCCTTTTTGAACAACCCGGCTCGGGGCCTGTGGACCTGGCACTTTCGGTTGCCTTCCGGGCTGAACTGCTGACCGCGCGCTGGCAGGTGCATGGTTTTGGCTACACGCTGGTTGCCCGCCAGATGGACCGTGATCGCTTCATCACCATCGCCGCTGCCGTGCATGATGTCACCCGCCAGCGCGCGCCCGCTGCCCCGGCCGTGATTGCCAGCCTTCAGGCCGCGCGCCAGCGCTGTTCTGCCTAGGGCGGCGCGACCGTCCGGGGCGCGCCGATCCGGGGAAGGGATCAATCGACGTATCACAGGGAATAATTTGCATCTGTCATTCGTCTTATCTGTCAGGGCGCGCATCGAATGCCGCCCGAGACACCTGCAATGGGAGGATGGACAGGATGCCGAAAATCGAAAAAGGACTTGTCGAGCTATACAACGAAGATCCCGAACGCGCCGATTATCTGGTGTTCGGTCGCCGCGCCGGCCCTGATCGGCGGGGCTTTCTGCGCGGGGCGGGGCTGGCTTCGATGGGGGCGTTGCTGGGCACCACGATCCCGTTCAGCGCGCATATGCCGCTGGGCCTCATTCCCGCCGCGCTGGCGGATACGGTGGATGAGTTCAGCTTCGAGTCCAAGCATGGTGATCTGATCATCCACAACGATCGCCCGGTCAACATGGAAACCCCGGCGCATCTGCTTGACGATGACATCACCCCCGCGGCGGTGCATTTCGTGCGCAACAACGGCACCATGCCGATGCCGATGAGCAAGGCCGACTGGCGGCTGAAGATCGACGGCGAGGTCGAGAGCGAGCTTGAGCTGAGCTATGACCAGCTCATGACCGAGTTCGAACAGGTGACGTTGCGCCTGCAGATCGAATGTGGTGGCAACGGGCGCGCGGGGTTCAATCCGCTGCCGCGCGGCAATCCCTGGAGCATCGGCGCGATCGGCAATGCCGAATGGACCGGCGTGCGGCTGCGCGACATCCTGCGCCGCGCCGGCGTCAAGCAAAGCGCGGTCTATACCGGGCACTTCAGCTATGATGACCACCTCTCGGGCGACCCTGATCGTCAGGCAATCTCGCGCGGCGGGCCGATCGACAAGATGATGGACCCGCATACCATCGTTGCGCTGAAGATGAACGGCGAGGATATTCCGCTTGCGCATGGTTATCCGGCGCGGATCGTGGCGCCGGGCTGGGCCGGGTCGGTCAGCCAGAAATGGGTGACGCGGATCTGGCTGCGCGAGCGCGAGCATGACGGGGGGGGCATGACCGGCCTGAGCTACCGCATGCCGCGCTATCCGGTGGAGCCGGGTGCGGAAGTTCCGCATGAGGACATGATGGTGATGGGCTCGATGATCGTCAAATCGGTCATCACCAACCCGGTCGCCGGAACAGAGGTGCAGGCCGGACGCCCCTTCGAGGTGCGCGGCCAGGCTTGGGCGGGGGATGACTGGGTGACGGCGATGGAGGTCTCGATCGACTTTGGCGCCACCTGGCAGGCGGCAAGCGTGGAACCCGCGCCCAACCGCTATTCATGGCAGCGCTGGCGGGCCAGTGTGACACCGCCGCAGGCGGGCTACTACGAGATCTGGGCGCGGGCCACCGACAACCGCGGCCGCAGCCAGCCGATGGTGGTGCCGGGCTGGAACCCGCGTGGCTATCTCAACAACGCCTGCCATCGCATCCATGTGAGCGCGGTCTGAGCGGAGGCATGATGACGAGCTTTTGCAAGAAGGGGGCGGCGATGGCCGCCCTCGCGCTGGGCCTGGCCCTCGCCGCGCCGGCACTGGCCGGCGACGCGCACGAATTCGCCCCCCTGCCGCCAGGCGAGGGTGCCGAAGAGACCTATTTCGCCTGCATCGCCTGCCATTCGCTGCGCACTGTCACCAATGGCGGGTATTCGCGCGCCATCTGGGACGAGCTTCTGGACTGGATGGTTGAGGAGCAGGGCATGATGGAGCTCGACCCCGAGGAACGCGCCATAATTCTCGATTATCTGGCCACGCATATCGGTGAGGACTGGAGCGGCTGAACCATCGGCGGCAGGAACGCAGCAAGGCACGACGACACGCCCGGCACGATTGTCGGGCGTGTTTTTTTGCTTGCCGGTTGTGGCATGCGCGGCTTCGCGCGGCATTGTCATGGTGTTGTTACAAATCCTTGGCAGGAGTGTCACAACCCGGCGCTAGGTCAGGGCCATCGCCAAGAGGCGAGGCACGCGACCCAACCTAGGAGTTGACATGAAACGCTCTGCTGCCCTGTTGTCCGTGGCTGCGATTGCACTGGCTTCTGCCGCCGGCGCGCAGTCCGTGGACCCGAACCTGCCCGAATACACCGCCGCTTCGGGCGTCTCGGGCAACCTGTCGTCGATCGGTTCGGACACGCTGAACAACCTGATGACCTACTGGTCGGAAGGCTACCGCACCTTCTATCCGAACGTCGCCATCCAGATCCAGGGTGCAGGCTCGGGCACTGCCCCCCCCGCCATGGTCGAGGGCACCGCGCAGTTCGGCCCGATGTCGCGCCCGATGCGCGGCACCGAGATCGAGCAGTTCGAGGCCCGCTACGGCTATGCACCGACCCCGATTCGCGGTGCCATCGACGCGCTGGGCGTGTTCGTGCACCGTGACAACCCGCTGGAGTGTCTGAGCCTGCAGGAGGTTGACGCGATCTTCTCGTCCACCCGTGCCGGCGGCGCCGATGCGGCGATCACCACCTGGGGCCAGGTTGGCCTGACCGGTGAATGGGCCAACCGTCCGATCGCCATGTATGGCCGCAACTCGGCCTCGGGCACCTATGGTTACTTCAAGGATGTTGCCCTCTTCGGCGGCGACTACAGCCCCGAAGTGCGCGAGCAGCCCGGCTCCTCGACCGTGGTGCAGGGCGTTGCGGCCGATATCGGCGGCATCGGCTATTCGGGCGTGGGCTATGCCACCGCCGATGTGCGCCTGCTTGAACTGCGCGGCGAAGACGGCGAGTGCTATGGCCCCACCGCTGAAGCGGCTGCCATGGGCGACTATCCGATCGCCCGCTTCCTCTACATCTACGTCAACCGCAACCCCAACGAGGCGCTTGAGCCGCTGCGTGCGGAGTTCATCCGCTACGTCTACTCGCGTCAGGGCCAGGAAGACGTGGTGCGCGCCGGTTTCTTCCCGCTGGTGCAGGTGATTGCCGAGCAGGATCTGGCGACCTTCGGCCTGAACTGACACTGCAAGAAGCGGGCCGGGGTGATGCAAGCCCCCCGGCCCGTCCGGCCCTTCCAATCCCATTGCAGGCGAGCCCCCCGATGCCCCACCTGACCCCCGATGCCGCTTCCGCCGCTGGCCCCAAAGCCGATGGTCACAGCGCCGAGGCGCGCGCCGAACGCCAGCGCCAACGCAGCATGCAGACCCGCCGCGGGGTGATTCTTGGCGAAAAGATTGCCGGATGGGTGATCACCGTGGGCGGGCTCATGGTGATCTTTGCCGTTCTGGGGATCATGATCTTCCTGTTTCGGGTGGTGGCGCCGCTGTTGTCGTCGGGCGAGGTTCTGGGGCAGGTCGGCCACCGGATCGAGACCCGCGCGCCGGTTGTGTGGGTCAATGCCGATGAATTCCAGACCCTTGGCCTTGCCGTCGAAAGTGACGGCGGGGTGACGGTTTTCCATATCCCCACCGGACGCACATTGCTGAGCGAGCGCTTCGACTTCAGCGCCGAGGTGAGCGCCGTTTCGGGCACCATCGAGCGCGACCGCATCGTGCTGGGCTTTGCCGATGGCACGGTGCGCTTTGCCGAACTGGGTGTAAGCAATTCCGCCACGCCCGAAAGCCGCTTGCCCGTGGGGCTGGTGCAGCTTGACGCGCGCGACCGCGCCGCCGATGGCACTGTCTTTACCCGCGTGCAGACCGGCGACTATCGCACCCTTGCCCCCGAGATCACGCTGGGCGATGTCGAGCAGATTTCCGATCAGCCGATCATCGCGCTTGATTACCGCACTGGCGGCACCGTCGAACGCCCGACCATCGCCTTCGCCTCGGTCGATGCCGCGGGGCAGGTGCGCGTCAGCCGCTCGCGGGTGCAGCGCAACATGATGACCGGGCAGGAAACAGTGCGCACCGCCACGGTCGATCTGCCGGCGCTTCCCATCGAGCCCGGCGTTTCGGTCACGCAGGTGCTGCTTTCGGGCTCGGCCGACCGGGCGATCGTGGCCACCGATGACGGCCGCCTGCACCGCTACGATCTGCGCAACATCGACACACCGGTGCTGGCCGAATCGCGCCGCGCCACGGCTGAAGGGGTTGCGATCACCGCGCTGACCTTCCTGGGCGGTGAGCAATCGCTGGTGGTTGGTGGCGAGGATGGCTCGCTGGCGGTGTTCTTCCGGCTTCAGCGCAGCGGTGCTGCCACCGCCGACGGCTTCGAGCTGGTGCGCGCGCGCGAACATATCGCCATGTCGGCCGCCGTTGTCGATCTGAGCGAGGCGCAGCGCGACAAGTCCTTCGTCGCCACCGATGCCGCGGGCAATGTGCGGGTGGTGCATTCGACCTCGGATCAGGTGCTGTTCGAATTCACCCGCTCTTCCGGTGCGACCGGCGAGGCGCAGGCGATGCTCTTTCCGCGCGGCGACGGCGTGCTGATGATGGCCGCCGATGGCTGGATGGATGCCTGGCAGGTGCGTGCCAATCATGCCGAGGTCACGCTCAGGGTGCTGTTCGGGCGTATCTGGTATGAGGGCTATGGCGAACCGGAATACATCTGGCAATCGACCGCCGGTACCGACCTGGCCGAGCCCAAGTATTCGCTGGTGCCGCTGGTCTTCGGCACGCTCAAGGCCGCGTTCTACGCCATGCTCTTTGCCACGCCGATCGCGCTGATGGCGGCGATCTACACCTCCGAATTCGTGGACCGGCGGGTGCGTGCCACCGTCAAGCCGATGATGGAGATGATGGAAAGCCTGCCGACGGTGGTGCTGGGCTTTGTGGCTGCACTGGTTCTGGCGCCCCTGGTCGAGGAATGGATCGCCGCGGTGCTGCTGGGCTTCTTTGCGCTGCCGGTGGGGCTGATGGTGGGGGCTTTCGTGTGGCAGATGCTGCCGCCGCATGTGGCGCTGCGCTACAACGGCTTTCCGAAATTCATCCTGATGGCGGCAATGATCGTGCTGGCGGCACTGACGGCCTTCAACCTTGGACCGCTTTTCGAGCGTTTGCTCTTCCAGGGCGATTTCAAGACCTGGACGACCGGGCGCATCGGCACCGGCACGCCGTTCATGTTCCTGATCCTGCTGCCGCTTTCCTACCTGAGCGTGGCCTGGGCCTTTCGCCGGCTGCTGGGGCATCACTACCGCGCCTTCCTTGGCGACCGCGACCGCGCCGCGGCGGGGCGGGTGGATGCGGCGCGCTGGCTCCTGATGCTGGCGGCGGCCATGGTGCTCAGCTTCACCGTTGCCAGCCTGCTCACAGCGCTGGGCTATGATCCGCGCGGCGGGTTCGTCGACAACTACCAGCAACGCAACGCGCTGGTGGTGGGCTTTGTCATGGCCTTCGCGGTGATCCCCAATATCTACACGCTGGCCGAGGATGCGCTCAACGCCGTGCCGGGCCATCTGCGCGCCGCATCGCTGGCCTGCGGCGCCACGCCCTGGCAAACCGCGCTCTGGGTGGTGGTGCCGACCGCGGCCTCGGGTGTCTTTTCGGCGATCATGATGGGCATGGGTCGCGCGGTGGGCGAGACGATGATCGTGGTCATGGCTGCCGGCAATACGCCGATCATGGAGTGGAACATCTTCTCCGGCCTGCGCACGCTCTCGGCCAACATCGCCATTGAGCTGCCCGAGGCGGTGAAGGACGGCACCAACTACCGCGTGCTGTTCCTGGCGGCGCTGACGCTGTTCATCATGACCTTCTTCATCAACACCATTGCCGAACTGATCCGCCAGCGCTTCCGCAAGCGCGCGTTCCAGCTTTGAGCCGAGGGCCGACATGACCGATACCAACCACAACGACATCCCCGCATCGGGGGCAGCCGGCCTGGCCGGTGTCGCTGCGCGAGAAGCCGTCAAGGGTCGCCGTGTGCGTCGCTTCTCGGCCGATCTTTCGGCGGTGGGCGAGCCGGCGCTCTGGGGCTTCGGCGGGGCGCTGGCGCTGGGCATCATCCTGATCGCCGGTTTTCTGTTCATGATCGCCTGGAACGGGGTGACGACCTTCTGGCCCAAACCCATCGAGGTGGTGGAATTGCGCGACGGCAGCGTGCTCGCCGGCGTGGCCACGCGTGGCGGACCCTACCGGGTGGGCGAGGACGTTCTGGTGCGCCTGGACGACGCGCAGCGCGCCGAAATCGAGGAGGCCGGCGGCCTGGCCAGCCGCACGCTCTACAAGACCGCCAACTTCGATCTCTACGGCGATGATTTTCGCTGGATTTCCGATTTCGAAGTGACCACGGCAAGCACCCCGGCCGATTTCTACTATTTCGAGCGCCAGCAATGGGGGGTGTTCGTTGGCCGGGTTGCCGGGCTGGTCATCGCCGGCGAGGCCATGCCCTATGACGGGGCGGTGATGGCGCGTGAACAGGCGCGCGCACGCGAACGTTTCAACCAGATGCGCCGGCTGGAGCGCAGCGAGATCGGCGCCATCAACCATCGCATCGATCAGGAGCGTCTGGCGATGCGTCGCGCCACGTTGCGCCACGGTGCCGGAACCCCGGGCGCGCAGGCGCAGATCGAGGCCAGCGAAGCACGCATTGCCGAACTGCAGGCAGAATTCGCGGTGCTCCAAGAGCGCGTCGATGCGATCCGCGCTGTCGATCGCAACCATCGCGTGCTGCTTGAAGAGGTGGGCGGGCGCCAGGTCGATGCCGAGCTCAGCCAGATCGTGCGCTACTTTGCCGCCAATGATCTGAGCCTGATGCAGAAGATCGGGGTCTATGTGTCGCGCTGGTGGGAGTTCGTATCCACCGAGCCGCGCGAGGCCAATACCCAGGGCGGCGTGCTGCCGGCGATCTTCGGCACGGTGGCGATGACCATGCTGATGGTGGTCTTTGTTGCACCTTTCGGGGTGATCACCGCGCTCTACCTGCGCGAATATGCCAAACAGGGGCGGCTGACTTCGATCGTGCGGATTTCGGTCAACAATCTGGCCGGGGTGCCGTCGATCGTCTATGGCGTGTTCGGTCTTGGCTTCTTCGCCTATACGATGGGCGGCACGATCGACCAGCTTTTCTATCCTGAAAGCCTGCCCAACCCCACCTTCGGCAAGGGCGGTATCCTGTGGGCCTCGCTGACCCTGGCGCTGTTGACGGTGCCGGTGGTGATCGTGGCCTCGGAAGAGGCGCTTTCGGCGGTGCCGCGCTCGATGCGCGAGGGTTCGCTGGCCTGCGGGGCCTCCAAATGGCAGACCATCCGCTATGTGGTCCTACCCAAGGCGCTGCCCGGCATCATGACCGGAATGATCCTGGCCATGGCGCGCGGCGCCGGCGAGGTGGCGCCGCTGATGCTGGTGGGCGTGGTGAAGCTGGCTCCGGCGCTGCCGATCGACGGCTTTTATCCCTTTATCCACCTTGATCGCAGCTTCATGCACCTTGGCTTTCACATTTTCGATGTTGGCTTCCAGTCGCGCAACTCCGAGGCGGGCAAGCCCATGGTCTTCGTCACCACGCTGCTGCTGCTGGCGCTGATCGTGACGATGAACGCCACCGCCATCTATGTCCGCAACCGCCTGAAGCGCAAATACGCGGGCGCACAGTTCTGAAGGGTTCCGCCATGACCGATACGATGATCGCCGAGGCCGGTTTCGAGCCGACCGCCTATCACTTCAAGTCCTCCGAACAGGGCCCTGCGCTCGATATCCGCGATTTCAACCTGTGGTATGGGCAGAAACAGGCGCTGTTCGACAACAACCTGGAAATCCAGAAGGGCATGGTCACGGCGTTGATCGGGCCGTCGGGCTGTGGCAAGTCCACGCTCTTGCGCAGCCTTAACCGGATGAACGATCTGGTTGATGACCTGCGCATTTCCGGGCAGGTGATGGTGGGCGATTTTGACATCTATGGCCGCAGTGTCGATGTCATCGCGCTGCGCAAGCGCATGGGCATGGTCTTTCAAAAACCCAACCCCTTCGCGATGACGATTTATGAAAATGTCATTTATCCGCTCAAGGTGGATGGCGTGACCCGGCGCTCGATCCTTGATGAAACGGTCGAGCGCTCGCTGCGCGCGGCGGCGCTTTGGGATGAGGTCAAGGACCGGCTGAACGAGAGCGCGCTGGGCATGTCAGGCGGGCAGCAGCAGCGGCTCTGCATCGCGCGTGCCGTTGCCTCCGACCCCGAGGTGCTGTTGATGGACGAGCCCTGTTCCGCGCTCGACCCGATCGCCACTGCCAAGATCGAGGATCTGATCGCGCAGCTCGCCGGGCAATACACCATCGTCATTGTCACCCATTCGATGACTCAGGCGGCGCGGGTTTCGGACAATACCGCCTTCATGTATCTTGGCCGCCTGATCGAATACGGCGAGACCGAGACCATCTTCACCAATCCGAAGAAAACCCGCACCAATGACTATGTGACCGGGCGGTTCGGCTGAACGGGGGCGCAATGGAAGGCGCGGAACTGTCGCAGGAAAAGCCGCCGCTGCCGTTGGCGCCGGGGCCGCAGGAGCGGCAACGCCTAGCTGCGCTGCTGGCCGCCTTGCCCGAACCGGTGCTGCTGGTCGGTGCCGAGCGGCGCATCGAACTGGTCAATGCCCCGGCGCGCGAACTGCTGGGCGCAAACCTTGTGGGGGCGCCGGTTCTGGCGCATATCCGCCAGCCCGAACCGGCTGCCGTGCTGGAGGCGGGTTTTCGCTGTCTGGCCGATCCCATGGCCCCCGCCGGCCCTTTCGAGGCGCGCAAGATCGTCACCAGCGCCACATCCGAGACCACGTATCGCATGACCGTCAGCGCGCTTGACAAGGCGGTGGGTTTTGCCGGTTTGCTGGTGTGTTTCCACGATATCTCGCATGTCGAGGAGGCCGAGCAGCAACGGCGCGATTTCGTCGCCAATGTCAGCCACGAGATGCGCTCGCCGCTGACGGTGCTGGCCGGGTTCATCGAAACCCTGCGTGGTTCGGCGCGCGACGACGCCACCGCGCGCGAGAGCTTTCTGGAGATCATGGAACGCGAGGCGCAGCGCATGACCCGTCTGGTCAGCGATCTGCTGTCGCTGTCCAAGGTGGAAAGTGCTGAAAAGATGCGTCCGCGCACCATGGTTTCGGTCTCCGAGGTGCTGCGCGCCACCTTCGCCGCGCTGCGCCCGCAGATCGAACAGGCGGGCATCGATGTCGATCTGCGCGATCTGTCCGACGTGCCCGACATTCCCGGCGACCGCGACCAACTGGTGCAGGTGTTTCACAACCTCGTCGAGAATGCGCTGCGCTATGGTGGCGCCGGTGGCAGGATCGTGATCGAGATGAGCCTGCAAGACAGCGCGCCGGGTCTGGCCGGACCGGTGATGTGCGTCACCGTCACCGATTTCGGCGATGGTATCGACCCGATCCACCTTCCCCGTCTGACCGAGCGGTTTTATCGTGTGGACGGGCATCGCTCGCGGGCGATGGGGGGCACCGGGCTGGGGCTGGCGATCGTCAAGCATATCATCAACCGCCATCGCGGCCGGCTGTCGATCCGTTCGGCACGCGGCGAGGGCACCACGGTCTGTGTGCTGCTGCCACGACAATAGGGCGCAGCCGTCATCGGAATGTCACATCGCGCGTCTAGGTTGCGCGCAACAGAACGGAAAGCGCTGAAGCCATGAGCAAACCCCATACTCTCTCTGCCTTCGACCAGGATCTGGACCGGATTCGCGAACTGATCCTTGCCATGGGCGGTCGTGTCGAAGAGGCCATCACCCTTGCCTCGCGGGCGCTCGATCAGCGCGACGAGGAAGGCGCCGCCGAGGTCGTTCAAGGGGACAAGGCCATTGACGCGATGGAGGATGAGATCAATCATCAGGTCGTGCGCCTGCTGGCGCTGCGCCAGCCCCAGGCCGAGGATCTGCGCGCCGTCATCGCGGTGATGAAGATGGCCGCCGATCTTGAGCGGCTGGGCGATTATGCCAAGAACATGGCCAAACGGGTGACGGTGCTCAGCAGCAGCCCGCAGATCGAGGGCGCGGGGGCGGCGATCCGGCGTCAGTCGCGGCAGGTGGGGCAGATGCTCAAGGACATGCTCGATGCCTTTGCCCGTGCCGATGTCGAACTGGCTGAGGACGTGATCGCCCGCGATGCCGAGATCGATCACATGACCAATGCACTGTTTCGCGAATTCATCACCCATATGATGGAAGATCCGCGTTCGATCACCGCCTGCCTGCATTACACCTTCATCGCCAAGAACGTCGAACGCATGGGCGATCTGGTGACCGGGGCTGCCGAGCAGGTGGTCTATCTGGCAACCGGGCAGAAGCCCGGCGAGCGGGTCAAGGGGGCCTCGACCGCGACGCTGGATCTGGGCACGGGTGAGGGAGCGTAAAGCATGCGCAAGGCCGATACGCCGCTGGTGCTGGTTGTCGATGACGAACCCGCACAACGTGCCCTGCTCAGCTATAACCTTGAGGCGGCGGGCTTTCGCGTTGCCACGGCCGGCGACGGTGAAGAGGCGCTGCTGGTCATCGCCGAGGAAGCCCCCGATGTGATCTTGCTGGACTGGATGTTGCCGCGGCTTTCGGGCATCGAGGTCTGCCGCCAGATCAAGGGGCGGGTCGGCGGTTGCGACGCGGCGGTGATCATGGTTTCCGCGCGCAGCGAAGAGGGCGATCGCGTGCGCGGGCTGGAAACCGGCGCCGATGATTATATCGTCAAACCCTATTCGGTGAACGAATTGCTGGCGCGGGTGCGCGCCAATCTGCGCCGGGTGCGCCCGGCCCAGAGCGGGCAGGTGCTGTCAGTGGGCGACATTCGCCTCGACCCCGAGGCACATCGCGTGTTTCGTCATGGCGAAGAACTGCACCTGGGGCCGACCGAGTTTCGCCTGCTTTCGGCGCTGATGGAAAAGGCCGGCCGCGTCTGGAGCCGCGAGGCCCTGCTGGACCGGGTCTGGGGGCGCGACATCTATGTCGATACCCGCACCGTCGATGTGCATATCGGTCGGCTGCGAAAGGCCCTGTGTGCCAAGGGCGGCGACGATCCCATCCGCACCGTGCGCGGCGCGGGCTACGCGCTGGAATAGCCCCGCTTCACGCCTTGTTACCGTTTCGGGTTCAGATTAAGCCAGTCTGAACCCTGCGCCGCGCATGGCCGCCGGCGCGCTTGACGGAGTTGCGTGATGTGCCGCTGGGCTGCCTATATCGGAGCGCCGATCTACCTTGAGGATATCGTCTGCCGGCCGGCGCATTCGCTGATCCGGCAAAGCCATGGCGCGACCGAGTGCAAGAGCGCGATCAATGCCGATGGCTTCGGCCTGGCCTGGTATGGTGAGCGCGAGGAGCCGGGCCTTTACCGCGATGTCTATCCCGCCTGGTCCGACCCCAATCTGCGCTCGATCACCGCGCAGGTGCGCTCGGGACTGTTCATGGCGCATGTCCGCGCCTCCACCGGCACGGCGATCAGCCGCAACAATTGCCATCCGTTCACCGTCGGGCGCTGGTCATTCATGCACAACGGCCAGATCGGCGGCTATGAGAATTTCCGCCGCGATGCCGATATGCTGATCCCCGATCCGCTCTATCCGCACCGCAAGGGGGCCACCGACAGCGAGGCGCTGTTTCTGCTGGCGCTGGCCGAAGGGCTGGAGGATGACCCCTATGGCGCCATGCTGCGCGCCGTGGCGCGGCTGAGCGCCCTGAGCCGCGCCAAGGGCAACACGCCGCATCTGCGCCTGACCGCGGCGCTCAGCGATGGCAAGGTGCTGCATGCGATCCGTTGCGCCTCCGATGACAATGCCCCCACGCTCTATCACCGCTGGGCGGGGGCGGGCCGGGCGGTGGTGTCCGAGCCGCTGGAAGCGGGCGGGCCGGGCTGGCAGGCGGTGCCACCGGGCAGCTTTTGCACCTTCGAGGGTGCTGCCGTCCATATCCGCGCCTTCGATCCGGGCTCAGTGGCGCTGGCCGCCTGAACCCCGCCAGAGGCGGGAGCGCACGGCCGAGCGCCCCCGCCGCCGCGCCGGTTCAGCCCTCGATCATCGCGGCGATGCGCGCGTTCAGATCGGCATCGACCTGCGCCTGCTGCAGAACCTCGATATATTGCTCGACGCTGATGCCGGCGGTGGCCTCGATGGCATCGACCATCTCGGCATTGGCCTGGGCCACCACCTGCGCGCGCGCATCGTCGGTTTCGGCGGCCTCGAAGGCAGCGGCATGGCGGGCCTCGACCTCGTTCACGGCCTGAAACGCATTGACGAAGGCCTCTAGCTGCTGCTGGTCGATGCTTTGCGCTGCGGGCTGATCGGCGAGCGCCGGCAGCGCCAGCGGGGCGGCCAGGGCAAGGCCAAGCGCGGTTGCAGTGGCGGCGAGGGTTTTGCGGATAGGCATGTCTGCTCCTTTGGGTTGCCGGCCCGGTCATTCGGGGCGCGGTTGGGGCCAACCTAGGTATGCGCGAGACAAGCTGCAAAGTGGGCGCGCGGCGCTCCGCCGGGCAAGAACACGCCGACAGGAAAAAGAAACAAAAAAGGGGGCTTGCGCCCCCTTCCTCAGCCCTTCGCCTTGGACTGGCGCTTGCGCTCATGCGGGTCCAGATGGCGCTTGCGCAGCCGGATCGCCTTTGGCGTCACCTCGACCAGTTCGTCATCGTCGATATAGGCGATGGCCTGCTCAAGCGACATGATGACCGGGGGCGTCAGCCGCACCGCCTCATCGGTGCCCGAGGCGCGCACGTTGGTCAGCTTCTTGCCCTTCAGGGGGTTCACCTCAAGGTCGTTGTCGCGCGAATGTTCGCCGATGATCATGCCCTCATAGATCGGCTCCTGCGCGCCGATGAACATGCGCCCGCGCTCTTCGAGGTTCCACAGCGCATAGGCCACGCTCACGCCGTTCTCCATCGAGATCAGCACGCCCTGGCGGCGGCCCTGAATGGCGCCCTTGTGCGGTGCCCATTCGTGGAACACCCGGTTGAGCACGCCCGAGCCGCGCGTATCGGTCATGAACTCGCCGTGATAGCCGATCAACCCGCGCGAAGGCACATGCGCGATGATGCGCGTCTTGCCAGCACCGGCGGGTTTCATTTCGACCAGTTCGCCCTTGCGCGGGCCGGTCAGTTTTTCGATCACCGCGCCGGTATATTCGTCATCGACATCAATGGTGACTTCCTCGACGGGCTCCAGCTTCTGGCCGCCCTCCTCGCGGATGATCACGCGCGGGCGGCTGATTGAAAGCTCGAAACCCTCGCGACGCATGTTCTCGATCAGCACGCCCATCTGCAATTCGCCGCGCCCGGCGACATCGAAAGCCTCGCCGCCCGGCGTATCGGTGACCTTGATCGCCACATTGATCTCGGCCTCCTTGACCAGCCGCTCGCGGATCACGCGGGACTGCACCTTGGAGCCGTCCTTGCCGGCCAGCGGGCTGTCATTGATGCCGAAAGTCACGCTGATCGTGGGTGGGTCAATGGGTTGCGCAGGCAGGGGAATATCCACCGACAGGTCGCATAGCGTGTCGGCAACGGTGGCCTTGCTCATGCCCGCCAGCGTGACGATATCGCCGGCCTCGGCCAGATCGATCGTCTGCTGGCTCAGGCCGCGGAAGGCCAGAATCTTGGTGACGCGGAACTGCTCCAGCTTTTCGCCGGTGCGCGACAGCGCCTTGAGGGTCTCGCCCACTTTCAGCGTGCCGGTTTCAACCCGCCCGGTCAGGATGCGCCCGATGAAGGGATCGGCCGAGAGCGTGGTGGCCAGCATGCGGAAGGGCTCGGTGCGCTGCGCCACCTGCCGGGGCGCCGGCACATGCTTGAGGATCAGGTCGAACAGATCCGACATGTCCTTGCGCGGGCCATCAAGCTCGGCATCGGCCCAGCCGTTGATGCCGCTGGCATAGAGCACCGGGAAATCCAGCTGGTCGTCATCGGCGCCCAGATTGGCAAAGAGGTCGAACACGTCGTTGAGCGCGCGGTCGGGCTCGGCGGCGGGCTTGTCCACCTTGTTGAGCACCACGATCGGGCGCAGTCCCAGCGCCAGCGCCTTGGAGGTGACGAATTTGGTCTGCGGCATGGGGCCTTCGGCAGCATCGACCAGCAGGCATACGCCATCGACCATGCTCAGGATGCGCTCGACCTCGCCGCCGAAATCGGCATGCCCCGGCGTATCGACGATGTTGATGCGCACGCCCTTCCATTCCACGCTGGTCGCCTTGGCCAGGATGGTGATGCCGCGCTCGCGCTCGATATCGTTGGAATCCATGGCCCGTTCGGCCACGGCCTGCCCCGCCCGGAAGGCGCCGGATTGTTTGAGTAGCTCGTCCACCAGCGTGGTTTTGCCGTGGTCGACGTGGGCGATGATCGCAATGTTGCGCAGGTCCATGGTTCCGCCTTTGATGCTGCGCCGCCGCGATAGCGCAGACGCGGCCCAAAGGCCAGTCCGGAATGTGCTCTGGGCGCGCTCTAGGTGCCGATATAGCGGTCGTGGCGGTGGTTGATGCCCAAAATCGCGTTCACCACCACCGCGCCGATCAGTGAATAGAGCACCAGGCGCGGCTCCAGAACCAGAAGTGCCCCGGCGAACAGCAGCGCATCGAAGCCCAGTTGCACCCAGCCGGCCTGCAGGCCCAGCCGCTCCTGGGCATAGAGCGCGACGATGCCCACCCCGCCCAGGCTGGCACCATGGCGAAAGATCGCCAGCAGCCCGGCACCGGTGACGCTACCGAAAAGCAGCGCCGCCACGCCGGGGCTGAGCCGGTCGAAGCTGACGACATGCGGCAACAGCGCGGCAAAAGCTGAAAGCAGCGCCACCGCCAGGAAGGTCTTGACGGTGAAGCGCGCGCCCATGCGCGCGAAGGCCAGCGCGTAGAAGGGCAGGTTGACCAGGAAAAAGACCGGCGCGAAGCCCCAGCCCGTGACATAGGAGATCAGCACCGCCAGCCCCGCCGTCTGGCCCGTCACCAGCCCTGCCGAGGTCAGGATGACCAGCCCGAAGGCGCACATCAGCGTGCCGAAGAGCAGCCCCTGTGCATCCTCGAAACGGGTATGTCGAATGACCGGGCTCAATGCGTGGCGCTGCTGGAGAACAGGTTAATGACGATGATGCCGCCGATGATCATGGCCATGCCGATGACGGCGGGCAGGTCCAGTTTCTGGCCAAACATCAGATAGCCGATGGCGGCGATGAAGCAGATGCCCAGCCCCGACCAGATCGCATAGGCGATGCCCACAGGGATGAATTTCAACACCATTGCCAGCAGGTAGAACGAGGCCCCATAGGCCACCACCACCACCACCGAGGGCCCGGCCCGCGAAAATTGCTGACTGGCCTGAAGGGCTGTTGTGCCGATGGTTTCGAACAGGATGGCCGCGCCAAGAAAGAGCCAGTGCATTGTCGCCTCCGGGATTGCCGCGCCGGTCTGGCAGTTTTTTCCTGCCGGGGCAAGCGGGAGCGGCAGCCGGGAGCGGCAAGCGGAGCGCAAACGCGAAGCGGCGGGGCAAGCCCCGCCGCACAATTCGCCAGGCGGGCCCGGATCAGCCCTTGAGCGCCCTGTTGAGATATTCATCGACTTTTTCGAGATAGCCCATGGTGGTGAGCCATTTCTGTTCAGGCCCGACCAGCAGCGCCAGATCCTTGGTCATGAAGCCGTCCTCGACCGCCTGCACGGTGACCTTTTCCAGCGTTTCGGCAAAGCGCTGAAGTTGCGCATTGTCGTCGAGCTTGGCGCGATGCTTCAGCCCGCCCGTCCAGGCGTAGATCGAGGCAATGGAGTTGGTCGAGGTTTCCTTGCCGGCCTGGTGCTGGCGGTAGTGGCGCGTCACGGTGCCGTGGGCGGCCTCGGCCTCGACGGTCTTGCCATCGGGCGTCATCAGCACCGAGGTCATCAGCCCCAGCGAGCCAAAACCCTGCGCCACCGTGTCGGACTGCACATCGCCGTCGTAGTTCTTGCAGGCCCAGACATAGCCGCCCGACCATTTCATCGCGCAGGCCACCATGTCGTCGATCAGCCGGTGCTCGTAGGTGATGCCGGCGGCCTTGAACCTGTCTTCGAACTCTTCCTCAAAGACCTTCTGGAACAGATCCTTGAAACGCCCGTCATAGGCTTTCAGGATGGTGTTCTTGGTCGAAAGATAGACCGGCCAGCCCTTGACCAGACCGTAGTTCATGCTGGCGCGGGCGAAATCGATGATCGAGGCATCGAGGTTGTACATCGCCATCGTCACGCCCGACCCCGGCGCGTCGAAGACCTCCTTCTCGATCACCGTGCCGTCCTCGCCGACGAACTTGATGGTCAGCTTGCCCTTGCCCGGAAAGCGGAAATCGGTGGCCCGGTACTGATCGCCAAAGGCGTGGCGGCCCACGACGATCGGCTGCGTCCAGCCCGGCACCAGGCGCGGCACGTTCTTGCAGATGATCGGCTCGCGGAAGATCACGCCGCCAAGGATGTTGCGGATCGTGCCATTGGGAGAGCGCCACATCTGCTTGAGGCCGAATTCCTCCACCCGCTGCTCATCAGGGGTGATGGTGGCGCATTTCACGCCGACGCCGTATTGCTTGATGGCATGAGCGGCGTCGATGGTAATCTGGTCATCGGTGCGGTCACGCTCCTCGATGCCGAGGTCGTAGTATTTCAGGTCGATGTCCAGATAGGGCAGGATGAGTTTTTGCTTGATGAAATCCCAGATGATGCGCGTCATCTCGTCGCCGTCGAGTTCGACGACGGGGTTCGCAACCTTGATCTTGGTCATGGGGCCTCCGATTGGCATGAGTCGTTCGCCGCCTCATAGACCAATTCGGCGCGCGGGGGAAGGTGGTATGCAATTGCATACCAGAAATCCGGACCCTGACGCGCATGCGCAAGCAGATGGCGGGCGCTCATGGGAAGGACGTTGCGCGCCGTCCCGGCCATGCCGGATGGCTGGCGTTTCTGGCGGATGCGGTGCTTCGGCGCCGGCGAGTGTGTGGGCGCCGCGCCCCCTTTCCTTTTGCCGCACATCGTGAAATAGGGACGTGCCAAACGAATTCCCCTGCACAGGAGCGCAAGCATGCAGATTCGTGAGGCTCTCACCTTCGACGATGTTCTTCTGGTGCCGGCGGCATCGAGCGTGCTGCCCTCGCAGGCTGATACCTCGACCCAGGTTACACGCGCGATCCGGCTCAATATTCCTCTGATGTCTTCGGCGATGGATACCGTGACCGAGGGGCGCATGGCGATTGCCATGGCACAGGCCGGCGGCATGGGGGTGATCCACCGCAACCTCGACCCCGAGGCCCAGGCGCGCGAGGTGCGCCGCGTGAAGCGCTTTGAATCCGGCATTGTCTACAGTCCCATCACCCTGACCCCCGATCAGACGCTGGCCGATGCTCAGGCGCTGGCCGAGCGCTACAATGTGACGGGCTTTCCGGTGGTGGACGGGCAGGGGCGTGTGGTGGGTATCGTCACCAACCGCGACATGCGCTTTGCCACCGATGCCAGGACCCCGGTGCATGCGATGATGACCGCGGACAATCTGGCCGTGCTGCGCGAACCCGCCGACCGCGCGGAAGCGCGCAGTCTGATGCAGGCGCGCCGTATCGAGAAGCTGCTGGTGGTCGATGCCGAGGGCAAGCTGACCGGGCTTCTAACGCTCAAGGACGCCGAAAAGGCGGTGCTGCATCCGATGGCGTGCAAGGATGGCCTGGGCCGGCTGCGCGTGGCCGCCGCGACCACGGTGGGAGATGCCGGTTTCGAGCGGTCCGCGGCGTTGATCGAGGCCGGGGTGGACCTTCTGGTGATCGACACGGCGCATGGTCACTCGGTATCGGTGGCGCAGGCGGTGGAGCGGGTCAAGGCGCTGTCGAACGAGGTGCAGGTGGTGGCCGGCAATGTGGCCACCGCCGCGGCCACGCGGGCCTTGATCGATGCCGGCGCCGATGCGGTGAAGGTGGGGATCGGGCCGGGCTCGATCTGCACCACGCGGATCGTGGCCGGCGTGGGCGTGCCGCAGTTGACGGCAATCATGGATGCGGCGCAGGCGGCTGGCGACGTGCCGGTAATCGCTGATGGCGGCATCAAGTTTTCGGGCGATTTCGCCAAGGCAATCGCTGCGGGTGCAAGCTGCGCCATGGTCGGCAGCGCGATTGCCGGCACCGATGAAAGCCCCGGCGAGGTGATCCTCTATCAGGGGCGCAGCTACAAGAGCTATCGCGGCATGGGCAGCCTGGGGGCGATGGCGCGGGGCTCCGCTGATCGCTACTTCCAGAAGGATGCGGCCTCGGACAAGCTGGTGCCGGAGGGGATCGAGGGGCAGGTGCCCTACAAGGGGCCGGTCGGCGGGGTGATCCATCAGATGGTGGGCGGTCTGCGCGCAGCCATGGGTTATACCGGTTGCGCGACCGTCGAGGAGATGCGCAGCAACTGCCAGTTCGTGCGCATCACCGGCGCCGGGCTGAAGGAGAGCCATGTGCATGATGTGCAGATCACCCGCGAGAGCCCGAACTACCGCCTGGGTGGCTGAGGCTTGAAACAGCAGGCGGCTTGCGTCAATGTCGCGCAAACGGCATTGGAGCGCGCTCATGACGCAGTCTGACGAGAATTCCGACACCGGCGCCGAGCGTCCGGCAAGCCCCGAGACAACGCAGAAGGACGCCGGAAGCGATGACGCCGGGCAGGGCGTCAGCCTCTGGCCGCGGATCCTGTGGATGGTGGTGATCGCGGTGATGATCAGCCTGGCGCAGACCCTGCTCTTTGCGGTGGCGGTGGTGCAGGTGCTGATCATGGCCACCAGCCGCGGCCATCCAAACGCACAACTGGCCGATGCCGGCACCCTGATCGGCGACTGGGTGGCCAGGGCGGCACGGTTCAATGCCGCGGCAAGCGAGGAAAAGCCCTGGCCCTGGACGCCCCTGCGCTGAAAATGCGCGCCTTGCCCCGCTGCCCGTTTCGGGCGCTTCCGGGGTGATTGGCTGTTGATTGTGCGCCGGGGGCGAGGCTGGTTTTTCAGTGGGCATTCCCCGTCTGAGGTTGATGGTCGTTACCTCATGCCGGTCTTCGGTCTGGTCATTGCCAGAGGTGCGCATGGCCAGAAGCGCGCATGGGCGGCGATATTTGCCGTGTCGCGGTTTGCCGCGCGTCGGTCCGCGACGCGCATCACGCGAAAGGATGACCGACATGCCTGACAAGGCCGGATCAGCAGCACATTCGCATCCGTGGAGAATTTCCGACGTGGTGCTGTTTCCTGCGTTCGCGGCCGGTGGGGTGGTTGAATGGTTCTTCCCGTTGAGCATTCCGTTTCTTTCCGCTCCGCTGCGCTGGGCTCTGGGCGCAGTTCTCGCGGTTTCGGGTGTGGCTCTCATCATCTGGTCGAAGCGGGCGCTCGGCGCGGCGGGTCAACCCTCGTTGCCGGGAACACCGACGACGCGGCTGGTGACGGCGGCACCGTTTTCGTTCTCGCGCAATCCGAACTATCTTGGCGCCTTGACGATCGGACTGGGCGGCGCGCTGATCGTCAACGCTCCGTGGCTGATCATCGCGGTGCTTGTGGCCGGTGCGATCCTGCAAGTCTGGATGATCCGGCCCGAAGAGCGCTATCTGCGCCGCGTATTCGGTGCTGAATACGAAGCATACTGCCTGCGAGTCAGGCGCTGGCTCTGAGCGTGCAAGACGTCGTCAACCCATCGCGCCATGCCCTGCTGGCCAGCGCGGCCATTCCGATCCGGCGCGGCTTCACCGGGGATGCGGGGAGTGTCGTGCAATCACCGATGCCCCAGCCGTAATGCCGCGCGCAGCGCATGGGTGGGGTGGCTGATCGGTAGCGTGTGCCCGGCATCGGGGATGATCTGCAGCGTCGCGTCAGGCAGGCGTTCACACATGACTTGCAGCGCCTTTGCGGAAACCGTGCGGCTCTTCTGGCCATGCAGCAGGATTACCGGGCAGGCGATTTCGCCCAGCCAGTCCGACCAGTTGCGATTGGTGACGAACATATCCTGGACAAAGCCGGTTGCCTCTTGTTCGAGGGCAAAACGGTGCAGGTGCTCAAGCACCTGATAGGCGTCCGGTCGCAGCATGACATCGCGGTCATGGTGGCTGTCGGCAAAGACAAGGCGAGGGATCGCTGCCAACCCTTCGCGCGCTATGCGCCGCAGGCCCAGCATGACCAGGGTCTCCATCAGGGCGGGTGCCTTTTGCGTTGCGAATGCGCTGACCCGGTGCAATGGCGGCATGTCGGCTGTCTGCGACCAGTTCAGCATCGGCGGGGTTGCCGGGGCGCAGACGATGCCGCTGACCCGCTCGGGGCAGGCGCGCGCAAAGGCAAAGGCGTAAACGCTGCCCACGTCATGCGCCAGCAGCTGCACACGCTCGATCCCCTCCATGTCAAGCACGGCCTTGGCGCGTGCCACTGACAGCGCCACCGGGTCGCGGTTGCGCTCAAGCGGGGTTTCGCCATAGCCCGGTCGTTCGGGCGCGATCACGTCAAAGCCGAAGAGCCGCGCCTCTGATGCGACAGCAGCCCGGCCCGCCACGCCGAAAAGGGCGCCGTGGAAGAACAGCAACGGCCTGCCGCCGGTTTCGCCGTAGCGCCAGTAGGCAAGCGGCGCGGCATTCGCGCCATGGTATGGATGCAGCCGCCGTGCCGGAAATTCGTCCGACGTCTGGCTGATCCTTGCATAGGCGATCGCGACGGAGGCCAGGCGCGCGACGGCCTGCGGCTGGCTGCCCACATGCATCTTGGCCAGGATCGCCTTGATGACCTGACGCACCGTTCCGATCGTGCGCCCGGTTTCGGCCGCGATCTGTTCGCTCGTCTTGCCATGCAGCAGCGCCTCGGCCATGTCGGCCTCACCGGGGGTCAGTTGCCAGAACGACATGATGGCATCGCGGAACCAGGGCGATGTCGCGTCGGGCGCTTCGTCAAGCTGCCATGTCTGCCGGTCGGGCATGCGCAGGGCACGAAGCAGGACGGGTTGCCCCGCCATGTCCTCGATCAGCAGCACATCCTTGCCGCCCGGTGAGCGCAGCAGCCTGTCACCGATGCCGTGAAGCCTGTCGCCCGGCCTGCCGAGGCGGAACATTTCAGCGGCACGCGCGCTGCAGTCGATCATCCGCCCATCGGGATGCACCAGCAGCCAGGCACGAGTGGCGCCGCCACGCGGCTGCGCATCGGCAAGCAGATCGCTTGCGGCCCGCAGATCCTCGGGATCGATGCCATTCGTTTCGTCCCGCTTGAGCCGTTCGGCCAGTGTCGAGAGAAGGCGATCATGGCGGCGGGGAAAATGAACATAGCGGCTTCGGCCCATACCCATACCATATGGTAGTTGTCGATAGCGGCATAGCGGAATTATGCATTCGGGAAACATCAAGAAGGGTGCGACTTGCCATGGCTTTACCTTGCCTTTCGACTGCATTTCACAGCCTTGGCAAACCAATGGCATTGGGTGCCGCATTGGCAGCATTTGTTGTGCTGGCGCAGCCTGCCGTTGCGCAGTCACCGGGGGCGCAGGGGCTTGCCTGTCTGCAACTGGTCGAAGCGCTGGCACAGGATGGGCGCGTTGCCCTGCGTGGTGTCGAGTTCGACTTCAACCGCGCCAGCCTGCGGCCTGACAGCCTGCCGGCGCTGATCGCCGCGCGCGACGCCATCCTGACGCTGGGCGGGGACTGGCGCATCGAGGGGCATACCGACAATCGCGGCAGCCGCGACTATAATCAGGCATTGTCCGAGGCGCGTGCGCTGGCGGTGCGCGACTGGCTGGCAGCGGCGGGGGTGCCGGGTGCCCGGCTTGCCGTCGCCGGCTTCAGCTTCGAGCGGCCCGTGGCCGACAACGCAACCGATGCGGGCCGCGCACAGAACCGGCGGGTGGAACTGGTGGGTGCCGTCAGCCCCGATATGCTGGGGTTCGGCGGTCCCGCCGGCATGGACCCTTGCCCTGATACGCTGGTCCCCGGAACGCATGGCCAGGCGCAGGCCGAAGGCGCGCCCCCCCCGCCCGCGATCGCCGAATGGACCGGCAGTGGCGGGCAGGAATGGCTGCCCTTTTCCTTCCTGATGGCGACAGGCTATGGCGGGGAAAGCGGCTGGCGCGGCGATCGTCTGGCCATGCCGCCCGGCACCCAGCCGCAGGCCTGTCAGGCGTTGTGCACCGCCCAGAGCGAATGCGCGGCCTTCAGCTTCGAACCGGCCGGCGCCAATTTCGTTGCCCAGGCGAGCTGCGCCCTGATCGGCTACGGGACCGAAGTGACCCTGCGCCGTGACAACAGCTATCTTGACGGCGGCGCCTATCATGCCTCGGGGCTCAAGCCCGATGCGCGGCTGCTCACACCGGAAAGCGAGGAACTGGCCCGGCAGATCCTCGCCGACATGACCGAGATCGCAGCTCTGCGCGCGCGCGCGCGCATCATCGCCCCCGACGCGCATGCCCCCGAGGCATGGATGGATGTCGCCGTTGACGGTGCGGTGCCGGGCAATGCCTATCACAGCTACCTGGAGATCGCCGAACTTGGCGATTATGCCTTCGACTGGCGCAACTCGAAAGCCGCTCTCTTTGTGCATGACATGGCCGACGGGCGCAGCGGGCAGATCTGGGTGCCAGAGCCGGGCGAGTATGTGCTGCGCTATGTGATCAATCATCCGACAGCAGCGCTGCACACCATTGTCGAACAGCCCTTCAGCGTGCACGCCGATGTTGCGGCCAGCGGCTCCATGCCAGCGCCAGGCGCGCCGGGTGTAGCGGCCCCGGTGCGCGGCGGCTCGGTTGAACCCGGCATCGACCGTCCCGGCATGGATATCGCCATGACGCCAATGAGCGATGCCGACCCGCTGGCCTGTCAGGCGCTTTGCGCGGGCGAGCCGGATTGCCGCGCCTGGACCTATGTGAACCCCGGCCAGCAGGGGGAGCAGGCCGTCTGCTGGACGAAATCGGGCGTGCCTGAGGGCTTTGAAAATCCCTGCTGCATTTCGGGTGTGATGGATCAGGCCGCCGCGTCGCTGCCTCCCACATCGCTGCCCCCCGCATCGCCGGCGGATGGCCCTGCCAGTCTGAGCTTTCCCATGGTTGTCGAACCGGGCGAGGGGTTTGCGGTCCGCTACAGCGGCCCGCTCCACTCCGGCGACTGGATCGACATGATCTCGCCGGGCAACGACGATGACATGTCAGGCGGCTGGGGCTGGGCCTGGGCCACGGGCGACCCCGCGATGCTGACCGCCCCGGCGACGGAGGGGGAATATACCCTGCGCTATGTGGCCGAGGATCCGACGGCAGGCCGGGTTGTGCTTGCCCGCGATACGCTTGTCGTGCGCGCCCGCCCGGCGGTCACGGTCGCCCAGTCCGAAATGTATCGGTATTGCGAAGGGGCGACCTTCACGCCCTGCGAAATCCGTCTGGATGTGCTCGATCTATCCCTGTCGCTGATGCCGGGTTACGCGATCACCGAGCCGCTCGCGCCGGCCACCGCCGCCGGGCCGGTGCCGGGGCGTCCGGGGTTCGATCTGGTGCGGCTGTCCGATGGCGTGGCGATTGCAAGTGTCAACCCGCGCCAGGGTTCGAGCGTGCTTTGTATTCCGGGGCTGCTGGATCAGGTCTGTTCGCTCGGCGCGACCGAGGGGATGGATGCGCTGGCGCTGATGTCGCTTGCGGGGTCGCTGACGACGGTTGCGATGGCACAGGAAAGCGATGCGATGGGCGAAGATGGCCCGGTGGCCGAAGCCGGCGCGATGCAGGGCGTGTGGTGGTTCAGCGCCGATATGCCCGGCACGCCCGAGGATCAGGCGCATTTCATTGTGCTCGAACTGATGCAGGATGCGGGCGATGTTTCGCTGAGCGGCTCTTTCGTTACCTCCCCCGAGGTCGGCCCGTTGCGTGGCATGTCGGGTGATGTTGCGGGTGTGATCGCCGGCGACACGCTCAACCTGACCATGTCTGCGCCGGACGGGGTGACGGGGCTGGTGTTTTCCGGCACCGAATACGGCGGCGATGCCTGGCGGGGACAGATCCATACCGCGCATGCGCCCCTTCTTCCCCCCTATGGTGCGATCCTGCGCAAGATCGCAGGTCCGGGCGAGGAATGGTCGGGCGCGCCCTGGATGACGGGCGAGGCCGACGGCATGGCCGCAGCGCTGCAAATGGGCCAGCAGGCGATCCAGGGCATGCTGGGCGGGTTGCAGGGCGAGGACCGCACCATGGCCGAAATGCTGGGCGGGATGATGGGGGCGCTTGCCGGCGCGGAAACCAGCCCCACCGCGCCGGCAGGGGCCAGCGCTTCACCAACGGGCGCGGCCCTTGGCGGCCGGCCGGTCGATCTGGGGGGCATGCCCGCCGATGCGCTGATCGAATTTCTGTTGCCATTCCGGAGTGCCCAGCCATGATGAACCGCTTCCTTGCAGCCGCCACGCTTGCTTGCGTTGCTTTCCTTCACGCACCGGGCATTGCCCGCGCCGGGACGGTTGTCGCCATCTGCAAGAGCGGCGGTTGCCAATGTTTGCTCAGCCCCCTGACAACAGAGGAACTGGCCGCCTTCGCGGGTGAAATCTTCGGCGGCGATACGCCTGTGGACCGAACCCGCGACACCCTGGTCTACGAGCCGGATCTTGGCATCGTGACCTGGGTTGATGCGCCGCGTGGGGCTATCAACCGCAGCTTTGGCGGGACGGATGAATGCCCCATCGAGCTGTTCCCTGAACCTGAAACGATGGTGCCGCTGGATGGCACCTGGCAATGGCGCACGCTGGGCGAAACCGCCTTGGGCTGTCCGCCCATGCTGGCTGGCGCGCTGGCGGCATCGCGGGTTGAGACCCTGACAACCCGCGTCAACTGGAACGGCCGCTTCGATCCCAGGCGTCTCGCCAGCAGCCTGCCGCAGCCCGAAATGGCCGGGATGTCACCCTATGAGTGGCGCGAAACCGGCCCTTTTCGCTGGCTGTCGGACAATATTCGCGGCCGTAGCTGCGAAGACGGCACCTGCGTTGACAGCGCGCTGGCGTTGAACATGACCCTGGTTGCGCCTGACCGGATCACGGGCTTTCTGTCGCTGCGCAGCCGTGTCGAAGGCGGCGCGGCAGCGGTGCTGGCGTCGTTTGGGATGCGCGATTGCCGGGTCCGGGTGCGCTACGAGATCCGCCATATCGCGCCGTGAACCGCCGGGATCTGCCGGGATCTGCCGCGCGCGTCGCACGATTGAAGGCCGGCAGGCGCGTGCTTTGGTTGTCATGACGGCCTCGCACCCGCTCGCAGCCGCACAGGCCCCCGGCGGGTCGATGCGAATCTGCCGGTGTTGCCCTCAAGCTCCGTTGCCCCTGCGCCGGGCTTGCGCTAAGGGCTTCGCCCATCGAAGCGATGGAGAGCGGGCCCATGAGCGAGCGCAAGAACGGGATGACCTATGCCGAGGCCGGGGTCGATATTGATGCCGGCAACGCGCTGGTCGAACGCATCAAGCCGGCGGCGCGGCGCACCGAACGGGCTGGCACGATGGCCGGGCTGGGCGGGTTTGGCGCGCTGTTCGATCTGAAGGCAGCAGGCTTTTCCGACCCGGTTCTGGTGGCGGCAACCGATGGCGTGGGCACCAAGCTGCGCATCGCCATCGACACCGGGCATGTTGATACCATCGGCATCGACCTGGTGGCGATGTGCGTCAATGATCTGGTGTGTCAGGGTGCCGAGCCGCTGTTCTTTCTGGATTATTTCGCCACCGGCAAGCTTGAGGTCGAGCAGGCGGCGCGCATCATCGAGGGCATCGCCGAGGGCTGCGCGGCCAGCGGCTGCGCGCTGATTGGTGGCGAGACGGCGGAAATGCCGGGCATGTATCACAAGGGCGATTTCGATCTGGCGGGCTTCGCCGTGGGCGCGATGGAGCGCGGCGCGGAACTGCCGCAGGGCGTGGTGGCGGGCGATGTGCTGCTGGGGCTGGCCTCGGACGGGGTGCATTCCAACGGCTATTCGCTGGTGCGCCGGGTGATCGAGGGCGCGGGTCTGGGCTGGGCCGATGCCAGCCCCTTTGGCGGTGGCGCACTGGGCGAGGCGCTGCTGGTGCCGACGCGGCTTTACGTGCGCCCGGTGCTGGCGGCGACCCGCGACGGCGGGGTGCACGGGCTGGCGCATATCACCGGCGGCGGGCTGACCGAAAACCTGCCGCGCATCCTGCCCGATGGGCTGGGAGCCGAGATCGATCTCGATGCCTGGAACCTGCCGCCGGTCTTTGCCTGGCTGATGCAGAGCGCCGGGCTGGCGCAGGGCGAGATGCTGAAAACCTTCAACTGCGGCCTCGGCATGGTGCTGGTGGTTGCCGAAGAGCGCGCCGAGGCGCTGGCCCTGCTGCTGGAACAGGCCGGCGAGCGCGTCAGCGTCATTGGCCGCGTGGCAGAAGGCGCGGGCGTGCGCTACCGGGGCGCGCTTTCGTGAGCAAACGCGTGGCCATCTTCATTTCGGGTGGCGGCTCGAACATGCTGGCATTGCTGGAAAGCATGCAGGGTGATCATCCGGCGCGGCCCTGTCTGGTGCTGTCGAACGATCCGCAGGCGGGCGGGTTGCCCAAGGCCGCCGCGTGTGGCGTGCCGGTGGTGGGTATCGACCATCGTGCCTATGGCGGCGATCGCGCCGCATTCGAGGCCGCGCTCCTGCCGCATCTGGACGCCGCCGCGCCTGACATCATCGCGCTGGCGGGCTTCATGCGGGTGCTGACGGCGGATTTCGTGGGGCGTTTCGCCGGGCGCATGCTGAACATACATCCTTCGCTGCTGCCGCTCTATCCGGGGCTCAACACCCATGCGCGGGCGATCGCGGCGGGCGACACGCAGGCCGGCTGCACCGTGCATGAGGTGACGCCGGTGCTGGATGACGGGCCGATCCTGGGCCAGGCACGGGTGCCGGTGCTGCCCGGCGATACGCCCGAGGCGCTCGCCGCGAGGGTTCTGGTGCAGGAACATCGCCTCTACCCGGCGGTGCTGCGCCGTTTCGCCGAAGGCGCGCGCGCGCCGCTGTATCTCTAGCCCTGCGGTTCAGAGCCCAAGGCAAAGCGCCGGTTCGCGGGCGCGCAGGGCGGCGTCGAAAGCTGCCACGCTCAGGTCCGGCATCTCGGCAAGCCAGCGCCGCAGCGCGGTTTCGGGTGCGAAGGGCAGCATGTCGATCAGCCCCACCTTTGTCAGTGCCTCTGGTTCGGGGCAGGTTTTCAGCCGGTCATGGAACGCCCGCAGCGCGTGCGGGTCGGCAAGGTTTTCGCGCACATGCTCCAGTTGCGCGCGCCGGTGCGGCCCCAGAAACCGCGCCCAGCTTTCCGGCGGGTGCTGGGCATAACGCATCAGCTTGAGCAGCCAGTGCAGCGGGGTCAGCCCGTCGAAATGCAGCAGTTCCAGCCCATTGGCGCGGCGCGAGGGCACCTGCGCGCCGTCAAGGCGCGGCGCATGCGGTTGCAGTCTATAGCCTTGTCCGGTGCGGCTGATGGCCTTGCCCGCAGCATGGCCGCAGACGCCGCGCACCACAAAGGGTTCCTGATGCGCCAGTGCGGCGGGCAACTCGGCCCCGCGCGGCAGGGGGCGGCGAAAGACGCCTTCAAAGATGCACGCCGGATCGGCACGGGTGAAGGCGCGTTCCAGATTGGGCAGCGCCAGATAGCCGGCAAAGTCCGCATGGCGCGCCAGTTCTGCCGCCACCGGGGCGGGGGCATGCACGAATTCGTCGGCATCCAGATGCAACAGCCAGTCCACGCCAGCGCGCACGTAGGCATGGCTGGCAACCAGCGTCTGCCGCCGGGTCTGAAGGGCGGGGCGTGCGCCTGCCAGCGCCTGCCAGAAGCGGTCGTCGCAGCGCGTGATCTGCACGCCGGGAAGGTTGGCGGCCGCATCGGCGGCCGGGTCGGCGGGATCGTCCAGATAGAGATGGATCTCGCGCGCGCCCAGATCCAGATGCCAGGCGAGATGGCTCAGCACCAGCGCCGCCGGCTCGCGCGCCAGCAACACCAGGCCCCAGCCCGGCTCGGGCGTGTCGCGCATGATTCCAGCCATTCCGCCTCTGCCATCACATTCCAAGTTTTGTGATCACACAATTTGTTCGCGTGATCACAAAGCGCAGATTTTTCGCCCCGGCTCAAAAAATACACCAAATAGTCATTTGTGCCACGTCTGTTTCGTGGCAAGAGCAGCGCAAATTCGCAGCAGACGGGGACAGTTTCGTGAACATCCATGAATATCAGGCGAAGGGCTTGCTTCGCAGCTATGGCGTGCCGGTGTCGGACGGTCGGGTGGTTCTGCGCGCCGAGGAGGCAAAATCGGCGGCCGGCGAGATGGACGGCCCGCTTTGGGTGGTGAAGGCCCAGATCCATGCCGGCGGGCGCGGCAAGGGCAGCTTCAAGGAGGCTTCGGCCGGCGAGAAGGGCGGCGTGCGGCTGGCGCGCTCGGTTGCGGAGGCCGCCGAACATGCCAGCGCCATGCTGGGGCGCACGCTGGTGACGCATCAGACCGGCCCGGCCGGCAAGCAGGTCAACCGCATCTATATCGAGGATGGCTCGGACATTGCGCGCGAGCTGTATCTGGCGCTGCTGGTGGACCGCGCGAGCAGCCGCATCTCGTTCGTGGTGTCCACCGAGGGCGGCATGGACATCGAGGAGGTGGCGGCCCATACGCCGGAAAAGATCCTCAGCTTCTCGGTCGATCCGGCAACCGGCATCCAGGGTTTTCATGGCCGCCGCGTGGCCTTCTCGCTGGGGCTGGAAGGCAGGCAGATCAAGCAATGCGTCGATCTGGTGAGCAAGCTCTACAAGCTCTTTGTCGAACGCGACGCCGAGATGGTGGAGATCAACCCGCTGATTGTCACCACCGACGGCGATCTGAAATGCCTTGATGCCAAGATGGGTTTCGATTCGAACGCGCTTTACCGTCAGGCCGACATCCTGGCCCTGCGCGACGAGACCGAAGAGGACCCCAAGGAACTGGCAGCCTCGAAGTTCGATCTGAACTACATCGCGCTCGACGGCGAGATCGGTTGCATGGTCAACGGCGCCGGGCTGGCGATGGCGACGATGGACATCATCAAGCTCTATGGCGCCGAGCCTGCCAATTTTCTTGACGTCGGCGGCGGTGCCACCAGGGAAAAGGTGACCGAGGCATTCAAGATCATCACCTCGGATCCCAATGTGAAGGGCATCCTGGTGAATATCTTCGGCGGCATCATGCGCTGCGACATCATCGCCGAGGGGGTGATCGCCGCGGTCAAGGAAATGGGGCTTCAGGTGCCGCTGGTGGTGCGCCTTGAGGGCACCAATGTGGAACTGGGCAAGAAGATCATCAACGAAAGCGGCCTGAACGTGATCGCCGCCGACAACCTGTCGGATGCCGCGCAGAAGATCGTCAAGGCGGTGAAGGGGTAAGAAGAATGGCAATTCTCGTCGACAAACACACCCGCGTCATCTGTCAGGGGTTCACCGGCAGCCAGGGCACCTTTCATTCCGAACAGGCCATTGCCTATGGCACCAGAATGGTCGGCGGCGTGACGCCGGGCAAGGGCGGCGCGGAGCATCTGGGCCTGCCGGTCTTCAATTCGGTGCACGAGGCCAGAGCAAAGACCCAGGCCGATGCGACGGTCATCTATGTGCCGCCGCCCTTTGCCGCCGATTCCATCCTCGAGGCGATCGACGCCGAGATGGCGCTGATCGTCTGCATCACCGAGGGCATTCCGGTGCTGGACATGATGAAGGTCAAACGCGCGCTCGAAGGGTCGAAATCACGGCTGATCGGGCCCAACTGCCCCGGCGTCATCACCCCTGACGCCTGCAAGATCGGTATCATGCCGGGCCATATCCACCAGCGCGGTTCGGTCGGCGTGGTCTCGCGCTCGGGCACGCTGACCTATGAGGCGGTCAAGCAGACCTCCGACATGGGGTTGGGGCAATCGACCGCGGTGGGCATCGGTGGCGATCCGATCAAGGGCAGCGAGCATATCGACGTGCTCGACATGTTCCTTTCCGACGACGAGACCCATTCGATCATCATGATCGGCGAGATCGGTGGCTCGGCCGAGGAAGAAGCAGCCGAGTTCCTGAAGGAGCAGAAGAAGAAGGGCCGCTGGAAGCCGGTTGCCGGGTTCATCGCCGGGCGCACCGCGCCTCCGGGCCGGCGCATGGGTCATGCGGGTGCCATCGTGGCCGGCGGCAAGGGTGATGCGGACTCGAAGATCGAGGCGATGCGCTCGGCCGGGATCGTGGTGGCTGACAGCCCCGCGACGCTGGGCGAGGCGGTGATGAAGGCAATCAAGGGCTGATCGGCATGCGGCGGGCGGTGAACAGGCTGATGCGTTCCGGGGCTGTTCGGCGCCTGCCGCCGCTTGCCGTGACGCTTGCGATGCCGGGGGCCGCGCTGCCCGCGCACGCCCGGAACAGCCTGCCGCAACCCGACCTGCCGCAACCGGATATTCCCCGGCCTGCCCCCCGCCTCGAGGGGCATTTCCGGCCCGAGCCTTGCCGCAACGGGCTTGCCGATCCGGCGTTGACGGAAGGGGTGATCGATGCGGCAGCGCCGGCCCATGCCGGCCATGGCCCGGCGGCGCTGGAAAGCGGCGCGCTGCTCATGCTGCTCGCCGCGCGCCAGACCGCGCCGCCCGTCGCCATGCCGGCCGCCACGCATGGCCTGCTGATCCGCACCGAATTCTCGCCGCCGCATTGAGGAGGGCACCGATGACCGAACATACCCCAAACAGCCAGTTTCACGCCTCCAGCTTCCTGCAAGGCGCCAATGCCGAATATATCGACCAGATGCAGGCCCGCTTCGCGCAGGACCCCGCCAGCGTCGATGCGCAATGGGCGGAGCTCTTTCAGGCGCTGGGCGACGATCCCGCGGCCGCCACGCGCCAGGCCGCCGGGCCAAGCTGGGCGCGCGCCGACTGGCCGCCGATGCCCGCCGATGACCTGACCGCAGCGCTGACCGGCGAATGGCCGGCGCCCGCCCCGGCGCGCGAGGGCCGCGCGACTGGCGACAAGATCGCCGCCAAGGCGCAGGAAAAGGGCTTCGCGCTGAGCGATACCCAGGTGCAGCGCGCCGTGCTGGACAGTCTGCGCGCGCTGATGATCATTCGCGCCTATCGCATCCGTGGCCATCTGATCGCTGATCTGGACCCGCTGGGCATGCGCGACGACGCTGTCCACCCGGAACTGGACCCGGCTTCCTACGGCTTCACCGAGGCCGATATGGACCGGCCGATCTTCATCGACAATGTGCTGGGATTGCAGGTGGCCTCGCTGCGCCAGATCGTCGACATTCTCAAGCGCACCTATTGTGGCACTTTCGCGCTGCAGTTCATGCATATCTCCGATCCCGAGCAGGCCGCCTGGCTGAAGGAACGCATCGAGGGCTATGGCAAGGAAATCACCTTCACCCGGCGCGGGCGCAAGGCGATCCTGAACAAGCTTGTCGAGGCCGAAGGGTTCGAGAAGTTCCTGCATGTGAAATACATGGGCACCAAGCGCTTCGGTCTTGATGGCGGCGAGGCGCTGATCCCGGCGATGGAACAGATCATCAAGCGCGGCGGCGCGCTGGGGGTGAAGGACATCGTGATCGGCATGCCGCACCGCGGCCGGCTCAACATTCTGGCCAATGTCATGGCCAAGCCTTACCGCGCCATTTTCAACGAGTTCCAGGGCGGCAGCTTCAAGCCCGACGAGGTGGATGGCTCGGGCGATGTGAAATATCACCTCGGGGCGTCGTCTGACCGCGAATTCGATGGCAATGTGGTGCATCTGTCGCTCACCGCCAACCCCTCGCATCTTGAGGCGGTAAACCCGGTGGTGCTGGGCAAGGTGCGCGCCAAGCAGGACCAGCTCAACGATGCCCAGCGCCGCGCGGTGCTGCCGATCCTGCTGCATGGCGATGCCGCCTTTGCCGGGCAGGGCGTGGTGGCGGAATGTTTCGGCATGTCGGGGTTGAAGGGGCACCGCACCGGTGGCACCATCCATATCGTCGTCAACAACCAGATCGGCTTCACCACGGCGCCGCATTTCAGCCGTTCCTCGCCCTATCCGACCGATATTGCACTGATGGTCGAGGCGCCGATCTTCCATGTCAACGGTGATGATCCCGAGGCCGTGGTCCATGCCGCGCGCGTCGCCATCGAGTTTCGTCAGCAGTTCGGCAAGGACGTGGTGATCGACATGTTCTGCTACCGGCGCTTTGGGCATAACGAGGGGGATGAGCCGATGTTCACCAACCCCCAGATGTATAACCGCATCAAGAAGCACAAGACGACCTTGCAGCTTTATACCGAGCGGCTGGTGGCAGACGGGCTGATCCCCGAAGGCGAGATCGAGGATATGAAAGCCGCTTTTCAGGCCTATCTCAACGAGGAGTTCGAGGCCGGCAAGGACTATCGCCCCAACAAGGCCGACTGGCTGGACGGGCGGTGGAAATCGCTCAAGGCCAAGACGCTGGAAAGCTACCAGCGCGGCACCACCTCGATCAGCCGCGACACCCTGGCCGAGGTCGGCACGGCGCTGACCTCCTATCCGTCGGATTTCAACATACATCGCACCGTCGCGCGCCAGCTCGATGCCAAGAAGAAGATGTTCGAGGCCGGGCAGGGCTTTGACTGGGCCACCGCCGAGGCGCTGGCCTTCGGCTCGCTCTTGACCGAGGGGTTTCCGGTGCGGCTTTCGGGGCAGGATTGCACCCGCGGCACCTTCAGCCAGCGCCATTCCGGCCTGATCGACCAGACCACCGAGGAACGCTACTACCCGCTCAACCACATCAGGCCCGGCCAGGCGCGCTACGAGGTCATCGATTCGATGCTCAGCGAATACGCGGTCCTGGGTTTTGAATACGGCTTTTCGCTCAGCGAGCCGAATGCGCTGGTGATGTGGGAGGCGCAGTTCGGCGATTTCGCCAATGGCGCGCAGATCATGTTTGATCAGTTCATCAATTCGGGCGAAAGCAAATGGCTGCGCATGTCGGGGCTGGTGGTGTTGTTGCCGCACGGGTTCGAGGGGCAGGGGCCTGAACATTCCTCGGCGCGGATGGAGCGGTTCTTGCAGAACTCCGCCGAGGAAAACTGGATCGTCGCCAATTGCTCGACCCCGGCGAACTATTTCCATATCCTGCGCCGCCAGTTGCACCGCGATTATCGCAAGCCGCTGATCCTGATGACGCCGAAATCGCTGCTGCGCCATCCGCTGTGCATCTCTGCCGCTGATGATTTCACCGAAGGTTCGACCTTCCACCGCGTGCTCTGGGACGATGCCGAGAAGGGCAATTCCGACACGCAACTCAAGCCCGACGATCAGATCCGCCGGGTGGTGATGTGTTCGGGCAAGGTCTATTTCGATCTGCTGGCCGAGCGCGACGCGCGGGGCATCGACGATGTTTATCTGCTGCGCGTCGAGCAGCTCTATCCGATGCCCACGCAATCGTTGCGCGCCGAACTGGCGCGTTTCCGGAATGCCGAGATGATCTGGTGTCAGGAAGAGCCCAAGAACCAGGGCGCCTGGTCGTTCATCGAACCCTGGCTGGAATGGGTTCTCAACCAGATCGAAGCACGCCAGGCCCGCGCGCGCTATGTCGGACGCTCGGCCTCGGCCTCGCCGGCGACCGGTCTGGCATCGAAACACAAGGCACAACAGGATGCGCTCGTCAACGAGGCGCTGTCTTTCGAAGGGGAATGATCAATGACTGTCGAAGTTCGCGTGCCCACCCTGGGCGAAAGCGTCTCCGAGGCCACCATCGCCACCTGGTTCAAGAAACCGGGCGATCCGGTCGCGGTGGATGAAATGCTCTGTGAGCTGGAAACCGACAAGGTGACGGTCGAGGTGCCGGCGCCTGCTGCCGGTGTGCTCAGCGAGATCGTCGCCGCCGAGGGCAGCACCGTGGGCGTCAATGCGCTTCTGGCGGTGATCGCCGAGGCCGGCAGCGCCGGCCCCGAAACGCCCCAACCCAGCCCGGCCGCCAAGGCCGCTGACGCCGCCGACACCCCCAGCAGCACCGAGGCGGTCAAGGTCATGGTGCCCACTCTGGGCGAGAGCGTCTCCGAGGCCACGGTTTCGACCTGGTTCAAGGAAGTCGGCGATGTGGTGGCGCAAGACGAGATGCTGTGCGAGCTGGAAACCGACAAGGTTTCGGTTGAGGTGCCGGCCCCCTCTGCCGGTGTGCTCAGCGAGATCCTCGCACCGGCCGGCACCACCGTTGGCGCCGGCGCGCAGCTTGCGGTGATCGGCGGTGCGCCGGGGGCGGCCAAGCCGGCGCCCGGCGGCGACGCCACGAAAGCCGCGCCGCCCGCCGCCGCTGGCCGCGATGTCGAAGATGCGCCCTCGGCCAGGAAGCTGATGGCAGAGAACAACATCGCCCGCGATGCGGTCACGGGTTCGGGCCGGGATGGTCGGATCATGAAGGAAGACGTGCAAAAGGCCATCGCCGCGGCCGGTGCTGCCCCGGCGCCCGCGGCCTCGGCTTCTGCGCCGGCGGCCGCCACCCCGGCGCGCGCCCCGGTGCCCGCCGAGGATGCCGCGCGCGAGGAGCGGGTGCGCATGACGCGCCTGCGCGCCACCATCGCCCGGCGCCTGAAGGATGCCCAGAACACCGCCGCCATGCTGACCACTTATAACGAAGTGGACATGTCCGGTATCATGGAGCTGCGCAACACCTACAAGGACGCCTTCGAGAAGAAGCACGGCGTGAAGATGGGCTTCATGTCGTTCTTCGTCAAAGCCTGCTGCCACGCGCTCAAGGAAGTGCCCGAGGTCAATGCCGAGATCGACGGGCAGGATGTGGTCTACAAGAACTACGTCCATATGGGGGTCGCCGTGGGCACGCCCTCGGGGCTGGTGGTGCCGGTGGTGCGCGATGCCGACCAGATGGGCTTTGCCGCGATCGAGAAGAAGATCGCCGAGCTGGGCCTGCGCGCGCGCGACGGCAAGCTGAGCATGGCCGAGATGCAGGGCGGCAGCTTCACCATTTCGAATGGCGGGGTCTATGGCTCGCTGATGTCCTCGCCGATCCTCAACCCGCCGCAATCGGGCATTCTGGGCATGCACAAGATCCAGGAGCGCCCGGTGGTGGTGCAGGGCCAGATCGTCATTCGCCCGATGATGTATCTGGCGCTGAGCTACGATCACCGCATCGTTGACGGCAAGGGCGCGGTGACCTTCCTGGTGCGCGTCAAGGAAGCGCTGGAAGATCCGCGCCGGCTGCTGATGGATCTGTGAGGCAATACGCGCCCGGCTCGGGCATGCTCTGAACCCGGCCGGGTGCGCGCGCGCCCCGCCCCAACCCTGCGAGCTGATGATGTCGCCTGAACTCACCGTTCTCACCCTTGCCGCGCTCCTGCAATGCGCGCAGTTTCTGGCCTATTCGGTGGCCGCCAACCTGCAGGTGGGTCCGCGCTACGCCATGGGGCCGCGCGATACGCCGCGCCAGCTCACCGGCGCGGCGGGGCGGTTGCAACGCGCGCTGAACAATCATTTCGAGGGGTTGATCCTGTTCACCATCGCCGTTGCCGTGGTGACGCTGGCGGGCAAGGCCAGCGTCTTCACCGCCGGCTGTGCCTGGGCCTATCTGGGCGCGCGGATGCTCTATGTTCCGGCCTATCTGCTGGGCTGGTCGCCGGGGCGCTCGGTGATCTGGTTTGCCGGCTGGCTGGCCACGCTGGCCATGCTTGTTGCCGCGCTTTTCTGATGCCTCATACTCTTGCCTGAAATACGCTCATGGCTGGTGGGGCGAATCCTCCACCGCGCGTGCTGAACAAGGAGACCGACATGGCTCAATTCGACCTCATCGTCATCGGCGCCGGCCCCGGCGGCTATGTCTGCGCCATTCGCGCCGCCCAACTGGGCCTCAAGGTGGCCTGCGTCGAGGGCCGCGATGCGCTGGGTGGCACCTGCCTGAATGTTGGCTGCATCCCTTCCAAGGCATTGCTGCATGCCACGCATCAACTGCATGAAGTGCACGAGAATTTCGAGAAGATGGGCCTGATGGGCGCCAAGCCCAAGGTCGATTGGGCAAAGATGCTGGCCTACAAGGACGATGTCATCGGCCAGAACACCAAGGGCATCGAATTTCTCTTCAAGAAGAACAAGGTCACATGGCTGAAGGGCTGGGCCTCGATCCCGGCGGCAGGCAAGGTCCAGATCGGCGATGAACTGCATGAGGCCAGGCATATCGTCATCGCCACGGGCTCCGAGCCGGCCAGCCTGCCGGGCGTCGAGGTCGATGAAAAGGTGATCGTCACCTCGACCGGCGCGCTGGCGCTTGAAAAACTGCCAAAGAAGATGGTGGTGATCGGTGGCGGCGTGATCGGGCTGGAAATGGGTTCGGTCTATGCGCGGCTCGGCGCCGAGGTGACGGTGATCGAATATCTGGACCGGCTGATCCCCGGCAATGACGGCGAGGTGGCCAAGACCTTTCAGCGCATCCTCAAGAAACAGGGGATGGCGTTCATTCTGGGTGCAGCCGTGCAGAAGGCCGAGGTGAAGCGCAACAAGGCCAGCGTGAGCTACAAGCTGCGCAAGGATGACAGCGAGCATGCCATCGAGGCCGATTGCGTGCTGCTGGCGACCGGGCGCAAACCCTTCACCGAGGGGCTGGGTCTGGAGGCGCTGGGCGTCGCCATGACCAAGCGCGGCCAGATCGAGACCGACAAGCATTATGCCACCTCGGTCAAGGGTATCCATGCCATCGGTGATGCGATCGAGGGGCCGATGCTGGCGCACAAGGCCGAGGATGAGGGCATGGCCGTGGCCGAGATCCTTGCCGGGCAGGCAGGGCATGTGAATTATGGTGTCATTCCCGGCGTGATCTACACCACGCCCGAGGTTGCCTCGGTCGGCGAGACCGAAGAGACGCTGAAAGAGGCCGGGCGCGCCTACAGGGTGGGCAAGTTCAGCTTCATGGGCAATGGCCGCGCCAAGGCGGTGTTCCAGGGCGAAGGGTTCGTCAAGCTGCTGGCCGACAAGGAAACCGATCGCATTCTGGGTGCGCATATCATCGGTCCGATGGCCGGCGATCTGATCCATGAGATCTGTGTGGCGATGGAATTTGGGGCTGCGGCCGAGGATCTGGCGCGCACCTGTCATGCGCATCCGACCTTTTCCGAGGCCGTGCGCGAGGCGGCGCTGGCCTGTGGCGACGGGGCGATCCACGCCTGATCCACGATGCAAGGCGGCACCCCGAAACATCGCACGCCGAAACATCGCAGACCGGGCTCAGCGGGGCTCAGCCCACAAGGTGGCGCAGGCCCTGCGTGACATCGGTGCGCAGCGCCAGCCGCAGGGCCGGCTCGTCGCCGGCCTTCAGCGCGGCCAGAATCATGCGGTGATGTGGCGGCGGCGTGTTGCGGCGCAGCCGGCCATAGAGCGCGCGCATTGTCGGGCCAAGCTGTAGCCAGAGGGTTTCCACCATCGCCAGCATCGCAGGGCTCTGGGCGCGCAGATAGAGCGTGCGGTGAAACTCCAGATTGGTGCGCACATAGGTCACCGCATCCTGGCGCGCCACGGCATCGGTATTGGCGGCGTTGATCGCCTCCATCCGGTCGATCAGCGCGGAATGGGCGCGGGGCAGGGCGCGGCTGCCGAGTTCGGGTTCCAGCAGCGCGCGGATCGAGGCAAGCTCCTCGATCCGGTCCTGGCCCAGCTCGGGCGTGGCCACGCGCCCCGAGCCCGAAAGCGTCAGCGCGCCCTCGGCCACCAGCCGCTGCACGGCCTCGCGCGCGGGGGTCATGCTGACACCGAAATCGCGCCCGATGCCACGCAGCGTCAGCGCCTGACCGGGGGCAAGCTCGCCATGCATGATGCGGCTGCGCAGGGTGCGATACACCCGGTCATGCGCCGAGATCTGGCTGGGGTCGGTGGCCTGGGGGCGTTGGGCGTCGGGCATGCGTGAGCGTCACCACATGGGCGGCTCCACGTCAAGCCGGGGTGAACCGGTAGCGATGCAGGCTGCCGCCCTGGCGGCGCAGCCAGTCGCGCGGGACAGCATAGCCAGGCATCAGCCGGGCGACCTCGGCCCAGAAGGCGGGGGAGTGGTTCATCTGCCGCAGATGCGCCATTTCATGCGCCACAACATATTCGAGCACCGCAGGCGGGGCCAGGATCAGCCGCCAGGACAGCATCAGATCCCCGGCGGACGAGCACGACCCCCAGCGCGAGCGCGGGTCACGCAGGCCGAAGCGGCGCGGTGCTGCCGCAAGCCGCGGGGCAAGCGCGTCGATCAGCGCGGCGATTCGCTGCCGCGCCCGCAGCTTGAGCCAGGTTTCGATCTGGCGTCCGGCGGGGCGGTCCTGCGGCACCAGAAGGCAGCCCTGGGCGATGGTGATGCGGCGTTGCGGGGCGGGCTGGATCCGCAGCATCTCCCCCTCGACGGGCAGTTTGCTGCCGAAGGTGACTTCGCAGGGGCTGGGGATGGCTGCGACTGACCGGCGTAGCCAGGTGGCACGCTCGTGCAGAAAGGTCATGCCGTGGTGGTGCGCCAACCGTGGTGGCAGCGTCAGCGTCACCTTTCCATCAAGACCCGAAACGCGCAACGACAGCCGCCGGGCCCGCGCAGAGCGCCGCCAATGCACCGTTATGGGTGGCTCGCCGGGCAGAATTGTGGTTGCATCATCGGCGGACATGCGGTGCCTTTCGGGGTGTCTCTTGCGCTGGCGGCGGGATCGGAGCGACGCGATGCTCGCGCGGGTATCAAACATTGCGACAAAGGCTTTGACAACCACCGGCACATGTGGCAACCGGCGGCGATCCAAGCATCAGGAAGGGGATTCCATGCCCAAGGAAGAATGGGGTGTAAAGCGTATTTGCCCGACGACCGGCAAGCGTTTTTATGACCTGAACAAAACACCCGTGATCAGCCCCTATACCGGCGATGTCGTCGAAATCGACGTGCCCGGTCGCAAGGGGTCCATGCCGTTGTCGGGCGAGGTGGCGAAAGCCAAGGCCCCTGCGCCGGCTATCGAGGCAGATGAAGTGCTGCTCGACGATGAAGATGTCGCCGTCGATGCCGATGACGATCTGCTCGAAGACGAGGACGATGACACGGTCTCGTTCGACGAGTTGTCGGATGTGGCCGACGACGACGAGGATGTCTGAGCATCGCGCGGTGCGGTGCATTTTTTCTCTTGCGCTGGTCGTATGGCTTGCATAAACAGCCCGAGCGATCCGCAGGGTTCGCACCTCGGTGGGGCCATAGCTCAGTTGGGAGAGCGCTTGAATGGCATTCAAGAGGTCAGCGGTTCGATCCCGCTTGGCTCCACCAAACAAAACAAAGACCTCAGCGAAAACAGCCCCGTCAGTGCGGGGCTTTTTGCATGTCAGGCAACGGTTTGTCACCTCCAACGCGCTGTTGCCGTTGAACAGCCCGGACGCTTGCCGCACGGGTCTGAAGGGCTCAAGGCAAGGCTGCGCCGCATGGTGTGCCGCCACCGTCGGACCAGGGGAGGCCGCGCGGGTGAAGCCGCGGGTGAAGCAAGGCCCCGGATGATCAGCCAGAGCGCGAAGACGATCTCGAACACCCCACCCGGCACCAGTAGCATCAGGCCGATGCCCAGCTCCGTCATATCCGCAATCATGCCGATGGCGAAGATCGCATAACCCACCGCCCCCCACAGGCCCAGCCAGAAAGGTACCATGCGGTGATGAAGCAGTGCCAGGCAGAAGGGGATGCTGCCGATCCCCAGCCCGGCCATGGCAGCCAGATAGGCACGCTGACCGGCATCGAACAGGGCATGGGAAAAGAGGGCATCGGCCGGCGTGGTCATCAGCACGGCCGCGACCGTCAGAAGGGCGGCTTCGAACAACCGGGTTGCCAGATAGGTCGCTGCCACAACCGGCGCCACAGCGCGCATAACTCCGAAGGCCAGCAGGCCGATCAGTATGACCACCGGTGCCGAGGCGAACATCACCGGCAACGCCATCGCAGTACCGGCATCCAGCAACGCCCCGCCGCCGCCCCAGGTGCCAAAGGCCATCAGGATCAGCGCCCCCATGATCATGGCCGCCCTGCGGCGCTCGATCCCGTCGATCGTCATGGTCACTCCAGGGCGTTGAAAGGGGGTTGTCAGGCCAGTGCGGGTTGGTGTCGCGCGGGGGCGGCAAGCCGGCGGATGACCCATTCTCCCAGTGCAATATTGACCAGCCACGAGCCGACAACGACCATATCGGACGCCAGCCCGGTGATTGGCTCGCCGGTGATCAGGTAGATCGGGAACATCACCAGCGCCACGGTGCCCGCGCCCATGCCGATGACATACGCGCGGATCATCCAGGCCCGGTGCCGCGCCATGTTGCGCGCCCGCGCCGCGTGCACGCCCAGCACCAGGGCGACGATCAGCGCCAGGCTGAAGGCCCCTCGCGCAACATCCAACAGCCCGGTCGCGATGCTTTCGACCTGGGCAAGCAGACCCAGCCCGGACAGCGCCATGCCAAGGCCCGCGACCACGAACACCCGCCCCGACAGCCGATGCACCGCGCCGAACCGGCGACGCATCGCCAGAACAAACTGCACCGGCCCCAGCACCCCGAACAGGACGCCGGCCAGCGCATGAAGAAAATGCCAACCCGGCGCGACGGCCATGCGCAGGCTGTCCTCGGGCAATGCCCCGGCCGGGATCTGCACCACCCGCACCCCGGCCATCATCACCGGAATGAAGGTGCAGAAGGCCAGGAGCAGAACAAGCGGTATCGGCCGCGCAAAGAGGCGGATCATGGCGGGTAACCCTCTGGTTGGACGCTCAGTCGTCGTGGTAATGAAAGACATCTTCGACGCCCACGCCGAAATGGCGGGCGATGCGAAACGCAAGTTCCAGTGTGGGCGAGTATTTTCCGTTTTCGATGGCCAGGATCGTCTGCCGCGTCACGCCCACATGCGCGGCCAGCTCCTTTTGCGTCATCTCGCCCGCGTCGAACCGCAGGCGGCGGATGGTGTTTTCAACCCGCGCCATGGCTCAGATGCCCCGCCGATAGGCGTAGAGCTTGGCCAGATTGCCGCCCGTATCGCCAAAGGCGCAGCCCGCCAGCATCAGGTTCAGCGCGAAGATCACATTGGCGCCATAGGCCAGCGTGGCGATCCCGCCGACAAAGCCGATAGCGGAGCCGATCATCGAAACCTTCCAGCCGATCCCCGAAATGGCGCGGTCGCGTTCGTCGCGCGTCAGTTCCGATGTCTCGCCGGTGACTATCCGCCAGATGATCGCCATGACCACGGCGAGAATGATTCCCATGACAATGCCCGCCACCATCAGCTTGAGCACCAGCCTTGCCCAGAGCTGCACGCCGTCCGGCCCGTCAAAGCGGCCCGCCGCGTGGCCGGCCGCCAGAAACCACAAAAACATCCCGATGATGATGGCATTGGCCAGGATCTCGGTCAGCACATTGCGTTCTTCGTGGGACATGGCCAGCTCGCTGTGTAAGGTTTGGTGTTCTTTTGGTATGGTATAATTTACTTCTTGTAAAGAGTTTCATACCATTCAGCGTGGCACAACCGATGTTCCGGACCAGCAGCGCTCCGTATGACGGGGGGCATTGCCCCGCAAACCCCGCAAACCGCCTTCCGGCGTTCGGTATCGCGCGGTTTCGCCTGCGCTTCAGTGTGTTGCATGATCACGGGATGATCGCCTCTTGACCTTCCAGCAACTGGAAGCCCCATCTCTGTGCTGGAACTGAACAAACAGACGCCGGGAGGCCCGCATGACGGGAATAACCACCGGGCGTCGCGGAAACCCGTGTTGCTCCGGCAGGCGGGATGCAGGGTTAAACCGCACAGATATTGGCCATTTGATGGGGATGATCATGATCAAGAACAAATTCGCAGTGATTGCAATGGCGCTTGTTGCCGTCGTCGGTCTGTGGGGCTGGAGCGCGACGCCGTGGGCGAGTTCGCATGGCGGGCATTCCGGCCACGGCGGGCATGGTGCGCATGCCACTGCGCCCGGAGATGCCGCGCCCTCGACCCGCGCCTATATCGAGGCCAACGACATCATGCATGCTGGCATGGCAATCACCTTTACGGGCGATGCGGACATTGATTTCGCCAAGGGCATGATCCCGCACCACGAGGGTGCCATCGCCATGGCGCGGATCGTGCTTGAGCATGGCGAGGACCCTGAAATCCGCGTGCTGGCCGAAGAGATCATCGCCGCGCAGGAAAGCGAGATTGGCTTTCTGCGCGACTGGCTGGCGGCGCGCGGACACTGATCCCGGCAGCTTGCAATGCGCCTTCTCGCGCGCGCCGGGCCTGTGTGAGCCACCGGGGGCGGGCAAGGCGAAGCCGCTTTCGGCGCGATCACTTCGTCCCTTGCGCGAGGGTGTAGGCCACGAGGGCATTGGCATGGCCGTGGCCCAGCCCGTAATCCGCTTTCAGGAGGCGCACGAGTTCCATGTGGCGCAAGCCGTCATTGGTGCGGATGATGGCCTGCCATTCGGCAATCGGGCGCCCGTAGGTCTTCTCGATCGACGGGAAATACGAGGCAGGCCCCTTGACCGGCCCGGCGGGTTTATCTGCCATTCAGGTTCCTTTCGATGGAACACCTGCCACGGGTGCCACGGCTACCGCGTCGGGGGGGGAACGATCCGGCCATTCGGCGGCTCAACTGTCTTCCTGGGAAGATACCTGCAATTGTCTTTGCGTCAAGATAATTGTTCTGCGATGTATAGGCGCAGCAAGAGCACAGGCCAGGACCATGACAGCCAGCAAACCCAACGATCATGTGGATCGTCTGCGCAGCCAATGGGCGCGCGAATTGCCCGATCTCGATACCGGGGCCATGGCGGTGCTGGGCCGGGCGCGCAGGCTGGCCCTGATTGCCGGTCCCGGTATCGAGGCGATCTTCGCGCGCCATGGGCTGGATCGGGGCGAATTCGATGTGATTTCCACGCTGCGGCGCGCCGGGCCGCCCTACCGTTTGACGCCCACGCAGCTCTATTCAACGCTGATGGTTTCTTCCGGCGGGATGACGCATCGCCTCGTGCGGCTGCAAAGGGCCGGATTGATCCGCCGCGTGCCGTCGCAAAGCGACCGACGCTCCACCGAGGTAGCGCTTACGGACCGGGGGCGCGCCCTTGCCGAAGCCGCGATTCGCGAGGACATGGCCCATGAGGCGCTGCTCCTTGCGCCGCTTGACATGGGCGAACGCAGGCAGCTTGCCGATCTGCTGCGAAAGGTGCTTGAACCGCTGGAACGGAACGGCTGAGCCGGTGGCCTTTGCCCCGTGTCGGGCTGACAGGGCAGAAGGCAGGGCAGGGGCGGACAGGCGCGGGGCGCGGGCCTTCGTGCCGGGTGCCCCGCGCCGGCCCTCCGGCCTCTCAGAGTGGTGGCTTCGTCAGCATCAGCCAGAGGATTGCCAGAACCGCGCCGAAAGCCGGAAAGCCGAGCGCGAGCCACCAGCGATAGAGCCTGTGATAGCCTGCCGGCAGCGCCGTGCCGGCATCGCGCGCCGCTCTGGCCAGATCGCGCATCCGGATCTGTATCCAGACCACCGGCAACCAGCATGCCACGACCACCAGATAAAGCGCCAGCGAAGCCCCGACCCAGCCCTCAAGCACCGGCCAGCCGGCGGTGCGTGCCAGAAGATAGCCCGAAAGGGGCTGAAAAATCACTGCGGGCGCGGTGAAGAGGGTATCGGCCACAACCACGATGCCGGCCACATGCGCGATCAGCCCCGCATCGCGGCTTCGGTTGGCGAGGACCATGAAAAAGGCGATCCCCGCCCCCGTTCCGATGAGCACGCTGGCGCCGATAACGTGCAAGAACAGGAGCAGATCATGGCTGCTCATCGGTCCTCCATCATCAGCCAGACCAGCCCGGCAAGCGCCATGCCCGGAAAGACCTTGACCATCGGACCCAGCGGATCGGCCCAGAGATCGGGGGCGGCGAACAGGCTGGTCGTCAGGTAGAGGGCCGAGAGGCCCAGCATGCCCAATGCCGCCGGCCTCACCCAGGCGCGCCACAGGATTGCAACGCCAAGCCCGATATCGGCCGCCACTCCACCGAAAACCGCCAGCCCCGCCAACCATGCCGGCGCCCCCCGCCCGGACAGGAGCGCCATGGCCCTCGCCGGGTCCAGGAGCGTGATCAGCCCGGACAGCAGCCAGAACAGCGCCAGCACCGCAATTGCCAGCGGCAGAGCGAAATAGGCGCGCGCGAAAAGCCGTTCCTGCCGGGTGGCGGGCAACAGGGCAAGGGTTTCCTGCAGCGCGCGGCAGCGCTGGCCGCCAGCGGCTTGCCATGCCGATGGCTCGCCACGGATGCCGTCGCGCAAGGCGATGATGGCGGTTGTTCGCAGCGGCGAGCGCCAGCCAAGATGGCCAAGCCCATCCGCCACCCGCGCCGCCAGCATCAGCAGGGTCTCGGGTATCGCCGGGCGAAACCGCGCCACCCCGTAGCCCTGCCAGCGCCGGATCGCCGCGACAAGGGCGCCAAAGCTCCGGGCATCGGGTTCGGCAAGATCGGCAATCGTGTGTGACGGCACCTCGCCGCGCGCGGCGGCGAGCACTGCCGCTGCCACGTCGGCGATGCAGACGGTCTGAACCCGCGTCTCGGGCAGAACCTGCGGCTGGATCAGCGGCAGCGCCGCCACCGCACGCAGCAGCGCGGTGCCGCCATAGGCATCCGGCGCAAGCACAAGGGCCGGGCGCAGGATCACCCAATCCTCGGCGCGGGACGCGATGATCGCATCGCCGCGTGCCTTGGTGCGGAAAAAGGTGGTCGATGCCGTGTCCGACACGCCTGCCGCCGAGATGTGGATGATGCGAAGGGCCAGCCCGGCTGCCGCTTTGACCAGCTTTTCCACGGCCGAGACATGGATCGCTTCAAGGTCGTCGCGCCCGCCATCTTGCAGCGCGCCTGCGGCATTCACCACCACCTGCGCATCGGACAACAGTGCGCGCCATTCGGCCACACCGATCCGGGCGATGTCATGGATCCGCCAGGACGCCGAGGGGTTGGAGGCAAGCGCTGCCCGCTGCGACCGCCCGACACCCGTGACCTCGAACCCCGCGCCCGCCAGTTCGCGCATGCAGGCCGCGCCGATCAGCCCATAGCCACCCAATACGATCGCCTTGCGCATTCTCCCTGACCCTGCTTGCCTTGGTTGCCGCGCCATCGGGCGGCCCTGCGCGGTGACAGAACCCCTGATTTTCACGCGTCCTCGACATTGCCCCGCGGGCGATGCTGCGGCAAGCGCTCAATGCGCCGGGGGGCGGCACGCCGGGGTATGCCGGCGCGCTGGTGCCGGCCCGTGGCGCCGTCCGGCTTTGCGCCCTGGTGCTTTTGCGCTATGACATGGTGGACGCCCGTTTGCTGGAACGACCGCCGCGCCGGCCAGATCACGCGGCGGGCAATACTCACTGCGGATCCTCGCGCCCAGACATGAAACTTGATGAGTTCAGCGAACTGGTTCTCAAACTCACCGCCTCGGCCACCGAGGCCGGCCCGGCAGAGCATCAGGGGCAACTGGTGGATCTGGTCAAGGCGGTGGTGCGTTTCGATGCCGCCTGGTGGGGCTGGTCGTGCTTTGCCAATGGCCGCATCACGCTGGTCAATTCCGCCAGCCACAACCTGCCGCGCAGCTTTGAAAGCGCGGTGCGGGCGGTCTCGTCGATCGATCCGTTCATCCGCCACGGCCGCAACCTGCCGGTGTTTTCCAAGGCGCTGGAACCAGCGCGCGAGCCCGTGGCGCCCGAGTTCCGCGCCTTTGCCGAAGCCTTCGGCATCGGCGCCATGCTGAACGGGCATTGCCGGCTTGACGGATCTTCGGCCTTCAACTTCTTCATGTCGCTCTATCGCCAGGATCCGCGCCATCCCTTTTCCGACGAGGAGGCGCGCAGCTTTCGTGTCATCCTGCGCCATCTGGAGCAGTCGCTGTCGCTGTCGCTGCGTGCCGATGTGCGTGCACGCGCCCCGCGCGGGGGCGAGGCGGCAATCATGGCCCGCGACGGCGAGATCGTGCGCGCCTCGCGCGGGTTTCTGGCGGCGCTGGCGGTGGAGGGGCTGGGGGCACGCCAGCAGGCCAACCTGTTGCGCCGGCTGGCGATGCCGGGCACGCGCCATGCCGGGTGCGCGGTGGTGCTGGCGTCCGAAACCTATGCGCCGGAACTGACGCTGGTGCGGCTGGCCCGGCCCAGTCGCTGGGATCAACTGACCCCGCGCGAGCGCGAGGTGGCCACGCTCTACCTGTCGGGCCTGACCATGCGCCAGATCGCCGCAGCGAATCGGGTCTCGGCGCATACCGTGCGCAACCAGATCGCGGCGATCTATCGCAAGACCGAATGCGACGGGAAGCTGGCCCTGATGCGCGCGCTTGAACCGGATTTGTAGTATAAGGATACTATATTCCGGCGGTGCCGATGGCGCGATGATTGCCCTGCAAAACAAACAGGGAGACCGTCATGTCCAGAATCCTGTCACTGCCCCGCCGCTCATTTCTTGCCGGTTCGGCCGCCGCTGCCGGCCTGCTTGCCGCGCCTTCGGTGGCCCGCGCGCAGAACCGGCGCATCCGTATCGGCTATATCACCGCGCTCTCCGGCCCGCGTGCCGAATTCGGCGCCTCCGACCCCTGGATGGTCGAACAGGTGAACACGCTTCTGCGCGACGGCCTGATGATCGACGGCACCAGCCACGAAGTGGAGATCCTGGTGCGCGACAACCAGTCCAATGTCAACCGCTCGGCCTCGGTGGGGCAGGAGCTGATCCTGCGCGAGGATGTCGATCTGCTGCTGGTGCAGGATCTCGATGCCTCGGTCGCCACCGGCGAGATGTCCGACATCGCCGGCATCCCCTCGATCTCGACGATGGGGCCCTGGCAGGCCTGGATGTTCCCGCGCGGCTCCAACCCCGAACAGGGCTTTCCCTATTCCTTCACCTTTTTCTGGGGTGCCGATGACGCGATGAATACTTTCGTGCGCATCTGGGACCAGATCGACACCAACCGCGTGGTGGGGGATTTCTATTTCGACAATCCCGCCGGCCAGGCCTTTGCCGATGCCGAGCTGGGCTTGCCGGGCTTCATGGCGCGCGGTGGCTATTCGCGCGTGCCCGGCGGCATGTTCCAGATCGATACGCAGGATTTCACCGCCCAGGTGGCGCGCTTCCGTGACGGGGATGCGCAGATCGTCACGGGCTTTGGCTTTCCGCCCCACTGGTCGACCTTCTGGGCGCAGGCAGGCCAGGCCGGCTACCGGCCAGAGGCCGCCACCTTCGCCGCCGCCTTCCTGTTTCCCTCGGCGATCGAGGCGCTGGGCGCGCGTGGCAATGGCATGTCCACCGAAGTCTGGTGGACGCCGAACATGCCCTTCACCTCGTCGCTGACCGGGCAGAGCGCGGCCGAGCTGGCCGCCGCATGGGAGGCCCATTCAGGCCGCCAATGGGTGCAGACGCTGGGCTACAGCCATGCGCTCTTTGAAACCGGGATTGCCGCGCTGCGCCAGTCCGGGGCGCCGAAAGACCGTGAGGCGGTGCGCGACGCCATCGCCGCCATGTCGCTCGATACCATGGTCGGCCCGGTCAACTGGGGGGGCTCGCCGATCCGCAATGTCGCCGTGACCGAGGTTGCCGGTGGGCAATGGCGGCGGTCGTCGGGGCGGCATGCCTATGACCTGGTGATCACCGAAAACACGCTCGCCCCCTCGATCGCCGCCGAGGATGTGACCCTGCCCCTGTCCGAACTGGGCTGATGCTGGCGGTTTCGGGGCTCAGCAAGGCGTTTGGCCGATTGGTGGTGGTGGAGGATGTCGCCACCACCATCGGCGACGGCGAATGCCTTGGCGTGATGGGGCCGAACGGGGCGGGCAAGTCCACCTTTTTCGATCTGCTGACCGGCGTCACCCGCGCCGATCGCGGTTCGGTTCGGCTGGATGGCCGCGAGATCGGCGCGCTTTCCCCCGAAGCACGCGTCGCCGCCGGGCTTGCCCGCGCGTTTCAGGTGCCCAAACCCTTTGCCAGCCTGAGTGTGCGCGAGCATCTCGTGCTGGCGGCGGTGGCGGGCGGGGGGCTTTCGGTCGCCGCGGCGCGCGCTCGCGCTGACGAGGTGCTGGAAATGACCGGCCTTGGCGGCCTTGCCACGGCATCCGGCGGCGGGTTGCGCCTGCTCGATCGCAAGCGGCTGGAACTGGCCAAGGCGCTGGCGACCGGGCCGAAGGTCTTGCTGCTTGACGAGATATCGGGCGGGTTGTCCGAGCCGGAGGTGCGCGAACTGATGGTGCTGATCGGCCGGCTGAAGGCGCCGGGGCTGGCGATCCTGTGGATCGAACATATCGCGCATGCGCTTGAAGCGGTCTGTGACCGGATCCTGATGCTGCATCTCGGCCGCGTGGTGATCGAGGCCGCGCCAGAGCGCGTCACCGCCGATCCGCGCGTGCGCGAACTCTACCTGGGCTCGGCGGCGCATGGCTGAGCCGCTTCTGCATATCGATGGGCTGAATGCCTTTCACGGCGACTTTCAGGCGTTGTTCGGGGTCTCGCTGGCTGTTGCACCGGGCGAGACACTGGCGCTGATCGGTGCCAACGGCGCCGGCAAGACCTCGCTTCTGCGCGCCATCTGCGGGCTGACCGAGGCGCGCGGCGGGCTGCATCTTCACGGGTGTGACATCGCGCCCCTTGCGGCGGTTGAGCGTGCCCGTTCCGGCATCGCGCTGGCGCCCGAGGGACGGCGGATGTTCACCTCGCTCAGCGTCGCCGAGAACCTCATGATGGGGGGGCGCATCGCCCGGCCGGGGCCATGGAACATGCAAAGCGTCTGCCGGCTGTTCCCGATACTCGCGCAATTTGCCGACCGTCCGGCGGGGCTGCTTTCGGGCGGGCAGCAGCAGATGGTGGCGATCGGGCGGGCGCTGATGGCCAATCCCGCGCTGCTGCTGCTCGATGAGGTCAGCCTGGGCCTTGCGCCGGTGGTGGTGGATGAATTGCACAGCGCGCTCGTCGCGTTGCGCGGGCAGATGGCAATCATCCTTGTCGAGCAGGATATCCGCCGCGCGCTGGCCGCCTCGGACAGGTTCGTCTGCCTGCTGGAGGGGCGCGTGGTGATGCAGGGCGCCTCGGCCGAGGCCGATACCCGCGCGCTGGCCCGCGCCTATTTCGGAGAGAGTTGATGGCCTGGATCGAAACCATCCTCAACGGGCTGATGCTGGGCGGGCTCTATGCGCTTTTCGGGCTGGGTCTGTCGCTGATCTTCGGGGTGATGCGCATTGCCAATATCGCGCATGGCGAACTGGTCATTGCCGGCGCCTTTCTGGCCTTCACCGTCACCGGCGCGATCCCGGTTCATCCGCTGATCCTGCTGCCGGTGGTGGCGCTGGTGATGTTTGGGGTCGGGTATGCGTTGCAGGCCGGGCTGGTCAACCCGGTGCTGGGCAGTGATCCGCTGCGCCCGCTGCTGCTGACCTTCGGGCTGTCGATCGTGGTGCAGAACCTGCTGGTGGAGCTGTTCGGCGCCGACAGCCGCGCGCTCGATCCCGGCCCGGTGCGCACCGCCAGCCTCGATCTGGGACCGCTTTCGCTGGGCGTGCTGCCGCTGGGCACCTTGCTGGTGGCGCTGGCGCTGTTTGGCGCGCTGCATTGGGTCTTGGCGCATACCGGCTGGGGGCGCATGGTGCGCGCCACGTCCGACGACCCCGAGATCGTGTCGCTGATGGGCGTTGACCGGCGGCGGGTCTTTGCGACGGTCATGGGGCTGTCGGCGGCGCTGGCGGCGATTGCCGGGATGCTGCTGGCGATGCGCACCTCGGTGACGCCGTTTTCGGGCACCGAGCGGCTGCTCATCGCCTTCGAGGTCATCGTCATCGGGGGGCTGGGCTCGATCTGGGCAAGCATGCTTGGCGGGCTGGCGCTGGGGGTGGTGCATGCCCTGGGCTTCCGGCTCGATCCGGCCTCGGGGCTGCTTTACGGGCATCTTCTGTTGCTGGTGATCCTGCTTGCCCGCCCTGAAGGGCTGGCCGGCAAAAGGAGGGTGCGATGAGCCGCAACATGCCGCCTGGGCCGGCTTTGCCCTGCTGCTGGCCGCGCTGGCGCTGGTGCCGTTTCTGGCCGGGCGCGAGGCGCTCAGCCTGGGCATCGAGATCCTGGTGATCATCGCGCTGGCGCAGGCATGGAACCTCTTGGCGGGTTATGGCGGGCTGTTGTCGCTGGGCCATCACGGCTTCGTCGGGCTGGGGGGCTACGCGCTTTTCACCGTCACCCGCGATCTGCCGATCTCGCCCTATCTGATGGTGCCGCTGGCCGCCCTGATCACCGCCACGCTGGCGCTGGCGCTGGCGCCGATCCTGTTTCGCCTGCGCGATGTCTATTTCGCCGTCGGCATGTGGGTCGCCGCCGAGATCATCCGCATCCTTGTCATGCGCTGGGAATTCACCGGCGCGGCCTCGGGCATGCCGCTCTATGCCGCACGCGGGCTGGACCGCGCCTGGATGGGGCCAATCACCTTCTGGCTGGCGCTTGCGGTTGCGGGTGGCATCACGCTGGTCGTGGCGCTGATGGTGCGCGGCACCTTCGGGCTGCGGCTGCGTGCGCTGCGCGATGACGAGACCGCCGCGCGCTCCATCGGTGTGGGGCCGTGGCGGGTGCGGCTGATCGTGTTTCTGGTCTCGGCCGCAGGCGCGGGGGCTGCGGGGGCGGTGAGCTTTCTGTCCAACCTCTTCATCACCCCGATGGCGGCTTTCGACATCGGCTGGACCGTCACGGTGATCTTCGTCACCGTCATTGGCGGGATCGGCCGGCTTTCGGGGCCGGTGCTGGGGGCGATCGTGTATTTTGCGCTGCGCGAATGGCTGGCCTTTTCCGCCGGCTGGTCGCTGGTGGCGCTGGGCGTGACCGCGATGGCGGTGATGCTGTTTGCACCGGGCGGCCTGGCCGGCCTGCTGGAGACCCTTTCAAGACGATTTTCAAGACCGGAGACCGCGCCATGACCACCGCCTTCTATTTCGACGAACGCTGCCTTTGGCATAGCACCGGCGAGCATGCGCTGATCCTGCCGGTGGGGGGCTGGGTGCAGCCGCCGGCGGGTGCGGGCCATGCCGAAAGCCCGGAAAGCAAGCGCCGGCTGAAGAACCTGCTCGATGTATCGGGGCTGACGCGCCAGCTTGCGGTGCATTCCGCCGATCCGGTCACGCGCGAGGACATGCTGCGCGTTCACCCCGCGGCCTATATCGACCGCTTCAAGGCGCTGTCGGATGCCGGTGGCGGCAATGCCGGGGTATATTCACCCTTCGGGCCGGGCAGTTTCGAGATTGCAGCGCTTTCGGCGGGGCTGGCGAAACGCGCGCTGGCCGATGTGCTGGCCGGGCGGGCGCGCAACGCCTATGCGCTGTCGCGCCCGCCGGGGCATCATTGCCTGCCCGAGCAATCCATGGGCTTTTGCCTGCTGGCCAATATCCCCATCGCCATCGAGGCGGCGCGCGCCGAGGCCGGGCTTGGCCGGGTGGTGGTGCTGGACTGGGATGTGCACCACGGCAACGGCACGCAGGCGGTCTATTACGAGCGCGGCGATACGCTGAGCATATCGATCCATCAGGAATCCTGCTTTCCACCGGGGCAGGGTCTGGCCAGCGAGCGTGGCGCCGGGGCCGGGGCGGGTGCCAATCTGAACATCCCGCTGCTGCCCGGCGGTGGCCATCAGGCCTATCTCGATGCGATGGACCTTCTGGTTCTGCCGGCGATCCGCGCGTTCCGGCCTGATCTCATCGTCATCGCCTCGGGGCTTGATGCCAATGCCTTCGACCCGCTGAGCCGCATGCAGGCCCATTCCGGCACATTCCGCGAGATGACGCAGCAAATGATGGCGCTGGCGGACGAGCTTTGCGGCGGGCGGCTGGTGGCGGTGCACGAAGGCGGCTATGCAGAGGTGGTGGTGCCGTTTTGCGGGCTGGCGGTGATCGAGGCGTTGTCAGGCATCCGCACCCCGGTCGAAGATCCGTTCGAGCCGATCACCGATGGCCAGCAACCGGCGGCCGATTTCATCGCCTTCCAGCGTGCAAGGCTGGAGGCACAGGCCATGGAGGTATTCGCATGAGCGATCTGATCGCCCGGCGCGAGGCCCTGCTGGGTCCGGGCATGGCCACATTCTACCGCCAGCCGCTGCATATCGTGCGTGGCGAAGGCGTCTGGCTGTGGGATGCCGAAGGGCGCAAATATCTGGATTGCTACAACAATGTGCCGCATGTCGGCCATTGCCACCCGCGCGTGGTCGAGGCGATCTGTCGCCAGGCATCGACGCTCAACACCCATACCCGCTATCTCCATGAGGGGATTCTGGATTATGTGGAGCGCCTTTGCGCAACCATGGCCGCGCCGCTGCGCTCGGCGATCCTGACCTGCACCGGCTCCGAGGCCAATGACATCGCCCTGCGCATGGCCCAGGCCGTCACCGGCAAGACCGGGGTCATCGCCACCGATCATACCTATCACGGCAATACCGCCGCCGTGAGCCAGCTTTCGACCCGGATGCCGCCGGTCGGCGGCTATGGCGGACATGTGCGCCATGTGCCTGCCCCCGACGGCTTGCGCCCGCTCGGCGGCGCGAAAGGCGCTGCCCATGCCCGCGCCTTCGCCGCGACCGTGCAGGCCGCGATCGATGATCTTGAGGCATCCGGCCACGGTTTTTCGGCGCTGATCGTATGCCCCTATTTCGCCAATGAGGGATTCCCGGCATTGGAGGAAGGCTTCCTGCGCCCCGCCGCCGAAGCCGTGAAACGCGCCGGTGGGCTGCTGATCGCTGACGAGGTTCAGCCCGGTTTCGGCCGTCTGGGCCGGCATTTCTGGGGGCATCAGCACGCCGGCGTGCAGCCCGATGTGGTGACGCTGGGCAAGCCGATGGGCAATGGCCATCCGGTTGGCGGGGTGGTCACCTCGCCGGAAATCCTTGCCGCCTTTCGTAAGGCGTTTCGCTATTTCAACACCTTTGGCGGCAACCCGGTGAGCTGCGCGGCAGCCATGGCGGTGCTGGATGTGCTGCACGACGAGCGCCTGCCGGAAAACGCCGAAACCACCGGCGCATGGGTGCTGGACGCGTTTCGCGCCATTGCGGCGGGCCATCCGCGCATCGCCGAGGTGCGTGGCGTGGGGCTGTTCTTCGGCGCCGAATTCGTCAAGCCCGATGGCAGCCCCGACGCTGATTTCTGCGCCGGGGTCGTCGAGGCGATGCTGGCGCGCGGGGTGGTCCTGAACCGGCTGGGCGTCGGCATGAACACGCTCAAGATCCGCCCGCCGCTGCCTTTCGGCCCCGCCGAGGCAAGGCTGCTTGCCGATGCGTTGGCCGATGCGCTGGCGGAACTGGACCGATGAGCGCCGCGCTTCCCGCCGGACTGCTGGCGCATTGGGGGCTGGAGGGCGCGCCTTGCCGCTTGGTCGCCCATCGCGAGAACCGGGTCTATGCCGTGCAGACGCCGCAGGGCCGCGCCGCGCTGCGGCTGCACCGGCCGGGCTATCACGCCCCGGCGGCGCTACAATCCGAGCTGGATTTCATGGCCCATCTGGCGGCTGCGGGGTTGCGTGTTCCGGCCCCCTTGCCAACCGGCGACGGGGCGTTGCTGGTGTCGGCGGGCGAGCCTCCGGTGATGGCCGATCTGTTGCGCTGGCTTGAGGGCGAGCCGCTGGGCCGCGCGGGCGAGCCGCTGCCCTGGGCCGATCCGGCGCCGCTTTTTCATGCGCTGGGCGCGGCGCTGGCGCGGCTGCATCACGCTGCCGATGCCTTCGATCCTCCCGCCGGATTCAGCCGCCCCGCCTGGAATGAAGCCGGTCTGCTGGGCGAGGCGCCGCTCTGGGGGCGTTTTTGGGAGAATCCGGCACTCACCGCCGAGGAGCGCGCGCTTTTGCTGCGCGCCCGCGATGCCGCGCACCGGGCGCTTGGGGCATTCGCGCCGCGGGCGGATTACGGGCTGATCCATGCCGATGCCGTGCGCGAGAACGTGCTGGTGCACGAGGGCGCCATCTCGCTGATCGATTTTGATGATTGCGGCTATGGTTTCCGGCTGTTCGATCTGGCCACCGCGCTGCATCCCAATCGCGCCGAGCCGGGTTTTGCCGAGATCGAGGCGGCCCTTATGGAAGGCTACCGCCACCAGCGCGCGCTTGGCCCCGAGGCCGAGGCCGCGCTGGGGCTTTTCGCGCTCTTGCGCGCCTTCACCTATGTTGGCTGGATCATGGCCCGCGGCGATGCGCCGGAGGCAAGGGCCCGCAACCGCCGCTTCATCGACCGTGCCTGCGCCTTGGCGCGCGACTGGGCGTGAGCCCCGCGTTCCTTGCTCCGGTGCCAGCGGCGCAACGCCCTGTCCGTCAAGGCGCTTCTGGCCAGGCCAACCCGGCCCGGCAGCGCATCAAGGATCAATGATCGTCAGCGAGGGCGGCCTGTTCAGCCCCCTGACGCAGCGCCGTTTCGTCCCAGAAATAGAGGTTTCCGATCCATGACTGGAAGTCCACCACGCGCGTTGGCGCGACGCCATTGTTCCATTCGGTGAAGTTCTGTCTGGGGATGCCGCGCGAGGTGTCGCGGAGTTCCTTCACGGGGTAGTCCTCGGGTGCGACGATGATGACATTGCGCGCGATGCGGCGGGCCTCCTGAAAGCACTCCCGCTGAACAGGATGCAGATGGTGATAGACGCGCAGGGCGATGAACAGCGCATATTGCTTGTCGGCAATCGGCCAGGGCATCTTGCGCGCATCATGCAGATAGGTGGGGTTCTTGCCGCTGAAATCCCATTTTTCGGCGTAGTCGATCGTGTCGCTGCCCTTGACGACACAAACCCCCATGGTCCCCATTTCCAGCACATTGCCGGGCCCCTTGAGGCCGAGTTCCCTGACGATGTTTATCGCCGCTTCATGATAGATCCAGCGCGACCCGCCGCTCTTCCAATGGCCGTCGCGCGCGGATGCGACGGCATTGAACGCCTCGCTGGAGATGAACTCCAGCGGTCTCTGGTCGGTGCCGGGGGGCCGGTTTGCCCGCACGGGGCTGCGCGCATTGCGAAGCCGGCGCGACACCTGTGCGAGCAGCGCTGCGACGCGATGGTTGAGTCTGGTCAGAATGGCGCGATCCCCTGCATCTTGTCGGCCTCGTCCGCTGCTGCGGCAAACACCCAGGCCGTTCCCCGGCGGAGGCCGGGTTCGCGTTTGACATTGGCGCGGTTGCGCAGGTGAAGCAATGGGCCATCGCATGGCCGGGAACGGGGGGATCAGCAATGCCGCCAGCGCCGCCCTTGGCCCGTGCCATGGGGTTTGTCCCTTCAGGCCAGGCTCCAGGCCTGAAACAGCAGCCCGGCCATGAAAGCGCCGCTCAACGACAGCACGATATAGAGCACGAAAACCCGCCCCCGCGCCAGCGCCCAGACGGCCATTGCTGCCGGGATCGAGGTGACGCCACCTGCCACCAGAAATGCCAGCCCCGCGCCGGGCGCCATGCCTTGTGCCATCAGCCCGCCAACCAGCGGCAGCGCGGCGTAGCCGTTCAGATAGGCCGGCACGCCCACCAGCGTCGCGGTGGCGATCGGCCAGAAGCCGCTGCCCCCCAGTGTGGCGGTCACGGCCTCGGCCGGGATCCACGCCAGCATCAGGCTTTCAAGCAGAAAGGCGAGCGTCAGCCATTTGCCGAGAAAAAGGGAGGCCCTGGTGCCCTCGGTGGCAAACCTTGCGCGGCGCGCCGGCTCTGCCCAGAAGCGCCAGGCCACAGGTTTGGGTGCGCGCAGTCCGGCCCCGCCGCAGCCGCCGTTGCCGATGCCGGCGCGCAGCGGCTCGGCGAATGCCCCGCCGCGCCCCAGCAGATGCACCACCAGCCCGCCATAAAGCCCCAGCCCGATGGCGGCCATCGTCTTGGCCAGGGCGAATTCGACGCCCAGCACACCGCTTGTCAGCACGAACATGGACGGGTCCATGATCGGCGAGGCAAGCCAGAACGCCATGACCGCGGAAAGCGGCACTCCCATCGCCAGCAGCGCGGCGATCAGCGGGATGACCCCGCAGGAGCAAAACGGCGACACCGCCCCGGCCATTGCTGCCAACGCGATCATCAGGAGCGGTGCGCCGGTGAAGGCCCGTGCGATCAGATTGTCGGCGCCCGTCGCGCCGGCCCAGGCGGCAAGGGCGATCGAAAGCACCAGATAGGGCGCGGTCTTCAAGAGCGCCGTGCCGGCAAAGACACCGCTTTCGACGGCTTGCGGTGGGTCAAGCAGCGCCAGAAGCGCAAGGATCAGCCCCGAGGCCAACCATACGCGATGGTCATGCCAGAGGCTTCGCAGCATGGATCTGGAGGCCGGTTCGGATGGGGTGGGCGCGATCTCAGTCATTTCCATATCTCCGGTTTTATAGTTATTTTTGGGGAAAAATACTGTCGCGTCAGCTCGGATATTCCGATGCGAGCACCGGCACGCCGGCGCAGCACTCGGCGGTCAGAAACTCAACCACCCGGCGCACCGCGGCATAGTTGACCCGGTTGAAGACCTCACGGCCGCATTTGTCCTGCTGCACCAGCCCTGCGTCCACCAGCGCCGAAAGGTGATGCGCCAGCGTTGATGGCGCAAGATCCAGATGGCTGCCGATATCGCCAACCCGCAACCCGGACTCGCCGGCCCTTATCAGCAGCCGGAAGATCGACAGGCGGGCATCATGGCCAAGGGCGGCGAGGGCGCGGGCGTGGGGACTGGTGGTGCTCATGTGCCATATATAACCAGAAATCCGGTTTTGTAAATGATTCGTGGTGCCGGCTATGGCCCTGTTGCTGCCCCGTCATTGGGGCTATCGCGCTTTCGTTGCCATGCGCTATGGTTGGTGGGTTGTTTTGCGGGTCGTTTTGTGAAGCAGGGGCAGACATGCGGGTAGGGCGGGGGTGATCAGGGCGGATCGCGGCGAATGAGGCGATTGGCCGAGATGTCGCTGGCGCGGCCCGGGGTGGTGCTGGCGCTGGCCTTGGCGTTGATGGTGGCATTGCTGGCCACGGCGATCCTGCGCCTGAGCTTTGATGGCGATCTGATTCGCGTTCTCAAGAGCCCATCGCCGGCATTTTCCACCTTCACCGACCTGGAGGCGCGGTTTCATCCCTTCTCGCGCGATGAGACGCTGTTGCTTGAGGCCGATGATTTTGGCCAGCCCGCGCGCTTCGAGGCGCTTGAAGATCTGATTGGCGAGTTTCATTTCCTGCCCGGTGTGGCGGCGGTCTATTCGTTTTTCGCGCTGACCGAAGGGGGCGGGCCGGGGCAGGGGGCACCCGCAGACTGGCTGGATGATCTGCATGCCAGCGACCCGGCAGTGCGCATGATGCTGAGCGCCGATCGTGGCGCGGTGCTGGTGCTTCTGATGCCCGAGGACGCCACCGGTCTGCCGGATGAGGCCCGCGCCGAGGCGCTGGAGCTGATCGCCGAACTGGGCGCCGGGGCGGTTACGGGCACCTTCGTCGGGCTGGCCGCGACCTACCGGGCGCTCGAAGGGGCGCTGATGGCGGTGCAACTGGCGCTGGCGCCGTTTGCCACGTTGCTCTGCCTGGGCATGGGGGCGGTGCTGTTTCGAAGCTGGCGCGGCGCGCTGGTGATCGCCGTGCCGGGGCTGGTGGCGGCAGGTGGCTTCATGGGGGGCTTGGCGTTGTTGCGCCTGCCGCTCGATATCATGACCACGCTGGTGCCGCTGCTGGTGCTGGTGCTGGGCGTGGCGCAGGCGATGCATCTGGCCTTTGCCATCCGGCAAGGGCGCGATTCCGGGCTGGATACCCGGACGGCCTGTGTCCGTGCGCTCGTCGAGGTGGGGCCGGCCTGCATCCTCAGCACGCTGACCACCATGCTTGCCTTTGCCAGTTTTGCCTTTGCCGGATTCGATGCGCTGGACCGGCTGGCGCTGGCCGGCGGGGTGGGGCTGGCCTTGCAACTGGTCGCGGTGCTGCTGCTGACCCCGGCGCTGGCGTTGCTGCTGAGCGATGGGGCGAAGGGACTGCCCGAGCCGCCGCGCTGGCTCGATACGCCGGCGCATGCCGGGGTTGCGCTGCTGTCGTGGCGCAAACTGGTGGTGGCGGCGGGGCTGGCGGCGCTGGCGGCGGCGGGCACCGGCCATCTGCGGATCGCACCCGGCCATTCCCTCGATGAGCATCTGTTGCAAGGCGGCCCCGAAGCGTTGGCCGAGGCTCGCATTCGCGACCGGCTGCCCGGAACCGGGCAGCTTTTTGTCATCGTCGAGGCCGCTGAGCCCGGCGCGGCCCTGGCCGCGCAGATACCGCCTGAAGCGCGCGAGCGGCTCGTTGAGGCGCTGGGGGTTGTGGCGCCCGGTGATCCGGCGCATCCGCGCACGGTAGAGCGCCTCGCTGATGCGGTGGAGCGTGCCGTGGCGCGCGGCGGCGGGCAAAACCCGCTGCTGCGGCGTGTCATCGCCGCTGATGGCAGCGCCTGGGCGGTGCCGCTGGTCGAACCGCTGGCCCCCGCCGCCGCCGAGGCCGCCGCCAGCGCGCGCGCGCGCGAAGACCGGCTCTCTGGCGCGGGGCTGGAGGCGCAGGTGCGCGTCAGCGGTCTGTCGCATCTGGGCGCGATCGAGGTGCCGCGCATGGTCGAGGCGCTGCGCCGGGGGCTCTTGGTGACGATCGTCCTGATCGTTTCCCTGGTGGGCGTGCTCAGCCGCTCCTGGCGGCTGGCGCTTGCGGCGCTGGTGCCTAATGCGGTGCCGGTGCTGGGCATCGAGGCGGTGCTCTGGCTGGCCGGCCTGCCACTGACCATGACCGCCGCCGTGGCCCTGACCATCGCCTTCGGCATCGCGGTGGATGATACGCTGCATCTGCTCAACCGCTGGCGGATCGAGCACCGCCGCGCCCCGCATGACGCCATCGCGCGAACCCTGCGCGCCGTCAGCCGCCCGATCGTTGCCTCGACGGCGCTGATCCTGGCCGGGCTCGCCGCAACGCTGAGCAGCGCGCTGCCCTCCGTGGCCAGTTTCGGCATGATCGTGATGATCTCCATGACGGCGGCGCTGGTGATGACGCTGCTGGTGCTGCCCGCCTTCCTGCCCCCCGATGGCGCTGCGCCGCAAACCCGGCAAGAGCGCCCGCGCAAGGGACCGTCGCGGGCCGCGCGCTGATGCCGGGCGACGGCTCGCCTTGCCGGCATCTTTGCATGTTGCAATTTTCTTGACGCCCCGTGCCGGGGTGCATAGCCTCGGACTTGCGTTCCTGTCGACGACGACGACGCTGTTTCAATCGGTTACACCAGTTCTGCGGTGTCTGTTCCCAAAACGGCTGGGGCAATCCAGCCGGTTCCGTTACCGCGAGGCTGTGTGCACTACTCAAACATGCAATGGTATCTTTCGCACGCCGGAAACACGGTTCACCTGGTGGCAATGTTCCCCGAGCGGCTGGCGCTGAGCGAGGCCCGCGCCATGCTGGCCGAGACCTTCGCCGCCGTGCCGGCGCTCGAACGCGCCGATCTGCCGGCCGAGGACCGCACCGCGCGGGCAACGGCCGCGTGCGATGACCCGGCGCGCACCAGCGAGGCAGTGTTCGGCATTCGCGAGGAGGCGCTTCTTTCGGCAAATCCTGCCAATTATCTGGCCCCCGCACCCGAGCTGTTCGACGATCCCGCCCTGCCGGCGCTGCGCGCGCGTCTGCTCAGCCTCCCTCCCGGTGTCGAGGGCGATATCGGCAGTGTGCTGACGGTGACGGTGTCGCATGCGCTGATCGAGGGGGCGGATCTGAGCGCCATGATGCGTGGCCGTCATGATCGCCGCAGCCGGCGCAGTGCGCTCTCGCGCCCCTTTGGCCCGCTCGGCCGGCTGGGCATCACGCTGGGCGCGCCGCTTCTGGCGACGCTGCAATGGCTGCTGTCGCTGCGCGAGCGGCGCAAGCCATCGGATTTCGGCTTTGCCGTTGTCGAGCTCGATGCGCAAGCCCTGCGCGCCGCCGCGCGCGACCTTCAGCTGCGCCGGCGCAGCCTGATCTTCGGTTGTGCGCTGCATGCGCTGACCGATGGCCCCGAGGGGCGGCGCCTGCCGATGAGCTATTCGCACATGCCGCCGGGCCGGGTGCTGCTGGAAGATGACAGCCAGCTTTCGGTGCGGATCAACTTCTTGCAGCCGCGATGGACGGCCAGCCCCGAAGCCTTCGCCCGGCAGATCGAAGACCTTGTAAGCCGGCAGAACGAGGACGCGGTGCTGACCCAGTTTCTTGCCAATCGCGTGCTGGGCTGGCATCGGCGTGTAAGGCGCCTTTTCCCGCGTGCCTATCATGGCGCGTTTTTCGGTTTCGCACCTTATGAACTGGTGCTTTCGCTGGTGCATCCGCTGCGGCCTGGCGGGGCTTTCGCGCCGTTTCGCAAGGCCCGGCTTTATGGCGGATCGTTCACCGGCACCGCGCCGTCTTGCGTGATCGTGCAGGCCAATGGCCGCGTCAACCTGTGTCTGTGGATCGAAACCGCGCGCATGGCGCGGTTGAGCACCCTGCGCGATACATTCACCGCGCTCGGTGTCGACGCGCAGCTCTGGACCCGCGCCGAGGCCGTCAAACATCCGTGAGCAGCTCGCGGGGGCAGTCCCGCAGCCGCTTGCCAGCGCAGCCGCCATCGGCGCGCCGAACCATGCCGACGCCTAGAGGTCCAGCTCGATCAGCAGATCCTTGGCTTCGATCTGTCCACCGGGCTGGGCATGTATGGCCTTCACGGTGGCGGCGCGTTCGGCATGCAGGCCGGTTTCCATCTTCATCGCCTCGATGGTCAGAAGCAGGTCGCCAGGATTGACCTTCTGGCCCACACTCACCGCGACCGAAGCCACCGCGCCGGGCATCGGTGCACCGATATGCGCGGGGTCGCCCTCGGTGGCCTTGGGGCGCGCGGCGGTGGTGGCCTTGACCTTGCGGTTGGGCACGCGGATCGTGCGCGGCTGGCCATTGAGTTCGAAGAACACCTTGACCTCGCCTTCCTCGTTGGTCTCGCCCACCGCGATCAGCCGGATTTCCAGCGTCTTGCCAGGGTCGATTTCCGTGCTGATTTCCTCGCCGGGCTGCATGCCGTAGAAGAAGTTCCAGGTCGGCAGGGTGCGCACCGGGCCATAGAGCCGATGCCGGCCCATGTAGTCCAGAAACACCTTGGGATACATCAGATAGCCGTTGAGATCCTCGTCATCGACGCGAAAGCCCTCCAGCTCCTTTGACAGCGACGCGCGGGTGGCGTCCAGATCGACCGGGGCCAGATGCAGGCCGGGGCGATCGGTGCGCGGGGCCTCGCTCTTGAGCACCTTTTTCACGATCGCCTCGGGCCAGCCGCCCTCGGGCTGGCCAAGATTGCCGCGCAGCATGTCCACCACGGACTCGGGGAAGGCCATGTCACGCTCCGGGTCTTCGACATCGGCGCGGCTCAGGTTCTGGCTGACCATCATCAATGCCATGTCGCCCACCACCTTCGAGGAGGGCGTGACCTTGACGATATCGCCGAAGATCTGGTTGGCATCGGCATAGGCGCGGGCAACCTCGGGCCAGCGTTCCTCAAGGCCGAGCGCGCGAGCCTGCGCCTTCAGGTTGGTGAACTGCCCGCCGGGCATCTCATGCAGATAGACCTCGCTCGATGGGGCCTGCTGGCCGGTTTCAAACGCCGCATAATGCGCGCGCACCTGTTCCCAGTAGTCGGAAATCGCGCGGATCGCGGCCATGTCCAGCCCGGTGTCGCGCTCGGTATGGCGCAGCGCCTCGACGATCGAGCCCAGCGGCGGCTGGCTGGTATTGCCTGAAAACGCATCCATCGCCGCGTCCACGGCATCGACCCCGGCCTCGGCGGCGGCAAGGATCGTGGCGATCGAGGCGCCGGATGTGTCATGCGTGTGAAAGTGGATCGGCAGATCCACCGCATCCTTGAGCGCGGCAAAAAGGATGCGTGCCGCCGGCGCCTTGAGCACCCCGGCCATGTCCTTGACGCCAAGGATATGCGCCCCGGCGGCCTCAAGATCCCTGGCCATGCGCACGTAATAGGCCAGATCGTATTTTGGCCGCGCCGGGTCAAGCAGATCGCCGGTAAAGCAGATCGTGCCCTCGCAAAGGCGCCCGGCCTCCTGCACCGCATCCATGGCGACGCGCATGTTTTCAACCCAGTTCAGGCTGTCGAAGACGCGAAACACGTCAACCCCGGTATCGGCGGCCTGGCGCACGAAAGCCTGCACCACATTGTCGGGGTAATTGGTGTAGCCAACCCCGTTCGAGGCGCGCAGCAACATCTGTGTCAGCAGATTGGGCATGCGCGCGCGCAGGTCGCGCAGCCGTTGCCAGGGACATTCCTGCAAGAAGCGGTAAGCCACATCAAAGGTGGCCCCGCCCCAGCATTCGACGCTGAAAAGCTGCGGCAGATTGGCGGCATAGGCCGGCGCCACGCGCACCATGTCGATCGAGCGCATGCGCGTGGCCAGAAGCGATTGATGCGCGTCGCGCATCGTGGTGTCGGTGATCAGCAGGCGTTTTTCGGCCTTCATCCACCGGGCCACCGCGGCCGGCCCCTCGGCCTCGAGCATGGTTCTGGTGCCGGGCGCGGGTTCGGTGCGTGGCGCCGGGGGCTGGGGGGCGCGCGGCTGGGCGGGCACCGGGCGGCCCGCCGTTTCGGTGTGGCCGTTGACGGTGATGTCGGCCAGGTAGGTCAGGATCTTGGTGGCGCGGTCGCGCCGCTTGCGGAACTGAAACAGCGCCGGCGTCGTGTCGATGAACTTGGTCGTATAGGTATTATCCAGGAATGTCGGATGCTTGAGAAGGTTTTCGACGAAGGCGATATTGGTGCTGACGCCGCGGATGCGGAACTCGCGCAGCGCCCGGTCCATGCGCGCGATGGCCTCGGTGGGGGTTGGTGCCCAGGCGGTGACCTTGACCAGCAGGCTGTCGTAATAGCGTGTGATCACGCCCCCTGAATAGGCGGTGCCGCCATCCAGCCTTATGCCCATGCCGGTGGCCGAGCGATAGGCGGTGATGCGCCCGTAATCAGGGATGAAATTGTTGAGCGGGTCTTCGGTGGTGACGCGGCATTGCAGCGCATGGCCGGAAAGCGTGACATCGGCCTGTGCCGGCGTGCCGGTGGCCTCGGCAAGGGGGGCGCCTTCGGCAATGCGGATCTGGGCCTTGACGATGTCGATGCCGGTCACTTCCTCGGTGACGGTATGCTCGACCTGGATGCGGGGGTTGACCTCGATGAAATAGAATTGCTCGTCGTCCATATCCATCAGGAACTCGACGGTGCCGGCGTTCTGGTAGCCGACCGCGCGGCCGATCTTCAGCGCCAGTTCGCAGACATCGGCGCGCTGGGCCTCGCTCAGATAGGGGGCGGGTGCGCGCTCGACGACCTTCTGGTTGCGCCGCTGCACCGTGCAGTCGCGCTCATAGAGGTGATAGAGCGCCCCGTGCTGATCGCCCAGCAGTTGTACCTCGACATGGCGCGCGCGGAGGATCATCCTTTCCAGATAGCCCTCGCCATTGCCAAAGGCGGCCTCGGCCTCGCGCCGCCCCTCGCGGATCTTTGCCTCCAACTCGTCAGGGCTGTTGATCGCGCGCATGCCGCGCCCGCCGCCGCCATGGCTGGCCTTGAGCATCAGCGGGTAGCCAACCGCCCCGGCCTCGGCGCGGATGGCTTCCATGTCCTCGCCCAGAACATCGGTGGCGGGAATGACCGGCACGCCGGCGGCGATCGCCACCTGCCGGGCGCTGGCCTTGTCGCCCAGGGCGCGCATGGTTTCGGCGCGCGGGCCGATAAAGGCGATACCGGCAGCGGTGCAGGCATCAACCAGTTCGGGGTTTTCCGAGAGCAGGCCATAGCCCGGATGGATCGCATCGGCACCCGAAAGCCTGGCCACGCGAATGATTTCAGGGATCGACAGATAGGCCGCCACCGGCCCCATCCCGGCGCCGATGCGATAGGCTTCATCGGCCTTGAAACGATGCAGGCCCAGCTTGTCCTCTTCGGCATAGACGGCAACCGTGCGCTTGCCCAGCTCATTGGCCGCGCGCATGATCCTGATGGCGATCTCGCCGCGATTGGCGATCAGGATCTTGGAAAATCCGCTCATCGTTGCCCCCTGATTTTCTGTCACTGGCGCGGTTCTAGACGGGTTTCCGCAGTGCGGCAAAGGTTTTGTAACATCTGGACGCACGCGGCGCCCCGTCCCCATCCCGACCCTGCCGCTTGCGCCTTGCACGTCTGGATTTTCCCGCCGCTGGCACCCCTTGGCCACGATGACCTTTCTCGTTCCGGGTCTGGAGGCGCATGCCTTTGGTCAGGAGGCCAGCCGCTCGGCCAGTGCGGGGCGGTCGGGCCGCTCAAGCCCCAGTTGCAGCAGATTGGCCAGCAGATCCTCGCGCAGGATATGGTCCAGATGCGCCGCGCCGCGCGCACCGAATGCGCCCAGCGCATAATGCCATGCCCGCCCCAGCATGACGAAATCGGCACCGCATGCCAGCATGCGCAGAATGTCGAGCCCGCCCTCTATGCCGCCATCGGCAATCAGCGGGTAATCCGCGCCCAGCGTGGCACGGATCGGTGGCAGCGCCTCGATGCCTGCCGGTGCGCCGTCGAACTGCCGCCCGGCATGGTTGGAAACCCAGACCGCATCCACCCCCGCCTGCCGGGCGCGCAAGGCATCTTCGGGGCGCAGGATGCCCTTGAGCACCAAGGGGCCCTGCCACAGATCGCGCAGCGCCTGCACATAGGCCCAATCAGGGTTGGTGCGCAGCAGATAGCCGGCATGCGCCGTCGAGGGGGCGTCGCCATCCAGGCGCAGATATTCCTCCATCAGCCGCAGACGCGGAACGCCTTGGCGCAGCGTGCCCAGCGCCCAGGCCGGCCGCATTGCCGCCTGTGCAAACATGCGCGGGGTCTTTTTCGGCGGGATCGCCAGATCGGCCCGGCGCTGGCGCTCGCGACGTGAGGGGCCGGGAACATCCACGGTCAGCACCAGCACGCGAAACCCCGCCGCATGCGCCCGGCGCAGCAGATCGGCGCGGATGCCCGGATCGGCGGGCGGGTAAAGCTGGAACCAGCCCATCTCGCCGGCCAGCGGGCCGATCTCCTCGGGCAGGCGGGTGGCGACGGTGGACAGCCCATAGGGAATGGCGCGCGCCGCCGCCAGCCGGGCCAGCGCGGCTTCGGCGCCGGGCCAGATCAGCCCGGACATGCCCAGCGGTGCAATGCCGTAGGGGGCGCTGTATGTCTGCCCCAGAAAGCGGGTCTCAAGCGCGGGTTCCAGTGCCCCGGCCAGCACGCGCGGATAAAGGCGCAGCGCGTCCAGCATCGCGCGGTTGCGCCGCCTGGCGCTTTCCGAACCGGTGGCACTGTCAAGATATTCCCACACGAAATGCGGCAGGCGCCGCCGGGCACGGGCGCGCAGGTCGGTCAGGGCGGGAAAGCGCAGATCCAGATCCATCGCGCGATCCTAGCGCGCGGCGGGTTCAGTGCAACGCCCATTCGCGCCCCGCTCAATCGTAGGGGCGCGGCTCGCCTGCGGGATCAAAGATCTGCGCCAGCATGCAGTCGATGATCTCGGGGCGCAGTTCGCTGTCGCACAGCACCTCGGCGACGCGCATCGCCACCGGGCGGGAGGGCAGGCCGCAGACCACCTCGTGCCAGTGCAGGCCAGCCTCGTGCATGACAAAGATATCCACCGTCCAACCCGCCGGCTGGCACCAGTTGGTGGGGATGCAGTCTTCCGCCAGCGCGCCGCTTTCCATGCATTGCGCGGTGGCTTCCGCCAGGCCCGCCTCCGGGCTGGTGGCCAAGGCCATGCCGCTGCCCTGTTCGGGCGCCTGCACGAAGGCGATGCCGGGCGGCCCCTCGAAGCCCAGCGCGGGGGCGGCGGGCAGCAACATCAGCGCAGCAACGAGGTATCGCATGGCACTCTCCATCGGTTGGCTTTGCCGCAGCATGCCAGAGCAATCCGCGCCGGCCTATCCCGCGAACCGGCCGCCGATGGCAATTTCCTGCGAGATATGTGAACAAGCCATGAACACAGGCTTGGAACCGGCCCCGCGCTGCGCTAGTGTGGCGCAAATGGTATGGGGCGGGCATGAGCGCAGACACAGCATCCGGGCAGAGCCTGTCGCAACGGGCGATGGCGCAGGCCGGCACGGCACGCCAGGCACGCTATCTGGAGGGGTTGAACCCGCCGCAACGCGAGGCGGTCGCGGCGCTCGATGGTCCGGTGCTGATGCTCGCCGGCGCCGGCACCGGCAAGACCCGCGCCCTGACCGCACGCATCGCGCATCTGATCGCCACCGGCACCGCGCGCCCCAACGAGATCCTGGCCGTGACCTTTACCAACAAGGCCGCGCGCGAGATGAAGGTCCGCATCGGCACCCTGCTGGGCGATTCGGTCGAGGGCATGCCTTGGCTGGGCACCTTTCACGCCATCGGCGTCAAGCTGCTGCGCCGCCATGCCGAACTGGTAGGCCTGAAGCCCAATTTCACCATCCTTGATACCGATGACCAACTGCGCCTGCTCAAGCAGTTGCTCCAGGTTTTCAACATCGACGAAAAGCGCTGGCCGGCGCGCGCCATGGCGTCGATCATCGACAACTGGAAGAACCGCGCCTGGCGCCCCGAGGCCGTGCCCGGCGCCGAGGCCGGGGCCTTCAACAATCGCGGCACCGAGATCTACGCCGCCTATCAGGAACGCCTGCGCAGCCTCAATGCCTGCGATTTCGGCGATCTGCTGCTGCATGTGGTGACGATCTTCCAGAACCAGCCGGATATTCTGGCCCAATACCAGCGCTGGCTGCGCTACATTCTGGTGGACGAATATCAGGACACCAATGTGGTGCAGTATCTTTGGCTGCGGCTTCTGGCCGGGGGGCACCGCAACATCTGCTGCGTTGGCGATGATGACCAGTCGATCTATGGCTGGCGCGGCGCCGAGGTGGGCAATATCCTGCGCTTCGAACGCGATTTTCCCGGTGCCCGCGTGATCCGGCTGGAACAGAACTACCGCTCGACCCCGCATATCCTGGCGGCGGCCTCGGCGGTGATTGCGGGCAATGAGGGGCGGCTGGGCAAGACGCTCTGGACCGAGCTGGAAGAGGGCGAGAAGCTGCGCCTGATCGGCCATTGGGACGGCGAGGAAGAGGCGCGCTGGATCGGCGACGAGATCGAGGCACTGGAGCGCGGCGCGCGCGCGCCGGGGCCGCTGTCGCGCAACGCCATGGCGATTCTGGTGCGCGCCAGCCATCAGATGCGTGCCTTCGAGGACCGCTTCCTGTCGATCGGCCTGCCCTACCGGGTGGTCGGCGGCCCGCGTTTCTACGAGCGGCTGGAGATCCGCGACGCCATGGCCTATTTCCGCCTCGCCGTCACACCGACCGACGATCTCGCCTTCGAGCGCATCATCAACACGCCCCGGCGCGGGCTGGGCGACAAGGCGCAACAAACGATCCAGAAGGTGGCACGCGCCGCCGGCGTGCCGTTGCTGCAAGGCGCGGCGATTTCGCTGCGCGACGGGCTGGTCTCCGGTCGCGCGGCGGGGGCGCTTCGGGGCTTCATGGAAAACATGGCCCGCTGGCACGATCTGGCGCGTATGCCCCTGCCGCAAGCGACCGAGGACGGGTTGGTGATCGAACCCGCCATGCCGGCCGGCGGCGGGCTTTCGCATATCGATCTGGCCGAGCAGATCCTTGAGGAATCGGGCTATGTCGGCATGTGGCAGGCCGACAAGTCGCCCGAGGCCCAGGGCCGGCTGGAAAACCTCAAGGAACTCATCAAGGCGCTGGAGAACTTCAGCAATCTTCAGGGTTTCCTGGAGCATGTCGCGCTGATCATGGACAACGAGACCGAGGATTCGACCGAAAAGGTCACCATCATGACGCTGCATGCCGCCAAGGGGCTGGAATTTCCGGTGGTGTTTCTGCCCGGCTGGGAGGACGGCCTGTTTCCGTCGCAGCGCAGCATGGATGAACAGGGCCGCAAGGGCCTGGAGGAAGAGCGCCGCCTGGCCTATGTCGGCATCACCCGCGCCGAGCGGCTCTGCACCATCTCCTTCGCCGCCAATCGCCGGGTCTATGGCCAGTGGCAAAGCCAGTTGCCTTCACGTTTCATCGATGAACTGCCCGCCGATCATGTCGATGTGCTCACCCCGCCCGGCCTCTATGGCGGCGGTTTCGGTGCCGCGGGCATGGCGCGCGACCCCGCCACCGTCGAGGCCCGCGCCGCGCGTGCCGATGTCTACAACTCGCCCGGCTGGAAACGCCTCCAGGCCCGTGGCGCGCAGCATGAGCCGCCGCCAGAAGCCCTCGGGCGCAGCATCGCGCGCGCCTCCGGGGGCGCTGTCACGGGGGCGGTCTTTCACCCCGGCGAGCGCGTCATGCACGCCCGTTTTGGCCTGGGCAGCGTCGTCGCGGTGGATGGCGACAAGCTCGCCGTCGCTTTCGACCGGGCCGGAGAGAAGCACATCATCGCCCGTTTCCTGACCTCTGCCGAAGGCGTGGATGACGTGCCGTTCTGAGCCCGGATGCCAGTGCGCCGTGCCCATCGCCGTGCCGCACGCCAACCCCGTCTTTGTGCGACAAATATCCTCGGAGGGTGAATGGGCGCAGCCCAGAGGGGGGCAGACAGCCCCCTTTTCGCGGCGTAGAAAAAACGCGGCCGCCCGGCAGGGGGCGACCGCGTTCTGTGTCAATCGTCCGGGGCAATGGTCCGGGAGGCATGGACCCGTGCGCTCCGGTGGGGCATCAGGCCCCGGAATACGAGCGCGGTTGCCCTGGGAGGAGGAGCGGGCAACCGCGCGGTGAGCAATCCGGCCAGGGAGGAGGAGGGCCGGCGCATCAGGGTGGAACGGCCGCCAGGGAGGAGGGGGCGGCGGTTCCGTCACGATCAGCCCGGGAGGAGGAGGGGCCTTTCGTTCAGATTCGGTCGGGCGTATCGGCCAGACCGGAATTTCGGCCTCAGGCGTTCTTGCCGTAGGCGGCCTCATGGGCGAGGCGGGTGATCATCGAGCGCGAAATGCCCAGATCGTTGAGTTCGCGCGTGCTCAGCGCGCTCAGCTCGGCCAGCGTGCGCTGATAGACGCGGTAACGGTTCCAGGCATCGCGCAGCGCGGAAAATGCGCCGCCAACCCAGGATGACGCCGGGATGCTGCGGGTGATTTCGGTTGCAAAAGCCATGATCATGACCCTTTCATTTCTTCGCTTGACGCGCGGCGATCTTCGGATGTGTTCAGGCTCGATCACTTTGCGCTTCGTGTTGATCCCAAGATGGGGCGGATGCTGCAAATGCACAATCCCCTTTCGCGGCAATGCTGCTATGCAGCAAATGCATGGCGACGCGGCGTAAACTTCAGCCTGAAATCAGCCCCTTCGCCTGAATTTGAGGCGCGAACAGAAAACCTGTGGAAGCCATGTTGCTGGCCATCGACCGGGCCGGATCAGGCGCAGATGCGCGGTCGCCTTGATTTGCCCTTGCCGGCCTGAAAAAAGGACACAGCTTTGCAGGGCCTGCACACTCTCAAGACGCAGGCGATAATTCAGGAGGCCATGATGCCAGATACGCCCACCCCCTCCAGCGCGCCCAGCCGCGAACAGGTGCTCGAAACCCTGCGCAGTGTGGCCTTGCCCGATGGCGGCGATCTGGTGGGGCGGGATCTGGTGCGCGCGCTCGTGGTGGATGAGGGCAATATACGCTTTGTCATCGAGGCCGAGACCCCGGAAGCCGCGCGCATCCTGACGCCGATCCGCCAGCAGGCGGAGGCGGCGGTGAAGGCATTGCCCGGCGTGGCGCGGGTTTCGGTGGCGCTGACCGCCCACGGCCCGGCACCGCGTCCCGCAGCCCCCTCCGCGCCCCGTGCCGCCGTGCCGCAGGGCGAGGCTCCGTCACTGAAGATCGGCCGCCATCCCACCGCAGCGCCAGAGCGGGCCGATGTGCCGGGGGTGAAGCGCATTCTGGCGGTGGGTTCGGGCAAGGGCGGGGTGGGAAAATCCACTGTTTCGGCCAATCTGGCAGTGGCGCTGGCGCGCGAAGGATGGCGGGTGGGGCTGCTGGATGCCGACATCTATGGCCCCAGCCAGCCGCGCATGATGGGCGTTTCCAAGCGTCCCGCCTCGCCCGACGGCAAGATCATCATTCCGCCGGTTGCCCATGGCGTGACGATGATCTCGATCGGGCTGATGCTGGCCGAGGACGAGGCGGTGATCTGGCGTGGCCCGATGCTGATGGGCGCGCTTCAGCAGCTTCTGACGCAGGTGCAATGGGGCGAGCTGGACGCGCTGATCGTCGATATGCCGCCGGGCACGGGCGATGTGCAGCTCACGCTTTGCCAGCGCTTCAACGTCACCGGGGCGATCGTCGTCTCCACGCCGCAGGATGTGGCCCTGCTCGATGCGCGCAAGGCGCTGCGAGCCTTTCAGGCGCTGAAAACCCCGATCCTGGGCCTGATCGAGAACATGTCCACCTTCATCTGCCCCGAATGTGGCCATGAGGAGCATATCTTTGGCGATGGTGGCGTGCGGCGTGAGGCCGAGCGGCTGGATCTGCCCTTTCTGGGCGAGTTGCCGATCTCGGTCGAGGTGCGGCTGGCGGGTGATGGCGGGGTGCCGGTGGCCGCGACCGACAGCCCGGTGGCCGAAGCCTACCGCCGCATGGCACGCCGCCTGATCGAGCGCTGCGCCGACTGATCCCGCCTGCGCGCCGCAAAAGTGCTTTCGAACGGCCCGTGCCCTCTGGCGCGGGTCGAATCACTTCTGGCGACCCGCTGGCTGGGAATTCATGGAATCAGTGTGCCGATCTGCTGGATGGCTCAGGGTATTTGGTGTTTTTGGCGCTGTTTTGCCCTTGGCTCCAATAAAATGCGTTGCTGTTTGGCCACATCTTGGGGGAATGTCGGGAATTCATGGTGCTGATCATCGCTCACGAAGCTTCAGCCTATCTTGTGTGGCATTTGAGATTATTGTCCATATATAGCTCATGCGTATCCGCGAAACCAGTATATGGTAGGAAATCTTTCACTCCGCCGTGAGAAAAGGGTGAGGCAAGAGCGACAAATTTGTTGCGTCCCATGAATTCCCATGTCATTCCTTTCTACACGGAAGGGCGGCCAACGAAAAAAACGGAACGAGGCAGTTTCATACAGGCAACCCGCTCCTTTCGAACAAGAGATCCGGCGCGCGAGCGAGCAGACATCCCCCCAGGTGGCATGCGTAGTCGGGCACCCAGAAATGGGACGAGGGCGGCGGTTCGGGCAGTGGCAGCAGCCCGGCCGCCGTTTTCCTTTGTGGCGGGCGATGCCCGTCGCGGCAGTGGCAGGAAAGGCGCAGGCAGGTGGCGCGCAGATTTCGTGGCGAATACCACCAGAAGGTGGATGGCAAGGGCAGGGTGTCGATCCCGGCCCTGTTTCGCCGTGTCATCGAGGCTGCTGATCCCGATTGGCGCGAGGGGCTGCGGCCCAATCTGGTGATCGTCTATGGCACCGCCACGCAGCCACAGCTCGATTGCTATACCATCGAGGCCATCGACGAGATCGACCGCCGCATAGACCGCATGAAGCCCGGCTCGATGGAGCGCAAGATGCTGGAGCGCATCTATCACGGCCATTCGCTGCCGGCACAGGTTGACGAGGACGGGCGCATCGTGCTGCCCGCCCGGCTGCGCGACAAGACCGGCCTTGAGGGCGAGGCGTTCTTCATCGCTTCGGGGGATCATTTCCAGATCTGGAAGCCCGAAACCTACGAAGCCGAAGAGACCGCGAGGGCCGAGGCATGGCTGCAACAGCAGGAAGAAGGCTTTGATCCGCGCATCCTGCTGCCGGATCTGCCTGAATCATGACGGAAAGGATGATGCCCCAGCCATCAGCCGATGCCCCCCACATTCCCGTCCTGCTGGCCCCGCTTCTTGCGGCGGTGGCGCCGGTTTCAGGGGTCTGGCTGGATGGCACGCTGGGTGCGGGTGGTTATGCGCGCGCGCTGCTCGATGCCGGCGCCAAGCGGCTGATCGGCATTGACCGCGACCCGCTGGCGTTGGAACTGGCGGCGCAATGGGCCCGGCCTTATGGCGCGCGCATGGTGCTGGTGCAGGGCACCTTTGGCCAGCTTGATCGCCACGCAGGGGTGCCGCTTGACGGTGTGGTGCTGGATCTGGGCGTCTCGTCGATGCAGCTTGACCGCGCCGAGCGCGGCTTTTCCTTCGCCAAGGACGGCCCGCTTGACATGCGCATGAGTCAGCAGGGTCCCAGCGCCGCCGATCTGGTCAATACCGCATCCGAAGCGGAGCTTGCGGATATTCTCTATCATTTCGGCGAGGAACGCGCCGCCCGGCGCATTGCACGGGCCATCGTCAAGGCCCGCGCCGAGGCCCCTTTCGAGACCACCTTGCAGCTTGCCGCCGTGGTGAGCGCCTGCCTGCCGCGCCCCAAACCCGGTCAGAGCCACCCGGCGACGCGCAGCTTTCAGGCGATCCGCATTGCCGTAAATGCCGAGTTCAGCGAACTGGTTGCCGGGCTGGAGGCCGCCGAGCGCGCACTCAGGCCCGGCGGCGTGCTGGCGGTGGTCAGCTTTCATTCGCTCGAAGACCGCATCGTCAAGCGGTTCATGCAGTTGCGCGCCGGTCGTGCCGGGCAGGGCAGCCGCCATGCGCCACAGCTCACCCCCGAGCCGGCGCGATTCGATCTGCTCAGCCGCAAGGGCATCGGTGCCGATGCCGACGAACTGGCGGCCAATCCGCGCGCGCGCTCGGCGCTTCTGCGCATTGCGCGGCGTCTTGATGCACCGGCCGGGCCGGTGGATCGCTCGGCACTGGGCCTGCCTCTGCCGGCACTGCGGGAGGGGGGCTGATGCGTTCGCTGTTCTATGTGCTTTCGGCGCTGGCGGTGATGGCGCTTGCCGTCTGGGCCTATAACGAGAACCACAAGACCCAGCAGGCCATGGCCGAGGCCCAGGATCTACGCCGCGAAATCCGCGCCCTGCGCGAGGCGTTGGGCGTGCAGCGCGCCGAATGGGCCTACCTGAACCGGCCCGACCGCCTTCGTGAACTGGCTGAGATGAATTTCCTGCGGCTGGGGCTGATGCCACTGACCGGCGCGCAGTTCGGCCGCATCGACGAGATCGTCTATCCGATGCCCGAGCCGGCCTCGTGGCTCGGCAATTCCGTCGAAGTCATGGGCGAAGTCATGGCCCATGTTCCGGGCGCGATCGAACATACACGCGGAGAAGCCCCATGATCCGCATTCCCCTGCGCCCGCTGGCGCGCGTTCTCGAGGCCCGCGCCGAGGGGCGCAACCCGGCGCATATCGAGCGCGAGAACCTGCGCCTGCGTCATGAACAGATGCGTGACCGCTCACGCCGCCGCGCCGAATGGCGATTGCTGTTTCTGGCGGCGTCATTCTTCATGGGTTTTGCGCTGATCACCGCGCGCATGGGGCTTCTGGCGGCCAGCCCGCCGATCGAGGCTGCGGCCTTTCAGGGCGAGGATATCGCCGCCTACCGCGCCGAGATCCATGATCGCAACGGGCGCATCCTGGCAACCAATCTGGTCACCAATTCGCTCTACGCCGAAATACGCTACATGGTCGATGGCGCGCGCGCCGCGCGCGAACTTGCGCGCGTCTTTCCAGAGCTTGACGAAACCCGCCTCGCCGCGCGGCTGACCGACCCCAGCCGCCGTTTCGTCTGGATCCGCGCACGGCTGTCGCCCGAGCAGGTGCAGGCGGTGCATGATATCGGCGAGCCGGGGCTTCTGTTTGGCCCGCGCGAGATGCGTCTTTACCCCAATGGACGGCTGGCCGCGCATGTGCTGGGTGGGGCGAGTTTCGGCCAGCAGGGCGTCAGCGCCGCCGAGATCATCGGCACCGCCGGTATCGAACACCGGCTGGATGCGCGGCTGCGCGATCCAGCGCTTGCCGAGACGCCGCTCATGCTGTCGCTCGATCTTGGCGTTCAGGCCGTCACCGCCGAGGTGCTCGATGGTGGCCTGTCGCTTCTGGGCGCGCGTGCCGGCTCGGCGATCATCATGGATGCCCATACCGGCGAGATCGTCAGCATGGTTTCCCTGCCCGATTTCGACCCCAACCAGCGCCCCGCGCCGCCCACCGAGGGCGACCCGACCGACAGTCCGCTTTTCAATCATGCGGTGCAGGGCGTCTATGAACTGGGTTCTGTGATGAAGGCTTTTGCCGTGGCCCAGGCGCTGGAAGAGCGGCTGGTCACGACCGAAACCATGGTTGACACCCGCGGCCCGCTGCGGGTGGCGGGCTTCAGCATCAACGATTTTCGCAACTACGGCCCGCAGCTTTCGGTGAGCGATGTCTTTGTGCGTTCGTCGAATATCGGCACCGCGCGGCTGGCGCAGATGATCGGCCCCGAACGGCAGCGCGAATTCCTTGAGCGCTTTGGTTTCCTCCGTGCCGCACCGATCGAGCTGGCCGAAACCACCCGCGCCCTGCCGCAGTTCCCCGAGCGCTGGCGCGAGCTTTCGGCAATGACCATCTCCTATGGCCACGGGCTTTCCACCAGTCCGGTGCAACTGGCCGCCGGGTATGCCGCACTGGTCAATGGCGGCACGCGCATCGAGCCCACGCTGTTGCGCCGGCCCGCCGCCGTGCCCGGCGAGCGGCTGATCTCGGAAGGCACCTCGGCCATCATGCGCCGGCTGATGCGCGAGGTCGTCACCCGCGGCACCGCCTCGATGGCCGAGGTCGAGGGCTTTGCCGTCGGCGGCAAGACCGGCACCGCCGACAAGCCCAATCCGCGCGGCGGCTATTACCGCGACCGGGTGATCGCCACGTTTGCCGGCGCCTTCCCGATGAACGATCCGCGCTATGTGATCGTTGTCACCCTTGATGAACCGAGCGAGTCCTCGTCGGGCGAGGCGCGGCGCACCGCCGGCTGGACCGTCGTGCCGGTCGCCGCGGAGATCGTGCGCCGCGTAGCGCCGCTGATGGGTCTGCGCCCGCAAGGCCCGGCAGAGATTGAAGCGGCCCTGCGGCTACGCTAAGGGAAGGGGCAGGGTATCGGCCGGAGTGGCGCAAGCGGCGAGGCCAGCGACTGCGGCATCATGCTTGCAGCAGGCGCGGCGACAGCGCGAAGAGGGTTTGCATGGCGCAAACAAGCACATTGAGCCGATTGGGGCTGACCGCCGCGCGCGGCAACTCGCATGTGGCGATCACCGGCCTGGCGCTTGACAGTCGCGCCGTCAAGCCGGGAATGCTCTTTGCCGCGCTGCCCGGAACACGCATCCATGGCGCCGAGTTCATCACCTTCGCGCTGCGCATGGGGGCCGGGGCGGTGCTGACCGACCGCGCCGGCGCCGCGCTTGCCGCCGAGGCGCTTGCCGGCGATCCCGATGTCGCGCTGGTCGTGGCCGAGGATCCCCGCGCCGCACTGGCCATGGCCGCCGCGCTCTGGTTTGGCGCCCAGCCCGACTGCACGGTGGCGGTGACCGGCACCAATGGCAAGACCTCGGTGGCCAGTTTCACCCGCCAGATCTGGGCGATGCTGGGCCACGGCGCCATCAGCATCGGCACCACCGGAGTTGAAGGAAGCTGGGAAACGCCGCTCGCCCATACCACCCCCGATGCCCTGACCCTGCACCGCGTATTGGCCGAGGCCGCGCAGGCCGGCATCACCCATGCCGCGATGGAGGCTTCCAGCCACGGGCTGGACCAGCGCCGCCTTGAAGGGGTGCGGCTGGCGGCGGCGGGTTTCAGCAACCTCAGCCAGGACCATCTCGACTATCATTCTGACATGGAAAGCTATTTCGCCGCCAAGGCAGGGCTTTTCACGCGCCTTCTACCCGATGATGCGCCTGCGGTCATCAATACCGATGATCCCTGGGGCGCGCGGCTGGCCGAGATGCTGGCGGCTGATCATCCCGAGCGCGTGCTGGTCCGTGTCGGCGCCGCGCAGGGTTGCGAGCTGCGGCTACTGGCGCAACGCTTCGATGCCCGTGGCCAAAGGCTGCGCTTCGCGCTGAACGACACGGTGCATCAGGTGCGGCTGTCGCTGGTGGGCGGGTTTCAGGGCGCCAATGCGCTGCTGGCGCTGGGGCTGGTTCTGGCCACCGGCACGCCGGCTGCCGATGCCATCGCCCTGCTGCCGCAGCTGCAGGGCGTGCGCGGGCGCATGCAGCTTGCTGCTACCCGTGCCAATGGCGCGCCGGTCTTTGTCGATTACGCGCATACCCCCGCCGCGGTCGAGACCGCCTTGCAGGCGCTCAGGCCGCATGTCATGGGCCGGCTGATCGTGGTGCTGGGTGCCGGGGGCGACCGCGACCGCACCAAGCGCCCGTTGATGGGGCGCGCCGCTGCCGCGCATGCCGATGTCGTCTATGTCACCGATGACAACCCCCGCTCCGAGAATCCTGCCGCCATCCGTCGCGCGATCCTTGATGCCTGCCCTGAGGCCAACGAGGTCGGCGACCGCGCCGAGGCGATCCTGCGCGCCGTCGATGCGCTGCTGCCCGGCGATGCCCTGCTGATCGCCGGCAAGGGGCATGAACAGGGGCAGATTGTCGGCGATACGGTCTATCCGTTCGACGATGTCGAGCAGGCCAGCACCGCTGTCGAGGTGCTTGACCGCCGGGTGAAGCCATGAACGCGCTCTGGAGTGCCGCGGATGCCGCCGCCGCCACCGGCGGGCAGGTGACGGCCGATTTTACCGCAAGCGGCATTTCCATCGACAGCCGCAGCCTGGTGCCGGGCGATCTGTTCGTGGCCTTGAGCGCGGAGCGCGACGGGCATGAATTTGTCGCTCAGGCCTTTGAGCGCGGCGCGGCGGCGGCGCTGGTCAGCCGCATTCCGCCCGGTGTCGGCGGCCCCTGCCTTGTGGTCGATGACGTGCTGGCGGCACTGACCGCGCTGGGCGCGGCGGGGCGCGCGCGCAGCCGGGCGCAGGTGGTCGCGGTCACCGGCTCGGCGGGCAAGACCTCGACCAAGGAGATGCTGCGCGAGATGCTCGCCGAATTTGGCAGCGTCCATGCCGCCGAGGCCAGTTTCAACAATCATTGGGGCGTGCCGGTGACGCTGGCGCGGTTGCCGGCGGATTGCGATTTTGCTGTTGTCGAGATCGGCATGAACCAGCCTGGCGAGATCGCGCCGCTGGCGCGGCTGGCGCGCCCGCATGTGGCACTGGTGACGACGGTGGTTGCCGCGCATCTGGCGGCCTTTGGCACACTTGAGGGCATCGCCCATGAAAAGGCGGCGGTCTATCAAGGGCTGGAGCCCGGCGGGACCGGCATTTTCAACGCCGATCTGGAAACCACACCGATTCTGGCGGCGGCCGCCGGGGAGGGTGCCCTGGGCTTCGGCCTTCAGGGGGATGCGGTGCGTTTGCGCGCCCTGCGGCCCACCGAAACGGCGCTGGTGGTCGAGGCCATGGTGGATGACACGCCGCTGTTGCTGCGGCTGCGCGATGCCGGGGCGCATTTTGCCATGAACGCGCTGGCCTGTCTGGCGGTGGCGCGCGTGCTGGGGCTGGATCCGGTGATGGCGGCGCAGGCGCTGGGGCGCTGGACGCCGCCCGCCGGGCGCGGCAGGCGCGAATCGGTCCTGCTGGACCTGTCCGACGGCGCCCGTTTCACATTGATCGACGATGCGTTCAACGCCAACCCGGCGTCGATGAAGGCCGCGCTTGATGTGTTGGCCGCCAGCCAGCCCGGCCCTGGCGGGCGGCGCATCGCCATTCTGGGCGACATGCTTGAACTGGGCCCGGACGAGGCGGCCATGCACCGCGCCATTGCCGGGCACCCGGCGCTTGGCGATGTCGCGCTGGTGTATTGTGTCGGCCCGCGGATGGCGGATCTCTGGCATGAACTGCCCGAGCACCGGCGCGGCAAGCTGGTTGCTCAGGCCGATGATCTGGGTTTGCGGGCGCATGCGCTGGTGCGCCCCGGCGATGTTGTGCTGGTGAAGGGCTCGAAAGGCTCGCTTGTCTCGCGCGTGGTTGACGCGCTGCGCAATCTGGGCCACCCCGAGCCCGACGACACCCCGAAAGGACAAGGCTGAATGTTTTACTGGCTGGCAGAATGGTCTGATGCCTTCATCGGCTTTAACCTGTTTCGCTATATCACTTTCCGCGCGGGGGCGGCGTTCTTTACCGCGCTGGTGTTTGGCTTTGTCTTTGGCAAGCCGCTCATTGAACTGTTGCGCCGCCGTCAGGGACGGGGCCAGCCGATCCGTGCGGACGGGCCGGAATCGCATCTGGTGACCAAGAAGGGCACGCCGACCATGGGGGGCTTGCTGATCCTTTCGGCGCTGGTGGTGGCGACGCTGCTGTGGGCGCGGCTGGACAATCCCTATGTCTGGATGGTGCTGCTGGTCACGGTGGCTTTCGGTGCGATCGGTTTTGCCGATGATTATGCCAAGGTTTCCAAGCACAATCACAAGGGGGTGTCAGGCCGTGTGCGCATGGCGCTGGGGCTGGTGATCGCGCTTCTGGCTTCGGTGGCCTCGCTCTATATTCACCCGCCGGCACTGGCCGGGCAACTGGCGGTGCCGGTGTTCAAATCGGTGCTGATCGATCTGGGCTGGTTCTTTGTGCCCTTTGCCATGTTCGTCATCGTCGGTGCCGCCAATTCGGTCAATCTGACGGATGGGCTTGACGGGCTGGCGATCATGCCGGTGATGATCGCCGCCGCCACGCTGGGGGTGATCGCCTATGCCGTCGGGCGGGTCGATTTCACCTCTTATCTGGATGTGCACTACGTCCCCGGCACCGGTGAATTGCTGGTTTTCGTGGCTGCGCTGACCGGCGGGGGGCTGGGTTTCCTGTGGTATAACGCGCCGCCAGCGGCGGTGTTCATGGGCGATACCGGCAGCCTTGCGCTCGGTGGCGCGCTGGGGGCCATCGCGGTCGCCACCAAGCATGAGATCGTGCTGGGCATTGTTGGCGGGCTGTTCGTTGTGGAGGCGCTAAGCGTGATCATCCAGGTGCTCTACTTCAAGAGCACTGGCAAGCGGGTCTTCCTGATGGCTCCGATTCACCATCATTTCGAGAAGAAGGGCTGGGCAGAACCGCAGATCGTGATCCGGTTCTGGATCATCAGCCTGATACTGGCGCTGGTCGGGCTGGCGACGCTCAAGATCCGCTGAAAGCCGCGCGAGGGTGTTCAGGCGTGGTGGCATGCCTTGCACGCCGCCCGGCCGTGCCTTGATTGCGGCTCCGGGGCGGTGTTCAGGACCGCAGGCGCGCCAGCAGGACGCGGTTCTGGCAATAGGCGGGCGTGTGATCGGCCCCTTCGCCATGGGTGTCGAGCCAGCCCCGGCAGGCATCTGCGCGGGCGCAACCCATGCAACGAAACACCGCCGAGCGCAGTTCCTCGCCTTGCATCTGCCCCCGGCAAAGCGCCTCGGCGAAATCGACCCTGACGGCATCAGCCATCTGACCCAGCAGGTTCATGTGATGATCGACGCGTGCCACAAAGCCCATGGCTTTTCCTCCGCTGTCAGCTGCATCGCTCGTGCCCCAGATGGGCCGCGACCGGCACAGAATGCCCGTCAGCGCGCGAAGGCGCCTTGATCTGGGTCAAGTCGTTGCATGTGCAACGAGATGTGACGAGACTGTGGCGAACCTATCGCTCGCGCCCCGGCCTGACATGCTTTTTCAGCCGCGAGGGTTGGGCTTTCTTGCGGTCCTTGTAGGGATTCTGATCGGCGCGCGAGCGCAGATAAAGCCGGATCGGCGTGCCCGGCATGTCGAAGCTCTCGCGCAGGCCATTGATGAGATAGCGCTCGTAGCTCTTGGGCAGATCCTCGGGGTTCGAGCACATCACTACAAAACCCGGCGGGCGGGTCTTGGCCTGGGTGATGTAGCGCATCTTGATGCGCCGCCCGCCGGGGGCCGGGGGCGGGTGGGCTTCGGTCATCAGCGCCAGCCACTGATTGAGCCGCGCCGTCGAAACCCGGCGGTTCCACACCGTATGGGCGCGCAGGATCGCGTCATGCAGCCGATCCAGCCCACGCCCGGTGCGCGCCGAGACAGTGATCAGCGGCGCCCCCTTGAGTTGCGGCAGATGGCGCTCGAAGGCTTCGAGCAGCGCCTTGAGCTTGTCCTGCTTGTCGTCCTCCAGATCCCATTTGTTGACCGCCACCACCACCGCGCGGCCCTCGGTTTCGGCCAGATCGGCGATGCGCAGATCCTGGGTTTCGAAGGGAATCGCGGCATCCAGCAGCACCACCACCACCTCGGCGAAACGCACCGCGCGCAACCCGTCAGCGACCGAGAGCTTTTCGAGCTTCTCCTGAACCCTGGCCTTCCGTCGCATGCCGGCAGTGTCGAAGATCCGCATCGGCGTGCCGGCCCAGTTGACCGGCAGCGAGATGGCATCGCGGGTGATGCCGGCCTCTGGCCCGGTCAGCAGCCGGTCCTCGCCGATGATGGCGTTGATCAGCGTTGATTTTCCGGCATTGGGCCGGCCGATCACCGCCACCTGCAACGGGCGCTTGTCGCTGGGGGCCCAGTCCGGCATCTCATCGCCACCGGCTTCGGTATTGTCGATCTCGCTGTCTTCCTCGATGGCGACATCGGTTGGCGGCGCCTCGGCCTCGGCGCGTTCGGCGAAGCCTGCCGCCAGCGGGCGCAGCATGTGGTAAAGCTCGTCCATCCCCTCGCCATGCTCGGCCGACAGCCGCACCGGCTCACCCAGTCCCAGCGCATAGGCTTCCAGCATCCCGCTTTCACCGGCGCGCCCCTCGGCCTTGTTGGCGGCCAGGATCACATGCTTGGCGCGTTTGCGCAGGATGTCGGCAAAGATCTCGTCGGCAGGCGTGATGCCGACGCGCGCGTCAATCATGAACAGGCAGATATCCACCATCTCGACGGCGCGTTCGGTCAGCCGGCGCATCCGGCCCTGAAGACTGTCATCGGTGACATTCTCCAGCCCCGCGGTATCGATCACCGTGAAGCGCAGATCGCCCAGCTTTGCCGGACCTTCGCGCAGGTCGCGGGTGACGCCGGGCTGATCATCGACCAGCGCCAGCCGCCGGCCCACCAGCCGGTTGAACAGTGTCGATTTGCCAACATTGGGGCGGCCGACAAGGGCCATGGTGAAACTCATCGCTCCCTCCGGGGGGCATGGGAAATCAAAGGCGCCCGACATAGGCCATGCCGGGCGCGCTGTAAAGGTGGCGGCGGGCCGCCGGTTCAGCGATAGGCGTGCAGCACGCCGTCGCGGCCCAGAACATAGAGCGTGCGGTCCACCACGATCGGCGCCGAGGCCGCGCCACCGGGGATCTCGGTCAGATGGACCTGCGAGCCGTTCACCGGATCGAAGCCGCGCAGCGCCCCGTCGCCCGAGGCCACCCACAGCCGCCCGCCGGCCAGCACCGGGCCGTGCTGCGGGAAGATCGTGGTCTGGCGGCGTGGGCGATCGCTGGCAAAGAGCGGCAGCTCATGCGCCCAGACAGGCTGTCCGTCGCGCGCATCAAGGCGCATCACGCGGTTCTGGTCGCTGACCAGAAAGACCGCGCCGCCCACCGGCCAGACAGGGCTGTAGGCGGATTCGCGCGCCGCCCAGAGCGCGGTGCCGTTGCGCGCATCCAGCGCCACCAGCCGGCCGGACTGGTTGGCGGCATAGATCCGCCCGCCATCAACCACCGGATCGCCAGTGATCGCCGAGATATTGGCATAGGCTGCGCCGGTGCGCCGGCCCACCACATGTGCGCGCCAGGCATCGGCGCTGTTGGCGCGCCGCTGGGCGCGCAATTCGCCCGCCGTGGTGGGAAAGATCACCAGATCGCCGGTGATCGCCGGGGCGGCGCCACGGGCCATGATGGCGATGGTTTCGGTGCCACTGATCACCCAGTCCACCCGGCCATTGGCGGCATCAAGGCTCCACATCGTGCTGTCGCTGGCGCTGACATAGACACGATCACCCTGCACCGCCGGCGCGCCGGTAAGCGGCGCATCGAAGCGCACGCGCCACAGCTCTTCGCCGGTGGCGGCATCGAGCGCAGCGAGGAAGGCAAAGGCCGAGGCCACATAGAGCCGCCCGCCCGCCACCGCCAGCCCGCCACCCGAGGCCGCGCCGGGGCGGGCGTAATCGGGGGTCAGGTCGCGTTGCCAGAGGGGGGCGCCGCTGGTCGAGGTGGCCTGCACGCGCGCATGCGCATCAAGCGTGAAGATGCGCCCGCCCTCGGCCACCGGATCGGTGCTCAGCCGCACGCGGCGCGCGTCACCCTGACCAATATCGACCGACCACAAAAGCTGCGGTTGTGCTGAAAGCGCCGGGTGCTGCGGGCGCGCGCCATTCTGGCCCTGACGATGGGTCCAGGCGGCATTGACGGATTGCGCGGGCAGGCTGATCGGCTGGGCGCGGTTGGCAGGCGCTTCGCCGCCGCCCCAGGGCGCGCGAATATCAATGCGCTCGCCTTCGAGGATGAATTCGCGCGAACACCCGGCAAGCGCGCCGATCAGTCCCAGGATTGCCGCAATTCTGATCAAGCTCACGCCCGAACCCCCTTCATTGCCTGACCGCAGCGCCGGCACCGGCGCCGGCTGCGGCGGTTGCACGCCAGTTACCCCAGGTCCGAACCGACCTGGCCACCAAGGATCACAATCACCTGCGCGATGCGCCGGCGCAAGCCGGACGTTAGCTCGGGTTCGTCGAGCAACGCCTCGAACTGGCTCAGGGCGCCATCGCCGTCGCCGGCTTCAAGGCGCAGCAGCGCCAGTTGTTCAAGCGCCAGCGGCCGGAAAGGTTGCCCCGGCGCGGCCAGCGGGGCCAGCAGTGCCTCGCGCTCGCTCACCGGCAGGTCGGCCCCGGCGATGATGACGCGCTTGAGCGTTGCCAACTGCCGATAGCTTGCCGGCAGGCTGGCATCGGCCTCGACAGCGGCCAGTGCGGCGACCGCGCCGGGCCGGTCGCCGGCTTCGAGCTGTTCGGCGGCCAGCAGCAGATTGACAATGCCTGCCCGGCTCTGACCGGCGCGCCCGGCTCCGGCCTCTGCGGTCGCCAGTGCACCAAGCGCGTTGCGGCGCAGCGCGCCATCGTCTTCTTCAAGTGCGGCGAGCACCGCATCGCCAAAGGCCTGCGCCTGCGCCTGCGAGCGCGCCTTGTCCCATTCGTTCCAGCTCGCGAAGCCGACGATACCAAGCACCGCGACGACGGCGATCCAGCCGTATCTGCGCATGTATCCGAACAGGCGCTCGCGCTTGAGCTCCTCGTTCACCTCGTCGATGAAACTGTCTGGGTTGCTCACCTTATGGGACTCCGGCCTGGCTGTCTGTCGGTTTGGCGCACCGGAATCTGGCCGGCAACGCGGGTATGTCCAGCACTCTTAGCCCGAACCTGCGTATCTTGCCAAGCCTGCCGCCCCTGATGCCCTCGGGAAAATCGTATAACCCGCCGCCACGGTCCCGTTTCACAACAGCGCGAGATTCAACCATATGTTGCAAGACTGCCCAAATGGCGATAATCCACGCCTTGCCCCCATGCGTATCATCGAAAAAACGCGTGCCAGCCCTTGAATTGCCCAACCCGGACACGGACATAGCGCTCAGGACGCGCACCGTTTGAAGGCACGGGCGGCATGGTTTTGTCAGGTTGCGCGCGTTTGATGGATTGGAAGGTTTGCAATGCGCCTGGTTCCGCTGATTACGGCGATTCTGGTTCTGGTTTCGCTCTACATGATCGTCATGGAGCGTGACGCGCTTCTGGCCTTCGCCGGCGCGGTGCCCGCCACGGCCGAGGAAACCGCCGAGGAACCAGCGCCCGCCCGGTTGCGGGTTTCGGTCCGGCGTTTTGACGAGCGCGAGATCGAAAGCGCGGTGGTTCTGCGCGGGCGCACGCAGGCGGCGCGGCAGGTCGAGGTGCGCGCCGAGACTTCGGGGCTGGTGGCCTCGCCGCCCTACCCCCGCGGCAGCACGGTCAGCGCCGGCGAGACCCTGTGCGAGCTCGATCCCGGCACCCGCCGCGCCAGCCTTGCCGAGGCCGAGGCGCGACTGGCCGAGGCCGAGATCAACTACAATACCGCCACCCGGCTCAGCGAGGGCGGGTTTGCCGCGCAAAACCGCGTGGCCTCGGCCGATGCCGCGCGCCGGGCCGCCATGGCCGGTGTGGAGGCTGCCCAGACGGAGCTTGCGCGCCTCGCCATCCGCGCCCCGTTCGATGGCCTGCTGGAGGCCGATACCGCCGAACTGGGCTCGCTGCTCAGCCCCGGCGGGCTTTGCGCCACGGTGATCGGGCTTGACCCGATGATTCTGGTCGGTCATGCCGCCGAGGCCCAGATTGACCGGTTGACGGTGGGCGCGATGGCCGGGGCGCGGCTGTCGAACGGACGCGAGGTGATCGGGCGGGTCAGCTTTCTGGCCCGCGCCGCAGATCCGGCCACGCGCACCTTCCGGGTCGAGGTGACGGTGCCCAACCCTGACCTGACCCTGCGCGACGGCATGAGCGCCGATATCCTTGTGGCTGCCTCGGCCGAGCGCGGCCATCTGGTGCCGGGATCGGCGCTGACGCTTGATGATGAGGGCCGGCTGGGGCTGCGGCTGATCGACGAGGAAAGCCGCACCTTCTTTGCCCCGGTCAGCGTGGTGCGCGATTCGCCGCAGGGCATCTGGGTCGCGGGTCTGCCGGCGGTGGCCGATGTCGTGGTCGTCGGGCAGGAATTCGTGACTGACGGGGTTCTGGTCGAAGCGGTGCGCCGCGAAGGCGGGGAGTGACGCGATGCATCGCATGATCGACTGGGCCGCCGCGCATGCCCGCATGGTGATGGCCTGCATCGTGCTGACGCTCGGCGCCGGCATCCTGGCCTATACCGGCCTGCCCAAGGAGGGCGAGCCGGATATCGAGGTGCCGGCGCTGTTCATTTCGGTGCCGTTTCCGGGCATTTCGGCAACCGACAGCGAAACCCTGCTGGTGCGCCCGATGGAGCAGGAGCTGGGCGATCTCAACGGCCTGACGCGGATGTCGGCGACCGCCGCGCAGAACTATGCCGGGATCGTGCTGGAGTTCGAATTCGGCTGGGACAAGAACGCCACCATCGCCGAGGTCCGCGACCGCATGAGCCGGGCGCAGACCAGCTTCCCCGACGGGTTTGACAGCTATTCGATCAACGAGTTCAACTTCTCGCAGTTTCCGATCGTGATCTATGCGGTTTCGGGCGATGTGCCCGAACGCACGCTGTTGCGCGCCGCGCGCGATCTGCGCCGCGCCATCGAGGGCGTCGAGGCGGTGCTGTCGGCCGATATTGCCGGGGTGCGCGACGAGATGGTCGAGGTGATCATCGAGCCGCTGCGGCTGGAGGCGTATAACGTCACCGCGGGCGAACTGATCAACGCCGTCACCCTCAACAACCAGCTTGTCGCCGCCGGCGAGGTGGAAACCGAAAGCGGGCGTTTCTCGCTCAGCCTGCCGGGCAATTTTGCCAGCGTGCAGGATATTTACGATCTTCCGATCAAGACCAATGGTGACAGCGTGGTGACGCTGGGCGATCTGGCGACGATCCAGTTGACCTTCCAGGACCGCGCGGGCACCGCGCGCTTCGAGGGGGCACCGACGCTGGCCATTCAGGTCGTCAAGCGCAAGGGCTACAACCTCATCGGCACCGTCGAGGAGGTGCGCGACGCGGTCGCCGCCGAGGTGGCGACATGGCCGGAGGAGTTGCGCGCCGCGGTGCAGGTCGATGCCGCGCTGGATCGCTCATGGCAGGTGGAATCGATGATCGCGCAGCTTGAGGGCTCGGTCCTGACGGCGATTGCGCTGGTGATGATCGTGGTGCTGGCGGCGCTGGGCACGCGCTCGGCGCTGCTGGTGGGTTTTGCCATTCCGACCTCGTTCTTCCTGTGCTTCATCCTGCTGGGGCTGATGGGGGTGACGATCTCAAACATCGTCATGTTCGGGTTGATCCTGGCGGTGGGGCTGCTGGTCGATGGGGCGGTGGTGGTGACCGAATACGCCGACAAGCGCATTGCCGCCGGTGACGGGCCGATGAAAGCCTATACGGCGGCCGCCAAGCGCATGTTCTGGCCGATCATCGCCTCCACGGCGACAACGCTTTGCGCCTTCGGGCCGATGTTGTTCTGGCCTGGGGTGGCGGGTGAGTTCATGGGCATGTTGCCGCTTACGCTGATCTTCGTGCTGAGCGCGTCGCTGGTGGTGGCGCTGATCTTCCTGCCGATCATGGGCGGTGTGGCGGGGCGGATCTCGCGGCGGCTGGAGAACGGCGCCACGCAACTGCGCCGCCTGCCCTGGCTGCTGCGGCTGCCGTTCCTGGCAGGTGCGCTGGCGTTGTTGTCGGGCGGCGCGCTGGTGCTGCTCAACCCGGCGCTGGCCGGGTTTGGCGGTGCCGAAGGCATCATGCGCTTCCTGCCCGGCGGGGTGATGATGGTGCTTGGCGCGATGGCGATGTCGGTCACGCTGGGCGCGGTGCTGCCGCGCCGGCATCCGAAAACCGTCGAGGCGGGCCATCGGCGCACCCTTTTCGGCCATTTCATCAAGTTCATTGCCGGCAATCCGGTAATGCCCTTCGTCGCGGTGGCCGGGGTGGTGTTTCTTGTCGTGCAGATCTTCAGCTACTACGGCGAGAACAACTACGGCGTCGAGTTCTTTGCCGAGACCGAGCCCGAACAGGGCATCGTCTATGTGCGCGCACGCGGCAACCTGTCACTGGCAGAAAAGGATGCGCTGCTGCGCCAGGTCGAGGAGATCGTGCTGGCCGAGCCCGGCGTGGCGGCCAGTTTCGCCTTTGCCGGGGCGGGAGGGCTGAATGCCAATACCGCCGGTGCGCCGGCGCCGCGCGATGCCATTGGCCAGATCCAGTTCGAACTGCTCAACTGGAACGAGCGTGGCGATGACCTGAGCCTGCGTGGCCAGGCGGTGCTGGACCGGATGCAGGCGCAATTCGTGCAGCTTCCCGGCATCTTCACCGAATACATGATCATGTCCGGCGGACCGGCGGGCCAGAAGCCGGTGCATCTGCGCCTGACCGGCAATGATTTCGCCGCCCTCGATGCCGCTGCCGCAACGGTGATCGAGCGCATGCGCGCGACGCCCGGCATCGTCGATATCGAGGATACCCGCCCGCTGCCGGGGATCGACTGGGAAATCCGCGTCGATATCGGCCGCGCCGGGCGCTTTGGCGCCGATGTCGCCACGGTGGGCGGCATGGTGCAACTGGTGACGCGCGGGTTGATGCTGGATACGATGCGCGTGGACACCTCCGACGAGGAAATCGAGATTCGCGTGCGCCTGCCCGAGGGCGACCGGCTGCTCAGCACGCTCGATACCCTGCGCGTGCAGACCCGCGCCGGGCTGGTGCCGCTGTCGAATTTCGTCACCCGCGAGCCGGTGCCGCTGCGTGGCCAGATCGACCGCTACAACGAGCAGCGCTATTTCGACGTGAAGGCCGCCGTCACCCCTGATCTGTTCAGCGTCAACGATGCCCAGGGCACCACGCTGCGGGTGCTCACCCGTGCCCAGATCGACCCGCGCGCGCATGCCGCCGGCAGCCCCGAGGCGCGTGCCGCCGAGGCCCTGCGCGACGAGATCCGCGCCGCCGGGCAGCGACTGGTGCCGATCAATGCTTCCGAGCGTATCGAGGCGCTGACCCGCTGGCTGCAACAGGACGAACCCCTGCCCGAGGGTGTTTCCTGGCAATGGACCGGCGAGCAGCAGGACCAGGAGGAAGCCACCGAGTTTCTGGTGGTGGCCTTCAGCGCCGCGCTGGGGTTGATGTTCCTGATCCTGCTGGCGCAGTTCAACAGTTTCTACAATGCCGTGCTGGTGTTGCTGGCGGTCATCCTGTCCACCGCCGGGGTGCTGGTGGGCATGCTGGTGATGGCGCAGCCCTTCTCGGTGATCATGACCGGCACCGGCATCATGGCGCTGGCCGGGATTGTGGTGAACAACAACATCGTGCTGATCGACACCTATCAGGAATATGCCCGCTACATGCCGCGCATCGAGGCGATCATCCGCACCGCCGAGGCGCGCATCCGCCCGGTTCTGCTGACCACGATCACCACCATGGCTGGGCTGACGCCTATGATGCTGGGTGTGTCGATCGATTTCTTCGCCGGCGGCTTCACCATCGACAGCCCGGCGGCAATGTGGTGGAAGCAACTGGCAACGGCGGTGGTTTTCGGGTTGGGGATCGCCACCATACTGACCCTGATCCTGACGCCCTCGATGTTGGCGGCACGCGTCTGGGTGGAGGCTGGCGCCGCGGCGATCGGCCCCAGGCTGGCGGCGTTGCGGCGTGGTCAGGCCCATGAGGACCGGATGCTCAAGCGCCAGACCAGCCGAGTGCGCCACGCCGAGATCGTCTGGGACCCGCTGGCCCCGCCGCCGGTGCAAGCCCCGCCCATGGCACGCGCCGGTGATCGCCCCGAACCGTTGCCGGGCGATGCTGTGGCGGGTTCATCCTCGGGCTCGCCCTCCGGGCCAGCCCCGCGAACGCCGTTGCGGGCCGCCGAATAGGGTGCCACCAGGGCCGGGCGGGCAAGGTCAACAGCCGGGCTTGCCGCGAGCGACGGCCTGCGCCATGCTCGCGTGCTCAACCCCGGCAGCCAATATCCCTGCGCCCGGAGACCGTCTTGCCCGTTCTGCACGATGCCTTGCCGTTTCACGTCTGGGAAGATGCGCGCCTGGCGCGCCTGCCGGGCATCCAGCCGCTCGATCCCGCCGACTGGCTGCGCATCGACAGCGCGTATGCCGCCCAGATGGCCGAGCGCGAGCGGCTGATCGCCGATCATTGCCCGGCGGTCCATGCGCTGTTGCCTCAGGCGGAGGAGGCCGCGAAGGAGTTGCACGCGATGATTTCCGCGCGCCTGCCGGGGCTGGGCTTTCACCGCGCGCGGGGTGGTTGGCGCTGCCCCGATGGCCGGCTGGTGGCGGATGCGCCCGAAACCCCGCTTCTGACCCTCGGCCGGCTGGTGCAGGAGGATCTGTGCATCCTTCAGGACGGCCCCGAGGGGCGGCATGTGCTGGGCGGGGCGATCCTGTGCTTTCCGGCCAGCTGGACGCTGGAACAGAAGATCGGCCGCGATCTTGTCGGCATTCACCGGCCCGTCGCATCCTATGACGAGGGCCTGGCCCGGCGCGTGCAGCGCTTGTTTGATGCCATCCGCCCCGAACAGCCGCTGTGGCGGGCGAATGTGCTTGATTATGCCGATCCGGCGCTGTTTCAGCCCCGCCGCGAGGGCGAGGCGCGCCCCGAAGGCGAGGCCCGGCGCGGCTATATCCGCTCTGAACGCCAATGCCTGCTGCGCCTGCCGCAGAGCCGCGCGGTGGTGTTCTCGATCCATACCTATCTGATCGCGCGCGAAAGCCTCCCGCCCGAGGCGGATGCCGCGTTTGGTGCTTTTCGCCCGCCGCATTGAGCCGGTTGGCGGTGTCGCGCGGGCGCTAGAGCAGCCCGCCCAGCAACGGCAGCAGCAGCATGCCGCTGAGCAGCAATGTCAGCCCGTTGAGTGCCCGCGCCAGACGCAGAGGAAGATTTGCGCGCACCGGGGCCGATGCCTGATCCTTCGGTGTTGCGGCGGGGCGCGAACGCAGCGCCTGCGTGAGGCGTTCATCCTGACGATAGAGCCGGGGCAAGGCCGCGGGTTGGCGCCCGGTGCCAAACAGCCGCCCTGCCGAGCGCTGCGGCGGGCCAGAAGGGGCGGGGAAGTCGCCGCCGCGCCGCGCCGTAACCGCGCCTATGCCCGCGCCCGGCAGACCGGGCGCGAGGCGTGGCAGCGATGCCGGGGGCGGCAGCGCATCATACGCACCTTCCTCGGCGTCAAAGGCCGCCTGTCGGGGGCGGTGTGGCGGCAGGGTGGTGCCGGTCAGGGCCTTGGCCGGTTCCGCGCGTGGCGTGGCGGCGGGGGGGGGGCTGAGTGCCCGTTGCCCGCCGTTCAGGGCGCGCGCGGCGGGCGCGGCGGGCGCCATGTCCTGCGTGCGTGGCGGCGCCTCGGTGCCATCGGTCCAGTCGGACCAATCGGCAAGCGCCGGGCGGTCGGCGGCGGCATGGGCATGCGCCGAAAGGCACAACACATTCGCCCGGTCGCCGGCATCGAGCAGGGCATCGGCGCGCGTGGCCAGAAATTCCTCACAGGTGAAGGCCACCGCGCCCGGTTGCCATACCACGGCGCGTGGCGGCATGGCCTCGATCACCGCTTCGAGCATGGCGCGGCATTCGCTGGTCAGGTGCAGCAGCGCATCGGGCGGATCTTCCGAGCGCCGCCCGCCGCGCGCGCGCAGCAGCACGCTCAACGCATGGCGGTGGCTGCGCAGCGCATGCAGCACCCGCCCGCGTGCCAGATCGGCCGGCGGCGGCGCTTCGGTGCGCTCGCCAGCCGCGCGGCGCGGGCGCAACGCACCGTCCAGCGCGCGTGCCGGCAGCGGCTGGTCGCTTTGTGTCAGGATCAACTCATACCCTTCGAAGCGCAGGCGCAGGGTCGGCCCCTTGAGTTGCACACCACCGACCAGCCGCCCTTCAAGATAAAGGTCATGCAGCAGGAATTGCAGGACATGCGGAAGTGCGGGCGGCTGCGTCCCGTAGAGCAGTGCGGCTCCGACATACCCGTTTCGCGTGCGCATTGGCCCTTTCCGATATGGCAGCCAGAGGGTGATCCGGGGGTCATCCGGCAATCACCCGGTGACAAGTCTAGGCCGGTGGCGGGAACGAAACAAGAAATCAATGCACGAAAATTTAACGGTTCCCCGCCCGCATGACAGCCCACCCGCACCGTCGCATGCAAAAGGCCCCCCGCCTGCGCGAGGGGCCTTCGGGCGTCAGGATGCGAAATCAGGCGCTGTAGTAGAGCTGATACTCCACCGGATGGGGTGTGTGCTCATAGGCATAGACCTCTTCCCACTTGAGCGCCATGTAGCCCTCAAGCTGGTCCTTGGTGAACACATCGCCTGCCAGCAGGAAGTCGTGGTCCTCGGCCAGGGCCTCCAGCGCCTCGCGCAGCGAGCCGCAGACGGTGGGGATTTCGGCCAGTTCTTCGGGCGGCAGATCGTAGAGATCCTTGTCCGATGCCGGGCCCGGGTCGATCTTGTTCTTGATCCCGTCAAGCCCGGCCATCAGAAGCGCGGCGAAGGCCAGGTAGGGGTTGGCAACGGGATCGGGGAAGCGGGCCTCGACGCGCTTGGCCTTGGGGCTTTCGGTCCAGGGAATACGCACGCAGCCCGAGCGGTTGCGGGCCGAATAGGCGCGCAGCACCGGCGCCTCGAAGCCGGGGATCAGCCGCTTGTAGCTGTTGGTGGAGGGGTTGGTCAGCGCGTTGAGCGCCTTGGCATGCTTGAGGATGCCGCCGATGAACCACAGCGCCTCCTGGCTCAGATCGGCGTATTTGTCGCCCGAGAACAGCGGCTTGCCTTCCTTCCAGATCGACATGTTGACATGCATGCCGCTGCCGTTGTCGCCCTTCATGGGCTTGGGCATGAAGGTCGCGGTCTTGCCATAGGCATGGGCCACATTGTGGATGACATATTTGTATTTCTGGATGTTGTCGGCCTGCTCGGTCAGCCCGCCGAAGATCAACCCCAGCTCGTGCTGGCAGCTCGCCACCTCGTGGTGGTGCTTGTCGACCTTCATGCCCATGTGCTTCATCGTCGAGAGCATCTCGCCGCGGATGTCCTGGCCGTCATCGATCGGATTGACCGGGAAATAGCCGCCCTTGTGGCCGGCACGATGCGCCAGATTGCCCGTTTCGAACTCGGCATCGGTGTTCCAGGCCGCGCCTTCGGCATCGATCTGGTAGGCCACTTTCGACGGCGTCACCGAATAGCGCACATCGTCAAAGATGAAGAACTCGGCCTCGGGGCCGAAATAGGCGGTATCGCCGATACCCGAGGATTTCAGATAGGCTTCGGCCTTCAGCGCGGTTCCGCGCGGGTCGCGGCTGTAGGGCTCGCCGGTATCGGGCTCGACGACATTGCAATGCAGGCAGAGCGTCTTTTCGGCGTAGAACGGGTCGATATAGGCGCTGTCGGTATCGGCCATCAGTTTCATGTCGGACTGATCGATCGATTTCCAGCCGGCCACCGAGGAGCCGTCGAACATGAAGCCCTCTTCCAGGAAGTCCTGATCGACCAGATCGGCTATGACGGTGACATGCTGCAATTTGCCGCGCGGGTCGGTGAAGCGGATATCGACATATTCGACCCCTTCATCCTTGATCGTGCTCAGAACCTTATCGACACTCATGTGTTTTCCCCTGGCTTTGTGGAAAGTCGGATTGTGCGGAATTCAGACCGCATCCTCGCCGGTCTCGCCGGTGCGGATGCGTATCACTTGTTCGACCGGGCTGACGAAGATCTTGCCGTCGCCGATCTTGTCGGTGCGTGCGGCGGCGATGATCGCCTCGATCGCGGGATCGACCATATCGTCGGTCACCACCACCTCGACCTTCACCTTGGGCAGGAAATCGACAACATATTCCGCCCCGCGATAGAGTTCAGTATGGCCTTTCTGCCGCCCGAAACCCTTCACCTCGATCACGCTCAGGCCCTGGATGCCGATGTCCTGCAACGCCTCCTTCACCTCGTCGAGCTTGAAAGGCTTGATGATGGCTTCGATCTTTTTCATGCGTCGTCTCCTGGACCTTCGGCGCCGGGCTCGGCCTCACTGACCACGTTCCCTGCATTGGAACAATCGTTTAGCCTGCGTGTGGGGCCGGTTTTGGCGCAGGCTGGGCCGAGAAGCGCGCAAATGTCCAAAGATTAGGCATTTTGCCCGACGGATGGGCAATATGTAAACCGTTCCGGAGGGAAAGTGACCGAAATCCTGACATCTGCACAAATGCGCGCCGTTGAGCGGGCGGCTATCGAGTCGGGGCGGGCAAGCGGGCTGGAACTGATGGAGCGCGCCGGTGCGGGTGTCGTCGAGGCGATCGAGGAGCGCTGGCCAACCGCTGAGCGCCGCGCCGTGGTGCTGTGTGGGCCGGGCAACAATGGTGGTGACGGCTATGTGGTGGCGCGGCTTCTGGCAGGGCGCGGCTGGCAGGTGGCGGTGCATGCGCTGGCCGCGCCCGTCACCGAGGATGCCGCCGCCAATGCCGCACGCTGGGGCGGCGGTTCCGGCGCGCTCGACACGCTGGAGCCGGGGGCGCTGGAAGGCGCGGTGGTGGTTGACGCGCTGTTCGGCACCGGGTTGACGCGCCCGGTTGCGCCGCCGGTCTGGGGCGTGCTGGCGCTGGCGCGGCAGGCCGGGGCGCGGCTGGTGGCGGTGGACATCCTGTCCGGGCTGTGCGCCGATACCGGCCGGGTGCGTGCCGAAGGTGTCCCGCTGAACGCGGGCGCTGCGCTGACGGTGACTTTTCAGGTACCCAAGCCGGGGCATTTCCTGCTGCCGGGCGCGGGTTTGAGCGGCGATCTGGCGGTGGTCGATATTGGCCTGGCAGATCAGGTGGCGGCGTTGTGTCAGGGTGAAGGCGGCGGCGCTATCGTGCGGGAGGTCGGCGCGCCGGGGTTTCGGCTGGACAAGGCCGGCGGTCACAAGTTCGAGCATGGTCATGCCCTGGTGCTGTGTGGCGGGGTGGGGCAGGGGGGCGCGGGGCGGCTGGCGGCGCGCGCGGCGCTGCGCATCGGTGCCGGACTGGTGACGCTGGGGTGCCCGCCGGCGGCGGTGATCGAGAATGCCGCGCGGCTCGATGCGGTGATGCTGGCACCGATCAAGCAGGCCGATGCGCTCATTTCACTGCTTGAGCGGCGGCGCGTGGCGGTGCTTTGCCTTGGTCCGGGGCTGGGGCTGGGTGTGCGCGAGGCGGCGCTGGTGGGCGCGGCGCTGCAAAGCCGGGTGCCGTGCGTGCTGGATGCCGATGCGCTGAGCCTGATTGCCCGTGATGCCAGCCTGCGCGCCGCCGTGCACCGCGATTGCGTTCTGACCCCGCATGCCGGTGAATTCGCGCGGCTCTGGCCCGATCTGGCGCGCAAACTGGCCAATGGTACGCTGTCGAAGGTCGATGCGGTGGTGCAGGCCGCGGCAGAGATCGGCGCGACGGTGCTGCTGAAAGGCGCCGATACCGTGATCGCCGAGCCTGAAGGCCGGCCACGGATTCACGCCGCGTTGCGCGCGCGCGCCATGCCCTGGCTGGCGACGGCAGGGGCAGGCGATGTATTGGCGGGGCTGATTGCCGGGCTTCTGGCGCGCGGCTGGGCCGGGGGCGATGCGGCGGCGGCGGCAAGCTGGCTGCATGTCGAATGCGCGCGCGCCATCGGTCCGGGGCTGATCGCCGAGGATCTGCCAGAGGCTCTGCCGGCTGTGCTGCGCGCGCAGTTGCGATAGGGGAAGGGGGCGGCCGGCTCAGTGCAGTTGCGCGTGCAACCGCACCGGGGTTTCGTCGAAGGGCTCGGGGCCGCTGCCAAAAGGCTCGGGGGCGCGGGTCTGTTCGCTGGCCAGTGCAAAACCGCGGCTCAGCACCAGTTGCGGCCGGTCGAAATGCAGCCTGAACAGCCGCGACAGCGGGCGTTTGGAGCGCAGCACCTGGATGCCGTCAACCAGCGATCCGGCCGGGGTCAGCAGCGTGGCGCTCTCATAGAGCACCCGCGCGCGCCAGTCATCGACCATCACCTGCTGCATGGCCGGCAGCGTGAGCGCGGGGGGCTCGTGTTCGATGTCGCCGCCGCAGGGCCAGAAGCTGATCAGGTCGATGTCGCAGGCTACCATCGTCGAGGTGCCGCGCAGTTCCACCAGGCCGTTGTCGCGGGTCATGATGATGTCGCCGGCCAGCAGGATCTCGACAGGGCGGTCGCCGTCATTGGTCAGGATCGGCGTGCCCTCGACGAATCCGGTCGGCCTTTCGTGCTGATGCACGATGGGGATCGATGCGGTCTGGAATTGCAGAAGCTGCGGCATGGCACGGGTTCCTGATACACTTCGTTAACCATGACGCGGCTTCGTGGCGGAAATTTGGCGCCAATCCCGCTTTTATGCGGCGATTCCCTCTCGCATCGGGGCTGGGTTCTTGCTAGAAGGCGCGCGATTTCGGCGCTGCCCGCGGGGCAGGGCCGGACACGGTATTCGCGGGTGTGGCGAAATTGGCAGACGCACCAGATTTAGGTTCTGGCGCCGCAAGGCGTGGGGGTTCAAGTCCCTCCACCCGCACCAGATGCAACAAAGGGAAGACAAGATGCAGCTCACCGAGACCCTCAACGAAGGCCTCAAGCGCGGCTACCAGATCACCGTCACCGCCGCCGAGCTTGACGCGAAGGTGAATGAAAAGCTGGTCGAGGCGCAGCCTGACATCGAGATGAAGGGCTTTCGCAAGGGCAAGGTGCCGATGGCGATGCTGAAAAAGCAGTTCGGCGAGCGCGTGCTGGGCGAAGCCATTCAGGAAGCCGTCGATGGCGCCATGCGCGAGCATTTCGACGCCTCCGGCGATCGCCCGGCGATGCAGCCCAAGATCGAGATGAAGGACGGCGAGAACTGGAAAGAGGGCGACGATGTCGTCGTCGATCTGAGCTACGAGGCTCTGCCGGCGATCGACGAGCCCGATTTCTCGGCCATCGCGCTGGAGCGCATGGTGGTCAAGGCCGATGACGCCGCCGTCGAGGAGGCGCTGGCAAGCCTGGCGAAATCGGCGCAGAACTTCGAGGCCAAGGACGGCGCGGCGGAAAACGGCGATCAGGTGGTGTTCGATTTCACCGGCCGTATCGACGGCGAAGCCTTCGAGGGCGGCACCGCGCAGGATTATCCGCTGGTGCTCGGTTCGGGCCAGTTCATTCCCGGCTTCGAGGAACAACTCGTGGGCGCCAAGGCCGGCGACAGCCGCGATGTGACCGTCAGCTTCCCCGAAAACTACGGCGCCGCCAATCTGGCCGGCAAGGAAGCCGTGTTCGAATGCGCCGTCAAGGAGGTCAAGTCAGCGGTTGCCGCCACGGTCGATGACGAATTCGCCAAGGGCTATGGCGCCGAGTCGCTCGACGGGCTGAAGGGCCAGATCCGCGAGCGCCTGGAGGCCGAATACGCCCAGGCCGCACGTGCCCTGCTCAAGCGCTCGCTGCTCGATCAACTCGACGAGAAGATCGCCTTCGATCTGCCGCCCAGCCTGGTCGATGCCGAGGCCGCCCAGATCGCGCATCAGCTCTGGCATGATGAAAATCCCGAGGTCCACGATCACAACCACCCCGAGATCGAGCCCACCGACGAGCACCGCACGCTGGCCGTGCGCCGGGTGAAGCTGGGCCTGTTGCTGGCCGAGGTGGGCCGCAAGGCCGAGGTCGAGGTGACTGATTCCGAAATGACCCAGGCAGTGCTGAACCAGGCGCGCCAGTACCCCGGCCAGGAGCGGCAGTTCTTTGAATTCGTTCAGAAGAACCCGCAGATGCAGCAGCAGTTGCGCGCCCCGATCTTCGAGGACAAGGTTGTCGATCTGATCGCCGGCCAGGTCGCGGTCACTGAAAAGGAAATCTCGAAGGAAGCGCTGCAAACGGCGCTTGAGGCGTTGGAAAACGACGACTGAACCTTGAGGTAACGGCAAAGCCGTAGCGGCCCCCCGGTGAAACCGGGGGGCTTTTTCATGGCCCTGTCCGTCCCCTGTCCGTCCCCTGCCTCGGTGCCCCCGCTTCGGTGCCCCGCCCGGTGACGGCGGGTGGCTTGCGCCGGGCGTGGCGACGGGTGATAACCTGGGCATGGCCAAGAACCAGCCCCAGTTCACCTGCACCGAATGCGGCGCCGTCCATCGCAAGTGGTCAGGGCGCTGCGAAGCCTGCGGGGCATGGAATTCGATCATCGAGGAGGCGCCGCTTTCCACTGGCCCGCGCCCGCTGGGGGCCAAGGGCCGGCCGATCGCACTGAGCACCCTCACCGCCCAGGAGGCACCGCCGCCGCGGGTATTTTCGCAACTCGCCGAACTGGACCGCGTGCTGGGCGGCGGGCTGGTGCCGGCCTCGGCGATCCTGGTGGGGGGCGATCCGGGGATCGGCAAGTCAACGCTTCTGTTGCAGGCCACGGCGGCCTTCGCGCGTGCGGGGCTGAACTGCCTTTATATCTCGGGCGAGGAGGCGGCGGCGCAGGTGCGCATGCGTGCCCGGCGGCTGGGGCTGGGCGAGGCGCCGGTGCGGCTGGGCGCCGAAACCAACCTGCGCGACATCCTCACCACCCTTGATGCCGAACGCCCCGATCTGGTGGTGATCGACTCGATCCAGACGATGTGGCTGGACAGCGTGGAAAGCGCGCCCGGCTCGGTGGCGCAACTGCGCGCCGCGGCGCATGAGTTGGTCAGTTTCGCCAAGCGGCGCGGGGTTTCGGTGGTGCTGGTGGGCCATGTCACCAAGGAGGGCCAGATCGCCGGGCCGCGGGTGATCGAGCACATGGTTGATTGCGTGCTCTATTTCGAGGGCGAGCGCGGGCATCAGTTCCGTATCCTGCGCGCGGTCAAGAACCGCTTCGGCCCCGCCGACGAGATCGGTGTCTTCGAGATGACCGGCGCGGGCCTGGCCGAGGTGGCCAACCCCTCGGCGCTGTTTCTGTCCGAGCGCGGCACACCGGCGGCGGGCTCGGTGGTCTTTGCCGGGATCGAGGGCACGCGCCCCATGCTGACCGAGATCCAGGCGCTGGTTGCTCCTTCCAACCTGTCGATGCCGCGCCGCACGGTGGTCGGGCTCGATGGCGGGCGGTTGTCAACGATCCTGGCGGTTCTGGAAGCGCGCTGCGGCATTCCCTTCGCCGGGCTGGACATCTTTCTCAATGTCGCCGGTGGCATGCGGGTCAACGAGCCAGCGGCCGATCTGGCGGTGGCGGCGGCGCTTTTGTCGGCTCGCGAGGACATCGCCTTGCCGTCGGAAACGGTGGTTTTCGGGGAAATCTCGCTCTCTGGGGCGCTGCGACCGGTGGGGCAGGCGGAAAACAGGTTGAAAGAGGCGGCAAAACTTGGTTTCACCAGCGCCATGTTGCCCGCTGGCGGCAAGCCGGGCGGTGCGGCGGGTGTGACGCTGCGCGAGATGGCCGATCTGACCGGTTTCGTGGGCGAGGTTTTCGGCGCAGGCTAGCGCCAACAGGAGACAGATTTATGGATGCCTTCACCCTGGTTGATGGCGTGGTGGCGCTGGTGATCGTGGTTTCAGCGATCCTGGCCTATTCGCGCGGGCTGGTCCGTGAGACGCTGGCGATCCTTGGCTGGGTCGCTGCGGCGATCCTGGCCTTCGTCCTCGCCCCTGCCGTCGAACCGCTGATGCGCGAGATCCCCTATCTCGGCAATATCCTCGGGGAAAGCTGCGAATTGACGGTCATCGCCGCCTTTGCCGCGGTCTTTGCGGTGGTGCTGATGGTGGTGGCGCTGTTCACTCCGGTCTTTTCAAGCCTGATCCGGAATTCGGCCCTGGGCGGGATTGATCAGGGGCTGGGCTTCTTCTTTGGCGTGCTGCGCGGCATCATTCTGGTGGCGGTGGCGCTTCTGGTCTTTGAGCGTGCGGTGCCGCCGGGCACTGTCGATATGGTCGACAACAGCCGCTCTGCCGCGATCTTCGGACGGGTTCAGGTTGCCATCACCGATGCCATGCCCGAGGATGCGCCCAACTGGATTGTCGAGCGCTACGAGGAACTGATCGGTTCTTGCGCGCGCTAGGCCGGGGCGGTCTGTGGCGCAGCCGGCGACAGATGGCCGGTCAATTCCGCGTGGTGCGGCGGGTCGGGCTTGCCTGTTCCCCGGCTTCGGCCTAAAGGGGGACAACCCGCAGCTTCGAGGATTAAGGCCCATGCAGCCTTGGCTCAGCCACCCCTTCGACGATGACAAGCTGAAGGAGGAATGTGGCATATTCGGTGCCATCGGTGTGCAGGATGCCGCCAATTTTGTCGCGCTGGGGTTGCACGCATTGCAGCATCGCGGGCAGGAGGCGGGGGGCATCATCACCCATTCCGCCGAAAAAGGCTTCCAGTCGGCGCATCGCTTTGGCCTGGTGCGCGACAATTTCACCCGTGCCAGCCTCATGGAGGCACTGCCCGGCACCATCGGTATCGGCCATGTGCGCTATTCCACCGCCGGCTCCAAAGGGGCCACGGCGATTCGTGATGTGCAGCCCTTCTTTGGCGAATTTGCCATGGGTGGCGCGGCGATCGCGCATAACGGCAACATCACCAATGCCGATGCGATCCGGCGCGAGTTGATCGAGCGCGGCTCGATCTTCCAGTCCTCGTCCGACAGCGAGTGCATCATCCATCTGATGGCGCGCTCGATCCAGAAGAACATCCCCGAACGCGTGAAGGATGCGCTGCGTCGCGTCGAGGGGGCGTTTTCCATCGTTGCCATGACCCGCACCAAGCTGATCGGCGTGCGCGATGCGCTGGGGGTGCGCCCGCTGGTGCTGGGGCGGATCGGGCATGAGGCGGATTGCGGCTGGGCGCTGGCCTCGGAGACCTGCGCGCTCGATATCATCGGTGCCGAATTCGTGCGCGAGATCGAGCCGGGCGAAATGGTGGTGATCGACAAGAAGGGCGTGACCTCGTCGCGCCCGTTCGAGCGTCTGGCACCACGGTTCTGCATTTTCGAGCAGGTCTATTTTTCGCGCCCCGACAGTATTCTGGGGGGACGTTCGGTCTATGAGACGCGCCGCAAGATCGGCGTGGAACTGGCCCGCGAGGCCCCCGTCGAGGCCGATCTGGTCTGCCCCGTGCCTGACAGCGGCACCCCGGCGGCGATCGGCTACAGTCAGGAATCGGGCATTCCCTATGCCATGGGCATCGTGCGCAACCAGTATATGGGGCGCACCTTCATCGAACCCAGCGAGCAGATCCGCAACATGGGCGTGCGCCTCAAGCTCAATGTGAACCGCGCGCTGGTGGCGGGCAAGCGCATCGTGCTGGTCGATGACAGCGTGGTGCGCGGCACCACCAGCCAGAAGATCAAGGAGATGATCATCGAGGCCGGCGCGCGCGAGGTGCATTTCCGTATCGCCTCGCCGCCCACCGCCTGGCCCTGTTTCTACGGTGTCGATACGCCCGAGCGCTCGAAGCTGCTGGCCGCGCGCATGAGCGAAGACGAAATGCGCGATTTCATCGGCGTCGAAAGCCTGAAGTTCATCTCGCTTGACGGGCTTTACCGCGCCGCGGGCGAGGACAGCGGGCGCAATGCCGCCTGCCCGCAGTTTTGCGATGCCTGTTTTTCCGGCGATTACCCGGTGGCGCCCTCGGACATGATCGCGCGCGGTTTTGGCGCCGATGCTGCCGAATAGCGCCCGGCACGGCCTCGCGGGGCGGTTCAGGAGTGTTCCCGGTTGGCAGTCGTGGCCCGCGCGCGGTTGAAGCCGGACAGCGTGTCCAGGTCCGCCAGAGTGTCGTTCAATTCCTCACGGCCTTCCGGGGACGGCGATCCGCCGCTTGATGGCTTGGCCCGGCGCGACCGCGCCAGCGCCAGTGAAAACATGCCCCGCCATCCCTTCCCATCCGCGCGCCCAATGTGAAGGAGCAATTCACATCCCGTCCTCCGCGCGCTAGGCTCGCGCCGAGAGGAACCGGAGGCTCCATGACATCGCCGATTGCCCCGCCCGCCGCCCCTTCCGCGAACCCGGCGCTGCGCCGCCAGACCATCGCCGACCTGCTGCATCGCACCGCGCGGCGCCTGCGGGACAAGCCCGCGATCCTCTGTGCCGACACCCTGTGGAGCTACGGTGAATTCGACGCCCTGGTCAGCCGGCTGGCGGCCGGGCTGGCGCGCGAAGGCTATCGCGCCGGCGACCGGGTGGCGGTGCTGGCGCGCAATTCGCACGGCTTTGCGGCGCTGCGCTTCGCGCTGGCGCGTCTGGGCGCGGTGCTGGTGCCGATCAACTTCATGCTCAAACCCGATGAGGTGGCCTTCATCCTGCGCCATGCCGGGGCGCGACTGCTGGCCTGCGATGCCGGGCTGGCCGATCTGGCGCGCGCGGCCTCGGCGCTCGATACCGTGGTCGAGCGGCTCATGTGGCTGCCTTCCGAGGCCCCGGCCGAACCCCTTGCCGGTATGCTCGATTTCCACGCGCTCGCGGCGTGCACCGACGCGCCCCCCGAGCCGGCGCTCAGAGGCGACGATCTGGCGCAGATTGTCTATACATCGGGCACGGAATCGCTGCCCAAGGGGGCGATGCTGACCCATGACGCGGTGCTCTGGCAGTATGTCAGCTGCGTCAACGATGCCGAGATCACCGGCACCGACCGCATGCTGCATGCGCTGCCGCTCTATCATTGCGCGCAGCTCGATGTGTTCTTCGGCCCGGCGGTCTATATGGGGGCAACGAATGTCATCACCGCCGCGCCGGTGCCGGAAAACCTGATCGCGCTGATCGAGCGCCACGCGATCAACAGCTTCTTTGCCCCGCCGACGGTCTGGATTGCGTTGCTGCGCTCGGATCTCTTCACGCCGGCGCGTCTGGCCAGCCTGCGCAAGGGCTATTACGGCGCCTCGATCATGCCGGTCGAGGTGCTGCGCGAACTGGCCGCGCGCCTGCCCGAGGTGCGGCTGTGGAACCTTTACGGCCAGACCGAGATCGCGCCGCTGGCCACCATGCTTCCCCCCGAGGACCAGTTGCGCAAGCCCGGCTCCTGCGGCAAGGCTGTGCTCAATGTCGAAACCCGTGTCGTCGATGAGGCGATGCGCGATGTCGCCCCCGGCGAGGTGGGCGAGATCGTGCATCGCTCGCCGCATCTGATGCTGGGCTATTTCAACGACCCCGAGCGCACCGCCGCGGCCTTTGAGGGCGGCTGGTTCCATTCCGGCGATCTGGGTGTGATCGACGAGGAAGGCTATATCACCGTTGTCGATCGCAAGAAGGACATGATCAAGACCGGCGGCGAGAATGTCGCCAGCCGCGAGGTGGAAGAGGTGATCTATCGCCTGTCCGAGGTCTCGGAGGTGGCGGTGATCGGCCTGCCCGATGCCCGGTGGATCGAGGCAGTGAGTGCGGTCATCGTGCTCAAGGCCGGTGCCAGCCTCGACGCCGAAGCGGTGATTGCCCATTGCGCCCGCCATCTGGCCGGGTTCAAATGCCCCAAACGGGTGATCTTTACCGACACATTACCCAAGAATCCCAGCGGCAAGCTGCTCAAGCGCACCCTGCGCCAGATGCATGGCTGAACGCCGCCGCCCTGACCGGAGAAGCCGATGACCGACCCCACCGCCGCCGCCCCGGACGCTCTGGATACGCTCGCAGCCCTTCTGGGCACCCGGCTGAACCGTTCGCAGTCCGACCGCGATCTGCATGGCCGCAGCGAGAGCCATTTCCCGCTGATGCCGCCCGATGCCGTGGCCTACCCCGAAACCACCGCCGAGGTGGCCGAGATCGTGAAGATCTGCGCCGCCGCCGGGCTGCCGGTGATCGGCTGGGGGGCGGGCACCTCGCTTGAGGGCCATGCGATTGCCCCGCGTGGCGGCGTGACGATGGATTTTTCGCGCATGAACAAGGTGCTGGAGGTGCTTCCCGAGGACATGCTGGTGGTGGTTCAGCCCGGCCTCACGCGTGAAGAACTCAACACCGAGCTGCGCGCCACGGGGCTGTTCTTTCCGGTCGATCCGGGTGCCAATGCCTCGCTTGGGGGCATGGCCTCGACGCGCGCGTCGGGCACGACGGCGGTGCGCTACGGCACGATGCGCGCCAATGTGCTGGCGCTTGAGGTGGTGCTGGCCGACGGGCGCATCATCCGCACCGGCACCCGTGCGCCGAAATCATCCACCGGCTATGACCTGACGGGGCTTTTCGTCGGTGCCGAGGGCACGCTGGGGCTGATCACCGAACTGACGCTGAAACTGCACGGCCAGCCCGAAGCCGTCAGCGCCGCGCTTTGTGCCTTCGAGGACATGGACGGCGCGGTGAACACAGTCATTGCCACCATCCAGTCGGGCATTCCCATGGCGCGGATCGAATTTGTCGATCGCGCCTCGGCAATGGCTTTCAATGCCCAGTCACGGGCCGGCTGGCCCGATGCGCCGCATCTGATGGTCGAGTTTCATGGCTCGAAGGCCGGGGTGGCGGAACAGGCCGCGCGCTTTGGAGAAATTGCCACCGATTTCGGCGGGCAGGGGTTTCGCTGGGCCTCGAAGCCGGAAGAGCGCAGCGCGCTCTGGGCGATGCGCCACAATGCTTATCGTGCCATGCTTGCCGCTCATCCGGGTGCTGCGCCGATCACCACCGACATCTGCGTGCCGATCTCGCGGTTGGCCGAAGCCGTCGAGGAAACCGCCGCCGAGATTGCCGCCAGCGGCATTCCGGGGCCGATTGTCGGGCATGTGGGCGATGGCAACTTTCACGCGCTGCTTCTGCCGAAAGCCGGCGATGCGGCGCAATGGGAAGTCGCGCAGAAACTGGCCGCCAACATGGCCGAGCGCGCCCTCAGGCTGGGCGGCACGGTCTCGGGCGAGCATGGCATTGGCATGGGCAAGACCAAATACATGCAGGCCGAGCATGGCGCCGGCTGGGCGGTGATGGGGGCCGTGAAGGCCGCCCTCGACCCCGAGGGCATCATGAACCCCGGCAAACTGGTGCCGGGGAACTGACGGGCAGGAACTGACAGGCGGGAACAGACCGGGCCCTGGCGCACCGCGACCAGGCGGGGCGGTCATGCCCCTGACATGCTCGATCAGGAAATGGTGCCGGATACTTCCCAATACGCATGCGCGCGCGCGGCGACAGCAATCAGAAGCAGAACCGCGAGTATCTGGAAGGCAGTCAGCAATTTGCCCACCACGGAATGATAGCCATGCTGCTTGGCATTGGCGACAAACGCCTCGGATGAGGTGAATCGCTTTCGGTCCGCAAGATGCCGGCTCATGACCAGCGGCTCCTCTCGCCAGTAGGCATCACCCGGCAGGACATTCGAGGCCGCTGTCATTCCCAGAAGCTGCTCGATCTTGGCGCGCATTGCAATGGTTTCGACCAGCCGCTGGTAAAGCCTGAACGTCCCTGCCCGGCCGAAATGGGCAACCATGATGACAATGACAGGCACGAACCCCAGGGGAATGATGGCGGAAGGCTCGTCGGCATTGATCAGGCCGGCAAGTGTGACCCCCACCAATGTCGATAGCAGAACGACGAAGAACTGCACACGGCGTTGATGCTGATCGACCAGCGAAAGTTCTTCCCTGGACAGAAGGTCGAGCAACTTGAAACACTGCTCGCCGGTTATCGGTTCTGCTGAAGTCATGCGAGTCTCCGGTCAGAAATCTACCCGCAGCGCGCCGGGATGCCGTATTCAAGGACGAAATCGCCACAGAGCCACAGGGCTGTTCTGTGGCATTGTCACGCTTGTTCTTGCGCCCGGTGCCGCGCCTGTTCTCACCCCGAGAACAGGAAATGCAGCACATCGCCATCCTTGACGATGTAGCTCTTGCCCTCGACGCGCAGCTTGCCGGCTTCGCGCGCCCCGGCTTCGCCGTTGCAGGCAATGTAATCGTCATAGGCGATGGTCTCGGCGCGGATGAAGCCGCGCTCGAAATCGCCGTGGATCACACCGGCGGCCTGCGGCGCTGGCGTGCCCTTGCCGATGGTCCAGGCGCGCGCCTCCTTCGGGCCGACGGTGAAATAGGTTTGCAGGCCCAGCAGCGCGTAGCCGGCGCGGATCAGCCGGTCCAGGCCGGGCTCTTCCAGCCCCATTTCCTCAAGGAACATTGCGGCCTCATCGGCGGCAAGCTGGGCCAGTTCTTCCTCGATGCGCGCCGAGATCACCACATGCGCAGCCCCCTGCGCGGCAGCCATCTCGGCTGCGCGCGCGGATTGCGCATTGCCCTTGCCGGCGGCGCTTTCCTCGACATTGCAGACATAGAGCACAGGCTTGGCCGTCAGCAGCTGCAACTGGCTCCACAGCCTGCGGTCATCGGCGGGCACATCGACGCTGCGCGCGGGCCTGCCCTCGTTGATCGCGGCTTGCGCCAGGCGCAGCAGGCGGTCCTGTTCCAGCGCTTCCTTGTCGCCGCCCTTGAGCTTGCGCGCCAGATTGGCGAGCCGCCGCTCGATCGATTCCAGATCGGCGATCATCAACTCGGTCTCGATGGTTTCGGCATCGGCCAGCGGGTCGATGCGCCCCTCGACATGGGTGATGTCGCCATCCTCGAAACAGCGCAGCACATGGGCGATGGCATCGACCTCGCGGATATTGGCCAGAAACTGGTTGCCCAGCCCCTCGCCCTTCGAGGCCCCGCGCACCAGCCCGGCGATATCGACAAAGGTCATGCGCGTGGGGATGATCTGCTTCGAGCCGGCAATCGCCGCCAGGCGCTCAAGGCGTGCATCGGGCACCGCCACCTCGCCGACATTGGGCTCGATGGTGCAGAAGGGAAAATTTGCCGCCTGCGCCGCGGCGGTGCGGGTGAGCGCGTTGAACAGCGTCGATTTGCCGACATTCGGCAGGCCGACAATTCCCATGCGGAAGCCCATGGCGATCTCTCTTGATTGTTGCGCGGCCCTCTTAGGCGCTTGGGGCGGCTGGCGCAAGCTGGGCCATTGATTTTCGCGCCCGCGCAGGGCAAGGGAGAGGGAAGCAGGAGGACAGGCATGAGCAGGATCGACCAGACATTCGCGCGACTCAAGGCCGAGGGCCGCAAGGCTTTCGTAGCCTATATCATGGGCGGCGATCCCGATTTCGACACCTCGCTGACGGTGATGCGCGGTCTGCCGGCGGCCGGGGTCGATGTCATCGAGCTGGGGGTGCCTTTCACCGATCCGATGGCCGATGGCCCCACCATCCAGCTTGCCGGGCAGCGCGCGCTGGAGGGTGGCATGACACTGGAGCGCACGCTGGAGATGGTGCGCCGCTTCCGTGAGGGTGACAGCGACACGCCGATCGTGCTGATGGGCTATTTCAACCCCATCTTCAATCGTGGTGTGGAGCGCTTTCTGGGCGATGCGCGCGAAGCCGGCGTCGATGGCCTGATCGTCGTCGATCTGCCGCCCGAGGAAGATGACGAGCTGTGCCTGCCGGCGCAGGCGGCGGGGATCAACTTCATACGCCTGGCCACGCCCACCACCGATGCCAAGCGCCTGCCACGCGTGCTGCGGAACACCAGTGGTTTTGTCTATTACGTCTCCATCACCGGCATTACCGGTGCCGCCGCCGCCGAGGCCGGTGCCGTTGCCCCCGAGGTGGCGCGCATCAAGGCAGCGACCGATCTGCCGGTGATCGTGGGCTTTGGCATCTCCACGCCTGAAACCGCCCGGGCCATCGCCAGCATTGCCGATGGCTGCGTCGTCGGCTCGGCCATCGTCAAGCTCATCGGCGAGGGGCAGAGCCCCGCGGCGGTGCTGGCGCGCGTGGCCGATCTGGCGGCCGGGGCGCATCAGGGGTGAGCCGCAAGTCGATGCCCCTGTCCGGCGCGCAGCTGTTTCCGGCGATCCACGCGCCGGGCAGGGCGTGATCGCGCAGTTCTGAAAGCGCGGGTTCAGGTGCGAAACCGCAGATATGCGCGGTCGTCGTAGGAGCGCGCCGGCGGCCCGGCCCAGCCCTTGGTGCCGGGGTTTCTGCCCAGACAGGCGGGGTCGTCGCGCAACGCCTGTTGCAACAGATGCTCGGCCTCGGCCAGTGACCGGGCGGGCGCGGGGTAGCCGTCGGTGAAAAGGGTCACCTCGCTGCCCGGTGGGCCGGGGCATTGCGTGATATGCGCCGGCGGCACGGTGCTGCCATCGAATACGCCAAATCCCCATGCGCCGGTGCGGTTTTGCAGATGGTGCTGGGCGCGCAGAAACGGCAGGATCGCGGCGCGCGCCGCATCGCCACCTGCCGCCGGATCTTGCGCCGACGACGGTGAAAGCGCCTCGGTTCCGAGCGCCGCACTGAAGGCGCGCAGGTTCGTCAGCAACGCATCGACTGCCTTCAGCGGCCGGTTGATGCGCCCATCGACGACAAAGCCGCAATCGCCGACGCGCAGTACGATGGCCTGCTGGCGGCAATGGATCGCCGCCGAGGCCGCGGGGCGCGGGCCCGTCGCAAAGCCGCTGGCGTCCAGCGCGGCCCGCACGGCACGGCTCAAGGCGCGAACCAGTGCTTCCGCCGGCAGGGGGCCAAGTGCTTGCAGCGCCGATGCAAGCGTATCGGCCACCAGTGCGCCGCCCGTGCGCCCGCTGCCATCGCGCCGTTCGTCAAGACTGCTGGCACCGTCGATCACCGCCAGATAATGCGGGGCGATCACCACCCGGTCCTCGCCCCGCCCTGACGGTGTCTTGGGGATCAGCGCCCATTCCAGCAGTTCCATCGCGCACCTTCCTGCCGCAGCGGCGATCCGCGAGGCCCCTTTGTCCGGGTTTTCGTCCGGTCCGGCCACGAAAGCACAAATCGTTTGCACGTAACAGGCCGCCTTGGTAAGAAAAAGTTACCAATTTGCGCGAGGTGTCCCATGTCGACCATCACCGAGATCGAGGACCTGCGCCGCATCTATGCGCGCCGCGCCCCGCGCATGTTCTACGATTACACCGAATCGGGCAGTTGGACCGAGCAGACTTTCCGCGAGAATACGAGCGATTTCCAAAAGTTGCGCCTTCGTCAGCGGGTTGCGGTGGATATGTCCGACCGCTCCACTCGCTCCACGATGATCGGTCAGGATGTGGCCATGCCGGTGGCGCTGGCGCCGGTGGGGCTGACGGGTATGCAGCATGCCGACGGCGAGATCCTCGCCGCCCGTGCCGCCGAGGCTTTCGGTGTGCCCTTCACGTTGTCCACCATGTCCATCTGCTCGATCGAGGATGTCGCCGCGCATACCACGAAACCCTTCTGGTTCCAGCTCTACGTCATGAAGGACGAGGATTTCGTGCGCCGCATCATTGAGCGCGCCAAGGCGGCCGGCTGCTCGGCGCTGGTGCTCACGCTCGATCTGCAGATCCTCGGCCAGCGGCACCGCGATCTCAAGAACGGCCTCTCGGCCCCGCCCAAGCTGACCCTGCCGACGATGATCAACCTGGCAACAAAATGGCGCTGGGGGCTGGGCATGCTGGGCACGAAACGGCGCTTCTTCGGCAATATCGTCGGTCACGCGAAGGGGGTGGGGGATGCCTCCTCGCTTTCAAGCTGGACCGCCGAACAATTCGACCTGCAACTTGACTGGGCCAAGATCGAAAAGCTGCGCGATCTGTGGGGCGGCAAGCTGATCCTGAAAGGCATCCTGGATGCCGAGGATGCGAAGATGGCACTCAAGGTCGGCGCCGATGCGATCGTGGTTTCCAACCATGGCGGGCGCCAGCTTGACGGTGCGCGCAGCGCGATCCGCATGCTGCCATCGATCATGGAGGCGGTGGGCGACAAGGTCGAGGTCCATCTCGACAGCGGCATCCGTTCCGGGCAGGATGTGCTCAAGGCGCTGGCGCTGGGCGCGCGCGGCACCTATATCGGCCGCGCCTTCATCTATGGCCTGGGGGCGATGGGGCAGGCCGGCGTTGCCAAGGCACTCGAGATCATCCACCGCGAGCTTGACGTCACCATGGCGCTTTGCGGCGAGCGCGATGTGCACAATCTTGGCCGGCACAACCTTCTGGTGCCGCAGGGTTTTGACGATCCCGCCGCCGTGGTCTGAGCGCCCGCCCGGGTCTTTGTGCTGCAAATATCCTGGGGGGTGAATGGCCGGCACGGCCAGAGGGGGGCAAAGCCCCCTTCGCCTCCCCCGGCGGGTCACTCCTCGGCGGGCTTTGCCCTGCGCGCCATCGGATGATGCGCCATCACCAGCCGGCGCAGCCGCTCGTCCAGCACATGCGTATAGATCTCGGTCGAGGACAGATCGGCATGGCCCAGCAAGGTCTGGATCACGCGCAGATCGGCGCCACCGGCCAGCAGATGGGTGGCAAAGGCATGGCGCAGCACATGCGGGCTGACGCGTTCAGGCTCCAGCCCGGCACGCGCGGCGATCTCCTTGACCAGTCCGTGAAAACGCATCCGCGTCATGTGGCCCGCGGTGCCGCGCGCCGGAAAAAGGTGTTTGGAGCCCTCCCTGCCCTGGCTGCGCGCCAGATCCTGCGCGCGGTCGCGATGCGCCAGCCAGATCGCCACCGCGGCGCGCGCCGGGTCTGACAACGGTACCAGCCGGTCCTTGCCGCCCTTGCCGCGCACCATCAGCATTTCGGGCGCGCCGCGCAGCGCCGCCGCCGGCAGGCTCACCAGTTCCGACACCCGCAGCCCGGTGGCATAGAGCAGCTCGAAGAGGCAGGCATTGCGCGCCCGCGTCGCGGCATCGCCACCATGCGCACGGGCCGCGTCCAGCAGCCGGCTCACCTCGGCCTCGCTCAAGGTGCCGGGCAGGCGCCGCGCCCGGCCCGGCCCGTCGATGCGCAACACCGGGTTGTCGGCGCGCCAGCCCTCGTCCAGCGCGAAGCGGTAGAACTGCTTGAGCGCCGAAAGCCGGCGCGCGCGCGTGGCCAGCGCCAAGCCCTCGCCATCGAGCGCCACCAGATACCCCTCGATCTGCGCACGCCCGCACCCCAGCAGCGTTTGCCCGCGCCCGGCCAGCCACTCGCCGGCATGGCGCAGATCGCGGCCATAGGCCAGCAGGGTGTTGCGCGCGGCGGCCGATTCGGCGGCGATGGCATCCAGAAAGGTGGCGATGGCTGGCGCGTCGCGGCCCATTCCCGCAGTCTTTTCGGCAGTCTTTTCGGCAGTCTTTTCCGCATCTGCGCCAGACTCGGCGCCGGGATCTGCCCCGCGTTGCATCTCAGCCCCGCCGCTCCAGCAGCAGGCTTTGCAGGGCGGCGCGGCGGGCGATGTCTTCCAGACCGAGATAGCGCAGCGTGGCCAGTTCTTCGGCCTGCACGCGCGGATCGGCCGCCCCGCCCATGCGGTTGAGCGTGATCAGAACCTGCTCGCCCACCCGGCCCTGTTGCAGGCGGGCAAGGGTGGACTCGGGCAGTGCCGGGTCCTCGGCAAAGGCTTCGGCGACAGCCATCTTGGCGGAATTTCCCTCGGCGGCGGCAGGGTCGGGGGCAAGCCCGCGCGCAACCGCGATCAGAAAGGCCTCGCGCGGGGACAGCGGGATGGTGCCGGCGCCCTCCTGCCGGGTCAGCGCCACGTTTTCATAACGCTCCGACAAGAGGCCGATCTCGAAGGCCAGCGCCGCTGCCGGTCCCTCAAGCCCGGCTCCCTGCAGGATGTCGCTGTAGATCTGGGTAAAGGCCAGTTCCAGCTCGCCCGCGACAATCTGCGGCCAGGCACGCAGCAATGCCGCGCCGATCGCGCCCGGATCATTGCGCTCCAGCGCCGCGTCGAGCGCCTGCACTGCGCGCACGCGTTCCCAGATCCCCCCCGAGGCTGCCGCGCTGCGCTCGGTGTAAAGCCCCAGCAAGCGGTTGGGAGGCAGGGCGCCGGTCCGTACCAGCCGCTCGGCGGCTTCGAGCTGGGCGCGCCAGCCGATGGTGCCGCGCAGATCGGCATGCGCAAAGGCCACCGGCAGGCCAAAGGTTGCCACCGGCTCGCCAATGGCCTCCAGCAACCGCCAGGACAGCGGGCTCAGTTGCGCCTGCGCTCGCAGGACGATCGAATCCGCGACATCGTCGCTGTGCAGATGGTCGTCGGCATCCAGAAACCGCGTCAGCAACGGCTCGTAGAGCGGGCCCAGCGTGCCGGCCTCGCGCGCACGCTCCAGCCGCCGCTCGGCACCGTGCCAGTCGCCGTGGCGCGCCTGACAGAAGATCAGCACCGGCTCCACGCTCTGCTCGGGGTCGCGGCGCAGCAGGTCGCGGCAGGCGGCCTGTTCCTCGCCCAGCAGCAGCGCGATCTCGAAGCGGCGTTGCTGCAGGCCGGGGTCGATCGGTCCCAGCGTGTCCAGCAGCGCCGCGGCCTGATCTATGGCGCCGAATTCCATCAGCTTGTCCAGCCGCGCCAGCAGCAGCGGCGAGGCCGCACCGGGCGGCACATCGCCACCGGAGCCGGCCAGGGTGATGCCCGGCGGGTCGAATTCGGCAAGCAGGATGCGGTAGCTCAGATCGCGCAGCGCGGGCAGTGTGTCGGTGGGCAGCGCGACGACCAGATCAGCCAGTTCGCTGGCGCTGTTGCCAGCCCAGAAGTGACGCGGCAGACCGACGCGCGCGGCGGCAAAGAGGCCCACGGAATCGGGCATGGTGGCATCGATGGTGCGCGTGGTGATGTCGCCGCTGTCGAACCAGACATCATCGCGCAGCGACGAAACCGGATAGGCGCCGGGCTCGGGCAGGACCATGGTTTCGCGCAGCCAGTCGATGGCCGAAAGCGGGGATTGCGCGGCCTCTGCCGTATCGCTCTGGGCCCATGCCGCCCCCGGCGGGCTGGCCGATACCAGCAACGCAAGTGCCAGCCCCTTCAGCGCGTGCCTGCGGCGGCGCGGCGTGCGCTGGTGCAAGGGACGGTTGGGGCATGGCCGGCCGGTCCGCATTGCATCTCAGCTCCGGTTCAGATCGACGGGCATGCTGCGCGGCTGCGGCTCGACGCTCAGATCACCGAAATAGGCAAAAGCGAGCAGCCCGATCCCGCCGAGCAGCAGAAGAATCAGAATCAGCCGGAACAGATAGCCAAGAATGCCTGGTCGGTCGTCATTTCGTGCCATGGTTGCGCGATAGGTCCGTATTTCGTGTCATTGAGGGGCACGGAGCGGCGATCCGCGGGCGGGAACGCCGGGCCGAGCCGGGCTTGGGCGATTTATATATGGAACTCGCCGCAAGATCACGCCATTCAATGCAGCGATGGGAAGATTCCCGCCATCCGCCTGCCGCGACGCGCCGCCGAAGCCGATGCGGGGCGGCAGATGCGAAGCATGCGGGCTTGCGGGGGAGCTCGCCGGGGGAGGAAGATGGCGCTGAAGCTCAGGAAAACGGTGGTGATGGTCGGCATGATGGGGGCCGGCAAATCTGCCGTGGGGCTGGAGCTGGCGCGCAGCCTTGGCGTGCCGTTTCTTGATTCCGATGCCGAGATCGAACGCGCCGCCAATGCCACCATCGCCGAGATCTTCGAGCGCGACGGCGAGGCGTTCTTTCGCAGCAAGGAGGCGCAGGTCATCGCCCGTCTGCTGGCCGGTCCGCCCTGCGTGCTGTCGGTCGGCGGGGGTGCGTTTCTGGATGCCCGCACGCGCGCCCTGATCGCCGAGAAAGGGGTTGCCGTCTGGCTGAAGGCCGGCCTCGATCTGCTGTGGAGCCGCGTCAAGCGCAAGGATACCCGCCCCTTGCTGCGCACCGCCGATCCCTACCGCACGCTGGCCGATCTGGCCGCCGCGCGCGAGCCCTGCTACGCCGAGGCCGGCCTTGTCGTTGAAACGCTGGCCGATTATTCCATCGATACCACCGCCGCGCGGGTGCGCGAGGCCCTGGCCCGACACCCTGATGTGCTGAGCGCGGGTTGAGTGATCCGGGCCCATGGGCGGCAACCGCATGTGCCGTAAACAGAGGACTTTTTATGCCAGGCATCGCCACCGAGACCGTAGCCGTTGAACTGGGCGCGCGGCGCTATGAGGTGCGCGTGGGCAGCGGCCTGGTGGCGCGGGCCGGCACCGAGATCGCCCCGCTGCTGCGCCGCCCGCGCGTGGCCGTCCTGACCGAAGAGCGCGTCGCCGCGCTGCATCTCGACGCCCTGAAGGCCGGGCTGGCCGAAGCCGGCGTGGCGATGCGTGCGCTCAGCCTGCCACCGGGCGAGGGCACGAAAAGCTGGGCGCATCTGGCAGGAGCGGTTGAATGGCTGCTTGAAGAACAGGTCGAGCGCAATGATGTCGTTGTCGCGCTGGGCGGCGGGGTGATCGGCGATCTGGCGGGCTTTGCCGCCGCCATCCTGCGCCGTGGCGTGCGTTTCGTGCAGATCCCCACCAGCCTGTTGGCGCAGGTGGACAGCTCGGTCGGGGGCAAGACCGGCATCAACACCGTGCAGGGCAAGAACCTGGTGGGTGCGTTTCATCAGCCCAGTCTGGTGCTGGCCGATATCGCACTGCTCGATACCCTGCCGGCGCGCGATTTTCTTGCCGGCTATGGCGAGGTGGTCAAATACGGGCTTCTGGGCGATGCTGACTTCTTTGCCTGGCTGGAGGCACAGGGTCCGGCGCTGGCGGCCGGCGACCAGGCGTTGCGCCAGCAGGCGGTGCGCCATTCGGTCGCGATGAAGGCCGGTATCGTGGCGCGTGACGAGACCGAGCAGGGCGAGCGGGCATTGCTCAACCTGGGTCATACTTTCTGCCATGCGCTTGAGGCCGCGACAGGCTATTCCGACCGTCTGCTGCATGGCGAGGGGGTGGCGATCGGCTGCCTGCTGGCCTTCGAGCTTTCCGCCCGGCTGGGTCTTTGCGCGCAGGAGGCGCCAAGCCGCGTGGCTGCGCATCTGGCGGTGATGGGCATGAAGCGACGCCTGGCCGATATTCCCGGCGATCTGCCCGGCAGTGATGCGCTGATCGCCCTGATGGCGCAGGACAAGAAGGTGCTCGACGGGCGGATGCGCTTTGTGCTGGCGCGCGGCATCGGTGAGGCATTCGTCACCGATGCGGTGCCGCCGGAGGCGCTGCGCGCCGTGCTGGACGCCGCTTTGGACGCCGCGATCGCCACCCGCTGAGGCGGCTCAGCCCCGCTCGACACCCGCGCCACCGCCCGCGCGCGGCCGGCGGTTGATCAGCACCAGCCCGCTGACCAGCAACACAAGCGCCACCGGGATCATGGCGGAGACCGGCTCGTCCAGCACCAGCCAGCCCAGCAACGCGCTCAGGATCGGGGTCAGAAAGCTGAAACTGGCCACCGACGAGGCCGGGTAGCGCAGCAGCAACCAGAACCAGGCCACATAGCCCGCCGCCACCACGCCCAGCGCATGCACCAGAAACAGCGCCAGTTGAAAGCCATCGAAATCGCGCACCCAGTCACCACCGTAAAGCGGGGCGAGCGCCAGCAGGATCGGCGCTGAGACCAGCAATTGCCAGAACAGCTGGGTTTCCGGCGCGCTATGCTGCAAGGGGGTGAGCCGGGCGCAAACCACGATCAACGCCCAGCACAGCCCTGCGGCCAGTGCCGCCAGATCGCCTTTGAGACTGCCGCCGCCGGCATCCCCCGTGACCTGCCCGGCCAGCGTGATCACCACCGCCGCGAACCCCAGCGCAAACCCCGTCGCGCGCAGTGGCGTGAGCCTCTCGCCCGGAAACAGGAAATGCGCCATTACCGCCAGCCACAGCGGCATGGCATAGAAGATCACCGAGGCCCGGACCACCGTGGTATTGTCGAGTGCGATGAACAGAAAGAAGAATTCCGCCCCGAAAGCCGCTCCTATCAACAGCCCCGCGCGCCACAGGTCAAAGCGGAACGCCACCCCGCGGCAGCGCATCCAGATCATCAGCGCCGCCCCCGCCACCAGCGAGCGCACGGCGGCAAAGAATACCGGCTGCAAACCGTCATTGCCCAGCTTGATCAACAGGTTGTTGGCCCCGAACAGCAGCGCCAGGCCGAACAGTAGCCAGAAGCCGGGCATATCAAGTGGGCGGCGCTGCGGCGATGGGGCGGACATGGGGATCCTTTCATGAACCTGTGAAGCATCTCTGGCTCGGGCACTCAACCCGCTGGCACTGCGAAGGTCAAGGCCAAGCCAGGTCGCGGCAGGTGCCTGCCGGCCTTTTCCCGCTCTGACAAATCGCATAAAGTCCCGCTCGTTCAGCCGCGCGGCCGCGCGCCGAAAGCGCCCGAGAAATGGAAATAGATGCGAAACGACGATCAAAGGGCCGGGATTCTGGCACGCTGCGAAGCGCGGGGGTTGCGCCTGACCGAGCAGCGCCGCGTTATCGCGCAAGTTATTGAAAACGCAGCGGATCACCCCGATGTTGAGGCGCTGCACGCCCGCGCCAGTGCGCTTGATCCGCGTATCTCCATTGCCACGGTCTATCGCACGGTCAAGCTGTTTGAGGAGGCCGGCCTGCTGGAGCGGCTGGAATTTGGCGACGGGCGCGCGCGCTACGAGGATGCCGAGCGCGACCATCACGACCATCTCATCGACATGGCCACCGGCGAGGTGATCGAGTTTTGCGACCCCGAGATCGAAGCCCTCAAAGAGGCCATCGCGCGCCGGCTGGGCTATCGGCTCAAGGGCCACCGGCTTGAGCTGTTCGGCGTCAAGCTGGTGCGCTGAACGCCTGATCACGAGACAGCGCAGGGGTGCAGCGCTCCTCGGCAGCCCTACTCGGCGGCGCGCTGGGTGGCGTGAAGCGGCGGCTCGTAGAGGTAGTCGCGGGTGATCGGCACGGCCAGTTGGTTGCGCGTCAGCTGAAACTGGAACACGCAAAGCCCGCCATGGCGGAATGCCTGCTCTGATGCGGCCAGATAGAACCGCCACATCCGGCAGAACCGCGCATCATAAAGAGCCCGCGCCTGTGCCTCGTTGGCGCTGAAACGCTCGAACCAGTGGCGCAGGGTCAGCGCATAGTGCAGCCGCAGCACCTCGATATCGCAACTCACAAGCCGCTCGCGCTCAATGGCGGCGCTGACCTCGGAGAGCGCCGGGATGTAGCCGCCGGGGAAGATGTAGCGCGCGATCCAGGGGTTGGTCGCCCCCGGCGGACCGCTGCGCCCGATGGTATGGATCAGCGCCACGCCATCTTCGGCAAGAAGGTTGCGCAGGGTACGGAAATAGGTGCGGAAATGCGGCGCGCCGACATGCTCGAACATGCCCACCGAAACGATGCGGTCGAAGCGGCCTTCGAGGGCGCGGTAATCCATCAGCCTGAATTCGACACGCGCCTCCAGCCCGGCGGCGCGGGCACGCGCGCGCGCCACGGCAAGCTGCTCTTGCGACAGCGTGATGCCCAGCACCCGTGCACCATGATCGCGCGCCAGGCTCAGCGCCATGCCGCCCCAGCCGCAGCCGATATCGAGCACCCGCATCCCCGGCACAAGGTGCAGCTTGGCCGCGATATGCGCCTTTTTCTGGTGTTGCGCGGCCTCCAGCGTGTCGTCCGGGCGGCGGAAATAGGCGCAGGAATACTGCCGGTCCTCATCCAGAAACAGGGCATAGAGCGCGCCGGAAAGATCGTAGTGATGCGCCACATTGCGCCGTGCCCGCGCGGCGGGGTTGAACTGATCAACCAGCCGGCGCGAGCGGCGCGCCAGCCGCTTGAACCGGATCGCACCGCGCATGGGGGCGGCGTGCAGGTTGCGCATCGCCAGTTCGAGCAGGCCCTGCAGATCGTCGCCGGCGATTTCCAGCGCGCCATCGACATAGCCCTCGCCCAGCGCCAGTTCAGGATCGATCACCAGCCGCCGGGCCAGCGTTGCGTCGCGCAGCCTGACGGTGACCGCCGGCTCCTTGTTCTCGCCATAGCTGCGGCGCTGACCATCGGGGGTGACAAGGGTAAGCCCGCCATGGCGCACGAAACGGCGCAGCGCCCGATCCAAAAGAGCAATCCACATCGCCGGCCTCCAGCTTGCCATGATGTTTTTCGCCAATTCCTGGAGGCGTAAGCCTAACATTTTCATTGCCTTGCCGCAATCTCTTCGCGCACTGCCAGGGCCGGGCGGCGCGCGTGATGCCCCCTTTCGCCGGCCCGGCCCGCAAGCTAGGAAGAGCGGCACAACAGCGGAGCCGGAGATGCACAACCTGCGCGGAAGCCTTCTGATGGTGGCGGCAATGGCGGGCTTTGCCATTGAGGACGCGCTGATCAAGTTTCTGGCGGCGATAATCCCGGCCGGGCAGATCATGGTGTTCATCGGGCTGGGCGGGGCGGCGTGTTTCGGGCTGCTGGCGGCGCGGCGCGGCTTTGGCCTTTGGCATCCCTCGGCGCTGCGTGGGGCGGTGCTGATCCGCAATCTGGCGGAAATGCTGGGCGCGGCCAGCATGGTCATGGCCATTGTCATGGTGCCGTTGGCGGTGGTGACGGCGATCCTTCAGGCCATGCCGCTGGCGGTGACGCTGGGGGCGGCGCTGTTTCTGGGCGAGCCGGTGGGCTGGCGGCGCTGGCTGGCCATCGGCATCGGTTTTGCGGGTGTGCTGCTGATCCTGCGTCCGGGTGCGGCATCCTTCGATCCGGCGGCATTGCTGGCGGTGCTGGGCGTGCTGGCGCTCAGCGCGCGTGATCTGGCCACCCGGCGCGTGCCGGCGCGGGTTCATTCGCTGCAGCTTGCCGGCTGGGGCTTTCTGGCGGTGGTGCCGGGCGGGCTGGTATTGATGGCGCTTGGCATGCAGGCGCCGGTGATGCCGGATGCGGTGCAATGGGGCTGGCTTTTTCTGGCGCTGCTGGCGGGGATTCTTGCCTATGGCGCGCTGGTCAGCGCAACGCGGCTGGGCGATATCGCGGTGACCACGCCGTTTCGTTATTCGCGGCTGGTCTTTGCCATGGCGATCGGCGCGATGTTCTTTGGCGAACGCCCCGATGGCTTGACGCTCCTGGGTTCGGGGTTGATCGTGGGGGCCGGGCTTTTCACACTGTGGCGGCAGATCGCGCTCAATCGGGCGCTGGTGGCTTCTGCGCACAGGCAAGGGGGCAGTGCATGACCGGGGTCGCGCAACAACGCAGCTGGCTTTTTGGCCCGGCCCATGATGCCGGGGTGTTTGATGCGATGTGTGCCTGCGCTGCCGACGCGCTGATTCTGGACCTTGAGGATTTCACCCCGCCGCCGGCGCGCGCCCGGGCGCGGCACGATCTGGCGGTGAAAATGGCCGTGGGGCAGGGGGCGGGCAAGCTGATGGCGGTGCGTATCAATCCGCTTGAGGCCGAGGGCAACGAGGATCTGGCCGCCGCCATGGCGGCCGGGGCGGCGGTGATCGCGCTGCCGATGGCCGAGACAGCCGCCCAGATTGCCGCCCTTGACAGCGCCATTGCCGCGCATGAGGCCCGCCTGGGGCGCGCCGCGGGCGGGGTTGGCATCCTGCCCGTCTGTGAAACGGCGCTTGGCGTGGCCGATCTGCGCCTGCTGGCCGCTGCCAGCGCGCGCATGCGCGGTGCCATTCTGGGCACCGAGGATCTTGCGGCCTCCCTGTGCGCCGAGCGCAGCCGCGCGGGAATTGAGCTGGCCCATGCGCGCGGGCGTTTCCTGCTCGATTGCCGCGCCGCCGGCATTGCCCCGATCGACGCGCCCTATACCTTCACCGATGCCGATGGTGCCGCCGCCGAGGCCCGCGCCGCCCGCGCGCTGGGCTACCGCGCCAAGGCGCTGGTGCGGCCTGATCATGCCGCGGGCATCAATGCCGCCCTCACCCCGGATGCAGCCGAGCTTGCCACCGCGCGCGCGCGCATTGCCGCTTTCGAGGCCGCGCGCGCGCGTGGCGAGGATCGCGCGCTGGTTGATGGGCTGTGGGTCGAACTGCCCACCTACCGCGCCGCGCTTCGGCTGCTGGAGGAAGCCGGCTCGGGGCGCTCCAGCGCGCCCTGAGCCGTGCAAGGCTGCCCTTTCCCCGGCGCGATGCGCAAGCTATAGAGGCGCAAATCAGCAGCAGCACGAGGCCCCGCATGACCACCATCCTCGATATCATCGGCCGTGAGATCCTCGACAGTCGCGGCAACCCCACCGTCGAGGTGGATGTGATCCTTGAGGACGGCACGCTGGGCCGCGCCGCGGTGCCCTCGGGGGCGTCGACCGGCGCGCATGAGGCGGTGGAAATGCGCGACGGCGACAAGCGGCGGTATCTGGGCAAGGGCGTGCTCAATGCCGTCGCCGCCGTCAATGGCGAGATCGCCGAGGCCCTGGCCGGCGTCGATGCCACCGAACAGGTGGCCATCGACCGCGCGCTGATCGAGATGGACGGCACGCCGAACAAGGCCCGGCTGGGCGCGAATGCAATCCTCGGCGTGTCGCTGGCGGTGGCCAAGGCCGCCGCAGAGGCCAGCGGCCAGCCGCTCTACCGCTATGTCGGGGGCACCTCGGCGCGGATGCTGCCGGTGCCGATGATGAACATCATCAACGGCGGCGAGCATGCCGACAACCCGATCGACATTCAGGAATTCATGATCATGCCGGTCAGTGCCGGCAATATCCGCGATGCGGTGCGCATGGGGGCCGAGGTGTTCCATGTGTTGAAAAAGGAACTGCACCAGGCCGGGCTGGCAACGGGTGTCGGGGATGAGGGCGGCTTCGCACCGAATATCAACTCTACCCGTGAAGCTCTTGATTTTATTCTATCCTCGATTGAGAAGGCCGGGTTCAAACCGGGCGAGGACATCATGCTGGCGCTTGACTGTGCGGCCACGGAATACTTCAAGAACGGTCAGTATCTTCTTGAAGGAGAAGGAAAAAACCTAAGCCTTGAGGGTAATGTCGATTATCTGGCCGATCTGGTGCGCGACTATCCGATCCTGTCCATCGAGGATGGCTGTTCAGAGGATGACTGGGAAGGCTGGAAGCTGCTGACCGAGCGGCTGGGCGACAAGGTGCAACTGGTGGGTGACGATCTCTTTGTCACCAACCCTGCCCGCCTCGCGCAGGGGATCGAGCGTGGCTGCGCCAACAGCCTGCTGGTCAAGGTCAACCAGATCGGCACACTGACCGAGACGCTTGCCGCGGTTGATATGGCGCATCGTGCGCGCATGAGCTGCGTGATGTCGCACCGCTCCGGCGAGACCGAGGATGCCACCATCGCCGATCTGGCGGTGGCGACGAACTGCGGGCAGATCAAGACCGGCTCGCTGGCGCGCTCGGACCGGCTGGCCAAATACAACCAGTTGATCCGCATCGAGGAATTGCTGGGCGAAACGGCGGAATATGCCGGCCGTTCGATCCTGCGCGGCAAGGCCACCCGCTGACAACCACCGCGACCTGCTGGCAAGGGGCGTTCGCAAGGGGCGCCCCTTTCCTGTTAACCAACTGCGCCAATTAACTAATTTTCAATTTTTCCTTCATGAAACCTTCACTTTTGCGGGCATCGCCGGGCGAAACGAGCTACCATCGGGAAAACTAGATCATCCGGGTTTCGCCATGTATTCCGTCATGCCCCCCGTCTTTGCCCAGCCGCAGGCCGCCGTTTCGCGCGATGTCGCAGGCGCGCTTGGGGTTGACGGGCAGCGCCCCCAGCGCCCGGCGCGCGCCGCTGAAACAGCTCGCGCCCTGCGCCCGGCTGATCAGGTCAACGTCGCGGCCGACATGCGCCTTCCCACCCGCCGCGACAAGCTGGTGGGGCCGGTGCCGGCCTTCGTGCGCAACATACTTCAGTTCCTGCGCGAAAAGACCATGGAGCCGCCGCGCGCGCTGGATCCCGGCCTGCCGGAATTCGACGGCGCGCCGCCCGCCTCCTTTGGTGATGCTGCCAGCGCCAGTGCCAGCGCCAGTGCCGGTGCCGGTGCGGGTGATGCTGTCGCGGACCAGCCTGAGCCGGTTGTTGCGCGTGCCGTGCCTGATAGGGCCACGGCTGATATCGGCACATCCAATACCGGTTCCTATGGCGATATCGTGCCGCAGCGGCCCGAGCCAGGACGCGCTTTCGATTTGAAATACTGAGCTTTTGCGGCCGACCGCGCCTTTGGCGGGCCGCATGACCACAAGACCACCCTCGCACCACGCAAGCGAAAGGGCCCGCCATCACGCGGGCCCTTTCATCCTTGCCTGGCCGGGAAGGCCCGCTTTTTCAAACCCGCTTCATTCGGCGGCCCGTGCCATCGGATTGTTGGGATGCGTTGTCCAGTTGCCCGGCGTATCCTCGACCACCTTGCCGGTGCGCGGGTCGGTGGTGCCGGCCGCCATGCGCTCCATGGTGATGCAGTCCTCGACAGGGCACACATTGACGCACAGGTTGCAGGCCACGCATTCCTCGTCCTTGACGGTGAAGACGCGCTCGGGCGACATGGCGATTGCCTGGTGCGATGTGTCCTCGCAGGCGGCATAGCAGCGCCCGCAACTGATGCACAGATCCTGGTCGATCCTGGCCTTGGTGATGTAGTTGAGGTTCAGATACTGCCAGTCGGTGACATTCGGCACCGCCTTGCGCACGATCTGATCAACCGCCGTGAAACCCTTCTGATCCATGTAGAGCGACAGGCCCGCGGTCAGTTCCTTGATGATGCCGAACCCGTAGGTCATGGCCGCCGTGCAGACCTGCACATTGCCCGCGCCCAGCGCCATGAACTCGGCCGCGTCGCGCCAGGTGTTGATCCCCCCGATGCCGGAGATCGGCAGATCGGCGGTTTCGGCGCTACGGGCGATCTCGGCCACCATGTTGAGCGCGATGGGCTTCACCGCCGGGCCGCAATAGCCGCCATGGGTGCCCTTGCCGTCGATCATCGGCTCGGGGCTGAAATCGTCCAGATTGACCGAGGTGATCGAGTTGATCGTGTTGATCAGGCTCACGGCATCGGCGCCGCCCTTGCGCGCGGCTTCGGCCGGGCGGCGGATGTCGGATATATTGGGCGTCAGCTTGACGATGCAGGGCATGCGCGAATGCTGCTTCACCCACCGCGTGACCATTTCGATATATTCCGGCACCTGGCCGACCGCCGAGCCCATGCCGCGTTCGGCCATGCCATGCGGGCAGCCGAAGTTCAGCTCCACCCCGTCGGCTTCGGTGTCCTCGACATGTTTCAAGATCGCCTTCCAGCTTTCCTCGTCGCAGGGCACCATCAGGCTGACCACCAGCGCGCGGTCCTTCCAGTCGCGCTTGACCTGCTTGATCTCGCGCAGGTTCACCTCCAGCGGGCGGTCGGTGATCAGTTCGATGTTGTTGAGCCCCAGAAGCCGTCGGTCGGCGCCCCAGACCGCGCCATAACGCGGCCCGTTGACATTGACCACGGGTGGCCCCTCGGCGCCCAGCGTCTTCCAGACCACCCCGCCCCAGCCCGCCTTGAAGGCGCGCACGACGTTGTATTCCTTGTCGGTCGGCGGGGCCGAGGCCAGCCAGAACGGATTGGGCGATTTGATGCCGATGAAATTGCTTGCAAGATTGGCCATGATACCCTCCCTCAGGACGTAAGGCTGGCGTGGATGTCTTCGGCCGCGTCGCGGCCCTGGGCTACGGCAGTGACCGTCAGGTCCTCGCCGCCGCCGGTGCAGTCGCCGCCCGCCCAGACCCCGGCCAGCCCGGTGCGTCCCGTGGCATCGGCCACCAGCTTGCCGCCTGAGACCGCCAGGCCATCCGGCACGTTTTCCAGCCGCTGCCCGATTGCCTTGAACAGTTGATCGGCGCGCAGGCGGAAGGTCTCGCCGGTGGGTTCCAGCCCCTTCGCACCCTGCCGCGTATAGGCGAATTCGACCTCGCGCAGCGCGCCATTGGCATGCACGGCCACCGGCATCGCATTGGTGATCAGCGTCACCCCCTCGGTCAATGCGTGGTCGATCTCATAGTCCGATGCACCCATCGCGCCGCGGTCGCGCCGATAGACCATGCTCACATGCTCGGCGCCCAGCAGGCGCGACTGCACCGCGGCATCGATCGCCGTCATGCCGCCGCCGATCACCACCACATGCCGGCCGATGGGCAGTTGCGACAGATTGCGGCTCTGGCGCAGTTCGGCGATGAAATCGACCGCGTCGCACACCCCTTCGGCATCCTCGCCGGGGGCGCCCAATGCGTTCACCCCGCCCAGGCCGATCCCCAGGAACACTGCGTCGTAGTCCGCGCGCAACTCCTCAAGCGATACGTCGCGCCCCAGTGCAACCCCGGTCCTGATGTTGATACCGCCGATGCGCAGCAGCCAGTCGACCTCGGCCTGGGCAATGCCATGGGCGGCCTTGTAGGCGGCAATACCGTATTCATTCAGCCCGCCGGGCTTCGGCCGCGCTTCGAAGATCATCACCTCATGACCGCGCATCGCCAGCCGGTGCGCACAGGCCAGCCCCGCCGGCCCGGCACCCACCACCGCCACACGCTTTCCCGTCGCAGCCGCACGCTTGAAGGGATGGTCGTTGCGCTCCACCAGCCCGTCGGTGGCATAGCGCTGCAACCGCCCGATCTCCACCGGCTGGCCCTCGGCGGCTTCGCGCACGCAGGCTCCTTCGCACAGCGTTTCGGTAGGGCAGACGCGCGCGCACATCGCCCCCAGAATGTTCTGATCAAAGATCGTGCGCGCCGCGGCCTCCGGCTGGCCGGCCTGGATCTGACGGATGAAAAGCGGAATGTCGATCGCCGTGGGACAGGCGGTGATGCAGGGCGCATCATGGCAGAAATAACAGCGATCGGCGGCAACGCGCGCCTCGTGGTCGTCCAGTCGCGGGTGAAGATCACTGAAATTGCCGGCGAGCATCTCGGCATCAAGCCGTCCGGCCTTGATGCCGTCGGTCTGCGGGCTGTTGGTCACGGGCTACCTCCCAGGGTGGGTTGCTTGTGATTGTTGTGCCCCTAGCTTGCCATGTTCTGAAATTTTATCAACTGATAAAAATTTATCACCCCGCGCTCACCCCGCGCCCATTGCCTGCCTGCCGCGCAATCGGGCAGAAGGGCCGCGGTGCGCATCGTCTTTGTGCAAGAAATATCCTCGGGGGTGAGGCGCCATTCGCGCCGAGGGGGCGGAAAGCCCCCTGCTGCCTTACCCCCGTGCGCCGCGGTCCGGCATGGCGACCAACGGGCCGAACATCTCTGGCGCTACCACGACATCATGCAGCGTATGGTGATCCAGCACGGCCCAGAAGGCCCCCAGCGCTTGCGAAAACACGCCCGGCAAGTGGCAGCCGCGGGTGATGCGGCAGGCATTGCCGGCGCGAAAGCACTCCACCAGCGCGAAATCCGGCTCGGTGTCGCGCAGGAGCGCGCCGAGGTTGATCTCGCTTGCCGGTCGGGCCAGCGCGAAGCCGCCGCCATGGCCGCGCACCGCGTCAACATAGCCCCTCTGTGCCAGGTGGCGGATCACCTTCTTCAGATGCGCCTGCGAGATCGCATAGAATTCGGCGGTTTCCTTGATGGTGACAAAGGTGCCGGGCCGGCTGGCGGCAAGCAGAACGGCGCGCAGCGCGTAATCGCTGAATTTCGACAGATGCATGCGCTCTCCGGGTTCGGTGTGCTCCGGGCGGCTGGAATGGTGCCGGCGGTGCAGGGTGGATGGCTGGGGGTCAGTCTATCGCCTGCAGGCCACGCTGGCCAACAGCGATGCGGAAAATCGTGCCCTTCCCCAAAAGGGGCATTTTACTTGATCCTGATCAAGGCGTGACGCGCGGGCAGGCGCTAGAGCGGTGGCATGCGAAACCTTGCACCCCCCTTCGTCACCTTGATCGCCGCGCTGTCCCTGGCGCTGGCGCTGCTGGGACAGGGCTATGCGCAGGCCCGTCCGGCGGCGGGCCAGGCCATGCTTCATGAGGTTTTGATCTGCGCCGCCGAGGGCGCGGTGCGCATCTTGATCAACGAGGCCGGCGAGCCGGCCACCCCCGCTCCCGCCCCGGCCCATTGCGCGCCGTATCTCTGTGTCGATTGTCTGCTGTTCCCCGCGCTCGCGGCACTGGCCGAGCCTTCGGCCATGCAGCGCGCGGTCTGCGCCGATCGCCGCGCCGCACCGCCCGCCGCGCCGGTGCTGACGCACACGCGCGCCCTGACTGCCCGGCCGCGCGCACCGCCCCTGCATTCGTGAAAGCCAGCAATGCCCAACGCCCTTGTCTCCCTTTCCCTGGCTTCCCCCCTTGGTGGCATGTGGCACCGGATTCTGTTGCCGCTTCTTTTGCGGCTGAGCGCCGCGTTCGTGCTGTTCGCGGCGTTGATGACGCCGCTTGCACTGTCGGCGCAGAGTTCCGCGCATCTGCCGCGCTTCATGGCGGAATTTCCGGCGGGCGCGCTGGTGGAAGGGGCCACGGGCTATGGCGAAATGCGCGCCGATCTGCCGGTGGCGCCGGTGCTGCGCGGCGGCGAGCGTATCGGCTGGGCCTTCATCACCAGCGATTTCGTGGGCACCACGGGCTATTCGGGCAAACCCATCCACACCATGATCGCGGTTGATGATGCGGCGCGCATCATCGGGCTTGAACTGGTCAATCATGCCGAACCGATCGTGCTTGTCGGCATTCCGGAAGCGCGCATCCGGGCGCTGATGGAGCAGCATGTCGGGCTTGATCTGGCCGAGGTGGCGCGCGCCGGCGGCTCGGTGGCCGATCTCAACATCATCTCGGGCGTCACCGTCACCATCATGGTGATCGACGATTCGATCGTGCGCGCGGGTATCCGGGTGGCAAGGGCGCTGGGGTTGGGCGGGCTGGAGGCACCGGTGCGGACCGGGCCACGCTTCGCCCTCGACCTTGCGGCCGCCGCCGCCATCGACTGGTTCTCGCTGCATGGCGACGGCACGGTGCGGCGCCTGACGCTCGATGTCGGGCAGGTCAATGCCGCTTTCGCCGGGCTCGATGATCCGCGCGCGCAGCGCCGCGCCCTGAGCGATCCCGCCGAGACCACCTTCATCGACCTGCACGCGGCCCTTGTCAGCCACCCGGCGGTCGGGCAGGCGCTGCTGGGCGCGGCAGAATACGCCAATCTTGCGGCCTGGCTCGATGAGGGCGAGCATGCCATTCTGCTGGCCGGGCGCGGGCTTTATTCCTTCAAGGGTTCGGGCTATGTGCGCGGCGGGCTTTTTGACCGTATCGCGCTGATCCAGGGCGATAACGCGCTGCGCTTTCGTGACCGCGATCACCGCCGCCTTGGCGAGGTCGCCGCCGAGGGTGCCCCCCGCTTCACCGAGCTTGATCTGTTTCGCATTCCCGCCGATGTCGGCTTCGATCCGGCCGAACCCTGGCGGCTGCAATTGCTGGTCCAGCGCGATGTCGCCGCGCTGGAGCGGGTCTTCACCACTTTCGAGCTGGGCTATCAACTGCCGCGCGCCTATCTGCGCGAGATAGCCGCCCCGGCGCCCACCGCGCTTGACGCCCTGCATGATGCCGAGGCCGAGCGCGCCGCGCAGATGGCCCTGATCGAGCGCATCTGGTGGGACAAGCGCTTCGAGATCGCGGGCCTTCTGGCCATGCTGGGCGTGCTGACGGCAGCCTTCTTCTTTCAGGGCTTCCTGACCCGCTCGGCGCGCCTGACCTACTGGTTCCGCATGGGGTTTCTGAGCGTCACCTTGGGCTTTCTGGGCTGGTATGCCAGCGCCCAGCTTTCGGTGGTCAACCTTATGGCACTGGCCCATTCGCTGCGCGAGGGCTTCAGCTGGCAAGCCTTCATGCTGGAGCCGCTGACCTTCATCCTGTGGTGGTCGGTGGCGGCGGCGCTGATCTTCTGGGGGCGCGGCGCCTATTGCGGCTGGCTGTGCCCTTTCGGTGCCTTGCAAGAGCTCAGCAACCAGATTGCCCGCGCCTTCCGGGTGCCGCAGCTGGCCCTGCCCTGGGGGCTGCATGAGCGGCTCTGGGCGCTGAAATACATCATTTTTCTGGCACTTTTCGCGGTGGCGATGGCCACGCTCTCCTGGGGCGAGAGGCTGGCCGAGATCGAGCCGTTCAAAACCGCGATCGTGCTGAAATTCGTCCGTGAATGGCCCTTTGTCACCTTCGCCGTGCTGCTGTTGCTGGCCGGGCTGTTCATCGAGCGCTTCTACTGCCGCTACCTGTGCCCGCTGGGCGCGGCGCTGGCGATCCCGGCCCGGCTGCGCATGTTCGACTGGCTCAAGCGCTATCGGGAATGCGGCAGCCCCTGTCAGACCTGCGCCAACGAATGCTTCGTGCAGGCCATTCATCCGACGGGCGAGATCAACCCCAACGAGTGCCTGAACTGCCTCAACTGCCAGGTTCTCCACCAGTCGAAAACCAGATGCCCGGTCGTGATCCGCAAGCTGAAGCGGCGCGAGGCTGTTGCATCCAGCAGCCCCAGCACCGCCACGCGCGCCGATCCCGCCCGTGCCAACCATCCAAACATCAAGAAGGAGACGATCCATGTCTGACAAGATCAACCAGGGCATCAGCCGCCGTGGCCTTTTGGGCGCGACGGCAGGCGGGGCGGCGATGGCCGGCCTGGGCGTGCCGCGCG
>JBKBMS010000006.1:0-213332 GCA_046295695.1 Pararhodobacter sp. | reverse complement strand
CGGCGATGGCGGCGAAAGCCGCCATGCCCCGCCCGCCCGGCGCCCAGACCGGATAGGTCAGCGACATCATCACCACCACGCCGATCACCATGAGCAGCACGTAGCGCGCGCGCGGCTCGCCCGCGGACAGCAGCCATTTCCAGTTCATCAGCCGACGCTCCCCTCAAGCGAAATCGCCACCAGCGCCTGTGCCTCCATGGCAAATTCCATCGGCAGCGCCTGCAAGACCTCGCGGCAGAACCCGTTGACCACCAGCGCCACGGCCTCTTCCTCGTCCATGCCGCGCGAGCGGCAATAGAACAGCTGGTCGTCATCAACCTTGGAGGTGGTGGCCTCATGCTCGACGCGGCTGGAGGAGTTCTTCACCTCGATATAGGGCACGGTATGCGCCCCGCACTGATCGCCGATGAGCAGGCTGTCGCACTGGGTGTAGTTGCGACTGTTGGTGGCCCTGGGATGCATGCTGACCAGCCCGCGATAGGTGTTCTGGGCATGGCCCGCCGAGATCCCCTTGGAGACGATGCGCGAGCGCGTGTTCTTGCCCAGATGGATCATCTTGGTGCCGGTATCGGCCTGCTGCCAGTTGTTGGTGATGGCGATGGAATAGAACTCGCCCGAGCTTTCCTCGCCACGCAGGATGCACGACGGGTATTTCCAGGTGATCGCCGAGCCGGTTTCAACCTGCGTCCACATCACCTTGGCGCGGGCCTCGCGGCAATCGGCGCGCTTGGTGACGAAATTGTAGATCCCGCCCTTGCCGTCCTCATCGCCCGGATACCAGTTCTGCACGGTCGAATACTTGACCTCGGCATCCTCGAGCACCACGATTTCCACCACCGCGGCGTGCAGTTGGTGGGTGTCGCGCTTGGGCGCGGTGCAGCCCTCAAGATAGCTGACGTAGGCGCCCTTCTCGGCAATGATCAGCGTGCGCTCGAACTGGCCGGTATTCTCGGCATTGATGCGGAAATAGGTGGACAGTTCCATCGGGCAGCGCACGCCCGCCGGCACATAGACGAACGAGCCATCCGAAAAGACCGCGCTGTTGAGCGTGGCGAAGTAATTGTCACTGACCGGCACCACCGAGCCGAGGTATTTCTTCACCAGGTCAGGGTATTTGCGGATCGCCTCCGAGATCGAGCAGAAGATCACGCCCGCCTTCATCAACTCATCCTTGAAGGTGGTGCCCAGGCTGACGGAATCGAACACCGCATCAACGGCCACCTTGCGCTCCTCGGTGCCCTCAACCCCGGCCAGAAGCATCTGCTCCTTCAGCGGGATGCCCAGCTTCTTGTAGGTCGCCAACAGCTTGGGATCGACATCATCGAGGCTCTTGGGCTTCTCCGACATGCTTTTGGGACGGGCGAAGTAATACTGGTCCTGATAGTCGATCGGCGGGATCGACAGCATCGCCCAGTCAGGCTCTTCCATCTGCTGCCAGCGCCGGAACGCGCCCAGCCGCCATTCGGTCATCCATTCGGGCTCGTCGTTCTTTGCCGAGATCAGCCGCACGATATCCTCGTTCACGCCCTTGGGCGCGAATTCCATCTCGATGTCGGTTTCCCAGCCGTGCTTGTATTTGCCCGCCATGGATTGGACGGTTTCGACCGTCTCGCGGTCAACGCCGTCGCGGATTTCAAGGCTCTCGTCCAGTGCCGCCATTTCTTTCTTCCCGTTTCCGTTTCTGCCGGCGGGATCACCCGCCATCTGTTCCTTGCCGGGCGCGGTTGCACCCCTGTGCGCCCCTCTGTGCCCCCGACCGGGCACGGGTCACTTCATGCGCATGCGCGCCCGTTTCCACGCCGCGCCATAGGCCTGCACGAAGCGCAGAGCATCCTCGCGCGAGACCTGCGGACCCAGCGAAAGCCGCAAGGCAGAGCCTGCCGCAACCGCATCGAACCCCATCGCCGTCAGCACCCTGCTGCCCGTCACCTTGCCCGACGAACAGGCCGACCCAGCGGAAACCGCGAACCCGGCCAGATCCATCGTCATCACCTGCGTCTCACCCTTCCAGCCCGGAGTGATCAGGCATAGAGTATTGGGCAGCCGCGCCACGCCTTTGCCCACGGAGATAATCCCCGGACATTCGGCTTCCAGTGCCTTTTCTAGAATATTTCTAACTTCCGCAACCCGCTCCCAGAGGCCATCGGCCAGATCGCGCGCTGCCGCCTCGGCGGCAGCCCCGAAACCGGCAATGCCAATGACATTCTCGGTGCCGGCGCGGCGCCCCATCTCCTGCCCGCCGCCACGGATCTGGGCGGCAACCTCCAGCCCCTGGCGCAGCACCAGCGCGCCCACGCCCTTTGGCCCGCCCAGCTTGTGCGCCGAGATCAGCCCCATCGCGCAGCCCAGCCAGTTGAACGCGAAGGGCAGCTTGCCGAAAGCCTGCGTCAGATCGCTCAGCGCCAGCCCCTCGGGCAGATCCTGAAGGATGCCGGTTTCCGAATTGGCCAGTTGCAGCGCCGCATGCGCCGGGTCACTGACCGTCACCCGCCCCTGCCGGTCCACCGGCAGGTCGGGCAGGCAACCGGCCAGCACTGCGTCATGCTCGATCGGTGCGCATTGCAGCCCCCGCCCGGCACAGGCCAGCGCCGCGGCCTCGGTCGCGCCCGAGGTGAACACCAGATCCGCCCCGTCGGCTCCCAGCGCCGCCGAGACCTGCGCGCGCGCGCGCTCGATCATGGCGCGCACCGCGCGACCCTCGGCATGAATGGAACTGGCATTGCCTACCAGATCCATCGCCGCCAGCATCGCCGCGCGCGCCTCTGGGCGCAGGGGCGCGGTGGCGTTCCAGTCCAGGTAGAGCCTTGCACTCATGGAGTCACCCGGAACAGGCCCGGCACCGCCGGGCAGGGCTTGAGCATGTTGCCGGCAATATCGGCCAGTGTGGTCTGATGCAGAAAGACATAAACCTGCGCCGAGAGGCTTTCCCACAACCGATTGGTCATGGATTGCGCCTGGCTGCCGGATACCGCCCCGGACGCGCCCGCGCCCATTTCCAGCGCCGAGACGGTCTCTTCGACCGCTTCCAGCACCTCCGATACCCTGATCTCCGCCGGCGCGCGGGCCAGGCGATAGCCACCCCCAGGGCCGCGCACCGATTCGACCAGCCCCGCGCGGCGCAACTTGACGAAAAGCTGCTCCAGATAGGCCAGCGACACGTCCTGCCGCCGCGCGATCTCGGCCAGCGAGACATGCTGCGCCGGGGTGCGCGCCAGCAGGATGGCAAGATCGACCATTGCCACCATCGCATAGCGCCCCTTGGTAGAAAGCTTCATGGAATTGCTCCGCAATAGCTGCCGGTATGGCCGGGCGGCCCGTTACAACCACCAAATACGTTGACGCGCGCCCGCGCCTTGCTTAACTGCTAGACCCCACGCACGGCCTCAGCCATGAGGCCGGCGCAGAAATATTAGAAACGTTCTAGGTTGTCCGACTTCTTTTGTCAAGATAAGAGCCTGTCGATAACCTGACAAGATGCCGCGAGAGCAGAAGGTCGTCCGATGCCCGAAGTGATTTTCCCCGGCCCCGAAGGCCGCCTCGAAGGCCGCTACCACCCCCAGCCGAACCGCGACGCCCCCATTGCCATCGTGCTGCATCCGCATCCGCAGTTCGGCGGGACGATGAACAACAAGGTGGTCTATAACCTGCACTACGCCTTTCACAGCCTGGGCTTTTCTGTCCTTCGGTTCAATTTCCGCGGTGTCGGGCGCAGCCAGGGCGAATATGATCAGGGAATCGGCGAATTGTCCGATGCCGCCGCGGCGCTCGACTATCTTCAGGCAATGAACCAGAATGCCCGGCACTGCTGGGTGGCGGGGTTCAGCTTCGGCGCCTGGATCGGCATGCAACTGCTGATGCGCCGGCCAGACATTACCGGCTTCGTCTCGGTGGCGCCGCCGGCAAACATGTATGATTTCAGCTTTCTGGCACCCTGCCCCGCCTCGGGGCTGATCATCAACGGCACCGCCGATCGCATTGCGCCGCCGCGCGACGTGGCGGGGCTGGTGTCCAAGCTGCATGAGCAGAAGGGCATCACCATCACCCATACCGAGATCGACGGCGCGGATCATTTCTTCCGCGACGAAGATGTGCATATGCAGCCGATGCTGGGCCATGTCAGCGAATACGTGAAGCGCCGCCTGACCGAGGTGTCGCGCTAAGGCCACCACCGGGCGCGGCGCCACTCGGGCGCGGCCGTTCGCATTTCCCGTCGGCATGGGCCGCACGGACGACTTTGGGTTGCGCAGGATCTGCCGGTCGCCGGAAAGCGGTTAAACCCGCATTTACCATTTTCGCCGCTTTCCCGCCCAAACCCTGCCGCGCATCCGGGTCAGACCCATGCCAAACCCTAACGCAGAGTAGCCAGTATCATGACCCTCGACCGCGTTCCCACCCGCCCGATCCCCGGCCAGAAGCCGGGAACCTCGGGGTTGCGCCAGAAAACCCGGATCTTCATGCAGCCCGGCTATCTGGAGAATTTCACCCAGAGCATCTGGAACGCCATCGGCGGCATCGCCGGCAAGGTGCTGGTGGTCGGCGGCGACGGGCGCTTCTTCAACGACCAGGCGATTCAGGTGATTCTGCGCATGGCGGCGGCCTCGGGCGCGGCGCGGGTCATTGTTGGGCAAAACGGGCTTTTGTCCACGCCGGCGGCCTCGCATCTGATCCGGCTGCGGGGCGCCGATGGCGGGCTGATCCTGTCCGCCAGCCACAACCCCGGCGGGATCGAGGCCGATTTCGGCATCAAATACAACATATCCAATGGCGGCCCCGCGCCTGAGGCCATCACCGCCCGCATCCACGCCGAAAGCGAACGGCTGCGCGAATACCTGATCCTTGATGCCCCCGATGTCAATTTGTCGATCATCGGAGATGTGCAGATCGGCGGCACCACCATCGAGATCGTCAACCCGGTGTCCGACTACGCGGAGCTTATGGAAACGTTGTTTGATTTCAATGAAATACGCTCTCTTTTTGTAAGCGGATTTCAACTTCGGTTCGATGCCATGCATGCGGTGACCGGCCCTTATGCGGTTGAAATACTGGAAAACCGGCTGGGGGCGGCACGCGGCTCGGTGATCAATGCCCTGCCCAGCCCCGATTTCGGCGGCGGCCATCCTGACCCCAATCCGGTGTGGGCGCGCGCGCTGCTGGAGGCGATGTTCGCACCCGGCGCGCCTGATTTCGCCGCCGCCTCGGATGGCGACGGTGATCGCAACATGATCCTGGGCCGCGGCGTCTATGTCACCCCCTCCGACAGCCTGGCAGTGCTGGCCGCCAATGCCCATCTTGCGCCGGGCTACAGCGAAGGGTTGAACGGCGTGGCGCGTTCCATGCCCACCAGCCGCGCGGTCGATCGCGTGGCCGCGGCGCGCGGCTGGCCGGCCTTTGCCACGCCGACCGGCTGGAAATTCTTTGGCAATCTGCTCGATGCCGGGCTGGTCACACTGTGCGGCGAGGAATCGGCGGGCACCGGCTCGAACCATGTGCGCGAGAAAGATGGCCTTTGGGCGGTGTTGCTGTGGCTCACCATCCTGGCCCGGCGCCGCCAATCGGTGCGGGCGGTGATGGAAACGCATTGGGCCGAATTTGGCCGTAACTACTATTCACGCCATGATTACGAGGGCTTGCCCGGCGATCTTGCAGCAGATCTCATGGCCGATCTGCGCGCCACCCTGCCCGGCCTTGCCGGGCGCGACGTCGCCGGGCTGTGCGTGCATCAGGCGCATGATTTCGCCTATGACGACCCCGTGGACGGCACGCACAGCGCCGGTCAGGGTATTGAAATCAGCTTTGAATGTGGTTCAAGGGCAGTGCTGCGGCTTTCGGGCACCGGCACCGAGGGCGCTACCTTGCGGCTCTATCTGGAACGCTTCGAGCCCGCTGATACCGCGCAGGAGCCGCAAGCGGCCCTGAAACAGGTGATCGCCGCCGCCGAGGCGCTGGCCGCGATCAGGGCACGAACCGGGCGCACCGCCCCCGACGTGATCACCTGAAGCCGGCCGGTCACGCGGTCTCACCCCCCCAGCGCAGGCGCGCGTCCCCGGCGCGCAGATCGCCCTGGGCCCGGTCATGGCGCAGCCAGGCCAGCGCCTGCCCGCCGGCCTGCGTGAAGAGCATACCCGCAGGCTTGCCGTTCTCATCCTCGATCGGGGTGCCCGCGGGCGCGCGCCCCTCGATCGCCACCCGCACCAGGCCGCGGCGCAGCTCGGTCTTGTGGTGCATGCGCGCCGTCACCTCCTGACCGACATAGCAGCCCTTGCGGAAATCCACGCCGCCAAGCCGCGCGAAGCCCTGCTCAAGGATATAGCTTTCGCCGGGGATCAGCTCGATGCCGGTTTCCGGCACCATGGCCGCCACGCGCAGCGCGTCCCAGTCCACCGGCGCGCCCTGTTCCAGCGCCGCGCCGTAAAGCCGCCAGCCCAGATCAGGGTGGCGCGGATCGCGCAGCGCTCGCTCCGGCGCCGGGCCGATGCCGCGCGTCACTGAAAGCACGATCGGGCTGATCTCCACCTTGGCGCGCAGCCTGTAGAGTGCCAGCCGGCGCGCCAGATCCTCAGCCAGCGGAGCGGCAACATCCAGCAACACCGCCTCGCTATCCGCCACCAGAAAGAAATCGGCCAGATACTTGCCCTGCGGCGTCAGCATCGCCGCATAGAGGATCCCCTGCGTCGCCAGCCGGCCCAGATCGTTGCTGACCAGCCCCTGCAAAAAGCTCGTGCGGTCTGGTCCGGTGATGCGCAGCACCGCGCGGCCGGGGGCCGGGGCGCAGCGGGTTTGAGGGTCCAGTCGCTCGGTGACAGGCATGGGCAGACTCCTTTCGCTTGCTCCGATATAGGACAGCGACGCGCGCGCGCACAGGGGCGGCGCGCAACCGCCGGCCAATTGACGCCGCGCCCGCCGCTGCTAGAGTGCGCGCCAAGTGCTGCACATGTTCAGGAGACCCCCCATGTCCCTTGCCAACGGCCGGCCATATCTGGCGATTCCCGGCCCCTCCGTCATGCCCGAGCGCGTGCTCAATGCCATGCACCGTGCCGCACCCAATATCTATGAGGGGCCACTGGTGGAAATGGTGGAAACCCTCTGGCCGGACCTCAAGGCGCTGGCCGGCACGCGCCAGCATGTCGCGCTCTACATCGGCAATGGCCATGCCGCCTGGGAAGCCGCCAATTGCAATGCCTTCAGCCGTGGCGAGCGCGCGCTGTCGCTGATCACCGGGCGTTTCGGCGAGGGCTGGGCCGAGAGCGCCGAGGCGCTGGGCGTGCGAACCGAGCGGCTGGATTTCGGGCGCACTGCGCCGGTCGATCTGGCGCGCACCGCCGAAGCGCTGGCTGCCGATCGCACCCACAGCTTCAAGGCGGTTCTGGTAACGCATGTCGATACCGCCACCACCGTCAAGAACGACATCGCCGCCATCCGCAAGCTGCTCGATGATCTGGGCCACCCGGCGCTGCTTATGGTCGATTGCATCGCCTCGCTGGGCTGCGATGAATTCCGTATGGACGACTGGGGGGTGGATGTGCTGGTCGGCGCCAGCCAGAAGGGATTGATGGTGCCGCCGGGCCTGGGGCTGGTGTGGTTTTCGGACAAGGCGCGCGAGGCGGGGCGCGGCAGCGATCTGCGCACCCCCTACTGGGACTGGGAGCGCCGTGCCTTCGGGCAGCATTTCTACCAGTATTTCTGTGGCACGGCACCGACGCATCACCTGTTCGGGCTGCGCGAATCGCTTGATATGATCGTGCATGAAGAGGGGCTTTTGGCGGTCTGGGCGCGCCATGCGGCTTTGGCCGGCGCGGTCTGGGCGGCGGGCGAGGCCTGGGCAACACAAGGTGCCTTCCGGCTCAACATTGCCGATCCGGCGGCGCGGGGCCATGCGGTAACGGCCATGCGCCTGGACAGCCCCGACGGCGCGCGCCTGCGCCAATGGTGCGAGCATCAGGCCGGGGTCACGCTGGGTATCGGGCTGGGCATGGCCGAGCCCGGCACAGCCGCGGCCGACGGGTTCTTCCGGCTGGCGCATATGGGGCATGTCAACGCGCATATGGTGCTGGGCGCGCTGGGGGTCATGCAGACCGGGATGGAGGCGCTGGGCATCGAGCATGGGCCGGGCGCGCTGGCAGCGGCGGGCCGCGTGCTTGCACAGGCCACCACGCGCTAGGCACCCGCGCCGTCAGGCCAGTGCCCGCGCCTGAAGATTCGCCCTGCGCAAGCATCTGCGGCGCTGTTATCATGCCCGGATACGGGCACGTCGGTCAGGGGGCGGCAATGGAGCGGCGCAGGATCACGTTCAGACGGCTGTTCACCAGGCATTTCATCTGGGTGCCCTTGCTGCCGCTGGCCCTGGCCATCGGACTGAGCCTTTTTGCCCTGCATGAATTGCGCAAGGCCGACCGGCTTGATCTGCATGGCGCCGAAGCGGTGGCGCGGGTCATCGCCCGCGATATCCGCACCTCGCGCGACAACGACGGGCGCACGCAGACCGAATACCGCGTCGAATACCGTTTTCAGCCCTCATCCGGTGATGCCGTGACCACCCGGCGCAGCGTGAACCGTGCCACCTACAATGCCATGGCGCCGGGCGACGAAATCCTTGTGCGCTATGTCCTCCATGACCCGCTGACCAACGAGATCGAACCGGGCCAGTCGCGCCGGACCGGGCGCATTCTGCTTGCCATCGCGGTGCCATTCGCGCTGTGCGCCCTGGTGGCACTGGTCTGGATCGGCCGACGCAAGGCGCAGCTCTTTCGTGCGGTCTGGTTCGGCGAGGTGCGCCAGGCGCGCGTCACCGAACACGAGGCGCTCAATGTGCAGGTCAACGGGCGCACCCGCTACCGGCTTCACTGGCTCGATGCCCTGGGCCAGACCGGGCGATCGGGGATGCATGATCACGACGACCTGGCAGCAAAGGGCGAGGTGATCGTGGTCTATGTCGATCCGCGCTCGGGCAAGGGCTGGTGGGACGCCGACATCTAGCGGCTGCGGTCGAATTTCGTGGACAGATGGATCAGGCTTTCCGACGAGCGCACGCCGGGGATCTCGCCGATCGAATCCAGCACCGTATCCAGCGCCGCCGTGCTGGACGCGGCCAGTTGCAAAAGCAGATCACACCGCCCGGAAATGGTATGCACGCGCTCCACTTCCGCCAGCGCCTTCAGCCGCGCCAGAATCGCCGCCTGATTGCGCGGCTCGATCATCAGCAACACGCTGGCGCGGATCTGACCCTGGCGCGCGCCCTCGCCCAGCTTCACCGTGTAACCCGCAATCACCCCGGAACCTTCCAGCCGCTCCAGCCGCGATTGCACGGTCGAGCGCGCCACCTTCAGCCTGCGCGACAACGTCGCCAGCGGCAACCGCGCATCCATCGAAAGCTGCGCCAGCAGCGCCTTGTCCAGTTCATCCATGCCACATCCGTCGAATCGCCGAATCTTTCGTGAATTTATTCCATTGGGTCGTCATTTACAGCCTTTTGATCGGTGAGATTGTCACCTAAATGCGCGATCCTGCTCTACAGTGCCGGGGATGGCCCGGACACGATGCGCAGCTTGGTGAAAGGGCACACCAATGGGTTTTTCTGAGACAATCTGGGCCTCGCCGGTCGAATTCCTCCGCTCCGTGGGTCCCAATGACCCGGTCCTGTTTCTGTCTCCCGCAGCGCTGCAAGCCCAGGCCCGGCGCTTCCTCGCCGGCTTTCCGGGGCTTGTGACCTATGCCGTCAAGGCCAATCCGGAAGAGGCGGTGATCGTCAATCTGGCCGCCGCCGGCATCATGGCCTTCGATGTCGCCTCGCCCGAGGAGATCGCCCTGATCCGGCGCCTCGTGCCCGGTGCGGTGCTGCATTACAACAACCCCGTGCGCGCCCGCCACGAGATCGAGTTCGCCGTTCATCACGATGCCGCCTCCTATTCGGTCGATTCGCTGAGCGAGCTGGACAAGCTGATCGCGCTGGTCCCCAATCGCCGCACCTGCGGCGCCGGGGTCGAGATCACCGCGCGCTTCAAGTTGCCGGTGTCCGGTGCGGCCTATGACTTCGGCGCCAAGTTCGGCGCCACCGAGGATCTTGCCACCGAGCTTCTGCGCCGCATCGACGCGGCAGGCTACACCGCCTCGCTGACCTTCCACCCCGGCACCCAATGCACCGACCCGGCCGCCTGGGACGCCTATATCCGCGCCGCCCACCGCATCGGCGAGGCCGCCGGCGTTGCGCCCGCGCGCCTCAATGTCGGCGGCGGCTTCCCCTCGCACCGGGTGCAGGGCGAAATGCCCACCCTCGATGCCATCTTCCGGCTGATCGCGCGCACCACCGACGAGGTGTTCGGTGCCCAGGCCCCGGCGCTGATCTGCGAACCTGGCCGCGGCATGGTCGCCGACAGCTTCGCCCTGCTCGCCCGCGTGAAGGCATTGCGCGACGACACGCATGTCTTTCTCAATGACGGGATCTACGGCGCGCTGGCCGAAATGCCGCTGATGGGCATGACCGACCGCATCACCGCGCATGGCGCCGATGGCGCCCAGCGCCGGGGCGAGCCGCGCCGGCGGGTCATCTTCGGCCCCACCTGCGACAGCGTCGATCGCCTGCCCGGCGAAACCGCGCTGCCCGACGACATGCAAGAGGGCGACTACCTGCTGATGCAGGGCATGGGCGCCTATTCGGTCGTCACCAACACCCGTTTCAACGGGTTTGGCGCGCTGGGCGTGCAGCTCGCCCTTGCCCTAGCTCCCTGACCCTCAGCTCCCCTGCCCCCTCACCCGAGGGGTTTTTCAGACAGCCCGCGCGCGTCTTTGTGCCGCAAATATCCTGGGGGTGAATGGGCGCAGCCCAGAGGGGGCAAAGCCCCCCGCCACCGCCAGAGCATCGCCCCCGCCCGGCAAATCGGCCGCCCCCCCCTTGCCCTGCCGCTCCGGGCCGCTATCCTCGCAGCCAGAGCAGAAAAGCGCGCCACAGGGTCGCGCCGGGGGGCAGGCATGCGCGCATTTGGCAAGGCACAGGGCGGAAAGCGCCGCGAGGACATCCGCTTTCTGAAAGGCGCGGGGCGCTACCTGGCCGATACCCTGCCCGCTGGTGCGCTGCATGCGGCCTTCCTGCGCGCGCCCGTCGCCCATGCCCGCATCAGCGGCCTCGATCCCCAGGCCGCGCGCGCGATGCCCGGCATTCACGGCATCTGGAGCGCCGATGACCTCAAGGCCGCCGGCCTGACCAGTCCGCTCTATGCGCTCCTCGCGCGCGATCATCGCGGCGTCACCGGCGCACCCACCCAGCGCCCGGTTCTCGCTGATGGCGTGATGCGCCACATGGGCGAGGCGGTGGCGCTGGTTGTTGCCGAAAGCCGCGCAGCCGCGCTCGATGCCATCGAAGCCATCGCGCTTGACTACGACGATTTGCCCGCGCATCTGGAACTCGCGCCCGGCGGCACCGATCTGCACCCCGAGGCGCCCGCCAACCGCGCCTATGACTGGCACCTGGGCGACCCCGCCGCGACGGATGCAGCCTTCGCGCGAGCCGCCCATGTCACCCGCCTGAGCGTGCGGCAAAACCGCGTCACCGCCGCCTCGATCGAGCCGCGCGCGGCCTGTGCCGAATGGGACGGCACGCGGCTGCATCTGGCCTTCAACGGCCAGGGCGTCTGGGTGCTCAAGCGTGAACTGGCGCGCATGCTGGACCTCGACCCCGAACAGGTGCGCGTCACCACCCCCGATGTTGGCGGCGGCTTCGGCATGAAGGTGATGATCTATCCCGAACATTTCGCCATCGCCCATGCCACGCGCGCACTGGGCCGGCCGGTCGCCTGGATCTCGGACCGCGCCGAGGCCATGCTGTCGGACAATGGCGCACGCGATCTGACCAGCGAGGCCGAACTGGCCTTTGACACCGATCACCGCATCATCGGCTACCGCGTGCGCTCGCGCACCAATCTGGGTGCCTACAACTCGCAATTCGGCCAGAACATCCAGTCCGAACTTTTCGCCAAGGTGCTGATCGGTGTCTATGACATCCCCGCCGTCGATCTGCAGGTGCAGGGGATCTATACCAATACCACCCCCGTTGACGCCTATCGCGGTGCCGGCCGCCCCGAGGCCGTGACGCTGCTGGAACGCACCATTGACCAGGCCGCGCGCGAGCTGGGGCTTTCGCCCTTCGACCTGCGGCGGCGCAACTTCATTGCGCTCAACCGCTTCCCCTATCCCACACCGGCGGGGCTGGCCTATGATGTCGGCGATTTCAACCGCGTGCTCGACCGGGCCGAGGCAGCAGGCGATGCCGCCGGATTTCCCGCCCGGCGCGCCGCCAGCGCCGCGCGGGGCAAGCTGCGCGGGCTGGGGCTGAGCTATTACATCGAAACCATCCTCGGTGATGACAGCGAGGGGGCCACCATCGAGTTGCGCGACGATGGCGGGGTCAACCTCTATGTCGGCACGCAATCCAACGGCCAGGGCCATGAAACCGTCTACGCCCAGTATCTTGCCGATCTCACCGGGCTCGATGTCGCGACGATCGACGTGATCATGGGCGACAGCGACCGCATCGCGCGTGGCGGCGGCACCGGCGGCTCGCGCTCGGTCACCATCCAGTCCTATGCCACCCATGCCACCACCACGCGCATGATCGCGGCCTTCGCCGGTTTCCTTGAAGAAACACTCGGTGCCGGCCCCTTCAGCTTCGACGAGGGCATCTTCCGCGCTCCCGCCTCCAACCACCGGCTCACCCTGCCTGAAGCCGCCGCTCTGGCCCGCCAGCAGGGCCGCAAGGATCTGCTGCGCCACGAACACCGCGCCCGCCTCGAGGGGCGCTCATTCCCCAATGGCGCGCATCTGTGCGAGGTCGAGATCGACCCCGAGACCGGCGCGCTGGTGCTTGATCGCTTCCTGGCGGTGGATGATTTCGGCAATGTCATGCATCCGATGCTCGCCGAGGGCCAGGTGCATGGCGGTATCGCCCAGGGATTCGGTCAGGCCATCTGCGAAGACATGGCCTTTGACCCCGATGGTCAGCTGCTCAGCGGCAGCTTCATGGATTACGCCCTGCCCCGCGCGGCTGACCTGCCCTTCTTCCGCGTGCTGCACGAGCCCACCCCCTCGGCCAATAACCCGCTGGGCATGAAGGGCTGCGGCGAGGCCGGCACCGTGGGCGCGCTCTCGGCGCTTTCCAATGCGGTGCTTGACGCGCTCTGGGATCAGGGCGTGCACCATATCGACATGCCCTTCACCCCGGCGCGCATCTGGAGCTGGCTGCAAGGCGCCCGCGCAAACTGACCCCGCGCCCGGCTCCGGGCGGCGCCACGTCCTTGTGCCGCAGCCGTCTTTGTGCCGCAAGTATCCTGGGGGTGAATGGGCGCAGACCAGAGGGGGCAAAGCCCCTTCCATCCCCGAAATCCCCGTGGGCAAGGCTGCCTGCCAGCGCCGTGGGGATTCAGACCATCATTTCCTTGGTCGCGGTCAGCTTGACATCGGGGTAATCGCGCACCGCGCGGTCGATATCCCATTGCAGGCGCGTCAGATACACCATGTCGCCGTCGTGATCGGTGGCAATATGGCCCTTGTTGGCGGCGACGAAAGCCTCGACCTTGTCCTTGTCGCCGGAAACCCAGCGCGCGGAAGTGAACTGCGAGCCCTCAAACCGCACCGGCAGCCCGTATTCCAGCTCGATCCGGCTGGCCAGCACCTCGAATTGCAGCGCCCCCACCACACCGACAATGAATCCCGAGCCGATATTGGGCTTGAACACCTTGGCCGCGCCCTCTTCTGCAAACTGCATCAGCGCCTTTTCCAGATGCTTGGCCTTCATCGGATCGCCCGCACGGCAGCTTTGCAGCAGTTCGGGCGCGAAGGACGGGATGCCGGTGAAGCGCAGCGCCTCGCCCTCGGTCAGCGTATCGCCGATGCGCAACTGCCCGTGGTTGGGAATACCGATGATATCGCCCGCCCAGGCCTCCTCGGCCAGTTCGCGGTCCGAGGCCAGAAACAGCACCGGGTTGCTCACCGCCATCGGCTTGCCGGCGCGCACATGCAAAAGCTTCATGCCGCGCAGAAAATGCCCCGATGCCAGCCGCACGAAAGCCACCCGGTCGCGGTGCTTGGGGTCCATATTGGCCTGGACCTTGAACACGAAGCCGGTGACCGGCTTCTCCTCGGGGCTGACCTGGCGCTTGTCGGTGGGCAGCATCTGCGGCGGGGGGCCGTATTCGGCCATGCCGCGCATCAGTTCCCGCACCCCGAAGGAATTGATCGCCGAGCCAAACCAGATCGGCGTCATCGAGCCATTCAGGATCGAGGCGCGCTCGAAACCCGGCAGCAATTCGCGCGCCATTTCCAGCTCTTCGCGCAGCTTCTCCAGCAGATCGGCGGGCACATGCTCGGCCAGTTTCGGATCATCGAGCCCGTCGATGACGATGCTCTCTGCCACGCGGTTGCGGTCGGCGCGGTCCATCAGTTCCAGCCGGTCATGCACAATGTCATAGCAGCCGATGAAATCGCGCCCCTGCCCGATGGGCCAGCTTGCCGGCGTCACGTCGATGGCCAGGTTTTCCTGGATCTCGTCGATGATCTCGAATGTGTCGCGCGCCTCGCGGTCCATCTTGTTGCAAAAGGTAAGAATCGGCAGGTCGCGCAACCGGCAGACCTCGAACAGCTTGCGGGTCTGGCTTTCCACGCCCTTGGCGCCATCAATGACCATGATCGCCGCATCCACCGCGGTCAGCGTGCGATAGGTGTCTTCGGAAAAATCGCTGTGGCCCGGTGTATCGACCAGATTGAAGCGAAAGCCGTCGAAATCGAACGACATCGCCGAGGCCGAGACCGAGATCCCGCGATCCTTCTCCATCTGCATGAAATCCGAGCGCGTGCGCCGCGCCTCGCCCTTGGCGCGCACCTGCCCGGCCATCTGGATCGCACCGCCGAAAAGCAGGAACTTCTCGGTCAGCGTGGTCTTGCCGGCATCGGGGTGCGAGATGATGGCAAAAGTCCGCCGGCGCGCGATCTCGGGCGGCAGGACGGGGATGTTGGCGGGGCTGATGGGGCGCGGCTCGGACATGGCGCCGTCATAGGCCAGCCGCCCGCCCCCGGCAAGAGCCGCAACGCAGGCACGCCCCCTGCTGGCAAGGCGAAAGGCTCAGTTCAGCAGCGGCGCGCGCAGCGGCTTGGTGGCCAGGCACACGCGGTTGCGCCCGGCATCCTTGGCCCGATAGAGCTGGTTGTCGGCGGCGGCGGCCCAATCCTCATCATTGAGCATGGTGTCGCTCAACTCGGCCACGCCGAAACTGGCGGTGACCCGGATATCGGGGTGGCCCGGCACGATGGCGGCGGCAACGGCGGCGCGGATGCGCTCGGTCACATCGACAGCGGCGGCGCCATCGGCATTGGCCAGAAGAATGCCGAATTCCTCGCCGCCCAGCCGGCCGAAACTGTCCTCGGTGCGCAGCTCGCGCTGCACCACGCGCGAAACGGTGCGCAACACCGCATCGCCGGCGCTGTGGCCCCAGGTGTCGTTGATCGCCTTGAAATGGTCGAGGTCGAAGATCACCAGCGTCGCCCGCCCGCCGGTGCGCTGGCGCGCCGCGAAGCTCTTGTGCAGCACATCATAGAACACGCGACGCGTCATGGCATTGGTGAGCATGTCGCGGCTGGCTTCTGCCCATAGCCCCACCTGCTCCACCACCAGCCGGGCAAAGCCCTCCAGCAGAACGCAGTCGCGGTCGGTAAAGGCGCGGTTGTCGGTATCGAGCACCCTGAGCGAGCCGATCACCTCGTCGCCGCTGATCAGCGGGATCTCCAGAAACGCGCGATAAACCCCGGTCTCGGCATTCGTCGGCGCGCCGTTGAGCGCGATGGTTACCGCCGGCACCGCAAAGACCGTCTTGATCACCTCGCAAAGCGACGCGAACTGCGCCGGCGAGGGCAGCGCCCCCGGACCCGGCGCGGGCGGGGCAATATGCGGGGCAATCTGGGGGGGTGATACGGGTGGTGATACATGGGTATCGACGCTCGCCGGTCGGGCATTGGCGCGCGGATGACTGGCGATGGCGGCACGAACATTCATAAAAGGGCACTCGCATTCAAGCAGATTTCCGAATGATTGGTTAATGCGGTTCAAATGCGTCGGGCTTTGGGAACAGGCGCGGCGAAAAGAGGGTTAATTTGCGGTTAACTCGCGCATCGCGCCGCAACTGCGCCGGATTCATGCCACATTTCGCCACGCGCCCCGCGCGGCATGGGGCACATGATTGACCCCGTGGCGCTTTTGCGCTACGTCGCTGCCACGGCAAGACGCCGCTCAGCCCGATGCCGGGACGCGAAATGGCATGCGTCCCTTTTCAGAATTACGGCCCGATGCCGTAACAAATGGACGCAAATGATAAAATTTACCGATCTCGCACTGGACCCCAAGGTCCTCAAGGCCATCGCCGAAGCCGGCTATGAAACCCCTACGCCGATCCAGGCCCAGGCCATACCGCATGCGCTCGAAGGGCGCGATGTGCTGGGCATCGCCCAGACCGGCACCGGCAAGACGGCTTCGTTCACGCTGCCGCTGATCACCCGACTGGCCCGCGGCCGCGCGCGCGCGCGCATGCCCCGCAGCCTGGTGCTGGCCCCCACGCGTGAACTCGCCGCCCAGGTGGCCGAGAATTTCGACATCTATGCCAAGCATACCAAGCTGACCAAGGCGCTCCTGATCGGTGGCGTCAGCTTCGGCGAGCAGGACAAGCTGATCGACCGTGGCGTCGATGTGCTGATCGCCACGCCGGGCCGGCTGCTCGACCATTTCGAGCGCGGCAAGCTGCTGCTGACCGGCGTTGAGGTGATGGTCGTCGATGAGGCCGACCGGATGCTCGACATGGGCTTCATCCCCGATATCGAGCGCATCTTCAACCTCACGCCCTTTACCCGCCAGACGCTCTTCTTCTCGGCCACCATGGCGCCCGAGATCGAGCGCATCACCAACACCTTCCTCTCCAGCCCCGCCAAGGTCGAAGTTGCCCGTCAGGCCACCACCTCGGAAACCATCGAGCAGGCGCTGATCGAGTTCAAACCCTCGCGCAAGGACCGCGCCTTCAAGGAAAAGCGCGCCATGCTGCGCGCGCTGATCGCCGCCGAGGGCGAAGCCTGCAGCAATGCGATCATCTTCTGCAACCGCAAGGTCGATGTCGATACGGTCGCCAAATCGCTCAAGCGGCACGGGCTGGATGCCGCACCGATCCATGGCGATCTGGACCAGTCGGTGCGCACCCGCACGCTCGATGGCTTCCGCGATGGCACGCTGCGGTTTCTGGTGGCCTCGGACGTGGCGGCGCGCGGGCTCGATATCCCGGCTGTGAGCCATGTGCTCAACTTCGATGTGCCCAGCCATGCCGAGGATTATGTGCATCGGATCGGCCGCACCGGGCGCGCGGGGCGCAAGGGCAAGGCTTTCACCCTGTCCACGCCCTCCGACGAGAAATACCTCGCCGCGATCGAGCACATGCTGCAAGGACCGCTGCCGCGCGTCACGGCGCCGCTGGCCGATGCCCCGCCCGCGGCGGATGACAGCCCCGCCGAGGAGCGCCGCCCCCGCAAGACCCGCGAAGCGCGCGAACCGCGCGCCCGGCGTGAAACCGCCCGCGCGCCGCAGACCCCGGTTGCCCAAACCGCGCCGGTCCAGGCCCCTGCCCCGGCCCCTGACAGGTCGGCCACCCCCGAACCCGCCGCCGTCGCCGCCCCCCGTGAAAAGCGGCGCGACGGGCGCGAGGATCGCCGCCGTGGCCGCAACCGCGAAGACGACGGCGCGCCCGTCGTCGGCATGGGCGATCATGTGCCCGATTTCCTGATGCGGGCCTTCAAACCGATGTGACGGGCAAACCGGTGTGACGGGGGCGGCGGCAGCCTGCCACCAGCGCGGCGCCGGACCGTCGGTTGCACAAGATACGCCGGGGATGGCCCTGGCAAAGCAAAGGGGGGGCCATGCCCCCCTTTTTCAATCCGGGCGCAGCCCCTATTCGGCCGCGTCCTCATAGGCTTCAAGCGGCGGGCAAGTGCAGATCAGGTTGCGATCGCCATGCACATTGTCCACCCGTCCCACCGGCGGCCAATACTTGTCCACCCGGAAGGCGCCGGGCGGAAAGCAGCCTTGCTCGCGGCTGTAGGCGCGGCTCCAGTCGGCGACCAGATCCTCGACCGTATGCGGGGCGTGCCGGAGCGGGCTGTCCTCGGCGGTAATCTCGCCACGCTCGACGGCGCGGATTTCCTCACGGATTGCCAGCAGCGCGGTGATGAAGCGGTCGATCTCGGCCTTGGTCTCGCTCTCGGTGGGCTCCACCATCAGCGTGCCGGACACCGGCCAGCTCATGGTGGGCGCATGGAACCCGTTGTCGATCAGCCGTTTGGCGATATCCTCGACAGTAACGCCGTACTCGGCGAAGGGCCGCGTATCGAGAATGCATTCATGCGCGACCCGGCCACGGTTGCCCATGAACAAGACCGCATAGGCCCCGCGCAGCCGCGCGGCGATGTAATTGGCATTCAGGATCGCCACACGCGTTGCCTGGGTCAGGCCAGCCCCCCCCATCATCAGGCAATAGGCCCATGAAATCAGCAGGATCGAGGCTGAACCATAGGGCGCGGCGCTCACCGGGCCCTCACTGCCGCCGGTCTCGGGATGGCCGGGCAGATAGGGTGCCAGATGCGCGCGCACGCCGATCGGCCCCATGCCGGGGCCCCCGCCGCCATGCGGGATGGCGAAGGTCTTGTGCAGGTTGAGATGGCTCACATCGCCGCCGATCTCGCCGGGCTTCACCAGGCCGACCATGGCGTTCATGTTGGCCCCGTCGATATAGACCTGCCCGCCATGCTCATGGGTGATGGCGCAGACCTCGCGCACGGTTTCCTCGAACACGCCATGGGTCGAGGGATAGGTGATCATGCAGGCGGCAAGCCGCGTGCCCGCCGCCGCCGCCTTGTCGCGGAAATCCTCCAGGTCGATGTCGCCATTGGGGGCGGATTTCACCACCACCACCTTCATGCCGCACATCTGCGCCGAAGCCGGATTGGTGCCATGCGCCGAAACCGGAATCAGGCAGATGTCGCGCTCGCCCTCGCCGCGCGCGCGGTGATAGGCCTGAATCGTCAACAGCCCCGCATATTCGCCCTGCGCGCCGGAATTGGGCTGCATCGACATGGCGTCATAGCCGGTGATCTCGCACAGCTTCGCCGCCAGATCCGCAATCACCTCGGCGTAGCCCTGCGCCTGATCGGGCGGGCAGAACGGATGCAGGCTGGAAAACTCGGGCCAGGTGATTGGCATCATCTCGGCAGCGGCATTGAGCTTCATGGTGCACGAGCCCAGCGGGATCATCGCCCGGTCCAGCGCCAGATCACGATCGGATAGACGGCGCATGTAGCGCATCATCTCGCTTTCGGCGCGGTTCATGTGAAAGATCGGATGCGTCAGATACTCCGAGCGGCGCAGCAGATCGGCGGGGATGCCAAGCTGCGCACGATGCGGCGGCACACCGTCGATACCGAAAGCGCGCAGCACCCGCACCAGCACCGCCTCGTCGGTGGTTTCATCGAGCGAAATACCGACATGGCTGGCGCCGATCTTGCGGAAGTTCAATCCACCCTGACGGGCCGCGGCCAGAATGCCCGCCTGCCCCACACCAACCTCGATGCGCAGCGTATCGAAAAAGGCCCGCGTTTCGACCTTCGCCCCCGCCGCGCGCAGCGCCCGGTAAAGCCGTTCGGTCATGAAATGCACCCGCTCGGCAATGGCGCGCAGCCCCTGCGGACCGTGGAACACCGCATACATCGAGGCCATGACCGCCAGCAGCGCCTGCGCCGTGCAGACGTTGGAGGTGGCCTTTTCGCGCCGGATGTGCTGCTCGCGGGTCTGCAGCGCCAGCCGGTAGGCCTTGTTGCCGCGTGCGTCGATGGACACGCCGACGATCCGGCCAGGCATCGAGCGCTTGTGCTCGTCACGGCACGCCATGAAGGCGGCATGCGGACCGCCATAGCCCATCGGCACGCCGAAACGCTGGCTGGAACCCACCGCGATATCGGCCCCCATTGCGCCCGGCTCCTTGATCATGCACAGCGCCAGCAGATCGGTGGCCATGACCGCCACGCCTCTGGCGGCATGCAGCCGGGCAATGACCTCGGTGAAATCGGCCAGATCGCCATAGGTGCCCGGATACTGGAAGATCGCCCCGAACACGACCTCCGGCTCCAGCGCCTGCGGGTCGCCGACGATCACCTCGATACCGAGAGGCGCGGCGCGGGTCTTCATCACCTCGATATTCTGCGGATGGCAGTTTTCGTCGATGAAGAAGCCGCGCGCCTTCGATTTGGCCACGCGCTGCGCCATCACCATCGCCTCGGCGCAGGCGGTAGATTCGTCCAGCAGCGAGGCATTGGCCACCGGCAGCCCGGTCAGATCGGCGACCATGGTCTGGAAGTTGAGCAGCGCCTCCAGCCGTCCTTGAGCGATTTCAGGCTGATAGGGGGTGTAGGCGGTATACCAGGCGGGGTTTTCCAGGATGTTGCGCTGGATCGCCGGCGGCGTGATCGTGCCGTGATAGCCCTGCCCGATCAGCGAGGTCATGACCTTGTTCTTCGCCCCCACCGCGCGCATCCGCGCCAGCAGCCCGCCCTCGGAAAGCGGCGCCCAGGCCAGCGGCTTGTCCTGCCGGATCGAGGCGGGGATGGTCTCGTCGATGAGGCTGTCCAGGCTGGCGGTGCCGATCGCCCTGAGCATCTGGTCCATTTCGGCGGGCGAGGGGCCGATATGGCGGCGGTTGGCAAAATCATAGGGGTCGTAGGCGATGGGCGTATAGGACATGGGAGACTCCGCGGGGGGTGCAGGGGGCGCCACGCGGGCGCCCCGCGAGATCAGGCGATGAAATCCTTGTATTCGTCCTCGGACATGAACTCGTCGAGCACGCCAGGAGATTCGATCTTCATCTTGAAGAACCACCCCTCGCCCATCGGGTCCTCGTTGACCAGGCCGGGATTGTCGCTCAGCGCCTCGTTGACGGCGACGATCTCGCCTTCGACCGGGGCCAGGATATCCGAGGCCGCCTTGACCGATTCGATCACGCAGACCTCATCGCCGCGCGCAACCTGGGTCTCCAGTTCGGGCAGTTCCACGAATACGACGTCGCCCAGTTGCTCGGCGGCATGTTCGGTGATGCCGACGACGACCAGATCGCCCTCGATGCGCAGCCATTCGTGTTCTTCGGTGAATTTCATCGCGGTGCCTTTCATTTGCGATAGGTGGCGGGACGGAAAGGAAGGGGACAGACCTGTGCGGCAAGTCGCTTGCCGCGCACCTCGCCCCAGATCGGCGTGCCGGGGCTGGCCAGCGCGACGGGCAGATAGCCCATCGACATCGGCGCGCCGATCGTCGGACCAAAGGCGCCCGATGTCACATGGCCCGCCGGTTCGGTGGCATCCTCGGTTGCAAAGAGCGCGGTGCCCTCGCGCATCGGCGCGCGGGTTTCGGGGCGCAGGCCAACACGCAGCCGCGCCGGCCCTTCGGCCAGTTCACGCAAGATACGCCCGGCCCCCGGAAAGCCGCCCGCGCGCGCGCCGGCCTGCCGGCGCACCTTCTGGATCGCCCAGGCAAGGCCCGCCTCGACCGGTGAGGTCCGGGTATCAATATCATGACCATAGAGGCAAAGCCCGGCCTCCAGTCGCAGGCTGTCGCGTGCACCCAGACCGATGAGGGCTACCTCGTCCATGGCCAGCAGCGCCTGCGCAAACGCCTCGGCGCGGGCCTCGGGCAGCGAGATTTCGAAACCGTCCTCGCCGGTATAGCCCGAACGCGAGACCCAGAGTTTGGCACCGTCCCACGGCAGCGTCGCAACATCCATGAAGCGCATTGCCGCGACGCCGGGCACCAGCCGCGCCAGCGCCGCCGCTGCCGCCGGGCCCTGAAGCGCCAGCAGCGCGCGATCCGTCACCGGCTCCACGCCATCAAGATGCGCCTGCAAATGCGCGATGTCTTGCGCCTTGCAGGCGGCATTGACCACCAGAAACAGATGGTCGCCACGATTGGCGATCATCAGATCATCCAGTATACCACCGGATTCGTTGGTAAAAAGTCCGTAGCGCTGGCGCCCCTCGGGCAACCCTTCCACATCGACCGGCACCAGCGCCTCCAGCGCCTCGGCTGCCCCGCGCGCGCCCAGTATCACCTGCCCCATATGGCTGACATCAAAGAGTCCGGCCTTGGCGCGGGTGTGCAGATGCTCGCCCATCACCCCCAGCGGATACTGCACCGGCATCTCATACCCGGCAAAGGGCACCATCTTCGCCCCATGCGCCAGATGCATGTCATAAAGACATGTACGTTTCAGGTCGGTCATTCCCGCCTGCCCTCCTGCAATGGCCGGAATCTCCGGCACCGTTGACGGGCGCGTATGCGCGCCCGGCGTCTGGTACCCCCTCTGTCCTTACCCCCGACGGGGCGCCTGAGATCGTTATCCCTTCGGCGGGCGCAAGCGCCACTCTCCAGAGTTTCGTCGCGGAACGGTCCCTTGCGCCTGAGAGTTTACCGGGGCGGTTGCTCCTTCGGCACCGGCGCGGTGTTGCCACCCGCCGGATTCTCCCGTATCCGACCTAACCGCAATACCAGCCGCGCCGGCCCCAAGGCAAGTGTTTCCGTGTGCCAGTGCATACCGGCGACGCATGACATGCCAAAACCGACATCGGCGGCGGCGCAAACCGGCACTGGCGCAACGGAGCGGCAATGAGCGATCCCTATTTCTTCGGCTATGGCAGCCTGGTGAACCGCGCGACGCATGGCTATGCCCAGGCCCACCGGGCGCGTGTGCAGGGCTGGCGGCGGGCCTGGCGCTATACCCGCTTTCGCGCCGGCCCGTTCCTGACCGCCGTCCCCTGCCCCGTCAGCGAAATCGAAGGGCTGGTGGCCCGGGTGCCCGGCGCCGACTGGCGCGCGCTTGACGAGCGTGAGATCGGCTATGACCGCCTGCCCACGGGCAGCCAGTTGACGCTTGCGGGGCCCGCCACGCAGCCCGCCCCGGCCCTTGACGACACGCAGATCTATGCGGTGCCCGATGCGCATGCGGTGCCTGCCGACGCCAGCAAGGAGCCGATCCTGCTGTCCTATGTCGATGTGGTGTTTCAGGGCTATCTGCGCGAGTTCGGCATCGAGGGGGTAATGCGCTTCATCGCCACCACCGATGGCTGGGACACGCCGGTCCTGAACGACCGCGCCGCGCCGCGCTATCCGCGTCATCAGGCACTAAGCACCGAGGAACGCGAGCAGTTCGACGCGGTCTTGCGCGACCTCGGGGTGGATTTGCGGCGCATCTGAGGGCCGCTTTCGGACATCAGAATTTGCCGCAGCGGCCAGCCTGAACCGCTGGTGTGGGTCATGCCGGTTGATCATGCGCGACGATGTTGAACCCCTCCTCCGGGGTGGGCATGACAAAATAGCTGGAAAACCGGCGGAACTGTGCCTCGGTCGGTGCGAATGAATGATCCCCCCGTGCGTTGCGTTCGCGCAGGCGCGCCAGGCAAAGCTCATCGGGCACATCGAGCACGTGAAGCTGGTGCGACGCGCCGGTCGCCGCATAGAGGCCGCGCATCCAGTCGCGTTGCTCGACCGTATTCGCGGGAAAGTCGAGCACCACCGAAACCCCGGCCCGCAGCAGAGCCGATACATGCGGCCCCATGATCTTTCGCAGCCTCGACGAACAGCGCACATACTCTGCGCCCGAGGACATCTGATCCGAAAAAAGGGCATTGAGCCAGTCATCCTCGGCCAGCAGGACTGCTGCGCTTTCGCGGCCGAGCCGGGAGGCAAGCGTGGATTTTCCAGCAGCGATCTTACCGCACAGCATGTGCAGTGTTGGGGATGTGGATAGCATTGAAAATATAACCCTGACAGGCGCATCGCGCGCAAGAGACGTTCAGACAATCGACCACCCGGCCCGAAAGATCAGGCCGGGGCGGTAATTCGGCAAGAACGCCGGGGGCAGTGCATCTGACGCAAGGTTTCCATGGCGGGTGGATGGCACAAAGGCAGCAGGTTGTCCACTCGCGCCATACGGCCCTCATTTCCGGCAACAACGATCACCGGATGGCCGGAGGCCGGGATGCCGCCCGTGCGCGCTCAGCCGTTTCCGCCAGGATGCGACGCGCGCCTGCCGAGGGGATCGCAGATATGGCAAGGGCCGGTGCGCAGGTCCGGCCCTTCCTTCTTGCGCTGCGGCGAGGGCGCCAAGGCTATTCGAGCGACAGCGCCACGAAGCGCGGGTCATCGCCGCGCCGCACCATCAGCAAGAGCGTGCGCCGCCCGGCATCGCGTGCCTCGTTCACGCGGGCGCGAAACTCGGCAATGCTGGTCACCGGCGTCTGGCCGGCCTCGGTGATCACATCGCCGGGGCGCAGCCCCTTGGTATCGGCATCCGATCCGGGCTCGACGGCGCGCACCACCAGCCCGGTCGTGCCCGGTGCCAGGGCCATTTCCTCGCGCATCGCATCGCTCAGCTCGGCCAGTTCCATGCCCAGGATCTCCGCCGGGGGTTCGGGCGCACGCGTGCCGGGGCGGGTGCTTGCCATATCCTCCTCGCGCAGGCCCAGCACGACGTTGAGCAACGCCTCGTCGCCATCGCGGAACACCACCACATCCACCCCACGCCCGACGCCGGCATCGGCCACGCGGCGCACCAGATCGCGGGTGTCGGCGATATCGCCGCCGTCGAAGCTCAGGATCACATCACCCGTCAGCATGCCGGCCTCGCGCGCCGGCCCTTCCATGACTTCCGTCACCAGCGCCCCCTGCGCGCGGGTCAACCCCAGCGCATCGGCGACATCGGCGGTGACATCTTGGATGCGAACGCCAAGCCAGCCGCGCCGCGTGGCGCCGAATTCCTTCAGTTGCGCCACCACCCGCTCGGCCACATTCGACGACATCGCGAAACCGATGCCGATGGAGCCGCCGGTCGGCGACAGGATCGCCGTGTTCACGCCGATCACCTCGCCCTGCATGTTGAACAGCGGCCCCCCCGAATTGCCGCGGTTGATGGCGGCGTCGGTCTGGATGTAGTCATCGTAATTGCCCTGCAAGGCCCGGCCCCGCGCCGAGATGATCCCGGCACTGACCGAAAACCCCTGCCCCAGCGGATTGCCCACCGCCAGCACCCAATCGCCCACGCGCGCCGCCTCGCTGTCGCCCCAGGGCACATGCGGCAAGGTGCCGTCGTGGCTGACCTTGAGCAGCGCGATATCGGTGGCCGGGTCGGTGCCGATCAGTTCGGCGGTCAGGGTCAGCCCCGAGAAGAATTCGATCCTGATCTCGTCGGCACCCTCGATGACATGGTTGTTGGTCACGATGAACCCGTCATCGGAGATCACGAAACCCGAACCAAGGCTCTGGCTCTGGCGCGGACGGGGCTGGCGCTGGCCGTCGCGGTTGAAGAACTCGTTGAAGAAATCCTGAAATGGTGCGCCCTCAGGCAGTTGCGGCAACCCGCGGTCCAGTTGCGCGGCCACCGTGGTCGATGTGGTGATGTTCACAACCGCCGGGCTGACCGCCTCGGCGAGATCGGCAAAGCTGACCGGACGCTCCTGCGCATGAAGCGGCGAGAGCAGCGTCACCAGGAACAGAAAGGTCAGCAGTTGCCCCCACAAATGCGCTCCGGCGGGCCTTGTGCCCAGCGCGACAGCTCGCAAGCGCGATACGGGAACGACTATCTGCGACATGGATCATCCTCTCTTGCAAACCGCCGCGGATCGGCGACGGCACACCGGAAAGATAGGCGCTATCGGTGCGAGTGCAAACAGCCAAAGCCCGCCTCAAGCGAAGGTGAACGCGCGCCGGGATTGTGCCGGGCCTTGCGCTGAAGGGTCGATTGTCCCGCGGCTGAACTGTCATTGGATTATGATCGGCGTTCTGATCGGCATGCGGCGCGGTGGAAAGGCAGGGCGGCAAGCCGCGAGCAGCGACCGCGCAGGCTTTTGCGACAACCGGGCAATTTGCTGATGATTTGCTCTTGTATCCCCCCGCCAATCACGAGTATTCCCGCAATTGGAGACGTGGCCGAGTGGTCGAAGGCGCTCCCCTGCTAAGGGAGTAGGCGGGAAACCGTCTCGTGGGTTCGAATCCCATCGTCTCCGCCATTATCCATTGACTCATAATGTTATTTTGGCTTCTCACCATTCCTGCCCCTTGGAATGGTTCGGCTACAGTCAATGTAGCGTGCCACCAATCCTCGCAGCCACGGTCGAAAAGCTCAGCTGCCCGCTAGATCAATGCGTGCTCGACGCTTGCAGCGCGGTGCGGTTGTGTAAGCTGCTCTGCTGCAACTATCGCTGTCAAACCGTGCAACAATTGCTGTCACGCTACAACCGCAGAAGTTGTCCACAAGAAAATTACCTTTACAGGCTTTCGCTTTTCCCACACCATATCTAGTGTGGATCAAAGCAATTCATGCCGCATCCTGCCCAAGGCCCTGCTTCTTGTGGGTTACCTGCTTGCTTGCGGCTAGATCGGAGAAAGGCCAGGACATGCCCTTGTCCGCAGATCACTACCTCACCGATGAGATCCATCCGATCGATATCGTCGAAACGCTTGCCGAACACCACGCCTGGGAGTTCGACCGCGTTGGTGACGATCAGATCGCCATGGCGGTCGAGGGCCAGTGGCGGGGCTATTCGCTGACGCTCGCCTGGTCGGGTGTCGACGAGACCCTGCGCCTGATCTGCACCTTCGAGATGGAGCCCCCCGAGTCGCGCCTGCCCGAGATCCACGCCGTGATCAATGCCGCCAATGACCTCTGCTGGGGGGGCTGCTTCAGCTATTGGGCGGCGCAGCGGTTGATGGTCTGGCGCTACGGGCTGCTGCTGAGCGGTGGCCAGATGGCGGCGCCCGAACAGATCGACCAGATGATCCGCAGCGCGGTTGCCAGTTGCGAGCGTTTTTACCCCGCCTTCCAGCTTGTGGCCTGGGCCGATCGCAGCCCTGAAGAGGCGCTGCAACTGGCCATTGCACAGGGCTACGGACGCGCCTAGTCTTCCGCCAAAATGGGGCAAACGGGGGTTTCATGAACCTTGGTGAACTGAACGCGCGTGGGCTGGTGCTTCTGGGCTGCGGCAAGATGGGCTCGGCGCTGCTGGAAGGCTGGTTGAAACGCGGGCTCAAGGCCGATGCCGTGCATGTCATCGAGCCGCGCCCCTCGGACTGGCTGCGCGCCACCGGCGCGCGCATCAATGACACGCTGCCAGAGGCGCCGGCGCTGGTGGTGCTGGCGGTCAAGCCGCAGATGATGGGCGAGGCGCTTCCGCAACTGGCAGCGATGGGCAATGGCACCACGGTCTTTCTGTCGATCGCAGCGGGCACCGGGCTGGCCAGGCTGGGGCAGGTCCTGGGCAGCGCGACACCGATCATTCGCGCCATGCCCAATACACCGGCCGCCGTCGGACGCGGCATCACCGCGCTGATCGCCAATGCCCATGTCCAGCCCGCCGCGATGGATCTGGCCGAGGCGTTGATGGGCGCAGTCGGGCAGACGGTGCGTTTGCAAGACGAGGCGCAGATGGATGCCGTGACCGCACTCTCGGGCTCGGGGCCGGCCTATGTGTTTCATCTGATCGAAACGCTGGCCGCAGCCGGCGAGGCCCAGGGCCTGCCGGCCGAGATGGCACTCCATCTGGCGCGCGCCACCGTCGCCGGTGCCGGTGCCCTGGCCGAGGAAGCCGCAGAAAGCCCGGCGCAATTGCGCATCAACGTTACCAGCCCCAATGGCACCACCGCCGCCGCCCTCGCCGTGCTGATGGACCCGGAGCAGGGTTTCCCCGCGCTTCTGAACCGCGCGGTCGGCGCGGCAGCGCAACGCTCGCGGGAACTGGGCGAATGAGCGATGAAGCCGCGCCCGAGATCGCGTTTGGCGATTTCCTCAAGGTCGATATCCGCGTGGGCACCGTGATCGCCGCCGAGCCCTTTCCACAGGCGCGGAAACCCGCCTTGAAGCTGCGTATGGATTTCGGCCCCGAGATCGGCGAGAAGCGTTCCTCGGCGCAGATCACCACGCATTACACCCCCGAGGCACTGGTCGGCCGGCAGGTGCTGGCGGTGGTCAATTTTCCGCCTCGCCAGATCGGGCCGATGCGCTCGGAAGTGCTGGTGCTGGGGCTGGCTGACGAAAGCGGTGCGGTGGTGCTGATCGCCCCTGACCAGCCGGTGCCCAACGGCGCAAGGATGCATTGATGCGCCTTTTCATCACCCGCCCGCTCCCTGAAGCCGTGATCGCCGCCGCCCGCGCCGAGTTTGATGTGGTTCTGCGCGACGACAACACCCCCACCACGCGCGACGAATTGCTGGCCGCGCTCGGCGAATACGAGATCATCCTGCCCACGCTCGGCGATCATTTCGATGCCGCGCTTCTTGCCGCCTGCCCTGCCCCGCGCACCCGGCTCCTGGCCAACTTCGGCGTCGGCTACAACCATATCGACACCGCCGCCGCCGCGGCCGCGGGCATTGCCGTCACCAATACCCCCGGCGCCGTCACCGATGCCACCGCCGATATTGCCCTGACGCTGATGCTGATGAGCACGCGCCGCGCCGCCGAGGGCGAGCGGCTGGTGCGCTCGGGGCAATGGCAGGGCTGGCACCCCACACAGATGCTGGGGCTGCATCTGGGCGGCAAGGTGCTGGGCGTGGTCGGCATGGGGCGGATTGGTCAGGCGATTGCCCGGCGCGCGCATTTCGGCTTCGGCATGGAGCTGCGCTATTTCACCCGCAGCCCGCGCCCGCTGGACGATCTGCCGATGGCGCAGCCGGTCGCGGACCTGCACGGGCTGATGCGCGATTGCGACATCGTGGTGCTGGCGGTGCCCGCAAGCCCGGCCACCCGCCATCTGATCGACGCTGCGGCGCTGGCGGCAATGCCGGGCCATGCGCATCTGATCAACATCTCGCGCGGCGATGTCATCGACGAGGCGGCGCTGATCGCCGCGCTGCAGGCGCGCCGCATCGGTGGTGCGGGGCTTGATGTTTATGAACACGAGCCGCATGTCCCCGCGGCGCTGCGCGCGCTCGACAATGTTGTGTTGCTGCCGCATCTGGGCACCGCGGCGCTGGAGGTGCGCACCGAAATGGGAATGATGGCGCTCGACAATGCGCGTGCCTTCAAGGCCGGGAAGGCGCTGCCCAATGCCGTCTGACAGATCCATCGGCGCAACGTTGAAGAAACTGGGGGCGGCGCTGCTCAATGCCACGCTTCTGCTGGTGGTTCTGGCGCTGGTTCTGATGCTGGTGCTGAGCCTGCAACTGCGCGGCATGCTGCGCGAGGTGCAGGGCGCAGCGCAGGACGGCTTGCGCAGCGAACTCGTGCAGTTTCAAACCCAACTGAGCGAAACCCGCGCCAGCGCCGCCGCCGCGCTGACCGCACTGGAGGCGCGCGCCGCCGCCGAAGCCCCTGCCCCCGGCGCGATCCGCCCCGCCTTCGACGCGGATGCAGATGCCGCCAGGCTGCGCGCCTTGCTGGAAGACCTGACGCAACGCCTTGACGCGCTGGAGCAATCGCCCCCCGGCCTCACCCCGCCCGGTGGCGCAGCCAACGCCGACGCGGATGAGCGCTTCCTACGCTGGCTGGCGCTGAGCATCATCCGGCGCGCGGCACTGGAGTTTCTGTCCCCGGCAGAGTGAACCCGCCCCCGAGCGCCAGCGCGCTCAGCCGGCACCCAGAATGATGCGCACATAGTCGGTGGTTTCGGCAAAGGGGGGCACGCCGCCATGGCGTTGCACGGCCTCGGGCCCGGCGTTATAGGCCGCCAGCGCCAAGCGCCAGTCGCCGAAACGCTCATACATCATGCGCAGATAACGTGCGCCGCCCTCCAGGTTCTGCTGCGGATCATCGGCATTGACGCCCAGAAGCAACGCAGTATCGGGCATCAGTTGCGCCAGCCCGCGCGCGCCCGCCCGCGATACCGCCGCCGGATTCCAGCGGCTTTCCTGATGCACCAGGCGCAGAAACAGATCCTCGGGGATGTTGTGGCGCCGAGCGGCAGCGCGCGCCATGTCCAGATAGGGGCCGCTGTAGCCGCCGCCATAGGCCGGCGCGCCCTGCGAGCCAAGCCCGTCAACCGGCTGTGGCAGGCGCGGCAGGTAGCGCTCCGAGGCAGAATATTGCGTGGACAGGCGGGTGTCGATGAGCCGCGCCTGACTGCGCTGGACATCCTGCCGCGAGGCGCCGCCGCCGCTTAGCCGCAACCCGTTGGCACTGGCCTCGAAGGCCAACAGCCCCGCCATCGTCCCCGCCACCATCGCCAGGCGCATGCTGTCTCCTCTGCGACACTTCCGGCTTGCCCGGCTTTTTCTGGTGGCGCAGTATAGCGGGGTTTTCGGGGACGGCCAAGCGGTCGCGGTGCTCCTGCGGTGCACCGGCGCGCGCTTTTCAACAGGGCGCGCGTGGTGTACCCAGAGGGCCAGCAAGAATCGAACAAGGGGCACATCGCATGGCTGGGTCGGTCAACAAGGTCATTCTCATCGGCAATCTGGGCCGCGACCCGGAGGTGCGCAGCTTCCCCAACGGCGGCAAGGTGGTGAACCTGCGCATCGCCACCAGCGAGACATGGCGCGACAAGGCATCGGGCGAGCGGCGCGAAAAGACCGAATGGCATTCGGTGGCGATCTTTTCGGAACCGCTGGGCCGGATCGCCGAGCAATATCTGAAGAAGGGCTCCAAGGTCTATATCGAGGGCCAGCTTGAAACCCGCAAATGGCAGGATCAATCCGGTGCCGACCGCTATTCGACGGAAGTGGTGCTGCGCCCCTTCAGCGGCAACCTGACGCTGCTTGACGGACGCGGCGAAGGCGGTGGAGCGGGCGGCGGCGGCAACTTCGGCGGCTCAAGCGGCGACAACTACGGTGGCGCGCGCGGCGGTGCTCAGGGCGGTCAGGGCGGCTATTCCGGCCCTGCCGACATGGATGACGAAATCCCGTTCTGAGCGCGACCAACGCATGCAAACAAGAAACCGGCCCCCGAAAGGGCCGGTTTCTTGTTGCCGCCTGGCGCTGAACGCCCCGGTGCTTGCCCCCCCCGCGGCGCTCAGACGTCCACATCCTCGACGAAACGCGCATTCTCCTGGATATACTGAAAGCGCAGCTCGGGCTTCTTGCCCATCAGCCGTTCCACCAGATCGCTGGTCTCGCCGGGTTCGTCCTCGTCGATGCTGACACGGATGAGCTTGCGCGTGGCAGGGTTCATGGTGGTATCCTTGAGGTCCTTGGCATCCATCTCGCCCAGCCCCTTGAAGCGCGACACATCGATCTTGCCGCGCCCGCCAAGGCCCTTGCGCAGCCATTCCTGCTTCTCGGCCTCGTCAAGCGCATAGATCCGATGTGCCCCCTGCGTCAGCCGGAAGAGCGGCGGGCAGGCCAGATAGAGATGCCCGTGGTCAATCATCGGGCGCATCTGGGTATAGAAGAAGGTCATCAGCAGAGCCGCGATATGCGCGCCATCGACATCGGCATCGGTCATGATGATGATCTTGTCGTAGCGCAGATCATCGAGCCGGAACTTGGTGCCCAACCCCACCCCCAGCGCCTGACACAGATCATTGATCTCGGCGTTCTGCCCCATCTTGCCCGATGCCGCGCCCAGCACGTTCAGGATCTTGCCACGCAGCGGCAGCAGCGCCTGGCTGCGCCGGTCGCGGGCCATCTTGGCCGAACCGCCGGCCGAATCGCCCTCAACGATGAACAGCTCGGTGCCCTGCCGATTGGTGGCCGAGCAATCCACCAGCTTGCCCGGCAGGCGCAGCTTCTTGGTGGCCGATTTGCGCTGCGTCTCCTTTTCGATGCGCCGCCGCAGGCGTTCCTCGGAGCGCAGCACCAGATAATCCAGTATCGCACCCGCCGATCTGGGGTCCGCCGCCAGCCAGTTGTCGAAATGATCGCGCACCGCCCCCTCGACCAGCCGTGCCGCCTCGGTGGTGGCCAGCCGGTCCTTGGTCTGGCCAACGAACTCGGGGTCGCTGATGAAACACGACACCAGCGCGCAGCCCCCCGCCACCATGTCCTCACGGGTGATCTGCGCGGCCTTCTTGTTGCTGGCCAGTTCGCCATAGGCACGGATGCCCTTCAGAATCGCCGCCCAGAACCCGGCCTCATGCGTGCCGCCCTCGGGCGTCGGCACGGTGTTGCAGTAGCTCTGCACGAAACCATCGCGCGCCGGCGTCCAGTTGATCGCCCATTCCACCGAACCGGGCACGCCAAACTTCTCCTGGAAACCGACCTTGCCGGCGAAGGGCCGTTCGGCATAGGTGACATCGGTGCCCAACTGCTCGTTGAGGTAATCCGCCAGCCCGCCGGGAAAGTGGAAGGTCGCCTCCTGCGGGGTGTCGCCCTCGGCAATGGCCGATTTCCAGCGGATTTCCACCCCGGAAAACAGATAGGCCTTGGAGCGCACCATCTTGAACAGCCGCGCCGGCTTGAAGCGATGGTGGCCAAAGATCTGCTCGTCGGCATGAAAGGTGACCGTCGTGCCGCGCCGGTTGGGCGCCGGGCCGACCTTCACGACCGGCCCCTGCGGCACACCGCGCGAAAACTCCTGTGCGTAAAGCTCGCGGTTGCGCGCCACCTCGACGCGCATGTGATCGGAAAGCGCGTTGACCACCGAGGCCCCCACCCCGTGCAACCCGCCCGAGGTCTGATACGCCTTGCCCGAAAACTTGCCCCCCGAATGCAGCGTGCAAAGGATCACCTCAAGCGCCGATTTGTCGGGGAATTTGGGGTGCGGATCAATGGGAATGCCGCGCCCGTTGTCGCGGATGGTCAGCGAATGATCGCCATGCAGCTCGATCTCGATGCGGTTGGCATGGCCGGCGACGGCCTCGTCCATGGAATTGTCCAGCACCTCGGCGGCCAGATGGTGCAGCGCGCGCTCGTCGGTGCCGCCGATATACATGCCCGGCCGCTTGCGCACCGGCTCCAGCCCTTCAAGCACCTCGATGCTGCTGGCATCATAGGTCTCGGTTGCGCTGGAAAGAAGGTCGTCTGCCATCTGCTGCTCGATTCGTCTTGAGGCGGGATTGGTCCAGCAATAGACCACCCGCAGCACCGGGGCGCAAGACTTGGTGCCTCAGGCGGGCTCGGCGTTGCGCCCGGCCACAACCGCCTTCCAGCCCGGCCGCGCCTGGCAGCGCGCCAGCCAGGCCGAAAGCAGCGGAAAATCGGCAAAGGCCGGGGCGTGGCCCTGCGCATAGCGCACGCAATCGGCCAGCACCACATCGGCGACAGTGAAACGTCCGCCCACCAGCCATTCGTGCCCCGGCAGATGCCCCTCGATGCGCGCGAAATAGCGCGCGAGCAACTGGCTGGCCGCCGCGAGCCTGTCGCGCGCTGCATCGCTTGCGGTGTCGTCGTTCAGCGTGCGCAGAATATCCAGTGCCGGCGCCTCGATGCCGGTGGCCGCCATGAAGGCCCATTGCAGGATCTCGCCCTCTTCGGCCAGGTTCTGAGCGCCGAGTTCTCCCCCCGCCTTGCGCGCCAGATAAAGCGTCATCGCCACCGACTCGCTCAACACCAGCGGCCCGTCCACCAGCAGCGGGATCTGCCCGAGCGGATTGAGCGCCCGAAAGGCTGGCGAGGCCGTGTTCAGCGGGGCCTCCGGCGCTGCGGGATCGGCCAGGCGATAGGCCTGCACCACCGAAACATGCTCCAGCACCAGGCCCAGTTCATGCGCCAGCCACAGCGGACGGGTCGCACGCGAACGATAGCAACCGTAAAGTCTGATCATGCCTCACCTATGCCCAAAACAGCCCTGCGGACACTAGCCCGCCGCCATGGCAATGCAACGGCTTTATGTGAGGGAATGGTGGGCGATAACGGATTTGAACCGCTGACATCTTCGATGTGAACGAAGCGCTCTACCGCTGAGCTAATCGCCCCTCACGCGCTCTTTATCGCCGGGCTCACGGCTGTGCAAGAGGGGTTGGGGCAAAATCTGCACCGCCGGCCCGAGCGAGCAAGGCGTCACGCTGGCTGCCCTGCACCCCTGAGCCCCGCACGATCGGGCTGCCCGCGCCGGGCTCCCGGAACATCCGGCGCAGCGGGCCGGCAGCACCCGCTCAATGCGCGGTGGTGCCTGACCCCTCATTCACATGACGCGCCAGACGGGCGGCCTGTGCGGCCTCTTCGGCGGCTTCGTCCCAGTCGATCGCCTCCGGCGGGCGCACCAGCGCGTGCCGGATCACCTCGCGCACATTGCTGACGGGCACGATCTCCAGCCCCGCCTTCACGTTTTCGGGGATCTCGGGCAGGTCCTTGGCGTTTTCCTCCGGGATCAGCACCTTGGTGATGCCGCCACGCAGCGCCGCCAGAAGCTTTTCCTTGAGCCCGCCGATGGCCAGAACATTGCCGCGCAGCGTCACCTCGCCGGTCATCGCCACATCCTTGCGCACCGGAATGCCGGTCATCACCGAAACAATCGAAGTGACCATGGCAATGCCCGCGCTGGGCCCATCCTTGGGGGTGGCGCCCTCGGGCACGTGGACATGGATATCCAGCATGTCGAAGCGCGGCGGTTTCACCCCGATCTGGGGTGCGATCGAGCGCACGAAACTGGCCGCGGCATCGATCGATTCCTTCATCACGTCGCCAAGCTTGCCGGTGGTCTTCATGCGGCCCTTGCCGGGCAGCTTCAGCGCCTCGATCTGCAGCAGATCGCCGCCCACCTGCGTCCAGGCCAGCCCGGTGACCACGCCGATCTGATCTTCCTTTTCGGCCAGGCCGAAGCGGAACCGCGGCACACCGAGGAAATCGCCCAGATTGGCCTCATCCACCACGACGCGCTTGCCCTCGCCCTTGATGATGCGGGTCACTGCCTTGCGGGCGATCTTGTTGAGTTCGCGCTCGAAATTGCGGACCCCGGCCTCACGGGTATAGCGCCGCAGGATCGCTGTCAGCGCCCCGTCCGACACGTCCAACTCACCCTTGCGCAGCCCGTGGTTGGTGATGGCCTTGGGCATCAGGTGGCGGCGCGCGATTTCGGCCTTCTCGTCCTCGGTATAGCCCGAAAGCGGGATGATCTCCATGCGGTCCAGCAGCGGGCCGGGCATGTTGTAGCTGTTGGCCGTGGTCAGGAACATCACATTCGAGAGGTCATATTCCACCTCAAGATAGTGATCGACGAAGGTGGCGTTCTGCTCGGGGTCCAGGACCTCCAGCATGGCACTGGCCGGATCGCCCCGAAAATCCTGACCCATCTTGTCGATTTCATCAAGCAGAATCAACGGGTTGGTTGTCTTGGCCTTTTTCATCGCCTGGATGATCTTGCCCGGCATCGAGCCGATATAGGTGCGCCGGTGTCCCCGGATCTCGGATTCGTCACGCACCCCGCCAAGGCTGATGCGGATGAATTCGCGCCCCGTGGCCTTGGCCACCGAACGCCCCAGCGAGGTCTTGCCCACGCCCGGCGGGCCAACAAGGCACAGGATCGGCCCGCGCAGCTTGGCCGAGCGCGATTGCACCGCCAGATATTCGACGATGCGTTCCTTGACCTTCTCAAGGCTGTAGTGATCGGCGTCGAGCACCTTCTGGGCGCGGCCCAGATCCTTTTTCACACGGCTCTTGACGCCCCATGGCAGCGCCAGCAGCCAGTCCAGATAGTTGCGCACCACCGTCGCCTCGGCCGACATCGGCGACATGGATTTCAGCTTCTTCAGTTCGGCCTCGGCCTTCTCGCGCGCTTCCTTGCTGAACTTCGCTTCCTTGATTCGGCTCTCCAACTCGGCCAGTTCGTTCTGGCCTTCGTCGCCTTCGCCAAGCTCCTTCTGAATGGCCTTCATCTGCTCATTCAGGTAATATTCGCGCTGTGTGCGCTCCATCTGGTTCTTCACGCGGCTCTTGATCTTGCGCTCGACCTGCAACACCGAGATCTCGCCCTGCATCAGCCCGAACACCTTTTCCAGTCGTTCGGCGACGCTGAGGGTCTCCAGCAGTTCCTGCTTGCGCGGCACTTCGATGCCCATATGCCCGGCTGCCAGGTCGGCAAGCTTGCCCGGTTCGCTGGCATCGGCAATCGTGCTCAGCGCCTCTTCGGGAATGTTGCGCTTGATCTTGGCGTAGCGCTCGAAGTCATCAACCACCGAGCGGGTCAGCGCAGCGACGGCTTCGGGATCGCCCTCTTCCTCGGCGAGCGTCTCGGCGGCGGCCTCGAAATAGGCGTCATTCTCGATGAAATGGTCCACGCGCACGCGCGAGCGCCCCTCGACCAGCACCTTCACCGTGCCATCGGGCAACTTGAGCAACTGCAGCACATTGGCCAGAACACCGACCCGGTACATGCCATCGGTGCCCGGATCCTCGGCAGCATGGTCGATCTGCGTGACCAGCAGGATCTGCTTGTCCTCGCTCATCACCGCCTCAAGTGCGCGCACCGATTTGTCACGGCCCACGAACAGCGGCACGATCATATGCGGAAACACCACCATGTCGCGCAGCGGCAGGACGGGATAAGAGCTTGTTTCAACTGCCATAACTTGACCTCAACGACCTGTGTCGGGCAAGGACTTCTAGTTCCCCACACCCTTCTCACATCTATATCTGGGGTATATGCGCCCCAAATTCAACAACCCCGACGCCAGCATATGTTTCGGATATGTGGCGAATCTAGGGCTTTGGTGGCAGCAATGACCGGATTCTGCCCATATGGTTACGAATCAGTCAACAAATCCAGCGGAAAATCGCGCCGCCTCCAGTGGTGCATCAGATCCTCGCCACATGGAAGACGTGCCAGCAATGTGAACGGTTTCGCGCCGATTTCCGTCAATCCGATCGGCCCCAGCGCCGCCGCGCCATCCCCGCCAAAGAGATGCCCGGCGCTGAAGATCACCAGATCGTCCACAAACCCTGCGGCGACAAGGCTGGCCGCCAGCGCGCCCCCGCCTTCGCACAGCACCCGCGTCACCCCGCGCGCGCCCAGTTCCTGCAACGCATCGCCGATATCAAGCCGGCCCTGCGCATCGCCGGCGCATTGAACCGTCACCGCGCCACGGTCCTGCCAGTTCTGCCGGGCCGCGACGGGCGCGAGATGCGTGTGCAGAAGCCACAGGGGCGCCGCATCCAGCCCTGCGCCCAGCCGTGCGCCCTCGGCCAGCTCCAGCCGGCTGTCGGCGACAATGCGCAACGGCTGATGCGCCACACCCAGCGCCCGCACCCGCAGATCGGGGTCATCGGCGCGCGCCGTGCCCGCCCCCACCAGCACCGCATCATGGCGCGAGCGCATCAGATGCACGCGCCGGCGCGCCTCGGGCCCGGTGATCCAGCGGCTGGCCCCGGTAGCGGTGGCAATGCGCCCGTCCAGCGTGAGCGCCAGTTTGAGTGTCACCATGGGCCGGCCGCGAAGCACCCGCATCAGAAAGCCGGCATTGCCTTCCAGTGCGGCGGCGGCCTCGACCCCCTCGCATACCATCACCCCGGCGGTGCGCAGCATCGCATGACCGCGCCCGGCGACGCGCGGGTCAGGATCGGTCAGCGCGCTGACCACGCGCACCACACCGGCAGCGATCAGCGCCGCGGCGCAGGGCGGGGTTTTGCCATAATGCGCACAGGGTTCAAGGCTGACATAGGCAGTGGCCCCGCGCGCCGCCTCGCCGGCCTGCTCAATCGCGCGGACCTCGGCATGGGGGCGTCCGCCCGGCTGGGTCCAGCCGCGCCCGACGATCACGCCGTCGCGCACCAGCACACAGCCCACGGCGGGATTGGGCCAGACCCGCCCCAGGCCGCGCGCCCCCAGCGCAAGCGCCAGCCGCATGAAGCGGCGATCCTGCTCGTCTTGCGTCACGCGGCCCCCTGAAGGCTGATTGATCGTCCCGGCGCCTTCGCGTTGCGTCAGTCTTCCTGAACCGGCTGCGGGCGAAGCTCCGAGACGAATTTGTCGAAATCGTCAGCCGCCTGGAAGTTCTTGTAAACGCTGGCGAAACGCACATAGCCAACGGTGTCGATCCGCGCCAGGGTCTCCATCACGATCTCGCCGATGGTGCGCGAGGGGATGTCCGTTTCGCCCATGGATTCCAGCCGCCGCACGATGCCGGACAGCATCTGGTCAATGCGCTCGGGCTCGATGGGGCGCTTCTGCATGGCAATGCGCACCGAGCGTTCCAGCTTGTCACGGTCGAAAGGCTCGCGCCGGCCCGAGGATTTCACCACCACCAGATCGCGCAACTGCACCCGCTCATAGGTGGTGAAACGCCCGCCACAGGCCGGGCAGAAGCGCCGCCTGCGGATGGCGACATGATCTTCGGCAGGGCGGGAATCCTTGACCTGGGTATCGACATTTCCGCAGAACGGGCAGCGCATGACCTCTCCCTCGGGGTGGCGTCAGGGTGTTCCACAGGGACTATAGGGATGCCGCCACAGGTTGGGTAGAGCAAAAACACAGCCCCCAGATCAAGCGCATCACCTGCGCTCGGCGCCGGCCTCAGTTGATCACCACAACCCGCATGTTCTCGGTGCCCTCGTCGCGCACCATGGCAAACAGCACCCGCGCATTGTCCGGGTGCAGCCGCACACAGCCCGCCGAGGCCGGGCGGCCCAGGCGGCTGATCTGATCGGTGCCATGAATGGCGTAATGGCCGTTATAGAAGATGGCGAAGGGCATCGGCGCGTTGTTGTATCGGCTGGAGCGATGGTTGCGCGAAAGCCACTGCGCGGTCCATTCGCCGGTGGGGGTGATCTTGCCGCGCCGCGCGGTGGAAACAGGCCATTCGTAGAGCAACTGCCCATCACGATAGACATGCATCGTCTGCGTCGAGATCGACACCCGCGCCACGATCCTGTCGGCCTGCGCAGCACCTGGCACCAGCACCGCAAACGACAGGATGAACGCCGCGAGCAACGCGGCCAGAACCGAAACCTTCATCCAAACCCCCAGGCAGAATGGAACACTCAAACTGTGGCAGCAGAAGGTTTATTGTTGCTAAACACGCGCAGCGACTGTCAAGAATATTGCGCCTTTGAGTTGCCCGGCGCGTTCAACCCGCAACGATGCGCCCGCCATCGAGGCGCAACACCCGGTCCATGCGCGCGGCCAGTTCCATGTTGTGCGTGGCAATCAGCGCCGCCAGCCCGGTGGCGCGCACCAGTTCCATGAGCACCCCGAACACCTGATCCGAGGTCGCCGGATCGAGGTTGCCGGTGGGTTCGTCGGCCAGCAGAAGCTGCGGCGCATTGGCCATGGCCCGGCAGAAGGCCACGCGCTGCTGCTCGCCGCCCGAAAGCTGCGCCGGCCGGTGCCCGGCACGCGCCGCCAGCCCGACCTCGGACAACAGCTCCTGCGCGCGGGCCTCGGCGGCAGCGCGTGCGGCACCATTGGCCAGTTGCGGCAGCATGACGTTTTCCAGCGCGCTGAACTCAGGCAGCAGATGATGAAACTGGTAGATGAACCCCACCTGCCCGCGCCGCGCGGCGGTGCGCGCATCATCGCCAAAGCGCGTCATGTCCAGCCCGTCGATCACCACGCGCCCGGCATCGGCGGTATCGAGAAGCCCGGCAATATGCAGCAGCGTCGATTTGCCCGCCCCCGAGGGCGCGACCAGCGCCACCACCTCGCCGCGTGCCAGGCTCAGGCTGGCCCCGCCCAGCACCGGCACAGCCGATGCCGTGCCCCGCGCATAGGTCTTTTCGATCCCGTCAAGCACCAGCACCGCATCACTCATAGCGCAGCGCCTCCACCGGGTTCATGCGCGCAGCACGCCGGGCAGGGAAATACGTCACCACGAAGGAAAGCCCCAGCGACAGCGATACCGCCTTGAGCACATCCTCCAGCCGCAATTGCGCCGGCAGCGCATAGATGCCGCGGATTGACGGGTCCCAGACCCCGCCCCCCGAAACCACGTTCACGAAGGAGAAGATCGGATCGATATAGATGGCGAAAAGGCAGCCCAGGATCACGCCAAGGACCGTGCCGATCACCCCCACCGCCGCCCCGCAGATGAAGAACACCCGCAAGACCGAGCTTTCGCTCAGCCCCATGGTGCGCAGGATACCGATGTCACGGCCCTTGTTCTTGACCAGCATGATCAGCCCCGAAATGATGTTCATCGCCGCGATCAGCACCAGGATCGACAGGATGATGAACATCACGTTGTCCTCGATGTCGAGCGCGCGCAGGAAGGCTCCGGCACTGTCGCGCCAGGTCCAGAGCATGGCGCGTTCTCCGCCCGCGCGCATCAGAGCGATCGCCACATCATCCACGCGTTCGGGATTGACCAGCATCACTTCCAGTTCGTCGGCGACGCCATCGCGGTTGAAATAGCTCTGCGCCTCGGCGAAGGGCATGTAGACGCGCGTGCGGTCGATATCGTAGCGCCCTGCGGTAAAGATATAGACCACCTCATAGGCATTGATGCGCGGGCTGGTGCCAAAAGCCGTTTGCACCCCCTCGGGCGAGATCAGGCGGATGCGGTCGCCCACCGTGACATTGAGTTCGCGCGCCACGCCCGAGCCGATGGCAATGCCCTCGTCGAACCGCGCAATATCGCCGCGCATGGCCTCGGGGCGGGCGACGCGCGGGATGGTGAGCAGGTTCTCCAGCGTGATGCCAAACACCTCGACACCGGCGCTGCGCCCCTCGCTGGTGGCCATCACCTGCCCCTTGACCAGCGGCGCCACGCGCACCACGCCGGGCACCGCCGCCAGGCGTGCGGCCATCTCGTCGTAATCGTCGATGACCCGGCTGAGCCGCCCGTTGGGAGTGACAACCGCCGAGTTATAGACCGTCACATGCGCATTCGCGCCGAGCACCGTATCGACAAATTCGCCGCGAAAACCCGAACGCACCGCCAGCGTGGCGATCAGCGCGAAAACCGCCAGCGTGATGCCGATGAGCGAGATCCAGGTCATCGCGCTGACCCCACCCTCGGCGCGGCGCGCGCGCAGGTAGCGCCAGGCGATCATCCATTCAAAGGCGGCGAAGGGGGGGGTGCGGCCGGTCATGTTGCCCTGTCGGTTGTTGCGGCGGCAAGGTCGGCGCAAAGGCGGTCGCGGTCAAGTGGAATGTCGCGGCGGGAGGCGGCTTAATAAGTAAAGTATTCTTTACATAAGGAATGTCCTGGTATACCTGATGGCAAGAATGATCGACTCATGATCATCCGCCATGCCCCTTGCGCCACCCCCAAAAATCAAGGACCACCTTGCGATGACAGCCGCCATGACGATGCAAGCCGCCCTTTGCCACCGCTACGGCCCGCCCGAGGCGATCCACCTGGCCAGGATACCGCGCCCGCGCCCGCGCCGCGGCGAGGTGTTGATCAAGGTGCAGGCCGCAGGCGTCACCACGGGGGATGCGCGCATTCGCGGGGCGCAAGTGCCAGAGGGGATGGGCCCCCTGATCCGGCTGATCTTTGGCCTGCGTGGCCCGCGCAGGCCGGTTCTGGGGCGCGAATTCGCGGGCACGATCGTCGAGCATGGCGCCGGAGCGCCTGCCGCACTGGTGGGAAGCCTGCCGCCCGGCACGGCGGTTTTCGGCATCACGCCGGGGATCCGCATGGGCACGCATGCCGACTATCTGTGCATGCCGGCCAAGGGCCTGCTTTTGCCGCGCCCGCCTGAGATGAGCCTGGAAACCGCAGCGGCATTCTTCTTTGGCGGGCTGACGGCGGCAGATTTCCTGCTGGATCAATGCGCGCTGCAACCCGGCGAGCGGGTGCTGGTGGTCGGCGCCACCGGCGCGGTGGGTGCGGCGGCGGTGCAGATCGCGCGGGCGCATGGCGCAAGGGTCACGGCGCTGGCCAGCACGGCCAATCTGGATCTGGCGCGCGCACTGGGCGCGCAGGAGGTGCTGGATTACCGCGCGGGCACCCTGCGGGGCGAATGGGATGTGATCTTGGACATTCCCGGCGTGCTGGACGATGGCCAGCGGCATCTGGCCAGGGGGGGACGGCTGGCGCTGATCACCGCGACGCTGCGCCAGACCCTTGCGGCAAACCTGCGCCCCGGCGGGGCGCGCCGCGCCGGTGTCACGCGCGAAACCCATGGCGCCATGACAAGGCTTCTGGAACTTTACCAGACCGGGGCCTACCAGCCGCTGATCGGCACCGCGCTGCCTTTCACGCGCATCATCGAGGCGCATGCGCTGGCCTCAAGCGGGCACAAGCGCGGCAATGTCGTGGTGCTGATGCAGCCGCCTGCCGAGGCCCCCGCACCAGAGGATGAACAGCTCAGAAACTGATGAAGCGCTGCACCAGCGGCCAGAGCAGGACCAGCAGCATCAGCCAGGGCAGCATCCGCGCCATCTGTGCCGCGCGCCCGGGCTGGCCGCGCGCGTTCCGCCCGGCCAGCAGCGCCAGGCCCAGCGCCACCAGAAAGCCCCACAGCCCGATCCAGATCAGCGTGAAGCCGCGCGTCGCGCCATCGCCGCGTGGTTCGATGAAGATCAGCGTCAGAAAGGTTGCCAGAACCACCACCAGCCAGGCGATCATCGGCACGCGAAAACCCAGTCTTGCCATGCGCCCCCCCTGCCTGGCCTTGCCCCTTGCACGAACCGGGCAAACCGCCCGTCCAGCCCCGCCAGCGTTGCACGATGGCGGGGCTTGTGTCCAGCACGGGTTGCCGCACGCCGGTTTTGGGACGCCTGTTGCGGGGGGCCGGTTCTGGGCTGGCCAGGCGTCGCGGCGGGGGTGTCAGGGTGCACCCGGTCGCGGCCGGCGCACCGGCCGGCGCAATGTCGCGCCGATCACCAGCCCCAGCCCGACAAAGGCCACCAGCGGCAGGCGCTCCCCCATGAAGATCATGCCAAAGACCACCGCGAAACCGGGCATCAGAAACATCGCCAGCGCCGCGCGATTGGCACCGGCACGCTGCACCAGCGTATAGTTCAGCAGCGCCGGCGCCACCGTGGCCAGCACCACCAGCGCCAGCAGCACGCCCAGAACCGCAGGCGTCGGCGGGACCGCCACCCGCCCCTCGATGATCAGCGCCAGCGGCCAGACGGCAACCGCGCCGACCGCGAACATGCCGGCATTGAGCATCAGCGGCGCCACCGGGCGGCGACGGCGAAACCACACATTGCCCGCCGCATAGCTCAGGGGCGAGATCAGCGTCAGCGCCGTGCCCAACCCCGCCTGCCCCAACCCGTCGGCCAGAAACTGCGGCCCGGCAATCAGCACCACCCCGGCAAGGCCCAGCGCGATGCGCCCCATCTGGCCCAGCGTCACCGGCTCGTCGCGCAGAAAGACCGCCGCCAGCAGCAGCGTGAACAGGGGCATCGTGGCATAGAGCATCCCCCCCAGCCCGGAAGGGATATACTGCATCCCCGCCGCCATGCTGACGAACGGCACGGCGATCACCAGCACGCCGCCGACCAGCGCGGTCAGCAGATCATGGGCATCGGGGATGCGCTGGCGGCCCAGAATCCCGGCGGCAATGAGCAGAAGCGGCAGGCCCAGCGCGGCGCGCAAGGCACCCAGCGTCCAGGGCGGAAAATACTGCACCGCCAGCGAGATCAGGAGGGGCGAGGCACCAAACCCCGCCGCCGTCAGGATCAGCAGAAGCTGGATCGGCATGGCATAGCCCGCCCCGGCGGGCGCGGCGCGGCGCGCTCACCAGCCGGCATAGATCTGCGCCAGACGCTCCACCGCGGCCTCGGGCGGCATTTCCTCGCTCTCACCCGTGCGCCGGCAGGTCAGCTCAACCACACCACTGGCCAGCCCGCGCGGCCCCACGGTGATGCGCCAGGGTAGGCCGATCAGGTCCATCGTGGCGAATTTCGCCCCCGCACGCTCGTTGCGATCGTCATAAAGCGTGGCCAGCCCCTTGCCGGCCAGCGCGACATAAAGCCCCTCGCAGGCGGCATCAGCGGCGCTGTCGCCCTGCTTGAGGTTGACGATCCCGGCATGGAAGGGGGTCACGCCCTCGGGCCAGATGATGCCGCGCTCGTCATGGCTGGCCTCGATGATCGCGCCCAGCAGGCGGCTGACACCAATACCGTGCGATCCCATCTCGACCGGCACGCGACTGCCATCGGCGGTAACCACGCTGGCACCCATCGCCTCGGAATATTTGGTGCCGAAATAGAAGATCTGCCCCACCTCGATGCCGCGACCGACCTTGCGGTGCGCCTCGGGCACGGCGGCAAACACCGCCTCATCATGGGTCTCGTCGGTGCGGGCATAGAGGCTGGTGAACTCATCGCAGATCGCCGCGACCTGGGTGCGGTTGTCGTAATCCACCGCGCGGCTGCCCAGCTTCAGCCCGGTCACCCGGTCATCATAGAACACCTCTGACTCGCCGGTCTGCGCCAGCACCAGAAATTCATGCGTATTGTCGCCCCCGATCGGCCCCGAGGCCGCGCGCATCGGAATCGCCGTCAGCCCCATGCGCTCATAGGTGCGCAGGTAGCTGACCATATGGCGGTTATAGGCATGCAGCGCCGCGTCGCGGTCCACGTCGAAATTGTAGCCGTCCTTCATCAGGAACTCGCGGCCGCGCATGACGCCAAAGCGCGGGCGGATCTCGTCGCGGAATTTCCACTGGACATGATAGAGTGTCAGCGGCAGGTCCTTGTAGCTGGTCACATGGGCGCGGAAGATGTCGGTGATCATCTCCTCATTCGTCGGCCCGTAGAGCAGGTCGCGCTTGTGACGGTCCTTGATGCGCAGCATCTCCTCGCCGTAATCGTCATAGCGCCCGCTCTCGCGCCACAGATCGGCGGGTTGCAGCGTGGGCATGAGGAGCGGAATATGGCCCGCGCGCACCTGTTCTTCATGCACGATCTGTTCGATGCGCTTGAGCACCCGGTAGCCCAACGGCAGCCAGGAATAGATGCCGGCGGTCTGCTGGCGGATCATGCCGGCGCGCAGCATCAGCCGGTGGCTGACGATCTGCGCCTCGGAGGGTGTTTCCTTGAGGACGGGCAGGAAATAGCGGGACAGGCGCATCGGACCCCCAGAGCGTTTCAGTGCGGTTGCTTGGCCGAGGGTTTAGGCGAGCGCGCGCATGCAGGCAAGGGGCCAGCGCCGACCGGGCGAGCGGCGGCGCCGGAAGATCACGAGCCGGGGCGCGGCATCAGGGCGGCAAAGCCCGTCGCGGGCATGCGCTGTTCAACCCGCTCCCGAATCGCGCTATAGCGGCCCTGACCCTTCGTCGAACGGAGTCTTCAGGGCGCGCATGCAGGCCGATCCCTCTTCATCCCCCCGCCCGGCCCCGGCCGAAGCCGTCAAGCCTGACCCGGCCGGTCCGACCGGCCTGCCGCCGCTTGACGCCGAACCGGGTCGGCGGCGCGACAGGATTCTGGCGCGCTGGCTCTGGGTGGGGTATGTGCGCCACCGGCTGGCACTGCTGGCGCTGATCACGGTGCTGATGGCGATTGACGGGGCGATGATGGGCGCCTTCAGCCTGCTCATCCGGCCGATGTTCGATGATGTGCTGGTGGATGGGCGGGGCGACATGCTGCTGTGGGTGGCGCTGGCCATTGCCACGGTGTTCATCATCCGCGCCACCAGTTCGCTGGCACACAAGACGCTGACCACCTATCTGTCGGAAACCGTTATCGCCGCCATGCAGCGCCGGTTGCTGGCGCATCTGATGCGGCTGGATCAGGCGTTCTTTCACCGCCATCCGCCAGGCGTGCTGATCGACCGGGTGCGCGGCGACAGCCAGGCGCTGGGTGCGGTCTTCACCGAGGTGCTGCCGGCGCTGGCGCGCGACATGGTCTCGGTGGCAGCATTGCTGGGCGTGGCCATCTGGATCGACTGGCGCTGGACGCTGGTGGCCACCATCGGCACGCCGCTGCTGGTGCTGCCGATCCTGGCGCTGCAACGGCTGGTGCGGCGCATGGGCACACGCATGCGCGAGGCTTCGGCCGACAGTTCCAACCGGCTGGACGAGATCTTTCACGGCATCTACACGATCCAGCGCAACGGGCTGGAGGCGCGTGAATCCTCGCGTTTCCGTGCGGTGGTGGAGCGCTTCATCCGCGCCAGCGTGCGCACCCGCGCTGGCCAGGCCGGGATGGGCTCGCTGGCCGATCTGGTGGCCGCGCTGGGCTTTGCACTGGTGCTGATCTACGGCGGCGGGCAGATCATCGCCGGCACCCGCACGGTGGGCGAGTTCATGAGCTTCTTCACCGCTTTCGCGCTGCTTTTCGATCCGCTGCGCCGGCTGAGCGCGCTGACCGGCACATGGCAGGCGGTGCTGGCCTCGCTGGAGCGCGTCTATGCGCTGCTTACCGTCGCGCCGACCGTCAGCCAGCCGGCACCGCCGCTGGCACCGCTGCCAGCCCCGCACGATTGTACCATCCGCTTCGAGGCGGTCGATTTCGCCTATGAGCGCGACCGCGTGCTGCACGGCTTTGCCATGCAGGCCGAGGCCGGGCAGACCACGGCACTGGTGGGGCCATCGGGGGCAGGAAAATCGACCGTTTTCACCCTGCTCACCCGGCTCGCCGATCCGCAGGGCGGTCGCATCACGCTGGGCGGGCATGACATCCGGCGCATGGATCTGGCCGGGCTGCGGGGGCTCTTTTCGGTGGTGGCGCAAGACAGTGCGCTGTTCGACGAGACGCTGCGCGACAACATCATGATGGGCGCCGGCGGGATCAGCGAAAGACGCCTGCACGAGGCGCTTGAGGCCGCGCATGTCAGCGAGTTTCTCGGCCAGTTGCCTCAGGGGCTGGACACCCGCGTCGGCCCGCGCGGATCGGCGCTATCAGGCGGGCAACGCCAGCGCGTGGCAATCGCCCGTGCCCTGCTGCGCGATGCGCCGATCCTGCTGCTCGACGAGGCCACCTCGGCGCTTGATGCGCGCTCGGAGGCGCTGGTGCAGGCCGCGCTCGACCGGTTGAGCGCAGGCCGCACGACGCTGGTGATCGCTCACCGGCTGGCCACCGTGCGCCGGGCCGACCGGATCATCGTCATGGATCGCGGGCGCATGGTCGAGGAAGGCGATCATGCCGGGCTATTGGCGCGCGGCGGGGTCTATGCGCATCTGCACGCGCTGCAATTCGCCGAGGAGCAGCGCGAATCCGGCACGGAAGAGAGCGGCTGACCCTGCCCTTCGCCGCGCTGCCGCCCCTGCCTACTGCATCGCGCGCACCGCCGCGGGCTCGAGCTCGGCCGGGCGGCGCAGGGGCGCGGGCGGCAGACGGGCCGGAAAGCTGACCCGAAACGCCGCCCCGCCCTGCCCCGGCACATAGCTGATCTCGCCGCCAAGATTATACATGATCTCGCGGCAGATCGCCAGGCCCAGCCCCGCGCCTCCGGCCTGGTGGGTATCGGTAAGCCGCGCGAATTTCTCGAAGATCAGCGCCTGGCTCTTCTTGGCGATGCCCGAGCCGTTATCGGTGAAATCGACGATCACCCGCCCGCCGCGCCGGCGCACGCCGATGCGCAGCACCGGCTCGGCGGCATCGCAATACTTACGCGCATTCGACAGCACATTGATGAACACCTGCGTCAGGCGCCCGGTATCGGTATCGAGCACGACCTGCTCGTCGGCAAGCTGTCGGCGCACCGTAAACTGACGCTCCGGGCGCACCGAATTCGAGGCCACCAGCGCCCGGTCCAGCAACTCGCCCAATGTGGCGCGCTGGATATCCAGATTGACCTGACCGTTCTCCAGCACGCTGAGATCGAGCAGGTCATCAAGCAGACGGGTCAGGCGGATGCTCTCGTCATGGATGATGCCGGCATATTTGATGCGCTCGTCGCGGCCCACGCCGTCCTCGTCCATCAGGATCTCGGAAAAGGCGCGGATCGAGGTCATCGGCGTGCGCAGCTCGTGGCTGATCTGGCTGAGAAAGCTGTCTTTCTGCACCGAAAGCTTCTGCAACATCTCGTTGGCCTCGCGCAATTGCCGCGCGGTGCGGGCCAGTTCTTCGGATTTCGCCTCAAGCTGGGCGGAATGTTCCATGATCTGCGCCGCCTCGGAGGCCACCGCCATCAGATCCTCGACCGAAACATGGCTGGAGCCGGAAATCTGCGCGATCATCGCATGGGCCGTGGCGGTGCCCACCGACCCGGCCAGTTCGCGCTCCAGTCGGTCGATGAATTCGGGCGTGGCATCTGGCAGATAGCCCAGCTTGCCCTGAACCTCGGCCTGCGCCCGGAAGAATGCCTGGGCCTCGGGCGCGCCAAGGATGCGCTGGGCCATGGCCAGCAGATCCTCGACCTCGGCCTCGGTATCGGGAGCACGGCGCACCCAGCCCGCCGACCCGCCGCGCTCGGCGCGCTCGGTCAGTTCAAAGACATTGACGAACTGCGCCGCCTGCACCCGTTCCACCGGGCCGGGAAAGCTGAACAGCGAAAGAACGATGAAGGCGGCGGTGTTGCAGGTCAGCGACCAGAAAAGCGCATGCAGCAGCGGATCAAGCCCGCTGACGCCAAAAAGCGCATGCGGGCGCAGCCAGGAAATGCCGAAGGGCCCCTGTGCCATCAGCTCGGCGCTCAGCACCACACCGGGCCCGAACGAGGGCAGGAAAAGCGCGTAAAGCCAGATCAGCGTGCCGATGATCACCCCGGCCGCCGCGCCTGACCGGCTGGCCCCGCGCCAGTAGAGCGCGCCCACCAGCGCCGGCAGCACCTGCGCCATGCCGGCAAAGGCGATCAGGCCGATCGCCGCCAGCGCGCGCGAGCCGCCACTGACCGCGAAATACAGATACCCCAGCCCCAGGATCACCGCGATCGCCAGCCGGCGTGCATTGAGCACCAGCGAGCGCATATCGCCGGCCCCCTTGCCGCTGCCGGCGCGCGACGACAGCCAGAGCGGCACGACGATATGGTTGGAAATCATGGTCGCCAGCGCGATCGAGGCGATGATCACCATCGAGGTGGCCGCCGAGAACCCGCCCAGGAAGGCCAGCATCGCCAGCCCGTCCTGCCCCAGCGCCAGCGGCAGCGTCAGCACGAAAAGATCGGGGTTCATGCCGGCGGGCATCACTTCAAGCCCGACAACCGCGATCGGCAGCACGAAAAGGCTCATCAGCAGCAGATAGAGCGGAAACGCCCAGGAGGCCACGCGCAGATGCGATTCGTCGGCGTTCTCCACCACCATGACCTGAAACATGCGCGGCAGCGTGACGATCGCAATGCCGGCAAGCAACGTCAGCCCCAGCCAGCGGCTGGTCTGGATTTCCCATTCCGGGCGCGCGGCGGCATCGATGCGCGCCATGATGTCGGCCGGGCCGTCGGCCACGCTCCAGACCACGAACACCCCGACCGCCAGCAATGCCACCAGCTTCACCACCGCCTCGACGGCAATCGCCGTGACCACGCCGGGATGCTGTTCATTGGCGTCCAGGTTGCGCGTGCCGAAAAGAATGGTGAACACTGCCAGACCCGCCGCCACCCACAGCGCCATCTGCCGCGGGGCGACGGTCTCGGGCCCGGTGAAGGCGCCGAAGGAAAGCGCGATGGATTGCAACTGGAGCGCGATATAGGGCGTATAGGCCGCCACCGCCAGCACCGTGACGATCACCCCAAGGACGTTGGACTTGCCGTAGCGCGAGGCGATCATGTCAGCGATCGAGGTGATGCGCTGCGCCTTGCCCACCCGCACCAGCTTGCGCAACAGCCACCACCAACCGACGAAAACCAGCGTCGGGCCTAAGTAGATCGTCATGAACTCCAGCCCCGAACGCGCCGCATAGCCAACCGCGCCATAAAAGGTCCAGGCGGTGCAATAGACCGACAGCGACAGCGTATAGACCAGCGGCGAACGCAGAAAGCCGGGGCGGCGGCCACTGGCGCGCAGCGTCTCGGCGCGCTGCTCGGCCAGCGAAGCGATGAGGAACAGAAAGATCACATAGGCCAGAGCGGCGAGGATCAGCAGGTTGAGCGTCATGCCTCATCCTCACCGGAGGATCGAACCGGAGGCTTGGCGGGCTTCAGGGCAACGGCCTCCGGGGCAGCGGGCGGCAGCACCACGGGCGGCGGCATGACGGGTGGCGCGTCGCGCTTGTAGCCGCTGCCCAGCGGGCGCGACAGCAATGCCGCGGCCAACACCAGCACCGCCCAGAGCGCGAACAGATAGAGCGCCTCGACGGCCATGCTGGAACCGTCGCCGCGCGCCCAGAGCGCCGGCAACAGGATCGCCACGAATCCCGCCACCGGCAGGATGCGCGCACCGTCCATGACCCGCCGCCGGCGATAGGTGTCGCGCTCCAGAAACAGCGGCCCGCGCGGGCGCATCAGACCCCCACGAGCTGGCGCACGGCTGCCAGCAGATCGGCATTGGCGAAAGGCTTGGCCATGAAGAGCGACGCGCCCGCGCGCAGCGCCATCTCGCGCTCGGCGGTCTGGCCCTTGGCGGTCAGCATGATCACCGGAATGGTGCGCAACGCGGCATGCTCGCGCAGGGCTTGCAGAATATCGAAGCCGCTGCGCCCCGGCAGCATCACATCCAAGATCACCAGGTCGGGCCCGACGGCCTCGATGCGCTCAAGCGCATCGGTGCCTTCGCAATGGGTGGCCACCATCCAGCCATCGCGGCGCAGGATGAAACGGATCGCCTCGGAGATATTTGGCTCGTCCTCGACGACCAGAACCAGCCGGCCGCCGCCATGCCCGCCCCGCGGGCCATCACCGGAACCGCCGCCCCGTTCGGCGCCTGACGGGGCGACCATCCGCGCCGCTGTTTCGGGCGAGCCGTGTTTCGGCCCCTCTGCCGCATCCTGATGCATGCGATCGCCCTCCTCCGGCGATGGTCGCGCTCATCGTATCATGCAAACTATCGCGGGATTTGCACCGCCTGTCAAAGCCTGCCGCCCCGCGTTCAACCCGCCACGATCGAGGGCTCGCGCCGCGCCGCGCAGCCCGAGCGCGGGCAGACACGACAATTCGAGCCCACGGGCAGCGCTTGGGCCTGCGCATCGGCCAGCGCCTCGCCGCGCAGCCCGAGGGCCGCGGGTGTGGCGGGGGTCAACAGCATGCTGGCCTGCCAGACCGGCGGCGCATCGAAGCGCAACGCGGCGCGCGGCTCGGCCAGGGCATGCGCCAGAAACACATGCACCGGCCGGCTGGCCCCCTCGATCAGCACGCGCTGCGCGCGCCCGGGATGGATCAGCGCGTGATAGAGCGGCCAGACCGGACAGGCTCCGCCAAAACGCGGCAGCGCGAAACCCTCGATCGGGCGACGAAAGGTCAGCGAGCCCGAGCCATCGCACACCACCAGCCCGAAACGCGGCACCCCGGACAAGGGCGGCAGGCCCGCGAGCCGCCGGAAGAGCTGGCCCAAGGGGACGCCAAAAGCATGCGCGAGCGCGTCGGGGGCAAAACCCGCGCCCCCCTCGAACTGGTGCTGCAATGCGCGTGCAAGCGCATCAAGCGGCAGCGCGCGCGCATCCTGGAGCGCCTGCGCGACCCATTCGCGCGCCAGGGCCCGCGCCGGCTGGCTTGCCAGTTCCGGCTGTCCGTCCACCAGCGCCGCACAATCACCATCCACCGACTGCGCGGCCTGTTCCAGAGCGGCAAGGTGAAAATCATGCCGCGCCAGCCAGCTTTCGACCTCTTCTTGCGGCGCGGCCAGTCCGGTTTCCTCGGCGGCGACGTCGAGATAGGCCACCAGCGCCTCGGCGGCGGTGGCAAGGCGCATGGAATCGATGTGGATGTTGCCGTGAAACTTGGTGCGCCAGTCGGGCGACAGATCGTCGGTTTCGGCCAGGATCGCGGCGGTGGACTGCACCGCCGTCACCGCCGAGACAATCTCGTGCAGCGCGGCCGACAGGTTGGGATCATGCGCCATGCGGTCGCTCAGGCGCTCGATGATGCGGTCCTGGGCCTCGGTGCGCGCATTCAGCGCCACCAGATGCGCCGCCCAGCCCGGAAAGCGCCCCACCATCTCGTCGGCGCGGTCAAGTTCCGGCGGGGGGTCCGAGGGATGGATCGCACCCGCCGCCCGAAGTCCCTCGGCCAGCGCCGCGCCGGCATCCTCGGCCAGCGATTCGGGCGGCACCTGAAGGGCCTGCGCCAGCGCCGCCAGCAAGGCAGGATTGGCGCGGCGGCGATTGTGCTCGATGAGATTGAGATAGGACGGCGACACCCCCGCCTGCCGCGCCAGTTCGGCCTGGGCAAGGCGCCGCGCGGTGCGCAGGGCGCGAATGCGCGTGCCGGACAACGTGGATCTGGGCATTGGCGGGCCTCCCCTGACGATGGTTACACCACGGCGCGCACGGTCCGGCAAGGGCCAGATCCCGGCGGCAGCAAACGAAGGGCGCGCCCTCATGGTGCGGCAACGGCGCTGGTGCTGCACGGCGGTTGCACGGCGGTTGCACGGGGCCTGCACGGGGCCTGCACGGAGGAGGCGCCTCCGGTCACGGGGCAATTGATGCTTTTCACCCCTGACCCGGTGACGTATAACCACGCCAGCAAAAAACCGGGCGCCGGCAGGAGCGCCCAGCCAGTCGAGGATGGCAATGACCAAAGATCATAATGCGGCCGATGTCGCCTTCATCAAGGCGCTGGCCGAGCTTCTGAACACCAATGAATTGACCGAAATCGCGGTAAAACGCGAATATGGCGAGAACGACACGCTCAATGTGCGGGTCTCCAAACAGGCGCAGATCGTCGCCGCCCCGGCACCCGTGATGGCCCCGCAGGCAGCCCCTGCTCCTGCCGCTTCGGGCCAGCCCGCCGCGGCACCAGCCGCCAGCGCCGATCCGGCCGATCACCCCGGCGCCGTGACCTCGCCGATGGTGGGCACGGTCTATCTGGCCGCCGAGCCGGGCGCCGAGCCCTTCGTTGCCGTAGGCCAGCAGGTCAGCGCCGGGCAGACGCTCCTGATCATCGAGGCGATGAAGACCATGAACCACATCCCCGCGCCGCATTCCGGAACCGTGAAGCGCATCGTCGTGGGCGACGGCGCGCCGGTCGAATATGGCGCGCCGCTGATGATCATCGAATAAGGCGGGACGGATGTTCAAGAAGATCCTCATCGCGAACCGGGGCGAGATCGCACTGCGCGTCATCCGCGCCTGCCGCGAGATGGGCATCGCCTCGGTCGCCGTGCATTCCACCGCCGACAGCGACGCGATGCATGTGCGCATGGCCGATGAGGCCATCTGCATCGGCCCGGCGCCCTCGGTGGAAAGCTACCTCAGCGTGCCGGCGATCATTTCGGCCTGCGAGATCTCGGGCGCCGAGGCGATCCATCCGGGCTATGGCTTCCTGTCCGAGAACGCCAATTTCGTTCAGATCGTCGAGGACCATGACCTGACCTTCATCGGCCCTTCGGCGGCGCATATCCGCATGATGGGCGACAAGATCACCGCCAAGGAAACCGCCAAGGCTTTGGGCATCCCGGTGGTGCCGGGCTCCGAGGGTGGCGTCGCCGATCTGGAGAGCGCGCTTTCGGTGGCCGGGGGCATGGGCTATCCGGTGATCATCAAGGCCACCGCCGGCGGTGGCGGGCGCGGCATGAAGGTGGCGAAATCCGAGGCCGAACTGGAAATGGCCTTCCGCACCGCCCGCGCCGAGGCCAAGGCCGCCTTCGGCAATGACGAGGTCTATATCGAGAAATACCTTCAGCGCCCGCGCCATATCGAGGTGCAGGTGTTTGGCGACGGCAAGGGCAATGCCGTACATCTGGGCGAGCGCGACTGCTCGTTGCAACGCCGTCACCAGAAGGTCTTCGAAGAGGCCCCAGGCCCCTCGATCACCCCCGAGGAGCGCGCCCGCATCGGCGGCATCTGCGCGCGCGCCGTGGCCGAGATGGGCTATTCCGGCGCCGGGACGATCGAATTTCTCTATGAGGATGGCGAGTTCTATTTCATCGAGATGAATACCCGCTTGCAGGTGGAGCATCCGGTGACCGAGGGTATCTTCGGTGTCGATCTGGTGCGCGAGCAGATCCGCGTCGCCGCCGGGCTGGGGCTGTCGTTCACCCAGGACGACCTGGTGATCGACGGCCATGCCATCGAGGTGCGCATCAACGCCGAGAAGCTGCCCAACTTCTCGCCCTGCCCCGGCCAGGTGCGCACCTTCCACGCCCCCGGCGGGCTGGGCGTGCGGATGGATTCGGCGCTTTACGGCGGCTACCGCATTCCGCCCTATTACGACAGCCTGGTGGCCAAGCTGGTGGTGCATGGCCGCGACCGCCCCGAGGCACTGGCGCGGCTGCGCCGGGCACTGGGCGAGTTGATCATCGACGGGATCGACACCACGGTGCCGCTGTTCTTCGCGCTGCTGGAAGAAAAAGACATCCTGACAGGCGATTACAACATCCATTGGCTGGAGAAGTTCCTGGCCGAGAAACTTGACTGAGAAGCCGGCATGGCGGGGCTTGCCATGACGGCACGAGGGGGCTTTGCGCCCCCTCTTTGCATCCCGCCCCCCCCTTTTTGCGTCCCGCACAGGCGTTCCCGTGCTTCCTTGCCGCGCGACATGAGATATGACAGGGCATGCGGCTGACGCCTGAACTCATCGTGCGCGCCTATGCCTCGGGGATCTTTCCCATGGCGCAATCGGCCGAAAGCCCGGAAATCCTGTGGTTCGAGCCACATCAGCGCGGGGTTCTGCCACTGGAACGGTTTCACGCCTCGCGCTCCTTGCGCCGCAGCCTGCGCCGGGGCGACTGGCGGTTCAGTTGCGATGCGGCATTCGCGGCAGTGCTGGAGGGTTGCGCCGATCGCCCAGAGACCTGGATAAACCCAGAAATATCACAAACTTTCAAAGAATTGCACGCCGAAGGCATGGCACATTCCGTCGAGGTCTGGGCGGGGGATCAGCTTGCGGGCGGTGTCTATGGGCTGGCGCTGGGTGGCGCATTCTTTGCCGAGAGCATGTTCTCCAGCCGCACCGATGGCTCGAAACTGGCCTTGGCCGAACTGGTGGCACGGCTGCGCATGGCGGGCTTTGTGCTGCTCGACACGCAGTATCTGACGCCGCATCTGGAGCGGCTCGGCGGGACCGAGATCAGCCGCAGGGCGTATCGTCACCAACTGGCGGCGGCGCTGGAACGCGGCGCCGATCATGCCCGCGCCTTTGAGCCAGCCAATCCTGCGGCGGCAAGTGGCGCCTTCTGGACCCCTTGAGCGCAGCCGCGCCGGGAAAACCCTGCGTCAGATGCGGGTTGCGCGCTTTACCTGAGACGCGCGACGCATCAGTCTGGCCGTTCCATGAACCGCGAGCCGCCAATGCCCCAAAGCCGCTTCACCCTCGCCAGCCTTCACCATGAACTGGGCAAGGAACTGGGGCTCACCGACTGGCTGCATATTGATCAGTCGCTGATCACCCGGTTTGCCGACTGCACCGGCGATCAGCAGTGGATCCACACCAACGCCGAGCGTGCCGGGCGCGAAAGTCCCTTTGGCACCACTGTTGCGCATGGGTTTCTGGTGGCCGCGCTGCTGCCGCGGTTCATCGAAATGCTGGATCTGGTGCCGGGGGATGCGCGACTGGTCCTCAACTACGGGGTTGACCGGCTGCGTTTCACCGCACCGGTGCCCGCCGGGGCACGGCTGCGCGACCGGGTGGCGCTGCGCGATCTTCGTCCGCGCGACGATGGCGCGCTGCTGGCCACCACCGCCCATACCGTCGAGATCGAACACGCCGCGCGCCCGGCGATGGTGTGCGATGTTCTGACGCTTTTCGTGCCCTGAGACCGCGGCTTACTGGCAGCCCAGCACCCAGATGTCGTAGCGCGGATGATCGAGCGCATTGAGCGCCGGGCTGGAGGCGATCATCCAGCCGTAGAACAACCGCTCGCCGCGCAATTCATCGGTGATCTCGACAAAGGCGAAAGCATCGGCGGCGGGATTGTCGGCGGGGTAGCGACAGGCGCTCAGCGTGACGGACATGCGCCCATAGCTCAGCGTATCGCCCACGCGCATTGCCAGGTCGGTGGTTCCGCCCGAAACCTTGTCGAGCCCGCGCAGATAGACGCCGTCCGATTCGGCCATCTGCTGGGCAGCGGCCGGATTGGCGGCGAGCGCGCAAAGAAGCGCAACAAGCGCCGAAGCGTCGCGGAGCGGGGTGCTCATTCGAACGCTCCCGCTTCTGATCCTCCGTTCGCACCACTCTCCGATCCGCCGCCCGTGGCGAAACGCAACATGAGCTGCACCAGGCTGACCGCGCTTTGCGTATCCTCGAACTGCTGGCCGGGCTCCATGTCGAAGGGCGAACCGCCCGGCAGAATGTCGATGAAGGTGCCGCCCAGCAGGCCCTCGGCGGCCACCTGGATAGTGCTGTCGGCCGGCAGGCGCAGCCCCTCGTTCAACGAGATCGTCACCTGGGCGTGGAAGCTCTCGGGGTCCAGTTCCATACTGGTCACGGTGCCCACGCGCACCCCGGCCAGCCGCACCTCGGTGCCGGGGCGCACACCCTCGGCCGAGCGGAACGAGGCCGAGAGCGCATAGCCGGGTGCGCTGCGCAACTGCGTGCCGGTGGTCTGGATGGCAAAGATCACGAAGACCACGGCCGCGACCAGCACCAGCCCCCCCAGTGCCACTTCCCAGCTTCGATAGCTCATGGCTGCAATGCTCCGTTTCGCTGCCCGGTGTTCGCCGGCGTCATTCCGGCTGCCAGGCTTCGTAGTCGCGCCGCTCGACGGGCTGGGCGCGGCGCAGCGAGCCGGCGGGCACATAGGCCAGCGCGGTGCCGGTCAGGTTTTCGACATGGGGCTGTTCCCAGGTCTTGCGCGCCAGCGGCTTCTCGGTGGGCGGCTCGTCCCAGGTGAAATGCAGCCAGCCATGCCAGTCCGGGCTGATGCGGCTGGCCTCGGTCTCGCCGTTGTAGATCACCCAGCGGCGCTTGTTGTCACGGGTGCGGTAAAAGATGTTACCCTGCTCATCCTCGCCCACGCGCAGGCCCTTGCGCCAGGTGAACAACTGCGTCCCGAGCGTCTGGCTGTTCCACCAGGTCAGAAGCCGAAGGATGAATTTCATGGCATGGTCCCCTCGCTGCGGATTGCCACCATATGGCGCAGATCGGCGCGGAAATAAAGCCCCGTCAGGCGGGTATCGGACGGCTGCGGCACCGCGCGCAGCAGGCGCGGTGCCACGGCCCGAGCGCGCGTCAACGCAGGATACGCACGCTTTCCATCTGGTCGGGCGTGCCCAGCACGGCGCCGTTGGGGCCGCGCCCGCGCTTGATGGCGTCAAGCACCTCGAGCCCTTCGGTGATCTGCCCCAGCACGGTGTATTGCCCGTTCAGATGCGGCGCGGGCGCAAACATCAGAAAGAACTGGCTGTTGGCCGAATTGGGCGATTGCGAGCGCGCCATGCCCATCACGCCCCGCGCGAAGGGTTCGGCGCTGAACTCGGCCGGCAGGTTGGGCAGTTGCGAGCCGCCCATGCCGGCGCGCGCGGTATCGCCCCCGGCCCGACCGAACTGCACATCACCGGTCTGTGCCATGAAGCCTTCGATCACGCGGTGAAACACCACGCCGTCATAGGCGCCTGTCTCGGCCAGGGCGATGATGCGCTCAACATGCTGCGGCGCCAGATCGGGGCGCAGGGTGATGCGGATCACGCCGCTGTTCTCGCCAGCGACGGTGATCTCCATCACCGGGGCATCGGCGGGGGCGGCGCTTTGAGCGGCGGCAGGCAGCGCCAGGGCGCCCAGCCCGAGGGCCAGCGTGGCGGCGGCGAGGATGCGCTTAAACATCGGCGGCCACCTTCAGCGCGATCATCCGGTCCGGCTCGGCGGGCGGTTCGCCACGGGTGATGGCATCGACATGTTCCATCCCCTCGATGACGCGGCCATAGACGGTATATTGCCGGTTGAGGAAATGATTGTCAGCGAAATTGATGAAGAACTGGCTGTTGGCCGAGTTGGGGTTTTGCGAGCGTGCCGCGCCCAGCGTGCCACGGTCATGCGCGATATTGGAAAACTCGGCCGGCAGGTCGGGCAGGTCGGAGCCGCCGGTGCCCGCGCGGCGCAGGTTGAAATCCTTCTCGGCATTGCCATTGGCGACATCGCCGGTCTGCGCCATGAACCCGTCGATGACGCGATGGAACACCACGTTGTCATAGGCGCCGGCGCGCACCAGCTCCTTCATGCGCTCCACATGTTTCGGCGCCACATCGGGCAGCAGCTCGATGGTGACGGTGCCGCCCTTGAGCTCCATCAGGATGGTGTTTTCGGGGTCCTTGATCGTGGCCATCGGCCTCTCCTCGTGCTGTGATTTGGCGCGGACCCTAGCGAGGATGCGCCGAAAGGGAAAGCCCCGGCGCATGCGCCATCAACGGGTGTTGACCTGTGCGCGCCTTGCGGGCATCACCGGCGCGGCAGAAGCATCAGGGGGGCGGGCATGGGCTGGAAATCGCTGGACGAGATGGATTTCGCAGGCAAGGTGGCGCTGGTGCGGGTCGATATCAATGTCCCGCTCGAGAACGGCCAGGTCAGCGACGCCACGCGCATCAACGCCGTGCTGCCGACAATCCGCGAGATTGCCGCGCGCGGCGGCAAGGTTGTGCTGCTGGCGCATTTCGGGCGACCCAGGGGCAAGGTGGTGGCCGAGATGTCGCTGGCGCAGTTGCGCCCGGCGCTGGAGGCGGCGCTGGGCCAGCCGGTGGCTTTCGCCGACGCCTGCATCGGCGAACCCGCCAAGGCGGCGGTAGCTGCATTGGCGGCGGGCGATGTGCTGCTGCTTGAAAACACCCGTTTCGAACCCGGCGAGGAAACGAATGATCCCGAACTGGCTGCCGGCATGGCGGCGCTGGGCGATATCTTCGTCAATGATGCCTTTTCGGCCGCGCATCGTGCCCATGCCTCCACCGAGGGCATCGCCCGGCTGCTGCCGGCCTGTGCCGGGCGGCTGATGGAGGCCGAGTTGAAGGCGCTGGAAGCCGCGCTGGGCAGCCCCGAGCGCCCGGTGGTGGCAGTGGTGGGGGGGGCCAAGGTCTCCACCAAGCTTGAACTGCTGGGCAACCTGTCGGGCAAGGTGGACTATCTGGTGATCGGCGGCGGCATGGCTAATACCTTTCTGGCCGCGCAGGGCAAGCCGGTGGGCAAATCGCTGTGCGAGCATGATCTGGGCGAGACCGCGCGCGCCATTCTGGAGCGTGCCCGCAACGCCGGTTGCACCGTGGTTCTGCCCGTGGATCTGGTGGTGGCACACGAATTTCGCGCCGGTGCCGCGCATGAGGTGGTCAGCGAATGCCCCGAGGATGCAATGATCCTTGACGCCGGTCCCGCCAGCGTGGCGGCCATCACACGGCTTTTCGATCATGCCCGCACGCTGATCTGGAACGGCCCGCTCGGCGCGTTCGAGATCGCGCCCTTCGACGCCGCCACCACCGCCGCCGCTCGCCATGCGGCGGCACGATCGAAAGCCGGGGGGCTGGTTTCCGTGGCCGGTGGCGGCGACACGGTTGCCGCGCTCAACAAGGCCGGCGCAGCGGATGGTTTCAGCTATATTTCCACCGCCGGGGGGGCCTTTCTGGAATGGATGGAGGGCAAGGATCTGCCCGGCGTGGCGGCATTAAGCCGCTGAGCCGCGCGCGAGCGTCGCTTGGAGGCGCTTGCGGGATGCGCGATCGCGGCTATTGTGGTGCTCCAGCCGCACCCGCCCGAAACCCGCCCCGCCATAATCCGCAGGAGCCCCCATGCCCGACAGCGCCTTTCCTGCCCGCCCGCCAAACCCGCCCCCGCAAACCGAGGCCGATGTGCTGCGCGGCGACGATCCGAAAGGGCTGATCCGCGAAAGCTATCGCATCGAAGGCATCGGCGATGCCGAATGCCGCTCGATCCTGATCGACTGGGCGCTGAGCCTGGGCGACGGGCGCGATCACCATGACGCGCTGGCCCGGCTGCTGGCCCATTATGGCCTTGACGAGCCCGAGCATCCGATGACCCGCCTGCTCCAGACCGCCGGCAAACAGCATGGCGAAGCCCCTCGCCGGCGCGGCGGACGCGCCGCAAGGCTGAGCGACCAGCAGCCCTGACCTGCCAGCAGCCGGATGCCCGCGGCGGCGCTGGACCTGCCTCTGGCGCGCGCTACCTTCACGGCGCAACCACGGCAGAGAGCGCATGACCATCAATCCAACGCCCATTTCCATTTCTATCGTGATCGTTCTCGGGCTCGCCGCCAGCCTTCTGGCCGGTTGCGCGGTTCTGGACGCGCGCGCCGGCAACCGTGAAGCACGCTGGGCCAGCGAACACCCGCCCGTGGGTCGCATGATCGGTGCGCCCGGCCAGCGCGTGCATGTCGTCGAGGCCGGACGCCCGCGCGGCCAGGCCCCCGATCTGGTGTTGATCCACGGCGCCAACGGAAATCTGCGCGATTTCACCTTCGACCTGGTGGGCCGCCTGGAACGCGACTTCCGCATTCTGGCGGTGGACCGCCCCGGTCTGGGCTGGAGCGACACCCTGGACGAGACGGGGGGCGCGGCGGGGGGCGCGGCGGGGGATGACCCGCGGGCCCAGGCGCGCGCGCTGCGCGCAGCCCTGGCCGATCTGGGCGTGAACCGGCCCATCGTGCTGGGTCACTCCTATGGCGGAGCGGTCGCCCTGGCCTGGGCGCTCGAAGCCCCCGATGATACGGCGGCGCTGGTTCTGCTGGCCGCGGCCACGCATCCGTGGGCCGGACATCTGGGGCTTTGGTATCGGCTCAATGACGGCCCGCTGGGCGGGATTGCGCGGCGCATGGTGACGGCGCTGGCCAGCGATGCGGCGATCGAGCGCACATTGGCCAGCGTCTTCGCGCCCGCCCCCGTGCCCACGGGCTACGGCGCACATTTCGGCCCCGGCCTGTCGCTGCGCCGCGAGGCGCAGGCGGTCAACGTGCGCCAGGTCAATACCCTGCTGGGCCATCTCCGGGCGATGCAGCCGCGATATGCCGGGCTGAACCTGCCCATCGAGGCCATACATGGCGAGGCCGATACCATCGTCGGGCTGGAGATCCACGCAGCCAGGCTTGAAGCCGAGGTGCCGGGCGTGCATCTCACCCGCCTTCCCGGTGCCGGGCACATGCCGCATCACAGCCACCCCGAGGAGGTGGTGGCAGCCATCCACCGCGCCGCCGGGCGCGCCGGGCTGCGCTAGCGCGGCCACCGCGGGGCGCAGCCGCTAGAACAACCCGCGCAGCCCGTCATGCACCAGCTTGGCGCCGACCAGTGCCACCATCGCATACATGAACGGATAAAACACCGCCGGGCGCATCCGCCGCACCAGGGCCGCGCCGGCCAGAACCGCCAGCACCGCCAGCGGCAGCATCGCCAGTGCCGCCCCCAGAAGCGGGGCGTCAAACAGGCCCAGCGCCGCATAGGGCAGCACCTTCACCGCGTTGACCACGGCAAAGAACACCACGCTGGTGCCGGTATAGACCCTGGGGTCCAGCCGCATCGGCAGGGTATAGACCTGAAAGGGCGGCCCCCCGGCATGCGCGACAAAGGATGTGAACCCCGCCATCGTGCCCCAGAACCACGCCTTGACACGCCCCGCCGCCGTTTCACCCGAGGATGCGCTTTCGGGCAGGGCGCCGGAAGCATCGCGCCTGAACGCAAACCGGAGCCTGAGCCTCGCCAGCAGCATGTGTCCCACGAAGCCCAGCGCAACGACCCCGACGATCAGCCGCACCGCCGCCTCCGATGTCACCGCCGCCGCCAGCCAGCCCAGCACGATACCCAGCACCGCCGCCGGCAGCATGGCACGCAGCACCGCCGCGTTCCACCAGCCGCGCCAGGCCCAGAGGCTGACGGCATCCATCATCAAGAGGATCGGCAACAGCAGCGCCGCGGCCTGCACCGGCGGCATCACCAGGGCCAAAACCGGCACACCCATCAGCGCGAAAGCCCCGCCCAGCCCCCCCTTCGACAAGCCCACCAGCAGCACCGCCGCCAGCGCCGCCATCAGCACCGCCGGATCGTCCAGCAATTCGGGCAGGTAGGCGGTCATTGCATGCCCTTACATGCCGCGCCGGCCTGCTGGCCGCGACACAGGGCCATCGGCCTCATGCGCGGCCCTCGTCATGCGGCGGGGCTTCGGACGCGCCCGCCTCGCCCTCCGAAGCGCCGGGTCGCTGGGGCGGAATGGCACGGCGCCGGTCTTCGGCGCGCAGCAGCATCAAGGCGCGCGCCTGGCCGGTCTCGGTCAATTGCAGCCGGGTGCCGGCGCGCTTGATCAGCCCCTGATCGAGCGCGGCAAGCGTCACCGCCTGCGCCGCCTTTGGCGGCCAGTGCAGATGCCCGGTCAGGGCCTCCGTGGTGCTTTCCTCAGCCTCCGAGGCGGTGCCGGCATGCGTCGCCAGATGGATCAGCAGCGTCTTGACCCGCCCCTCCAGCCGCAGCACCCGCCGGCGGACCAATGCGGCCACCAGACCGCTGCGCGGCGAAGCCATCAGCGCCAGCAGAAAACCCGCGCCCGTGGACAGCGCCATCATCCCGCCGATCGACACATCCCAGCGCAGCGCCAGACCATAGCCCATGCCCACCGCCGCCAGCCCCGAGCCGATTGCCACCGCCAGCATGGCCCATAGCCGACGCGTGAACAGCTGCCCGGTAATCGCCGGCACGATCAGAAAGGCCAAAAACAGCACCACCCCGACCGCATCGAAAGCGGCGACGGCGGTGATCGACACCAGGGCCAGCAGCGCCATGCCCAAAAGGCCGGGCCGGAACCCCAGCGCCGCCGCCAGACCGGGATCGAAGGTGGCCAGCTTCAGCTCCTTCCACAAAAGCGCGACGAAAGCGGCATTGAGCAGCGCCACCGCCGCCAGGGTCAGCACCGCAACCGGCACCGCATGGCCCGCCACAAGCCGCGTGTGAAGCCAGACAAAGCCGATCTCGCCCAGCAGCACGGTATCGGCATCCAGATGCAGGTTGCGCGCATTGAGATTGATCAGCAGCACCCCGAGCGCGAACATTGCCGGAAACACCAGCCCGATCGCCGCGTCATTGCCCATCAGCCGGCTGCGCACCAGAAGCTGTGCACCCAGCACGCTTGCCAGCCCCGCCAGCCCGGCCCCGATCACCACCACCGGCCCGGCGCGCGCACCGGTAAGCATCCAGGCCAGAACGATGCCCAGAACGATCGCATGCGCAATCGCATCGCCGGCCATCGCCTGCCCGCGCAGCACCAGAAAGGTGCCCAGCAGCGCGCCCGAAACCGCCACCAGCGCCCCCGTCAGCAGGATCATCGCCGGGATCGACTGGAACAGCGCGCCGATCATGCCGGGCGCTCCGGCTGCGGCGCGCCCGGCTGGTCAGCACTACCCGAGGCCCCGGTGCTGCGCGGCGCCCCCGCCTGATCAACGCGCGCGCGCCCGGCCTCGGTCAGCTCCCAGTGAATGCGTGCCTCGGGGCCATGGGCGATGCGCCGGATCAGCCCGTCGCGCGCCATGCGCTCCAGCAGCGGGCGGGCACGCGCTCCCAGATAGGTGTCCAGCATCGCCTCTTCGCTGCGGTGGTCGGGGTTGGCATGATCAAGGCCCAGCCCATGCAGCGCCGCCAGAACCTGCCGCCCGTGCAGTGCACGCCGCGCCGCCAACCGGGCCGCCAGCCGCGCCAGCACGCCGCGCCCCGGCGCAAAAAGCACCGAGCCCGCCACCAGCACCGTTGCCGCCAGCACCATCACCGGACCGGTCGCCAACCCCGCCGCCTGCGCCGAGATCACCGCCCCGACAACGCCCGCCAGCGCCCCCAGCGCCGCCGCCAGCACCACCATCGGCGCCAGCCGGTTGACCCATTGCCGCGCCGCCACCGCCGGGGCGATCAGCATTGCCACCATCAGCACCACCCCGACCAGCGCAAGCCCCAGCACGATCGTCACCGCCACCAGCACCCCCAGCAGGGTTTCCAGCCAGTCCACCGCCAGGCCCTGCGCGCGCGCGGCATCCGGATCGAAGGTGATGAACTGAAATTCCTTCCATAATGCGATGACAACCGCCAGCACCAGCGCCGCCACAAGCGCCATGCCGGCCAGATCGGCACGCAGCACCGAAGCCGCCTGGCCAAACAGGAACACCTGCAACCCCGACGCCCCCGGCTGACCCTGGGCATGGCTGTAAAGCACGATCCCGGCTGCGAAAAACAGGCTCAGCACCACTCCCAGCGCGGCGTCAGCCTTCAGCCCGGCACCACGGCGCAACATCTGCACCGAAAGCCCCGCCAGCGCCCCGGCCAGCAGCGCGCCAAGCAGGATGGACAGAAAATCCCGGCTGCCCGAGACCACGAACCCCAACACCACCCCCGGCAGCGCCGCATGCGAGATCACATCCCCCAGCAGCGCCTGCCCGCGCAGCACCAGATACGAGCCCAGAACCCCGGCCAACGCCCCCATCACCGCCGCCGCCGCGGCCACCGTGATCAGCGTATGGCTCAATTCGGGCATCACGCGCCTGCCCCATCCCTGGCCGCATCCCCCCCGGCAAGATCCAGCGCGCCGATCAGCGCCAGTTGCCCGCCATAGGCGGCGCGCAGATTGTCGGCGGTATAGATTTCATGCACCGGCCCCTGGGCAATGATGCGTTTGTTGAGCATCACCAGCCAGTCGAAATACCGCGCCACGGTCTGCAGATCATGATGCACCACGATCACCGTGCGCCCGGCATCGCGCTGACGCTTGAGCAGCGTCACGATCGCCGCCTCGGTCACCGCATCCACCCCGGCCATTGGCTCGTCCAGAAAATAGAGATCGGCCTGCTGGACCAGCGCGCGGGCAATGAACACCCGCTGTTGCTGCCCGCCCGAAAGCTGGCTGATCTGGCGCGCCGCATAATCTTCCAGCCCCACCTCGGCGAGCGCCGTCAGCGCGCGCGCGCGCTCGGCCCGGCCGGGACGGCGAAACCAGCCCAGCTGCCCGTAAAGCCCCATCAGCACCACATCGAGCGCCGTGGCGGGAAAATCCCAGTCCACCGACTGGCGCTGCGGCACATAACCCACCCGGCGGCGCGCCTGACGCACCGGCTCGCCAAAGATCCGCACATGCCCCGCCACCGGCCGCACCAGCCCCAGAACCGCCTTGATCAGCGTCGACTTTCCCGCCCCGTTGGGCCCCACGATCGCCGCCATGACCCCGGGCGGAATATCCAGATCAATATCCCACAGAACCGGCTGCTCGTTGTAGCTGACGGTCAGATCCTCGATATGGCAGGCGATATGCGGCTCGTGCAGGGCGGTCATGCGGCCTCCATGGACCCGGGCGAATCGCACCGACGGGCCTTCCTGCGCCAGATTTATTGCGAATCGTTCGCAAATGAAAGCCCGCAATGGCCGGTCTGCCAACCGTCTTTGTGCGTAAAATATCCTGGGGGTGAATGGGCGCAGCCCAGAGGGGGCAAAGCCCCCTGCCCCTGCCCCCCGCGCCGGCTCAACCGCCGGTATGGCTCATGTGGCGGCTCATCTGGCCGGAAACACTCTGGCGCGAATAGTCGAAATCATGGCCCTTGGGCTTGCGCGCAATGGCCGCGCGGATCGCCCGCTCCAGCGCCGCGTCGTCGCTGCTGGCGCGCAGCGGCGCGCGCAGATCGGCCATGTCTTCCTGGCCCAGACACATGTAAAGTTCGCCCGTGCAGGTCAACCGAACGCGGTTGCAGCTTTCGCAGAAATTATGCGTGAGCGGCGTGATGAAGCCGATCTTCTGGCCGCTCTCTTCCAGCCGCACATAGCGCGCCGGCCCCCCCGTGCGCTCGCTCAGTTCGCTCAGCGTGTAGCGCTCGGCCAGCCGCGCGCGCAGATCCTTGAGCGGCCAGTACTGATCCAGCCGCATCTCCTCGCCCATCTCGCCCATCGGCATGACCTCGATGAAGGTCAGGTCATGATCCTCGCGCGCGCACCATTCGACCAGATCGAACAACTCATCCTCGTTGAATCCTTTCAGCGCCACCGCATTGATCTTCACCCGCAGGCCCGCCGCGCGCGCCGCCTCGATCCCCCCGAGCACCTGTGGCAGGCGCCCCCACCGGGTGATCTCGGCGAATTTTTTCTCACTGAGCGTATCGAGCGAAACATTCACCCGCCGCACCCCCAGCGCGGCCAGATCGCCGGCAAAGCGGGTCAGTTGCGAGCCGTTGGTGGTCAGCGTCAGTTCCTTCAGCGCCCCCGATCGCAGATGCCGCGCCATGGCCTCGAAGAAGGTCAGGATGCCCTTGCGCACCAGCGGTTCGCCCCCGGTGATGCGCAGCTTTTCGACCCCCAGCCCGATGAAGCTCGAACACAGCCGGTCCAGTTCCTCCAGCGTCAGCAGCTCCTTCTTGGGCAGAAAGGTCATGTGCTCGGCCATGCAATAGGTGCAGCGAAAATCGCACCGGTCGGTGACCGAGACCCGCAAATAGCTGATCGGCCGCGCGAAAGGGTCAATCAGCGGCGCCGGGGCGGTTGAGGACTGGCTGGACGGCATGGTGGACTCCTTGCTGCCTGACAAGCTAGTCAGTGCCACGGCTGCTGGCAAGGGAGCCCGTTGCACCATCCGCGACCGGACGCTAGGCTTGCACCATGCTGCAACCCGCCCCCCCTCCTGCAACCGCGCCGGCCCACCGTCCAAAAGCGCGCGCCACCCTGGCGTTGCCCCTCTCCTTGCTGACGCTCGCCCTGGCCGGTTGCAGCGGGATCGGTTTGTTCGAGCGACGCGGCGCACCCACCGAGCCATCGGTTGCGGCGGTCTTTGGCCCCGGCACGGAGGTGCAGCGCCCCCAGCCACGCCCCGGAAGCCGCCCCGGCAGCAGCGTCGGCAGCAGCCCTGGCACAGCGCAGATGGCTGCCGCCGCACCCCTGCGCCCACAGGGCCGCAGCGCCGATGCGCTGGACACCACCACCGCCGCCGAACGCGCCGCCGCCGCCGCCACGCCGCGCAGTTCCGCCACAGCCCTGGGCGAAACGCTCGCGGGCCTCGGCGCCCCCACCGAGCCGGGCTTCTGGCTGCGCACCGGGCTGGTCGATCGGGCCCGTCCCGGCCGGGTGGAAGCCGCCAGCGGGGCCGGCGTTGCGGTAGAGCTGCGCCCTTCCGGCAACGCGCCGGGCAGTGGCAGCCAGATCTCGCTGGCGGCGATCCGTGCGCTTGGCGTGCCGCTGAACCAACTTGTCGCGCTGCGCGTTTTCACCACCGATTGAGCCACCACCGACACCATGGAACCACCACGGGAAGGTCAATGACCGAGGCCGAAAGCATCATCAACCGTTTCGCCCTGGAACCGCACCCGGAAGGTGGCTGGTATCGCCAGACCTGGCTGGCACCGGCCACGCCCGGCACGCGCCCTGCCGGAAGCTGCATCCTGTTCCTGCTCAAGGCAGGCGAGCGCAGCCACTGGCACCGCATCGATGTCGATGAGATCTGGCTTTTCAACGCCGGCGCGCCGCTGGCGCTGTCGGTTGCCGCCACGGCGGCGGGGCCGGCGAAGGAATGGCGCCTGAGCGCGTCACTGGACCCGAATTCGGGCGCGGGCGATCATCCGCAGGTGATCGTGCCAGCACGGCACTGGCAGGCGGCGCGCAGCCTTGGCGCCTGGTCTCTGGTCAGTTGCATGGTCTCGCCGGCTTTCCGGTTCGAGCATTTCGAACTGGCCGCGCCGGAGTTCGACATCCCCCGTCGCTGAGCATCCGAGACCGGCCCGGCGTTGCCGCCGGGCACCGGCCTTGCGCCGGGGGCAGGCGCGGTCTATCAGGCGCCAACCCTGCCAATCCGAGGATTTCGCGATGATCCCCCGCTATTCCCGCCCCGAAATGGTCGCCATCTGGTCGCCGGAGGCCAAGTTCCGCATCTGGTTCGAGATCGAAGCCCATGCCTGCGACGCGATGGCCGATCTGGGCGTGATCCCGCGCGCGAATGCGCAGGCCGTCTGGAAGGCCAGGGATGTCGAATTCGATGTCGCCCGCATCGACGCCATCGAAGCCGTGACCAAGCATGACGTGATCGCCTTTCTGACCCATCTGGCCGAGATCATCGGCAACGAGGAGGCGCGCTTTGTTCATCAGGGCATGACCTCGTCGGATGTGCTGGACACCACGCTCAACGTGCAACTGGTGCGCGCCGCCGACCTGCTGCTGGCGGGCATGGACCGGGTTCTGGCGGCACTGAAGGCACGCGCGCTTGAGCACCGCGACACCCTGCGCATCGGGCGCAGCCATGGCATCCATGCCGAACCGACCACGATGGGGCTGACCTTCGCGCGCTTTCATGCCGAAATGGCGCGCGGGCGCCGCCGGCTGGAAGCCGCGCGCGATGAGGTGCGCACCGGCGCGATTTCCGGCGCCGTGGGCACCTTCGCCAATATCGACCCGCGCGTCGAAGCCCATGTCTGCAAGATGATGGGCCTTGAGCCCGAGCCGATCTCCACCCAGGTCATTCCGCGCGACCGCCATGCGATGTTCTTTGCCACGCTCGGGGTGATCGCCTCGTCGATCGAGAATATCGCCACCGAAATCCGCCATATGCAGCGCACCGAGGTGCTTGAGGCCGAGGAGTTTTTCAGCGCCGGGCAGAAGGGCTCCAGCGCCATGCCGCACAAGCGCAACCCGGTGCTGACCGAAAACCTCACCGGACTGGCGCGTCTGGTGCGCATGGCAGTGGTGCCGGCAATGGAGAATGTCGCCCTCTGGCATGAGCGCGACATCTCGCATTCCTCGGTGGAGCGCATGATCGGCCCCGACGCCACGGTGACGCTGGATTTCGCCCTGCACCGGCTGGGCGGGGTGATCGAAAAGCTGGTGGTCTATCCCGACAACATGCTGGCCAACATGAACAAGTTCCGTGGCCTGGTGATGAGCCAGCGCGTGCTTCTGGCGCTCACCCAGGCCGGCGTGACCCGCGAGGATGCCTACCGTCTGGTGCAGCGAAACGCCATGAAGGTCTGGGAAGAGGGCAAGGATTTCAAGACCGAGCTGCTGGCCGATGTGGAAGTAACCGCCGCACTCAGCCCCGCCGAGATCGAGGAGAAATTCGATCTCGGCTATCACACCAAACATGTGGATACGATCTTCGCGCGCGTCTTCGGTGAGGAATAAGCCCGCTTGAGGCTTTGCAGGGATTTTCTGCGCGAACCGGGCCTTGCGGCGGGCCGCGCCGGGTCTGGCTGCGGTGGCGCGCCCCCCTGCCATGACCGGCCGGCGCAACGGGGTGGCTGAACGCGGTGGCTTCTGGCGCCCCCCGGCGGCTTCCGGCGCTCGCCTGGGTGACGCAATATGGCGCTTTCAACAGATTGTTTGCTGTGGCACGATCAATTCTGCGGTCAATCACGCAGAAAAGACTTGAAGCCGCGTCATGAAAACCAAAGTTTAACCATGTAGGGCCACGCTGGAGTGGTCCGGCCTGGTCCCCACCTAGAAGGGACCGGATCGAGCCCAGGCGGTCATCAGGCCGCGCAACCGAAGGAGCAAACCCGTGCCATCGTTTTCCGCGACCCTTGAACAGGCGATCCACGGCGCACTGGCTCTTGCCAATACGCGCCGGCACGAGCTTGCCACACTGGAACACCTGTTGCTTGCCCTGATCGACGAGCCCGACGCCGCCCGCGTGATGCAGGCGTGCAATGTCGATATCGACGATCTGCGCAAGACCCTCGAAGAATTCATCGAAGATGATCTCTCGACGCTGATCACCACCGTCGAAGGTTCCGAAGCGGTGCCCACGGCCGCCTTTCAGCGCGTCATCCAGCGCGCTGCGATCCATGTGCAGAGCTCTGGCCGCAACGAGGTCACCGGCGCCAATGTGCTGGTGGCGATCTTTGCCGAGCGTGAATCGAACGCGGCCTATTTCCTGCAGGAACAGGACATGACGCGCTATGACGCGGTGAATTTCATCGCCCATGGCGTGGCCAAGAATCCCGGCTTCACCGAGACACGCCATGTCACCGGCGCCGAAGAGGCCAGCGGCGAGACCCCGGACGGCCCGGCACGCACCGATCCCAAGGATTCGGCATTGGCGAAGTTCTGTGTCGATCTCAACGCCAAGGCCCGCAAGGGCGATGTCGATCCGCTGATCGGGCGCGCCGCCGAGGTGGAGCGCTGCATCCAGGTGCTGTGCCGCCGGCGCAAGAACAACCCGCTTCTGGTGGGCGATCCGGGCGTCGGCAAGACCGCCATCGCCGAGGGTCTGGCCAAGAAGATCGTCGATGGCGAAACCCCCGAGATCCTTGCCGGTTCCACCATCTATTCGCTCGATATGGGCGCCCTTCTGGCCGGCACCCGTTATCGCGGCGATTTCGAGGAGCGGCTCAAAGCGGTGATGAAGGAGCTTGAAGAGCACGAGGATGCGGTGCTTTTCATCGACGAGATCCACACCGTGATCGGCGCGGGCTCCACCTCGGGCGGGGCGATGGATGCCTCAAACCTGCTCAAGCCGGCATTGCAGGGCGGCAAGCTGCGCTGCATGGGCTCGACCACCTACAAGGAGTTCCGCCAGCATTTCGAGAAGGACCGCGCGCTTTCGCGCCGGTTCCAGAAGATTGATGTCAACGAGCCGTCGGTCGAGGATTCGATCAAGATCCTGATGGGGTTGAAGCCCTATTTCGAGAAGCACCACGAGATCCGCTACACCAATGAAGCGATCAAGACCGCGGTGGAGCTGTCGGCGCGCTATATCAACGACCGCAAGCTGCCGGACAAGGCGATCGACGTGATCGACGAGGCCGGCGCCGCGCAGCATCTGTTGCCGGTCGCCAAGCGGCGCAAGACCATCTCGCCCAAGGAGATCGAAGGCGTGGTGGCCAAGATCGCCCGCATCCCGCCCAAGAACGTCTCCAAGGACGATGCCGAGGTGCTGCGCGACATGGAAAACACCCTCAAGCGCGTGGTGTTTGGCCAGGATGACGCGATCAGCGCGCTTTCCTCGGCGATCAAGCTGGCGCGTGCCGGCCTGCGCGAGCCGGAAAAACCGATCGGCAACTACCTCTTTGCCGGGCCCACCGGGGTTGGCAAGACCGAGGTGGCCAAGCAGCTCGCCGCCACGCTGGGGGTGGAACTTCTGCGCTTCGACATGTCGGAATACATGGAGAAACACGCCGTTTCACGCCTGATCGGCGCGCCGCCGGGCTATGTCGGCTTCGATCAGGGCGGGCTGCTGACCGATGGCATCGACCAGCACCCGCATTGTGTCCTGCTGCTCGACGAGATCGAAAAGGCGCATCCGGATGTCTACAACATCCTTTTGCAGGTGATGGATCACGGCAAACTAACCGACCATAACGGCCGGCAAGTGGATTTCCGCAACGTGATCCTGATCATGACCTCGAACGCCGGCGCCGCCGAACAGGCGAAGGCCGCCATCGGCTTTGGCCGCGAGCGCCGCGAGGGTGAGGATACCGCCGCGATCGAGCGCACCTTCACCCCCGAATTCCGCAACCGTCTGGATGCGGTGATCAGCTTCGCCCCGCTGGGCAAGGGGACGATCATGAAGGTGGTCGAAAAGTTCGTGCTGCAACTGGAAGCGCAGCTCATGGACCGCAACGTGACCTTCGAGCTGAGCGAGGCCGCCGCCGCCTGGCTGGGCGACAAGGGCTATGATGACAAGATGGGCGCGCGCCCGCTGGCCCGTGTGATCCAGGAAAACGTCAAGAAGCCGCTGGCCGAGGAACTGCTTTTCGGACGGTTGACGAAGGGCGGGCTGGTGCGTGTGGTGGTGCGCGATAACAAGATCGAACTGCAAATCGAAGAGGGCGACAAGCCGCGCCTGACCGGCTCCAAACCGCCACTTCTGACCGCCGACTGAGCGGCCGGACAAACGCCGAAGGGGCCCCGCGGGGCCCCTTTTCCTGGTTGTGGCCCGCGCGCTAGGGGCCTTGTCTGGGGGCGTTTTCTGGCGGCGTTGAATGCCTAGCGAAACAGTCCCGCCGCCGCACGCACCCGCAGCAGTGCCGTGAGCAGACACAATGCACCGAACCCCCAGGCCAGTGGCACAAACCAGCCGGGCCAGAGGCAGAGCAGACATAAGAAGACTATGGTCTCGGTCCCTTCCAGCAGCCCTTCCGAAAAATAGAGCGATTTGCGCCCCTGCCGGTCGCTGCGCAGGTTGTGTTTCTCGGCCAGGGCGGCGAAGCCCAGAAAGCTCGCGCCATTGACATAGAAGCTCGCAAGCAGGAATGCCCCCGCCGCGCCATTGCTCGCCTGGTCGCACCAGATGAAGGCCAGCGGGATCGCCGCGTAGAACACGAAGTCGGCGACAATGTCGAAATAGCCGCCGAAATCGCTCAGTTGGGTCGCGCGCGCCACCGCCCCGTCCAGCCCGTCGGCCAGCCGCGAGGCCAGGATCAGCGCCAGCGCCAGCAGCCATTGCCCGCCAAGAATCGCCGCCGCCGCCGCCAGTCCCAGCACCAGCCCCGCCAGCGTGATCCAATCGGCATGAACCCCGCGCCGCGCCAGCGCCGCACCGATGCGGTTGAGCGGCGGATCGATCAGTGGTCGCATGTAGGAATCAAGCATCGCGGGCTCCGGTGCAGCACAGAGCCTTAGCGATAGGTGAGTCTGGCGCCCGGCCCAAGCCCGTCACGGCCAGCAGGACGGCCTGATCACGCAATTGTGGTCAGTGGCGCGGGCAGGCCGAAACTGCCACCCGCCTCAGCGGCGCTGCGCGCGCATCACTGCTTCATCGCCCACGCTCAGAACCAGCGCGCCACGCTCAAAACGATAGCCGTCAACGCGTTCGATGGTTTGCAGGAAGCTGCTCTCGATCTGCGCCGCCTCGCCCGCACAGGCCATGCGCGTCACCGCCAGCAACCCCACATTGAGGCGCCCCTCGCCAAGATCATAGGGGCCGGTATAGCGGTTGCAGCCCGAAACGCCGGCGATCCGCCCCTCGGCGAAATCCATGGTCACCCGGTCCTCGGCGCTCAGGCTGCGCCCGGCCAGTTCCGTGACCTGCCATTGCGAGGGCACCAGCGCCGGCTGCAATCCGGCACAAGCGCCCAGAAGCATCACCACCATCAGCTTGCGCAGCATGTCTGGTCTCCTGCCCTGTTGCCGGCAACCCGCACAGGGTCAGGCGCGTTCGGAATATTCGAATGTTTCGGTGTTGACGATGATGTCCTCGTCAGTGCCGACGAACGGCGGCACCATGATGCGCACGCCATTGTCAAGGATCGCGGGCTTGTAGCTGTTGGCCGCGGTCTGGCCCTTCACCACCGGCTCGGTCTCGACGATCTTGCATGTCACCTTCTGCGGGATCGCCATGTTCAGCGCTTCCTCGCCGTAATATTCGATGGTCACCGTCATGCCGTCCTGCAGGAAGGGGCGACGGTCCCCCAGCAGGTCGGCGGGCAGTTCGATCTGCTCGAAGCTGTCCATATCCATCACCACCAGCATGCCGTCGTTCTCATAGAGGAATTGCTGGTCCTTCTGCTCAAGGCGCACACGCTCGACCTTGTCTTCGGAACGGAAGCGCTCGTTGAGCTTGGTGCCATTGCGCAGGTTCTTCATTTCCACCTGGGCAAAGGCCCCACCCTTGCCGGGCTTCACATGGCTGACCTTCACCGCCACCCACAGCCCGCCATCGTGCTCAAGCACATTGCCGGGGCGGATTTCGTTTCCGTTGATCTTGGGCATCGATAAAACTCTTGAGAAAGTGTTGAGATCCTGTTGCCTGTTCCTATATCTTGCGGGTGTTCTGCTGGCAAGCTTACCAAATCATGCGGCTGCTTCACGAAGCCATGCTTCAGGCGCATGACAGCCATGCAACAGATCGGTAGCGAATCGCATAGCGAAACCGTTACACAGACCAACGCCAGAAAATGCAAGAGCAAGAATAAGGACGGTAAGTATGTTCGATTTTGTGGATGGCACCGCATACAACCACGAACAGGGCCAGCGCGCGCGCAAACTGTTCGCCGCCGTGGTTCTGGCCGCGCTTGACGATGCCATCGCCGACGACAAGAAATATGGCAACGGGCCGGAGCAGATTGCGCGCTGGGCGCGCTCGCGCGATGGCCGCGAAGTGCTGAGCTGCGCCGGGATCGACCCCAATGAGCGCGTGGTTCAGGGGCTTATGCAGTTTGTTGCCAATGGTGTGCGTACCTCGGTCGCGCTGTCGCGCGAGGAAAGCGAGCGCCGCATGGCCGCCGCGCAGGCCGAAGCCGCCTGAAACGATCCATGATTGAAAGCTCGGCCCCGCGTCACCCGGCGCGGGGCCGAGCTTTTTCCACCACCGGCTGCAACCAGCCGTCAATGAGCCCCGCCACGGCCTGCGGATGTGTGATCGGCGCCATATGCCCCGCGCCGGGCACGGTTTGCGCCTGCGCCATCGGCAAGCGGCGCGCCAGTGCCCGCGCGATGGCCCCGAAGATCGGCGGCGATGCCGCGCCGGCCAGCAGCAGCACCGGGCACGTCAGCCCCTCCAGCCGGCCGGGCGTTGCCATGCCCGCGGCATCGTCGTTGAGCACCGGCGATGACGCCGCCAGCATCGGCATCCGGGCGATCATCGAGGCGCGCGATACCTCCGGCATGTTGCGCCACCCCTCTTCATCGCCATTGAGTTCAAAAAACAGCGCCGCCGCCTGCGCCATCTCGCCCCGTGCCATGGCCGCGCGCAGCGGCGCCTCGGCGGCACGGTGGGGCCCGAATTCCGGCATATCGCAGGCAGCGGCAAAGAACACCGGTTCGACCAGCACCAGGGCGCGCACGCTCTGCGGCTGCTCAAGCGCTTGCCGCAGTGCCAGGGTGGCGCCAAAGGAATGCCCCATCAGCACCGCCGGCGCCTCGATCTGCGCCGCCAATGCCGCAGTTGCCCGTGCATGCAGATCCCCGCCGCCCCAGGGCGCCGAACGCCCATGCCCCGGCAGATCGAAGGCGCGAGCATCAAGCGGCGTGGTCATCGCCGTCAGCAACCGCTTCCAGCCGCCGCTATGACCCAAAAAGCAATGCGCCAGCACCGCGGGCAGGCCACCTGGCACGCCCATTCTTGCCACATGGATCATCAAGGCTTGCCGGTCAGATGCAGCTCCAGATCGCCAATCCGGTCCTGCCCCCAGAACCTTTCGTCACCGACAACAAGGAATGGAAAGCCGAACACCCCGGCACCGACGGCCTGTTCAAGATTGCGGCCATAGATCTCGGCGCCGGTCAGCAGTCCTGACATCGCCAGACCCTGATCAAAGCCGGATTGCGCCAGACATTCCCGGATCACGCCGTCATCGGCGATGTCGCGCTCCTCCTCCCAGCACGCGCGCGTCAGCCGCACCACCAGATCGTGAATATCGCCGCCGCCGGCCTCTTGCGCGGCGATGATGGCGTAGCTGGCAGGCGCCGGATTGGTTGGAAAATGCGCCGGGCGCAGATTGAGCGGAATACCCAGCTTGGCCGATTGGCGCCGCAGTTCCTGCATCCGGTAGTCGCGGCGCGTCTCATGGCGCTCGTTGAGCATCAGACCGCCGGTGCGCGCAAACAGCGCCCCCGGATCGACGGGCTTGTAGCGCAGGACCCGCCCGAAGCGCGCCGCCAGCGCTGCCGGCCGCAGCCCGGCCATATGCACCCAGGGCGAGACCGGGGTGAGGTAATAGTCAATCTGTTGCATTGTGCGAAAGCTCCGCAGGGCATCGGGTTTGCAAGACCGTAGCGGGGTGATAAGCGGTGTCAACATTTCGAATCCCCGCCAAGCTGCCATCGAGGACCGCCATGCCCGCCATGACCGAACCGAAACTGATTGCCGGCAACGCCAATCGCCTTCTTGCCGAAGGCATTGCGCGACGCATGTCGCTGCATCGCGGTATGTCGGTCAGACTGGTCGATGCACGGGTGGAGCGGTTCAACGATCAGGAGATCTTCGTCGAGGTCTATGAAAACGTGCGCGGCGAGGACATGTTCATCGTCCAGCCCACCTCGAATCCGGCCAATGACAACCTGATGGAACTGCTCATCATCGCCGATGCGCTCAAACGCTCATCGGCGGCGCGCATCACCGCGGTCATTCCCTATTTCGGCTATGCGCGCCAGGATCGCCGCACCAAGGCCCGCACGCCCATCTCGGCCAAGCTGGTGGCCAATCTGATCACCCAGGCCGGCGTTGACCGCGTGCTTACCCTCGATCTGCACGCCACGCAGATCCAGGGCTTTTTCGACATTCCGGTGGACAACCTCTATGCCGCGCCGATCTTCGCGCTCGACGTGGCGCATCACTTCCGCGGCCGGCTGCAGGATGTCACCGTCGTGTCGCCCGATGTGGGCGGCGTGGCGCGCGCGCGCGAACTGGCCAAGCGCATCGGCTGCGCGCTGGCCATTGTCGACAAGCGCCGCGAGAAACCCGGCGAAATCGCCGAAATGACCGTGATCGGCGATGTCACCGACAAGACCTGCATCATCGTCGATGACATCTGCGATACCGCCGGCACGTTGTGCAAGGCCGCCGAGGTGCTCATCGACTCCGGCGCGACCGAGGTGCATTCCTATATCACCCATGGCGTGCTTTCCGGCCCCGCCGTCGAGCGCATCACCAATTCGGTGATGAAATCGCTCGTCATCACCGATTCCATCGAACCCACCGAAGCCGTGCGCGCCGCCCCCAACATCCGCATCGTGCCGACCGCGCCGCTCTTTGCCCAGGCGATCCTCAACACCTGGTCGGGCACTTCGGTCTCGTCGCTCTTCGATCTGGAAACCCTGACACCGATCTACGAGGGCCACTATCAGCATAGCTGACGCATGGCCGCGTGACTGCCCCCCGCCAAACACCGCCCGGCCCGTCTTTGTGCCGAAAATATCCTCGGGGGGGGGTGAATGGCCGCAGGCCAGAGGGGGGGCAGACGGCCCCCCTCTGTCGCGCTCTATTGCAGATAGGGCATCGGATCGACGCTGTCGAACCCCTCGCGCACCTCGAAGTGCAGGAACGACGGATCACCGCGACGCACCGTGGCGATATTCTGCCCGCGCGTCACCCGCGCGCCGCGCTCGACACGGATATCATCAATATTGGCATAGACCGTCAGCAGGTTGTTATCGTGCCGGATCACCAGGATCGGCACCTGGTCGGTATCGCGGGTGATGGCGGCCACGGTGCCGGCGGCAGCGGCGCGCACCTGCGCCCCGGCCGGAGCGCCGATACCGATGCCGTCATTGCGTCCGCGCGCATAGGCCCGGATGATGCGCCCCTCGACCGGCATTGCCAGACGCGGGCCTTCGGTGCGCTGGGCGGCCATATCGGCCACCGGTGCGCTCGGCGCCGTGCTTGACGGTGTGGGGCTCGTGCCTGGTAACGGCTGCGAGGCCGAGGGCGGCACCGGCGTCGGCGAACCCTGCCCCGGCGCGCTGCTGGCCGGTGTCAAGCTTGCGGTCTCGACAGGCCGCCCCGCGGCGGCCTCGGTGATGCTTTGCGGCACCGGCACGATCAGGATCTGCCCCTCGCGCACGGCCATGTCGGCCGGCAGGCCGTTCCAGTCGGCGATCGTGCGCGCACCAACATTATAGAGCCGCGCGATGGTAAAGACGGTCTCGCCGCGCCGCACCTGGTGGCGAATTGGCTCGCCGCCCGCTGCCGGAACGCCCGCGGCAGGCTGGGTCGCGGATGCCAGCGGCGTCACCGAGATCCCGCTGCCGGCGCCGCCCGGCTCGGCCACGCGCGACGGCAGCACAAGGGTTTCACCCCCTTGCAGCACCGCCTCGGCATCAATGGCATTGTGGCGCGCCAGTTCGTTCGCGCTGATGCCCAGCCGCGATGCCACATCGCGCACCCGTTCACCGCGTTGCGCGATCACCACCTGATACCCCGGATACGAGATCACGCCGCGGGCATCGGGTTGCGGCCGGCTGGCGCTGGCGGTTCGTGCGGCCTCGGCCGTCGAGAAAGCCTGCGGCGAGCGCAGATCCCAGTCCATGTTCGTGGGGTTGCACCCCGCCAGCGCAAGGGCTGACACCAGCATCATCCCCGCCGGGCCAGCGCGCAGCCTGCGCAACCGCAAATCACTGTCAGCACCGAACAACACCGCGTTTCGCGCAACCGTCATACCCATCTGCCCTGACCTCGCATCCATTCCTCGACCTGTAGCGGCGCATCGCCATCAGCCACGCCCCGTTTCGGGCGCTTGCACTGCGCGAATACATCCGCTGTCTGTATATACCGGATCACGCCCGCCGCGACAGCCCATCACCCGATTGTGTCGAAAAGCGCGCAGCGCCACGTGGCGGGCAAAGCGGCTCAATCCTGCGCCATGCCCTCAAGCAGCGGCACAAAGCGCACCGGGCGCAGTTCATCATATTCGAACCCGCTTTCAAGCCGGCGCACCCGGATCAGGCTCTGCACGGCATCCGACTGGCCCACCGGCACCACCATGATGCCGCCCACCCGCAACTGCTGCAATAACGGTCCGGGCGGGTCTTCGGCCGCGGCGGTGACGATGATTCGATCAAAGGGCGCCTGTTCGGGCAACCCATAGGAGCCATCGGCCGAGAGCGCGGTGATATTCACCAGCCCCAGCCGCTCGAAGGTCTCGCGCGCCTCCAGCACCAGCCGGCGATGGCGCTCGACGGTATAGACCCGCCGCGCCAGCTGGCTCAGGATCGCCGCCTGGTAGCCCGAGCCGGTGCCGACCTCCAGCACCTTGTCGCGGCCGGTGACGGCCAGCGCCTCGGTCATCAGAGCCACCACCGAGGGCTGGCTGATCGTCTGACCACAGGCGATGGGCAGCGGCATGTCCTCGTAGGCGCGCTCGGCGAAAATGCCACGCACAAAGGCGCCGCGGTCGATCTTTTCCATGGCGCGCAGAACCGCCGGATCGGTGATGCCCTTCGAGCGAAGCGCATAGATGAACCGCATGATCTGTTCGGCGCGCGCGCCCTTGTCGCTCATTCCAGCCGTTCCCTCAGCGCATCAAGCGCGTCATATGCCGTCAGATCGGCACGCATCGGCGTGACCGAGATATAGCCCTCCAGATTGGCCGCGGCATCGGTGCCCGGCGCGGTGGGCAGGTGCTGCGGACCGCCCTTGATCCACAGGAACTTGCGCCCCGAGGGCGAGATATGCGGCTCGATGCCGAAGAAGGTATCCTTGCGATAGCCCTGCGACGCGACCTTGATGCCCTTCACCGCCTCGCGCGGCACCGGCGGGAAATTGACGTTGTAGAACAGCCGGTAATCGCCGGCATCCCAGAGCCCCTTTTCCAGCAGATCGCGGACCAGTTGCACCCCGAAGGCGATGGCCGGCTCGAACGGATCGCTCATCTCCTCGGTGCGCGGGCCCATGTATTGCGACAGCGCGATCGCCGGCAGCCCCTGAAGCGCGGCCTCCATCGCGCCACCGATGGTGCCGGAATAGAGCACGTTCTCGGCCGAGTTGTTGCCCCGGTTCACACCCGAAAGCACCAGATCGGGCTTGGCGCCTTGCAAAACCTCGTAATAGCCCGCCAGCACACAATCAGCCGGCGAGCCCTCGGCGGCATAGCGGCGCGGGCCCAGCTTGGCGATCATCATCGGATGGGTGTAGCTGATCTTGTGTGCCACGCCCGATTGCTCGAAGGCCGGCGCCACCACCCAGACCTCGCCCTGCGGGCCGGCGATTTCAGCGGCGATGGCCTCCAGCACCTTCAGCCCCGGCGCGTTGATGCCATCGTCATTGGTTACCAGAATCCGCATGTCATCCCCTTTTTCCGCCTCGCCCTGCTTAGCCCGATGGCGTCAGGGCGGCAATAGTCAGCGCCAGCGGTCCAGCGCCTTGGCCAGCCGGATCCCCAGCGACAGCATCGGCCGGCGCAGCCCGGCCAGCGCGAAACGGCGGGGCGGCAGCTGCATCAGCCGCGGTGCCGGGTTTGGCAGGCCCGCGAGTGGTGCGGCAATCGCCCGCCCCGCCGCCGAGGCCGCCGCCACCCCGTTGCCATGCCAGCCCAGCGCAGCAAAAAGGCCCGGCTGGCCCGGCACCTCGGCGCAATAGGGTGCAAGGCTGCCGGTCAGGCAGACAAAACCTGCCCAGTAATGCTGCGTCTGCGCAGCGGCAAAGGCGGGAAACATTGCCTCGAACTCGGCGCGCAGGGTGGTGTGAAACGCCGCCAGCGCCGACGGGTCCGCCGAAATGCCGCCGCGCCCGCCAAACAGGAACCGCCCACAGGGCAGCAGCCGGAAGTAATGCAGCACCCGGCGGCTGTCATAGGCCATCAGATGGCTGCTCCAGCCCTGGGCGGCGCGCTCATCCGGCGTCAGCGGGCGCGTCACCAGAATTGCCGAGAGCACCGGAAAGATGCGCCCGCCCAGCCATTCGGGCAGCGCCTCGTCGCTGTAGCCATTGGTGGCCACCAGCACACGGCGCGCCCTGAGCCGGCCCTGAGCCGTGGCCAGCAGCCAGCCCGCGCCATCGCGCCGCAGCGATGTCACCGCACTGTCGCCATGCAGCGCCACCCCCGCCGCCTGCGCGGCGCGCGCCAGCCCCAGCACATATTTGAGCGGATGCAGTGAAAACCCCTGCGCGCGAAACAGCCCGCCATGAAAGCCCGGCCCGGCCAGCCCCCGCGCCTCCAGCGCAGCCCGGTCCCATATCTCGGTGCCCGGCGCGGCAGGGTGCGCGCGCATCGCCCTGAAGCGGCGCGCCGAATGGGCGATGCAGATCTCGCCCTCGGGGCCGGTATCGGCGGCAATGGCGTAGCGGGCCAGATTGTCACGCACCCGCGCGATGGCCGCCCCCTCATAGGCCTGCCATTCCGTCGCGGCCTCGGCATCCAGCAGCCGCGCGATCTGCGCCCCCTCCAGGGCCGAGCCGCCCAGGCAGGCAAAGCCCGCATTGCGCCCCGACGCCCCCCAACCGGGTTGGCCGGCATCAAGCACCGTGGCGCGGATGCCGTGGTTCTCGGCCAGTTCTAGCGCCGCGTTGAGCCCGGCATAGCCCGCACCGATGACCGCCACCTCCGCCTCGGCCTCGCCGGTGAGCGGTGGCACGGGGGGCGGCTGGGTGGTGCTGGCGCGCCAATAGCTGTCAGGCCAGCGGGTGGTATCGTAGGCTGCGGGTTCGTAAAGCCGGGCCATGGCGGTCCTTTATTGTTCAGGTGGGACGAATCCCCCTTTTCTTGCGGCAGGTTAGGTGCAACCGTCAGCCATCGCAACGGGGAGGCAGGCATGCGTTACGGTTTCATCGGAATGGGCAATCTGGGCGGGCATCTGGCCGCCTCGCTGCGGCGCGCGGGCTTTGCGGTCTGCGTGCACGACCGCGACGAAAGCGCCTGCGCGCCGCTGCTGGCGCAGGGCGCCACGCTGGCCGCAACGCCACAGGATCTGGCCGCACAGGTCGATGCGGTGATCACCTGCCTGCCCTCGCCGGCGGCCTCGGAGGCGGTGCTGGAGGCCATGCTGCCCAGCCTGCGTCCGGGCAGCGACTGGATCGAGATGTCCACCCTCGGCCGGGCCGAGGTCGAACGGCTGGCGGCGCGTGCGCAGGGTGCCGGCATCGGCGTGCTGGAGGCCCCGGTCACCGGCGGCGTGCATCTGGCCGCGCAGGGGCAGATCACCGTGCTGGCGGGCGGCGATGCGGCGCTTTTCGAGCGCCACCGACCGGCGCTGGAAGCCATGGGCGGCAAGCTCTTTCACATCGGACCGCTGGGCTCGGCGGCGCTGATCAAGGTGATCACCAACATGCTGGCCTTCATCCATCTGGTTGCCGATGGCGAGGCGCTGATGCTGGCCAGGCGTGGCGGGCTGGATCTGAAAACCGCCTGGGAGGCCATCGCGGCCTCATCGGGCAGCAGTTTCGTGCATGAAACCGAGGGGCAGTTGATTCTCAACGGCAGCTATGACGTGGCCTTCAGCATGGATCTGGCGGTGAAGGATCTGGGCTTTGCCATGCAGTTCGGGCGCGAATTCGGCGTGCCGCTCGATCTGGCGGCGCTGACCGAACAGACCTTCCGGCGCGGACGCGCGGCCTATGGCGGGCAGGCGCAATCGACACAGGTGGTCAAGCTTCTGGAAGATCTACTGGACACCGATCTGCGCGCCGAGGGCTTTCCGGCGCGGCTTGAATAGCGCCGACGGCGGAAGGGCGTTGCCAAGCGCGAATAATTTGATCATATTCTGCCCGAGTCACGCCCGGAGGAGACCGAAATGGCGCTTGAAGACGCGAAGAAACAGGTGGATACCGCCTTCACCCGCAAGGACCGGCGCGGCCTGGCCTTCGAGAATGCCTTCGGCGGGGCCACCAGCTTCCTGCGCCGCAGCTACAGCAAGGATCTGGCCGGGGTCGATCTGGCGGTGACGGGCGTGCCTTTCGATCAGGCGGTGACGCACCGCACCGGCACCCGGTTTGGCCCCCGCGCGATCCGCGAGGCATCGGTGCTGCAACCCTATGATCCCCCCTATGGCTGGGGGTTTGACCCGCTCTCGGAATTCGCCATCACCGATTTTGGCGATCTGGCCTTCGATTACGCAAAGGTCGCCGATTTCCCCGAGGCCCTGCGCGCCCATATCGCCGATATTCTGGCGCAGGGGCCGGGCACGCTGACGCTGGGGGGCGATCACTACATCACCCTGCCGATCCTTGAAGCCTATGCCGCCCAATTCGGCCCGATGCGGGTGATCCAGTTCGACGCCCATTCAGACCTCTGGGCCGATGACGATTTCACCCGCATCGACCATGGCACGATGATGTACAAGGCGGTGAAGCAAGGCTTCGTCGATCCCGCCCGCTCGGTGCAGGTGGGCATCCGCACCGAATGCGACGATTATCTGGGCTTCAACGTGATCGACGCCCCCAGCCTGCACCAGATGCGCCCGCAGGCCGTGGCCGAGCGCATCAAGGCGATCGTCGGCGATGGCCCGTGCTATCTGACCTTCGACATCGACGCGCTTGACCCCGCCTTCGCGCCCGGCACCGGCACGCCGGTCTGGGGCGGGCTGGCCAGTTGGCAGGCGGCGGCGATCCTGCGCGCGCTGGCCGGGATCGACCTCAAGGGCGGCGACATTGTCGAGGTCTCGCCGCCCTATGACGCCACGGGCGCCACGGCGATTGCCGGTGCGCATGTGGCAATGGAGATCCTCTGCCTCTATTGCTGGACGCGCCGCAACGCAGCGTAATCCTTGTCGCGCCGGGACCGTGCCCTAACCTCCGGACAAGTGTCGCGGAGGATGCATGAAGATGACCCTGCTCATCGCCTTGGGCCTGTTGGTGCTGGTGCCGGTGCTCTGGGTGCGGCTGGCGCCATCGGACCCGGCGCGCTGGCACGTTGACCCGGCCACCGCGCCAGACCCCGCCACTCCCAACTTCGCGCGCCGCGAGGCGGTGATCGCCCTGCCCCCGGATTCACTGGCCGCGCGCCTTGATGCGCTGGCCGAAGCTGAAGGCGCGGTGCGGCTGGCGGGCGATGCCCGCCACGCTACCTTCGTCACCCGCACCCGGCTGATGCGCTATCCTGATTACATCAGCATCAGGCTTGAACCCGCACCCGAAGGCACCCGCGTCACCGCATTTTCGCGCGCACGCTTCGGCCATGGCGACATGGGGGTGAACCGCGCGCGGCTGAAACGCTGGTTCGCCGCGCTTGAAGGCTAGGCCGGCTCAGACCGCGCGGCCCATGCGCCCGGCGAGATCGCAAAAGAACTGCCAGGCCACCCGGCCGGAACGCGCGCCGCGCGTCGCCTGCCATTCGATCGCCTCGGCGCGCAGCCGCTCTGGCTCCGTCTCCAGGCCCCAGGCACGGCAATAGCCGTCGATCATGGCCAGGTATTCATCCTGCGTGCAGGGATGGAAACCCAGCCACAGCCCGAAGCGATCCGACAGCGAGACCTTCTCCTCCACCGCCTCGGAGGGGCTGATCGCCGTGGAACGCTCATTTTCGATCATATCGCGCGGCATCAGGTGGCGGCGGTTCGACGTGGCGTAAAGGATCACGTTCGCCGGGCGCCCTTCAATCCCGCCATCGAGCACCGCCTTGAGCGACTTGTAATGCTGGTCATCATGGCTGAACGAGAGATCATCGCAAAACAGCACGAAGCGCGTATCGCCATGCCGGCGCAGAAGGTTCAACAGCCGCCCCACCGAGGGCAGATCCTCGCGCTGGATCTCGACGAGCTTGCAACGTTGCCCCTCGTCGAGCACCGCAGCATGCACCGCCTTCACCAGCGAGGATTTGCCCATCCCGCGCGCGCCCCACAAAAGCGCATTGTTTGCCGCGTAGCCGCAGGCGAATTGCAGCGTGTTCTCCAGCAAGATGTTGCGTGCGCGCTCCACGCCCAGAAGCAGATCGAGCGAAACGCGGTTGACCTGTGGCACGGGTTCCAGCCGGTCGGGCGCGACATGCCAGATGAAGGCATCAGCCGCGGTAATATCGGGCAGCGGCGCGGGCGGCGGGCTCAGACGCTCCAGCGCGGCGGCAATACGGCTCAGATAATCTTCACTCACGCTTCGTCCTCGTCCATCAGCCCCTCGGCGCGCAGTTCCGCGCGCCGCTTGCGCTCGACGCGCGCCACCAGCAGCACCGAGATCTCATAAAGCCCATAGACTACCACGAACAGGATGACCTGGGTGATCACATCGGGCGGCGTAACGAAGGCCGCCAGCGTCAGGATACCCACCACCGCCCATTTGCGCCCCGCCTTCAGGCCCGCCGCCGAGACCAGCCCCGCTTTGCCCATCAGCGTCAGCAACACAGGCAACTGAAAACACAGGCCAAAGGCAATGATGAAGCGCGTGGTCAGCGACAGGTATTCGTTGACCGAGCCCTGAAAGGCGATGCCCACCTGCGCCAGCGGGTTCTCGCCCTCGACCAGATCGCCGGTCAGAACGCCGGGCTGCTGGAAGCCCAGGAAAAAGGTGAAGGCCAGCGGCGTGACGATATAGAAGGCGAAGGCCGCGCCCAGAAAGAACATCCCCGGCGAGGCAACGATAAACGGCAAGAAGGCACTTTTCTCGCTGCGATAGAGGCCCGGTGCCACGAAGCGCCACATCTGCGTGGCGATCACCGGAAAGGCCAGCACGAACCCGCCCAGCATGGCGATGCGGATGGCGACGAAGAAGCCCTCCTGCAGCTGGATCAGGATCAGGTTGCATTCCTGCCCGCGCGACACCAGCGCATCACAAAGCGGTTTGGTGAGAAAGTTGAAGATCGGGTTCCAGACGGTGAAACAGACCATCATCGCCAGCACGAAGGCCAGCAGCGACTTCATGATCCGCGAACGCAGCTCCGCCAGATGCTCGATCAGCGGCGCGGGCGTGTCTTCAATCGTGTCGGACTCAGGCGTTGGAGCAGACATGGCGGGCTTTCGGGGCGGTTTCGGGGCGGTTTGCAGGGCGCTTGCCGGGGTATTTCAACGCGCGGCGGATGGTGTGCGACGTCAGCTTTCCGGCGTGTTCGGGGTGCTCGCGGACCGGGCGGGCGGGTCCGGGGTATCGGCGGGCTTGTCGCGGCTTGCCGCTTTGGGCTTTGCCGTTTTCTGGCTGGCGGCTTTCTGCCTGACGGGGCGCCTGGCTGCGGCCTCGTCGGCCTCCTCGGCCTCGCGCCGGGCGCGGATCTCGGCGGCCTTCCGGCGTGCGGCGGCGGCGCGGTCGGCAGCCTTGAGGCGCTCGTGCTCGGTGGCGCTGGTGCGGCGGTTGCGGGCGGCCAGATCGGCGTCATGGGCGCGGGCTTCGGCCTCGTCATCCTCGGCTTCGGCATTGTCGGCGGCCGAGGGCGCGGCGCCGGCGCCCTTTGCCTTGGCGCCCTTCTTCTCGTTGCCCCATTGGTCTGGCCGGCCCAGATCGCGCAGGTCGCGCTCCAGATCGTCCATGCCCATTGCATCCTTGAAATTGCGCCCCGAGGCCGTGTCGCGCAGATCGCGCGCCACATCCTTGACCCCGCTTTCGTCGGCGGCGGCATCCATCGCACGCTGAAACTCGCGAGCCATGGCGCGCGCCTTGCCCGTCAGTTGGCCCAGCGTGCGGAACATCTTTGGCAGGTCCTTGGGGCCCACCACGATCAGCGCCACCACGCCGATGATCAGAAGTTCGGTCCAGCCAATATCCAACATGGCACCATCCTTGGCCCCGCGCCCCGGCGCACCGGTCGCGCGTGGCGCCGTTTCAGCGGTTGGTCTCGTCGCGCTCAGGCGTCACGTCGCGGGCGCTCTGGGCCGGTTCATCGGCTTTGTTTTCAAGCTCTTCGGTGCCGTCCTTGACACCTTTCTTGAAGGCCGTGATACCCTTGCCCACCTCACCCATCAGCCCGGCAATCTTGCCGCGCCCGAACAGCACCAGCACAACGATGGCGATAAGCAGCAGGCCCCATGGCCCGGCATTGTTGATGAAAAGCGGCGTGGCCAGATTGGCGAGCATGGATGCCTCCTGTTTGGTCTGCAACTGTGGCGCGCCTGCGATGGCCCGGCGCGACCCTTGATCCCTATTTATGACCCTGCCCTGACAGATCAAAGCCCCAATGCGACGCGACAGGGCTGGCGCTGGCGTTCTGCTGACAGTATTTTGTCAGTTGCGCCTTCTGCCTTTTGCAACCGGACCAGCCAATGAACCGCGACCAACGCCTTTATGATCTGGTGCAGATCCTGCGCGACGGCAGGTTGCATACCGCCGCCGAACTGGCACGCGCGATGGGCGTGTCCACCCGCACCATCTGGCGCGACATGGCAATGATGGCGCGCACCGGCCTGCCCATCGAGGGCGAACGCGGCCTGGGCTATATCCTGCGCGCGCCGCTGGTGCTGCCGCCGACCGTTCTGGCCAGCGACGAGATGGAAGCGCTGGAAGAAGGGCTGCGTCATATCGCCGGTCAGCCCGGCCATCCACGCGCACGCGCCGCGCGCAGCCTGCTGGCAAAGATTGCCACGCTGTTGCCCCAGGCCGGGATCACGCCCGAGTGAGGCCCGGCCTGCCCCTCTGCCCCGGCCTGGCGCGGCGGGCCCGTTCACAGCGTGGCGTTGGTCGCACCGCCATCGAGCAGGATATTCTGCCCGATGATGAAACCCGCATGCTGGCTGCACAGGAAGGCGCAAGCCGCGCCAAATTCGGCCGCCGTGCCGTAGCGCCCGGCGGGTATGGTGGCCTCGCGGTTGCGCCGCGCCTGTTCGGCGGTGATGTCCTGCGCCTTCGCCACGCCCCCGTCGAGCGCCACCGCCCGGTCGGTATCGTGAATGCCGGGCAGCAGGTTGTTGATGGTCACGCCGCTGCCCGCCACCTGCCGCGCCGTGCCGGCCACATAGCCCGTCAGCCCGGCGCGCGCCGCATTGGACAGCCCCAGAACCGCGATCGGCGCCTTGACCGATTGCGAGGTGATGTTGACCACCCGCCCCCAGCCGCGCTCCATCATGGCGGGCAAGAGCGCCTTCATCAGCGCTATCGGCGTAAGCATATTGGCATCGAGCGCGCGGATGAAATCCTCGCGTTCCCAGTCATGCCACATCCCCGGCGGCGGGCCGCCGGCATTGGTGACCAGAATGTCCACCGCACCGGCAGCCTGCAACACCGCCCCGCGCCCTGCCTCGGTGGTGATGTCGGCCGCCATCACCGCCACCGTCACCCCGAAACGCGCGCGAATATCCGCAGCCGTGGCCTCCAGCGCCTCGGCGCCACGGGCGTTGAGCACCAGGTCAACCCCGGCCTCGGCCAGCGCCTCGGCACAGCCCCGGCCGAGCCCCTTGCTCGATGCACAGACCAATGCGCGCTTTCCCCGAATTCCCAGATCCATGTCGCATCCTCCGTTGTCAGTCTTAAGACTGGCGTAGCAGCCTTGCCATCCGGGCGCAATTGACGCCCTTGCACCAACGCCCCTAGAGTGGCTTGGCGCTGGGACTGATCGGGGGAGAGCGCACAATCATGGCTCGCTCATCGCAACACCCGCCACAGCCGGCACCGATCCGTCACGCCGTGCATGTCTATGCCGGCGAGCAGTTTCGCGTGATCGACGGGGCGAACGCCGGCGACGCGCTACCGCTGCCCGCTGACAGCATCGCCGGTGACTACTACCGCCTTGCCGATGGCGCGCAGCCGGCGCAGATGCTACTTGACCTCGTCGCCCCACCTGGCGCGCACCAGCCACCTGTGGCGGCCCTGTCCTCGGGTCAGGGGCCGGGTGGTGCAGGGCGGATCGCGGCGGGATCGGCTTTGGGCCAGCCGGGCGAGGCGGTGGCCTTGCACGGCCGGCTGTCACTGATGGCACCGGATGGCGATCTGGTGGAACTGCTGGTCTTGCAGGCCGCCTCCGCCGGGCGGCTGGCGCTGCCACTCTCGCCGCTTCGCGCGCGCCTGACCTATACGCTGATCGCCGCCGACGCCGCACCGGGGCCGCTGCGACTGGCCGAAACCGTGGCTGGCGCCTTTGCCCGTGGCACGCGTATCGCCCTTGGTGACGGCCGCCAGCACCCCGTCGAGGACCTGCAACCGGGCGACAGTATCATCACCCGCGACACCGGCCTGCAACCGCTTCGCTGGATCGGCTCGGTGCGGTTGCGCGCCGAAGGAGGCTTTGCTCCGGTGAGTTTTCTTCCCGGCGCGATGGGCAACCCGCGCGCATTGACCGTCAGCCCGCACCACCGGATGTTCCTTTATCGCCCTGATGCGCGCCCCGTCGCCGGGGCCACCGAACTGCTGGTGCAGGCGCGCCATCTGGTCGATGGCAGGATGGTGCTGCGCCGCGAAGGCGGTTTCGTCGAATACTTCAGCCTTGTCTTTGACCATCACGAGGTCATTTATGCAGAGGGTCTGCCCTGCGAAAGCCTGATGGTTTGTCCGCAAACGCTCTTTCGTCTGCCTGCCGATCTGGCCGACCCATTGGGCCGCGCCTTTCCAGGGCTCAACCAGCGCTTGCATCACGGCGCAGACATTGCCACAGCTATCGTCTCGCGGCTGCGTGACGAACCAGCCCTTTCGCCCGCCCCTGCCACCGCTCAAGCCGCCAGCATCGCCCGGAACCAAGACCGCCAGTCCTGAACCCACGCCGCGCCAGACCCTTGCAAGGACGCCCGATGCCCACCGCCGTCATCGCCGCCACCGATTTCACGCCCCGTTCAGCGCAGGTTGCCTCCCGCGCGGCACTGATCGCGCAGGCGCTCGGCGGGCGGTTGATCCTGGCCCATGCCCTGCCGGAATCGCCCCCCCCCGACGAGGATGCGCAACTGGAACCCGTGGCGCAGAGCAACACGTCCGAAAGCGCCGCACCCGTGCCCCCGGGCACGCTGGGCCGGCTGGCGCGCCGGCTGCGGCTGCGCCCGGCAATCAGCAGCGCCGCCGAGGCCATGGCCCTGCTGCGCGCCGGCGCACGCACCACCGGGGCGGATACACGGGTGCGGCTGGTCTATGGCCAGCCCGGCCCGGCGCTGGCGCAACTGGCCATCGAGGAGGGTGCCGCGCTGATGGTGCTGGGCCTGCATCGCGAGCGCCGGGTGCTGGACCTGATGCGCCTGACCTCAATGGAGCGCATCGTTCTTGATGCGCCCGTGCCGGTGCTGATCGCGCATCAGCCACAGGCCGAAGATTACCGCAAGGTGCTCAGCCTGACCGATTTTTCGCCCGCCGCGGCGCGGTCGCTGGCAATGAGCGCGCGCATCGCACCGAAGGCCGCCTTTCACGCCATCCACGCCCTGCAACTGCCACTGGGCACGCGCTTTGCTGCCGATGATCCCGGCGCCGACGCCGCCCTGACGCGCGCCGAGATGCTGCGCGACGCGTTTATGGACATGCCCGGCCTTCCCGCCCTGCGCGAGCCGCCCGAAATCGTGCCCGGCGGCGTGCATGAGGTGCTGGCCTTCCGTCAGGGGGAACTTGCCGCCGAACTGGTCTGCATCGGCACCCATTCGGGGCGCGATCCGCTGCAACTGGGCAATTACGCACGCGATCTGATGCGCGCGCCGCCAACAGATCTGCTGGTGGCAAAACCGCTCTGATCTGGCATCGCGCGCGCGCCAGCCCCGGCCTCAACCGCCCATGATGATGCAGGTCGTCGAGCCCGTGGCATAGAGCTTGCCATCCTCCACACCCTTCAGCGTGGCCTCGGCCACCCCGGTCGAGCGCCCGATATGACTGACGCGCGCCTCGGCCTCGACCAGCGTGCCGGGTTTGAGCGCGCGGGTGATGTTCACCTTGAACTCCAGCGTCGTGTAATAGCGCCCGGCGGGCAACAGCGTGGCCACCGCACAGCCCAGCGCGGAGTCGAGCAGCGTACCATACCAGCCGCCATGCACACCGCCCATCGGGTTGAGATGCTCGAAGGCCGGGGTGCCACGAAACGCCACAGCTCCCTCATCGACCCGGTAAAGGCGGAAATTCATCACCCCCGCGATCGGCGCACCGGCCATCGTGCCATCGCGAATCGCATGCATGTATTCCAGCCCGCTCATCGCGGTCAGCGTCTGCATGTCCGGCAGATCGGCGGGCGAACGGGCGACATATTGGTCCGACATCAGAGGCTCCTGGTGCAAATCCCGCCAACCCTATCGCCGCACCGCAGGCAGGCCAGCGGAACGTGGCGTCATGGCTGCGCGCCCGCCGCGGTGCTGACGGTCGTGGAACTGGCCTCTGCGCGGGCCGCAGCCAGCGCTTCCGGCAGTGCGGCGGCAAACCGGGCCAACTCGTCGCCCGGTCCGGCGCTGACGCGGATGCAGCGGTCGTGCGGGGCCACAAACGGCATACGAATGAAAACCCCACGCCGCACCACCCCGGCCAGGACCGCGCGCGCAAAATCACCGTCCCCGCCACAGTCGATGGTCACGAAATTGGTGGCCGAAGGCAGCGCGCGCAACCCGTTTGCGGCGGCGATTCGCGCCAGTTCGTCACGCGCCCGGGCCACCCGCGCCAGCGTGCGCGCCAACCATTCGTCATCCTCCAGCGCCGCCAGCGCACCAAGCTGCGCCGCCCGGTTCATGCCGAAATGATTGCGCACCTTGTCGAAAGCAGCAATCAGCCCCGGCGCGGCAATGCCATAGCCCACCCGCGCCCCGGCCAGCCCGTAGCCCTTGGAAAAGGTCCGAAACCGGATCACCCGCGGGTCATCCGGCGCGATCCGCGGCGCGGTGCCGGCGGGGGCAAATTCGATATAGGCTTCATCGAGCGCCAGCAGGCAACCCGCCGGCAGCGCCTCGATCATCGCCTCGATCGCCGCTGCGCCATGCCAGCTGCCCATCGGATTGTCGGGATTGGCCAGATAGACCAGCTTCGCCCCGGTCTCGCGCGCCCGCGCCACAAGAGCCACGGGGTCCTCGTGGTCATCGGCATAGGGCACCTTGTGCAGTACCCCGCCGAAACCCGCGACATGATAATTGAAGGTCGGATAAGCACCCTCGGATGTCACCACCGCGTCGCCCGGCTCTACCAGAAGCCGCACCAGATAGCCCAGCAGCCCGTCGATCCCCTCGCCCACCACCAGATGCGCTTGCGTCAAACCCAGATGCGCCGCCAGCGCGGCCTTCAGCTCGTGGCTCTCAGGATCACCATACATCCATTGTGCGCCCGCCGCCTCCGCCATCGCCGCGATGGCCCGCGGCGAGGGGCCAAAGCCGTTCTCATTCGCCCCCAGCCGGGCCACGAAACCCGCGCCGCGCGCGCGCTCCTGGGTCTCGGGGCCGACAAAGGGCACCGTGGCGGGCAGGGAAAGGGCAAGGCGGGTATAGCGCGGCGTGCTCATGGGCAATCTTGTGGCGCAAAGCGCGCCTGCGGGCAAGAGCGCTGCCATCGCCGCGCGTCTTTGTGCCGGAAATATCCCGGGGGGTGAATGGCCGGCACGGCCAGAGGGGGGCAGCGCCCCCTGCCCCTACCAGAAGCTCTGCGGATCGATGTCGATGGCCAGGCGCAGATCATGCGGCAGCCTGAGCTGCCCCGCCCATTGGCGCAGCGCCGCCTGCAACGGCACATGGCGCGCCGCCTTGACCAGAAAGCGCAACCGGTGGCGCCCGCGGATGCGCGCCACCGGCGCCGGCGCCGGGCCGAAAAGCTGCGCTCCGACCTGCCGCAACGGGGCATCGCGCGCGGCAAGGGTATTGGCGAATTCGTGCAGTTCCTCCAGCCTGCCAGAGGACAGGATCACCCCCGCCAACCGGCCGAAGGGCGGCATGCCCAACGCCTGCCGCTCGGTGGCCTCGGCACGCCAGAACCCTTCATCATCGCCGCCCAGAATCGCCCGGATCACCGGATGGTCGGGCTGATGGGTCTGTAACAGGGCCAGCCCCGGCCGTTCCGCGCGCCCGGCCCGTCCGGCCACCTGGCGCATCAGCTGAAAGGTGCGCTCGGCGGCGCGCAGGTCCGAGCCATGCAGGCCCAGATCGGCATCAATCACCCCCACCAGCGTCAGCAGCGGAAAATTGTGCCCCTTGGCCACCAGCTGCGTGCCGATGACGATATCCGCCTGCCCCTCGGCGATGGCGGTGATCTGCGCCTTGAGCGCGCGCGCCGAGGCAAAGAGATCCGACGACAGCACCGCCACGCGCGCTTGCGGAAACAGCGCGCGCGCCTCTTCCTCCAGCCGCTCCACGCCGGGGCCGATGGCCTGCATCCGCCCCTCGGCGCCGCATTTCGGGCAGGCCGGCGGAACCGGCGCGGTGGTGCCGCATTGATGGCACATCAGCCGCTTGAGAAACCGGTGCTCCACCATGCGCGCATCGCATTGATGGCATTGCATCTGATGCCCGCAGGCGCGGCAGGTGGTGATCGGCGCATAGCCGCGCCGGTTGAGAAACAGAAGCACCTGCTCGCCCGCCGCCAGCCGCTCCGCCACCGCCGCCTGCAGGCTCGGCGAGACCCAGCGCCCCGCCGGCAGATCCTCGGCGCGCAGGTCGATGGCGCGCATCTCGGGCAGTTCCGCCACCCCGTAGCGCGCCTCCAGATCAAGGCGGGCATATTTGCCGCTCTCGGCATTGGCCCAGCTTTCCAGCGAGGGCGTGGCCGAGGCCAGCACCACCTGCGCCCCGGCCAGCGAGGCGCGCAGCACCGCCATGTCGCGGGCGTTGTAGAGCACGCCGTCCTCCTGCTTGTAGCTGGGGTCATGCTCTTCATCGATGACGATCAGCCCCAGGTCGCGGTAGGGCAGAAAGAGCGACGAACGCGCCCCCACCACCAGTTGCGCACCACCCTCGGCGACCATGCGCCAGGCGCGGCGGCGCTCGGTCATCGTCACGCCCGAATGCCACTCGGCCGGGCGCGCACCGAAACGCGCCTCCACCCGCTCCAGAAAGCCCGCCGTCAGGGCAATTTCGGGCAGCAGCACCAGTGCCTGACGCCCGGCGCGCAGGCATTCGGCAACCGCCTCCAGATAGACCTCGGTCTTGCCCGAGCCGGTGACACCCTTGAGCAAAGTCACCCCGAACGCCCCCTGCCCCTCACGCAGACGCGCCGCCGCCGTCGCCTGATCGGGCGCCAGCGCCTTGCCCGGCCGTGCGGGATCGAGCCGGGGATAGGGCGTGTCGCGCGGCGCGGCGGTTTCCACCAGCACGCCCTGCGCCGCCAGCCCATGCACCACCGAGGCGCCGACCCCGGCGGCGCGGGTGATCTCGCCCAGCGTCAGCGCCGCGCCACCATAGCCATGCATCGCCGCCAACACCCGGCCGCGGGCCTCGGTCATGCGGGCGGGGGCGGCATTGCCGGCCACGAAGACCCGCTGCATCGCGCGTCCCTCGAAAAGCCCCGGCGCGCGGGTGGCCAGATAGAGCATGAGCGACCGCGGGGTCAGCGTGTAATCGGCCGCGCGCATCAGAAAGGCGCGCAGTTCGTCGCGCATCGGCGGCACATCGAGCACCCGTCCCACGGCCCGCAGCCGCTCGCGCGGCAACGCGCCCTCCGCCGGTCCCCAGACCACGCCCAGCACCCTGCGCGGGCCCAGCGGCACCTCGACGAAATCGCCGGTGCGCGCGCCGCCCTCGGGCGCGCGGTAATCCAGCAGCCGGTCAAGCGGCTGCGCCGTCAGCACGGCCAGCGGCGCATCGGCGGAAAAGAACTGAACCTCGGGCAAATCCATGCGGGCGTCGGCGGCAAGGGGGTTTCGGGCGGGTGATGCTTACGGTATGACGCTGCCCAGACCCTTCCGCAACCCGAGAGCATGCAATGAAATTCTTTGTCGATACCGCCGATGTGGCGGCCATTCGTGACCTCAACGACCTTGGCATGGTCGATGGCGTGACCACCAACCCCTCGCTGATCCTGAAATCAGGCCGCGACATCATCGAGGTCACCCGCGAGATCTGCTCCATCGTCGATGGCCCGGTCTCGGCCGAGGTGGTGGCGCTTGAAGCCGATGCGATGATCGCCGAAGGCCGTCGCCTGGCCGAGATCGCGCCCAATATCACCGTCAAGCTGCCGCTGACCTGGGACGGGCTGAAAGCGTGCAAGGTGCTCTCGGGCGAGGGCAAGATGGTCAATGTGACGCTGTGCTTCAGCGCCAATCAGGCGCTGCTGGCGGCCAAGGCGGGGGCAACCTTCATCAGCCCCTTCATCGGCCGGCTTGATGACATCAACCTTGATGGCATGGACCTGATCGGTGACATCCGCCAGATCTACGACAACTACGGATTTGAAACGCAGATCCTTGCCGCCTCGGTGCGCACCGTCAACCATGTCACCCAGGCCGCGCTGGTGGGCGCCGATGTGATGACCGCCCCCCCCGAGGTGATCCGCAAGCTGGCCACCCATCCGCTGACCGATGCCGGCTTGGCACAGTTCATGAAGGATTGGCAAAAAACCGGTCAGAAAATCCTCTGATCTGGTGTAGGATCGCACCAGAAACAGAAAATACGGGGCAGAAATGGCAGTGACTGAACCCGCGGAAACTCCGGGCGATCAGGATGTATGGCGCGCGCGCGTCATCGCCGACCCGGGATTGGTGCTGGACGATCCGGCGGTGATGGCCGCGCTTGTGGCAGCCTCCGAACGCGCGCTGGGCGGCAATATCGTCGATCTGCGCGGCATGGCGATGGAGCGGCTGGAGGCACGTCTTGAACGGCTGGAAGAAACCCATCGCGCGGTGATCGCCGCCGCCTATGAGAACCTCTCCTCGACCAACCAGATCCACCGCGCGCTGATCCGCATGCTCGATGCCGAACGCTTCGAGGATTTCGTTCTCGATCTGGGTGGCGAGGTCGCCGATATCCTGCGCGTCGATTGCCTGCGGCTGGTGCTCGAAAGCCCCGATCGCGCCGAGGGGGGCACGCTGGGCAAGCTCGATGCGGTGCTGCGGGTGCGCGCGCCGGGCTTTGCCGAACGCTACATGAGCCAGGGACGCAGCGCCCCGCCGCGCCCCATTCTGCTGCGCCAGGGCGTGCCGCCCGGCGACAGCCCCTATGGCGCACAGGGTGCCGATCTGCGCTCGGAGGCGCTGATGCGGCTGGACCTGGGCAAGGGCCGCCTGCCGGGGCTGCTGGCCATGGGCTCGGAAGATCCGCACCGCTTCAAGCCCGGTCAGGGCACCGATCTGCTGGGCTTCTTCACCGGCGTTTTCGAGCGCGTGCTGCGCCGCTGGCTGTCATGAGCCGGGCCAGGCCCGACGCATCGGACGATGGGGCGGCAGGCGGATTGGCGGGCGGGTTGGCGATCAGCCCGGCGCTGCGGCAGGCGCTGAGCGACTGGCTGGCCGGGCTCAAGGCGCTTGATGGGGCATCGGCGCATACGATCGCCGCCTATCGCACCGATGTCGCCGGCTTTCTGGATTTCCTGTCGCATCACCAGGGCACCACGGCGGGCATGGTGCAGTTGCACGCGCTCACGCAATCGGACCTGCGTGCTTGGATGGCACGCGCAAGGGCGCGCGGATGCGGGCTGCGCAGCGTGGCGCGCGCGCTTTCGGCGCTGAAAAGCTTCGCCCGCTGGCTGGCTGACCACCAGCCGGGTTTTGACCCCGCGCTCATCCTGGCCACGCGCGGGCCACGTTTTCCCCGCCCGCTGCCCCGCCCGCTGGACGAGCGGGATGCCCGCGCCGTCACCGAGCAGATCAGCATCGAGCGCACCAGCGACTGGCAGCGCGCGCGCGACGTGGCAGTGGCGACATTGCTTTACGGCTGCGGGCTGCGGATCTCCGAGGCACTGGCGCTGCGCGGGCGCGATGCCCGGCCAGGCGAAAGCCTGCGCATCCTTGGCAAGGGCGGCAAGGAACGGCTGGTGCCGCTGATCCCGGTCGCCGCACGGGCCATTGCCGATTATGCCCGCCTGTGCCCGCATGATCTGCCCACCGATGGGCCCCTGTTTCGCGGCGCGCGCGGCGGCGCGCTCAATGCGCGTATCATCACCCGCGCCATGGCCGGGCTGCGCGCGCGGCTGGGCCTTCCGGCCAGCGCCACGCCGCATGCGCTGCGCCATTCCTTCGCCACGCATCTGCTGGCCGCCGGCGGCGATCTGCGGGCGATTCAGGAACTGCTGGGCCATGCCTCGCTGGCGACAACGCAGATCTACACCGGGGTTGATACGGCAAGGCTGATGAGCGCCTATCGTGCGGCGCATCCACGGGCGCACAATCGCACCGAACAGGCACTCTAGCGGTTGCAGGCCGCAGCGAATTGCGCAATCGTCCAGATATGTTTGAAACCCTTCGCGCCTATTCGGTCCATCTGTTCACCGCCACCGGAGCGGTGTTTGCCATGCTGGCGATGCTGGCCGCCGTAGAGGGCCAGTGGAGCCTGATGTTCCTGTGGCTGGTGGTGGCCTTCATCGTCGATGGCATTGACGGGCCGCTGGCGCGAAAGTTCCACGTCAAGGCCAAGGCGCCGATCATCGATGGCGTCCTGCTGGACCTGATCATCGATTATCTGACCTATGTGTTCATTCCGGCCTTCGCGCTGTTCAACTCGGGGTTGCTGCCGGGATGGACGGGCTGGATCGCGATCATCGTCATCACCTTTGCCAGCGTCATCTATTTTGCCGATACCCGCATGAAAACGGCCGATAATTCGTTTTCTGGCTTTCCTGCCTGCTGGAACATGTTCGCGGTGGTGGTGTTTGCCACCCAGCCCGATTTCTGGGTGATCCTGGCGCTGGTGGTGGTGCTGGCGGTGAGCATGTTCTTCCCCGTCAAGTTCGTGCACCCGGTGCGCACCAAGCGCTGGCGAAACCTCACGCTGCCGGTTGCCGTGGTCTGGACTGTGCTGGCCGGCTGGGCCGCCTGGAGCGATTTTGCGCAACCGCAGGCCGTCACCTGGGCGCTGATCGGCACCAGCTTCTACCTGCTGGGCATCGGCGCACTGCACCAGTTCACCGACAAGGGGCCGCGCGCGCGGGTCTAGGCACTCTGTGCTGGCCCCCGCTAAAGCCGGGTCAGCGCCATGCCGCCCAGAATCAGCGCCGCGCCCACCAGCTTGTCGCGCCCCAGCCGCTCGCCAAAGAACCACCAGCCCATGAGCATGGCAAACAGGATCGAGCTTTCACGCAGCGCCGCCACCAGCGCGATCGGCGCCACGGTCATCGCCCAGACGGCGATCGCATAGGCACCATACGATCCCAGCCCCGCCAGCACCCCCAACCCCCAGCCGGCAGCGCTGCGCGGCATCACCCGCCAGCCGCGCAGGCCAAGCACCCCCAGTGTGAAGATCGTGCCCTGCAGGATGAAGAGCCAGGCCACATAGGCCGGTGCATCGCCCGCTACCCGCGCGCCCATGCCGTCTGACAGCGTGTAACCGGCGGTGGCCAGCGCCGTGGCCAGCGCGAAGCCCAGCAGACGGCGCGATTCGCCGCTGGTGAAAACCCCGCGCGCCATCAATACCAGCCCCGCACCCATCACGGCGATGCCGGCGATCTCGGCCGGGGCCAGCCGGTCGGGCAGCAGTGGCACGCTTGCGACCAGCACCATCAGCGGCGCCGCGCCCCGCGCGATCGGATAGACCCGGCTGAGATCGCCATGATCATAGGCGCGCGCCAGAAAGGTCATGTAACAGAGATGTATCAGCGTCGAGAGCGCCAGCCAGGGCCAGACCTCGGGGCCGGGCAGCGGCCGGCTGATGGCCACTCCCGCCCCGATCGGCACCGAAACCGCCGCCACCAGCACCATCGCGCCCAGCTTCGTGGCGCCCTGCTTGATCAGCGCGTTCCAACCCGCGTGCAGAAAGGCCGCCACCAGAACCGCCAGAAACACCCCGAACGCCATGCCTGAACCCGTGTTGCGCGCCCCGCATCGCTACGCCCGCACGCCGGGCCTTGCAAGATGACCGGCGAAACGGGCGTGAAATACCCGCTTGCGCCGCCGCTCAGCCCAGCGCGTCGTTGCAGCGCTTGCAGGTCCCCGGATGGGCATGGCGGCCGACATCGGGCAGGATCTTCCAGCAGCGCTGGCATTTCGCACCCTCGGCGCGCTCGAAGACCACACCGACGCCGGGAACCTCCGGCAATCGGAAAGCCTCGTCCGGCAGGGGATCGCCGCTGAGCGTTGCGTGCGAGGTGATGCAAAGATCGGCGAAATCGACCGATTTCAACGCCTTGAGCACCGCCTCGTCGCGCACATGGACCACCGGCGCGGCCTCCAGCGAGGCGCCGATCACCTTGTCACGGCGCTGCACCTCAAGCGCGGCGGTCACTGCCCGGCGTACCTGCCGGATGCCGGCCCATTTGGCCGCCAGACCGGGGTTGAGCCAATCGCCGGGCGTATCGGGGAAATCATGCAGATGCACGCTGTCCGCCTCGCCGGGGAAACGCGCCAGCCAGCAATCCTCCATGGTGAAAACCAGAAGCGGTGCCAGCCAGGTGGTGAGCCGATGGAAGAGCAGATCCAGCACCGTGCGTGCGGCGCGCCGGCGCAGGCTGTCCGCCGTGTCGCAATAGAGCGCATCCTTGCGCACATCGAAATAGAAGGCCGACAGATCGCCGGTGGCGAAGTTGAAGAGTTTCTGGAACACGCCCTGAAAATCATAGGCAGCATAACCCGTGCGCACCTGGGCATCCAGTTCTGCCAGCCGATGCAGCACCCAGCGCTCCAGTTCGGGCATCTCGGCGGGCGCGACGCGCTCGCCATCCGACCAGTCCTTGAGATTGGCCAACAGGAAGCGCAGCGTATTGCGCAGCCGGCGGTAGCTGTCGGCGGTGCCCTTGAGGATCTCGGGGCCAATGCGCAGATCGGCGGTATAATCGGCCTGTGCCACCCAGAGCCGCAGGATATCGGCGCCATACTGGTCGATCACCTGCTGCGGCGCGACCGTATTGCCCAGCGACTTGGACATCTTCATGCCCTTCTCGTCGAGGGTGAAGCCATGCGTCAGCACCCCGCGATAGGGTGCGCGCCCCTTCGTGCCGCAGGCTTGCAGCATCGAGGAATGGAACCAGCCGCGATGCTGGTCGGTACCCTCGAGGTAGAGATCGGCAATGCCATCGGCCACGCCATCGGCGCGGTCGCGCAGCACGAAAGCATGGGTCGAGCCGGAGTCGAACCAGACATCGAGAATATCGAACACCTGCTCATACTCTGCTGGGTCATGCAGCCCGGCCAGAATGCGCTCCTTGAAGCCCTCGACATACCAGCAATCGGCGCCTTCGGCCTCAAAGGCTTCAATGATCCGGGCATTGACCCTGTCATCGCGCAAAAGAAATTCAGAATCCGTTGGTTGTGCGCCTTTCTTCACAAAACAGGTGAGCGGCACACCCCAGGCCCGCTGGCGCGAAAGCACCCAGTCGGGGCGGTTTTCGATCATCGAATGCAACCGGTTGCGGCCGGTGGGCGGGGTCCATTGGACAAGCTGGTTGATGGAATTGAGCGCACGCTTGCGGATGGTCTCGCCATAGGTGCCCAAACCATCACTCAGTGCGCGGTCGATGGCGACGAACCATTGCGGCGTATTGCGATAGATCACCGGCGCCTTGGAGCGCCAGCTATGGGGATAGGAATGGCGCAGCTTGCCCTTGGCAAACAATGCAGAAACGCCCGCCAGAGCCTTGATGACGCTGACATTCGCCGGGCCTTCCTTGCCTTCGGCGGTGATGATGTGCTGGCCGGCGAAAAGCGGCAGATCGGCGCGGTAGCTGCCGTCTTCCATGACGTTGTAGGTCATGGCGAGGCCATGCTTCAGGCCGATCTGATAGTCGTCATCGCCATGGCTGGGCGCGGTATGCACGAAACCGGTGCCGGCCTCGTCGGTGACATGATCGCCGGGCAGCAGGGGGACATCATAATCCCATTCGCCCTTGCCTTCCTCGATGCCGCGGAGCGGATGGGCAAGCTGCGTGTCCGAAAACTCCACAGGCGCGACACCGCGCAGGCGCTTCGCCTCGACCCTGGCGGCGGCAAGGCAGCTCTCAGCCAGCGCATCGGCAAGGATGATCTTTTCGCCCACGGTCGCCTTGGCATGTTCACCAAGCGCTGTAACCTCATAAAGACCATAGGCAATTTCGGGACCGTAACAGACGGCGCGATTTTGCGGGATGGTCCAGGGCGTGGTGGTCCAGATGACGACAGCGGCGCCTTGCAACGCGCCGCCCAGAATCGGAAACCGCACCCAGACCTGATGGCTGGTGTGCTCGTGATACTCCACCTCGGCCTCGGCCAGCGCGGTTTTCTCCACCGGCGACCACATCACCGGCTTCGAGCCCTGGTAAAGCGAGCCGTTCATCAGGAATTTCATGAATTCGCCGGCGATCACCGCCTCGGCGTGGTAATCCATGGTCAGGTAGGGGGCATCCCATTTGCCGGTCACGCCAAGGCGTTTGAACTCGTCACGCTGCACATCGATCCAGCCCTCGGCGAATTTGCGGCATTCCTGACGGAAGTCCACCACCGGCACGGCATCCTTGTCCAGCCCCCTGGCACGGTATTGTTCCTCGATCTTCCATTCGATCGGCAGGCCGTGGCAATCCCAGCCCGGCACATAGCGCGCGTCATGGCCCATCATCTGCCGCGAGCGCGCCACGAAATCCTTCAGCACCTTGTTGAGCGCATGCCCGATGTGCAGATGCCCGTTGGCGTAGGGCGGGCCGTCATGCAGGATGAAGGGCGCGCGCCCCGCGGCCTTTTCACGCAGCCGCTCATAGATGCCCAGCCGTGCCCAGCGCGCCAGCCACTCGGGCTCGCGCTGCGGCAGGCCGGCACGCATCGGAAAATCGGTATCCGGCAGGAACAGCGTGTCGCGGTAGTCAGGGGTTTCGGGCTGCGAGGGGGTGTCGGCGCACATGCATCAGACCTTTGGCAAGGGGGGGGGCGGCAATTCGCGGTGCGAGGGTTCAGCACCTTGTCCCGGCGGCTCAGTCGCGCGCCGGGCCGGTAATTCGCGCAATCTGTGCAGGCCGGGTCCACATGCGGCGCTTATAGGCCGCGCCGAAGCCCCGGTCCAGAGGGGGCAGGCCCGGAAACCGCAGTGATTTCACTTGATTTCGCTGCGGATGCGAGGAACATGTCAACATGACCGCAAGTGCGCATACCATGCCCGAACCCGATCGCCCGCCCATTCCCTCGGGCAAGGAATATTACGAACGCTCGCTGACCGTGGCGCTGCTGCGTGCGCGCGAGGCGACGATGCGCCGCTTCAAGCGTTTCGCCGATGCCCATAACCTGACGCTGCCGCAATGGCGGGTGCTGCGCGCGCTCGCCGATGGCGAGCCGCTCGATGCCGGCTCGCTGTGCCAGCGCTGCGTGATCCTGCCGCCCTCGTTGACGCGCATCCTGCGCGCGCTGGCCGAGCGCGGGCTGATCGCGCCGGTGCCCGGCCCCGATGCCCGGCGCCATATCGTGACCATAACACCCGCCGGGCAGGCGCTGTTCGACCGGCTGGTGGTGCAATCCGAAGGCACCCGCCACGAGATCGAGGATGCCTTCGGCCAGGAGCGCATGCAGCTTCTGCTCGATCTGCTCAATGATCTGCGCGTCGTCACCGAAGGTCTGCCCGGTGACATGCTACCCGGCATCGGCGACGAGGAAGAAACCCGCTAGCGCGACAGCGCTGCCGCGCTTCAGGCGCGCCCGGCAACCGCCGACAACGACAGTGGGTCAACGCCGATGGAATGCAACGCGGCCTGCCATTGTGCTTCGCCATGCTCGGCGCCAAAGAGCAGCCCCTCGGGGCAATCGGCGGTCAGCCAGGCGTTCTGGGCGATCTCGGCTTCAAGCTGGCCCGCGCCCCAGCCCGCATAGCCCAGCGCCAGGAACCATTCGCGCGGCCCCTCGCCTGCGGCTATGGCCACCAGCACCTCGGTCGAGGCGCTCAGCATCAACCCGCCGGGCAGCGGCTGGCCCGGAGCATCCACAACGCTCGCCGGACCGCCATCACGGTGCAGCACGAAACCGCGCGCCGGCTCGACCGGGCCACCCGCGCGCACCGGCGAGGCGGCACAGGATTGCGCCATGGCCGCACCCGGCGCGATGTCGATCTGCGACAGGATGTCGCGCAGATGCAGGCCGGGGATCAGGCGGTTGGTGACCAGCCCGAAGGCTCCCTCGGGGCCGTGCGCGCAAAGATAGATGACGCTATGGGCAAAACGTGGATCCCCCATGGCCGGGGTGGCGATCAGCAGTTTTCCGGTCAGATCAAAGGTCAAGCCTGGCGCTCCGGTTGAATTGCGGCTGGGGCCGGGATCAGGTCCGGGCCGGCCCCTGGCAGGGCTTCCGCCTGGTGCCCCCGTGAAACGATCTTGCCCGCTCGGCGGCGGAAAGCCAAGGGCCCGGCACGGCGATCGCCGCGCGTGCCGCCCCACGGCGGGCCATATCGCCGAAATGTGACTTCCTGAGCCGAGCGGCGCTCTGCTAAGGCTCTGACATGACCGCACCCCTTGTCTCTTCAAGCCCGTTCCGTCTGGCCCGCCGTTGGCGCGGGCTGCTGCATCCGCTGGTCACCGGGGCGATCACCGCCTCGGCGGTGCTGGCGGGCGCGCTGAGCGCCGCCACAACGGCGCGTGCGCAGGCCGTCAATCTGGCGCAGATCGTACAGGCCGAGCTGCGGCCGGGCTGGCGCACCGAACAGGGCACGCATATGGCGGCGCTGCATCTGCGTCTGGCCGAGGGGTGGAAAACCTATTGGCGCATTCCCGGCGAGGCCGGCATACCGCCGCGCATCGACTGGTCACGCTCGCAGAATGTGACCTCGGTGATCACCCATTGGCCGCGCCCCATCGTCTTTGCCCAGAACGGATTTCGCTCCATCGGCTACGAGCACGAACTGGTGCTGCCGCTGGAGTTCAGCCCCACCAACCCGGCACGTCCGATGGCGCTTCAGGCGCAGATCACCATTGGCGTGTGCCGTGACACCTGCATCCCGGTCGATCTGTCGTTGAGCCTGCCGCTGCGCGATGCCGGCGCGCCCGATGCGCTGATCGCCGCCGCGCTGGAACGGCGCGCGCGCGTCGCCAGCAGCGCCGGGCTGGGCCAGCCGGTCTGCCAGTTGACGCCCACCGAACGCGGCGCGGAACTGGTGGTGCGCGCGCCGCTGCCAAGACTTCCGGGAGCGGAACATATGGTGATGGAGCTGCCGGGCACCGATTACTGGCTGTCTGACAGCGAAACCTGGCGCGAGGGCAATATGCTGGTTTCCCGCGCACAGGTGCGCGCGCCGGGCCGCGAACCAATCAGCATCGAGCGCAGTTCGCTTGGCCTGACCATCCTGAGCAGCGATCACATGCTGACCCATCGCGGCTGCACCGGCGGCTAGGCACGCATCAGGGCACGCCCGGGGCTATGGCTTCGGCCGGGCCTGTACGCGCCGCCCGAGGCCCAGCATCAGCGACAGGCCGGCCGCCAGCCACAGCAGCCCCAGCCCGCCCCCCGCCAGAACAACGAAGGCGCCCAGCGCCATGCCCGGCCCGCCCTCGGGCGCGGCAGCCAGACCACCGGGTTGCAGCCACAAGCCCGCCACCGGCGTCAGCGGCCCCTGCTGGCCGGTGACAGCGCTCCACCCCAGCGTCAGCGCGAAACTGGCGCCAACAAGCGTCAGCGCCGCGTCGGGCACCAGCCGCAAGCCCAAGCCCACCTGCCCCGCCGGCAGGCTGAGACCACGCCGCAGCGTGCGCATCATGCGCGACAGGTCATGCCCCACCGCCAGCAACGCCGGCACGATCAGCAGCACCAGCACCATGCCGAACCCCAGCCCATAGACCAGGGTGATCACCGTGGGCTTGAGAAACTGCGCCTCGGTCGAGCGCTCGAACAGCAGCGGCGCCAGCCCCAGCACGGTTGTCAATGTGGTCAGCAGCACCGGGCGCAGCCGGTCGGCGGCAGCGTCGATGATCGAGGGGATCAGCCCGCGCTCACGGGCATACTGGTCAACAGTGGTGACCAACACGATGGAATCGTTGATGATGATACCCGCCATGCCGATCATCCCAACCACCGAGAACATCGAAAGCGCCATGCCCCAGCTGACATGGCCATGGATCACGCCGATCACACCGAAGGGAATGACCGCCATCACCACCAGCGGGCGCAACCAGCTTGAGAACACCCAGGTCAGCGTGGCATAGATGATCAGCAAGCAGGCGATCAGCCCCAGCATGGCATCGCTGAGAAAGGCACGCTCCTGCTCGGCCAGGCCCGAGAGCCGGTAGGTGACGGCGAAATCCTCGCTCAGGCGCGGCAGGATCTCGAATTCGAGCTGCTCAAGCACCGCACGCGCGGCTTGCGGATCATCCTCGGACAGCGTGCCGGAAACCGTAACCAGCCGCACGCCGTTCTCGCGCTGGATGCTGGAAAACCCCTGCCGCGCCTCGATGCGCACGATATCGCCAAGCGGCAGATACTGGCCTGTGGCGCTGCGCAGGAGGGTATTGTCCAGAAAATCGGCAGCGCGCTCGTGTTCGGGCAACTCGACGCGGATTGCACCGGCGCGCAGACCCTCGGGGAAGGTCGCAGCCTCTATTCCGCCCAGCCGCATGCGCAGCTCACGCCCCAGCGTATCGGCGGAAAAGCCCAGCGCCTGGCCCTGCGGCGTGAGTTGCAAGATCAGCTCTTCCTTGTCATGGGCGAGCGTATCCTCAAGCCCGGCAACCTCGGCAAAGACCGCCAGTTGCGCCTTGAGTGCCTCGGCCGCTTCCTTGAGCACCTCGGTTTCGGCGCCGAACAGATCGACCGAGAGCGAATCGCCGCCCGGCCCCATGCCGAAGCTGCGAAAGCTCAGTTCGTCCAGCATCGGATGGCGGCGCACCTCATCTTGCAGCATGGCCGTGAATTCGAAGGAGGAATAGGGCCGCCGGTCGGCATCGATCAGATCAATGGTGATGGAACCCGCCAGATCCGCCGCCCGCGCCCCCGCCCCGGCCAGTTGCCGGCCGGTATTGCCGCCCAGTTCGGCCAGCGCATGGCGGATCGGCCAGGTGCCGTGTTCGGCCTCAAGCCGGCCGGCCAGCGCATCGGCGGCGCGCTGCAATTCGCGCATCATGGCCAGCGAATCCTCGCGCGAGGCATCGGCGGCCATCAGGTAGTTGCCCGAAAGCGTGCCCTGTTCGGGCTGGACGAAGAACCGCCACGGCAGATCGCCGCGGATCACCTGGGCAGACTGCACCGCCAGCAGCAGCACCAGCGCCGCCAGCACCACATAGCGCCCGGCCAGCACCAGCCGCATGGCCGGGCGAAAGAGCCGCTCGCGCACCCGGTTAAAGCCACGGTTGACCTGCCGCGAAGGCCAGTCATACCAGTGCTCGCGCGCCGCCCCCGCCAGCGCATGCGCCATGTGGTTGGGCAGGATCAGGAAGCATTCCACCAGCGACGCCGCCAGCACGGCAATCACCGTCCAGGGAATATCGGCGATCATGCTGCCGAAACGTCCGCCGATCACCGTCAGGCCGGCAAAGGCGGTGATGGTGGTGATCGAGGCGGCAAAGACCGGCAGCGCCATGCGGGTTGCCGCATTCTCGGCGGCGACGGCGGGAGCCTCGCCCAGTTCGCGGAAGCGGTAATCGGCGTGTTCGCCGACCACGATGGCGTCATCGACGACAATGCCCAGCGTGATGATCAGCGCGAAAAGCGAAATCATGTTCAGGCTCATGCCGGCCAGATACATCAGCCCGACCGCCGCGAGCATTGCCACCGGAATACCCGCCGCCACCCAGAACGCGGTGCGCGCGTTGAGAAACAGAAACAGCAGCAGCACCACCAGCCCCAGCCCCATCAAGCCGTTCGTCACCAGCAGTTGCAGCCGCCCCGAAATCATCTCGGCGCGGGTATTGACCAGCGCGATGCGCACCCCCGCAGGCAGGCTGAGCGCCATATCGCCGGCAAGCCGCTCGACGCTGGCCTGAATGCCGATCGCATCACCGCTCTGGCCACGGTCAATGCGCAGCACGATGGCCTGATCCTCGCCCACCCAATAGGCGCGGTTGCGGTCAACGGCCCCCACCTCAAGCCGTGCGATGTCGCCCAGGCTCAGCACGCTGCCATCCGACCGGCTGCGCAGCGGCAGCGCGGCAATGGCCTCGGCGCTGCGCCGCTCGGTGCCGGTGCGCAGCCGCTGCGCCCCGCCCGCCAGTTCGCCCACCGGATCGGCGCTGACCGCCGCGCCGATCGCCTGGGCAATCTCGGCCAGGGTGATGTCGTGCTGGACCAGCCGCAGCGAGGGCACCTCGACCAGGATTTCCGGCGCGGCGATGCCCTGGATGGTGCTGCGGGTGATGCCGGCGGCAAAGAGCCGGGCGGTGAATTCATCGGCAATGAGCGCCAGTTGCTCAACTGCCACCGGCCCGGTGATCACCACATTCGTCACCCGGTCGCGCCAGTTGGAGCGCAGCAGGCGCGGCTCCTCGGCATCATCAGGCAGGCTGCCGGCCAGATCCAGAGCCTCCTGCACATCGGCGGCGGCGCGTGTCATGTCCCAGCCGGGTTCGAATTCGAGCGCGATGCGCGCGCGCCCGTCCGAGGCCGTGGCACTGGTGCCGCTGACCCCCTCGACAACCATCAGCGCCGGCTCAAGGATCTGCACGATGGCGCGGTCCACATCCTCGGCGCCAGCGCCGGACCAGGCGACCGACACGGTGATGTTGTCCACCACGATATCGGGGAAGAACTGGGCATGCAGGCGCGGGATTGAAAACAACCCGCCGGCAACCAGCATCACCAGCAGCAGATTGGCCAGGGTGCGGTGGCGCGTGAAATAGCGAAACACCCCGAAGGCCGTGACCGCCAGCAGCCGCGAATGCGCCATGGATCAGCCCCCCCGCGGGGCGGATTCAAGCCGCTCCAGAAGCTGCGCCGGCACGCTTTCCTGCGACAGTTGCGCCAGGATTCGGCTGCGCACCGCCTCGGACATCGCCGGGTTGGCCTCGATCCGGGCGATGAGCGCGGCACGGCGTTCGGGGTCGAGCGTGACAAGCTCGGCGCCCGCGTTGGCCGGAGCGGGCGGCGCCGGGGCGGCCAGTTCGGGCGCGTCGCGCAAAGGGCGAATGCGGATCCCCGCGCCCAGCAAGGGGTTGCGCGCCGCAACAACCTCGCGCCCGGCCAGAGCAGGCGCACGCACCAGCACCATGTTGCCCTGACGGCGGATGATCTCGACCTGTGCGGCCTCCAGCCGCTCGTCAGCGCCCAGCAGCAACACCCCGCCGGCGGTATCGACCGCCGAAGCCGGCAGCAGCGCCACGCCATCGAGCGCCGGCTCGGCAAAGCGCACCGAGACGAAATCTCCCGGCCGGAAGCCATGCGGCCGCGCCAGTTCGGCAAAGACCAGCCGGCCGGACTGCCCCTCGCCAACCGAGGGGCTGGAGCGGCTGAGCAGCGCCGGCGAGGTGATCGCCAGCGTGCCGAGCTCCAGCACCACCTCGCCGGACGCCGGGCTCAACGCGCCGTCACCATCGAGCAGGCGCTGATACTGCGCCGTGGACAACCTGAACGAGACCTCCAGCGCCGCGGGGTCCAGCACCGTGGCGAGCCGCTCGTTGCCGCCCACCTGCCCGCCAACCACCACCGAGACATCCGAGGCGACACCATCGAACGCGGCCACCAGAACCGTATCCGCCAGCCGGCGCTCTGCTTCGGCGAGGGTGATGCGCTGACGCTCCAGCGCGTTTTGTGCCGCATCCAGCCGTGCCTCGGCCTGGGCTTCGGCCTGCCTTCGGGCAATGACGGCAGCGCGGGCGGCGGCAAAGGCCAGTTCGGCCTCCTCGACCACCGCCTCGGTGCCGACGCCGCGCGCCTGAAGCGATTGCCGGCGCTCGAAGGCACGCGCGCGCAGATCGGCCTGCGCCTCGGATTCGGCGCGATCGAGCCGCGCGAGTTCCAGCGCGCGGCCGGCCTCGCGCAGCTCTGCCTCGGCGCGCGAAAGATCCGAGCGCGCCAGATCACGCGCCGCCGTGGCATCGGCCGGGTCCAGCCGGATCAGCCACTGCCCGGCCTGCACCGCCGCACCGCTTTCAAACCCCGGCGCGACCTCCAGCACCCGCCCCGCCAGCGGCGCGCGCAGCTCCAGCACGCGGCGCGCGCGCACCTCGCCGAAGGCCGAAAGCACCGGCGCAACCTGCCCCGGCTCGATCATCACCACCCGCGCGGCAAAGACCCGCTCGCGCGCCATGCGCGGCATCTGCGTGCGCGCCGCACGCTCTTCCAGAGTGACGCGCACGGTATTCACCGCCAGCCCCAGCAGGGCCAGCGCCAGCGCGGCAATCAGGACAGCACCGAGGCTGCGGGCAAGGAAACGCATCAATGGCTCATGGCAGGTGGGATCCCGAACGGACAGGTTACGCAACGCGCGTCTGGCATATATAGTTCAAACGCGGCTGTGGCCTATTTCCGTCGCAGATGTTCTTCCAGCCGTGGCATTATTTCAACGAAGTTGCACGGCATGTGGCGATAATCGAACTGCGGCAACAGGATCTCGTCCCAGGCATCGCGGCAGGCGCCGGGGCTGCCGGGCAGTGCGAACAGATAGGTGCCCCCGGCAACCCCCGCGCAGGCCCGCGACTGGATCGCCGAGGTGCCGATCTTGCGCATCGAGACATGGGTGAAGAGCGTTGCAAAGGCGTCGATCTCTTTTTCATAGACATCGCGATGCGCCTCGACGCTGACATCGCGCCCGGTCAGCCCGGTGCCGCCGGTCGTGAGCACCGCATCAATGCCCGGATCGGCGATCCAGGCGCGAAGCTGCGCGGCGATCTGCGCGCGCTCGTCGGGCAGGATGGCGCGTGCCGCCAGCACATGCCCGGCCCCCTCGATGCGCGCGACCAGCGTATCGCCGGAGCGATCCTGAGCCAGGCTTCGGCTGTCGGAGAGTGTAAGCACACCAAAGCGCACCGGCACGAAGGGGCGGCTTTCGTCGAAGCGGCGCGGCAGGTCAGAGCCGGCGGGCGGCGGAACGGGTTGGGGCATGTCTGGTTCGGTCATGACTGAGCGTTCATTCGGGCCTTGAGCGAGAGAAGATCAGCCCAGGCTTCGCGCTTGGCCTCGGCATTGCGCAGCAGATAGGCCGGGTGCAGCATCGGCAGCACCGGGCGCCCCCAGACTTCGGTCCATTTGCCGCGCAGCGACAGGATGCCGCGCCGCCCCAGCACCGACTGGCAGGCGACATTGCCCATCAGCACCAGTAGATCGGGCGCGGCCAGTTCGACATGGCGCGCCAGGAAGGGGCGCAGCATGGCAAGCTCGTCCGGCGTGGGCTCGCGGTTGCCGGGCGGGCGCCAGGGCACGGTGTTGGTGATGTAGAGCGCCGATTCGGCCGCCGGCGCGCCGCGCGACAGCCCGATGGCGGCGAACATGGCATCCAGCAGCCGCCCGGCCGGGCCGACAAAGGGCTTGCCCTGCATGTCCTCCTCGCGGCCCGGTCCCTCGCCGATGATCATCACCCGCGCCGCCGGGTTGCCATCGGCAAAGACACAAGAGCGCGCGCCGCGGCGCAATTCGCAATGCCCGTATCCAGCCAGCGCCTCGGCCAGCATGGCCAGATCGGCGGCGCCGGCGGCCAGTCGCGCCGCCTCGGCGGCGGCGTCGATCGCGGGCTCGGCGACGGGGGGAGCAACGGGGGGAGCAACGGGGGGAGCAACGGGGGGGGCAGCAGGCGTGGCGGTGCTGGCGGCACGTGGCGGCGTGGCGGCGTCCCCGACCGGCCGGGGACGCTCGGCAATGGTGAAACGGTCCACCGGCGCATCGGCGATCGCCTCGGTGACACCGAGTTCGATCTGCCATTCGAGCAGCGCGCGCGCCAGATGCCAGTCCAGTTGTGCATTCATGGCGCAACGCTAGCCGATTGCCGCGCGCGATGGAACTGGCCATGAGGGGCGCCGCCGGGCCGGGCTGGCGTTCCCCCTTGCCCGCAGGGGCGCAGCTTTCTATACCCCGCCCAGCCGATGCGCGATGCGGAGCCTGCCATGACCTTCAATGCCCGTCACCTGCTGGGGATCGAGCCGCTGCACCCGGCCGAGATAACCGCCCTTCTGGATCTGGCGGAAACCTATGTCGCGCTGAATCGCTCGGCAACCAAACACGCCGAGGTGCTGGCCGGGCTGACCCAGATCAACATGTTTTTCGAGGCCTCGACGCGCACCCAGGCATCCTTTGAACTGGCGGGCAAGCGGCTGGGCGCGGATGTGATGAACATGGCCGTCGCCCATTCGAGCGTGAAGAAGGGCGAAACGCTGATCGACACGGCGCTGACGCTCAATGCGATGCACCCTGATCTGCTGGTTGTGCGCCATCCGGCTTCCGGCGCGGTCAATCTGCTGGCAGAAAAGGTCAACTGCGCGGTGCTCAATGCCGGCGACGGGCGCCACGAGCACCCCACCCAGGCGCTGCTCGATGCGCTGACCATCCGCCGCGCCAAGGGCCGGCTGCACCGGCTGACGGTGGCGATCTGTGGCGACATCGCGCATAGCCGGGTGGCGCGCTCGAACCTGATTTTGCTGGGCAAGATGGAAAACCGCGTGCGCCTGATCGGCCCGCCAACGCTGATGCCCGCCGGCGTGGCCGAATTTGGCTGCGAGGTCTTTGACGACATGCGCGCAGGGCTTGAAGGTGCGGATGTGGTGATGATGCTGCGGCTGCAAAAGGAGCGGATGGACGGTGCCTTCATCCCCTCCGAGCGCGAATATTACCATCGCTTCGGCCTTGATGCCGAAAAGCTGGCTTTCGCCAAGCCCGATGCGATCGTCATGCATCCCGGCCCGATGAACCGCGGCGTCGAGATCGACGGCACCATCGCCGATGACATAAACCGCTCGGTGATCCAGGAGCAGGTGGAGATGGGCGTGGCGGTGCGCATGGCAGCGATGGACCTGCTGGCGCGCAACCTGCGCCGCGACCGGCTGCGCGCCGCCTTGCGCGACGCCTGAGCCGCCGGCGCGGCGCGTCAGTTCACCCACCAGCGGCTTGAAGCCTATCGGCCCGCGGGCCGGCGTGGGCGTCAGCCGCGCTTGGCCAGCCGTTCGGCGACCTCGATCAGCGCCGCCAGCACCGGGGTATGGGTTTCGCGCCAGGGGGTGATCAGTCCGACCTGCGGGCCCGCGCCCTGCCCGCCCTCGATGGGCGGCGCGGCCAGATCGGCGCGGTTGTCGAACATCTGCGCGGCTTCATGGGTAAGCACCGTGGCCCAGCCGCCGTCGAGCACCTGCGCCACCAGCGCCAGCAGCGAATTCGATTCCACCGCTGCCTCGACGGCGACACCGGCCTCGGCCAGACGCAGGTTGATGATGCGCCGGTTTTGCATCGAGCCGACCAGCAGGCACAGCCGCAACGGCGCCAGATCGGCCCAGCGCACCGCCCGCGCGCCCGCCAGCGGGTGATCATGGCGCACCAGAAGCCGGTAGCCCTCGCGGTAGAGGGCCACGGTGCTGACGCGGCCAAGGGGCTCGTTGTCGAGATAGGTGATCCCGGCATCGAGTTGCAGCGCCTCCATCTCGTGCAGAATCTCGATCGAGGTGCGCGACAGGATCTGCACGCGCAGATTGGGGTGGCGATCCAGGAACGGACCGACCAGCCGCGCCACCATCGGCAGGGCGGTCGGAATGACGCCCAACCGCAGCTGCCCGCTCAGCCCCTTGCGACGCGCGCGCATCTCGTCACGCATCTGGCGGGCATCGGCGATGATGCGCCGCGCCCAGTGCAGGACGCGCTCGCCCTCCGGGGTGAGGCCCTGGAACCGCGCGCCACGGCGCACCAGCTGCACGCCCAGATCGCCCTCAAGCTGGCGGATCGCCGCCGAGAGCGTGGGCTGGGTGACGCCATGTTTCTGTGCCGCGCGCCCGAAATGACCCTCATTGGCCAGAGCGATGAACATTTCCAGCTTGTCGATCATGCCTGAAACGGGCTCCGGCGGATTGGCGCATGGCGCGGTGGCGCGGTGATAATGAAAAGCGCGGAAAAATAACAGCCTGAAGCAGCCGGTGCGGGCTTGTTCCGCCGCCGGGCTGCGCCTACATCGGAGCGATGGAAAAGCTGCTTGCCCTGCCCGCCCGCCTCTGGCGTCGCCCCGACCGGGTGAACGTGGTGCGTTTGCAGGGCATGATCGCCCCGCAGGGGCGGGGCCGGCTGAGCGATGCCACGCTGGCGCCGGTCCTGGAGCGCGCCTTTCGCGCCGGCAAGCCGCGCGCGGTGGCGCTGGTGATCAATTCGCCCGGCGGCTCGGCGGTGCAGTCGGCGCTGATTGCCGCGCGAATCCGCCGCCTGGCCGAGGAAACCGGCGTCAAGGTTCATGCCTTTGTCGAGGATGTCGCGGCCTCGGGCGGGTATTGGCTGGCCACGGCAGGCGATGACATTCATTGCGATGCCAGTTCGGTGCTGGGCTCGATCGGGGTGATCTATGCGGGTTTCGGCCTGCAGGATCTGATCGCGCGCTTCGGCATCGAGCGGCGGCTCTACACGGCGGGCAAATCCAAGAGCCAGCTTGACCTGTTTTGCCCCGAGAACCCCGAGGATGTGGCGCGGATGAACCGCCTGCTGGAGCAGATCCATACCAATTTCATCGAACAGGTGCGCAGCCGGCGCGGCGCGCGGCTCGATACCGGGACCGAGCTTTTCGACGGCAATGTCTGGCTCGGCGCCGAGGCGGTGCGGTTGGGTCTGGCCGATGGCATCGGCCATGCGGTGCCGGTGCTGAAGGCACGCTACGGCGCGAAGGTGCGGCTGGTCGGCTATGGCCCGCGCCGCCCGTTGCTGTCTCGGCTGGGGGGCGGTATTGTCGGCGAGGCGCTGGACGGGCTGGAAGAGCGCGCGCTCTGGGCTCGCTTCGGGGGCTGAACGAGGGATGCGATGCTGCTGAAGGTCGTTGCACTTTTTCTGGTGTTCATCGTCGTCATGGCGAGCGTGCAGAAGCTGCTGCGCGGCGGCGCGGCGCGCAGGCGACCGATGATCGACCGGCTGCGCTGCCCGACCTGCAAGCGCATCCAGATTGCTGAACGCCCGGCCCCCTGCAGCCGCACGGATTGCGAGTATCGTTGAATGATCCTTGATCTTGTCATGGTGGCCGGCGGGCTGGTGGCACTGGTGCTGGCGGGCGATGCGCTGGTCAAGGGCGCGGTGAACCTGAGCCTGCGGCTTGGCATCCCGGCGCTGATCGTGGGCTTGACGGTGGTGGCCTTCGGCACTTCGGCACCCGAGCTGATCGTCTCGGTGCAGGCGGTTCTGGCCGGCGTGCCGGCACTGGCGCTGGGCAATGTGGTGGGCTCGAACACCGCCAATATCCTGCTGGTGCTGGGCGTGCCGGCGCTGATTGCCGCCGTGCCGGTGGCGCGCGATCTCAGCCGCGACTATGCAATCATGATGGCCGCCAGCGTGCTCTTCATCGCCCTGGCCTTCACCGGGCAGTTTGGCCCATGGCAGGCGGGGGTGCTGCTGGGCGGGCTGGCGCTGATGCTGGCCGATTGCTATCTGCGCGCGCGACGCGAACGCGCCGGTGCCGAGGCGCTGGAGGGCGCCGAAGAGGGCATTTCGGGCGGGCGGATCGCGCTTTATCTGGGGCTGGGGCTGGTGGGCCTGCCGCTGGGGGCGCATTTCCTGGTCGAGGGTTCGGTCGGACTGGCGCGCAGCTTTGGCGTCAGCGAGGCGGTGATCGGCCTGACGATCGTGGCGGTGGGCACGTCGCTGCCCGAACTGGCAACCACCGTGGCGGCGGCGCTGCGCCGCGAGGCCGGGGTGGCGATGGGCAATGTGCTGGGCTCGAATGTCTTCAACCTGCTGGCGATCATTGGCATCGCCGGGCTGGTGGGGCCGATCCCGGTGCCGACGGAAATGTTGCAAAGCGATCTGTGGGTGATGCTGGGGGCCTCGGTGCTGCTGGGGCTGTTCATCTGGCGTCGCCAGGCAATCAGTCGTGGCTGGGGGGCGCTCTTGCTTTTGCTCTATGCCGGCTATGTCATATCGCTGTTCTACTGAAGCGGGGGCGATTGATGTCTCAGGCAGGCATTCGGAAGGCCGGACATGGCGGCAAGGCGCTGATCACTGGCGCGGGCAAGCGGCTGGGGCGGGCGATGGCGCTCTATCTGGCCGCGCGCGGGCACGATGTGGCGCTGCATTATGCCGCCAGCCGCACCGGCGCCGAAGCCACGGCGGATGAAGCCCGCGCCTTGGGCGTGCAGGCGGTGACGCTACAGGCCGATCTGCTGGACGAGAACCAGACGCTGGCCCTGGTGGAGCGGGCCGCTCAGGCGCTGGGCGGGCCGCTGACGGTGCTGATCAACAACGCCTCGATCTTCGAATACGACACCTTGCACAGCGCCACGCTGGAAAGCTGGAACCGGCATATCGGCTCGAACCTGCGCGCGCCCTTCGTGCTGACCCAGCGCTTTGCCGCGCAGGCGCCGTGCGCCGTGCGTGACGAACGCGGCGAGCCCAGCGCGCGCGCAATGGTGATCAACATGATCGACCAGCGGGTGCGCAAGCTGACGCCCGAATTCATGACCTACACGCTGGCCAAGATGGGCCTCTGGGCCCTGACACGCACCGCCGCGCAGGCGCTTGCGCCCGACATCCGCGTCAACGCCATCGGCCCCGGCCCCACGCTCCGGGGCATACGGCAAACGACCGATCATTTTGCCCGCCAGCGCGCCAACACCGTCCTTGGCCGCGGTGCCAACCCCGAGGACGTGACCGCCGCGCTGGGCTATTTCCTTGATGCGCCGGGCGTGACCGGGCAGTTGCTCTGCGTCGATGGCGGGCAGCATCTGGGCTGGCAAACGCCCGACGTGCTTGGCGTCGAGTGAGCGAAGCGCCGCGCGGACAGCGGTACCGCGCGGTGGCGTATCGCTCTCGGGGCGGGCTGGCCCAAGCGATGACAGGCTGCGATTGTCCACCGCGCGGTGACATGTCACGTTTCTGTCAAGAAAATCATTGTTATTTCAGGGCTTTCCCGGTCTAAAGAATATAAATGAATTTTTTCAATGACTTAAAAAAGTGCCTAAAATTTAGGCGCTTCGGCGAAGCTGGTCAGAAACAAGGGGATTTCACTGCTGCCCGCAACCGCTCCACAGAGTTATCCACAGATTCCGTGGACAGGTTTGGGCTTGAAAAGCCTTGGCCGAAAAGGCAGCCAGTCGCTAGAATCAAACGTTAACCGGCTGGCCGATACCAGCCATGCAGAGCCAGACGCAGCCCTTTCATGAACGACTCCACCCTGACCGGCCATGCCCTGATCCAGTCCTATGTGCGCAGGCTCGATGCCTCGCCCGGGGTCTATCGCATGCTCGATGGAGAGAGCCGGGTGCTTTATGTCGGCAAGGCGCGCAACCTCAAGGCGCGGGTGTCGAACTATGCCCGCCCGACGGGCCATTCGGGGCGCATCATGCGCATGATCGCCGAAACCCGCTCGATGATGTTTCTGAGCACCCGCACCGAGACCGAGGCCCTGCTGCTGGAGCAAAACCTCATCAAGCAGCTCAAGCCGGTCTACAACGTGCTGCTGCGCGACGACAAGAGCTTCCCCAATATCCTCATCGCCAAGAACCATGCCTATCCGCAGATCCGCAAGCATCGCGGCAAGCGCAGCGAGAAGGGCAGCTACTTCGGTCCCTTTGCCAGCGGCTCGGCCGTCAATCGCACGCTCAACCAGTTGCAGAAGGTGTTCTTGCTGCGCAACTGTGCCGACAGCGTGTTTCACAACCGCTCGCGGCCCTGCCTGCTTCACCAGATCAAGCGCTGCGCGGCGCCCTGTGTGGGGCTGATCACGCCTGAGGATTACGCCGGGCTGGTCAGCGATGCCGAGCGCTTCCTTCAGGGCAAGACGACGCATGTGCAGGCCGAGCTGGCAGCACAGATGCAGGCCGCCTCGGAGGCGCTGGAATTCGAGCGCGCCGCCGCCCTGCGCGACCGTATCCGCGCCCTGACAACGGTGCAGCAGAGCCAGGGCATCAACCCGCGCAGCGTGGCCGAGGCCGATGTCATCGCCCTGCATCTGGAAAGGGGTCAGGCCTGCGTGCAGGTTTTCTTCATCCGTGCGCATCAGAGCTGGGGCAACCGTGATTTTTACCCCCGCACGGGCGCCGGCGCGGAGGAGGGCGAGATCCTGGAGGCCTTTCTGGCCCAGTTCTATGACGACAAGCCGCCGCCACGGCTGATCCTGCTGTCGCATCCGATCGACAATGAGGATCTGGTGCACGAGCTGCTTTCGGCCCGCGCCGGGCGCAATGTGGAACTGCATGTGCCCAAGCGCGGCGAAAAGGCCGAACTGGTGGAAAACGCCGCGCGCAATGCCCGCGAAAGCCTGGGTCGCCGCATGGCCGAAGGCGCGGCGCAATCACGGCTGCTGGGCGGCATCGCCGACGCTTTCGGCCTCGATGCCCCGCCGCAGCGCATCGAGATCTATGACAACAGCCATATCCAGGGCGCGCATGCGGTGGGCGCGATGGTGGTTGCCGGCCCCGAAGGCTTCGTGAAAAGCCAGTATCGCAAGTTCAACATCAAGGGCGAGGATCTCGCGCCGGGCGACGATTTCGGCATGATGAAGGAGGTGCTGCACCGGCGCTTCGAGAAACTTCAGCGCGAAGACCCCGACCGCGACAGCCCCGCCTGGCCGGATCTGCTGCTGATCGACGGCGGCGCCGGGCAGATCTCGGCGGCGGCGGCGATGCTGCGCGAGATGGGGCTCGACGACCTGCCACTGGTGGGCGTGGCCAAGGGCATCGACCGCGACGCCGGCAAGGAGGAGTTCCACCGCCCCGGCCAGCAACCCTTCGCGCTGCGCATGAACGATCCGGTGCTCTATTTCATCCAGCGGCTGCGTGACGAGGCGCACCGCTTCGCCATCGGCAGCCATCGCGCCATCCGTGCCAAGGCCGCCACCCGCACCCCCCTTGACGAGGTGCCCGGCGTGGGTGCGGCACGCAAGCGCGCCCTGCTGGCGCATTTCGGCTCGGCCAAGGCGGTCACCCGCGCCGGCCTGCCCGATCTGATGGCCGTGCCCGGCATCTCCGAGGCGCTGGCGCGCGCCATCCATGATTTCTTCAACGCGCGCGACTGATCGCCCCCTTCCCCCCGCCGTGCTTTTGGGACTAGATGATGTCATGCGCTGGACGATACCGAATATCCTGACCACAATGCGTCTGCTCGCCGCGCCGGGCGTGGCGGTGATGTTTTTGTATTTCGCGCGCCCCTGGGCGGACTGGTTTGCGCTGGTGCTGTTTCTCAGCGCGGCCATCACCGATTATTTCGACGGCTATCTGGCGCGGCTGTGGAAACAGGAAAGCCGCATTGGTGCCATGCTCGATCCGATCGCCGACAAGGCCATGGTGGTGATCGCGCTGCTGGTGATCACCGGTTATTCGGGCATGGACCCCTGGCTGATCCTGCCGGCAACGGTGATCCTGTTTCGCGAGATCTTCGTTTCGGGCCTGCGCGAATATCTGGGCAACAAGTCGCGCACGCTGGCGGTAACGGCACTGGCCAAATGGAAGACCACCGCGCAGATGGTGGCCATTGCGGTGCTCTTTGGCGCGATGGGGCTGGAATACATCCGCGAGCAGGCGCTGGCGCGCAACCGCGTGCTGATCGCCGAGATGGAGGCCACCGGCATCACCGAAGAGGTCAATCTGCTGGCGGTGGCCAATTATGGCGGCGAGATGGTCTGGAATCTGGGCCTGCTGCTGATCTGGATTGCGGCGGTGCTGACCTTCATCACCGGCTGGGATTACCTGCGCAAGGCCATGCCGCATCTGAAGGATTACCAGCCATGAAGTTGCGAGTGCTCTATTTCGCCTGGCTTCGCGAGCGTATCGGCCTGCCGCGTGAGGAAATCGAAACCGAAGCCGCAACCGTGGTCGCGCTGGTGGATGAGCTGCGCGCGCGCGAGGAACGCTATGCGCTGGCGTTTTCCGATCTCGGCGCGGTGCGGGTGGCGGTGGATCAGGAACTGGCGGAATTCGACGCGCCGCTGGAGGGCGTGCGCGAGGTGGCTTTCTTTCCGCCGATGACCGGGGGCTGAGCCGGTGGCGGTGCGCGTTCAGCCTGAACCCTTCGACTATGGCGCCGAATGCGCGGCCTTTGCGGCCTCGGTCGGCGAGGCCGGCGCGGTCGTCACCTTTGCCGGCATCGTGCGCGACGAGGGCGGGCGGCTCAGCGCCATGGAGATCGAGCATTACCCCGGCATGACCGAGCGTGCGCTGGCCGCCATCGAGGCCGAGGCACAAGGCCGCTGGGCGCTGGAGGCCACGCTGATCATTCACCGCCACGGGCCGCTCAGGCCCGGCGAGATCATCATGATGGTGGCCACCGCCGCGCGCCACCGCGCAGATGCCTTCGCCGCCGCCGAATTTCTGATGGATTACCTGAAATCGCGCGCACCCTTCTGGAAAAAGGAACATTCCGCCGAGGGCAGCGACTGGGTGGCGGCGCGCGACGCCGATGAAGACGCGCTCAAACGCTGGTAGACGCGCCGCCTCACGCGGACATCTGGCCTCACGCGGTCAACTGTTCAAGCAGCCGCCCCAGCAACGCCTCGCAGGCGGCCAGTTCCGCACGTTCGACATATTCGTCGGGCTGGTGCCCCTGCCCCGCCATCGAGCCCGGCCCGCAGACCAGCGTGTCGATGCCCTGCGCGGCGAAATACCCTGCCTCGGTGCCGAAGGGCACCTTCAGGGCCGGCCCGGCACCCAGCCCCTGCAACCAGCCCACCATGGGCGCATCGGGCGCGACATCAAGGCCGGGATAGGCGTTTTCCACCGACAGTTCTACCACCGCCTCGGGAAATTCGGCGCGGTGGGGGGTGCAGACGGCCTGCGCCGCGCGCTCCAGCCGCGCCTCGATCTCGGCCGGAGCATCGGCCGCGAGATGACGGTATTCAAACTCCAGCTCGGCGCTGCCCGGCACGATGTTGAGCGCCTGCCCGCCCTGCAACCGCCCGGCATGCAGCGTGGTATAGGGCACCGCATAGGCCGGATCGCGCGCGCCATGCGCCTGCCAATGCGCCTGTTCGGCGCGCAGGGCCTGCACGAAATCTGCCGCCAGGTAGAGCGCGTTCAGAAACGCCGGCGCCAGCGCCGAATGGCCCGCCCGCCCGGTGAAGCGCGCGCGCAGCGCGGCCTTGCCCTTGTGGCCAATCGCCACGCCCATCTGCGTCGGCTCGCCCACCAGACAAAGCCGCGGCAGGCCGATGCAGGGTGCCAACGCACCGATCATCCGCTGCATGCCCTGGCAGCCGATTTCCTCGTCATAGGAAATGGCCAGCTTGAGCGGCTCGCGCAGCGGGCGGGTGGCGGCCGCCTCGGCCAGCGCCAGCATGCAGGCCAGATAGCCTTTCATGTCGGTGGTGCCGCGCCCGTATAGCCGCCCGCCCTCGATGGTCAGGCGAAACGGCGGGCGCGTCCAGTTCTGGCCCGCCACCGGCACCACATCGCCATGCGCCGAAAGCATCACCCCCGGCCCCGGCGGGCCCAGCGCGGCGAAGATCCCGGCGCGGTTGCCATCGGGGTGCGACAGGCGGTGCAGCGTGAACCCCAGCCCCGTCAGATGCCCCTCGACAAAAGCCACCAGCGCCAGATTATCCCCGCCGCTGAGCGTCTCGAACCCCACCAGCCGCTCCAGCAGTTCCAGCACCCGCGCCGTGGCCATGGCGTCAGTCCGGGGCCAGTTCGGTGATCTCGCGCCGGAAGGGCAGCGCATCGCCAAGCGCGGGCGCATCAAGCTCGCGCGCATAGCGATGCCCGGCATAGGTGGCCCAGGCAATCGGCCCCGGCGCGTTGGCGTCACCGATGATGCGCACCGATTTGATGCCGGCATCGGCCCATTCGCCCTGACGCGCCATCAGATCCATATGGACGGTGTTCTCCTCGGCGCGCGAGGCCACCATCACCACCGCATCGGCCGCATGCGCCCGCGTCTGGCCGGTATAGACGCAGTCGCTGAGCACATGATCAGCCTCGATGCGCGCCACACCGCGGTTGAGCACGATCTCCACCCCCATCCCGGCAAGCCGGCGGTGGATGGTGTGCTGCTCAAGGGTGTTGCGCGTCCAGTCCGAGACAAAGGCCGAGGGGGTGATCAGCGTGACCTTGGCGCCCTTTTGCACCAGAAGTTCGGCCAGCACGCCACCCATGTAATAGTGATCATCGTCATAGATCACCACCTGCCCGCCCGGCACCTGCCCGTCCATCAGGTCATCGGGCGTATAGAGGGGCATTTCGGCCGCAATCGGCATGGCCACGACATGCTGGCGCGCCACCCCGTCACGCCGCCAACGCGCGCCGGTCGCAATGGCGACATGCTCGAAGCCGAATTCCAGGATCTCACCGGCGCTCAGCCGGCTGTCGAAATAGGTTTCCACATTGGGCCGCCGGGCAAGCTGATATTCGCGGTAATCCTTCACCCGCCCCCAGGCCGAAAGCCCCGGCAGGCGGCTTTCACGCGCCACGCGCCCGCCCAGTTCGGTGCCGGCCTCGGCCAGCGCCACGTCATAGCCGCGCCGCGCCAGCGCCCATGCGGCTTCCAGCCCGGCGGGCCCGGCACCGACGATCAGCACATTCGCGCTTTCGCCCTTGGGGTTCATGCGTTCGGGGTGCCAGCCCTTGCGCCATTCCTCCATGAAGGTGGGGTTCTGGGTGCAGCGGCTGATCGACATGGTCATGTCGCCGGTGATGCAGATGTTGCAGCCGATACATTCGCGGATGTCCTCGATGCGGCCTTCCTCGACCTTGCGCGGCAGGAAGGGGTCGGCGATCGAGGGGCGCGCACAGCCGATGAAGTCGAGCGTGCCGGAACGGATCATGCGCGCCATGACATCGGGCGAAGTGAAGCGCCCCACACCCACCACCGGCTTGTCGGTCAGTTCGCGGATGCCCTTGACCAGCACCTCCTGCGCGGCTTCCTCCTTGAAGCGCGAGGGGCCCGAGCAATCCTCCCAGGTGCCCTGAGCGAGATCCCACAGATCAGGCAGATCGCGGTGCATCTCGATGAAATCGCGCAGTTCGGCATTGGAAAAGCCCAGATCGCCGATCGTCTCGTCGAGCGAGACGCGCAGCGTCAGCCCCATGGTGTCGCCCACCGCATCGCGCATGTCGCCGATCACCTCGCGCGCGAAACGCGAGCGGTTCTCCAGGCTGCCGCCATACTCATCGCCACGCTGGTTGGTGGCGCGGCTGAGGAAATGCTGGAAGATGCCGAATCCATGCGCGCCGTAAAGGCAGATCAGATCGAAACCCGCGGCTTTCGAACGTTTGGCGGCATTGACGAACCAGCGCCGCAGGTCGCGGATATCGCTTTTGTCGAGCGCGCGCGCCTGCACCGGGTCGTTGGTGAAGGTGCGGATCGGCAGCGCCGAGGGGGCCAGCGGCACCTCCTTGGTGTAAAGGTTTGGCCCGTTGATGCCCGAATAGGCCAGCTGGATCCCCGCCAGCGCGCCATGCGTCTTCATCCGCTCGGCCATCTTGCGCAGTTGCGGGATGTCCTTGTCCTCCCACAGACGCAGCTCGATGAAGGGCGTGATCTCGGATGTGTGGTGCATCTCGGTCTGTTCGGTGAAGATCACCCCCCAGCCGCCCTCGGCCTTGATGCCGCGCATCGCCGCCGCCGCTGAAGGGTCGCGGTAGCCGCCACCATTGCAATGGGGCACCTGATAGAAGCGGTTGGGGGCCGTCACCGGGCCGATGGCAAGCGGCTGAAACAGGACATCATAGCGGGGATCGCGCAATGCTTTGCTCCTTGGCGGTTGGGTTGCGGCAGTTGGGTTGCGACAACCGGGTGGTGCCGACCTTCCCAAAGAGCCGTGCCAAGATAAAGTCGCCGTTGTGAAAGCACGAATTAGCATCAGCCTAAGCAAGGCTCACAGATCGCGCGGCACGCCGGGCGGGGTCAGGTTCATGCCAGGCACGCCCCATGTCTGAACGAAGCTGCGGCAATGCTCGGCAAAGGCCTGCACGATCAGCGTGCCCTGCGCGCCACGGCTCATCAGCAGGCCCAGTTTCATCGGCCGCACCTTGCCGGTGAGCGGCAGAAAGCGCAGCGGCCTGCCATCGGGCGACTGATCGCTCAAGGGCCGCACATTGGCGATCGAATAGCCGTAGCCATTGGCCACCAGGCTGCGCATCACCGCCATGTCCTTGGTGCGCTCGACGATGTTGGGCCGCACACCGATCTGACCGAAGAACGACAGGAAGTAATCGCTGCTGAAGGGCAAATCCAGCAGCACCATCGGGTATGGCCGCAACTCCTCGACCGAGACCGCCGGCAGATGCGCGAGGGGGTGGGTTTCGGCGACCAGCGCGTAAGGCGGCAGTTCTGCCAGCGGCTGGAAGCGCAGATCAGACGGGATATCAAGATCATAGGTCAGCGCAACATCGATCTCGGCGCGGCGCAGAAGGTTGAAGATTTCCATCTGGTCCAGTTCGAACTGGCTGACGCGGGCCTCGGGATAGCTGTTCTCGAACTCGCGCCGCAGCCGGGGCACGATGAGTTGCGCGAAGGTCAGAAGGCAGCCCACCGCCAGCGGGCCGCGCACCTTGCCGGTGATGTCGCCGGCGGCGCTGTTCATCGCATCGGCGGCGTGCAGCACGGCGCGCGCCTGTTCGACCATGCGCCGCCCGGCCTGGGTGAGCGACAGGCCATGGGCATGCTTGCGCACGAAAAGCTGCAAGCCGAATTCCTCTTCGAGCTGGGCAATCGCCGCCGAGATCGAAGGCGAGGAGACATTCACCCGCGCCGAGGCAAGGGTGATCGAGCCGGCCTCGGCCACGGCGACGAAATACTCAAGTTGGCGAAGCGTGAAGCGTAACGGCATGGTCCATCTTCTGCCTTGCGGGGCGCCGGATCAAGGGCGATCCCGCGCCCCGCCGGCAGGGACGGGTGCCCCCGTGCCAGGCCCGCGCGCGTGCGGGGCCTGCAAGGCAAACCAGCGGCTCAGCGCGCTGTCGCCCTGGGTGCAGGTGGCCGGCCCCGGCACCCGCTCCGGCAGATCGGCGGACCGGCGCACCAGATCCAGCGGGCCGGACCAGTCGAAATTGCGGTAGATCGCGGCCAGATGCGTGTGCGGCGGCCCCTCGGCGAAAAGCTGGAAGGTCAGCCGGTGCGCGGCGTGATCGGAATTGAGCAGGTCGCGGGCGAAGGCCATGAGCTTGCGCCGGTCCTCGGCCAGCCATTCGTCGTTGAGGGTGTAGTATTTCTCCAGCCATGGCGCGGTTTCGGGCGCCTCGAAAGCCGCAGCCGAGGGCGTCAGCGCGATCTGCCCGCCACAAAGCTCGCGCGCCAGATGCATCATGTGATGCAGTTGCGAGCAGGCCAGGTGCCGCCCGGTATAGAGCAGCGACTGATTGGGCATCATCAGCCCGCCGGGCGATTTCTCGGCCAGGGCAATGGCGGCGGTCAGATGGGCGTTGATCGTCTCGCGGTAGCAGGCCAGTTCGGCCAGTTTGCCCTGCACCGGCTGCAACCGGTCAAGGCCGCTCTGGCGCAGGTTCAGGAGCGCCGCGCCGATCAGCATATCCGCCAGCCTGAGGTTGCGCTGCACGAAGGCGAAGGCCGAATAGCGGTGCAGCGTGGCGCGCAGGAACATCGCCGCGCGGGTGTGGCGATGAAACAGCACGTTTTCCCAGGGGATCAGCACATCGTCAAAGACCACCAGTGCTTCGACCTCGTCGAAACGGTTGCTCAGCGGGTAGTCACGCGCCGGCGCACGCCCGGCGAAACCGCTGCGGCAGATGAAGCGCAACCCCGGCGCGTTCAGATCGCAGATGAACCCCACGGCATGATCCGACAGCGCCCCCTCGCCCCATTCGGTGATCGTGGGTTTGGTGAAAGCCTGATTGGCATAGGCGGCAGCGGTTTCGAATTTGGCGCCGCGCACCACCAGTCCGGCGTCGGTTTCCCTGACCACATGCAATTGCGCGTCCGGGTTCTGCCCCTGCGGCGGACAAACGCGGCCAGCGCCGGGATCGGCATTGGCCGAGACATGAAAGGGATCGCCCCGCGTGACATGCGCAATATGGCGCTGAATGTTCTGAGCAAACCGCCCGTCCAGTTCATTAAGCGCGTCGGCGGCATCATGCAGCGACCATATCTCGCCCACGGTCTCGTCGCCTACGCGGGTCACCACGCCGCCGGCCAGATCCAGCACGCGCTCGGTGGCACGGCGCTTGGCCCACCAATCCTCCTGCGAGAAGGGCAGCTTGCTTGCCACCGCGCAGGTCTCGCCCGCATCGCGAAAGCTCAGCACATCGCGATGTGCCGGGTCATGCTGCATGTCATAGATCCGCGCGCGGATATCGACCAGAGGCTTGAAGGCGGCATGGGTGGTCACGTCATCGACGCGCGCACCATCGAGATAAACCTCACGGGTGCCGCGAATCGAACAGCGATACTGATCGCCGGTGCGAATCATCCTTGCCCTCCGGTGCCGGAGCGCCGTTTGGCGCCAGGCGCAGCCATGTGAAACCTGCAACGCCAGCCTTGCGCATCGCCAGAGCATGCGAAAGAATGCTCTCGCTTAACGCTGCTTTGGCGTGCCCTAAGCGCGCGCCCTGGCGCGCCGCGCGCCACGGCGGAAAAATACGGTCGTCAGCGCATCGTTTTGGGGCTAAGCAGCGCCGATGAGCAGCGATGCATTCGAGATCTTTCTGGTATCCGCGCCGGGCCTGGAGCCGGTGCTGGCCGACGAGGCACGCGCGCTCGGCTTCGCCGAGGCCACCGCGCAGCCCGGCGGGGTGGCCCTGCGCGGCGACTGGGGCGATGTGTGGCGCGCCAACCTCATGCTGCGCGGCGCGGCGCGGGTGCTGGTGCGTATAGGTGCGTTCCGGGCGCTGCATCTGGCGCAGCTCGACAAGCGCGCGCGGCGCTTTCCCTGGGCCGATTTCCTGCGCCCCGATATGCCGCTGCGCATCGAGGCAACCTGCCGCGCCTCGCGCATCTACCACGCCGGGGCGGCGGCGCAGCGCGTTGAAACCGCGATTCGCGAGACCTTGGGCGCGCCCGTTGCCGCCGATGCCGGGTTGCGGCTTCTGGTGCGCATCGAGGACGATCTGTGCAGCTTCAGCCTGGACACCTCCGGCGAGGGGCTTCACAAGCGCGGCCACAAGCTGGCCGTCGGCAAGGCGCCCCTGCGCGAGACGCTGGCCGCACTGTTCCTGCGCCAATGCAGCTATCGGGGCACCGAGCCGGTGATCGACCCGATGTGCGGTTCGGGCACTCTTGTCATCGAGGCCGCCGAGATCGCTGCCGGGCTGGTGCCGGGACGGTCGCGGCGTTTCGCCTTCGAGGATCTTTCCGGGTTCGATACTGCCGCCTGGGCACGGTTGCGGGCAGATTGCATCGCATCTGCGCTGCCCGCGCAGGCAGCCGGCTCACCGGTCTTTCTGGGCTATGACCGCGATGCCGGCGCGGTTGCCAATGCCCGCGCCAATGCCGAGCGCGCCGGCGTCGGTGATCGAACGATCTTCGCGCAGCAGGCGGTCAGCGCGCTGGAACGCCCCGCCGGGCCGGCAGGGCTGGTGATCGTCAATCCGCCCTATGGTGAGCGGATCGGCGCGCGGCACATGCTGCATGCGGTCTATGGCGCGTTGGGCCAGACACTTCTGGCACGGTTTTCGGGCTGGCGCGTGGGGCTGGTGAGCAATGATGCGGGGCTCGCACGCTCGACCGGATTGCCCTTCGCGCCACCAGGCCCGCCGGTAGTGCATGGCGCGCTCAAGGTGCGGCTCTTTCAGACCCGCCCGCTGCCCTGACGCCGCCCTGATGCCCCCCCGCCCTGCCTGCGCGGCGCCTTATGCGCCCCGCCGGGCCAGTCGGCCTCGTCCAGCGCCAGTTCACGCCATGCGCCGGGTGCAAGCCCGCCCAGCGCCCAGGGGCCGATCTGCCAGCGCACCAGCCGCAGCGTGGGAAAGCCGATCGCCGCCGTCATGCGCCGCACCTGCCGGTTGCGCCCCTCGGTGAGCACGATTTCCAGCCAGCGGTCAGGCACGCTCTTGCGAAAACGCACCGGCGGGTCACGCGGCCAGAGCGCGGGCGGCGCGATCAGCCGCGCCTTTGCCGGGCGGGTCGGCCCGTCGCGCAGCACGACACCATGGCGCAGGGGCTCCAGATCGCGCTCATCCGGCGCGCCCTCGACCTGCACCAGATAGGTTTTCGGCAGCTTGAAGCGCGGATCGGCGATGCGTGCCTGCAAGCGCCCGTCGTCGGTCAGGAGCAACAGTCCCTCGCTGTCGCCATCCAGCCGCCCGGCAGGATACACGCCGGGCAAGGCGATATGATCCGCCAGCACCGGACGCGGCGGCGTGGCGGTGTCACTGAATTGCGACAGCACCCCGAAGGGCTTGTTGAACAGGATGAGCCGCGCCATGCCTCCCGGCTACCCGCTCTGCCGCCGCCGGGCAAGCAAAAGCACACAAGTTGACAAGCCGGCGCGCGCGCGTCTCAATGCCGCGCGACACCTCCCACGGCAGAATGGAGACCAGCATGAGCGGCAGCACCTTCAACGCATCGGCCTATGGCGGTCAAGGCTGGCAGGGGCGCGCAACCAGCCATGCGCAGGAGATCGGCACGCTCTGGGCTTGCTGCGGCATCGACAGCGAATACGCGCCGCTGCGCGCCGTTGTCATGCACGAACCGGGCGCTGAACTGGGCAAGGCCGACCCCGAGGCCGCAAACCTGCTGGAGCATATCGACTGGCAGCGCGCCGCAGTGCAACACCGCGCCATCGCCGATGCCTACCGCGCAGCCGGGGTTGCCGTCCATCCGGTGGCGCCCGAAGGCATGCCCAGCGCCAACCAGATGTTCTGCGCCGATCTGATGGCCGCCACGCCCGAAGGCGTGATTCTGGCGCGCCCGGCCTCGGTGGCGCGCGCCGGCGAGGAACGCTGGGTGGCGCGCCGGCTGGCCGATCTGGGCGTGCCGATCCTGTGCACCCTCACCGGCGACGCCACGTTCGAGGGTGCCGACATGATGTTGCTCGATCCGCGCACCGCCATCCTGGGGCGGGGGTTGCGCACCAATGACGCGGGCATCGCGCAGGTTTCGGCGGCTCTGGGGCGCATCGGCATCGAGGCGCTGGTGGTGGATATGCCCTTTGGCACCATGCATCTGATGGGCATGCTGCGCTTTGCCGATGCCGATCTGGCCATCGCCTGGCCGCGCCGCACGCCCTTTGCCGCCGTGCAGGCGCTGCGCGCGCGCGGCTACCGGGTGGAATTCCTGCCCGATGAAGATGACAACCAGCGCAACCGGGCAATGAATTTCGTCACCCTGGGGCCGCGCAGGATCCTCATGGTGGGCAATTGCCCCGCAGCGCGGCAATTCTACGAGGGGCTGGGCATTTATTGTACCGAGGTCGATTGCTCCGAACTGGCCAAGGCTGCCGGGGCGATCGGTTGCCTTACAGGCGTGCTTGAGCGCGCCCCCGCCGGGCGCTGAGGGCCCCATGAGCACGCCTCATCCCCCGCGCGCCCCGCGCGCCCAGCGCTCGGAATTCGACACCTTCTATCGGCTCCAGACCCGATGGATGGACAACGACATCTACGGCCACATGAACAATGTGGTGCATTATTCGCTTTTCGATACGGCGGTGAACGGCTGGCTGATCGAACAGGGCCTGCTGGACCCGCGCCATGGCGAAACCTACGGGCTGGTGGTGGAAACCGGCTGTCGCTACCACGCCGAGATCGCCTTTCCCGCCTGGATCGAGGCCGGGCTGCGCATCGGTTCGCTTGGCAAAAGCTCGGTGCGCTACGAGATCGGCCTCTTTGCCGAAGGCCATGAACAGGCGCTGGCCGAGGGGTTCTTCGTGCATGTCAATGTCACGCGCGCCACCCACCGCCCAACCCCGCTTGACGCCCGCTGGCGCACGGTGCTGGAGCGGCTGGTGCCCGCCGGGCCAGGCTAGGTGGCACGGCACGGGCTGGGTGGCCGCAGGCTGGGCTGGACAAGCTAGGCGCCCCCGTCTGCGGCATCCACGGCGCGGCCGGCTTCGGCGGCCTCGCGCACCACTTCGGCAATCTCCAGCAGCGAGCCGGCCAACGGGCTGGTCTTGCGCCAGATCATCCCGATGGTGCGCGAGGGCGGCGGCGCGGGGAAGCGCGCCACCGAAACCGGGGCCGAGCGGGTTTCCACCGGCACCGCCATTTCCGGGATCAGCGTCACGCCGATGCCCGCCCCCACCATCTGCACCAGCGTCGCCAGCGAACTGCCGTCAAGCACCTCGCGCGCGCGGGCCGAGGAGGTGGCGGGCAGGTCGCAAAACGACAGCGCCTGATCGCGAAAGCAATGGCCTTCTTCCAGCAGCAAGAGCCGCATGGTGCGCAGCCGCTCGCGATCAGGCACCGGTTTGCCGGCATCGCGCGCCGGGCGCACCAGCACGAAATCCTCGGAAAACAGCGCCACTTCGCTCAACGAAGGCTCCGATACCGGCAGCGCCACGATCGCGGTGTCCAGCCGTCCCTCGATCAACTCGCGCAACAGCTTCGGGGTGACGGTCTCGCGCAGGTGCAGATCAAGCCCCGGATGCTGCCGCGCCAGCCGGGCAATGAACGCCGGCAGCAGATAGGGCGCGACGGTGGGAATGACCCCGATGCGCAGCCGCCCGGCCAGCCGGTCGCGCGCGGCGCGTGCCAGCTCCTCCAACTCATCGACCCCGCGCAGGATACCGCGCACCCGGCTGGCGAACATCTCGCCAAAACCGGTCAGCCTGACCTGCCGAGGTCCGCGCTCGAAAAGCGGGGTGCCCAGCGCCTCCTCAAGCTCGCGAATCTGCATCGACAGTGCCGGCTGGGTGATCGCGCAATCATCCGCCGCGCGCCCGAAATGGCCCAACCGCGCCAGCGCCTCGAAATAACGCAGTTGTTTGAGGGTCATGCCTGTCATCAGTATTTCTGATCGCTGATATAAGAAGTTCCTAGTTAAACTAATCGAAAACCTCTGCTAAGAAAAGCCATCGCTGCGCCGCGCGCCGCTTTCGGGATGTGCCGGGGCCAGCCACGAACCTAGTATCGAATGCAGCCGATCGGAGGATATCATGGACGGAAACGACACCAACGCCGCTGGCAAATGCCCGGTTCTTCACGGGGCCAACCCCAATACGCGGATGCGCGCGCGCTCGAATCGCGACTGGTGGCCCAACCAGCTCAACCTGCGAATCCTGCATCAGAACCCGCCCGCCCTGAACCCGCTGGGCACGACCTTCGACTATGCCGAGGAATTCAGGAAGCTTGACCTCAAGGCGCTGAAAGCCGACCTGCACGCCCTGATGACCGACAGCCAGGACTGGTGGCCAGCCGACTGGGGCCATTACGGCGGTTTCTTCATCCGCATGGCCTGGCACAGCGCCGGCACCTACCGCACCGCCGACGGGCGCGGGGGCGCACGCTCGGGCACGCAGCGCTTTGCGCCGCTCAACAGCTGGCCCGATAACGTCAGCCTCGACAAGGCACGCCGGCTGCTGTGGCCGATCAAGCAGAAATACGGCAACAGGATTTCCTGGGCCGACCTGATGATCCTGGCCGGAAATGTGGCCATCGAATCGATGGGCGGGCGCACCTTCGGCTTCGCCGGCGGGCGCGCCGATGTATGGGAGCCCGAAGAAGACATCTACTGGGGCTCGGAAACCGAATGGCTGGGCGACACCCGCTACAGCGGCGAGCGCGAGCTGGAAAACCCGCTGGCCGCCGTGCAGATGGGGTTGATCTACGTCAATCCCGAAGGGCCGAACGGCAACCCCGATCCGGTGGCCTCGGGGCGTGATATTCGCGAGACTTTCGCCCGCATGGCCATGAACGACGAGGAAACCGTGGCCCTGACCGCCGGTGGCCATACCTTCGGCAAGGCCCATGGCGCCGGCGATCCCGCACTGATCGGCCCCGACCCGGAAGCCGCCGGGCTGGCCGAGCAGGGGCTGGGCTGGAAGAACGCCTTTGGCAGCGGCAAGGGTATCCACACCACCAGCAGCGGCATCGAGGGCGCCTGGAAGCCCAATCCAACCAGGTGGGACGGCGGCTATTTCAAGGTGCTGTTCAAATACGAATGGGAGTTGGTCAGAAGCCCAGCCGGCGCGCAGCAATGGCTGGCCAAGGATGTCGAGGATGAGGACATGATCATCGATGCGCATGATCCCTCGATCAGGCATCGCCCGATGATGACCACCGCCGATCTGGCGATGCGCTTTGATCCGACCTACGAGAAGATCTCGCGGCGCTTCATGGAGGACCACGAAGCCTTCACCGAGGCTTTCGCCCGCGCCTGGTTCAAGCTGACGCACCGCGACATGGGACCCAAGGCGCTTTATCTGGGGCCGGAAGTGCCGAAGGAAGACCTGATCTGGCAAGACCCGATCCCGGCGTGCGACCACCCGCTGATCGATGCCGCGGATATTGCCGCGCTCAAGGCACGTATCCTTGGCTCCGGCATCGACGCCAGCGCGCTGGTCGCCACGGCCTGGGCCTCGGCGGCAACCTTCCGCGGCTCCGACCTGCGCGGCGGCGCCAATGGCGCGCGCATCCGGCTGGCACCGCAGAAGGACTGGGAGGCCAATGAACCGGCGCAACTGCAGAAGGTTCTGACCGCGCTGGAGGGTATCCGCAACGCCTTCAACGCCGGGGCGTCAGGCGGCAAGAAGGTCTCGCTGGCCGATCTGATCGTGCTGGGCGGCACGGCAGCGGTGGAAGCTGCCGCGAAGGCCGCCGGGCATCATGTTGACGTGCCCTTCACGCCGGGCCGGATGGATGCCAGCCAGGAGCAGACCGATGTGGAGAGCTTCGAGGTGATGGAGCCGCAGGCCGACGGGTTCCGCAACTACCAGAAGAAAACCTTCAGCGTCTCGACCGAGGATCTGCTGGTGGACCGCGCACAACTGCTGACGCTCAGCGCGCCGGAAATGACCGTGCTGGTTGGCGGGCTGCGGGTGCTGGGGGCCAATCACGCCGGCAGCAGACACGGGGTCTTTACCGACCGGCCCGGCGTGCTGACGAACGATTTCTTCGTCAACCTTCTGGACATGCGCACCGAATGGGCGGCCACGGACGAAGACGAAACCCTGTTCGAGGGCCGCGACCGCCGGACCGGTGCACCCAAATGGACCGGCACGCGCGTCGATCTGGTTTTTGGCTCGAACTCGCAGTTGCGCGCCATCGCCGAAGTCTATGCCCAGGCCGATGCCGGCGCCAAATTCGCGCAGGATTTCGTCGCCGCCTGGACAAAGGTGATGAACGCCGACCGTTTCGATCTGGCCTGAACGGCTGCATGCAGCCGGCAAACACGGGGAGGGGCGGCGCCTTGCCGCCCCTTGCTTTGCGCCGCGTCAGTGCAGCGTGAACTCGCCCACCACATTGCGCCAGGCCCCCGGCGCGATCATCTTGCGATGAGTAAAGCGCACCGAATGCAGCGGCCCCTCAAGTTCGCGCTGCCAGAACTCGATGAAGTGAAACAGGCGCGGATAATCCGGCGCGAGGTCGTATTCCTGCCATATGAAGCTGTTGAGCACGTGGCGATAGTCCGGCATGCGGTAATAGAATTCGGCGGTGGTCAGCCCGTAGCCTTGCAGCATCAGTTCGGTTTCACTCTGTGGCATGGCTTTGCCCCGATGAATGTTGCCTCATGTTGAAATGATGCCGAATCGCAGTTAAGAATCAATGAAAACAGTTTGTTATCAGTCAATTGTGATGGGTGCCAAAAATCGGCGCGCACTGGCGCCCTGCGCGCGGCAATTGCCCGCCAAGGGCTTTTACGGGGCTGGTGCTCAGCGCAGCAGATGCACGGCGCAGGGTGCATAGCGCACCACCCGCGCCGCCGTCGAACCATAGAGGCTGGTGTCCGAGCGATGCGTGGCCAGCACGATGCAATCGACGCGGTTGCCCCCGGCCCAGTCGAGGATCTCGCGCGCGGCGTCCCCCTCGATCACCTCCACCGCGCCGTTTTGCATCTGATCGGCCTGGCGTTGCAGATCGGCCTCGATGGCGCGGGTCAGTTCATCACGGTAGCCCTCGGGCATGTAGTCGATGGCGAAGAACGGCACCGGGTCCATGACATGCAGCAACGTCACTCGCGCGCCCGGATCGGCCAGCTTGCGCGCGGCTTCCAGCTCGGCCCTGGCGTCATGCCCGGCCTCATAGGCGATCGGCACCAGAATGTTGTGATACATGGCCACCTCCATTGTTTGCCCGATGCTAGCGCCTTGGCGGCGGTTGCGCCAATGATTCAGATCAGGCCCCGAACCGACGCGCCATTGCACCTGCCGCCATTGCACCTTCCCGTGGGGTTCGGCTATAAGAGGGCCAACAAAATATTGTGGATTGCAGCACGGCGAGGCCCCGGTGAGCGACACCAACGACACCCCGGAACAGATGGACGAAAAGAAGCCCGCAGGCCCCACGATCTCGATCGTGCAGGAGATGCGCGCCTCCTATTTGGACTACGCGATGAGCGTCATCGTCAGCCGCGCCATCCCTGACCTGCGCGACGGGCTCAAGCCGGTGCACCGGCGCATCCTGTTCGCCATGCACGAATCCGGCAACACCAATGACAAGCCCTATCGCAAATCGGCACGCGCGGTGGGCGATACGATGGGCAAGTATCACCCGCATGGCGACAGCGCCATCTATGACGCGCTGGTGCGCATGGCGCAGCCTTTCTCGATGTCGCTCAAGCTGCTGGACGGTCAGGGCAATTTCGGCTCGATGGACGGGGATGCGGCGGCGGCGATGCGCTATACCGAAGTGCGCATGGACAAGCCCGCCAGTTTCCTGCTCGGCGACATCGAGAAGGACACCGTCGATTTTCAGGACAATTACGACGGGCGCGACCGCGAACCCACGGTGCTGCCGGCGCGCTTTCCCAACATGCTGGTCAATGGCGCGGGCGGCATCGCGGTGGGCATGGCCACCAATATTCCGCCGCACAATCTGGGCGAGGTGATCGACGCCACGCAGGCGCTGATCGAAAACCCCGACCTGACCAGCGAAGATCTGATGCAGTATGTGCCCGCCCCCGATTTCCCCACCGGCGCGCTGATCCTGGGGCGTTCGGGCGCGCGCAAGGCCTATCTGGAGGGGCGCGGCTCGGTGGTGATCCGGGCGCGCACGCATATCGAGGAACTGCGCAAGGACCGCTACGCCATCGTCGTCGATGACATCCCCTATCAGGTCAACAAATCCACCATGGTGGAAAAGATCGCCGAGGCGGTGCGCGACAAGCGCATCGAGGGCATCAGCCATGTTGCCGACGAAAGCGACCGCATCGGCGTGCGGGTCGTGATTGAACTCAAGCGCGACGCCACGCCCGATGTGGTGCTCAACCAGCTTTTCCGCTTCACGCCGATGCAGACCTCCTTTGGCTGCAACATGCTGGCGCTCAATGGCGGGCGACCGGAACAGTTGACGTTGCGCGATTTTCTGACCGCCTTCATCGGGTTTCGTGAAGAGGTCATCACCCGGCGCACCGCCTTTGATCTGAACAAGGCACGCGAGCGCAGCCATGTGCTGTGTGGCCTGGCGGTGGCGGTGTCGAATGTCGATGAGGTGGTGGCGACCATCCGTGCCTCGGCCGATCCCGCCGAAGCGCGCGAAAAGCTGATGACCCGGCGCTGGCCTGCCACCGACATCGCCGGCTATATCCGGCTAATCGACGATCCCAGCCATACGATGAACGACGACGGCACCTATAACCTCTCCGAGGTGCAGGCCCGCGCGATCCTTGATCTGCGGCTGCAGCGCCTGACCGCGATGGGCGTCAAGGAAGTGACCGACGAGCTTGAAGAGCTTGCCGCGAAGATCAAGGATTACCTCGATATCCTGCGTTCGCGCACGCGCATCATGGCGATCATCTCAGCCGAACTGGCCGAGGTGCGCGAGGCTTTCGCCGTGCCACGCCGCACCGAGATCGTCGACTGGGCCGGCGACATGGATGACGAGGACCTCATCGAGCGCGAGGACATGGTCGTCACCATCACCTCCGGCGGCTATATCAAGCGCACGCCGCTGGCCGAGTTCCGTGCCCAGAACCGCGGCGGCAAGGGCCTCAGTTCCATGGCCACCAAGGAAGATGATGTGGTGACCACGCTGTTCGTGGCCAATACCCACACGCATCTGCTGTTCTTCACCACCGATGGCATGGTCTACAAGCTGAAATGCTGGCGCCTGCCACTTGCCGGGCGCAACGCCCGCGGCAAGGCCATCGTCAATATCCTGCCGATTCCCGCCGGGGTCAGCATTGCCGCGCTGATGCCCGTCGATGCCCCCGAAGACGGCTGGGACGATTTGCAGATCGTCTTTGCCACCTCGCAGGGCGATGTGCGCCGCAACGCGCTGTCTGACTTCACCAATGTCATGCGCAACGGCAAGATCGCCATGAAGCTGCCCGAGGGGGTGGAACTGATCGGCGCGCGCATCGCCGATGAAGATGACGATGTCATGCTGGTAACCGCCATGGGCCGGGCCATCCGCTTCCCCACGACGGATGTGCGCGTCTTCAAGGGCCGCGATTCGACCGGGGTGCGCGGCATCCGGCTGGCCACGGGCGACCTGGTTGTCAGCATGGCGGTGATCCGCCACTTCAATGCCACGCCGGAAGAGCGCGCCGCCTATCTGAAACAGCGCCGCCTGATGGCCGGCGCGCCCGACGATGGCGAGACCGACGAGGAAGAGGCCGCCGTCGAAGCCGGCCAGCTTTCGACCGAGCGCTATGCCGAAATGTCGGCGCGCGAGGATCTGATACTGACCATCACCGCGCGTGGCGCCGGCAAGCTTTCGTCCAGCCACGACTACCCGGTGCGCGGGCGCGGCGGCCAGGGCGTGATGGCAATGGACAAGGCCATGCGCGGCGGCCCGCTGGTGGCCAGCTTCCCGGTGGAACTGAATGATCAGATCATGCTCGCCACCTCGACCGGCCAGTCGATCCGCGTGCCGGTGGATCAGGTGAGCTTCCGCTCGCGCGCGGCAGGCGGCGTCAAGGTCTTTGCCACGAGCAATGGCGAAGAAGTGGTTTCGGTGGCGCGGGTTGCCGAACAGGGCGCTGATGCCAATGGCGAGCCGCTGGCCGAAACAGGCACCGAAACGGGCACCGAAACCGGTGTCGAACAGCCCGATCCGCCGCAAACGCAGGACTGATGCACGACCGACACCACCAGCGGGTGTTGAAGGGGGCCTGTGGCCCCCTTTTGCATTAAGGCTTTCTCCATTCTCGCCGCCTATCCTGCGGCGAACGGAGGGCTGTCGATGAATGTCTATCACTGCATGATCGAGCTGAAATCGGACGCGCGCGCACTGGTCTTTGCCATGGCGCTCGACAACTGGCTGACCCTGCTCAAGGATGAGGGGCGCATCGAAAGCTGGCGGCTGATGCGGCGCAAGCTCAATCTCGCGGGGCCCGGCTGCGCCGATTTCCTGCTTGAAATCGAGGTGAAGGATCTGTCGCAGCTTGATGCCGCCTTCCGTTTCCTGGGGCGCGGCGACGATCAGGCAACCCGGCTCTACGACCAGATGCGCCAGCAGATCGCGCATGTCGAATACGGCCTCTACCGTCCATTCCCCGACCCCGAGCGCGTGGATCGCATGGCGCTGATCTGAGCGCTGTTCAGGGCTCCACCCGCACGCTGCCCCTTTTCATCGTCGCCCCGCGCGGCTACATCAGCGCCATGAGCGCGACAGATGAACTGCATATCGTAGGCGGCGGCATGGCCGGTTCCGAGGCCGCCTGGCAGGCAGCCGAGGCCGGGATTTCCGTTGTCCTGCATGAGATGCGCCCGGAGGTGGGCACATTCGCCCATCAGAGCGGCGATTTCGCCGAGATGGTATGCTCCAACTCGTTCCGCTCCGATGACGACGAACAAAACGCCGTAGGCCTGCTGCATTGGGAAATGCGCCAGGCGGGCGGGCTGTTGATGGCGATGGCTGATGCCCACGCCCTGCCCGCCGGCGGCGCGCTGGCGGTGGACCGCGACGCCTTTGCCCGCGCCGTCACCGAACGGCTGCGCGCGCATCCGAACATCCGCGTCGAACCCGGCGAGATCACCGAACTGCCCGCCACCGGCCACTGGATCATCGCCACCGGCCCGCTGACCTCGGACGCGCTGGCGCAAGCCATTCGCACCGCCACCGGTGCCGAGGCGCTGGCCTTTTTCGACGCCATCGCCCCGATTGTCTATTTCGAAAGCATCGACCTGTCGAAAGCCTGGTTCCAGTCGCGCTACGACAAGGGCGACACCGAGGAGGAGCGCAAAGCCTATCTCAACTGCCCGATGGACCGCGCCCAGTACGAGGCTTTCATCGATGCGCTGCTGGCCGCACCCAAGACCGAGTTCCGCGAGGGCGAGGCCGGGGTCGGCAAGACCCCCTATTTCGACGGCTGCCTGCCGATCGAGGTGATGGCCGAACGCGGGCGCGAAACGCTGCGCCACGGCCCGATGAAACCCGTGGGCCTGACCAATCCGCATCAGCCCGATGTCAAACCCCATGCGGTGGTGCAACTGCGCCGCGACAATGCACTGGGCACGCTCTACAACATCGTAGGCTTTCAGACCAAGATGAAGTATGGTGCACAAGCCACTGTTTTCAAAATGATCCCAGGCCTTGAGGATGCCAGCTTCGCGCGGCTGGGCGGCATCCATCGCAACACCTTCCTCAACTCACCGACGCTGCTGGATGACCAGATGCGGCTGAAATCGCATCCGCATGTCCGCTTCGCCGGGCAGATCACCGGCGTCGAAGGCTATGTGGAATCGGCAGCGATGGGTCTACTGGCCGGGCGGCTGGCGGCGGCACAATTGCGTGGCGAAACCCTTGCCCCACCGCCGCGTGAAACCGCGATGGGGGCGCTGATCCACCACATTACCGGCGGCGCCGAAGCCAGGACCTTTCAGCCGATGAACGTGAATTTCGGCCTCTTCCCGCCGATCGACGCCAAGGGCGGGCGGCGCGGCCGCAAGGATCGCTACCGCGCCTATACCGACCGCGCCAAGGCGGCGTTTCGCACATGGCTGGGCTGACCACCCGCTTTGCCCCCTCGCCCACCGGCCCGTTGCATCTGGGCCATGCCTATTCCGCGCTCAGCGCCTGGGACCGCGCGCAGGCCAGCGGCGGGCAATTCCTGCTGCGCATCGAAGATATCGACACCCCGCGCTGCCGCCCCGAATTTGAAGCCGCAATCCATTCCGATCTGCACTGGCTGGGGCTGAAATGGCCCGTGCCGGTGATGCGCCAGTCCAGCCGGCTGCCCGCCTACCGCACGGCGCTGGTGCAACTGACCGATGCCGGACTGACCTACGCCTGCACCTGTAGCCGTGGCGACATCCGCGCCGCGCTCTCGGCCCCACAGGAGGGTGCGCCGATGCTTGGCCCCGATGGCCCGATCTATCCCGGCACCTGCCGCGATGCGGGCCACCGGCAGGCCGATGCGGCGATCCGGCTGAACATGGCGGCGGCGATGAAACGGCTGAAAGACCTCTCGTTCATCGACGAGGGCCCGGAACATCCCGGCGTCCATCATTTCGACGCGACATGGATGACCGAGCGCGTCGGCGACATCGTGCTGGCGCGGCGCGATATCGGCACCTCCTATCATCTGGCGGTGGTGGTTGACGATGCGGCGCAGGGCATTGACCTGGTGGTGCGCGGCGCCGATCTCTTTGCCGCCACGGCAATTCATGCAGTGTTGCAGGGTCTGCTGGGCCTGCCGCGCCCGCGCTACCACCATCACCGGTTGATCCGCGACGATCAGGGCCGCCGGCTGGCCAAGCGCGACGACGCCCGCGCGCTGGCGAAATACCGCGATGAAGGCGCAAGCCCGGCTGATATCCGCAAGATGGTGGGCCTGCGCTGAGGTCGGCTCAGACCTCGGGCTTCATCAGTTCGACCTCGGCGCCCTCGCGCACCGCAGTATAGAAGCAGCTGCGCCGGTTGGTGTGGCAGGCCGGGCCGGTCTGATCGACCAGCACCAGCAGGCAATCGCGGTCGCAGTCAAGCCGCAGCTCGACCAGCCGCTGCACATGGCCAGAGCTTTCCCCCTTCACCCAGAAACTCTGCCGCGAACGCGACCAATAGGTCACGCGGCCGCTTTGCAGCGTGCGCGCAACGGCCTCGGCATTCATCCAGGCGACCATCAGAACCATGCCCGATGCATGATCCTGCGCGACCACCGGAATAAGACCTTGGTCGTCATAGTGCAGGGATTGCGGATCGAAAGACATGGTCTATATCCTGAGCACAGAAAAGGAGCGCATGTTGTGTCCGAAACCTCCGACCTGATCAAGCTCTATTCGGCGCGCATTCTGGCACTCACCGCCGAGATCCCGCATCTGGAGCGGCTGGAGGCGCCGCAGGCCAGCGTGCGCAAACGCTCGCCGTTGTGCGGCTCCACCGTCACCGTCGATCTGGACCTGGAGGGGGGGCGTGTCAGCCGCTTCGGCCAGGAGGTCAAAGCCTGCGCGCTGGGTCAGGCGGCGGCGGCGGTGCTGGGCGGGGCGGTGCTGGGCCGCTCCATCGCGGAGCTGGAGCGCGCCGCCGAGCAGCTTGAAGCGATGCTCAAGGCCGATGGCCCGGTGCCGGACGCGCCTTTTGATGGCTTCGAAGCGCTGATTCCGGCGCGCGAGTTCCGCAACCGCCACACCTCGATCCTGCTGGCGGTGCAAGCCACCACCGAAGCTGCGCGCCAGGCCGAGGCCGCGCGATCAGCCTGACAACCCCGTTCCGACACCACAGCAAAGACGCGCAGCGGTGCCCGCGCGAATGCGTCGGCCGCCCCGGTCAAGGGCATCCCCTTTCGATAAAAAAACCGCCGCATCGAGGATGCAGCGGTCAGTGGCGTGTCTGGTTGGGCAGATCGGCGGCAAACCGACAGGCTGGGCGCGCGGGACAGACAAGCGCACCACGCCAGACCGCAGGCAGGCAGGCAGGCAGGCAGGCAGGCAGGCAGAAACTCAGCTCAACATCGGCAGATGCAAGGCAACCAGCAACAGAACGAAGAGCGCCAGAACCCCAAGCGCATCGGCCAGCAATGCGGCGCGATCATCCAGGGCGGGCGTTGGGCGAAACCATTGGCGCATGGGAACCTCCGTTGCTTGTTGCTTATTTGTTCTCACAACGGAAAAGATAAATCAAGAACTTTATGTGAACATAAAGGGGTTGCTTACCTAACCGACCTGAAGCAGGCGCAGCGCCTGGTCCTGCCCAAGCAGCCACAACAGCAACCGCGCCGCCTGCCCGCGCGGCGTGGCCAGCACGGGGTCATCGGCCAGCAGCTTGCGCGCATCGGTTTGCGCCACCGCCATCAGGCCGGCCTGGCGCTCCAGATCGGCGATGCGAAACCGTGGCAGACCCGATTGCGCAGTGCCCAGCACATCGCCCGCGCCACGCATTGCCAGATCCTCCTCGCTGATGCGAAAACCGTCATCGGTATCGCGCATCAGTTTCAGCCGACGGGCCGCCGTTTCGCCCAGCGGCGGCTCATAGAGCAACAGACAGGTCGAGGCGCCTGACCCGCGCCCCACCCGGCCGCGCAACTGATGAAGCTGCGCCAGTCCGAAGCTCTCGGCGCGCTCGATCACCATGATCGTTGCCGCGGGCACATTGACCCCCACCTCGATCACCGTGGTCGCCACCAGCACCCGCGTCTTGCCGGCCACGAAGCGCGCCATGGCCGCGTCCTTGTCCGCCGGGGGAAGCTGGCCATGCACCAGCCCCACGGCATCTTCCCCCAGCGCCGCGCGCAGGGCCTTGAAACGCGACTGCGCCGCGGTCAGGGCGACAGCCTCGCTTTCCTCGACCAGGGGGCAGACCCAATAGGCTTGCCGCCCCTCGCCGATGGCGCGCGCCAGATGCGCCACCACGTCATCCAGTCGCTCGCTCGAGGCCAGCGACGTTACCACCGGCTGACGGCCGGGCGGCTTTTCATCCAGCAATGACAGATCCATGTCGCCATATTGCGCCAGCGCCAGGCTGCGCGGAATTGGCGTGGCGGTCATGACCAGTATATCGGCGCGTTCGCCCTTCTCGCCCAGCGCCATGCGCTGCGCCACGCCGAAGCGGTGCTGCTCATCGATCACCGCCAGACGCAGATCGGCAAAGGCAACATCCTTCTGGAAGACAGCATGCGTGCCGATCAGGATGTCGATCTGCCCGCCCGCCAGATCGGCCAGCTTGCGTGCCCGGTCGCGGCCCTTGTCGCGCCCGGTGAGCAGTTCCATCCGCACACCGGCGCTGGCGGCCATCGGCGCCAGCCCCTCGAAATGTTGCCGCGCCAGTATCTCGGTCGGTGCCATCATGGCACCCTGCCCGCCCGCTTCGACAGCGCCCAGCAGCGCAGCCATCGCCACCAGCGTCTTGCCCGAGCCCACATCACCTTGCAACAGCCGGTTCATGCGCTGCGGCGCGGCCATATCGGCACTGATTTCACCAATCGCGCGGCTCTGCGCAGCGGTCGCAGCATAGGGCAGCGCCCCCAGAACCCGCGCCACCAGCCGTCCGTCGCCCCGCGTCTGCCGACCGGGGGCGCGGCGGTGCCGGGCACGGGCCAGAGCCAGCGTCAACTGATGCGCAAAAAGCTCGTCATAGGCCAGACGCTGACGCGCCGGATGGCTGGCAGCCAGGTCACTTGCCGATTGCGGCGCATGGGCGGCATGCAGCGCGTCGCGCCAGCCGGGCCAGCCCATGCGCGCCTTGAGCGGGGCGTCGATCCATTCCGCCAGATCCGGGCAGCGGGCCAGAACATCGGCCACCGCGCGTTGCACCAGGCGTTGGGTGATGCCGGCGCTCAGCGGATAGACCGGCTCGCATGCGGGCAGTTTCGCGGCTTCATCCAGCGGCAGAACATGATCAGGATGCGGCATCTGCAAGATCGAATCGAACAGTTCCAACCGCCCCGAGACCACCCGTCGCTGGCCCACCGGCAACAGCTTTTGCAGATACTCCCCGCGGGCATGAAAATAGACCAACTGGAAGGCCTGCCGGGCATCGTGCACCATCACGCGGTAGGGCCGGCCCTTCTGGCGCGGCGGCAGGTGCTCGCCGATCTCGACCTCGACGGTGGCAACCTCTGGCGGGGTGGCATCATGCACCGAAGCACGCAGCCGCCGGTCGATGCTGGAATGCGGCAGCACAAACAGCAGATCGCGCGGCACCGACACCCCCAGCGCGGCAAAATGGCGTGCCGTCTTCGGGCCCACGCCCTGAAGCCCCTCCAGCGCGGCAAACAGCGCAAACAGGGTCTCGGGGCGGGTGCTCATGCGCCGATCAGGGCCAGCCAGGCGTCCTCGTCGATGACGCGCACGCCCAGGGCCTCGGCCTTGGCAGCCTTCGAGCCCGCCCCCTCGCCGGCCACCAGAATATCGGTCTTGGCCGAGACCGAACCGGCAACCTTGGCGCCGGCCGCCTCGGCGCGGGCCTTGGCCTCGGCGCGCGTCATGCGGGTCAGCGTGCCGGTGAACGCCATTGTCAGGCCAGCAATGGCACTGTTTGCCACGGGTTGAACCTCGGCATCGAGCACCGTCAGATGCTTGACCAGCGCATCAATCGCCGCGTGCTCGGCCGGATTGGCGAAGGCGTCGATCAGCGATTGCGCCATCACCAGGCCGACCCCGTTGATGGTGGTCAACTCCTCCAGCGCGGCTTCGGCGGGGCCGGTCAGGCAGGCATGCAGCGCGTCCCAACTGCCGAAATGGCGCGCCAGCAACTGCGCCGCAGTTTCGCCGACATGGCGGATGCCAAGGGCGAAAAGCAGCCGGTGCAGGGCAATGCGGCGGCGTTCTTCAATGGCACGAAAAAGGTTGGTGGCCGAGGTCTCGCCCCAGCCCATGCGGTTCTTCAGCCGGGTCAGGTTGGCCGCATCGCGTGCTTCCAGCGTGAAGATATCCGCCGGCTGATGGATCGGCAGTTGATCGTCGGCAAAAAACATCTCGATCTGCTTTGCCCCCAGCCCCTCGATATCGAAGGCATTGCGCGAGACGAAATGCTTCAGCCGCTCCACCGCCTGCGCCGGGCAGATCAGCCCGCCGGTGCAGCGGCGCACCGAATCGCCCGGCTCGCGCACCGCGGGCGATTGGCAGCGCGGGCAATGGTCGGGGAAGTCATAGGGCATGGCATCGGCGGGGCGGCGGGCAAGGTCCACATCGGCGATCTTGGGGATCACATCGCCGGCGCGGTAGACCCGCACGCGGTCGCCCACGCGGATATCGCGCCCCTCGCGAACCGGTTCGCCGCGCGAATCGCGCCCGGCGATGTAATCCTCGTTGTGCAGTGTCGCATTGGCAACCAGCACCCCGCCGACATTGATCGACCTGAGGCGCGCCACCGGCGACAGGGCCCCGGTGCGGCCCACCTGAATCTCGATGGCCTCAAGCACCGTCCAGGCGGTTTGAGCGGCAAATTTGTGCGCGATCGCCCAGCGCGGCGTGGTCGAACGAAAGCCCAGCCGCGCCTGCAGCGCCAGATCGTCGACCTTGTAGACCACACCGTCGATGTCATAGCCCAGATCGGGGCGCGCGGCCTCGATGGTGCGGTACTGCGCCAGAAGCGCCGCCGGCCCATCGCAGCGCCGGATGAGCGGGTTCACGGTGAACCCCAGTGCCTGAAGGCGTTCAAGGCTGGCCAACTGGCTTGCGGCGAGCGGCTCGGAAAGCGCGCCCCAGCCATAGGCAAAAAAGCTCAGCGGGCGGGCGCGGGTGATTTCGGCGTCAAGCTGGCGCAGCGAGCCAGCGGCAGCATTGCGCGGATTGGCAAAGCTCTTGCCCCCGGTTTCGGCGGTGCGGGCATTGAGTGCCTGGAAGTCCACGTGGCGCATGTAGACCTCGCCGCGCACTTCCAGAAGCTCCGGCGCGCCGTTCAGGCGGGCGGGTATCTGGGCGATGGTGCGGGCATTGGCGGTGACGTCCTCGCCGGTCTCGCCATCGCCGCGGGTGGCGGCATGGACCAGCACGCCCCGCTCATAGCGCAGGGAAAGCGAAAGGCCGTCGATCTTGGGCTCGGCGGTATAGGCCAGGGGGGCATCGGGCACGAGATTAAGGTAGCGCCGGATGCGCGTGTCGAATTCGGCGATCTCGTCTGCATCGAAGGCATTGGCCAGCGACAGCATGCGCACCGAATGGCGGATCTTGCCAAAGCCCTCGGCGGGGGCGGCACCGACCTGCTCGCTGGGGCTGTCGGCGCGTTTGAGCCGGGGAAAGCGGGCCTCTATCGCTGCGTTGCGCGCCTTGAGCGCGTCATAGGCGGCGTCGGTGATTTCCGGCGCATCGGCCTGATGATAGGCACGATTGGCGCGCGCCAGTTCTTCCGCCAGCCGCGCCAGCTCGGCTGTGGCCTCGGCCTCGGTCAGGTCGGCGACCGGTCGATCCTGTGGCATGCCCCATCCCCGCAAGGTTTTGCCCTGTGATAGGGGGGCGGCAAGGCAAGGTCCAGAACCTTTGCCCCGGCCCGGCGATGGGCGGGCTTTTCAGGGCGCGGCGGATATTCGCGACAGCCCCCCGCGCGGGCGGCGTTCACCACACGCGCGGCAAGGTTCAGGCGGTCGCGGCCTTGGGCGCGCGCGCCTCGCTGCGGGCCGGGTCACGCAGCACATAGCCGCGACCCCAGACGGTTTCGATGTAATTGTCACCGCTGGTAGCCTCGGCCAGCTTCTTGCGCAGCTTGCAGATGAACACATCGATGATCTTGAGTTCCGGCTCATCCATGCCGCCATAGAGATGATTGAGGAACATCTCCTTGGTCAGGGTGGTGCCCTTGCGCAGGCTGAGCAGTTCCAGCATCTGGTATTCCTTGCCGGTCAGATGCACCGGCTTGCCATCCACCTCGACGGTCTTGGCATCAAGGTTCACGGCGATCTGGCCGGTGTGGATGATCGACTGCGCATGGCCCTGGCTGCGGCGGATGATGGCATGAATGCGCGCCACCAGCTCGTCACGGTGGAACGGCTTGGTCAGGTAATCATCGGCGCCGCTGCCAAAGCCCTTGAGCTTGGTGTCGGTGCTGTCCTCGCCGGTCAGGATCAGGATCGGCGTGTCGATGCGCGCCAGGCGGATCTGGCGCAGCACATCGAGCCCGGTCATGTCGGGCAGGTTGAGATCCAGCAGGATCAGATCGTAGTCATAGAGCTTGCCCAGCTCCACTGCCTCTTCGCCCATATCAGTGCAATAGACGTTGAAATTGGCATGCGTCAGCATCAGTTCAATGCTGCGCGAGGTGGTGGGATCGTCTTCAACGAGCAGGACGCGCATGGGCAGGGACTCCGCATTAACCTTGTTCGCCCCGACACTGGCGAAAATTCGTTAACGCGCAGTTACCGGAAACCCCATCCTAGCCGCCCAAGACTAAAATTGTCGATATTTTTGTATCGCCGTGACCTTGAGGGCATCGATTCCGTGGCGTTGCACCGCCATGCGCCACGAATCAAACTCCTCTTCTGTCAGATCGTAGCGCTCCAGCGCGTCGTCGCGCGGGATGAGCCCGTGCTCCACAGCGCGCACCACAACCGCCTTGCGGCTGGCGACCCAGCGGCGTGTGCTGGCCGGGGGCAGATCGGCGCGGCTCAAGATTGTTCCATCCGGCAGCGTAACCGCTCGCGGCCCATCGATCTTTTTCAAATACATGGTCTTTCACCCTTTCCTTCATCCCGGGTGCAAGACTGCCGTTGCCTTCTTAATGGCTGGTTGAAAACCATATCCGCCAGGGGTTGAGAGTGCGGGGCATTTTCATATATTTCGATGCAATTGCTTCCGATCCCCGCCACTGGAGACACCATGCCACGCGATCTGGGCGTGAATTCCCTGGGCTTTGCCAAGCCTCCCTCCGAAACCCGCGTGGTGGTCGCCATGTCGGGGGGGGTGGACAGTTCTGTCGTTGCCGCCGAACTGGCGCGCGAGGGCTATGACGTCGTGGGCGTGACCTTGCAGCTTTATGACCACGGCGCCGCGCTGGCCAGGAAGGGCGCCTGTTGCGCCGGGCGCGATATCCATGATGCCCGGCGCGTCGCCGAAACGCTGGGCTTTCCGCATTACGTGCTGGATTATGAAAACACCTTCCGCGAGGCGGTGATCGAGGAATTCGCCGAAGCCTATCTGGCCGGCGCAACCCCGGTGCCCTGCATCCGCTGCAACGAACGGGTCAAGTTCCGCGATCTGCTGGAAACGGCACGTGAGCTGGATGCCGATTGCATGGCCACGGGTCATTACATCCAGCGCAAGCTCGGCCAGGCCGGGCCGGAACTTCACATGGCCGCCGATCCGGCGCGCGATCAGTCCTATTTCCTGTTCTCGACGAGCGCGGAGCAACTGGACTATCTGCGCTTCCCGCTGGGGCATCTGCGATCCAAGGCCGAAACGCGCGCGCTGGCCGCGCGCCACAGGTTGGCCGTGGCCGACAAGCCCGACAGCCAGGACATCTGTTTCGTGCCCAACGGCAACTATGCCGCCGTGATCGAGAAGCTGCGCCCCGGCGCCGCCGATCCCGGCATGATCGTCGATCTGGAGGGCCGCGTTCTGGGCGAGCATCGCGGGGTGATCCACTACACCATCGGCCAAAGGCGCGGGCTGGGCATCGGCGGGTTGGCCGATCCGCTTTATGTGGTGCGCCTGGACCCTGAGAAAAAGCACGTCGTCGTCGGCCCGAAAGAGGCGCTTTCCACCCGCATCGTGCCGGTGCGCGAGATCAACTGGCTGGGTGATGCGCCCTTCGACAGCGCGCCGGAATGGCACCTGAGCGTGCGCATCCGCTCTACCCGCCTGCCCGCCGAGGCGATCATCCGCCCCACCGGCCCCACCACCGCCGAGGTTGAACTGTTCAGCCCCGAGGAAGGTGTCAGCCCCGGACAAGCCTGCGTTTTCTATGAAACCGGCGGAAGCCGGGTGTTTGGCGGCGGCTGGATCTGGCGCGGCTACTGAAGCCGCGAACGCTCCAGAAAGCCCAGCACCGAACGCGCTGCGCGCAACCCTGGCGCCTCTCCGCCACGGCCCAGCCGTTCCATGGTCAGCGCCATGGCGGCGCGCTGCGCGGCGCGGTGTTGCGCATCGCCCAGCACCTGGTGCAACGCCCGCGCGATCCGGTCCGGCTTGCAATCGTGCAGGATACATTCCGGAATGGCGCGGGTCTGTGACACCAGGTTGACCAGCGTTACCGTATCCACCAGCGCCATGCGTTTCATCAGCGCGCGGGTCAGCGGGTTGAAATCATAGGCGATCAGCATCGGCACTTCGGCAGCCGCGAGCTCCAGCGATACCGTGCCTGAAGCCGCCAGCGCCGCATCCGCCGCACGAAATGCCGCGCGCTTTTCAGCCGGTGAGGTCTGCGCGCCATCAAGCAGGATCGGCGCGCCGGGCCAGCCGGAGATCAGCGCGCGCATCCGCTCGGTCTGCGCGGCGACGCTGGGAACCACCAGCCGCGCGCCGGGATGGCCCGGCAGGATCCGGTGCAGCGCGGCACCGAAACGCGGACCAAGCCGGTCGATCTCGCCGCGCCGGGAGCCGGGCAACACCAGCAAGAGCGGCGCATCGGGGGCAATCGCATGCGCGGCGCGAAAGGCGCGGGCCTCGGCGGGCGTGGCAACCGGCGCGCCGGCGATCGGATGGCCAACGAAATCGCAGCTCATGCCGGCGGCCTGCATATAGGCCGGCTCGAAGGGCAGCAGCGCCAGCACATGATCGACCAGCGGCGCCATGCGCGCCGCGCGCCCCGGCCGCCAGGCCCAGACCGAGGGGGCGACATAATGCACCGTGCGCAGGCCGGGCCGCGCGGCGCGGGCCTGCGCCAATACCCGCAGGCAGAAATCCGGGCTGTCGATGGTGATCACCACATCCGGCGCGGCGATGGCGACGGCCTGCGCGGTTTCGCGGATGCGCCGCTTGAGGTGGAAATAGCGCGGCAGCACCTCGGCCAGGCCCATGATGGAAAGCTCATCCATCGCAAAGCGGCTGGAAAGCCCCTGCCCCGTCATTGCTGGCCCGCCGATGCCCTGAAAAGCCACATCCGGGTGGAACTGGCGCAGCCCGGCCATCAGCGCCCCGCCAAGCTGATCGCCCGAAGGCTCGCCGGCGATGACGAAAACCTTCATGGCATCGCCCAGAGCGCCAGCCCCGCGGCCTCGGCGCACGCCAGAACCTCGGCGCGGCGCAGCACCACCACATGCCCGGCCTGAAGGCAGATCCCCGAAAGCCCGGCCATGGCCGCGGCGGCAATGGTATCGGGGCCGATGGTGGGCAGATCGACGCGCAGATCCTGCCCGCGCTTGGCCCGTTTCACGAAAACCCCGCCTTGCGCGGGCGCGCGCAGGGGACGGTTGCGTGCAACATCGGTCAGCAGCGCATCGGTGCCATAAAGCGCCTCGATGCCCAGGCACTGGCCGGCGCAGACCACACAACCCTGCCCCACATCGACCGGCGCGAGCGCCTCAAGGATCGCCAGGCCGCGCGCCGCGTCGGCGGCTTCGGCATCGCACGGCGGGCGCGCACCCAGAACGCCGGTGCCGGCCAGAAGCTGCGGCGCCAGCACCGCCAGCCCCTGCACCGGCAGATCGTATTCCTCAAAAAGCGCGATGACCCCGCGCAGCAACGCATCATCGCCGCCCTGCATCATCGCCATCATCCGCGGCACCAGGGCGGCGGTCTCGCGGTCAAAAAGCGCCGGATCCAGCTTCGGGCGCTGCATCGCCCCGGCGAAAACCACCCCCGCAATGCCTTCATCGGCCAACTGGCGCATGAAGGGCGCCAGCCGCTCGATGCGGAAAGCGCGCTCCACGGCCAGCCCCGCCGGCGCAACACCCTCGAGCGCGCAGACCAGCGGCGGGGTCTCCAGCGCGGCGGTCAACTCGGCCGGCAGTTCACCGGCACCGGCGATCAGGGCAAGGCGGCTCATCGCGGGATCAGGAAGGAACGGTCAGAGGCCGCAAGGATGAAATCGGTGATCTCGCGCACATGCGGGCTGTCGGTTTCCTCGGCGAGGCGGCGGGTGCGGTCCAGGAAGGTGCCGTCGCCCTGGGCCAGCATCTGATAGGCGGCGCGCAGGGCGGTGATCTCGGCGCGCTCGACCCCGCGCCGCTTCAGCCCCACCAGATTGAGCCCCTCAAGCGCCCCGCGCGGCGCCTGCACCAGCCCATGCGGCACCACATCATTGGTCACCATGGTTACCGCGCCGATGATCGCCCCGCGACCGATCCGCACGAACTGGTGTATCCCCGAGAGCCCGCCAATGATCACGTCATCGCCGATCACGCAATGCCCGGCCACCGCCGCCTGATTGGCCAGGATGATGCGGTCGCCGAGCTGCGCATCATGGCCGACATGGGCACCGGTCATGAACAGGCAGCCATCGCCGACGCGGGTGATGCCGCCCCCCCCGGCGGTGCCGGTGTTCAGCGTCGCCCCTTCGCGGATACGGCAGCGCGCACCGACAATCAGCCGCGTGCGCTCACCAGCGAATTTCAGATCCTGCGGCACCTCGCCGACACAGGCAAAGGGAAAGATCTCGGTGCCGGGGCCGATCTCGGTCCAGCCGGTGACGACGGCATGCGCCTTGACCACCACGCCCGCGCCCAGCCGCACCTCTGGCCCGATGCAGGCAAAGGGGCCGATCACGCAATCGGGGCCGATCTCGGCGCCGGGTTCGACGATCGCCATGGCATGGATCTGCGCCGTCGGATCGATGGCCATGCCTCAGCCCCGATCGCCGAGGTCGATCATCGCCATGTATTCGGCCTCGGCGGCAAGCTCGCCCTCGACCGTGGCGCGGGCCGAGAACTTCCACACCCGCGAGGAACTGCGCAGCGTCTCCACCGCGAGTTCAAGCACATCGCCCGGCACCACCTTGCGCCGGAAGCGCGCCTTGTCGATGCCCATGAAATAAACCAGCGGGTCGCGGTCCACCAGATCGAGCGACAGGCTCACCAGCACCGAGGAGGTCTGCGCCATGGCCTCGACGATCATCACCCCCGGCATGATCGGCGCGCGCGGGAAATGGCCCTGGAAATGCGGCTCGTTGAAGGTGACGTTCTTGATCCCGACCGCGCGTTTCATCAATTCGATGTCGCGCACCCTGTCGATCAGCAGAAAGGGGTAGCGGTGCGGAATGCAGCGCTGGATAAGGGCCAGATCGGCGGCGTTGGTGGCAGACCAGTCGCGCGACGCGGGGGGGGCGGTATCGGGCATCGCTATTCTCCGTTGGCTGAGCCCGCCAGACAGGGCACGGGCGCGTCGCGGCAAGCACTAGCAACTCTGATGCCGCGCGGCAAGGCATGCCCCCTGTGGTGCGGGTTTTCTACGCGGCTAGTCGCCTTGTGGATCAGGCGGCGCGTCGCGGGGGTCATCATGCGCATCATCGGGGGTGGCATCATCAGGAGCGGCGTCTGACCCGGTCGCCGCATCAAGCCGGACAATCGCCGCATCCGTCACATCCAGCCAGTCAGCGCCGAGGATCAGCGCGTCGGGCTTGAGCAAGGCCACCAGCCCCTCCTCGTTCATCAACTGAATCATGATCGGCAGCGCGATCTCGAAGAAACGCTGCGCCTCGGCCTCGGAGCGGCGGCTGAGTTCGAGCGCGCGCTGGCCGCGCTCGGCGCGGATCTCCTCGACGCGCTGATCAAAGTCATCGGCGCGCTGGCGGAACGCTTCGGGGCTGAGGCTGGCGCGTGCCTCGGTCAGCGCGGCTTCCTCGGCGGCGAGTTGCTCAAAGATCTGCTGGTTCTCGGCTTCCAGCGTGCGTTCGGCCTGGCGGATTTCATCGAGAATACCGCGCCCCAGCGCCGAATCGCGCAGCAGCCGCTCTTCATCGAGGATCGCGAAGGCCGCACCACCCTGCGACATCGCGGGCAGCACCGGCGCGCAAAGCGCGCCAGCCAGAACGAGCGCCGCCAGAAGCCCGCGCATCAGAACCGCGTGGCGATCACGAAGTCGAAGCGCTGCACCCGGTCATGCGCCTCGCGGCGCAGCGGCACGGCAAAATTGAACCGCAGCGGCCCCAGCGGCGAGCGCCAGAAGAGCGACACGCCCGCCGTGGCGCGCAGCCGCCGACCATCGGCGATATTGGCCCCGCCATGGTTGTCCACCCCCCAGAGCGAGCCGACATCCAGGAACACCCCGCCGGTCATGCCGTATTCCGCCGGCAGACCCAGCGGGAACTCACTTTCAAAGCGGGCCACAGCGTAGTAGTTGCCGCCCAGCCCGTCGCCCGAGTCCAGATCGGCCGGGCCGATGCCATAGGGGCGGAAGCCGCGGAACTGATCGCTGGTCAGGGTGAAACGCTCGTTGATCCGGCTCGCGCCCGAACGATGGATCACCGCGCCGGCCTCGGCCTCGGCGCGCAGGGTCACGTCGCCGTTGAGGATACGCTGCTCATACCCCACCATGGCCGTGGTGCGCAGCCAGCGCCGGCCCACGCCAGCGGCATCCTGACTGAAGCGGAAAACGAAGCCGCGGTCAGGGTTGGGGCCGTTGCGGCGGGTATCGAAGGCATAGGTATAGCCCACCGAACCCGTGGTCGCGCGCCCGAAGTCCGATGCGATGCGCGTGGAGATCGGCGGCGTCAGCGCAGCGGTGGAGGGGCGCAGGTCATCGCGCTGAACGGCTGCACGCACCGTCAGGCGACCGTATTCGCTGACCGGGAAGGACAGCGAAGGCGCCAGCCGCGTGATGCGCGTGCGGAAGCGTGTGGCCTGGGTGGGGTTGGTGATGGTGTAGCCCAGTTGCAGCCCCAGCGCCAGATCGCGGCCCAGCAGCGCCGGCTCGGTGATGGAGAAGTCGAACGCCCGCGAATCGCGCGCGGTCGAAAGCGACAGCGACACCTGCTGCCCGCGGCCAAGGAAATTGGCCTCGGAATAGGTGATGCTGGCACCCAGCCCGTCATTGGCGCCATAGCTGGCGCCCAGCCCCAGCGAGCCGGTGGTGGTTTCTTCAACCAGCACATCGACAATCGCCTGATCACTCGCCGAACCCTGCCGCGTGCCGGTCTGCACATCGGCGAAATAGCCCAGATCGCGGATGCGCGAGGCGGCTTCGCGGATCTCGCGCGGGTTGAGCGGATCGCCCTCTGCGACATGGAACTGACGCCGGATCACCGCATCCTGGGTGCTGGTATTGCCCTGCACATCGATACGCTCGATGAACACCCGGTCGGCGCGCACCAGCGCAAATTCGACATTGATCACCCCGTCGCGTTCGTTGCGCGTCAGCCGCGGCTCGGCGCGCACGAAACGCTGGCCGGACTGATAGGCCTGCCGTTCCAGCCGCTGGATCAGATTTTCCAGCGCATTGGGCGTGAACAGCGCACCCGCGCGCACATTGAGCAGCGCCTGATACGGCCCGGCATCAATGCCATCGATCTCGGAGATGACGCTGGTGGCACCAAAGCGGTATTGCTGGCCTTCGCGGATGGTGAAGGTTACATAGGCACCATCGCGCTCGCGCGTGACCTCGGTGATGGCGGAAAGCACCTGCGCATCGACATAGCCGCGCGACAGATAGAAATCCTGCAGCGTCTGGCGGTCACGGGCGATGCGCTGTTCGTTATAGTTGTCCACGCGGAACAACACGCTCAACAGGCCAGCCTGCGCGCTCTCGATGGCGTTGCGCAGCCGCCGGTCCGAAAACGAGCGGTTGCCGACGAAGCTGATGCGTTCCAGCTCGACCATGCCGCCCTCGATGACCTCGAAGGCCAGGTCAACCCGGCCGCCTGCGCGCTCGATCAGCCGCGGCGTGACCCGCGCGGCCAACCGGCCCTGCGCGGCATAGGCCTCGGCGATGGCATTGGCGTCGGCCTCGGCCTGCGCCGGCGAATAGACCCTGCCGGGCCGCGAGACGATGACCGCGTTGAGCGTATCGTTGTTGATGCGCCGGTTGCCCTCGATGTTGACGCGGCTGAGGATGGGGTATTCCTCGACCCGGATGAGCAGCCGGTTGCCGCTGGGCACAAATTCGACCGAACGGAAGAACCCGGTGCTGGCGACGCGCTGGTAGGCGGCATTGAGCTCGGCGGCGCTGATCGTGCGGCCACGGGCGATTCTCGCGAATCCGGCGACGGTGGCATCGTCGATCTGGCTGTTGCCCTGCACGGTGATGGTGTTGATACGATAACTCTGCGCCGAAACGGGTGTCGCAAGACCTGCGCAAACCGCTGAGACAAAAAGAAAAATCGCAACAATACCCGGATGCGGCCGCATGCCCCCCGTGAAGTTGCGCGCAATGTCGCTCAGGCCGATGACGCGCATTCCAAAGCCCCGTTTTACCGCTGTTTGTTTTGTTCTGGTTATCGAGAAGGGGCCGGAATGTCAAAGCGATGCGGGAGTTATACACAGCTTTCCGCCTGACGCCCGAAAAGCGCGGCCCGCGCAGCGCCGTAAAGGAACCCCGCAAGGCCCGCAGGCAGCAAAGCCCACAGGCAGCAGAGCGCGCGGGCAGCAGGGCGCGCGGGCACAGCAGGGCGCGCGGGCCCGGACCGGGGCGCAAGCAGGCGCTCGGACCCGGCAGGCAATGTGAAGATCGTCAGACGGGCCAGCACCGGCCAGGCGGTCATTCGAAAGCCCGCCGGCATCGGCGGGCTGAAGGTGGCGCTCAACGTCGCGGATGCGGCGCCCTTCGATGATCGCGTCCGCAGGAACGGGCACGACACGGCTGGGTCAGTAACCCAGCCCTTCCGGCACCGGCCCGAACGGGCCGCCCAGCACCAGTGAAATCAACCAGCTTGCCGCGAACAGCCCCATTGCCACGGCCAGCACGAACCACACCCGATCAGAACCGAGTTCATAGAGCGTGCGCAGGCTGCGCGATGCGGGGACAAGGTAAGCCATCTGATGCCTTCGGTGCCTCATGGAACGTCCATGGGCAGGATGCGCAGCCAATGCGGCGCAACTGAGGCATGACGATGGCAGGCTTCTGGCCGCGCATCAGCAGAGCAGGTCGTTGAGCACCGCAAACAGCATCAGCGTGATCAGCAGCGTCAACCCGATCGTCATGAGGATGTTGAGCGCGCGGTCACTTGGCGGCTTGCCGGTCAGCGCTTCCCAGGCATGGAACACCAGATGCCCGCCATCGAGCACCGGCACCGGAAAGAGGTTCAGCAAGCCCACCGCGGTCGACAACACCGCCAGAAACCAGATGAAGGACCAGATGCCATCGGCCGCCATCGCCCCGGATGCGGTGGCAATGCCGATCGGCCCGGAAAGGTTACAGGTGCTGATCGCCCCGGAGATCATATGCGCCAGCCCCGAAAGGCTGCGGGTGACGATGTTCCATGTCTGTCCGACGGCGAAGGGCAGAACCTCGGCGGCATCGGGGCGGCGCGTCGGATGATCAAAGAACGGCCCGCTCTGAAGCCCGATCAGCCAGCGGGTTTCAAAACCGCCCTCGGGCAGCGGCAGATCGGTGCGTCGTGGCACCAGCGTCAGCTCCAGCTCCTGGCCGGCGGCGCCATCGGGGCGCCAGATGCGCAACGCCAGCGCCTGCCCATCGGCGGCCTGCACGATGGGCGGCAGATCACCAAAGGCCCAGACCGGCTGGTCATCGACGGCCAGTATCACATCGCCCACCTTCAGCCCGGCGTCGCGCGCAGCCGAATTGATCGTCACCCCGGCAGCGCGCGGTGGCAGCGGATGCGGGCCTTGCACCTCGACCGTGCGGCCGCCGCGCTCGACGGAATAGCCCACCACGGGCGCGCCCGGCAGATCGCCGGCAATGCGGTAGAAATCCTCCAGCGCCGGGGTTGGCTGCCCGTCGATGGCCACGATCAGATCGCCCTCGCGCAACTCCTGCACCGGGGCGGGCAGCGGATGCACACTGCCCAGTTGCGGCGCCTCGGCGGCGACCCCGCGCAGCAGGATATAGAGCGCGAAGATGGCGATGGAGAAGGCGAAGTTGAACGCCGGCCCCGCCGCCACGGTTGCCGCCCGCGCCCAGAGTGGCGCACCGGGCATGCTGCGCCGCCGGTCGGCCTGCTCCATGCGCGACATGGCCTCGGTGTCGGCGGCCGAGGCGGCATTGGCATCACCGTAAAACTTGACATAGCCCCCGAAAGGCAGCGCCGCCACCTGCCAGCGCGTGCCGCGCCGGTCCACACGGGAAAACAGCACCGGGCCGAAACCGATGGAAAACACCTCGGCATGGATGCCCGACCAGCGCCCGACGATATAATGGCCGTATTCATGCACCGCCACAATCACCGAAAGCGCCAGAACGAACGCCCCCAGCGTGAAGAAGATATTCCCGAAACCGGGCACCAGACCGAAGAAATCCATGTTCTGCTCCTCAGGCCGCGCCGGGCCGACCGTGCTGCCGCGCACCGATCCAGCGAGAGGCAAGCGCCCGCGCCTCGCGGTCAATGTCCAGCACCTCGGCCAGGCTGGCGGGTGCCCTGGTTATGTCGTCCCGGCCGGCGTAACTTTCAAGCGTGCCCTCGACGGTATGCGCCATCTCCAGAAAGCCGATCTGGCCGGCGATGAAATGATCGAGCGCGGCTTCCTTGGCGGCGTTGAACACCGTGCCTGCCGCGCCCCCCAGCGCCATCACCTGCGCGGCCAGCGTCAGTGCCGGGTAGCGCAACGGATCGGGGGTGTGGAAATCCAGCCGCGCCACGGCGGCCAGATCCAGCCGTGCCACCGGCAGTTTCGCACGCGACGGCCAGTTGAGCGCATAGCCGATCGGATGGCGCATGTCCGGCGCCCCCAGATGCGCCATCAGCGCGCCATCGTTGAACCCCACCAGCGCATGCACCAGCGATTGCGGATGGATCAGCACCTCGATCTGCGCCGGGCGCAGGCCGAAGAATTCACGCGCCTCGATCACCTCCATCGCCTTGTTGAACATCGAGGCACTGTCAATGGTGATGCGCTGGCCCATGTCCCAGTTCGGATGCGCCCCGGCATCGGCGGGCGTGGCGCGTGCCAGCCGCTCCAGTGGCCAGTCGCGCAAGCCGCCGCCCGACGCGGTGATGATCACCCGCTCGACGGCGGCGATATCCTCGCCCGCGAGCGCCTGAAAGACGGCCGAATGCTCGCTGTCCACGGGCAGGATCGTCGCGCCGTGGCGGCGCGCCTCGGCCAGCAGCAGCGGCCCGGCGGTGACCAGACTTTCCTTGTTGGCCAGCGCCACGGTCTTGCCCTGCGAGAGTGCCGCGAAACCCGGTGCGAGCCCTGCCGCGCCGACAATCGCCGACATCACCCAGTCAGCGGGCCGGTAGCCGGCCTCGACCACCGCGCCGGAACCGCCTGCCACCTCGATGCCGGTGCCGGCCAGCGCCTCCTTGAGCGGGCGGTAGCATTCCTCGAAGGCGGTGACCGCCAGTTCCGCGCGATGCGCGCGCGCGGCCTGCGCCAGGCCCGCCACATTGCGCCCGCCGGTAAGCGCCACCACCCGCAGATCCGCGCGCCGTGCCAGAAGATCAAGCGTGCTTTGCCCCACCGAGCCGGTCGCCCCGAAAACCGAAACCCGGCGCATCAGCCCGTCACCCCGCCCAGCAGCCCCAGCCGCGCCAGCAGCAGCGCCACCAGCGCTGCGGCGATCATCGCGTCAAAGCGATCCAGCACGCCGCCATGGCCGGGGATCAGGTTGGAGCTGTCCTTGACGCCATACCGCCGCTTGATGGCGCTCTCGGCGACATCGCCCATCTGCCCGGCCAGGCCCAGCAGCACCGACAGCACGATCAGCCCCGCCCCGGCCCCCAGCACGCCCATGAACACATAGCCCACCACCGCCGCGCCCATCCAGCCCGCGACCGTGCCGGACCAGGTTTTCTTGGGGCTGACGCGCGACCAGAACTTTGGCCCGCCGATGATCCGCCCGGCAAAATAGCCCGCCACATCCGAGGCGATGACAATGAGGATCAGCCACAACACCCAGGCCAGACCAAACTCGCCCCTGAGCACGATCAGCCCATGCCCGGCCAGCAGGATCATCGCCATATAGGCACCGAATATCCGCCCGTCGCGCGGCATGCGCATGGCCAGAAGCGCCGCCGCAGCCGCAAGCGCGACCACCGACACCGCCCCCCCCCAGGTATAGGAGAATACCGCCACCAGAACCGCCGCCACCACGCCATGCGCCTCGGCGCGACCTGCCGGCGCATCGGGCACCATCATGCGATAAAGCTCCCAGGCCATGGCCCCGGCAAGCACGATGGCCAGCGCGGCAAAGACATGCCCGCCAAACCACAGCGCGCCAAGCCCGAGCACCGCCATCGCCAATGCCGAAAGAATGCGCGCGCGCAGGTCGCCGAAACGGCCCTCGTTCATGCCTTCACCCCACCAAAGCGCCTTTCGCGCTCGCCATAACGACTGAGGATCTCGGCAAAGACTTCGGGCGTGAAATCGGGCCACAGGACGGAGGTGAATTCGTATTCGGCGTAAGCCGCCTGCCAGAGCAGGAAATTCGACACGCGCTTCTCGCCCGAGGTGCGGATCACCAGATCGGGGTCCGGTATGTCGCTCGTGTCCATCGCCGCCGAGAGCGCCGCATCATCAATGGCATCCGGATCGAGCGTGCCGTCGCGAGCCTCGCGCGCGAGCTTCTGCGCCGCGCGCACCAGCTCGTTGCGCCCGCCATAATTGATCGCCACCGTCAGATTGACACGGGTGTTGTTGCGGGTGCGCTCCTCGATCCAGGCCATCAGCTCCTGCAACTTGGCATCAAGGCGGGAACGATCACCGATGAAACGCATGCGCACGCCCTCGCGCGACATGCCCTCGGCCTCGCGCTGGATGTAGCGCGCGAAAAGCCCCATCAAGCCGATCACCTCTTCGGTGGAGCGCTTCCAGTTCTCGGTCGAAAACGCGTAGATCGTCAGCCAGCCGACCCCCAGATCCGATGCGCAGCGCACGATCGCCTTGACCCGCTCGGCCCCCTTGCGGTGCCCCACCAGACGCGGCCAGCCCTTCTGGGTCGCCCAACGGCCATTGCCATCCATGATGATGGCAACATGCTGCGGGGAACAAGCGGCGGGTGGCGACATGGATACTCCGTTTCCTGGCATGGCCGCCCGGAGGCGGGCCGTCGGACGATCGGCAAACGTCAGACCTGCATGATCTCTTCCTGCTTGGCCTCCAGCGACTTGTCCACCAGCGCCGTGAACCTGTCCGTGAGTTCCTGCACTTCATCCGACCAGATCTTGTGCTCGTCCTCGCTCATGCCGGCGGCCTTGGCCTTCTTGAGCTGGTCCATGCCGTCGCGGCGCACATTGCGGATCGCCACGCGCGCCTGTTCGGCGTAATTCGCCGCCACCTTGGTCAATTCGCGGCGGCGTTCCTCGTTGAGCTCGGGGATCGGCAGCATGATGATCGTGCCGTTGAGTTGCGGGTTGATCCCCAGCCCGCTCTCGCGGATCGCCTTTTCAACCTTGCCGACCAGCGCCTTGTCCCAGACATTGATGGTGACCATGCGCGGCTCGGGAACGTTGACGGTGCCGACCTGGTTGATCGGCGTCATCTGGCCATAGGCATCGACCTGGATCGGCTCCAGCATCGAGGCCGAGGCGCGCCCGGTGCGAAGGCTGGCAAATTCGGTGCGCAACGACGCCAGCGCGCCTTCCATGCGCCGCTGCAGGTCATCGGTGTCAATCTCGATTTCGTCGGACATGCTGGTGCTCTTTGTCTCTGGTCACTCTCCGGCCCCGGGCAATCCCAGCGCCCAAGGCCCGTTTCGTCAAGGTCTATACCGGGTTGCGCCGGAAAGCCACACTCTTGCGCGCGCCTCAGGGATGCACGCGCGTATAGGTGCCCTCGCCGCGCAGGATCCCGCTGAAGCCACCGGGCTCGTCGAGCGAAAAGACAATCAGGGGCATCCGGTTGTCGCGGCACAGCGCGATGGCCGAGGCATCCATGACCTTGAGATTGGCGCGCAGCACTTCGTCATAGCTGATCGCGTCATAGCGCTTGGCGTCGGGGTTGGTCTTGGGGTCGCAGTCATAGATACCGTCAACCTGCTTGCCCATGAAGATCGCATCGCAGGCCATTTCCGAGGCGCGCAGCGCGGCGGCTGTGTCGGTGGTGAAATAGGGATTGCCGGTGCCGGCGGCAAAGATGCACACGCGCTTCTTTTCCAGGTGTCGCACGGCGCGGCGGCGGATATAGGGCTCGCAGACCTGATCCATGGGGATCGCCGAAATCACCCGCGTAAAGACGCCCTGCGCCTCCAGCGCTGCCTGCATGCCCAGCGCGTTCATCACCGTGGCCAGCATGCCCATATAGTCCGCAGTGGTGCGCTCCATCCCCTGCGCCGCCCCCGAAAGACCCCGAAAGATGTTGCCGCCACCGATCACCATGCAGATCTCGACGCCAAGATCGTGCACCGATTTGACCTCCCGCGCGATGCGCTGCACGGTCGGCGGGTGCAGCCCGTAGCCCTGATCGCCCATCAGCGCCTCGCCCGAGATCTTCAGCATGACGCGCCGATACTTGACGGGCGATTCGCCAGCCCCGCCGGTGGTCATGTCGCCGGGAAAGTCAGAGGGTGCATCGGGGGTCATGGGCGGCCTTTCGCTGGCGTTCGCAGACTGCCCGGCGCGCACGGCAGTGAACTCGCCGGAGGGCAGTTGCAGGGGGTGGTTTCAATCGCGCGCAAAATGTCGCAAATGGGCGGTGGGTTCAACGTCTATTCCGCCCCACCGGCGTTTTCGCCCCCCGTCGCCCAGACCCTGCACCACCCTCCAGCCCCCTCGCCGCCTATGCCCGAACCGCTACCCATCCCATCCCGGCCCCTGCCCCTGCCGGTTCGAGCGCCTGATCCGGTGCCCGATCCGGCGCGGCCGGTGCTGATTGCCGGGCCAACCGCCAGCGGCAAATCGGCACTGGCGCTGGGCATCGCGCGCGCGCAGGGGCGGGTGATCATCAATGCCGATGCGTTGCAGGTTCATGACAGCTGGTCGGTGCTCAGCGCGCGCCCCGGCCCCGCCGATCTGGCGCAGGCGCCGCATCACCTCTATGGTCATGTGCCGCGCGGGGCGGAGTATTCGGTGGGTCACTGGCTGCGCGACGTGGCGCCGCTTCTGGAGACGCATCCGAATGCGGTGATCGTTGGCGGCACCGGGCTTTACTTCAGCGCGCTCACCGAGGGGCTGGCCGAGATCCCGGCCACGCCGCCCGAGGTGCGCGCGCGCGCCGATGCGCTGCTGCGCGAGGGCGGCACGGCGGCGCTGCTGAGCGCGCTGGACCCGGCCACCGCCGCGCGCATCGACCGGCGGAACCCGGCGCGGGTGCAGCGCGCCTGGGAGGTGCTGGAGGCAACCGGGCGCGGGCTGGCGGACTGGCAGCACGAGACCGGCGCACCGCTCTTGCCGCTTTCGCAGACAACAGCGCTGGCGCTGCAACCGAATCGTGACTGGCTGGCAGAGCGAATCGCCCGGCGATTCGCCGCCATGCTGCGCGAGGGCGCGCTGGAGGAAGCCCGCGCCGCCCTGCCCCACTGGCCGGCCAGTGCCGCCACCGCCACCGCCCCCCTGTGGAGCCGCGCCATCGGCGCCGCCGAACTGATCGCGCATCTTCAGGGCCACATCTCGTTGGCCGAGGCCGAGGCGGCCGCAACACTTGCCACGCGCCAGTATGCCAAGCGTCAGCGCAGCTGGTTTCGCAACCGCATGAAAGGCTGGCAAAGCCTGCCGCTGCCCTGATTTCGCTGCGTCACCTTTCTGCAACGCCCCGCCGTCATGCCCGGCTTTGTGGCGCGTTTGCGCAAAAATGTCTTGGGAATGCCCCGATCGGTTTCCTAGGCTGGCCACAATCGCCCGCCAGAAGGTCTGCCATGACAATCATTCCTGATACCCCCTCCGCTCTGCGCCTTACCCCGATCTCGCGGCTCGCCGCCGGGGGGCGCTGGCGCGTCGAAGCCATGCGCGCGCTGCGCGAGCCGGTGCTTTTGTGGTTCACCCAGGGCCAGGGGCGCATCACCGTGGCCGGCACCACACGCGGCTACGGGCCGCATCATGCCATCTTCATTCCGCCCGGCGTGATGCATGGTTTCGAGATTGCGCCGCGCGTTCAGGGCACGGCGGTATTTTTTGGGCGCAACCACGGGCTGGAGCTGCCGACGACGCCGCAATTCCTGCGCCCGCGCGATCCGATCTCGCAAAAGGAACTGATCGGCACTCTGGAGAATATCCAGCGCGAGCTGGAAAGCACCCGCGCCGGCGCGCCCCGCGCCGCGCAGCACCATCTGGGGCTTCTGGGGGTGTGGCTCGACCGCCAGATCGAGCGCGAGGCGAGCATCGATGTGCTGCCGGGTCGGCCGATTGCGGCGCAGCGGCTGGTGGCGCGCTACGCCGCGCTGCTGGAACGCGATTTCCGCTCGGGCATGGCGGTCGGGGATTATGCCGCCGCGCTCGGTGTGACGCCAACGCATCTGACCCGTGCCTGCCGGGCAACCTGCGGAAAGGGCGCGCATATGCTGCTGGAAGACCGCATCCTGTTCGAAGCCCGCCGCCTGCTGAGCGAAACCCGGATGCCGATCAAGGATGTGGCGCAGCATCTGGGGTTCAATTCGGCGGGCTATTTCACCCGCGCCTTCCAGAAAACCGCCGGTCTGACGCCTTCGGCCTTCCGGCGCAAGCCGAGCCTGGGGCCGGTGGTGCCGCGCGCCTGATCGCTCGCAGCCGCTGGCCAGTCCCTTATTCCACGCAAAGCGTGGTGCGCGCACCGTCGCGCCCCAGCACTTCATGGCAACCGAAAAGCGGCGCGATTGGCGCGCAACTGCCAGAACGCGCCAGACAATAGCCTTCGCAGTCGCCGGAACGCGTGCAGCGTTGGCCGCCATCACGGGTCTGGCGCACGCAGACGAAAAGCCCATCCCCACGGCGCGACATCTGCCCGCCACCGGCGGCACATTGGCGCTGCTGCGCGGCCAGCGCCGGTGGCAGCGGGGGGGCGCGGGGCGGCTCGAACGTGACGGGTGCCGCTGGTGCTTCAACGATTTCGTCCGGGGAAGGGCCGGGGGTGGGTTCAGCCACCGGCATCTCTGCCTCGGGCGGCAGGGCGCTCACGCTGATTGCCCCCGCATCGCTCCCGCCGCCAACATCAGCCCCGGCACCCGGCAGGCAGCCACCGAGCGCCAGAAGACCCAGCATCAGTAACTCCGGCAGGGCCAGGGCTTGTGGTATGCGCGGGCTCAATAGGGCATCGGGTGCGCATGGTGCAGCGCATCGATCGCCTCCAGCAAGGCGCCATCAAGGCGCAGCGCGCTGGCCGGCAGGGCATGGGCAAGCTGTTGGCTGGTGGTGGCACCGAGAATAGGGATCACCGGCGCCGGACGGCTGCGGCACCAGGCAATCGCCATCTGCACCGGGTCGAGCTTCCATTCCAGCGCCAGCCCCAGATAGGCCGAGACCGCCTCGAACACCCGAGGCGTCACCCGCCCACCCAGATCGGCCGCCCCCACCGCGCGGCGCGAGCCCTCGGGGATGACATCGCCGGCGTATTTTCCGGTCAGAAGCCCCGCCGCCAGTGGCGAGAAGGCCAGAAGCGGCACGTCCTCAAGGGCGCAAAGCTCGGCCATGTCGGTGTCGAAGATCCGGCACAGTAGGGAATATTCGTTCTGCACCGAGGCCGGGCGCGGCAGGCCGTTGGCCTCGGCCAGAGCGATCCATTGCGCCATGCCCCAGGCGCTTTCATTCGACAGGCCGAAGGCGCGGATCTTGCCCTCATCGACAAGTTTCTGCACCTCCAGCAAGACATCGAGCATGTTCTGGCGGATCGCCGCGCGGGCGTCGGCGCCAGGCGGCGCATAGCGCCAGTATTTCCGGAAGTGATACGAGCCACGGTTGGGCCAGTGCAGCTGGTAAAGGTCGATGACATCGGTCTGGAGCCGGCTGAGCGAGCCCTCAAGCGCGCTGCGCAGCCGTGCCGGCGTGATCGCGGGCGCACCGCCCTCGATGACGGCGCTGCCCTGGCCGGTAACCTTGGTGGCAATCACCAGCCGCTCGCGCTGACCGCGCGCGGCGACCCAGTTGCCGATCACCTCCTCGGTGCGCCCCAGCGTTGCGGCGCTGACCGGGTTGACCGGATACATCTCGGCGGCATCAAGAAAATCAATGCCGGCCTCCAGCGCCATGTCGATTTGCCGGTGGGCATCATTCTGCGCCGTATGGTTGCCCCAGGTCATCGTGCCAAGGCAATATTCCGAAACGGTCAGGCCCGATGAGCCAAGAGGTATCTTCTGCATGGGAAATCCGTTCTGTTTTGCCGGAAAACTAACGGCTTCCCACGGAAAGGCAAGGCGATGACGCCACGCTTTCCGCTCATGTCGAATCTGTCAGATCATCGCCCAGTCGGTAAAACGCGGCTGGGCGGGCGGCAGCGCCGGCGGCGGTGGGGCCGGACGATCGGTGCGCGCGGGTTTCGCGCTGGTCGGCCAGGGATTCATCGGGCGGGTCTGGGCAGCGATAGGCGGCATGGGTTCACTCCTGCAACTGGTTACACATACGTCGGTTCTGGAGTGGGAATGGTTCACTCCATCTGGAAACGATGCCGCAAAAATACGGCAATTTTGGGTCCGATCCGGACCAATCCCGGTTAACGCCTGATGACGCGTGCAAAAACCGGGCACGATGCCGAAACGCGACCACACGATGCCGAAACGCCACCACCGGCGCCCGGCGCTGCGACGCGGCGCTTTCCGCCTTGACTTGCCGGGCGGCCAGCGGGCAATGACAGCCCATGGGAGCCGCACGCCTGACCATCGACCTCGACGCCATCGCCGCCAACTGGCAGCGCCTGGCGCGCATGGCCCGCGCCGAAACCGGCGCCACGATCAAGGCCGATGCCTATGGGCTGGGCGCGGCACCGGTGGCGCGGCGGCTGGCACAGGCGGGTGCGCGCAGCTTCTTCGTGGCGCTCGCCGAAGAAGGCAGCGCGATCCGCCAGGCGCTGGGCAACGGGCCGGCGATCCATGTCTATTCAGGGCATATGGCGGGCGACGCGCAACTCATCCGCAACCTCGGTCTGATCCCGATGATCAATTCCGCCGAACAACTGGCGCGGCATCTGGAAAGCCTGCCCGGCCATGCTTTCGGCATCCAGCTTGACAGCGGCATGAACCGGCTGGGCATGAAGCCGCGTGAATGGGCGGCGGTGCGCGATCTGGCGCTGCAGGCCGGGCCAGGGCTGATCCTGTCGCACCTGGCCTGCGCCGACGAGCCCGAGCATCTGCACAATGTCCAGCAGCGTGAGGACTTCATCGCCATGACCGAGGGGTGCGCCGCGCCGCGTTCGCTGGCGGCCACCGGCGGCATCCTGCTGGGGCAGGGCTATCATTTCGATCTCACGCGCCCCGGTATCGGGCTTTATGGCGGCGCGCCCTTCAGCGCCGCCTATCCCGTGGTGCAACTGGCGCTGCCGGTGATCCAGTGCCGCGAGACCGCGCCAGGCGAGACGGTGGGCTACAACGGCACCTGGATCGCCGCGCGCCCCTCGCGCCTTGCCACCGTTGCGGCCGGCTATGCCGATGGCATCCTGCGCAGCCTGTCCAATCGCGCCGTGCTCTGGGCCGGTGACACCCCCTGCCCGGTTGTCGGGCGGGTATCGATGGATCTGCTGACCGTCGATGTCACCGACCTGCCGGAAGTGCCCGAGGCGCTCGACCTGCTGGGGCAGCATCAGAGCGTAGACGATCTGGCTGAAGCCGCCGGCACCATCGGCTACGAGATCCTCACGTCACTGGGCGCGCGCTACAAGCGCCGCTATGCGGGGCATGGCCAATGACACAGCTGACGGGCATTCTTGGAGCAACCGGGCGCAGCTTTGCAGCGTTTCTGGGCGGGGTCGGACGGTTTGTCGCCTTCACCGCGCTGATCGTCAGCCATGTCCTGCGCCCGCCGCTCTACTGGCGCGAACTCGCAGCGCAACTGGTGCAGATCGGCTGGCTGTCGCTGCCGGTGGTGGGCTTGACGGCGCTGTTCACGGGGGGGGCGCTGGCCTTGCAGATCTATGCCGGCTCGGCGCGTTTCTCGGCGGAGTTCGCGGTGCCCTCGATCACCGCCATCGGCATGGTGCGCGAACTGGGGCCGGTGCTGGGCGGGTTGATGGTGGCGGCGCGCGTGGCCTCGTCAATCGCCGCCGAGATCGGCACGATGAAAGTGTCCGAACAACTTGATGCGCTGCGCACGCTGGCCACCGATCCGATGAAATACCTGGCCGTGCCGCGCGTTCTGGCGGCCACGCTGGCGATGCCGGTTCTGGTGGCGGTGGGCGATGCGGTGGGCATCATGGGCGGCTACATGGTCGGGGTGACGCGGCTGGGTTTCGACGGCCCCACCTATCTGCACAACACACTTGATTTCCTTGAATTCTGGGATGTGGCCTCGGGGCTGGTCAAGGGCGCGGCCTTCGGCTTTCTGGTGGCGCTGTCGGGGTGCTATTTCGGCATGAATTCAGGGCGCGGCGCGCAGGGCGTGGGCGAGGCCACCAAATCGGCGGTGGTGCTGGCCTCGGTGCTGATCCTCTCGGCCAATTACCTGCTGACAGAGGCGTTCTTCTCGGCATGATCAGCGCAACCGACATCCACAAGGCCTTTGGCCGCAACACGGTGCTCAAGGGCGTCAGCTTCGAGGTGGCGCGCGGCGAGAGCCTGGTGGTGATCGGCGGCTCGGGCACCGGCAAATCGGTGCTGCTGAAATGCCTGCTGGGCCTGGAGCGCGCCGATCGCGGCGCGGTGCGCATCGCCGGGCTGGACAACCCCGCGCCGCAGGATCTGGCGGCGCATGTGGGCATGCTGTTTCAGGGCGGCGCGCTGTTCGATTCGCTGCCCGTCTGGCAGAATGTCGTCTTTCGCCTGATGCGTGGTCGCAACCGGCTGGACAAGGCCGCCGGGCGCGCGCTGGCAACCGAGAAACTGGCTCGTGTGGGGCTGGGCGCGGCGGTGGGCGATCTTTACCCCGCCGAGCTGTCCGGCGGCATGCAGAAGCGCGTGGGGCTGGCGCGCGCGATTGCCGGCGACCCGCCGGTGCTGTTCTTCGATGAACCCACCGCCGGGCTGGACCCGATCATGGCCGCGGTGATCAACGCGCTGATCCGCGAGATCGTCACCGAGATGGGTGCCACGGCGGTAACCATCACCCATGACATGCGCACCCTGCGCGATGTCGCCGACCGCGTGGCCATGCTGCACGAGGGGCAGCTATACTGGCAGGGCAGCGCGGCGCAGGCACTGGAGAGCGACGATCCGGTGCTGGCGCAATTCGTGCAGGGCCGCACCGAGGGGCCGATCGCCACGCTGCGCTGATGCCCCGCGCCGAGGGGCATTGCAGGCGCATTGGCGGCTGGTTGCCGCCGGCATGACGGGCGGCTGTCGGCGGGGTGTCGCGGGGGTGTCGGCAAGATGTCGGGGCGCTGTCGTCACACCCGGCCCGGCCCTGCGCTAGAAGAGGGCACCAGGACAGGAACGCTGACATGTCGATGATCATACGCAAGATCCGCCTTGAAAAGGGCCTTTCACAAGCCCAGCTCGCCGAGATGTCGGGGGTGAGCATCCGCACCATTCAGCGCCTTGAACGCGGCGCGGCGGCCAGTGCCGAGACATTGAAATGCATCGCGGCCGTCCTGGAGGTCGAGTTTACCCTCTTGCGAAAGGATCATGCGATGCCTGCCGAAAACCAAGCCACCACATTGCCCGCCGAGGAGCGCGAGGCGATGGAATATGTCCGCGACCTTCAGGGGTTTTATGTCCATCTGATCCAGTATGTGGTGATCATGCTGGCGCTCGCCGCGCTCAACCTGTGGCTCTCGCCCGGTTTCCTTTGGGTGGTCTTTCCGGCCCTCGGCTGGGGGCTGGGCGTGCTGTTTCACGGGCTTTCCGTCTTCGAGGTGATCAACCTCTTCGGGCGGGACTGGGAAAGGCGACAGATCGCCCGCCGGCTGCGGCGCTGAACCCCGCTGCCCGGACCGACGCGGCGACAATGAAAAAGGCCGCCCGTCCGGGGCGGCCTTTCCTGTCCTGCGCGATGCCAGCCTCAGGCGGTGGCGGCGCGGGCCTTTTCGACGATCTGGCCGAAAGCCTCGGGCTCGTGCACGGCGAGATCGGCCAGAACCTTGCGGTCCACCTCGATCCCGGCGAGGCCGAGCGCGTTGATGAAGCGCGAATAGGTCAGCGAGGGGTCAATCGCGCGCACCGCGGCATTGATCCGCTGGATCCACAGCGCGCGGAAATTGCGCTTGCGGACCTTGCGGTCGCGGGTGGCGTATTGATTGGCCTTGTCGACCGCCTGGGTGGCGGTGCGGAAGTTGCGCGAACGCTGGCCATAATAGCCCGATGCGGCCTTGACGACCTTGCGATGACGGGCGTGGGTGACTTTCCCGGATTTGACGCGTGCCATGTGTCAGCTCTCCTCAGCGGGCGTAGGGCATGTAGGACTTGATGATCTTCGTATCCGGATCGCTGAGCACCGTGGTGCCGCGCGCATCGCGGATGAATTTCGTCGTCCGTTTGATCATGCCGTGCCGCTTGCCGGCCTGCGCCGATTTGATCTTGCCGGTCGCAGTGACCTTGAAGCGCTTTTTGGCGCTCGACTTGGTCTTCATCTTGGGCATTTCCGTCTCCTCTTGTCTGAGCGGTTCTGACGCGCGACTCGGCATGCCACACTGGCCGGCCACGCGGGTTTGGAGCGCGCTCTATAGATTGGCGCGCCGGGCATGGCAAGGGCCAGCGGCAGCGCTCAGCGCAGAAAACGCGCCACCACCTCAAGCGCCAGTTCCGGCAGCGTGCGCAGATCATAACCGCCGCCCGGATGGTTGACCTGCGCCCAGCCCATCATGCCCAGCGCCAGCGCCAGCAGGATCACACCCGCCCAAGGGCGCCGCCGGTCGGCCCAGGCGGCAACGAAGGCCACGAAGGCCAGCGGCACGAAGCCCAGCCCCAGGATCAGCAGGATATCGAGGTCCATCGGTTCGCACCCACCGGGAATGCCCCGCTTGGGGGCCGAGGCCGATTATTCAGCCTCGGCGCGGTAAATCAAGCGTTCGTCGCAAGGTGCCACGCGCAGGATGTTGGTGGTGCCGGGCACGTTGAACGGCACGCCCGCCGTGACCACGATCTGGTCGGTCTCGATGGCAAAACCGTATTCGCGCGCCGCCCGCGCGGCACTGACCACCGCCGATTTGAACCGGTCGATCGGCCCGGATATCACGCAATGCGTGCCCCAGGTCAGGCACAGCCGGCGCAGCGTCGCCATTTCGGTGCTCAGCGCGATGATCGGCACCTGCGGACGCTCGCGCGCCACCTTGCCCGCCGTCGAGCCCGATTGCGTGAAGCAGCAGATCGCCTTGATGTCGGTGGTCTCGGCGATCTCGCGCGCGGCAGCAACGATGCCATCGGCGACCGTGTGATGCGCCACCTTGCGCGAGGCGACGATGATCTCGCGCCAGGTGGGATCGCTTTCGACCGAGATGGCGACATTGTCCATCGTGCGCACCGCCTCGACGGGATAGGCGCCGGCCGCCGATTCCGCCGACAGCATCACCGCATCGGCGCCCTCATAGATCGCGGTGGCCACATCCGAGACCTCGGCGCGGGTCGGCATCGGGCTTTCGATCATCGATTCCAGCATCTGCGTGGCCACGATCACCGGCTTGGCAGCGGCGCGCGCCTTGCGCACCAGCCGCTTCTGGATCGGCGGCACCGCCTGCACCGGCAGTTCCACCCCCAGATCACCGCGCGCCACCATGATCCCGTCCGAGGCCGCCAGGATCTCGTCGGCGGCCTTCACCGCCGCGGGTTTTTCGATCTTGGCCAGGATCGCCGCGCGCCCGCGCGCCAGGGCGCGTGCCTCCTCCACATCGGCGGCCCGCTGCACGAAGCTCAACGCCAGCCAGTCCACGCCCAGTTCGCAGACAAATTCCAGATCGCGGCGGTCTTTTTCGGACAGCGCCGCCAGCGGCAGCACCACATCGGGCACATTGACCCCCTTGCGATCCGAGATCGCGCCACCCACCTCGACCGTGCAATCGGCAAAATCCGCGCCGCAATCGCGCACCCGCAGGCGGATCTTGCCATCGTTGACCAGCAGCGCCGAACCCGGCTCCAGGGCGGCGAAGATCTCAGGATGGGGCAGTTGCACGCGCGCGCCATCGCCCGGCGCATCGCTCAGATCAAGCCGGAAGGCATCGCCCTCGGCCAGTTCGACCGGGCCGACGGCAAAGGTGCCAACGCGCAGCTTCGGCCCCTGAAGATCGGCCAGAATGGCGATCGGGCGGCCGGTTTCAGCTTCCACCTGGCGCACCAGCGCATGGCGCTGGCGGATTTCATCATGGCTGCCATGGCTCATGTTGAGACGAAACACATCCGCCCCGGCCTCGAACAGCGCGCGGATCATCGCATGATCCGACGATGCCGGGCCCAGCGTGGCAACGATCTTGACATTGCGATTGCGTCTCATGGTGTTCCTTCCCTCATCGGCCAGGCCCTTCTATCGCGCAATTATGAAGTATCGGCAACCATGACGCGGCCCGCCTCGTTAGCGCCACCATCCATCGACCCGCCCTTGACCCCTGCCCCGTTCCGCGCCAGTTCTGAAGAGCCAAGGACAGGAGCGCCAGATGGACGACGCCACCCGCACCCGCATCGAAGCCGCCGCCTTTCGCCGGCTTTTGCAGCACATGATGCATGACCGCCCCGATGCCCAGAACATTGACCTGATGAATCTGGCGGGCTTTTGCCGCAACTGCCTGAGCCGCTGGTATCAGGAGGCCGCCGCCGAGGACGGCGTGACGCTGGACAAGGCCGCCGCGCGCGAAATCGTCTATGGCATGCCCTATGAGGACTGGCAGGCAAAGCACCAGCGCGAGGCCACGCCCGCGCAGCAAGCAGCGTTCGAGCAAGCCTTTGCCGAGAATGTCGGCAAGCGCGACTAGCATTTCAGCCGGAAACAATCAGATCAACTGTCGCCAATTGCTCCCGCATCAGGAACACAACCTGAGGCTGCAGGAGACGCTTCTCCGAAGTGAATATATGATCAGCTTCCGCAAAGGGGATCGGCATTCCTCTTGGATACCCGAGCTTATTGTTACATGCGAGTCCTGACTTGCCTCAAGGGGATACCCTCCTTTTCTCATCTATGACCAGATGGACGGCGGGCACACGCCGGCCTTCATCACCGATTATGTTGCCGGCGAAGACCGGGTAACGCTGGCACTCTATGTCCATTACACCGACACGGACCCCGCGATCACCACCGCGACCGACGAGGCGGCGAACGAGGTGCGGATTTCCGTGGGGAGCGAGGTGGTGGCGGTGCTGGCCGGCACCACCATCTTCGATCCTGCGGATCTCGATGTCGTAGTCCTCGGCGTTCATGTCCCCGACGGGGTGTATTGAGCGCGTGCCTGCCCCGCTCAGAGTGCCGCCTTGCGACTTTCCTCAAGATAGATCTCGCGCAGACGCCGGGCCACCGGGCCCGGCCGGCCCTCGCCCAGCGCCACCCCGTCAATCTCCACCACCGGCAGCACGAAAGCCGAGGCCGAGGTGATGAAGGCTTCATCCGCGCCCTGCGCCTCGGCGATGGTGAAGGCGCGTTCCTCGACCTCCATCTGCGCCTCAAGGGCAAAGCGCAGAACGGCGCCACGGGTGATGCCATGCAAGATGTCGTTGGAAAGCTGGCGCGTGATGATGCGCCCGCCCTTGACGATATAGGCGTTGTTCGAGGTGCCCTCGGTCACCGCCCCGTCCTCGACCAGCCAGGCATCGTCGGCACCGGCCTTCCTGGCCATCATCTTGCCCATCGAGGGGTAAAGCAACTGCACCGTCTTGATGTCGCGCCGGCCCCAGCGGATGTCGTCTATGGAAATCACCTTCAACCCGGTTCTCGCCTGCGCACTGTCGGCAAGGCCCGGTTTGTTCTGGGTGAACAGCACCACCGTCGGCACGCAGGTCTCGGGGTCGGGGAAGACGAAATCGCGATCTCCCGGCGCGCCGCGCGTCACCTGCAGATAGACCAGCCCCTCCTCGATCCCGTTCTCGGCCACCAGCTTGCGGTGAATCGCCAGCCATTCGGCATCGTCGAGCGGGTTGCGGATTTCCAGCTCGTCGAGCGAACGCTGCAACCGCTTCAGATGCCCGCCGAAATCGACCAGCCTGCCATCCAGCACCGAGGTCACTTCGTAAACCCCGTCAGCCATCAGAAAGGCGCGATCAAAGATCGACACCTTCGCCTGATCCTCGGGCAGATATTCGCCATTGACGTAAACGATGCGGGCCATGAGCCTCTCCTATCCCCAGAGCGCGGCCAGCGGCGGATGCACGCCAAGCGCGTCGAACTGCAATGCGTTGTCACGGTCTTCGGCCAGCAGCAGCGGCCCGTCAAGATCAGTCACCGCCACACCCTGCGCCACCAGAACCGCCGGTGCCATGGCCAGCGACGAGCCCACCATGCAACCGACCATGACGCGGTAGCCTTCCGCCAGAGCCGCCGCCTTCAGCGCCAGGGCCTCGGTCAGCCCGCCGGTCTTGTCGAGCTTGATGTTGACCATGTCGTATTTTCCCTTCAGCCCCGGCAGGCTGGCACGGTCATGGCAACTCTCGTCGGCACAGACCGGCAGCGGGCGGGCAATCTCGGCCAGCATGCCATCCTCGCCCGCCGGCAGCGGCTGCTCCACCATCGCCACACCCAGCCGCAGCAGATGCGGCGCCAGATCGGCATAAACCTCGGCCGACCACCCCTCGTTGGCATCGACGATGATGCGCGCGCGCGGCGCGCCCTGGCGCACCGCTTCCAGCCGCGCCATGTCCTCGGGCGTGCCAAGCTTGATCTTCAGCAGCGGGCGATGGGCGTTGCGCGCCGCGGCGGCGCGCATCTTCTCGGGCGTATCGAGCGAAAGCGTGAAGGCGGTAATCTCCGGCCCCGGTGCCGGCAACCCGGCCAGTTCCCAGACCCGCCGCCCCGCGGCCTTGGCCTCCAGATCCCAAAGCGCGCAATCCACCGCATTGCGCGCCGCGCCCGCCGGCAATGCCGCCTGCAGATCAGCGCGCGCAATCCCCCCCGCCAGACCCTCGATCTGCGCCGTCACATTCTCCAGCGTCTCGCCGTAGCGCGCATAGGGCACGCATTCCCCCCGACCGCGATGCCCGCCACGCGCCAGCTCCACGGTCAGAACCTGCGCCTCGGTGCGCGAGCCCCGCGCGATGGTAAAAACCTCCGCCAGGCGGAAGCGCTCTGCCTTCACCGAAATCATGCCTGGCTCCCTCGCGTCTTTGTGCTCGAAATATCCTCGGGGGTGAATGGCCCGGCAGGGCCAGAGGGGGCAGACAGCCCCCTCGCCAGCGCTCAGGTCGCCGCCAGCGCATCCACCAGCTTGCCCGCCCCGTAGCGGAACGGGTCGGTGGCCGGCAGGCCCAGGCGCGCTTCCACCTCGGCCAGATAGGCGCGTGCGGTCTCGTCATCCATGTGCTGGGTGTTGATCGACACGCCCACCGCCACGCAATCGGGGTTGGCCACCCGCGCCAGTGCCAGCGCCATGTCGCGCACCGCCTCGATCGAGGGCAGCGCATAGCCCGGCAGGCCGCGCATGTGCGTGCGCGTCGGCTCGTGGCAGATGATCAGCGCATCGGGCTGGCCACCATGGATCAGCGCCAGCGTCACCCCCGAATACGAGACATGAAAGAGGCTCCCCTGCCCCTCGATCAGATCCCAGTGATCGGGCTCGTTGTCAGGCGTCAGCCATTCGATCGAGCCGGCCATGAAATCGGCGATCACCGCATCGAGCGGCACACCGCCGCCGGTGATCAGGATGCCGGTCTGGCCGGTGGCGCGGAAACTGGCCTTCATGCCGCGCGCGCGCATCTCGCGCTCCATGCAAAGTGCGGTATACATCTTGCCGGCGGAACAATCGGTGCCCACCGCCAGCATCCGCTTGCCCGTGCGCCGCACGCCATTGGCGATCGGATACTGCACCGAGGGCACGCGCACATCATGCAGCTTGCGCCCGGCGGCAGCGGCAACGGCGGCCAGATCAGGCTCGTCGCGCAGCAGGTTGTGCAGCCCCGAGGCCAGATCGAACCCTTCTTCCAGCGCCTGCACCAGCACCTTCTTCCAGCTCTGGCTAATCACCCCGCCACGGTTTGCCACGCCGATCACCACGGTCTTCACACCGGCGGCCCTGGCCTCGGCCAGCGTCAGGTCGGGCAGGCCCATATCGGCCTTGCAGCCCTCAAGGCGGAACTGGCCCTTCGCGTATTCGGGGCGCCAGTCCTTGATGCCCTGTGCCACCTTCGCGGCCAGCTGGTCGGGCGCATCGCCAAGAAACAGAAGATAAGGGGTCTCGATCATGGTGCCGGCTCCGAAATCTGCAATCGGTTGGGGTTTGATTCGCACAATGCCCGAAAGTTGCAGGCAGAATCTCGGTTTCTTTGTTCCCAGTTGCTGCACAGATGCAAGATCTTTCGATCATTTTCCGATTGCGCCGCAGTTTCTTTCCAGTTTCATGCCGCAATGCCGAATGATCGCCCGTGCATGCGCAGAATGCCCCTTGCACGGGCTTGCGCAAGATAATAACAAACAGCCTGAAACCCACGCAACTTCCTTGCAAAAGGCCCTGCATGTCCTTTCGAATCCAGCCTGCCGCCCCTGCCCGCCCCAACCGCTGCCAGCTGTTCGGTCCGGGCTCGCGCACGGCGCTGTTCGAAAAGATGGCCGCCTCGGACGCGGATGTGATCAACCTCGACTTGGAGGATTCCGTCGCCCCGTCCGACAAGGACCAGGCGCGGCGCAACATCATTGCCGCCACCCATGAAATCGACTGGGACAACAAGCATCTCAGCGTGCGCATCAACGGGCTGGACACCCCCTGGTGGTACCGCGATGTCGTCGATCTGCTGGAACAGGCCGGCGAGCGGCTGGACCAGATCATGATCCCCAAGGTCGGCTGCGCGGCGGATGTCTATGCCGTCGATGCGCTGGTCAGCGCGATCGAGGCCGCCAAGGGCCGCAAGAAGCACATCAGCTTCGAGGTGATCATCGAATCCGCCGCCGGCATCGCCCATGTCGAGGAAATCGCCGCCGCCTCGCCGCGCCTGCAAGCCATGAGCCTCGGCGCGGCTGATTTCGCCGCCTCGATGGGTATGGCGACCACCGGCATCGGCGGCACGCAGGAAAACTACTACATGCTGCGCGAAGGCGCGCACTACTGGTCCGACCCCTGGCATTGGGCGCAGGCCGCCATCGTCGCTGCCTGCCGCACCCATGGCGTGCTGCCCGTCGATGGCCCATTTGGCGATTTCTCCGATGACGAGGGTTTCCGCGCGCAGGCCCGGCGCTCGGCCACGCTGGGCATGGTGGGCAAATGGGCCATTCACCCCAAGCAGGTGGCCCTGGCCAACGAGGTCTTCACCCCCTCCGATACGGCAGTGGCCGAGGCGCGCGAGATCCTCGCCGCGATGGAGGCCGCAAAGGCGCGCGGCGAGGGGGCCACGGTCTACAAGGGCCGGCTGGTCGATATCGCCTCGATCAAGCAGGCCGAGGTCATCGTGCGCCAGGCCGAGATGATCGCGGCAAGCTGAACAGTATCCTGGCGGCGGGCTTGAGGAGGACCGCCGCAATGGGAGGAGCACGCGCCGCGGGGTAACGCCTGCGGCGCTGTTGCATCCGGGGGCGGCCTGTCGGGGGACGGCCGGCGCGAACCCGGCAAGGCTGGCGCACTCCCCCCTCGTTCCGGATGCACAAATATGGCACTCTCACCGATAGAGCCTATACACGCGCCGCGCCGACGGCTATTGGCGCGCCCTTGACCTGTTGGAACGGACCCTTTCATGACCACGCCCCTCACCGATGCCCTCTCGCTTCCCGCCCCTCTTGCGCAGGCCCTGGCCCGCAAGGGCTACGAGGCCCTGACCCCGGTGCAGGCGGTGGTGCTGGAGGCCGGCAACGCGGGTCAGGATCTGCTGGTTTCAGCGCAGACCGGGTCAGGCAAGACGGTGGCTTTTGGCCTGGCCATGGCCGCGGATCTGCTGGGCGGGAACGAACAGTTCGCCCCGCCTGACAGCCCGCTGGCGCTGATCATTGCCCCCACACGCGAACTGGCGCTTCAGGTGCGCCGCGAGCTTGACTGGCTCTACGATCCCGCCCGCGCCGCCATCGCCTCCTGTGTCGGCGGGATGGATGCACGCACCGAGCGCCGGGCGCTGGAGCGTGGCGCGCATATCGTCGTGGGCACGCCGGGCCGGCTGCGCGACCATCTGGAACGCGGCGCGCTCGATCTGTCGCATCTGCGCGTGGCGGTGCTGGACGAGGCCGATGAAATGCTCGATCTGGGCTTTCGCGAGGATCTGGAATTCATCCTCGATGCCGCGCCGGCCGAACGCCGCACCCTGATGTTCTCGGCCACGGTTTCCGGCGGGATCGCGCGGCTGGCGCAGAACTACCAGCGCGAGGCACGCCGCATCACCACCCAGTCCGAGCGCAGCCCGCATGGCGATATCGCCTATCGCGCGCTCACCGTCGCCACCGAGGACAGTGAAAATGCCATCGTCAACGTGCTGCGCTATTACGAGGCGCGCAATACGCTGGTTTTTTGCAAGACCCGCGCGATGGTCAACCATCTGACGGCGCGCCTGCTCAATCGCGGCTTCTCGGTGGTGCCGCTTTCGGGCGAACTGGCCCAGGACGAGCGCGCCCGCGCATTGCAGGCCATGCGCGACGGGCGCGCGCGCGTCTGCGTGGCGACCGATGTGGCAGCGCGCGGCATTGATCTGCCGGGGCTGGAACTGGTGATCCACGCCGATCTGCCTTCGAACCGTGAAACACTGCTGCACCGCTCGGGCCGCACCGGGCGCGCCGGGCGCAAGGGGGTGAGCGCACTGATCGTGCCGTTCAACGCCCGCCGACGCACCGAGCGGCTTCTGGCCGCGGCCGGGCTTGACGCCGAATGGGCCGCCGCACCGGGTGCCGCCGAGGTCGCCGGGCGCGATACCGAACGGCTGTTGACCGATGCCGCACTCACCGCCCCCGAGGAAACCACCGAAACGGCGATGATCAACCTGCTGGTCGAGCGCTTCGCCCCGCGCGAACTGGCCGCCGGCGTGTTGCGACAGTATTTCGCCGCCCGCTCCGCCCCCGAGGATATCGCCGCCGTCACCCCCGATGGCCCCAAGCCGCGCGCGCGCACCGAGTTCGAGCGCAGCTTCTGGGTCAGCCTTGGTGTGGGCGCGTCCAACCGTGCCGAGCCGCGCTGGATCCTGCCGATGCTGTGCCGCGCCGGCGACCTGAACAAGGCCGATATCGGCGCGATTCGCATTTTCGAGGATCGCACGCTGGTTCAACTGCATGCCGATTGCGAGGAGCGGTTCTTCAACGCGCTCGGCGCCTCGGCACTGCTGGAGCAGGAAATTCCCGTCACCCGCACCGATGCCCCCGGCGCCGATTCCCGCCCCGCGCCGCGTTCGGCGCCCCGGACAGCATCACATCAAGCCCCGCAGCAATCCCCGCAGCACGAACGGGCCGCACCCCCGGCGCGCAAGCCGCGCGCGATGCAGCAAAGAAGCGGGCCTCATCAGGGACCGGGCGAGCGCGCCGCGCAAGATCAGCGCCCGCGCCCTGCCGGCAAGCCCCCCGCAGAGGCACACAGCAGGCCCGCCAGATACGAAAGCCCCAGGCAAACCGCACCGACCGCTGCACCCGTGAGCACCAGCGCGCCCACACAGGAACGGCCATCCCCCGCACCCGCCGCACGCCCGAAGGGCACTCACCAGGCGGCAGGCGCGAAGGGCCCTCACAAACCGGCAGGTCCGAAGGGTGCTTACCAACCGGCCGGGCCGGCCAGGGCCAAGTCCGCCGAGGGTTCAGCCAGACCCGCCTCACCAAAGTCCGCCGCACCAAGGACCGCCGCACCAAAGACCGAGCGCCCGCGTTTCGACCCCGCCACCGCGCGCAACCCCTCGGCGCGCCTTGACGGGCCGCCCAAGAGCGGGAAGCCGGGCAAGGCCGGCCCCAAGTCTGGCACCAAGTCCGGGCCGGGCATGAAGAAAGGCCCGAACAAGGGGCCAGGCAAAGGCCCCGGCAAAGGCGGTGCGTCGCAATCCAGGGATGGAGGCAAGAGCTTCACACCCGGCGCACGCAAAGGCGGGCCGGCGGCGGGCTCGGCCCCGGCGCGCGGTGGCGATGCGCGCCCCTTCCGGCCCAGAACGCCGCGCTGAAGCGCGCGCCCGGATGCCGGGTCAGTCCCGGCGCAGCACCGCCAGAAAGAAGCCGTCGCCGCCATCGAGCGGCGTCAGCCGCAAGGTTTTGCGTTGCTGCCAGCCAGGATGCGCGGCCAGGAACGCGGTGATCTGCGCATCGTTCTCGGCCTGGAAGAGCGAGCAGGTCGCATAGCCCAGCACGCCACCCGGTGCGGTCAGCGCGGCGCAGCGGTGCAGGATCGCCGCCTGGGTCTGCACCAACTCATCCAGCCGCGCGGTGCTCAGCGCCCACTTGGCCTCGGGCGAGCGGCGCCAGCTGCCGGAGCCTGAACAGGGCGCATCGGCCAGCACCGCCGGCCACTGGCCGCTTACCTGATCGCCCAGCAGCGCAATATGCGCCCCCGCCCGGGCCGCGCGCGCCGGCAGATCGCGCATCCGCGCCGGGGCCGCGTCATGGGCGCTGACGGCGAAGCCCTCGGCGGCCAGCGCCAGCGCCTTGCCCCCACCGCCAGCGCAAAAATCCAGCACCCCTGCCCCGGCATCGATCCAGCGGGCGAAGGCCGCCACCACGGCCTGCGACGCCACGTCCTGCAACTCCACCCGCCCCTCGGCCAGCGCCGCGCTCTGGCGCAGGCGGCGCGGGTTGGCGGTGATCTCCAGCGCATGCGGGGCCAGCGGATGGGGTTGCGCAGCGATCCCCTCGGCCTCCAGTTCCGCCTGCACCGAAGCAAGGCTGGCACGCACGGTATTGACACGCACAAAGACCGGCGCGCGCGCGCGCAACTGTGCCAGAACGGCATCGGCCTGCGCACCCAGCGCGCCGTCAAAATGCGCCAGCAGCCAATCGGGACAATCGAGCCGCTCGCCGCGTTCCAATGCCGGGTGGGGCGCCTCAAGAAGCGCCTGTTCGGCGGCATCGAGCGGCGCAGGATGATGGCGCGTGCCATCCCAGCCCTGCGGGGCGGCGCCATCGCCACGGTGCAGCCCCAGCAGGAGCTTGCGCCCGGTGGCCGTGCTGCCCCCTGCAAGCGCCAGCGCCGAACGCCGCTGACGCAGCGCGCGAAACACCCAGTCGCGCACCGCCTCGCGATCGCCGGAACCGGCGAACCGGCTGGCACGCGCCCATTGCGTGAGCGCGGCCTCGGCCGGCTGGCCGGCCAGATGGCGGTCAAGAATGGCGATGGCGGCGGCCTGACGGGCGGCAGGGGTCACGGGTGATGCTCCTCCTGAAGGGCTGGCGGGGCCGGGGCTGCGCCTGCATGGGCCAGAACGCACGGCTTGGCAAGTCGCCCCCGCCCGCCACCCGAAACCCGATTGCCCCCCGCCCCGGCTTGCGGCAGGGTGGCGCGACATCGCAACCACCGGAACCCTCATGCCGCTGCCGCTCAACCCCGCGCTCGCCGCCACTTTCAATCCGCCGGTGATGGAGGCCCGCCGCTGGCTGGCCGAAACACTGCTGCCGCCCGGCCTGCCGCTGCTGAACCTCAGCCAGGCCGCACCCGTCGATCCGCCACCCGCGCCAATGCGCGCCGCCATGGCCCGCGCCATGGAGGATGACCCGGCGATCCATCTCTACAGCGCCGTTCTGGGCAACCCGGAGCTGCGCGCCGCGCTGGCCGCACGCAGTTGCGCCCATTACCGCGCCGCCATCGCAACCGAACAGGTGGCAATCACCTCGGGGTGCAATCAGGCGTTTTGCGCCGCCATTGCCACGCTTGCCGGTCCCGGCGACGAGGTGATCCTGCCGATGCCCTGGTATTTCAATCACCACATGTGGCTGAGCATGCAGGGCATCACCACCATAGCCCTGCCCACCGGCTCCGATCTCTTGCCCGACCCTTCCGCCGCCGAGGCCCGCATCACGCCGCGCAGCCGCGCCATCGTGCTGGTGACGCCCAACAATCCCGGCGGGGTGGAATATCCGCCGGCGCTGATCGAGGCCTTCGGCGATCTTGCCGCGCGCCACGGGCTGGCACTGATCGTCGATGAGACCTACCGCGATTTCCACACCCTCGACGGCCCGCCGCACGGCCTGTTCAAGCGCCCCGGCTGGGAAGAGGTGTTGATCCATCTCTATTCATTTTCAAAAGCCTACCGGTTGACCGGGCATCGCGTGGGGGCGATCATCGCCGGGCAGGCGCGGCTTGCCGAGATCGAGAAATTCCTTGATACCGTCACCATCTGCGTTTCGGGGCCGGGGCAGATGGCGGCGCTCTGGGGGCTGGAGAACCTGGGCGACTGGCTGGCCAGTGAACGCGCCGAGATCCTGCGCCGCCGCGCGGCAATGATCGAGGGGTTCAAGGCGCTCGATGGCTGGGAGCTGATGGGCTGTGGCGCCTATTTCGCCTATGCCCGCCACCCGTTCGACGCCCCCGCCCCGGAGGTCGCCCGCCGGCTTCTGCGCGAGGCGGGCGTGCTGCTGCTGCCCGGCACGATGTTCAGGCCCGATACCGCACCCGAAGGCGCGCAGGAAATGCGCATCGCCTTTGCCAATGCCGATTGCACGCAGATCGGCGAACTGATGGCACGGCTTTCGCGGGTGCGCTGAACCGGGGCAGCGGACGCACAGCATGATTGACGCATCGCCGCGCAGGGGCGATCATGGGCCACGCAGGCGCCGCCTGCCCCCGGATCGCAGCCGCGCTGCACCATGTCTGCACCGATGGGCCTGCACGGATGGCGCCCTTGCCGGCACTGGCCCGGCAAACAGCCACGGGGAGGGGCGATCATGCGATGCTTCACGGTTCTGGGGCCTTCACAATCGGGCAAGTCAACCCTCGTGCGGCGCCTGGCGGCGCTGGACGGGGGAACAGGTGACGGGAAACCGGCTGCGGTTGAACCGCTCGATCCGTTGACCCTGACCGCCTTCGACTATCTGGGTGAGCGCTGGTGCGCCCTCGATCTGCCGGGCGGGGCGGAATATGCGGCGATGGCGCAAGGCGCGCTGATGGCCTCGGATGCGGCGGTGCTCTGCGTGCCGCCCGAGCCCGAGGCGGCAATGCTTTGCGCGCCCTGGCTGCGCGCGATCGATGCTGCGGGCACACCGTGCTTTGTGTTCATCAACCGCATGGACACCGCCCGCGGCCGGGTGCGCGACATCATTTCCGAGCTTCAGGCCTATTGCAATCATGCCATCGTGCTGCGCCAGATCCCGCTGCGCGAGGGCGAGCAGATCATCGGCGCGGTGGATCTGATTTCGGAACGTGCCTGGCGTTACCGAGACGGGCAGCAATCGGCGCTGGTGGAACTGCCCGCACGGGGGCCGGTGGCCGAGCGCGAGACCGAGGCACGCGGCGAGTTGCTTGAACAGATGTCGGATTTCGATGATGCGCTGCTGGAAGAACTGATCGAGGACCGCACCCCGCCAAGCGATGCGCTCTATGCCATCGCCGGGCGCGAGACCCGCGACAGCGTGCTGGTGCCGGCCTTTCTGGGTGCGGCCGAGCACAACAACGGCGTCACCCGGCTGATGAAGGCGCTGCGCCACGAATGCCCCGCCCCCGAGGCGCTGCGCGACCGGCTGAGCGCCGAAGGCACGCCGCCGGTGCGCGCGGTGACGTTTCAGGCGCAGTTGCGCAAGCATCTGGGCAAGGTGGTGGCGCTGCGCGCGCTTGATGGCGGCATCAGTGCCGGCAGCACGCTGGCGGGTGGCAATCTGGGCGGGCTGCAGCAGCCCGGTGGCACCGGCGCCGGCACGCTTGCACCGGGCGAGGTGGCGCTGGCGGTCAAGGCCGAGCACCTGCCCGCCGCGCGCCCGCTCGGCAATGCCGCGATCCTGCCCGCCCCGCCCTGGGCCGGCCGTCAGCCGCCGATGCTGGCGCGGGTGCTGATCCCCGGCTCCGAGCGCGAAGAGGTGCGCCTGTCCACCGCGCTTTCCCGGCTGGCCGAAACCGACCCCGCCATCGAGATCGGCACCGAGGAGGAAACCGGCCAGCCGGTGCTGCGTGTGCAGGGTCCGCAGCATCTGCGCCGGCTGCTGGCCCTGCTTGAGGGCGATTTCGGCCTCAATGTCGACACCCGTACCCCGCGCGTGAACTGGCGCGAAACGATCTCGCGCCCTGCCGAGGTGCGCTATCGCCACCGCAAGCAATCGGGCGGGGCGGGGCAATTTGCCGATGTGGCATTGCGCCTGACGCCCCTGCCGCGCGGCACGGGTTTTCAGTTCGATGAGGTGGTCAAGGGCGGCGCGGTGCCGCGCAACTACATCCCCTCGGTCGAGGAGGGCGCGCGCGACGCCATGGCGCGCGGGCCGCTGGGTTTTGCGGTGATCGATATCGGCGTGACGCTGAGCGACGGCAAGCACCATTCGGTCGACAGTTCGGACCACGCCTTCCGCACCGCCGGGCGCATGGGGGTGCGCGAGGCGCTGGCGATGGCCGGGCCGGTGCTTCTGCAAGGCATCGAGCGGGTGGAAATCCATGTGCCCTCGGCTATCTCGGGCGGGCTGGTTTCGGTGATCAGCAGCCTCAAGGGGCAGGTGCTGGGCTTTGACCGCGACCCCGGCTTTCGCGGCTGGGACCTGTTTCGCGCGGCGCTGCCATCCACCGCGCTTGAAGCCCTGCTGACGGCGCTGGCCACCGCCACCCAGGGCACCGCCTGGTTCGAAACCCGCTTTGACCACTACGAGGAGGTGCATGGCCGCGACGCCGAGGCGGTCAGCAAGGCCCGGCTGGCCGAAACCGCCTGACCCGCGACCACTGGCCCGTCGCAGCGGCCGAAGGCCGCCCTCGGACGAAAGCAACACCGCGCGCATTGCCGCCGCCGCGCGGCCTTGCCCCTGCGCCCGGTTATCCTTACACAGGCTCGAAACGTGACCAGCCAGTGAGGGGCTGCAATGGCCAGAAAGAAGAGCGCGCAGAACATACTCGTATGGGTCCTGATGGGGCTGCTGGTGGTGGGGCTGGCCGGTTTTGGCATCGACGGCTTCCTCAGCCAGAGCGTGCGCTCGATCGGGCAGGTGGGTGGGCGCGACATCACCACCACCGCTTATGCGCGCGCGCTGCAAAACGAGATCCGTGCCATCGAGCAGCAGTTTGGGCAGGCAATGCCCTTTGCACAGGTGCAGGCGATGGGGCTTGATGGCCAGGTCCGCGCCCAGCTTGTCACCCAGGCCGCGCTGGAGTCCGAGGCCGAGCGCATCGGCATTTCGGTGGGTGACGGCAATGTGCAACGCACCCTGACCTCGATTTCCGCCTTCCGGGGCCCCGGCGGCGCCTTCGACCGCGACACCTATCGCTTCACCTTGCAAAACATCGGCCAGACGCCTTCGGAGTTCGAGGCCGAAATCCGCCGCGATGCAGCGCGTGGCATCCTGCAGGCCGCCACCGCCGCAGGCATCGACACGCCGCAAAACCTGCGCGCGGCAATCTTGCAGCACTATGCCACCCGCCACAGTTTCGCGCTCTTCATCCTGGGTGAGGCCGATCTGCCCGGCTCGGTCGAAACGCCCTCGGATGCCGCCGTCGAAACCTATTACGAGGCCAATCAGGCGCGTTTCATGGCCCCCGAGATCCGCGCCATCACCTATGCCTGGATCACCCCGGCGATGCTGATCGACAGCGTCGAGGTCGATGAAGCCGCGCTGCGTCAGCTCTACGAGTCGCGGCTGGACGATTATGTCGTGCCCGAGCGCCGGCTGATTGAACGGCTGGTCTTCGCCGATCAGGACACCGCCGCCGAGGCAGCGAGCCGCCTGCGTGAAGGCGTCGCCAGCTTCGAGGATCTGGTCGCCGAGCGTGGCCTGTCGCTCGATGATACCGATATGGGCGATGTCACGCGCGCCCAGCTTGGCGCCGCCGGCGAGGCCGTCTTTGCGCTTGAAGAGCCCGGCGACGTGGCCGGCCCCCTGCCCAGCCCGGTTGGTCCGGCGCTGTTTCGCATGGTGGCGATCCTGAACGCCCAGGAGACGCCTTTCGAGGAAGCCGAACCCGAATTGCGCGCCGAACTGGCCGCCGACCGCGCCCGCCGGATGATCGCCGACGATTTCGACCTCTACGAGGATCTGCTCGCCGGCGGCGCCTCGATCGAGGATCTCGCCAGCGAAACGGCGATGGAGCTGGGCCGCATAGACTGGGCGCGCGGCAGCAGCGAAGGAATCGCCGCCTACAGCGAATTCCGCGCTGCCGCCGGTGCCGCCAGCGAGGGCGATTTCGCCGAAATGAATGCCTTGGCCGATGGCGGGCTCTTTGCACTGCGCCTAGATGCCATCACCCCGCCGGCCCCCCGCCCGCTGGCTGAAGTCGTTGACGAGGCCCGCGCAGGCGCCCGTGCCGAGACCGTCGCCAGTGCGCTCCTGCGCCATGGCCAGAGCCTGAGCGCCGAGCTTGCGCGTGCTGGTGCCGAGGCTTTTGCCGAAGCGCAGGGTCTGGTGCCCGAGGGGTTCGAGCAGATCACCCGCACCGACCGTCTTGGCGACCTGCCGCAGCCGCTGCTGGAGCAGATCTTTGACGCCGAGCCCGGCACCCCGGTTCTGCATGTCGCGGGCGAGCGCGGCTATCTGGCCATCGCCTCCGAGCGCCGCCCCCCTGATCCCGCTGATGCCCAGACCGCGCGGCTGATCGAGGCCATTGATGAACAGATCGGCGCAGCGCTGGCGCAGGACGTGTTCAGCTATTTCGCCCGCGCGCTCGAAAGGGAGGCGGGGATCACGCTCAACCAGGCCGCGATCGAGGCGGTTCATACCAACTTCCGCTAAGGCATCCCGCCGTGATCGAAACCGCTGCGCTGCAACCCTCCTTTGCTGAATTCGAAGCCGGTTGGCTGCGTGGTGAAAACCAGCTTGTCTTTGCCCGGCTGGCCGCCGATCTGGACACGCCGGTCTCGCTGATGCTGAAGCTGGCGGGCAACCGGCGCGACAGTTTCATGCTGGAATCGGTTACCGGCGGCGAGGTGCGCGGGCGTTATTCGGTCGTCGGCCTCAAGCCCGATCTGATCTGGCAATGCCGCGACGGTGCTGCACGGATCAACCGCCAGGCCCGCTTCGACGGCGAGGCTTTCAGCGACCAGAGCGGCCATCCGCTGCAGGAATTGCGCGCGCTGATCACCGAAAGCCGCATCGCCATGCCCGAGGGCCTGCCGGCCATCGCCGCGGGGCTCTTCGGCTATCTCGGCTATGACATGATCCGCCTGGTCGAGGATCTGCCGCTCACCCTGCCCGACCCGCTGGATCTGCCAGATGCAGTGTTGATGCGCCCCTCGGTGGTGGCGGTGCTCGATGGCGTCAAGGGCGAGGTGACGGTGGTCGCGCCGGCCTGGTTTGAGGGCGGGCTATCGGCGCGCGCCGCCTATGCGCAGGCCGCCGAGCGGGTGATGGATGCGCTGCGCGACCTGGAGCGCGAGGTGGCCGGCATGGGCCGTGCACTGGGCCAGACCGCCCGCGTCGGCGAGGCGCGCTCGAACTTCACCAAGGAAGCCTATCTGGCAGCGGTCGAACGGGCGCGCGACTACATCCGCGCCGGCGACATCTTTCAGGTCGTGCCCAGCCAGCGCTGGGCGCAGGACTTTCCGCTGCATCCCTTCGCCCTCTACCGTTCGTTGCGGCGCACCAATCCCTCGCCCTTCATGTTCTATTTCGATCTGGGCGGGTTTCACATCGTCGGCGCCAGTCCCGAGATCCTGGTGCGGCTGCGCGACGGCGAAGTGACCATCCGGCCCATTGCCGGCACCCGCCCCCGCGGCCGCACGCCCGAGGAAGACCGCGCGCTGGAAGCCGACCTGCTGGGTGATGAGAAGGAACTGGCCGAGCATCTGATGCTGCTGGATCTGGGGCGCAACGATGTGGGCCGCGTGGCGCGGATCGGCACCGTGCATCCGACCGAGCGCTTCATCATCGAGCGCTACAGCCATGTGATGCATATCGTCTCCAATGTGGTGGGGCAGATCGCCGAGGGCGAGGATGCGCTTTCGGCGCTGCTGGCGGGGCTGCCGGCAGGCACCGTCTCCGGCGCGCCGAAGGTTCGCGCGATGCAGATCATCGACGAGCTGGAGCCGGAAAAGCGCGGCGTCTATGGTGGCGGCATCGGCTATTTTTCGGCCAATGGCGAGATGGACATGTGCATCGCGCTGCGCACCGCGGTGATCAAGGACGAGGTGCTTTATATTCAGGCCGGCGGCGGGGTGGTGCATGACAGCAACGCCGAATCCGAATGGCAGGAAACCGTCAACAAATCGCGCGCCCTGCGCCATGCCGCCGAACAGGCCGGGCTGTTCGCGCGCGGCAACGGCTGAACCGCCCGGCCTGCCCCGGACACCCGGCGGCAGGGCAAGACGCAGCACAGGCCTGGGGGAGCGCCATGAAGATCGCCACGTTCAACATCAACGGCATCAAGGCGCGCGCCGAGGTTCTGGCCCGCTGGCTCGATGAAAGCGCCCCCGATCTGGCGGTGCTGCAAGAGATCAAATCCACCGACGAGACCTTCCCCCGCGACCTGATCGAAAGCCGCGGCTACCACCTGGAAACCCATGGGCAGAAAGGGTTCAACGGCGTGGCGATCCTGTCGCGGGCACCACTGCGCGACGTGGTTCGCGCCCTGCCCGGCGATAGCGCCGACGAGCAGGCGCGCTGGATCGAGGCCAGTGTCGAAGGCCCTGTGAACCTGCGCATCTGCGGGCTTTACCTGCCCAATGGCAATCCCGCACCCGGACCGAAATTCGACTACAAGCTCGCCTGGATGGACCGGATGCTGACGCGCACGCGCAGCCTTCTGGCCAACGAGCAGCCGCTGGTGCTGGCGGGCGATTACAACGTCATCCCCCAGCCGATTGACGCCGCGCGCCCTGACGCCTGGCGCGAGGATGCGCTCTTTCGCCCTGACAGCCGCGCCGCCTTTCGCCGGCTTGAAACGCTTGGCCTCTACGACGCGCTGCGCCTGCGCCGCCCGGAGCCGGGGCACTACAGCTTCTGGGATTACCAGGCCGGCGCACGGGCGCGCAATGACGGCATCCGCATCGACCATTTGCTTCTGTCGCCGCAGGCCGCCGACCGGCTGGAAGACGCCTGGATCGAAACCGCGCCGCGCGACTGGGAAAAACCCTCCGATCACACCCCGGTCTGGATCCGTCTGCGCGACTGATCCGCGCCACGCGCGGGCATGCTGCCGCAGACTGCCCCTGAAATCACCCCGCCCGGCAGCGCGCTAGCGGTCGCTCGATGCGCCGCCCTCTTCGATATGGCGACGCAGCATTTCGGCCTCGTAGCGCGCCTCCCGCAGCCCGTCCATCGCTGCCGACAATTCGGCCTGGGTCTGCGACAACTGGCGGGTCAGCTCCTCTTCGCGGTTCTGCACCCAGGTGATCGCCTGATCGCGGATTTCCTCGGCCTCGTGCAGCGCCTGGGCCATGCGCTCCAACTCGCCCAGATCGGCCTGGGTGACGCGGGTGAACCTGTGAACCAGCCAGTTCGCGAACCAGCCCAGCGCGAAACTGACAAACAGGATTATCGCGGTGACGATGATGAATTCGATACGGTTCATGCGGCATCTTTCCTGTCTGGCCGGTCACGGCGGCGGGCCGCGTCAGTCACTTTCGGCCGGCGCGGTATCTTCCGGACCCTCTTCTGCCGGATCGTCACTGGCGCCTTGCGACGGCGTCTCCACCGTGGCGGGGCGCGGCTGCGGGCGGGTGGTATCAGCGTCCGGGGATCGGATCTCGAACTCCAGAAGCTCTTCGAGCGCCGGGTCGATCGGTTCGGGCTCGGGTTCGGGGCGGATCAGCGAAAATTCGATGCGCCGGTTGATCTCGCGCCCTTCGGCGGTGGCGTTGTCGGCGATCGGCTGCTCGGCACCATAGCCGCGCGCCTGCATGCCCGAAACCAGCACCCGGCGCGCCAGAAGGGCATTGATCACCGCTTCGGCGCGGGCCTGGCTCAGCGCCAGATTGGTCTCGGCCCGGCCCTGGCTGTCGGTGTGACCGGCGATCTCCATCTCCATCTCGCCGCAATCGCGCAGCACCTCGGCGATCAGGTCCAGCGCCTCGCGCGATTCGTCGTCCAACGCCGCCGAACCCGGCGCGAAAGTGATCTTGTTGGTCACCAGAATGGTCTGGATACGTTCTTCACAGCGCTCCGGCGTGGGTTCCTGCTCGACCGGGTCAAGTGCCGCATCATAGCGCACCCGCACGGAAAAATCGGCCCCCTGCCCCAACCCCTCAGACAGGATGCGCGACACCAGCGCGCTGGCCTCGGGGTTGCCGGAAACGCCTGCCAGTTCCACGCGCTCGCTGCGGATGCGCGCATTGCCGTAATGCAGCTCGGCCAGCGCCTCCAGCGCGGTCAGCACCCGCACCGACCAGCCCGAGGGCAGGGTATCGTCCAGCCGCGCCTCGACCGCCACCGCGGCCGAGCCGAAGCGCGCGCGGGCAAAGGCACTGACCGAATCGCGGATGCGGGCATCGGGCAGCCGCCCCTCGATCAGCAATTCGCCCTCAGGCGAGAGCGTCGCCAGAACTTCAGGCCCGGCAGCGGCTCCCTCGCCACCTTCGCCCTCGGGTTCAAGGCGCACGGCCGTCAGGTTGAAGGCATCGGGCAGTTGTGTCTCCAGCCGCCCCACCGCGCGGTCGAACGCGCCCTGCCCCACGCTGCCCGGAACCACCAGCGAGACATCGTTGTCCGAGAATGTCACCGTGCCGCCACCCAGCCCCGACAATGTGACGATCGCCTGTTCCACCGCCCTTCCCCAGCGCGGCGTCGGTGCGCCCAGGCCGATGACGCAACTGAGCCGCCCGTTGGCACCCGCTGCCCGCGCGGCGCGCAGAATGACATCGCGCGCGGCCTCGGTATCGGCGGCGCAGGCGTCAAACCGCGCGCCCTCGGCGTCGATCTCGAAGCGCAGGGTGAAGGGCGCGATCACCGGGCGCGGCGCAACCAGATCAAGGATCAGCACCTGCCCGCGCGGCGCGATCTCGCGCAGTCGTGCCTCAAGCCGCTGGCGGGCCTCGGCGCTCTGGACCAGCGCGTGCACCTCGATCCGCCCGGCGGTGACGGAAATCTGCGCCACCGGCACCAGAGCCAGCGCCTGCACAGCGAAATCGACCGCCGCGTTCCAGCCGGCCGGCACCGCATGTTCGGCGGTCTGCACCATGTCGGCGACCGTCATTTCGGAGGCGATGGCCGTCAGCCGCTCGATGATCGGTGCGTCGCCCTCGGCCGCGGGCACCAGGCCGATGATCGATATTTCGTCGAGGTTGCGCATCATCTCGATACGAAACACCGGCGCCACGACAACCGAGCGCGAAGCCACCTCGAAGCTCTCGCTGACCCGCGCGGCGTTGACCAGCCCGCCCGCCACCTGCAACGCCCTTATGCGCGCCGATTCGCTGGGCGCGGTGCCCGAAAGATGCACCCTGAGCCCATCGACATCAAAGGCCACCCATTGCAGTCCTGAATCGAACAGCTCGCTGCCCAGGCGGTTGGCATTGTAGCGCTCGACCGCGGTGGCCAGCACCATGGCCGCACCAGCAGCCAGACCCGCCGCCAGCACGAAAGCAGCCAGCGACAGCAGCGTTGGTTTGCCCGGTATGGGGCGTTGCGTGGGTTGCGTTTCCATTCGGCCCTGACCTAGCCCCTGCCGGGGGGCAATGCAATCAGACGAACTGCGCGGCGGCGAAAATCAGCACAACGATCAGACCGGCATCCCGGTTGGAGCGAAACAGCCGCAGGCAGACATCCGGCGCGTTGATATCAAGCTTGCCCAGTTGCCAGTTCAAATGCGCGCCGAAGGCCCAGGCGCCGGCCAGGGTCAACGACATCACCAGCGGGTTGGCCAGCGGTGCCAGCGCGAAGATGATCGCCAGCGACATCAGCACCACCGAGGCCACCAGAAAACCGCGCAGCCAGTATTCGCTCTTGTCGCCAAAGAGCCGCGCGGTGGACTTGATGCCGATCAGCGCGTCATCCTCGCGGTCCTGATGGGCATAGATCGTATCGTAGAACAGCGTCCAGGCGATGCCCGCCAGATACAGAAACACCGCCGGCAGGCCCAACCCGCCGGTCTGCGCCGTCCAGGCCAGAAGCGCGCCCCAGTTGAAGGCGATGCCCAGAAACACCTGTGGCCACCAGGTAAAGCGCTTGGCGAAGGGATAGACCGCCACCGGCACCAGCGCGATGATGCCAAGGGCGATGGCGGCGCTGTTGAAGGTCAGCAGGATGAAGAATGATGCAACCGCCTGAATGGCCATCCAGATCAGCGCCTCGCGCACCCCCACCTGCCCCGAGGCCAGCGGCCGGTTGCGCGTGCGCTCGACCTGTGGGTCAAGGTCGCGGTCGGTGATGTCATTCCAGGTGCAGCCCGCGCCGCGCATCAGAAAAGCGCCCAGCGCGCAAGCCAGAATGATCCAGACCGTCAGCCAGCCGGCGGTTTCGGGCACGGCCAGCGCGCCCAGCAGCGCGCCCCACCAGCAGGGCAGCAGCAGGAGCCATGTGCCGATCGGCCGGTCGGCGCGGCTGAGGCGCAGATAGGGTTGCAGATCTACAGGGGCGTGGGTGTCGACCCAGTTGCCATCCACCCGGTCGGCGATGACCGCAGAATCGCCGGGTGGCAGTTCAGCCTGGCCAGGATTGCCGGGCGGCTCCTGCCCGACCGCCGCCTCCGGCCCGCCAGCTTCGGGCGCGCCGGCCTCAGGCGTGCCGGCCTTTGCGCCAGTTTCGTCCGCCTCTGGTTTTTGCGTTTTTCCGGTCATACAGTCGCTTCCATGAAAGACCGACAGCCTTCAGCACCCGCTGCCGCGACCCTCCGCCCCAAGGTCCGCCTCTATGTAGAGCAGGCGCTGGGCGAAGGGCAACCTGTATCCCTGTCGCAGGAGGCTGCACATTACCTTCAGGCCGTGATGCGGTTGGGCGAAGGGGCCGAAGTGGCGCTTTTCAACGGCCGCGACGGCGAATGGCGCGCGGTGATTCGCCAGGCGGGCAAACGGGCCTGCACGCTCGAATGTCTCGCCCCGGCCACGCCACAGCACAACCCGCCGGACCTGTGGCTGCTCTTCGCGCCGATCAAGAAGGCGCGCACCGACTTCATTGTCGAAAAGGCAACCGAACTGGGTGTGGCACGGATCCAGCCGGTGCAGAGCGCATTCACCAATGCCGAGCGCATTCGCCGCGACCGTTTGCAAGCCCATGCCATCGAGGCCGCCGAGCAATGCGGCGCAACCTTCGTGCCGCAGGTGGCCGAGTTGCAACCGCTGGCCCGCCTGCTGGCCGACTGGCCCGAAGGCCGCGTGCTCTACTGGGCCGACGAGGGCCGCGCCGGCGCAACCGCGCTGCCGAAGCCGGCCGCCGCAAGCACCAGCGCGGCCATCCTGATCGGTCCCGAGGGCGGGTTTTCCCCCGCCGAGCGCGCCCGGCTGGCCGCCCTGCCCTTCGTGCGCCCGATGGCGCTTGGGCCGCGCATCCTGCGCGCCGATACCGCCGCGGTGGCGGCAATCACGCTTTGGCAGGTGGCGTTGGGGGACTGGGCATGAGGCCGCTCACCCCTTCGGATCGCCCGGCGCTGGAAACCTTCCTGCACGAGCACCTGGCTGGCTCGATGTTCCCGTTGAGCAACCTTGCCGGGCGCGGACGCGCGATGCAGGTCTGGTGCTGCCATGAGAACGCCCATATCGCGGGCATGCTGGGACTGACCGAGGACGGCATGCTTCTGCCGCAATGGCTGCGCGATGGCTCGCACAGGCTTTTGCGCCGCGCCGGGCAGATCGTGGCACTGACCGGTTTCAACGCCGACCTGGGCGATGCGGTGCAGGTGGGCGGGGTCTATTGCCCGCCGGCGCTGCGCGGCCGGGGGCTGGCGCGGCTAGCAGTGGCGCTGCATCTGGCCGAGGCGCGCGCCCGCGGCGCCACGCGTGCGGTGCTCTTTGCCGCCAGCGCGCCGGCAGTGCGGGCCTATCGGGCGCTCGGGTTCCAGCCGGCGGATGAAATCACGCTGGTCCTGTTCGCCTCCCCGCAACGGGTGCCCTCATGTCCCTGATCCGCCGCGAAGCCCTGGCGCGGCTGCATGCCTGGCGCGAGCCGCTGGCCGGGCTGGCGCTTCTGGCGCTGGGTCTCTGGCTGCTGGCCCGGCCCGGCTATGTGCTGCCCGGACTTGGCGCCGCGCTGTGTCTTGCGGGGCTGGGCTACGGGATTGTCATGATCCGCCGGGCACGGTTTCTGGCGCGCGACAACGCGCCCGGCGTGGTGCAGGTGGTCGAGGGCGAGATCAGTTATCTGGGCCCGCATGAGGGCGGCTTCATGGCGCTGGATGAAATCACCTGGCTGGCCCTGAGCGGCGACGGGCGGGACTGGCTGATCACCGCCGAAAGCGGCCGGCAGCTTGTCATTCCGCGCGGCGCGCGCGGTGCCGAGGCGCTGTTTGACGCCTTTGCCACGCTCGACGGTCTGGACGTGGCACAACTGCTGCGCCAGATCGCCGCGCCGCCCGGTGCCACACCGCGCCCGATCTGGCGCCGGGGTCGCCGCGTGCTCTTGACTTGAGCGCCCCCGCGATACAGGTCTGGCAAACAAACAAATCAGCCCGGAGCCCAATCCCATGTCCATCCCCCAATCCGGCGGCGGGCCGATCGAGCATCGCGATCAACTGGCCGAACACCTCGCGGCGGGCTGCAAGCCACGCGCGGATTGGCGCATCGGCACCGAACACGAGAAATTCGGCTATTGCGCCGACAGCCTGAAGCCCCTGCCCTATGACGGTGCGCGCTCGATCCGGGCGGTGCTGGAGGGGCTGCGCGACCGCTTCGGCTGGGCGCCGGTGCTAGAAGGCGAGCACATCATCGGGCTGCAAAAGGACGGCGCAAATGTCAGTCTTGAGCCGGGCGGGCAGCTTGAGCTTTCCGGCGCGCCGCTGGAGACGATCCACCAGACCTGCGACGAGGTCAACGAGCATCTGCGGCAGGTGAAATCGGTCGCCGACGAGATCGGCGTGCGCTTCATCGGGCTCGGCGCGGCGCCAGTCTGGAGCCATGAGCAGATGCCGGTGATGCCCAAGGGGCGCTACCGGCTGATGACCGATTACATGGACCGCGTGGGCACCCATGGCAAGCAGATGATGTATCGCACCTGCACGGTGCAGGTGAACCTGGATTTCGGCTCGGAAGCCGACATGGTGCAAAAACTGCGTGTGGCGCTGGCGCTGCAACCGGTGGCGACGGCGCTTTTCGCCAATTCGCCCTTCTTCGATGGTGCGCCCAACGGCCACAAGAGCTGGCGCGCGCGCATCTGGCGTGATCTTGACGCCAGCCGCACCGGCATGCTGCCCTTCGCCTTCGAGGATGGTTTCGGCTTTGAGCGCTATGTGGACTATGCGCTCGATGTGCCGATGTATTTTGTCTATCGCGATGGGCGTTATATCGATGCGCTGGGCCAGAGTTTCCGTGATTTCCTCAAGGGCCGGCTGCCCGCCCTGCCCGGCGAAGTGCCCACCCTCAGCGACTGGGCCGATCACCTGACCACCATTTTCCCCGAGGCGCGGCTGAAGAAATTCCTGGAGATGCGCGGCGCCGATGGCGGCCCATGGCGGCGCCTCTGCGCGCTGCCGGCGTTCTGGGTGGGGCTGCTCTATGATCAGGGCGCGCTCGATGCCGCCTGGGATCTGGTGCGCGGCTGGGATGCCGAAACCCGCGAGGCGCTGCGCGTGGCGGCCAGCGTGGACGGGCTGAACGCCAGGGTGAACGAGCTGAACATGATGGATCTGGCGCGCGAGACGGTCGCCCTGGCCGAAGGCGGGCTGAAGGCGCGCGCGCTGCCAGGCGCCGGCGGGCTGGTGCCGGACGAGACGCATTTCCTCAACGCGCTCAAGGACAGCCTGGAAACCGGCCAGACCCCGGCGGACGAATTGCTGGCGCGCTATCACGGCGACTGGCAGGGCGATCTGAGCCGCATCTACGCCGAATACAGCTACTGAGCGGGGAGCGGGCTGCCTGGTGCGGCCCGCTGCCGTCCGGTTCAGGGTTCGACATCACCCGCCAAGATCAGCCATGGCCCGCCCGTTCACGCCTTGCGCCCGCCGATCCGCGGCTCGGTTCCGGCGCGCAGCCGGGCGATATTGGCCCCGTGGCGCTGCCAGACAACGACGGCCAGAACCGCTGCCAGAATCACTGCCTCAGGCCGTCCACTCAGCCACAGCCAGACCGGCGCCGAGGCCGCCGCCAGCAAGGCCGAAAGCGATGAGATCCGGCTGATCGCGGCAACCGCCAGCCATGTCGCGCAGGCCAGCAAACCCGCCGGCCAGGCCAGAACCAGCAGCGTGCCCAGGAAGGTCGCCACGCCCTTGCCGCCGCGAAACCCCAGCCAGACCGGAAAGAGATGGCCCAGAAACGCCGCCAGCGCCGCCAGTTGCGCGGCATCCTCGGCCAGCGCCAGCCGCGCCAGCAGCACCGCCACCCCGCCCTTGCCGGCATCCAGCAACAGCGTGGCCAGTGCCGCCCCCTTGTTGCCGGTGCGCAGCACATTGGTGGCGCCGATATTGCCTGAGCCGATGGCGCGCAGATCGCCCAGCCCCAGCGCCCGCGCGATCACCAGCCCAAAGGGCACCGAGCCCAGCAGATAGGCGCCCAGCGCCACCAGTGCCAGAAGCGGCAGCGATGTCTCGAAGACGGGCAGAAAGCTCATGCGGCCTCGCGTTGATAGACCGGCTTGCCGGCAACATAGGTTGCCAGGACCTTACCCTCCATTCGCGCGCCGTCAAAGGGCGTGTTCTTCGACTTCGAACGGAGCGAAAAGCGATCGAGCACGAAGGGCGCATCAGGATCGAACAGCACCAGATCGGCCGGCGCACCCACCGAGAGGCGTCCGCAATCCAGCCCCAGCCGGCGCGCCGGATTGAGCGCCATCGCCCGCCAGAGCTGCGGCAGGCTCAGCGCCCCGGCATGATAGAGCCGTATTGCCGCCGGCAGCATCGTTTCCAGGCCCACCGCGCCCGGCGCGGCCTCTTCGAAAGGCAGGCGCTTGGATTCCTCGTCCTGCGGCGTGTGCATGGAGCAGATCACATCGATCAACCCGTCGGCCACCGCCTGCACCACGGCCTGACGGTCATCCTCGGCGCGCAGGGGCGGGCTCAGCCTGAAGAAGGTGCGGTAATCGCCGACATCGAATTCATTGAGCGTCAGGTGGTGGATCGACACCCCCGCGGTGATATCGAGCCCGTTCTTCCTGGCGCGCTCCAGCGCCGGCAGCGTGCGCGCGCAGGTGATCTGATCGGCATGATAGCGCGCGCCGGTCATCTCCAGCAGCGCCATGTCACGGTCAAAACCCATCCGCTCGGCCATCGGCGAGACGCCGGGCAATCCGCGCAGGCTGGCGAACTTGCCGCTGGTCACCGCCGCCCCCGCGCTCAGGCCCGGATCCTGCGGATGCCCCACCACCAGCGCCCCCAGCGAATGCGCATAGCTCAGGCAGCGCGACAGCACCCTGGTATCGCGCACCACATGGTCGCCGTCACCGAAGGCCACCGCGCCGGCATCCATCAGAAAACCGATCTCGACCATCTCGCGGCCTTCGCGCCCGCGCGTCAGCGCCGCCATGTGGTGGATATTGACCACCGCGTCCGATTGCGCGCGCCGGCGCACGAATTCCAGCCCCTCGGGCGTATCGATCGCCGGGCTGGTATCGGCGCGGGTGATCAGGCTGGTCACCCCGCCCGCCGCCGCCGCCAGCGCGGCGGAGCGAAAACTCTCCTTGTGGCGCGCACCGGGCTCGCCCACCTGCACCCCCCAGTCCACGATCCCCGGTGCCAGACATCTGCCGCCGCCATCCACCACCTCGGCGCCCTGCCGCGCCGCGCCATCGCGCGCCACAATCCGCCCGCCCTCGATGCTCAGCGAACCGGGCAGGTCGGTTCCCGCTTCGGGGTCGATCAGGCGGACATTGGTGAAATGCAGGGTCATGGCGGCCTCGATCACGGAAGCTGATTTCGCAGGGGGCTGATTTGCCAGCCTTATAGCCAGTGACCCGCCCCCGCGCCAGCCATCAACCCTTGTGCGACCAGGGCCCTCATCGCACCCAAACCGCAAGGACGAATGACCGCAGCCTGCGCGAATGGTGCCGCCCGGCCCGCCAACCACAGACCGGGTTCAGTCCTTGACCCGCCGGGCACGGCGCGCGCGCGCCTGAGTAATCAGTTCGACCATGCCATCGGCATCCCCAAGATGCTTGATCAGATGCTTGTCACCGCCGCGCGTGATGAGTTGCAGATCGCCGATCAGCTTGCGGATGGTCTCGATCTCCAGCAGATGCACCGCGCGCCCATCCGGCAGCAAAAGGCGCCGATCCGTCAGCCGCCAGACCATCCTCATCTGTTCCGAGGCCAGATAAAGCCCGCGCACCGCCAGCGCCAGCACCGCACCCAGCGCGCCGATAGCCACATGCTGCGATCCGATGAGCCACAAGAACACGCCGGCCCCGACCATGCCCAGAAGCGCCAGAACGGCATGGTCGCGCCAGTAGCGCCCGGCGTCCGAGCGGATCTCGGCGATCAGCCGCTCGCCGGCCTCGCCCTCGAAGGGCGGTTCGGGGGAACTGGAAGCAGATCTGCTCATCGCGCGGCCTCCTGTCAGGGCAGGGAATGGCTGAAGCCGAAAAAAACCGCGCCCGGGACAAGCCCGGGCGCGGTGTGTAGCCTCGCGATCAATCCGTCAGGATCAGGGCCTGAGGCTCCTCGCCCTCTGGCTCGCCCGCGGCTGGCGCGGCCGGCGCGGTGCGAAGCTGCTCCAGCCCGGCACCGATTCCATCCGAGCGCAGGAACTGGAAGAACTCGCTGTCAGGGCTGAGCACCATCGAGGTGTTCTCGCCGCGCAGCGCGCGCTCATACGAGGTCATCGAGCGGCTGAAGGCAAAGAACTCCGGATCACGGCCGAAAGCATCGGCGTAGATCCGGTTGCGCTCGGCGTCGGCTTCACCGCGGATGATCTCCGATTCGCGGCGCGCGGTCGAAACCAGCTCGACCACCGTCCGGTCGGCAAGCGCACGCACCCGCTGCGCGGCCTCGTTCCCGCGCGCGATCTCGTCGGCAGCCTCGCGTTCACGCTCGGCGCGCATCCGCGCGAAGGTGGCAGCGAGGTTCTGCTCGGGCAGATCGGTGCGCGTCAGCCGCACGTCGATGACATCCACCCCCAGTGTGCGCGCCTCACGGCGTGCCAGATCGCGGATAAGGTTCATCAGCCCGGTCCGGTCTTCCGAAAGCACCGCCCCCGAGGGCACCGAGCCGAGGATCTCGCGGATGGCGGCATTCAGGATGCGCTCGATACGCACCTGCGCGGCGCGCACCCCCTCGACACCGACCGCCTGGCGGAAGCGCTCGACATCGGTGATCCGCCAACGCACGAAGGCATCGACCACCAGCCGGCGATCGTCGAGCGGGGTGATCTCCAGCGGCTGGCTTTGCAGCCCGAGGATGCGCGCATCATAGCGCACCACTTCCTGAATGAAGGGAATGCGCACGCCGAGGCCGGGCTCGGTCCGCACCTGTTTCACCTGGCCGAATTGCAGCACCAGCACGTTTTCACGCTCATCGACGATGAACAGCGCCGACAGCGCCACCGCGGCAGCAATCACCAGGGCTGGAATGAGAAGCGTCAGACGTTTCATCAGTTGGTCCCCCTCTGGCGAAGCTGATCCAGCGGCAGATAGGGCAGAACCCCGGTGCCGCCATTCTCGCCGGTAACATTGTCAAGGATGGTCAGGCTCATCCCGCCCAGCACCTGCTCCATGGTTTCCAGATACATCCGGCGGCGCGTGACTTCGGGCGCATTGACGTATTCCTGCCACACGGCCAGGAAGCGGCTGGCCTCACCCTGGGCGATGTTGATTGCCTGGGCGCGGTAGCCTTCGGCCTCTTCCTGCACCTGCGCGGCCTCACCGCGCGCGGCGGCCAGAACCCGGTTGGCATAGGCATCGGCCTGGCGCTCAAGACGATCACGCTCCTGGCGCGCGGCCTGCACCTCGCGGAAACTGTCGATCACCTCGCGCGGCGGGTCGGCCTTGTCGAAGTTGATACGGATGATGTTGACCCCGGATTCGTAGGTATCGAGCGTGGCCTGCGCCGCGGCCCGCAGATCGGCGGCGATGGCGCCCCGGTCGCGGTTGAGGATCGGCGACAGTTCGGAGCGCGCGATGATGTCGCGCATCGCCGATTCCGCCACCGCGCGAACCGTGTTCGGCGGATCGGCCAGATTGAACAGAAAATGCGCGGGGTTGGTGATGTTCCAGACCACCTGGAACTCAATATCCACCACCGCTTCATCGCGCGTCAGCATCAGCCCGGTATCGAGCGCCGAACGTCCGGTGCCCACTTCCGTCACGCGCTCGGTGGTCACCTGCACGATCTCGGCGCGCACCACGGGCCAGGGCGCGAAATTCAGGCCCGGATTGCCGATGCGGTATTCCTGCCCGAAAAGCAGCTCCACCGAGCGCTCTTCCGGGCGCACGGTATAGAACGAGGCCACGAGCCACAGCACCACCAGGCCCACCAGGCCAAAGGCGATACCACGCCCCGAGATGCCCGGCCCCCCCGGACCGCCGCGACCACCCTGGCCGCCGCGCCCGCCCATCAACACCTTGAGCTGCTGCTGGCCCTTCTTTACCAGATCCTCGATTTCGGGGATCTGCGGTCCCTGATTGCCCGGATCGCGGCCACCGCCACCATCACCCGAGCCACGATTGCCCGAACCGCGGTTTCCGCCGCCGCCCCAGGGCCCTCCATTATTGCCAGACATGGCCTCTCCTTGGTTAGGTCTTGTCATCTGAATGCGTCATGGTCCTGAATTGGCCACATCGCGCCGGGATTCAAGCGTAATCGGCACAGCGCGATGCCGATGTCGCACCCTTTTGATGCCTTTGCCCCCCAGCGCCACCACCACGCGGACCCCTTGCCGGGCTGCACAGGCGCGCCTGATCAACCCCCGGCAGCCGGCTCGGGCAATGGCTTGCGCAGCAGCACAAGCTCTTCAGCCATCGTCGGATGCACCGCGACGGTGCGGTCGAAATCGGCCTTGGTGGCACCCATCTTAACCGCGATTGCCGCCAGTTGCACCATCTCGGCGCCCCCCGGCGCGACAATGTGACACCCAAGCACGCGGTCCGTCTCGGTGCAGACCACCAGTTTCATCAACACCTTCGAGGGGCTGTCGGCAAAGGCACCCTGCATCGGCCTGAAAGTGGTGCGAAAAATCGACACCGGCCCGCGCGCGCGCGCCTCGGCCTCGGTCAGCCCCACGGTCGCGGCCTCGGGGCGGGTAAAGACCGCGCTTGCCACCAGCGCGTGATCGGCCTTCACCGGGCGCGCGCCAAAAACGGTATCGGCAAAGGCATGCCCCTCGAGGATCGCCACCGGCGTCAACTGGATACGATCGGTCACATCCCCCACCGCAAAGACCGAGGGCACATTGGTCTGCGACCATTCATCGACCACCACCGCGCCATTGTCGCGCAGCCGCACACCGGCCTCGGCCAGGCCCAGCCCCGCGGTGTTGGGCTTGCGCCCCGTGGCGAAGAGCACGCGATCGAACTCGCGCCGCGCGCCGCGCGTATCGGTGACGGCAAAGCGGCCATCCTCCAGCCGCTCCAGCGTCACCAGATCGGTATCGACCTGCAGATCCACCCCCTGCCCGGCAAGCTCGGCGGCAACATGGTGGCGCAGGTCGTCGTCAAACCCGCGCAGGATCTGCGCACCGCGATAAAACTGCGTCACCGCCACGCCGAGCCCCTGCAAGACGCCGGCAAATTCGCAGGCGATGAACCCGCCACCGACAATCAGCATCGAACGCGGCAGATCCTCCATCAGGAACACATCGTTCGAGCTCATCACCCCTGGCAGATCGAACTTTTCCGGCACGAAGGGCCAGCCGCCGGTCGCCACCAGGATATGGCGCGCGCTGAACGTGCTGCCATCGGCAAGCCGCACCCTGTGCGGATCAATCAGCACCGCGCGCTGATGATGGATCGTCACCCCCGCAGCCTCGGCATTGCGGGTATAGGCCCCCTCCAGCCGGGTCAGTTCGCTGTCGAGCCGGGCGCGAAACGCCCGCCAGTCAAAGCCCCGTGCCTCGACCCGCCAGCCATAGGCACGCGCCTCCTCAAGCGCGGCACCGTGGCCGGCGGCGAAAACCATCAGCTTCTTGGGCACGCAACCGCGGATCACGCAGGTTCCGCCCATGCGGTATTCCTCGGCCAGGGCCACGCGCGCGCCATGCTCGCCCGCCGCGATCCGGGCCGCGCGCACCCCGCCCGAACCGCCGCCAATGACAAAAAGATCGTAGTCGAAGCTCATGGCCGTGCCTTCATAGATCGCGGAAGATATTGTCGGCATCCTCAAAGACAATGCGCTCCTGCTCATGAACGCCGGCCACCGGGTCGCGCAGTTCCACCCGGCCGTCGGGATAACCGATCACCACGGCATCGCAAATGTCGATGAACAGCCCGTTCTCCACCACACCCGGCACCTGGTTGAGTGCCAGCGACAATTGTCGCGGATTGCCGATGCGCCCAAGGGCCAGATCAAGAACATGGTTGCCCTCATCGGTCACGAAGGGGCGCGCGCCATTCATTCGCAGGCTGGCCTGGGTGCCCATCACATCCAGACCGCCCAGCAACTCCTCGATCAGGAGCCGGCTGGACTGCCAGCCAAAGGGGATCACCTCCACCGGCAAGGGAAAGGCACCCAGCGTGCGCACCTCCTTCGAGGCATCGGAGATCACCACCATGCGGTCGCTTGCGGTGGCAACGATCTTCTCCTGCAAATGCGCGCCGCCCCCGCCCTTGATCAGCGCCAGATCGGCGTCGAACTCGTCGGCGCCGTCAATCGTCAGGTCCAGCCAGCCAGCCTCGTCAAGCGTCAGAACCCTCAACCCCAGTTCGCGCGCCAGTTCACCCGTGCGCACCGAAGTCGGCACACAGCTCAGCCGCAGCCCCTCGTTGCGGACGCGCTCGGCCAGACAGCGCACCATCCAGGCCGCCGTCGAGCCGGTGCCGAGGCCCAGCTTCATGCCATCCTCCACCAGATCCACGGCGCGGCGGGCGGCGGCGAATTTGGCGCGATCGATCGGGGCAAGCTGCTGAACCATCGGGCGGGGCTCCTGTTACAGAAAAGGCGGGCATCGAGCGGACTTATAGCAGATGCCCTGCCAAGGCACAGGGGGCGCGCAGGGATAATTGCCGCATTCGCGCATTTCCCCGCACCCCCGCGCCGGCCCGTCTTTGTGCCGCAAATATCCCAAGGGTGAATGGCCGGCACGGCCAGAGGGGGCAGCGCCCCTTTCCTGCCCTCTCACCGGCCGCCGGCTATTGCGCGGCGCGCGCCGGCTGTTGCGCGGCCATCCAGTCGGCCAGCGCCGCCTGCTGCGCCGGATCCAGACGCAACCCCAGCTTCGAGCGCCGCCAGAGCACATCTTCGGCGCTTCGGGCATATTCGTGCTGCATCAGCCAGCGCAGCTCGGCCTCGCTCAGCGTGGCGCCAAAATCGTGTCCCAGCTCTTCGGCCGAGCGCGCCCCGCCCATCACCGCATGCGCCTCGGTGCCATAGGCCCGCACCAGCCGGCGCGCCCAGGCCAGCGTCAGAAACGGATGACGCGCGCGCAGTTCTGCAACCACCGTTGCAAAGGCATCGACCGCGAAATCGCCCCCCGGCAGCGCCACCCCCGCCGTCCAGTCGCCGCGCGCCAGCGGCAGCACGGTGCCGATGCGCGCCAGCGCCGCCTCCGCCAGACGGCGATAGGTGGTGATCTTGCCACCGAACACATTGAGCACCGGCGCCCCGGCCGACCCATCGAGCTTGAGCACATAGTCGCGCGTCGCCGCGGTCGCCGAACGCGCGCCATCATCATAGAGCGGTCGCACGCCGGAATAGCTCCAGACCACATCGGCGGGCGTCACCGCACGGCGGAAATACTGCGAGGCAAAGGCGCAAAGATAATCGCGCTCGGCCTCGGTGCAACGCGGCGGGGTGTCGGCATCGGCATGTTCGGCATCGGTGGTGCCGATCAGCGTGAAATCCTGCTCATAGGGGATGGCAAAGATGATGCGCCCGTCCGTGCCCTGGAAGAAATAGCATTTGTCATGCCCGTAAAGTCGCCGCGTCACGATATGCGAGCCGCGCACCAGCCGCACGCGATCGGTGCTGTTGAGCCCCAGCGTGCCATGGATCACATCGCCCACCCAGGGCCCGGCGGCATTGACCAGCATGCGCGCCGACACCTCGCGCAGGCCCTCGGGCGCCTCGATCCGCACACGCCAGATCCCGCCCTCGGCACGCGCCGAAACCACTTTCGCGCGCGTCAGGATCTGCGCGCCGCGCGCCTCGGCGTCGCGCGCATTGAGCACCACAAGCCGCGCATCCTCGACCCAGCAGTCGGAATATTCATAGGCTTTCGTGAACCGCTCCTGCAGCGGCTTGCCCTCGGGCGTGGCCGGCAAGGCAAGCGTCGCCGTGCGCGGCAATATCCGGCGACCGCCCAGATTGTCGTAAAGAAACAGCCCCAGCCGGATCAGCCAGGCCGGTCTGCGTCCGCGCATCCACGGTGCCACCATGCTCAAGAGCCTTGAGGTGGGGGTGTCGGCTTCGAAGCGCATATCGCGGTGATAGGGCAGCACGAAGCGCATGGGCCAACTGATATGCGGCATGGCGCGCAACAGCACTTCGCGCTCGATCAGCGCCTCGCGCACCAGCCGGAACTCGAAATACTCGAGATAGCGCAATCCGCCGTGAAACAGCTTGGTCGAGCCGGACGAGGTTGCCGAGGCCAGATCGCCCTTCTCGGCCAGCATCACCTTCAGCCCGCGCCCGGCAGCGTCGCGGGCAATGCCGCAACCGTTGATCCCGCCACCGATGACGAAGAGATCGACCTCGGCGTGATCGTCGGTGGCGGGGCTGGTAATCGGCGGGGAGGAATCAGACGGCGACATGGCGATGCTTTCGAGACTGATCGAAACTGAACCATGTAGCTTTCGTTTTCGCAATATTGCTTTCGATTTTTTGCGAAAATTCCGCGCCGTTGTCTTCGAAATGCGGCGCGCTGCCGATCTCCGGCCTCCTTCATGGATTTGGACCCGCAGGCGCGGGTGCCGGGCCAAAGCGCGGCGGCAGGAGTATCTTCATCATTGCCAATACGAAAACCGCCGAACATAGTTCGGATCAAAAGGAACCGAATCATGTCGCAAGGATTTCGTCTGCCGCAGATCCTCGAAATTGCCCGGATCGAGGGCAAGGTGACGGTCGAGGATCTTGCCGAACGCTTTGCGGTGACGGTGCAGACCATTCGCCGCGATCTGGCCGAGCTTGACGAGGCCGGCAAGCTGGAGCGGGTGCATGGCGGGGCGATCCTGCGCTCGGGCACGGTCAACATCGGCTATCAGGAGCGCCGCGCGCTGCATGCCGATGCCAAGCGCGCCATCGCCCGGCGCTGCGCGACGCAGATCACCGAGGGCGCTTCGATCTTTCTCAACATCGGCACCTCCACCGAGGCCGTCGCCCGCGAACTGGTGCGCCATGGCAATCTGATGGTGGTGACCAACAACATGAATGTCGCCAATATCCTGGCCGAAAACCCCGCCTGCCAGGTGATCGTGACCGGCGGCACGCTGCGACGCTCGGACGGCGGGCTGATCGGCAATCTGACCGAGGCGGTGATTCGCCAGTTCAAGTTCGATCTGGCGGTGATCGGTTGTTCGGCGCTCGATGCCGAAGGCGACATTCTGGATTACGACATTCAGGAGGTGGGCGTCAGCCGCACCATCATCGGCCAGGCCCGCAAGACCTGGCTGGTGGCTGACCACTCGAAGTTTCAGCGCCTCGCGCCGGCGCGGATCGCCTCGCTGGAACAGATCGACACCTTCTTCACCGATCAGCCGCTGGCGTCGCCACTTGCCGCGCGCTGCAGCCAATGGCAAACAAATGTCGTGCTGGCCACCCCCTGAGCATGCAGTGTCTGCGCGGATCAGCGGTTGTCGGCGTGCCCTGCCACGGGCGCGAAGCCACCATATCGTCCGCCGCTGAAGATCAGCGGCGCACCCTTGCGAAAGCTGACGCGGCACACGCGCCCCACCACCAGGGCATGATCGCCGCCTTCGTGCAGCGCCTCATGGCGACACTCGAAGCGTGCCAGGCAGCCGGGCAGCAGCGGCACCCCCTCATCGCTGCTCTCGATCCCGGCAAGATCGAAATCGAAACCCTGAAGCGCGAAATGCCGCCCCAGTGCAAACTGATCCTCGCCAAGGACATGCACGGCAAAATGCGCCGCACCGGCAAAGGCGGCAAAACGGCGCGACGCGCGCGCCGGTGCCCAGAGCACCAGCGGCGGATCAAGCGAGAGGCTGGCAAAACTGTTGGCCGTGATCCCCACCGCACCCGATCCGGCGCGCGCCGTCACCACGGTAACGCCGGTGGCAAAGCGGCCCAGCGCATCGCGCAGACGCCGCTGGTTGGACGGGCTGGGAATGAAGGTTTCGGCCTCGACCATGAACGCATTGCCCCCCTGGTGGTGATATCGTGCAACTTCGCCCTACCTTTGCCCCAGGGCGGGCGGAAATGCCAGCCGCGCGGCCGTAAAAACGCCTGTCGGCCGCCCCCTCGACAAGCCCCGCGAAACTGCCTAGGTCTTTGCCCTCGCCGAAACCACCCCCGAAATCATCCCCCGAAACCACCAAGGACAAGCCGATGCCACGCAAGATCATCATTGACACCGATCCCGGCCAGGACGACGCCGTGGCGATCTTGCTGGCGCTCGCCAGCCCCGAGGAAATCGACCTGCTGGGCATCACCTGCGTCGCCGGAAACGTGCCACTGCCGCTGACCGCGCGCAACGCCCGCATCGTCTGCGAGCTGGCCGGCAAACGCGATGTGAAGGTCTTTGCCGGCTGCGACGCTCCGATGCGGCGGAAACTGGTCACGGCGGAACATGTGCATGGCAAGACCGGGCTGGACGGGATGGAACTGCCTGAACCCACGATGCCCCTGCAAGATGCGCATGGCGTTGATTTCATCATCGAAACCCTGCGCCGCGAGCCTGCGGGCAGCGTGACGCTGGTGCCGATCGGCCCGCTGACCAATATCGCCACCGCATTCGAGCGCGCGCCCGACATCGTCGCCCGCGTGGCCGAGATCGTGCTGATGGGCGGGGCGTATTTCGAGGTGGGCAACATCACGCCGGCGGCGGAGTTCAACATCTATGTCGATCCCGAAGCCGCGGCCATTGTCTTTGGTGCCGGCGTGAAGCTGACGGTGATGCCGCTTGATGTGACGCACAAGGCACTGACCACCCGCGCCCGCGTCGAGGCGTTTCGCGCCATACCGGGGCAGGTCGGACCGGCAGTGGCCAGCTGGACCGATTTCTTCGAGCGTTTCGACAAGGAGAAATACGGCTCCGAGGGCGCACCGCTGCACGATCCCTGCACCATCGCCTGGCTGATCAGGCCCGAGCTTTTCACCGGGCGGTTCATCAATGTAGAGATCGAAACCGACAGCGAGTTGACGCTGGGCATGACCGTGGCCGACTGGTGGCGCGTCACCGGCCGCAGCCCCAACGCCACCTTCATCGGCGACATTGACGCGGATGGCTTCTTCACCCTGCTTTCCGAAAGGCTCGCGCGGCTCTGACACGCGGAGCGGCCGGCGGAACGCGCCGCCGGCCTTCGTGCGCAGCGTTCAGTCGTTGAGCTCCACCACGATCAGGTCACGCTTCGAAGCGTCGCGCGCATGTTCCAGCGCTGCCTGATATTCCGGCGAGCGATAGCAGGCTTCGGCGGCTTCCAGCGAAGGAAAACGCGCCACCACATGGCGCTTGCGCTCCGCCCCTTCGAGCGTGACATAGCGCGTGGCCCGCGCCAGAAACGCGCCGCCATGGCTGGCAATGGCGCCGGTGGCCAGCGCCGCGTAACGGCCATAAGCTTCGGGGTCGGTCACTTCGACATGGGCGATCCACAGGGCTGCGGGCATCATCTGGTTCCTTCACTGGGTCGGTTGGCGATTATGGCCTCGGCGGCCGTGATGGCGGCTTCGGCGCCGGAAATATCGACACCGCCGCCCTGTGCCAGATCGGGGCGGCCACCACCGCCCTTGCCGCCCAGCGCCCCCACCGCCGCGCGCAGGATGTCAACCGCCGACAGGACCGCCGTCAGATCAGCCGTGACACCCGCCGCCACCGCCGGCTTGGTGCCGGTATCGGCAATCAGCAACACCGCACCGGAACCCAGCCGCGCCTTCAGCGCATCAATCATCGTCGGCAGATCCTTGCCGGAAACGCCGCTGAGAACCTGCGCGGCGAAGCTGACGCCGTTGATCTGCCGGGTCTCGGGGCCGGCACCGCCGCCCGCGCCCATGGCCAGATCGCGCTTGAGCTGCGCCACCTCGTTGGCCAATGCGCGGCGTTCCTCGGAAAGCGCGCGCACCCGCTCGACGACATCGCTGAGCGGGGTTTTCAGCAACGACGCCACATCGGACAAGCGCGCCTCCTGGGTGCGCAGATGCGCGAGCGCCGCCTCGCCGGTCAGCGCCTCGATCCGGCGCACCCCGGCCGATGAGGCCGAATCGCCCAGCAGCACAAAGGCGCCGATCTCGCCGGTGCGGGCAACATGCGTGCCCCCGCACAGCTCGATCGAATAGGTGTCGCCCCCAGCCCCCTTGCCCGATCCCGGCAGCCGGCCCATGGAAACCACGCGCACCTCATCGCCGTATTTCTCGCCAAAGAGCGCCTGCGCGCCCAGCGCGCGGGCATCATCGGGGGTCATGATGCGGGTTTCCACAGGGCTGTTCTGCCGCACGAAGGCGTTGACCTCGGCCTCCACCCCGGCCAGTTCCTGAGCGGAGAGCGCCTTGGCGTGGCTGAAATCGAAGCGCAGCCGGTCCTCGGCATTGAGCGAGCCTTTCTGCGCCACATGCTCGCCCAGCGCGCGGCGCAGCGCCTCGTGCAGCAGGTGCGTGGCCGAATGATTGGCGCGGATCGCCTGACGGCGGGCATGGGCGAGTTCCAGCTTGACCGGTTGGCCGATGCGCAGCGTACCCTCGCGGATTTCGCCAACATGCACGAAAACCCCGCCCATCTTGCGGGTGTCGCGCACCTCGGCCAGTCCGCCATCCCAGCGGATGAAACCGGCATCCCCTACCTGCCCGCCGGATTCGGCATAGAAAGGTGTCTGGTTGACCACCAGTTGCACCGCGCCGCTGGCCTCTGGCGCCAGCGCGCCATCAACCACCAGCGCCAGAACCTGACCCTCGGCGGTTTCGGTGTCGTAGCCCAGAAACTCGGTGGCACCGTGCTGATCGGCCAGTTCGAACCAGAGCGCATTATCCGCCGCCTCGCCCGAACCCGCCCAGGAGGCGCGCGCCTTGGTCTTTTGCTCGTTCATCGCGGCATCGAAGCCGGCGGTGTCGACCGCGCGGCCCTTCTCGCGCAGCGCATCCTGCGTCAGATCGAGCGGAAAGCCATAGGTGTCATAAAGCTTGAACGCCGCCGCGCCCGGCAGGGCCGCGCCCTCGGGCAGTTGCTCCAGTTCGGCATCGAGCAGTTTCAGGCCGCGCTCCAGCGTCTGGCGGAAGCGGGTTTCCTCAAGCTTCAGGGTTTCGGTGATCAGCGCCTGGGCCTGCTGCAATTCCGTGTAGTGACCGCCCATCGCCCGCACCAGTGCCGGCACCAGCCTGAACATCACCGGTTCGCCGGCGCCCAGCATATGCGCATGACGCATCGCCCGGCGCATGATGCGGCGCAGCACATAGCCGCGCCCCTCGTTCGAGGGCATGACGCCATCGGCAATCAGGAAGGCCGTCGAGCGCAGATGATCGGCGATCACCCGATGGTGTGTCTTGCCCGGCCCGTCCGGGTCGGCATTGGTGGCATGGGCCGAAGCCTCGATCAGCGAGCGCATCAGATCGGTGTCGTAATTGTCGTGCTTGCCCTGCAAGAGCGCGCCGATCCGCTCCAGCCCCATGCCGGTGTCGATGGACTGGCGCGGCAGGTCGATCAGCCGGCCGTCATCGAGCTGTTCGTTCTGCATGAACACCAGGTTCCAGATCTCGATGAAACGATCGCCATCCTCCTCGGCGCTGCCCGGCGGCCCGCCCCAGATATGCTCGCCATGGTCAAAGAAGATCTCGGTGCAGGGGCCGCAGGGACCAGTCGGCCCCATGCGCCAGAAATTGTCGTCGGTCCTGATGCGGATGATGCGCTCGTCGGGCAGGCCGGCGACCTTCTTCCAGATATCCGCCGCCTCCTCGTCGGTGTGATAGACCGTCACCAGAAGCCGGTTGGCGGGAATGTCGAAATCGCGCGTCAGCAATTCCCAGGCAAAGGGGATGGCATCGGTTTTGAAATAATCGCCAAAGCTGAAATTGCCCAGCATTTCAAAGAAGGTATGGTGGCGCGCGGTATAGCCCACATTGTCCAGATCATTATGCTTGCCGCCGGCGCGCACGCATTTCTGGCTGCTGGTGGCGCGCACGTAGTCGCGGTGCTCCAGTCCGGTGAATACATTCTTGAACTGCACCATCCCCGAATTGGTGAACATCAGTGTGGGGTCGTTGCGCGGCACGAGGGGCGAGCTGTCCACCACCGCATGTCCTTGACGGCGGAAATAATCGAGGAAGGTGGAGCGGATATCGTTGAGGCTGGCCATCGGCGGAAGGGCCCTTCAGTGAGGAGTGGCTGGTCCGGCGGTATTTAGAGGAAGAACCCCGCTGGTTCCAAGGGCAAATCCACGACATCCGCGCAAGGGTTGCACAAAGCCCCGTCCGGCCGCACTGCCGCTGCCGCATCGCCTGTCCGCAGCACCGCGCCGCCCGGCCCTGAAAATGACGCGGAAATCATCGGACGCGCGGCCGAAGGACAGGCGAGCAAACCAACAAGGGGGCCGATGGCCCCCTTGCGGATCACGATGCGCCGGTCTGGCCGGCGCTCACTCTTCCAGCATCTCGCCGTCGTCTTGCGCCATATGGAAATCCAGCCCGTTGGCGGCGCGGATCTTGTCCTCGATCTCCAGCGCGATACCGGGGTTGGACTTCAGGAAGCTCTTGGCATTCTCGCGCCCCTGGCCAATGCGCTCGTCGCCATAGGAGTACCAGGCACCTGATTTCTCGACCACACCGGCCTTCACGCCGATATCAAGCAGCTCGCCGGTCTTGGAGATCCCCTCGCCATACATGATGTCGAACTCGACCTGCTTGAAGGGCGGGGCGACCTTGTTCTTGACGACCTTGACGCGGGTGGTATTGCCCACCACCTCGTCGCGGTCCTTGATCGAACCGATGCGCCGGATGTCGAGGCGCACGCTGGCATAGAATTTCAGCGCATTGCCGCCGGTGGTGGTTTCGGGCGAGCCGAACATCACACCGATCTTCATGCGGATCTGGTTGATGAAGATCACCATGCATTTCGAGCGCGAGATCGAGCCGGTCAGCTTGCGCATGGCCTGGCTCATCAAGCGTGCATGCACGCCGACGCTGCTGTCGCCCATGTCGCCTTCAAGCTCGGATTTCGGCGTCAGCGCCGCCACCGAATCGATCACCACCATCGACACCGCGCCCGAACGCACCAGCGTATCGACGATCTCAAGTGCCTGCTCGCCGGTATCGGGTTGGCTGATCAGCAACTCGTCAAGGTTCACCCCAAGGCGCTTGGCATATTGCGGATCGAGCGCATGTTCGGCATCGACAAAGGCGCAGACACCGCCTTTTTTCTGTTCTTCGGCAATGGCATGCAGCGTGAGCGTGGTCTTGCCCGAGCTTTCGGGGCCATAGACCTCGATGATGCGGCCCTTGGGCAGGCCGCCGATGCCCAGCGCGATATCAAGCCCCAGCGACCCCGTTGACGTGGACTCGATCTCGGCCACCGGGTTGTCGGCACCAAGCCGCATTATGGAGCCCTTGCCGAACTGCCGTTCGATCTGGGCCAGCGCCGAATCGAGCGCTTTCTGCTTGTCCTGGGCGCGCTTGTCGGTCATGTCGAGAAGGCTCGCGGTTGCCATTGTGTCAGCCTCTTATTTCATAGCCCACGGGGGGCGGCAATAGGGGTTTGTTCGCATCCTGTTCACGCCACAATGCGCACAAATAGAGAACATTGCAAGGTCTTTCATACTCCCGTTCTTTCCAGAACAAGGTTAAGAAAGGGTTTCCGAAAGAACAAAGAGGGGGGTCAGGGCTTAATGTTGGTGTTCTGGAAACAACGACTCGCCATTCTTGCCACCCCCAAGACCGGTTCGACGGCGATCGAGACCGCGCTCGAGCCGCTCTCCGTGCTCACCGTCACCCGTCCGCCCGAGATGAAGCACACACCCGCCTATCGCTACCAGCGCTTCATCGCCCCCTATCTGCGCGCCTCGGCGGGCGCGGAGTTTACCGTCGTTGCGCTGATGCGCGAGCCGGTGGACTGGCTGGGTTCGTGGTATCGCTTCCGCCAGCGCGACGAGGTCATGGCACCGGAAAAATCCACCAGAGACATCAGCTTTGCCACCTTCGTCGAAGGCTACATGGCTGATCCCCGCCCGCCTTTCGCCGATGTCGGGGCGCAGGCCAAGTTCCTGTCGGGGATGAATGGCGCGCCACGCGGCGTGGACAGGCTGTTTCGCTACGAGGCGATCGAGGATTTCGTGGCATTCCTCGAAGAGCGCCTCGACTGCGTGATCGAACTGCCGCGGCTCAATGTTTCGCCGCCGGGCACCACCGATCTGCCCGGCGATCTGGCCGCACGCCTGCGCGCATACCTTGCGGCCGAATACGCCCTTTATGACCGGATCGACGACGCAGGCTGATACCCGGTGCCGCCCTCACCTATCATGCCGGCAAAACCTGGAGCGGGTAGCGGGAATCGAACCCGCCCCATCAGCTTGGAAGGCTGAGGCGCTACCACTACACCATACCCGCCAGGTGCCCTTCAGATAGCGGTTGGCGTGGCGCGGGGCAAGGGGGGCTGGACGCCTCGCGACGCCATGGCTAGGCTTCGCCAGAGAAGAGGAATGCCGAATGATCCGTCCGGGCAAGAACATCGCCATCAAGGTGCCGCTGCACCGCTGGGAGCAAACGCTGGCATTCTATCGCGACCGCGCGGGCTTGAAGGTGATCCGCGAGAGCGAGAATACCGTGGCTTTCGAGTTTGGCGCCATGGTGCTTTGGATCGACCGGGTGGCGCATCAGGCGCAGGGCGATGTCTGGCTGGAACTCTTCACCGACGACCCCGCCGCGGCGCTGAGCCGGCTGCAAGCCCCGCAGCGCGACGAACTGGAGCCGCTCGATGGGGTCGAAGGGCACTGGACCTCGGACCCGGCGGGCACGGTGCTGCTGCTCAGGCGCGAGCACTGACGCCGGGCCGGTTGCGCCTGCGCGCGCCGAAGCGTAGCGTGGCCCCGCAACCGAACCGGAGGCTCCCATGCCCGCATTGCACCCCCATATCGACCCGGACGGGCTCGAAGAATTCTCGGTAGTCTTCACGGACCGCGCGCTCAACCACATGTCGGCCGGTTTTCAGGCGGTGATGCGTGACATCTCGGCCATCGCCCGCGAAGCCTATGGCGGCAGCGCGGTGGCACTGGTGCCCGGCGGTGGCAGCTACGCCATGGAGGCTGTTGCGCGTCAGTTCGGCCAGGGCCGGGTGCTGGTGGTGCGCAACGGGCTGTTCTCCTATCGCTGGAGCCAGATATTCGAGGCCGGCATGATCGCCGCCGAAGCGGAGGTGGTGATGGCCCGGCCCACTGGGAATGCACCCAACCCCGCCTATGCCCCGCCACCGATCGAGGAAGTCTGCGCACGCATTCGCGCCCAGCGTCCCGAGGCCGTCTTTGCCCCGCATGTCGAAACCTCGGCCGGGTTGATCCTGCCCGATGACTACATCGCCGCCATGGCCGCAGCCGCGCACGAAGTCGATGCGCTGATGGTGCTCGATTGCATCGCCTCGGGCTGTGTCTGGGTGGATATGGCGGCGCTGGGGGTGGATGTGCTGATCTCGGCACCGCAGAAGGGCTGGAGCGCCACGCCATCGGCGGGGCTGGTGGTGATGGGCCCGCGCGCCGAGGAACGGCTGGAGGTCGGCACCAGCAGCTCCTTCGCGCTCGATCTGAAGAAATGGCGCGCCATCATGGCCGCTTATGAGGGAGGCGGGCATGCCTATCATGCCACCATGCCCACCGATGCGCTGCGCGGCTTTCGTGACGCCATGGTGGAAACCCGTGCCATGGGTTTCGAGGCCACGCGCATCGCGCAATGGGATCTGGGCAATGCGGTGCGCGCGGCGCTGAAGGCGCGCGGGCTGGCCCCGGTTGCCGCCGAGGGTTTTGGCGCGCCCGGCGTGGTGGTGAGCTATACCGACGACCCCGACATCCAGTCCGGGCGCACGTTTGCCGCCCAGGGCGTGCAGATCGCCGCCGGCGTGCCGCTGCATGTCGGCGAGGGGGCGGCATTTCGCACCTTCCGGCTGGGGCTTTTCGGACTGGACAAGCTGCGCGACATTCCCGGTACGCTGGCCCGGCTGGAACGCGCCTTCGACGCCGCATTCTGAAACGGCGATGCGCCTGTTCCTGCTCAGCGCGCTGACGATGGCGGCCTTCGCGGCCAATTCGCTGCTGAACCGGGCGGCCCTGGCGAGCGAAATGATCGACCCGATGAGCTTTGCACTGGTGCGGGTTCTGGCGGGGGCTGTGGTGCTGGGGCTGCTGGTGCGCGAGGTGCCGGTTCCGGGGCGCGGCCCGCTTGGCATGGCCGCCGCGCTCAGCCTCTATCTGGTGGGCTTTTCGCTGGCCTATACCGCGCTTGATGCCGGGATCGGCGCATTGATCCTGTTCGGCACCGTGCAGGTCACCATGCTGGCCGGCGCGCTGATCTCGGGCGAGCGACTGAGCGGGCGGCGCTGGATGGGTGCCGGCGTTGCGCTTTCCGGGCTGGTGGCGCTGATGCTGCCGGGCGTCGAGGCGGTGCCTGCTGCCGGCCCTGCCGGGTTGATGGTGCTGGCCGGGCTGGGCTGGGGCCTCTATTCGCTGGCCGGGCGCGGCATGGCGCGGCCGCTGGCGGCAACCGCGGGCAATTTCGTGCTGGCGGTGCCGATGGTGGCGCTGCTGGCCATGCCCTACCTCGGCGCAGCCCGGATCAGCCCCGAAGGGCTGGCGCTGGCCGTGGTTTCGGGGGCGGTGACCTCGGGGCTGGGCTATGCGCTCTGGTATGCAATCCTGCCGGCACTGGGCGCCGCACGTGCCGGCGTGGCGCAGTTGAGCGTGCCGGTCATCGCGCTGGCCGGGGGCGTGGCGGTGCTGGGCGAGCGGCTTTCACTTGAAGCCGCGGGGGCATCGGCGCTGGTGCTGGCCGGCGTGGCGCTGGCCAGCCTGAAACCGCGCCTGAAACCACGCCGGGGATAAGCCCGGCGCACCGGGCTCATGCCAGCCACTCAGCGGCGACGGTCGGACTTGCCGAACTCGCTTTCCAGAAGATTGCGCAGCTTGCGCGCGGCACCGCGCGCAGCCGCCTCGACATCGGCATCGTTATGCGTGGCCACCTGCGGTGCCATGCCCTCGGGGCGGCCTTCGATCATGCAGCGGATGTCATCGGAACCGCCCTTGTGGGCATTGACGTCCTGCAGATGCACCTCGACGCGTGTCAGGCGGGCCAGCACATGGCCCAGCCCCTGCTCGACGAGCGCGCGCACCTGGTCCTTCAGGCGCTCGTCACCGTGGATGTTGCGGTCGGTGTTGATCTTGATCTGCATGCAATCCTCCATCGCTTCCTACCGACCTATGCCGCGCGCGTGCACGCTTCAAGCCCTTTGCGGCCAACACTCCCTGATCAGCGCGGACCGGAGAAAATTGTGTAGAATGCTTCGCATTTTGCCTCTGGATGTAAGGCTCGTATTAAGTCTGCAAACCCTAGCCTTCGGTTTCTCGTATGCCGTGCATTTCCGCCCGGCTCCGGCAATTGAAGGAGAATGCCATGCCCCAGAACCTGACCCGCCGTGGCGCGCTGTCCATCGCGCTGGCCTTTGGCCTGCTTGCAGCGCCCGCGCTCCACGCCGATGCGCCTGAAAGCCTGCCCGGCGCGACCACCGTGAACGCCGAAGGTGTGATCGAACTGATCATGAACACCCCCAATCTGGTGATCCTCGACAACCGGCGCGAAGCCGACTACGCCGCCGGCCATATCGAGGGCGCGGTGCGGCTGATCGACACCGACATCACCGGCCCCGAAGTTCTGGCCGCCCATGGCGCCAACAACGACACCCCGGTCCTGTTCTACTGCAATGGCCTCTCGTGCGGCCGCGCCGCGAATGCCGCGCAGATGGCCCTCGACTGGGGATATTCGAATGTCCACTACTACGCGCTCGGCATGAGCGAGTGGAACAGCCTTGGTCTGCCGGTGGTTTCGCACTGAGCGCGCCGATCTGCTGAAACGGCCGCTCCATGCGGCGCAAATCTGACCTGAGAGGGATCAACATGCACCGCTGGAATCCGGGTAAATACCGTAATCTGCTGATTGCCGTTGCGTTGGCACAGGCCCTGGTGGTCTGTGCCACGCTTGGCATCGGCCTGATCATGACGCGCAGCTATGACGGGTTGGTGTCCGACTACAGCCTGGAACGCAGCCATGTCACAGGGCAACTGGCCGTCGATGACCTGCTGTGGGACAACCACGCCACGCTGATCGCACGCACCGGTGCCGAGATCGCGCGCGAATTGCAGCCGATGCTCAATGCCGGTGACCGCACCTCCATCACGCAGCATCTTGCGCAGGTCTATGCGCGCGGCAGCGTCTCAAGCGGCGAGATCGCGCTGCTCGGGGCTTTCGTGCTGGACCCCGATCTCAATGTTCTGGGCCACAACTGGCGCAATGGCACCGCACCGGCGCTGCCCGAGGGGCTGCAAGCCGAGATGGCCGCACGCAGCGGCGCCGACCGGCTGCGCCCGCTGACGCATGGCTGGACCAGCGGCAACACCCCGATCATGAGCGTCGTGGTGCCTGCCGGCGGATTGCAGTTGCGTGGCTATGTCGTCTTGCATGTCGATCCGGTGAACGCGCTGGCTGCGCTCGACGCACGCCTGGCGACGCCGGTGCGCATCCGCGCGCTCGCCGATGTGCCGGGCAGCGGCGCGCTGCTGCTTGCGCCCGAAAACGTCGAAGCCGGCCCCGGCGCGGCCGAGCCCGAGGCCCCGCTGATCGTCACGGCTGCCGACGGCAGCGCGATGTTCGAAGTCAGCATCCTTGAAGACCGGAGCAGCCTGATGGCAACGCTGGGCGCGGCGCGCAACCGGCTGCTGGTGCTGATGCTGGCAGTCGCGGGCGCACTGGCCGCAGGGATCGTGGCGACGCTCTGGATCTATCTGGGCCGCGCGCATCAGCGCGAAGAGCAGATGGCCCGCGATATCGCCGAAGCCCAGCAAGCCGAGGCCGCGCGTGTGCAGGCCGAGGCCGAGGCCGCGCGCGAGCGAGAGGCGCACCAGCAGGCCGAGGCCTTGGTTCAGGCGCGTGTTGTTCGCGAGATTTCTGCGGGTCTTGAGCGTCTTGCGGCGGGTGATCTTCGGGCGCCGATCGAGAGCCCTGCGGATGATCCCTTCCCCTCCGACTACGA
>JBKBMS010000005.1:0-219813 GCA_046295695.1 Pararhodobacter sp. | reverse complement strand
ACCAGATCGTCAGCGAGCCGCGGCGATTGAGCGCCTCGTTGTAGGCTGGCCAGTTCCGGGTCTTGTAGGTCGGCGGTGTGGGTCCGCTCATGCCGCCCAGCTACCACGCTGGATTCACAAGCTGAATCCCTCACGGGATTTGTGCAACAGAGCCACCGGAACCGGGCAATGCGGGAGCGTTCAGCCACCTGAGATGTTCGTTGAAAAGATCCGGCGGCATTCGTTGCTTGCGTGAATATTCCGACCGGACCGGTCGGGTATCATCAATCGCAATGATCAAGACGCCGCGGAAAAGGCTGAGACGCTGCGTTTGCAGCCACGGTCATGCGCCAGCGCGAGGCACGAAAAAGGCAGGGCCGTAGCCCTGCCCTTATTTGGTGCAGTCAGACTGCTTGTTAACAGCCAGCCTGCGGTTTCTGAGCTTGCAGTATCGCCTTGGGCCTGACTGGCTGTCAATTGCCCAGTCTCCGGGCTTCAGGGGAATTCAGAGGCCGGAAGAGCGCGGAAGAAATCCACGATCACCATCGCCTGGCTATGCCCCGCCGGGCAGGCAATGTCCGCCCGGCGGGATCGTTCAGAACCGCAGGCCAGCCGCAACCTGATGTCAACGTCTCTCGCTTCATGCCGAGGCGCTTGAGGGCGGCCGATCATGTTCGCACCACGGTTGTGGACGCCAGGTGCTGTGGCCACATTGGCTTTCACGAAGTGCTCACTTTGCCAGCCTGCTCGGGTCCGGGTTTGAACGCCGGTCGAGCAGGCAACCTTCTGCCGTAGTGGATGCTTGCATGAACCGCAGGGAATTGCAGTTTTTTACTTCAGGGCGACAAGTTTTCTGAACCGATACAGGAGGAACGGCATGCCGACCACGCTCGGCATCGACCTCGGAACCTCATCCCTGGGATGGGCGCTGATCGAACAGGAACACCGCTCGGCAGCGCAGGGCCGCATCCTCGATCTGGGCGTGATCGTTTTCAGCGCCGCAGCCGGTGCGGGGCGCGATCCGCAATCAGGAGCGCCGCTGGCCGAGGGGCGGCGGTTGGCGCGAGGGGCGCGCCGGCGGCGCGACCGCTTCCTTGGTCGGCGCTCGGCCCTGCTGGCCAAGCTCATCGAGCTTGGCCTGTTGCCAGGCGACCCGCCCATGGCCGGGCGCAAGCGGCGCAAGAACCAGGCGACGGTCAATGACGAAACCCGCGCGCTGTCCGAGGCCGACCTCTATGCGCTGCGGCGCCGGGCGCTGGAGGCACCGCTTTCGCCGCATCAAATCGGGCGGGTGATCTTTCATCTGAACACCCGGCGGGGCTTCAAGTCGAACCGCAAGGCCGACCGCGGCCGGAACGAGCCGGAAGACGGCAAGATCGCGCTCGGCGGGCAGGCGCTGACCGAGGCGATGGGCAGGCGCACCCTGGGTCAGTTTCTGGCTGATCGTATCGAGGTGGGCCAGCCCGCCCGGGTGCGCATGGGCGGTGAGAATCAGGCCTGTGACTTCTATCCGCAGCGCAGCCATGTCGAGGACGAATTCGATGCTATCTGGCAGGCGCAGGCCCCGCATCACCCGACGCTATTGACCGACACCGCCCGCGCCGCGATCCACCGCATCCTGTTCTTTCAGCGGCCGCTCAAGATGCCCGAGGTGGGGCTGTGCACCTTTGCGGGCATGAATGGCGTGCCGGAAAATGAGAGGCGCCTGCCCAAGGCGCACCCCCTGTTTCAGGAGCGTCGGCTACTTGAAGAAGTGAACCATCTGCGCATCGGCTCGCATGCGACGGGTTGGCGTCATCGCCAAACAAAGGATGCGACCAATGACCAAAATTGTCCACTTCGAGATCACCGGCAAGAACAGCACCGCACTTGTGCGTTTCTACTCCGAGCAGTTTGGCTATCAGGTTGAACCTTCCCCGTTCGCTCCAGACTATCATGTTCTCCGCGCCAGCCACGACGGGCTCTCCGGAGCGGTCAAGGCGCGCTCTTACAAAGACCAGGCCATGATCCTGTGGTTTCAAGTCACCGATATTGAGTCCTCCATCGAAGCAATCGTGGCGGCCGGCGGCGCCGTTGCAGGTGAACTCAATACGATCCCTGGGCAGGGGCACGTTCAGTACGCTGCCGATCCCGAAGGCAATGTGATCGGGTTGAAGCAGCCAGCCTAACCACTTCTTGCTGCCATGACGCCCGCGTGGCGCGGCCGGATTATGCGCCGCCGGAATTCAAGTCAGGACGGGCAAGTTGCCACAAAATTAAAGTATAATTGAACTTGTTCTCATGCCTGCTATATTGCCGGCATGGAAACAACACTTTCAATTCAGGAAGTTGCGCGGCGCGCGGGCGTAGCTGCCTCGGCGTTGCGCTACTATGAGGAAAAGGGGCTGATCCAATCCGAGCGAAGGGGGGCGGGACACCGACGTTTCCCGCGCCACGTTTTGCGGAGGCTGGCCTTCATCGTTTTCGCGCAGAAGCTGGGGATGCGGCTGGAAGAGATCAGGACCGAACTCGACAAGTTGCCGACCGACCATGTCCCCACCGGAGCGGACTGGGCGAAACTCTCGGGCAAGTGGACAGAGCGCGTAGATATGCAGATCGCCCAACTTGAACGGCTCAAATCTGGGCTGACTGAATGTATCGGTTGTGGTTGCTTGTCCCTAAGGGACTGCAAGATCATCAATCCCGGCGACGTCTTCGGGCAGGAGGGGGCTGGTCCCAGAAGCTGGATTTGCGACAAGGGAGGTGGCCTTTGAAAGCGCGCTGAGCAAAGCCCCGCGCGCTTTTCGTCTGCGTCAAACGCCGATCGGCGCGGTGTCGGCATCCTAGCGAGGATCGGCGCCTGTATTTTCGGTTCCACCTGCCAGAACTGTCTTGGGCAGGTATCGCAGCGCCATGAACGCGACCAGCGCCGAAACAACACCAGCGCTCAAGGCAGCAACCTGCAGGCCGGAGGTGAAGGCGGTGCGCGCCGCCTCCAATATGGAGGCGCCAGTGTCGGGGGTGGCCGATTGCGCGACCGCGATTGCGGCCCCCAGTGTTTCCGATGACCGTTCAGCAAGCGCGGCTGGAACGTCTGGGCCAATGCCGGCCGCAAGACCGGTTTTGTAGATGGCGGTGGCCAGGCTGCCAAAGACCGCAATACCCAAGGCCATCCCAAGCTCGGTGCCGGTTTCCGAAATGGCCGAGGCGGCACCGGCCTGCTCTGGCGGAGCCGAACTGATAATGAGATCGGTGCCCAGGATTGTCACCGGGGTCAGCCCAATGCCGAGCAGGGTCATGCCCACCACGATGACCAGAAGTCCGTTAAGTTGACCGACAAGCCCGAAGGAGGCCAGGCTGACAGCGCTGATCGCCAGCCCTGCCGCAAGCAGACGATTGGGCGCTATGCGCTGCGACAGGACGGGGACAGCAAAGGCGACTATCGGTCCTGCAAGGGTCGAGGGCAGAAGCCACAAACCGGCTTCCAGCGGTGTGAGGCCGACAACGCCCTGCAGATACTGATAGATCAGGAACATGGCGCCCGAGATCGTGAAGATGGCCAGGGCCAGCGAGGCCAATGAGGCTGAAAAGCCGGGATTGCCGAACAGCTTGAGATCGAGCAGTGGGTCTTTGAGCCGGACCTGGCGACGCACGAAGATCGTACCGATGACCAGCCCGGCAAGACCCGCAAGTCCTGCCTCCCAGGCAGGGCCGTATTTGGCCACTTCCTTGAGCGCAAACACCAAAAGCAGAACGGCGGACAGCGCCATGATGACGGAGGGCGGATCAAGGCGCGACTTGTTCTCGTCGCGGAACTCGGGGAGCAGGATCGGTCCGGCGATCAGCAACAGCACCATAACCGGTGCGGCAAGCAGGAACACCGAACCCCACCAGAACCATTCCAGCATGAACCCGCCCACCAGCGGGCCGATGATGGTGCCGATCATGAAGCTCATCATCCAGACGGTCACCGCGGTCGTCCGCTGGGCTGGGTCTTCGAACATGTTGCGAATTAGCGAGAGGGTCGACGGCATCAACGTTGCACCGGCAATGCCGAGCAGAGCGCGCGCCGCAATCAGCATTTCGGTGGTAGGCGCAAAGGCTGCGAGCAATGACGCCACGCCAAAGGCGGCGGCTCCGATCAGCAGCAGGCGACGGCGCCCTATCCTGTCGCCGATATTGCCCATGATGATCAGGAAGCCGGCGATCATGAAGCCGTAGATATCCACGATCCAGAGCAATTGGGAACTTGAGGGTTCGAGCGCCGCGCTGAGGCTGGGCGCCGCAAGATGCAGCACGGTCATGTCCATGGCCAGCAGCAGCGTGGGCAGGGCCAAGACCGCAAGTCCGGCCCATTCGCGGCCGGTTGCTCGCGAAGCAGAGCGTCGATCCGAGAAGGCAGAGGTGTTTTCGCCAAGCATTTTACGTCCTTTCAGCATGAGGCGAAAACCTGTTTAAAAGTTCAAGTGAACTTTAAGTCAAGCGAATTGGTTGCTGGCCGAACGATTGCCTCTCGGCAGGCCGAACCACACAAGGCGCCGACCGTCCGTTTTGTACGCTATGCTTCGCCATCCTTCGATCTCGAACTTGCAGTTGTTCCATAGTTCACTGCCATGCCGCATGGTCACCGACATGGCCGACTGCAACAAGAAAATTGCCGGTGTTACATCTGGTTCTCCCGTTGCCGAGCAAAGTGCACGAGGAATCGGCGGAGGCCGACGCCAACCGAATTAGGCTTGAGCGCCGCGCGGATAAACTCAAGCGCGAGATCGACCGGCTGGTCGATCATCTCGCCAAGGGCATCGCTGATCCATATGTGATCGGCCCCCGCTCGACGGAACTCTACCATGAGCGCCAAGCGGTGCTTGCTGAGCTCGAGAAAGCTCCGCCCGCGTTCGAGGTTGTCTCGCTGCATCCGGCGATCCTGAAGCGCTACGAAGAGCAACTCGAAAGTCTGCAGGATGCACTGGCGGCAGGCATGAGGTCGGGCGACGAGGAATGCGCGGAAGCCATAAGGGAACTCGTTGAGACTGTGACCGTCTACCGCGATCCCTCCGAACCCGGCGCCGTCGAGATCGAGATCGCAGGACGCCTGAATTCGATCCTTGGGGACCGTGCCTACCCCAATGGCGTCAAACGAGTGTGGGGATTGGTGGTAGCGGAGGAGGGACTTGAACCCCCGACACGCGGATTATGATTCCGCTGCTCTAACCAACTGAGCTACTCCGCCACAGGCTGGCGCTTCGTATTTCAGCCCTTCTGCTGCGTCAAGTGCAAATCCCCGCCTTGGGCGGTCGCGCCGGAGCCCCTCGATTTTCCGTGCGGCGCGGGCTATCTCCGGCCAAAGCGGAGTTCACATGCACAGCCTTCCCCTGACCCGTGACCTGGTGCTGATCGGTGGCGGCCATGCCCATGCGCTGGTGCTGCGCGACTGGGCGATGGCGCCGCTGCCGGGCGCGCGGCTGACGCTGATCGACCCGCAGCCGGTTGCGCCCTATACCGGCATGCTGCCCGGCCATATTGCCGGGCATTATCCGCGCGCGGCACTGGAGATCGATCTGGTGCGGCTGGCGCGTCGCGCCGGGGCGCGGCTGATCATCGGGCGCGCCGAAGGGCTGGAGCCGGCGGCTGGCCGCGTGCATGTTGCCGGGCGCCCGCCGGTGCGTTTTGACATCGCCTCGCTCGATATCGGCATCACCTCGGATCTGCCGGCCGTGCCGGGCTTTGCCGAACATGGGCTTGCTGTCAAGCCGCTGGGTGGCTACGCCTTGGGCTGGCAGGCATTTGTGGCCGAGGTCGAGGCGGAGTTCGAAATCGGGCAGCGGCAGGCGCGCATCGTGGTGATTGGCGCCGGGGTGGGCGGGATCGAACTGGCGCTGGCCATGGATCATCGGTTGCGCCATGTGCCGGGGCGTCGGATCACCCTCATCGATGCCGCGCCGCAGGTGTTGGCGGATCTGGGCGCGAGGGCCCGCCGCCGCCTGCTGGGGCTGCTTGTCGCGCGCCGTATCGACCTGCGCACCGGCGCGCGGGTGCAGTCGGTCGGGGCCGATCATGTGCGGCTGGAAAGCGGGGAATGCCTTGCCGCCGACCTGACGCTCGGCGCGGCCGGGGCGCGCCCGCAGCCCTGGCTGGCGCAGACCGGGCTGCAACTGAGCGAGGGGTTCATCACCGTTGACGCGCATCTGCGCTCGGTGTCGCATCCGCAGATCTTCGCTGCCGGCGATTGCGCGCATATGGCGCAAAGTCCGCGCCCCAAGGCCGGGGTCTTTGCCGTGCGCCAGGCACCCGTGCTGGCCGACAATCTGCGCGCGGCGCTTTCGGGCGGGCGCTTGCGGCGCTACCGTCCGCAGCGCGACTACCTCAAGCTGATCTCGCTGGGCGGGCGTGTCGGACTGGCTGACAAATGGGGGCTGGCGCTTCACGGCCGCTGGCTCTGGGTGGTGAAAGACCGTATCGACGCGCGGTTCATGGCGATGTTTCACCATGTTCCCCCCATGCCTGCGCCGAAGCTTCCCCAAACGGTTGCTGCGGGCGTGGCCGAGGCGCTGGGTGACAAGCCGCTCTGCGGCGGATGCGGCGCCAAGGTCGGTCCGGGCCCGTTGCGCGCGGCGCTGGCGGCCCTGCCCGGCGCGGCGGATGCCCCGGTCGGGGCGGTGGCGCTGGGCCTGGGCGACGATGCCGCGGTGCTGCGCTTCGGCGATCAGATGCAGGTCATCGCCACCGATCACCTGCGCGCCTTTACCGAGGATCCCTGGCTGATGGCGCGCATCGCCGCCACGCATGCGCTGGGCGACATCTGGGCGATGGGGGCCGCGCCGCAGGTGGCGCTGGCCAGCCTGACCCTGCCGCGCCTGAGCGAGGCGCTGCAGACCCGCACCCTGCACGAGATCATGCAAGGCGCTGCTGCGGTCTTTGCCGAGGCCGGCGCCACCATTGCCGGTGGCCATACCGCGCAGGGTGCCGAACTGAGCATTGGCTTCACCGTTACGGGGATGGCGGGGGCGCGGCTGCTGACCAAGGCAGGCGCGCGCCCCGGCGAGGCCCTGATCCTGACCAAGCCGCTGGGCAGTGGCACGCTGCTTGCCGCCGAGATGGCAGGCCGCGCCCAGGCGCGCGACATCGCTGCCCTCTGGCCCCTGCTGACCCAGCCGCAGGGCCGGGCGGCGACGATCCTGGCGCCCCATGCGGGGGCGATGACCGATGTCACGGGTTTTGGCCTGGCGGGCCATCTGCACGAGATCGCGCTTGCCAGCGGCGTGTCGGCGCGGATCGATCTTGGCGCGCTGCCACTGATGGACGGGGCCGAGGCGCTGGCCGCAGCTGGCGTGACCTCAAGCATCGCCCCGGCCAACCGCGCCGCGCTGGCGGGCCAGATCGCCGCACCCGATACCCCGCGCGCCGCGCTCATCTTCGATCCGCAAACCGCCGGGGGGCTTCTGGCCAGCGTGCCGCAGGCGCTGGCCACAAGGCTGGTGCAACAGCTGCGCGATGCCGGCTATACGGCTGCGGTGATCGGTTGTCTGCGGGAGGCCGGGGACGGGCCGGCATTGCGCGTCCTGGCGTGAGCGTTCTGGCATGCGTGTGCTGGCGTGCGTGTGCTGGTGCCGAGCCTTCTGCCGGAGCGGTGTCAGTCGTCGCGGCTGGCGGCGGCCAGAAGCGTGCGCAGGTCATCGGCGATCGCGGCCATTTCGGCGGCGGGCAGTTGCGGCGGCACGGCATAGGCGTCGCTTCCCTCGGCCAGATAGGCGCGCGAGGATACATCATGCACATGATGCATCGGCACCACATGGGCATGGGCATGCGGCACATGGATGCCGGTATAGAACATCGCCACGCGCTCGACCTTGTAGCGCCGCTTCATGGCCCGTGCGAGACCCTGCGCGCAGGTGGTTATCGCGCTGGCCAGATCGATCGGCAGATCCTCGAACCAGACATGATGCTCCTTCGGGATCACCAGCACATGCCCCGGTTGGATCGGGTGCAGGTCCAGAAAGGCGAGGATCTGGTCATCCTCATAGACCTTGTGCGCGGGTAACTCACCCGCCGCGATCCGGCAAAACAGGCAGTCGTGGCTCATGATCCGCTTTCCTCGTGCACTTGTTCCAGCAGTTGCGATACCATGGGCCCCAGCCCCTCGACAATCAGCGCCACGCCCCGGGCGCTGGGGTGCAGGTGATCCTCCTGCATCAACTCGCGATAGGTCATGCCGGCTTCGTGCTTGTCGGTGATCGGTGCCATCAGGTTGGGAAAGTGCAGCGCACCATATTCCGCGGCAAGCTCGGGATACATGGCCTCGAAGGCTTGCTGATACTCGGGGCCGTAATTGCCCGGTGCCGGCATGCCCACCAGCAGCGCGGGGATGCCCTCGGCCTGAAGCCGCGCCAGAATCGTGGCCAGATTGGCGCGGCTGGTCGCCGGGTCGATGCCGCGCAGAAGGTCATTGCCGCCCAGCGCCACCATCACCGCATCAGGGGCATCGGCCAGCGTCCAGTCCAGCCGGGCAGCGCCGCCCGCGGTGGTGTCGCCACTCACCCCGGCATTGATCACCACCACCGCATGGCCCGCCGCGCGCAACCAGGTTTCAAGCTGCGGCACCAGCCCCTCCTCCTGCATCAGTCCATAGCCCTGGGTCAGCGAATCGCCCAGCGCGGCAAGGCGCAGCGGTTCCGGCCCGGCCGATGCGGCCCCCGCCGCCATGAGAGCGGCAACGGAAAGTGCCGCCAGCTGCGTAGAAACCCTGCCGGCAATGCCGCGATGCAGCTTGCCCACCCGCACAGCCTTGCCAGCCGCGTGCGCGACCCCATATGGCAATGAACACATGAGCCCGAGGTAATTTTGCATGACCGATCCTGTTCTTTCGCTGCGCGACGCTGCGCTGACCCTCCAGGGCAATGCCGGGCCCGTCGAGATCCTGCGGGGAATCACGCTTGATGTCGCGCGCGGCGAGACTTTGGGGCTGGTGGGGCCTTCGGGTTCGGGCAAATCGTCGCTCCTTATGCTGATGGGCGGGCTGGAGCGCGCCACCGGCGGGCAGGTTCATGCGCTGGGCCATGATCTGACAGCACTGGACGAGGACGCTCTGGCACGCTTTCGCAGAGGCAATATGGGGGTGGTGTTCCAGTCTTTCCACCTCATTCCCACCATGACGGCCCTGGAAAACGTGGCCACCCCGCTGGAACTGGCCGGCAAGCGCGATGCCTTCGCGCGCGCCGAGGCCGAATTGCAGGCGATGGGCCTGGGCGCGCGGATGCACCATTACCCGGCGCAGATGTCGGGCGGCGAGCAACAGCGCGTGGCGCTTGCGCGTGCCGCCGCGCCGCGCCCGGCGATCCTGCTGGCCGATGAGCCTACCGGCAATCTGGATGGTGTCACCGGTCAGGCGATCGTCGATCTGCTTTTCGGCCTGCGCGACCGCCATGGCGCGACGCTGGTGCTGGTGACCCATGCGCCGGAACTGGCGGCGCGCTGCGACCGGGTGGTGCATCTGCGCGACGGGCGCATCAGTGATGGCGCGGATGCCGCCACCCGGCTGGAGGCCGCGCAATGATGCCCATGCCACTGGCGCTGCGGCTGGCGCGGCGCGAATTGCGCGGCGGGCTGGCGGGTTTTCGCATCTTCCTGTTGTGCCTGGCGCTCGGGGTGGGGGCGATTGCCGCTGTCGGCTCGGTACGCGCCGCCATAGAGGCCGGTCTGGCCCGTGAGGGTGCGGCCCTGCTGGGCGGTGATGCCGAATTGCGCTTCACCTACCGTTTCGCGGATCCCGATGAACGCGCCTGGATTGCTGAGCAGGCTGTGCAGGTCTCTGAAATTGTTGATTTCAGATCCATGGCGGTGGCCGGCGAGGGGCTTGAGGCCGAGCGCGCGCTGACCCAGGTCAAGGGGGTCGATGCCCATTGGCCGCTGATCGGCGCGGCGCAGTTCGATCCGCCGCTTGATGTCGCCACCATTCTGGCGGGGCAGGCGGGGCTGCCGGGGGCCGCGATGGACCGGTTGCTGATCGACCGGCTGGGGCTGGAACTGGGCGATCTGTTCCGGCTGGGCGTGCAGGATTTCGTGCTGATGGCCGAAGTGCTGCGCGAACCTGACGGTGTGGGCGTGCAGTTCGGCTTTGGTCCGCGCACGCTGGTTGCCACCGGGGCGCTTGCGAACTCGCAGCTTCTGGGGGCGGGCACGCTGTTTGATGTTGCCTATCGTGTGAGGCTGGCTGAGGGCGATACCACCGCGGGGCTGCGCGCCGCCGTGCAGGACCGTTTCGATGGCGCCGGGGTGCGTTTTCGTGACGCCTCGCAGGGTGCGCCGGGGGTGGCGCGCTTTGTCGAGCGCATCGGCGCCTTTCTGGTGCTCGTGGGGTTGGCGGGGCTGGCCGTCGGGGGCGTGGGTGTGTCGGCCGCGGTGCGCGCCTATCTTGACCGCAAGACCCCGGTGATCGCCACGCTCAAGACGCTTGGCGCCGAGGGCCGCACGATCTTTGCCATCTATTTCGCGCAGATCGGCGTGCTGACGCTGGCCGGCGTTGTTGCCGGGCTGGTGCTGGGCGCGGGGGTGCCGCTGCTGCTGGCGCCGCTGCTGCAGGCGCAGCTTCCGGTGCCCATTGCCGCCGGCATCCACCCCGCGCCGCTGGCAGAGGCCGCACTTTATGGTGCGCTGACAGCGCTGGTGTTCACGCTCTGGCCACTGGCGCGGGTCGAGCAGGTGCGCGCCGCGGCGCTGTTTCGCGGGCTGGGCAGCGAGCGGCGCAGCTGGCCGCGCCCGGCCTATCTGCTGGCGCTGGTGCTGGCGGCCATGGCGCTTGTCGGCTCGGCGACGGCCTTCGCGGCTGTCTGGCAACTGGCGTTGGGCACCGCAGCGGGCATCGCCGGGGCGCTCATGGCATTGGCGCTGGCGGCGCTGGGCCTGCGGGCGCTGGCGCGGCGCGCGTCCCGGCTCAGGGCCTTGCGCGGGCGCACCGCCCTGCGGCTGGCGCTGGGGGCCATTGGCAATCCGCGCGAGGGGGTTCTGGCTGTGGTGCTGTCGCTGGGGCTGGGGCTGACGGTGTTGGCCACGGTGGGCCAGATCGACGCCAATCTGCGCAGCGCCATCGCCACCGACCTGCCTGACCGCGCACCGTCCTACTTCTTCATCGACATCCAGAACGATCAGCTTGCCGGTTTTCTGGAGCGGCTGCGCGACGATCCCGGTGTTTCCGAGATCGAGACCGCGCCGCAGTTGCGTGGGGTCATTGTCGCCATTAACGACCGCCCGGCCCGCGAATGGGGCGATCATTGGGTGCTGCGGGGCGATCGCGGCCTGACCTATGCGGCGACGCTGCCGCAGGGCACGGCGCTGGTGGCCGGCGAATGGTGGCCCGAGGATTACGCCGGCCCGCCGTTGATCAGCTTCGGCATCAACGAGGCACGCGATCTGGGGCTGCAACTGGGCGACCGGGTCACCGTCAATGTGCTGGGCCGTGACATCACCGGCACCATCGCCAATTTTCGCGAGCTGGATTTCCGCACTGGCGGGATCGGCTTCGTGATGACCTTCAACCCTGCCGCGCTTCAGGCTGCGCCGCATACCCATATCGCCACCGTGCATGCCACCCCCGAAAGCGAAGGCGCGATCCTGCGCGATCTGTCCTCGCGCTACCCCAATGTCACCGCCATTCGCATCCGCGAGGCCGCCGAACGGGTCACCGAGGCGCTTGGCGCGCTCGCCGCAGCCACCTCCTATGCTGCGCTGGCAACGCTGATCACCGGGTTCGTGGTACTGATCGGCGCGGCGGCGGCGGGCGAGCGGGCGCGGATTTTCGAGGCGGCGGTGTTGAAGACCATCGGCGCCACACGCGGGCGGATTCTGGCCAGTTTCGCGCTGCGCTCGGCGATGATGGGCGCCGCAGCCGGTGCGGTGGCAATCGGTGCCGGTGCCGCGGGTTCCTGGCTGATCCTGACCTGGGTGATGGAATTGCCCTATCATTTCGCGCCGGTCTCGGCGCTGGTGGTCGTGGCCGGCGGGGTGGTGGCGACGCTTCTGGCAGGGCTGGTCTTTGCCCTGCGGCCGCTGGCGGCGCGTCCGGCACGAATTTTGCGCGCGCCGGAATGAGGCCAGGCATGGGCGCACTTTGCAGCGCGCGCAAAACCGGCTAGAGCGCCGGGATGCGCCCCGTCAGCCTGACCTCGCTCGCCCAGCTTGATACCCTCGGCTTTGACGAGGTGATCGACGTGCGCGCGCCTGCCGAATATGCCGATGACCATATCCCCGGAGCGATCAACCTGCCGGTGCTCGACGATGACGAGCGCGCGCGCGTCGGCACGGTCTATACCCGCGAAAGCCGCTTTCTGGCGCGGCGTCTGGGGGCCGCGCTGGTGGCGCGCAATGCGGCGCATCACCTTGAGGGATATCTGTCGAACAAGTCAGCCCGCTATCGCCCGCTGCTCTATTGCTGGCGTGGCGGGCAGCGTTCGGGCTCGCTGGCGCTGATTCTGGGGCAGATCGGCTGGCAGGTGGGGCTGTTGCAGGGCGGTTGGCGAAGCTATCGCCGCCTGGTGGCGCAGGCGCTTTATGAGGCCCCGTTTCCCGCGCCGCTCCGGGTTCTGGACGGCAATACCGGCACCGCAAAGACCGCCCTTCTGGCGCGTATCGCCACGCTGGGCGGGCAGGTGATTGATCTGGAGGCGCTGGCCAATCATCGCGGCTCGATCTTTGGCCTTGAGCACGGTCAAAGCCAACCGACGCAGAAGCGCTTCGAGAGCGCGCTGGCCCTGGCCATCGCCCGGCTCGATCCATCGCGCCCGGTGCTCGTCGAGGCCGAATCGATCCGGATTGGCGCGCTGCGCCTGCCGCCGTCCCTGTGGCAGGCCATGCAATCGGCGCCAAGGCTGGTGATCGAGGCGCCGCTGAGGGCGCGCGCGCACTGGCTGACGGCCACCTATACCGACCTGATGGCCGATCCGCATATCCTGCACACCCGGCTGGAAGCACTGGCGCCGTTTCATCCGCGCGCGTGCCTCGCCGAATGGCGCGCAATGGTTGACGAGGGCGCCCATGCCGCCCTGGCCGAAGCGCTGATGGTCGCGCACTACGACCCCCGCTACCGCCGCAGCCGCCGCCAGAGCGAACCGCCCGCCGCCCTGCTGCACACGCAAACGCTTGATCCCGCTGCGCTGGACGCCCTCGCCGCCAGTATCCTGACGCAACTTGGCAGCCTCTGATGTGCGCGGCTCAACCGTTCCAGAGCACCCGGCCAAGCGCGCTCAGGTCATACCCGCCCAGATGCTCTGCGCGGCGCCTGAAGGGATCGGAGCGGACAAAGCCCAGCAGCGTCTGCACCGCCGGCTCGAAATAGTCGCGCCGGGTCATCACCAGATCGAAGCGTTCATCATCAATCAGCGGGATGAACCCAAGCCGCCCGGCTGCGGCCTGCAGGCCCAGCCCGCAATCGGCTTCGCCGGTTTCGATCAGCGCGGCAAGATCGGCATGAGTTTCGGCGGGGCGATCGGCGGTTGCAAGCTGCCCGATGCTCAGGCCCTCGCGCGACAGAAGCACATCGAGCAGGCGCTGCGAGCCGGCACCCTCGGCGCGGGTGGCAAAGCGCAGCCCGCGCGCGGCGGCATCCTTCAACCCGGTGATCTTCAGCGGATTTCCCGGCGCGGTGATCAGCCCCTGGGTGCGCCTGGCCCAGTGGATGACCACATGCGCTGAGCCGGGCAGATGCGCCCGCACCGCCGCAAGGTTCCACAGGCCGCTCTCGGGGTCGATCAGGTGGCACCCGGCAAGCACCGCCCGCCCGGCGGCCAGTTCGGCCAGCCCCTGCATCGAGCCCGAGGCCAGCACCGCCAGCCCGCTGCCGGATTGCCTGAGCGCCCATTCCAGCAGCGGATCGTTCGATCCGGCATAGATCGGCGGCGGGGCGGCGATGCCCGGACCTGGCACTTCGGTCTGCGCCTCCAGCCAGGCATCGACCAGCCTGCGGGGGAACAGAAGCTTGCCCGTTGCGCGGCTGAAGGGGATCGTCTGGCGCGCGACCATTTCATAGATCGTACGCTCCTTGACGCGCAGGTAATCGGCAACCTCGCCGGTGGTCATCAGGGCGGATTGGCTCGATCCTGGCGTGAGGCTTGCGCCGGGCGGGCTGATTTTCGACCATGAATCCTGCATTGACATGCGTTTCCATGCAATTTCTACATACTTGAGTTCTAGATGTTTTCTTGATTTGTTTCTAGAGTTTTCTGCGAGGATTCTGTTGGACAACCCTTTCACAACCGCGCTCGTGTTGATCGCCTCGGGCGATGCGGCCCTGATGCAGATCATCGGGCTGAGTTTGCGCGTAACCCTGAGCGCGGTGCTCATTGCCTGCGCGATCGGCCTGCCGCTGGGCGCGGCGCTGGCGCTGGTGCGGTTTGCAGGGCGCGGCGCGGTGATCGTGGCGTTCAACGCGTTGATGGGCTTGCCGCCGGTGGTGGCGGGGCTGGTGGTGTATCTGCTGCTGTCGCGCTCCGGTCCGCTCGGGGGGCTGGCGTTGCTCTTTACCCCCACCGCCATGATCATCGCCCAGACGGTGCTGATCCTGCCGATCGTGGTTTCGCTCACGCGTTCGGTGGTCGAGGATCTATGGGGTGAATACCGCGATCTGCTCCGGTCGTTGGGCGCAGGCCCGCTGCGCGCGGTGCCGACGCTGCTGTGGGATGGCCGTGTCAGCCTGCTGACCGGCGTGCTGGCGGGGTTCGGGCGCGCCAGCGCCGAGGTGGGCGCGGTGCTGATCGTGGGCGGCAACATCGCCGGGCACACCCGCACCATGACCACCGCGATCACGCTGGAAACCGCGCGCGGCAACCTTGGGCTTGCGGTGGCGCTGGGGATCATCCTGTTGAGCCTCACCCTGACGCTGAATGCAGCCGCATGGGGTGCCGGGCAATGGGCGCGGGGACGACTGGGATGATGGCCGCGCACGATCCGCACCCTGCCATCCTGCCGCTGCGCCTTGAGAGCGTGGGCTATGCCGCAGGCGGCAAACAGCTTCTGTCGGACATCACGCTCAGCATCAAGGCCGGGCGGCGGCTGGTGGTGATGGGCGCGAACGGTGCGGGAAAAACCCTGTTCCTCCGGCTTTGCCACGGGCTGATCGAGCCCACCTCTGGCCAGAGGCTCTGGGCCGATGGTGCGGCACGGGCAGAGGCGCAGGCAATGGTCTTTCAGCGCCCGGTTCTGCTGCGTCGCTCGGTTGCCGCAAATCTTGACTATCCGCTGGCCCTGTGCGGCCTGCGCCGCGCGGAACGCCGGGACACGGTCGCCCGCACGCTGGACCGCTTCGGCCTGATGCCGCTTGCCGAACGTCCCGCGCGCCTGCTGTCGGGCGGTGAGCAGCAGCGGCTGGCGCTGGCGCGGGCCTGGGCCATGGCGCCGCAGGTGCTGTTTCTGGATGAGCCCACATCGGCGCTGGACCCTTCCGCGACCCGCATCATCGAACAGATGGTCAGGGACTTCTCGGCCGAGGGCATCACCGTCGTCATGACAACCCACGATCTGGGGCAGGCGCGCCGGCTTGCCGAGGACGTGGCCTTTCTGCATCGGGGCCGGCTCATCGAGCATTCCGGCGCCGAGACCTTCTTCACCGCGCCGCAGGCCGCCGAGGCTCGCGCCTTTCTTGCGGGCGATCTGATCTGGTAATCAATGGCAGGGACCCAATGACCCATACCCGCCACTTCGTCTTGTGCGCCGCCTCGGGGGTTGCCTTGCTCGCGGCCCTGCCGGCCGCCGCACAGACGTTCATCACCGTCGCCTCGACCACCTCGACCGAGAATTCGGGCCTGTTCGCCCATATCCTGCCGATCTTTCGGGCCGAAACCGGCATCGAGGTGCGCGTGGTCGCGCAAGGGACCGGCCAGGCGCTGGAGACCGCGCGCCGGGGCGATGCCGATGTGGTTCTGGTCCACGCGCGCGCGCAGGAAGAGGCATTCGTGGCGGGGGGCTACGGCGTTCAGCGCTTCGATGTGATGTACAATGATTTCGTCATCGTCGGGCCCGCCGATGACCCCGCGGGTCTTGGCGCGGCGCCGGATGCCGCCGCCGCCATGGCCGCGATTGCCGCCGCCGGGGCCGCCTTCGCCTCGCGCGGCGACGACAGCGGCACCCATGTTGCGGAAATGAACCTGTGGTCTGCGGCCGGGATCGAGCCGTCCGGTGCCTGGTATCGGTCCACCGGCTCGGGCATGGGCGCGACGCTCAATACCGCCGCCCAACTGCCCGCCTATGCGCTGGCCGATCGCGGCACATGGCTCAGCTTCGCCAATCGCGGGCCGCTGGTGATCGTGTTCGAGGGCGACGATGCGCTGTTCAACCCCTACGGCATCATCCTGGTGAACCCTGAACGCCACCCGCATGTGAAGGCGCAGCAGGGACAGTCCCTCATCGACTGGATCATCTCGTCCGCCGGACAGGGCGCGATTGCCAGCTACGCGGTGAACGGCGAGCAGCTCTTTTTTCCCAGCGCGCAATAGGCCGGTGGGCCATGGGGGCAACCATGGCCGGGATGTACCCGTCCGTTCCGGCAAGGGCTGCAGCGGTTTGACGACGGCACGAAGGGCATGAGCACCCGGCCGCGGCGGGGCTGCGCATCATTCCTCGCCGGACGCTGTTCGCAGTCTTGCGCGCAGCGCATCCAGCCGCGCCGCGCCCGCCGCCGCCGCATCCGCCTCAAAAGCACGATAGAGCGCTACAATCTCGCGCCCGGCCTCGGTAAGTACCGCGCCGCCGCCACCCGGCCCGCCGCGCGTGCTTTCGACCAGCGGCTCGCGGAACATCGCGTTGAGTGTGCCCACCAGTTCCCAGGCGCGCTTGTAGCTCATCCCCATCTCGCGGCCAGCCGCGGCAATGGAGCCGCAGCGGTCGATCCGCTCAAGCAGTTCCGCCTTGCCGGGGCCGATCATTTCCTTGTTGCCAAAGGTGATGCGGATGCGCAGGCGGGTATGAGGGGGGCGCGCTGGCGTGAGGCTCATGGCGGTGTTGATGCGACAGAAGGGCGTGCAGTGCAAGACCTCACCTGGACGCCAGGAGGGGGTGAAGCGCTTCCGGTGAGCCCCTTGCGCCGGGCGCGGCAACCACCCCCGCGGTGCGTCGAGGGCGAGCGTGGGCCATCACTCTCGATCTTGCCGGGCGAACCGGTTAGGAAACACGATGGAGCCGCGGGCGGTTGTTTCGGGGCAGTCCTGTAGCAAATGAAAAGGAAAACAGATGCTTGAACGCCGTCACATCACCAGCCTCGATGGCGCGCGCAAGGCCCAGATCGTGGCCAGCGATGCCCTGATCTTTCTGTCAGGCATGCAGCCGGACACTCTGGATGGCGATATCAAGGCGCAGATGCGCGGCGCGCTGCGAAACGTCGATCTGGCGCTGGCCGAAATGGGTGAGGGCCAGGGCAGTATTTTCATGGTGCATATCTGGCTCAAGGACATGCGCTATTTCAGCGCAATGAATTCGGTCTGGAACGAATGGGCCGATGCCGAAAACCCGCCCGCGCGCACCTGTGTTTCCGGTGAGCTGTATCGCCCTGACCTCTTGGTGGAACTGGTGGTCACGGCGTGCCGCAGCGGGGGGGCGGAGGCATGATCAGCCGGTTCGGGCGCATCAGCGGCCCCCGCTCTCCGTCGATCCATCTGGGGGCAAGCTGCGCGCAGATGATTTCCAGTTGTCTGACCGCATCGGACAGTGCCAGGGATGTTGCCGGGCAGACGCAGGAGATCCTCGATACGATCGATGTGCACCTGCGCACGCAGGGCTCGGGGCGTGAAAAGCTGATGATGGTGCAGGTCTGGCTTGCCGATATCAGGGATTTCGAGGCATTTCGCGAGGTCTGGAACGGCTGGATTCTGCCTGATCATCCGCCGGCGCTTTCGGTGGTGCAGGCAGCGGCATCGACGCGCGATACCCTGGTTGAAATCCGCGCCTATGCCGCCCCGTGAGTGGCCGCGAGCGCCCCTCCGCGCAAGACGGTTGACAAGGCAAGAATAATAGTTGATATGTTAATTAGTTTGGTGGCGACGCACCCCCGCTCCCGCCACTGACCGTCCCGCGACCGAGGAGCCACGATGCCCCATCTCAGCATCGAATATTCCGCCAATCTCGAAGGCCGCGTCGACATGGACGCGCTGTGCCGGGGGCTGCTGGAGGCCGTGCTGGAAACCGGCCTCTTCGAACTTGGCGCGGTGCGGGTGCGCGCCTTTGCCGCCACGCATAGCGCGATCGCCGATCAGCACCCGGAAAACGCCTTTGTGGACATGTCCCTCCGCATCGGTCGGGGGCGTTCGAGTGAAGAGTGTGAGCGCGCCGGCGCGCTGGTGTTCGCCCGCGCCGAGGCATTGCTTTCGCAGCCGCTCAAGGCGCCGCATTTCGCCCTGACGCTGGAAATCCGCGAGATCGACAGCGCGCTGAGCTGGAAACGCAACGCGATACACCCGCGCCTGCGCGGTGCCAGGAAGGAGCATGGCCATGGCTGATCTGAACGCCAATCTGGAAAAGGCGGAGCGCTATCTTGCCCGGTTTCGCAGCGAAGGCGTGCTCAACCAGATCGGTGGCGCGGCGGTGCCCGCCCTTGATGGCGCCCGCTTCGAGACCCTCTCGCCGGTCGATCTTCAGCCGCTGGCCTGGGTGGCGCGTGGGGGCGCCGCCGATATCGACCGCGCCGCGCGTGCCGCGCATGCCGCCTTCGCCGAATGGGCGGCGATGCCCGGCGAGGCGCGCAAGAAGCTTCTGCACCGCGTGGCCGATGCCATTGCCGCGCGCGCCGAGGAGATTGCCCTGGTCGAATGCATGGACACCGGCCAGGCGCTGCGCTTCATGGCGAAGGCGGCACTGCGCGGGGCCGAGAACTTTCGCTTCTTCGCCGACCGTGCGCCGGCGGCGCGCGATGGTCAGGCACTTCAGGCGCCGGGGCAGTTGAACATTACCACGCGCAGCCCGATCGGCCCGGTGGGTGTGATCACGCCCTGGAACACGCCCTTCATGCTGTCCACCTGGAAAATCGCCCCGGCGCTGGCCGCGGGGTGTACGGTGGTGCACAAGCCGGCCGAATTCTCGCCCTTGAGCGCGCGGCTGCTGGTGGAGATCGCCGAAGAGGCGGGTCTGCCCAAGGGGGTGTGGAACTTGGTCAACGGCTTTGGCGAGGATGCCGGGCGTGCGCTGACCGAGCACCCGCTGATCAAGGCCATCGGCTTTGTCGGCGAGAGCCGCACCGGCTCGATGATCATGAAACAGGGTGCCGACACGCTCAAGCGGGTGCATTTCGAACTGGGCGGCAAGAACCCGGTGATCGTCTTTGCCGATGCAGATCTGGAGCGTGCCGCCGATGCCGCGGTTTTCATGATCTATTCGCTCAACGGCGAGCGCTGCACCTCGTCGTCGCGGCTGCTGGTGGAGGCGTCGATTTATGAACGCTTCACCACGCTGGTGGCGGAAAAGGCGCGCCGTATCAGGGTAGGCCATCCGCTTGACCCGGAAACCGTGGTCGGCCCGCTGATCCATCCTGAACACGAGCGCAAGGTGTTTTCCTATCTGGAGATCGGCCGCGCCGAGGGCGCGACGGTGGCCGCCGGCGGCGCGAAACCTGCCGATCTGCCGGGCTGCTACGTGCAGCCGACGTTCTTTACCGGGGTGCGCAATGACATGCGCATCGCCCAGGAAGAGATCTTCGGCCCGGTGCTGAGCGCGATCAGCTTTGCCGACGAGGCCGAGGCGCTGGCCATCGCCAATGACACGCAGTACGGCCTGACCGGCTATCTGTGGACCTCGGATGTCACGCGCGCGCTGCGCTTCACCGAGGGGCTGGAGGCCGGCATGATCTGGGTGAACTCGGAGAACCTGCGCCATCTTCCGGCACCGTTCGGTGGGGTGAAAGCCTCTGGCATCGGCCGTGACGGGGGCGACTGGTCGTTCGATTTCTACATGGAAACCAAGAACATCGCCTTTGCTACCGGGAGCCATACGATACCGAAACTGGGTGGCTGAAAACAGACCCGCGCCCTCGAGCCCACCCTTCCCTCAGGAGAGTTCCGATGCCCGTTCCCAAGCCGAACCTTTACCCGCCGTTCAATGTGGTGCGCCTGTCGCATGTCGAATTCGTGGTCAGCGATCTGACAGCCAGCCGGGCCTTCTACGTCGATACGCTGGGTCTGCAGGTGAGTTTCGAGGACAGCACGACGATCTGCCTGCGCGCCATGGAAGAGCGCAATCATCATTGCATCGTGCTGCGCAAGGGTACGCAGGCGGTGGCCAATGTGCTGGGCTTCAAGGTCTATGCCGAGGAGGATCTCGACAAGGCGCGCGATTTCCTTGCCGGCCAGGGACTGCCGGTCGAATGGGTCGAGCGCCCGCATCAGGGGCGCACGCTCCTGACCCGCGATCCCTTTGGCACGCCGCTCGAATTCTATGCCCGGATGGAAACGCTGGCACCGATCCATCAGCAATACAGGCTCTATCGGGGCGTGAAGCCGCTGCGGATCGACCATTTCAACTGCTTCTCGCCCGATGTCGATGCCAGCGTCGCCTTCTACAGCCAGATCGGCTTTCGCGTCACCGAATATACCGAGGATGCGCAAAGCCAGCGGCTCTGGGCGGCGTGGATGCACCGCAAGGGCGGGGTCCATGACATCGCCTTCACCAACGGGCTGGGGCCGCGGCTGCACCATACCGCCTTCTGGGTGCCCAACCCGCTCAACATCATCGACCTGCTCGATCTGATGTCCACCACCGGCTATCTGGCCAATATCGAGCGCGGCCCCGGCCGGCATGGTATCTCGAATGCCTTCTTCCTCTATATCCGCGACCCCGATGGCCACCGGATCGAGATCTATTGTTCGGATTACCTGACCGTTGATCCGGATCTGGAGCCGATCAAATGGGATCTGAAAGACCCGCAGCGCCAGACGCTCTGGGGCGCACCCGCGCCGCGCTCGTGGTTCGAGGAAGGCTCGCTCTTTGCCGGGCTGGAGCCTCGGCCTTCGGATCTGGCGGCGCAGCCGATCGTCGCGCCATGAGCCAATGGAGGGAAAAGCCATGAGCAGGCACGGACGTCTCGCCACCTTCACCGTCGGTGGGGCATTGCGCTACGGCGTGGTCACCGATAGTGGCGTCGTCGATCTGTCGGGGCGTCTGGGCGGACAATGGCGCGGCCTGCGCGAGGTGATCGAGGCGGGCGCGCTGAACCGGCTTCTGGACGTGGCCAGCGGTCTGCCCGACGATTACGCGCTGGGCGATATCCGCTTCGAAATCCCGCTGCTCAATCCCGAGAAGCTGATCTGCGTCGGCGTGAACTTTCCCAACCGCAACGAGGAATACCGCGACGGCCAGCAGGCCCCGGCCAACCCTTCGCTCTTCATCCGCTTTCCGCGTTCTTTCGTGGGCCATGGCGAGCCGCTGGTGCGCCCGCCGGAAAGCCCGCAGCTTGATTATGAGGGCGAGATCGTCATCGTCATCGGCAAGGGCGGGCGGCGTATCCCCGAGAATGCGGCGCTGGAGCATGTCGCGGCGCTCAGCCTGTGCAACGAGGGCACGATCCGCGACTGGGTGCGCCATGCCAAGTTCAACGTCACCCAGGGCAAGAATTTCGACGCCACCGGCGCCATCGGTCCCTGGCTGGTGCCCTTTGTCGATGAAAGCCAGATTGCCGATATCCGGCTGACCACGCGGGTCAACGGTGAAGTGCGCCAGGACGACCGCACCGCCAACATGATCTTCGGCTTTCGCAAGCTGATCGCCTATATCTCCGCCTTCACCACGCTGGTTCCGGGCGATGTGATCGTCACCGGCACGCCCACCGGCGCCGGCGCCCGGTTCGACCCGCCGAAATGGCTGGTTCCGGGCGATGTGGTCGAGGTCGAGGCCGAGGGGATCGGTCTGCTGCGCAACGGCATCGTCGATGAGGGCTGAATGACACTGACCCTGAAGCAGACCGAAATCACCGCGCTGGCCGCCGAGCTTGATGGCGCCGAGGCCAGCCGTCAGCAGATCCCGCTGATCTCGCGGCGGTTCCCCGATGCCGGGCTGGATGACGCCTATGCCGTGCAGGAGGCCTGGGTGCGCCAGAAACTGGCGCGCGGGCGCCACCGGATCGGCTGGAAGATCGGCCTGACCTCGCGCGCGATGCAGGCGGCACTGGCCATCGACTCACCCGATTCCGGCGTGCTGCTGGACGATATGCGTTTCGAGGATGGCGAAGCCATCCCCAGGGGCCGCTTCATCCAGCCCCGGATAGAGGCCGAGATCGCCTTCGTGCTGGCCCGTCCGCTTGCCGGCGCCGGGGTGACGGTCTTTGATGTGCTCAACGCGACCGATTACGTCGTTCCCGCCATCGAGATCCTTGACACAAGGATCGTGCGCCGGGATGCCGAAACCGGGCAGGTGCGCACTGTCATCGACACCATTGCCGACAATGCCGCCAATGCCGGGATCATCACCGGGGGGCGGGCGGTGCGCCCCGATGCGACCGATCTGCGCTGGATGGGGGCGGTCGTGTCGCGCAATGGCATGGTCGAGGAAACCGGGCTTGGCGCCGGGGTGCTCAACGATCCGGTGCGTGGCATCGTCTGGCTGGTGCGGCGGCTGCACCGGTACGGGCAGGGGCTGGAGCCCGGCGAGGTGGTGCTCTCGGGCTCGTTCATCCGGCCCATCGAGTGCCGTCCCGGCGATACGCTGCTGGCCGATTTCGGTCGCCATGGTACAGTGAGCACCCATTTTGCCTGAAATCGCCCGTGCGGCTCCTTGATCGAGGTTTTCATGTCTGCACCCCTCAACCGTTTCAAGGCCGCGCTTGCCGCGCGCCAGCGCCAGTTCGGCCTGTGGCTTGGTCTGGCCAATCCCTACACGGCCGAAATCTGCGCCGGTGCCGGTTTCGACTGGCTGGTCATCGACGGCGAACATGCCCCCAACGATCTGCCGCGCATGCTGGAGCAGTTGCAGGCGCTGGCCGGCCATGATGTTGCCCCGGTGGTGCGGGTTCCCATCGGTGAGACATGGCTGATCAAGCAGGTGTTGGACCTCGGCGCGCAGACCGTGCTGGTGCCGATGGTGGAAAGCGCCGCGCAGGCGCGCGAGCTGGTGCGCGCCATGCGCTATCCGCCGGAAGGGGTGCGCGGCGTTGGCGCGGCCTTGGCGCGCGCCTCTAATTTCAACCGCGCGCCGGGCTATCTGGGCGGTGCCAATGCCCAGGTCTGTCTGCTGGTGCAGGTGGAAAGCCGCGCCGGGCTGGCGGCCATCGAGGAGATTGCCGCGCTGGACGGGGTTGACGGCATTTTCATCGGACCGGCCGATCTGGCCGCCGATATGGGCCATCTTGCCAATCCCGGCGCGGCGGAGGTGAAAGCGGCGGTGCTGGACGGCATTGCCCGCATCGCGCGTGCCGGTTGCGCACCGGGCATCCTGACGGGGGATCGTGCTTTCGTGCACGAATGCCTTGATGCCGGCGCCGTGTTTGTGGCGGTGGGCAGCGATGTGGGACTGCTTTCGGCGGCCAGTTCGGCGCTTGCTGCCGCGTTCAGGCAGGGCGCATCCGGCGCAAGGGCCGAAGGCAGCTATTGATCAGCCTCGGGGAGCATCCACAAGCCCTGCGTTCAGCGCGGCCTCCAGCGTATCGATGGCTTGCCCCAGCTTGGCGTCGATCACCGGCAGATATTCGGTCCAGTCGCTGACCTGGCGCAGCTCGTGCGTACCGTCCGAAATGCCGCGCAGCGCGATCAGTGGCAGGGCAAGGGCCTGACAGGCGCGCAGCACGGCGAAGGTTTCCATATCCACCATATCCTGCGCGATGGTTTGATATGCCGCACCCGATACGATGTTGGCGCCGGTTGAAAGGCTCGCAACGGGCAGGCCGGGCAGGCGGTGCGGCAGGTCCAGCACCGGCGGCAGATCCAGAAAGGGGGTCTGGCCCGGAGCGAAACCCAGCGGCGAGGCATCCATGTCGCGGTAAGCCACGGCGCTGGCCTGATAGAGCCCGCATTGCTCCAGCCGCGCCGAGCCCGCCGAGCCCAGACTGACCACCAGATCCGGCGGCATGGCTGTGCGCGCCAGAGCGCTCAGCGCCAGCGCCGTGCCCACCGCCGCCTCTACCGGGCCGACCCCGGTGATCAAGGGGCGGATCCGGGCGCGCAGTTGGGGGCCATATTCGGCGTCGGTGGCCATGACGAACAGCACGCGCCGACCGCCAAGGGTTTCGATGGGAACAGGGTGAAGCAGGCTTTGCATGGGGTGACGATGCCACTCCTGGCGCGCCGCGCCAAGAGGCAAGGCGCGTGACGGTTGCCTTCGGAGGATGTGCCGTTCATTCTGCGCGCAAACTCAGCAAGGGCGGATCGCGCCATGCGCATTCTGGTGTTCAATGCAGGCAGCTCAAGCCTGAAGTTTGGCGTGTTCGATGCCGCAGACCGAATGCAGCAGGTGTTCAAGGGGGCGTTCGAGCGCTTTGCCGGGGGCGGGTGCGATTTTGCCTTTTGCTCCGGCGAACGGCTTGAGGAAGGCCGCGCCCCGCACGCCGATCTGGCCGCCGCCATCGCTGCGGTGCCCACCGTTCTGACCGATTGGGGTATCGACGGGATCAAGGCGGTGGGGCATCGCATCGTGCATGGCGGCCCCGAGGGCAGCGGCCCGGCGCGGCTGGATGCCGGCTCGCTCACCGCGCTCGAGGCATTGACCCCGCTTGCGCCCCTGCACAACCCCGCCAACCTGCACGCCGTGCGGCTGGCCATGGCGGTGTGGCCGGACCTGCCGCAGGTGGCGGTGTTCGACACTGCCTTTCACCTGACAAACCCGGCGCGCGCCACCACCTATGCGGTGCCCAAAGCCTGGCGCGAGGCGGGACTGCGCCGCTACGGGTTTCACGGCACCTCGCACAAATATGTCGCCGAACGCGCCGCGCGGGCACTGGGGCAGCCGCCCGCGACGCTGCGGCTGATCTCGGTGCATCTGGGAAACGGGGCCAGCGTCTGCGCCATCAATCTGGGGCGCAGCATGGACAGCTCCATGGGCCTGACCCCGCTGGAAGGGCTGGTGATGGGCACCCGCTCGGGCGATGTGGATCCCGGTGCCTTCGGCTTTCTGGAGCGGCAACTGGGGCTGAGTGTCGCGCAGATCGAGGCCGCGCTCTATAATGACAGCGGGCTGAAGGGGCTGACCGGCGCGTCGGACATGCGCGAGGTCGAGGCCCGCGCGGCGCAGGGCGACGGCGCGGCGCAACTGGCGATCAACCTCTATGCCTACCGGGTGCGCAAATATATCGGCGCCTATGCGGCGGCGATGGGGGGCGTGGATGCGGTGGTTTTCACCGGCGGCATCGGCGAGAATTCGGCCAGCATGCGCCGACGCATCTGCGACGGGCTGGAGTTCATGGGGTTGCGGCTGGACCATGACCGCAACCAGGCACTGCGGCTGGACGATCACGCCGCGCCGCAGATCCAGGCTTACGGCGCACGGGTGGTGGTGATCGTCACACGTACCGCCGAGCAATGGCAGATCGCGCATGAAGTGGCGGGTTTCCTGCGTCGCGACAGACCGCCACCGCGCCCGCTGCCGGTGGCGGTATCGGGGCGGCATGTGCATCTTTCGGCCGAGGCCGTGGCAGCGCTTTTCGGTCCGGGTTATGAACTGACCCCGGCAAAGCCCTTGCGTCAGCCGGGCAACTGGGTGGCTGCCGAGCGCGTCGGCATCGAAGGGCCGCGCGGCAGACTGGAGCGGCTGGCCATTCTGGGGCCGTTGCGGGGGCGCACCCAGATCGAGGTCTCGCGCACTGACAGCTTCAGTATCGGCATTGATGCGCCGGTGCGCGATTCCGGCCAGTTGGACGGCACGCCACGGGTGCGGCTGTTCGGCCCTGCCGGCGAGTATGAAAGCGACGGGCTGATCGTTGCCGCGCGCCATATCCACACCAATCCGCAGGACGCCGAGGCGATGGGGCTGCGCGACGGGCAACTGGTGGATGTGCGCCTTGGCGGAGGCGAGCGTGGCCTGACTTTCAAGCGTGTTCTGGTGCGCGTTCAGCCGCGGGCCTTCACCGAAATGCATATCGACACCGACGAAGCCAATGCCGCCGGGTTGCGGGCCGACGATCCGGGCGCGTTGCTGGCCGATGTGATGGCCCTGCCCGATGATCGCTGAAACGCGGCCGGGCGGTGGTGCGCGAACCTGCCTGCCGCGCGCCCCGGCGACGCCACGCCCTTGCGCGGCGCATCAGGGCCGGTATGACGGTCGGTGACGGATTGGCAGGATGATGCGATGGAATGGACGGTGCTGCCGGGGCTTTCGCCCTATGAGCAAACCCTGAAGGCCATGGAGGCGCGGGTGGCCGCCATCGCCGCGGGCGAGGCCGATGAATGTGTCTGGCTGCTCGAGCACCCGCCGCTCTACACGGCCGGCACCTCGGCGCGCCCAGAGGATCTTGTCGAGCCGGGGCGCTTTCCGGTGCATGTTGCCGGGCGCGGCGGGCAATACACCTATCATGGGCCCGGCCAGCGGGTGGCCTATGTCATGCTTGACCTCAACCGGCGTGGCCGCGATGTGCGCCGTTTCGTCTGCACGCTGGAGGACTGGGTGATCCGCACGCTGGCCGAGTTCAACATCCACGGCGAGCGCCGCGCCGGGCGCGTGGGCGTCTGGGTCAGCCGGCCGGAAAAGCCACCCTTGCCGGATGGCACCCCGCGCGAGGACAAGATCGCCGCGATCGGTGTCAAGCTGCGCCGCTGGGTCAGCTTTCACGGTATCAGCATCAATGTCGAACCCGATCTGAGCCATTTTCAGGGCATCGTGCCTTGCGGCATTCGCCAGCACGGCGTGACCTCGCTGGTCGATCTGGGCTTGCCGGTCACGATGGAAGATCTGGATCTGGCGCTGATGCGCAATTTCGATGTGTCCATGGCGCCACGGCGCAGCGGATAATTCCGCGCTGGCAGGAATTGATGCGGTGTCCATGCACGCGCGCGCTAGCGTCAGCGGGTTGCACTGAACAACCTTTCACGCGAGCCCCCATGAAAATCCGTATCCAGACTGCGCCCGGCCTTCGTGGTGCGCTGATTGCCGCCGTCCTGATTGCCGCCCTCCTGATCGTTGCTATCCTGATCGCGGCTCCGGTCCGGGCGCAGGATCTGCACAAGGACGACGGGTCCTTCAATTTCTTCAACGACTCCGGCGACACGGTGACCGAGTTCCGCATCGGCGAGGCGAGCGGGAAGTTCGGGCAGAACTGGCTTGCCGTGCCGATGGCGCCGGGCCATGGGCTGACGATGACCTTTCCCGACCCGCTCGACACCTGTGCCGATGTCCTGACGCGGGTGGTGTTTTACAGCGGCGCGGTTTTCGACCGGGCGGTGAATTACTGCGGCACCGCCATCGTGCGCGTCACCGACGACCGGCTTCATTTCGAATGACTCGCATGGCAGGCTGGTGGCGTTGCGCGCCGCAGGCGTGACAATTTGTCTCTGCCTGCCTTGATGTGGATCAATTTTTTCGCCTCTGCGACATTAGGGACGTTGCCGCCGCGCGCCGGGCGCTCTAGAACGAGGGCATGCAGTCGCCGGGCCTTCGTGCCTCGGCGGATGATTCCGTGCAAGAAAGTTCGTCAAGGGAACGGGAGCAACGAATGGCCAACGCAGCCGCTCACGGACACGAGGACACCCGCGGGTTCTTTACCCGCTGGTTCATGTCCACAAACCACAAGGATATCGGCATCCTTTACCTCGTCACCTCGGGTGTCGTCGGGTTCATCGCAGTGGCCTTCACGGTCTATATGCGCCTGGAGCTGATGGAACCGGGCGTGCAGTACATGTGTGCCGAAGGCGCGCGGCTGATCGCCGATGGCGATTGCACACCGAACGGGCATCTGTGGAACGTGCTGGTGACGGCGCATGGCGTGCTGATGATGTTCTTCGTCGTTATTCCGGCGCTGTTCGGCGGCTTTGGCAACTACTTCATGCCGCTGCATATCGGCGCGCCGGACATGGCCTTCCCGCGGCTCAACAACCTGTCCTACTGGCTCTATGTCGCGGGCTCGTCGCTCGCGGTGTGCTCGCTTTTCGCGCCGGGTGGCGGTGGCGAACTGGGCACCGGCACGGGGGTTGGCTGGGTGCTCTATCCGCCGCTCTCCACCACTGCCGAAGCCGGCTATGCGATGGATTTCGCCATTTTCGCGGTGCATGTCTCGGGTGCCTCGTCGATTCTGGGGGCGATCAACATCATCACCACTTTCCTGAACATGCGCGCGCCGGGCATGACGCTGCACAAGGTGCCGCTCTTTGCCTGGTCGGTGTTCATCACCGCCTGGATGATCCTTCTGGCGCTGCCGGTTCTGGCCGGTGCGATCACCATGCTGCTGACCGACCGCAATTTCGGCACCACCTTCTTTGATCCCGCCGGGGGTGGCGATCCGATCCTTTACCAGCATATCCTGTGGTTCTTTGGCCACCCGGAAGTCTATATCATCATCGTGCCGGGCTTCGGCATCATCAGCCATGTCATCGCCACCTTCTCGCGCAAGCCGGTCTTCGGCTATCTGCCGATGGTCTATGCCATGATCGCCATCGCCGTTCTGGGCTTCGTGGTCTGGGCGCACCACATGTATACGGTGGGCATGTCGCTGACCCAGCAGACCTATTTCATGCTGGCGACGATGACCATCGCGGTGCCCACGGGGATCAAGGTCTTCAGCTGGATCGCGACCATGTGGCGCGGTTCGGTCACGTTCGAGACGCCGATGCTGTGGGCGTTCGGGTTCCTGTTCCTGTTCACCGCCGGCGGCGTGACCGGTATCGTGCTGGCGCAGGCGCCGGTGGATCGCACCTATCATGACACCTATTACGTGGTGGCGCATTTCCACTACGTGATGTCGCTCGGAGCGGTCTTTGCGCTGTTTGCCGGGATCTATTACTGGATCGGCAAGATGTCCGGCCGGCAATACCCCGAATGGGCCGGCAAGCTGCACTTCTGGACCATGTTCATCGGCTCGAACCTGACCTTCTTCCCGCAGCACTTCCTGGGCCGCCAGGGCATGCCGCGCCGCTATATCGACTACCCGGAAGCCTTCGCGCTCTGGAACTACATCAGCTCGATTGGCGCGTTCATCTCGTTTGCCTCGTTCGTGTTCTTCATCGGCGTGATCGCCTACACGCTGCGCTACGGCAAGCGCGTGACCGAGAACAACTACTGGAACGAGCACGCCGACACGCTGGAATGGACCCTGCCTTCGCCGCCGCCCGAACATACGTTCGAGACGCTGCCCAAGCGCGAGGACTGGGACAAGCAGCCCGCTCACTGATCGGCAGGCAATGCCCTATCGTTGGGAAAACTTGCAGGGGGCTCCGGGGCAATCCGGGGCCCCCTTGCCCTTGGCGTCCGCGCAGCGTGCAACGGTGCTGCGGCTCTGGCCGCACAACACCCTGGCGCCGCGCGGTTTCGTGCTGGTCATCGGGTTGAGCAGCCTGGCACTGTCGCTACCCTTGCTGGCGGTTCTGGGGCGCAGCGCGCTCTGGGGGCTTCTGCCCTTCGCCGCGCTGGCGCTCTGGGGGTTGTGGTATGCGTTGCAACGCAACTGGCGCGACCGCCAGATCCTGGAGGAAATGCATCTGACCCGCCAGGAGGTGCACCTGCGCCGGATCGAGCCGGGCGGGCGCGAACAGGACTGGCGCGCCGACCCGCATTGGATCGCCCTGCATCTTGCGCCAGCCGGTGGGCCGGTCGCGCAATACCTGACCCTCACCGGCGGCGGTCGCGCGGTTGAACTGGGCGCGTTTCTGACCCCGGATGAGCGCATTGCCCTGCATGCCGAGCTTTCAGATGCCCTGATCCGCCTGCGCTCATATCAGCCCTGACGCGGCACCTCACTCTGCCACGCTTCTCCGGGCGGAGGCGGGGTCTGGGCTGCGCGGCTCAGCTCAGCCGGGCCTTCACCATCGGGCCGACCGCCCCGAAATCCATCTGCCCGGCATGGCGTGCCTTGAGCGCGTTCATCACCCGGCCCATATCGCGGATGGAGGTTGCGCCCAGCGCGGCAACCTCGGCCTCGATGGCAGCCTCGATCTCGGCTGCGTCCAGTTGCCGGGGCAGATAATCCTCGATGACGGCAATCTCGGCCTGTTCGCGCTCCACCAGCTCCAGCCGCCCGCCCTCTTCGTAGGCGCGCATGCTGTCCTGGCGCTGTTTTACCATGCGGGTCAGAATCGCCATGATCTCGGCATCGAGAAGTTCGCGGTCCTCGCCCTCGCCGCGTAGCGCAATGTCGCGGTCCTTGATGGCGGCGCTGATCAGCCGCAGAGTGGACAGACGCAGTGCATCCTTGGCCTTCATGGCTTCCTTGAGGTCGGTACTGATGCGCGTGCGCAGCGACATGAAGGCATTCCGTTTGCTGTTTCAGGTCGCGGCACAATACCCCCCTGACGGTGCAAGAGCAACGCCCCGCCCGCTCGCGCCCTGGCGCCGGCCGGGGGCATGCCCGGCTCTTGACAGAACCCGCGAAACCCGACTATCAGCGCGATCGTTGGGGTCGTAGCTCAGTTGGGAGAGCGCGTCGTTCGCAATGACGAGGTCAGGGGTTCGATCCCCCTCGGCTCCACCAAGGCCGCCCCGCGCGACAGACGCCCCCTTGACTTGCCGCCCCGTGACCTGCCGCCCCGTGACCTGCTGTGGCGCGCGCGGGTTGCCGCCAGGCTGGCGACGGCAGGCGACGGCAGGCCAGGCGAGGTGCGAAAGGGCCGCAAGCGCGGGAGAATGCGGTTCAGCCCTTGGTTTCATGAAGTCGATGTGCCGGCCGGCTTTCGCTTGCGGCGGCAATGCATTGCAGGGTTTGCGGCGCATCCGGCGGCCTGCCTGACAATGCCGTTCCGCCCTGTCTTTTTCCTCTTCACATCGCGCAGGCAACCGGCTAAGAGCGGCCTACCAATCCAGTGCGGTCGTGGCGGAATTGGTAGACGCGCAGCGTTGAGGTCGCTGTGGGGTAACTCCCGTGGAAGTTCGAGTCTTCTCGACCGCACCAACCATCCTTCCCTTGTGAATACACCCCGCACTGATGCGGGCAGCGCTTTGCCGTGCCTGCGGTCGGCCACGCCTTCAGGTGCCGGATGTGTGCGGGCGGACTGCCTGAATTGTTGAGATGTCGCAGGCGAATGTGCCGATGCGGGCAGGAAACGGGCTTTTTTTTCGCGAAATTGCTGTAGCCCGGTGGGTTTCTGACAATGCGGTTGCAAATTCGGCGCGGCGCGATTTAACTAACAGGCAACGAGGCGGAAAACCGCCATCCAACAGGGGGAATACTGGTGACATCAGGCCGTTCTGACGGGTTTGTAGTCTTTGATCGTGTTCAAAAGAGTTACGACGGCGAAACGCTTGTCGTTAAGGATCTGAACCTCAGCATCGCCAAGGGCGAGTTCCTTACCATGCTGGGGCCGTCGGGGTCGGGCAAGACGACCTGCCTGATGATGCTGGCCGGGTTTGAGACGGCCACGCATGGCGAGATCCTGCTGGGTGGACGGCCGATCAACAACATCCCGCCGCACAAGCGCGGCATCGGCATGGTGTTTCAAAACTACGCGCTCTTTCCGCATATGACCATCGCCGAAAACCTTGGCTTTCCGCTGGAGGTGCGCGGGATCGGCAAGTCCGAGCGCGAGGCCAAGATCAGGCGCGCGCTGGACATGGTGCAGATGGGGGCTTTCGCCAACCGCCGCCCGGCGCAGCTTTCGGGCGGGCAGCAGCAGCGCGTGGCGCTGGCGCGCGCGCTGGTTTTCGAGCCCGAGCTTGTGCTGATGGACGAACCGCTGGGCGCGCTTGACAAGCAGTTGCGCGAACACATGCAGTTCGAGATCACCAATCTGGCGCATGATCTGGGCATCACCACGGTTTATGTCACGCATGATCAGACCGAGGCGCTGACGATGTCGGACAATGTCGCGGTGTTCAACGATGGCGTCATCCAGCAACTTGCCCCGCCCGAGGAACTCTACGAACGCCCCGCCAACAGCTTCGTTGCGCAGTTCATCGGTGAGAACAACAAGCTTGAAGGCGTGGTGGAAACCATTGACGGCAGCCGCTGCACGGTCCGGCTTGATGACGGCACGCTGATTGACGCGCAGCCGGTCAATGTGCGCCGTGCCGGCGAGCGCACGCGCGTCTCGATCCGCCCCGAGCGGGTGGAATCGAACCCGGCGCGCCTGCCCAGGGATGCGCATCTGGTCGAGGCCGAGGTGCTGGAGTTCATCTATATGGGCGATACTTTCCGTTTCCGCCTGCGGGTGGCCGGGAAGGATGATTTCGTGATGAAATACCGCAATGCCCAGGATCAGATCCGGCTCACCGCCGGCGACAAGATCCGTCTCGGCTGGCTGCCGCAGGATTGCCGCGCACTCGACGCCTGAGGCGGCGGTGCAGAAACTCTTGCCGTTCCGCGCCCGCCGGGCGGCATGCGACAGAAGCGGGCAGACTCGACAAGGGAGTATACAATGCAGTTGAAAACCGTGCTCATGGGTGCCGCAGGAGCGATGGCGCTGACCGTGGGGGGCGCTTCGGCGCAAATGGCCAATGATATGACCATCGTGTCCTGGGGCGGGGCCTATCAGGCGTCGCAACAGAACGCCTATTTCACCCCCTATGCAGCCAATGCGGGCGTGAACATCATCACCGACGAAAGCTCGGCCGATGCCGTCGCCCGGATGCGCGCCATGGCCGAGGCCAACAACATCACCTGGGATCTGGTGGATGTGGAGGCCGCCGACTCGATGCGCCTGTGCGACGAGGGTCTGGCCATGGAGATCGACCACGATGCGGTCCTGGCGGCAGCGCCGGACGGCACGTCGGCCACCGCCGATTTCGGCCAGATGATCGTCTCCGAGTGCTTCATTCCGCAGATCGTCTTCTCGACGACCTTCGGCTATCGCACCGACATGGTGCCTCAGGGTGTCGATGCTCCGACCGATGCCTGCGCGGTGTTCGATCTGGAAACCTATCCGGGCCGGCGCGCGCTCAACCGTCGCCCTGTCGGCAACATGGAATGGGCGCTGCTGTGCGATGGCGTCGCGATGGCCGATGTCTATGACCTGCTGGAAACCGAAGAGGGTATCCAGCGCGCGCTCGCCAAGCTTGAAACCATCAAGGACCAGACGATCTGGTGGTCGGCGGCAGCCGAAACGCCGCAGCTTCTGGCCGATGGCGAGATCTTCATGGGCTCGACCTATAACGGCCGGCTGTTCGCTGCGATCGCAGAGCAGGGCCAGCCGATCGGCATGGCCTGGGGCTACCAGATGCTCGACATCGACGGCTGGGTCGTGCCTGCCGGCCTGCCCGAGGACCGGCTTGCACGGGTGATGGACTTCCTGCATTTCGCCACCGACACCCAGCGTCTGGCCGATCAGGCGGCGTTTATCTCCTATGGTCCGGCGCGCGTCTCCTCGGCGCCGTTGGTGGGGCAGCATGCCACGCTGGGCATCGATATGGCGCCCCATATGCCGACCGACCCGGCCAACATGGATGGTGCTTTCGTCACCAACTACCTGTGGTGGGCCGACTACCGCGACGAGATGGACGCCCGCTTCCAGGCATGGCTGGCGCGCTGATCGCGTGAAGCGCCGATCCCGGCCCGGGGCGTCCGGGCCGGCACGGCAATGACAGGCGATGCCGGCTTCGCGCAAGCCGGCATCGCACCCAGGGGTCAAGGCAGGATATCGCGATGAGTGTGACGGCGGGCGACAGCGACAGTCTGGCAGCGCGGGGCGGTGTGCCGCTCAAGCGCAGCCTGGAGCGGGCATTGCGGCGTCAGAAACTGCGCGCGCTGATGCTGATTGCGCCGTTGCTGGCCTTCATCGTGCTCGGTTTCATCATGCCGATCGGCTCGATGCTGTTTCGCTCGGTCGAGAACAGCGTGGTGCAGCAAAGCCTGCCGCAAACTGTCGAGGCGCTCAGCGGCTGGGACGCGCGCGGCGAGGAAATCCCGCCAGAGCCCGTATTCGCTGCCCTGGTCGCCGATCTGCAGCGGGGATTTGCCGACCGCACCGCGCTCAGCTTCGCGCGGCGGATGAATTTTGAACTGGCGGGTTTCACGACCATGGTGCGGCGCGTACAGCGCGATCTGCCGGACTGGGACCTGCAAGCCGACGGCCCGTTTCGCGAGCGCATGATCGACATTCATCGCGGCTGGGGCGAGATGGCCACCTGGCGCGCGATCGACGCCTATTCGCCGCGCTATACCGGCGGCTACTACCTTGCGGCGCTCGATCTGACCATGGTGTCGGGCCAAGTGGCGCCATTGCCTGATGATCTGTCCATCCACAGGATGCTGTTCTGGCGCACCGCCTGGATGAGCGGGCTGATCTGTTTTCTGACCCTGCTGCTGGGCTATCCCATCGCCTTCCTGCTGGCCAATATCAAGGAGCGCCATGCCAATGTGCTGCTCATTCTGGTGTTGCTGCCGTTCTGGACATCGCTGCTGGTGCGCACCTCGGCCTGGAAGGTGTTGTTGCAGGAACAGGGGGTGATCAATCAGATCCTGGTCTATATCGGGCTGGTGGCCGATGACGCGCGTCTGCAGATGATCAACAACAAGCTCGGCGTGATCATCGCCATGACGCATATCCTGCTGCCCTTCATGATCCTGCCGCTCTATTCGGTGATGAAGACCATCCCGCCAACCTATGTGCGCGCCGCCAAGAGCCTTGGCGCCAATGACTGGACAGCCTTCTGGCGGGTCTATTTTCCGCAATCGGTGCCGGGCATCGGTGCCGGGGCGATCCTGGTCTTCATCATGGCGGTGGGATACTACATTACCCCCGAACTGGTGGGCGGGCCGTCGGGCATGTTCATCTCGAACCGCATCGCGCATCAATGGACGGTTTCGGGCAACTGGGGGCTGGTGGGCGCATTGGGCACCATTTTGCTGGTGGCGGTGCTGGTGCTTTATTGGGTCTACGACAAGGTCGTGGGCATCGACAATGTGAAGCTGGGGTAGAACATGGCACTTCCAAGCTACGCCTCGCCGGTTCAGCGCGCCTGGTATTACGGGTTTCGGGTGATCTGCGCGCTGATCTTTTTCTTCCTGATGTTCCCGATCGTGGTCATCGCGCCGCTGTCGTTCAACGCGCAGGATTTCTTCACCTTCACGCCGCAGATGCTGGCGCTTGACCCTGCGGGGTTCTCGCTCAAGCATTACCGCGACTTCTTTACCAACCCCGACTGGCAGCATGCGATGCGCAATTCGCTCACCATCGCGCCGATGGCGACGCTGGTTTCCGTCAGCCTGGGCACGCTGGCGGCGATCGGGTTGAGCCAGAGCCATGTGCCGTTCAAGCGGGTGATCATGGCGGTGCTGATCTCGCCGATGATCGTGCCGCTGATCATCTCGGCGGCGGGGATGTATTTCTTCTTCTCGTCGATCGGTTTACAGGGCACCTACTGGGGGGTGGTCCTGGCGCATGCGATCCTGGGGATTCCCTTCGTCATCATCACCGTTACCGCAACGCTGGTGGGCTTTGACCGCAGCCTGTCGCGGGCTTCGGCCAGCCTGGGAGCGGGGCCGGTGCGCACCTTCTTCAAGGTGCAATTGCCGCTGATCCTGCCCGGCGTGATCTCGGGGGGGCTGTTTGCCTTCATCACCTCGTTCGATGAGGTGGTGATCGTGCTCTTTGTCGGCTCGGCGGGACAGAAGACCCTGCCCTGGCAGATGTTCATCGGCCTGCGCGAGCAGATCAGCCCGACGATCCTGGCGGTGGCGACGCTGATGGTGGGGTTGTCGATCATGCTGCTGGCGACGCTGGAAATGCTGCGCCGGCGCAACGAGCGCTTGCGCGGCCTGTCGCCCGGCTGATCCGGCGTCTGTGATGATGCGCTGCGCGCGCGGGGGCGCTGCCCCCGCGGCCCGTTCCGGGCCGTCCCCCGGGATATTTCCAGCACAAAGACAATGAACCCCGTGCGCGCATGAGCCGTCAGGAAGCTCAGGCGCGCGGCGGGCGGGGTTTGTAGACCGGCAACCGCCAGCCGAAGCGCAGCGAACCCGCGCGCAGCAGGAAGGTGGCCAGCGCGCAGCCCAGCAGCGCCATCTGGTCGTTGATGCCCAGATAGACCAGGCCCAGCGCCACCAGCGCCCCGGCGAAGGCCGCGCTGAGATAAAGCTCGCCCTGGCGCAGCACCATCGGCACTTCGTTGCACACGACATCGCGCATCAGCCCGCCGAAAGCACCGGTGGCCATGCCCATCATCAGCACAACCGCCGGAGACTGGCCCATCGCCAGCGCCACGCCGGTTCCGGCCGGCACCGCGACCGCGAGCGCCCCGGCATCGAGCCAGTCCAGCGTGCGGCGGCGGGATTCAAGCCGGTGGGCGGTGAAGAACACCACCAGCGCTGCCGTGCAGGAGGTGCCGATGAACCAGGGATTGGCGATCCAGAACACGGCATCGCGGTTGAGCAGCAGATCGCGCACCGTGCCGCCGCCCACCGCCGTCAGGCTGGCGATGAACAAAAAGCCCACCAGGTCGAGCTGGGCGCGGCTGGCCGCCAGCGCCCCGGTCAGGGCGAAGATGAAGACCGACAGATAATCGAGCAGGGTCAGAAGCGTCATGTGCCTACCCGTTTGCCCAGTGGCTTGTAGGGTGCCATGCCGGCGCGGGCCAGTTCGTCGGCGCGCTCGTTTTCGGCATGTCCCGCATGGCCCTTGATCCAGCGCCAGTTGACGTCATGGCGGGCCTGCGCGGCATCGAGGCGTTGCCACAGATCGACATTCTTGACCGGCTTGCGGTCGGCGGTGCGCCAGCCATTGCGTTTCCAGCTATGGATCCAACTGGTCACGCCGTTCTTCACATAGGCGCTGTCGGTGATCAGGGTAAGCGACGAGGGGCGGCTGAGGGCCTCAAGCGCCATGATCGCCGCCATCAGTTCCATGCGGTTGTTGGTGGTCTCGGCCTCGCCGCCGGAAAGCTCGCGCTCCTTGAGCACCGTCTCGCCGTCGACTGCGCGCATCAGCACCCCCCAGCCGCCGGGGCCGGGATTGCCCGAGCAGGCACCATCGGTCCAGGCATGAAGATCAGGCATGGCGCGCCACCCACAGGCAGGCCAGCACCACCGCCGTTGCCGGCGCCCGCAGCGTGAGCCACCAGCGCGGCGCCAGGCCGCGGGCCTGATAGATCGCATCAAGCACCAGCACCCCAATGAAGCCCGCGATCAGATGCGCCAGCGCTTGTCCCTCCATCGCCCAAGGGTGGCGCAGGGCAAAGAAGAAGCCGTAAAGCGCCGGCAGAACGCTAAGCGCATAGGGCCATGCGGTGCTGGTACGCGCGGCGAAACCCCAGAGCACGCCTGACATGAAGGCCAGGATCACCACGCCATAGGCGGCAATCAGCGCGCGCCCCTCGCCGGGCCAGAAGCCCAGCACCATGGCCGCGCCGACCAGAAAGGGAAACGCCCCGGCCGCCGTGAGCCAGAGCGCGATCTGCGGCGGTCTCATGCGGGAACCCTGAGCACGCGCGGCACCTTGAATTCGACCCGCTCGACAGCGGTTTCGACCAGTTCGCGCGTCAGGTCATGGCGCGCGGCGAAGGCGTCGATCACCTCGTTGATCAGCACTTCGGGGGCGCTGGCACCAGCGGTCAGCCCCACGGCGCGCGCGCCCTCCAGGGCGCGCCAGTCGATCTCGTCGGCGCGTTGGATCAGCTGGGCATACTCGCATCCGGCGGCGCGGCCTACCTCGACCAGACGTTTGGAATTCGACGAATTGGGCGCGCCGATCACCAGCAATGCGTCGATGCGCCCGGCAATTTCCTTGACCGCCGCCTGCCGGTTGGTGGTGGCGTAGCAGATGTCTTCCTTGTGCGGGCCGATGATGGCGGGAAAGCGCGCCTTGAGCGCGGCGACGATCGCGGCGGTATCGTCAACGGAAAGCGTGGTCTGGGTGATAAAAGCCAGTTTTCGCGGATCGCGCGGGGCGATGGCGGCGACATCCTCGACGGCTTCGACCAGCAGCACCTCGCCCTCGGGCAACTGGCCCATGGTGCCGATGGTCTCGGGGTGGCCGGCATGGCCGATCATCACCATCTGCAAGCCGTTCTCATAGTGGCGCTCGGCCTCGATATGAACCTTCGAGACAAGCGGGCATGTGGCATCGACATAGATCATCTGTCGGGCCTGCGCGGCAGCGGGCACGGACTTGGGCACGCCATGGGCCGAAAAGATCACCGGGCGGTCATCGGGGCATTCGTCCAGTTCCTCGACGAAGACGGCCCCCTGTTCGCGCAGGCGGTCCACAACAAACTTGTTGTGCACGATCTCATGCCTGACATAGACCGGCGCACCCCATTTCTGCAGCGCCATTTCGACGATCTTGATGGCCCGGTCGACACCGGCGCAGAAGCCGCGCGGGGCAGCCAGATAGAGGGTAAGCGGCGGTTTGGCGGGCATCCGGGTCTCCGTTCGTGGTATGCCAGACCTAAGGCCCCGCGCCCGATCCGTCCAGACCTTCTGCATCGGGTGGGGCGCCCGAAAGGCCATCGGAAAGGCCCATCGCCTGCGCCGTGAGCCAGCCGAGCACCACGAAACGCCCGGTCTTGGCCAGGCCCACAAGCAGCATGAACTGCCACAGGGGGGTGCGCATGGTGCCGGCGACGAGGGTGAACCAGCCCAGCAAGGGTGCCCAGCTCATCAGCAGCGACCACACCCCCCAGCGTTGCCACCAGTGCCGCGCGCGCGCGAGCCGGGCTTCATTGATGCGCAGCCAGCGCCGGGTGCCGGGCTGGTCAAGCTGCGCGCCGAGCCAGTAATTGACCAGAGCGCCCAGTGTGTTGCCAAGGCTGGCAACGCCAACAAGCAGCCATAGCGGGGCCAGGCCGCCCAGTTGCAGCCCGGCAAACACCAGTTCGGATTGGAACGGCACAACCGTTGCCGCCAGAAAGGTTGCGGCAAAAAGACCGGCCAGTGCCCAGAGCAAGCGCCCGCCGCCCGGATCAGTCGGTATCGCCGGCAGGGTCGTCGCGCTCGCTGCGCGGTTCGCGCGGCGGGCGGCCGATGACATCGCGCAGCTCTTCCAGTTCGATGAAATTGTCCGCCTGCCGGCGCAGCTCGTCGGCGATCATTGGCGGCTGGCTGCGAATCGTGGAGACCACCGAAACCCGCACGCCCTGACGCTGCAATGCCTCCACCAGCGGGCGGAAATCGCCATCACCGGAAAACAGCACCGCATGGTCCAGCCGATGCGCAAGCTCCATGGCATTGACCGCCAGCTCGATGTCCATGTTGCCTTTCACCTTCCGGCGCCCGGCGCTGTCGGTGTATTCCTTGGCCGGCTTGGTGACCATCGTGTAGCCGTTGTAGTTCAGCCAGTCGATGAGCGGACGAATGGGCGAGTATTCCTCGTTTTCCAGCAGCGCGGTGTAGTAGAAGGCGCGGATCAGCTTGCCCCGGCGCATGAATTCCTGGCGCAGAAGCTTGTAATCGATATCGAATCCAAGCGCTTTGCCGGCTGCAAAAAGATTGGCCCCATCAATGAACAGCGCCAGCCGTTCGTCTTTGTAAAACATTGTGCTCCCTCTCGAAGCCATGCCAGAATCAGTATGCGGAACGAACGGTTGGGCCTTGTGCCGCCGACCGCGACGGCGACATGGTCAACCTGTTTGGAGAATACTGGCACCAGGCACGGGTGGATCTTCTTTAAGTATGCAAATTGCAAATCGCAACCGTTTCCTCCTAGCGTTGGGGGCAAATCAGGCAGCCTCGGTGCCGGAAAACGCAGCCGTTGTGCGCCGTGCACTCGCGATGATTGAGCGCGCATTCGGCGGCACCATCAGAGCGAGCCGGCTTTATCAGACGCCGGCCTTTCCGGCCGGGGCAGGACCTGATTTTGTCAATGCCTGCGCGCTCGCCGACAGCGCGCTTGGGCCGCAGGATGCGCTGGAGGCCTTGCACGCCATCGAGGCTGCAATGGGCCGGGTGCGCCGTGAGCGCTGGGGGGCACGGGTGATTGATCTGGATCTGCTGGCGGCGGGCGATGCGATCCTGCCCGATGAGGCGCAACTGCGCCAATGGATGGATCTGCCCGCCGCGCAGCAACCCAGCCTGGCCCCTGACCGGCTGATCCTGCCGCATCCGCGCCTGCACGAGCGTGCCTTCGTCCTGGTGCCGCTGGCCGATGTTGCCTCCGAATGGCGCCATCCGCTGCTGGGCGACAGCGTGCAGACGCTGCTTGAGGCGCTGGATCCGGCTTTGCGTGCCGAAATTCGGCCGATTTGACCGATCCGTGAGGCTGCCTTGGCTTGTCAATGGGCGATTCTGCGGTTAGATACCACAGGCTGATCCTCCCCTGTGACGGAATTGGAGTGTTGCATGGCCCGCGTGACGGTCGAAGATTGCGTTGATAAAGTGCCGAACCGGTTCGAACTGGTGATCCTTGCTGCCCATCGCGCGCGCGAGGTCGCTGCCGGTGCACCGATCACCGTCAGCCGCGACAACGACAAGAACCCCGTCGTTGCCTTGCGCGAGATCGCCGATGAAACCCAGGGCGCCGACGATCTGCGCGAGCGGCTGATCGAAAGCATGCAGACCCAGATCGAGGTCGATATGCCCGAGGATGACGACATGGCGCTGCTGATGGGCGCGCAGCCTGATCAGCCGGCCGCTGATGACATGACCGAAGAGCAGATGTTGCGCCAGCTCCTCGAAGCGCAAAACCAACAGGGGTGAGCCCATGGGTTCAGGGTCAGGGGGCGCTAGGTCAGGCCGTGATCACCCCCGATGACCTTGTTGCGCTGGTCCGTAACTACAACCCGTCCTGCGATGAACAGCTGATCCTGCGCGCCTGGGACTATGGCGCGCGCATGCACCAGGGACAGAGCCGCCATTCCGGCGAGCCCTATTTCACGCATCCCGTGGCGGTGGCCTCGATCCTGACCGAGATGCGGCTGGATGACGCAACCATCGTCACCGCGCTTTTGCACGATACGATCGAGGATACCCGCTCCACCTTTGACGAGGTCGCGCGGCTTTTCAGCCCCGAGATTGCCGACCTGGTCGATGGCGTCACCAAGCTGACCAATCTGCAACTTTCGTCATCCGAGGCCAAGCAGGCCGAGAATTTCCGCAAGCTCCTGATCGCCATGTCCCGCGATCTGCGGGTGATTCTGGTCAAGCTGGCCGACCGGCTGCACAACATGCGCACCATCCGCTCCATGCGGCCTGACAAGCAGGCCCAGAAGGCGCGCGAGACCATGGATATCTACGCCCCGCTGGCCGGGCGCATGGGCATGCAGTGGATGCGCGAGGAGCTTGAAGACCTGGCCTTTCGCGTGCTCAACCCCGAGGCGCGCAATTCGATCCTGCGCCGGTTCATCACGCTCCAGCGGGAATCCGGCGATGTGATCGCGCGCATTACCGCCGATATCCGCCTTGAACTGGAGAAGGGCGATCTCGACGGCACGGTCTATGGCCGTGCCAAGAAGCCCTATTCGATCTGGCGCAAGATGCAGGAGAAGGATCTCGCCTTCTCGCGGCTTTCGGACATCTACGGCTTCCGCATCATCCTTGATGATGTGGCGCAGTGTTATCAGGTGCTTGGACTGATCCACCAGCGCTGGCGCGCAGTGCCGGGGCGGTTCAAGGATTACATCAGCCAGCCCAAGACCAACGGCTACCGCTCGATCCATACCACCGTTTCGGGGCGCGACGGCAAGCGCGTCGAGGTGCAGATCCGCACCCGCGAGATGCACGAGGTCGCCGAAGCCGGGGTGGCGGCGCATTGGGCCTACAAGGATGGCGCGCGCACCGCCAACCCCTTTGCCGTCGATCCCGCCAAATGGATTGCCACACTCACCGAGCGGCTTGATTCCAGTGAAGATCACGACGAATTCCTGGAACATGTGAAGCTGGAAATGTATTCCGACCAGGTGTTCTGCTTCACCCCCAAAGGTGATGTGGTGCAACTGCCGCGCGGTGCCACACCGCTCGATTTTGCCTATGCGATTCACACGCGGATCGGCAATGCCACGGTTTCGGCCAAGGTTGACGGGTTGCGCGTGCCGCTCTGGACGCGCCTGCGCAATGGTCAGTCGGTCGAGATCATCACCGCCGAGGGGCAGCGCCCGCAGGCAAGCTGGATCGAGCTTGTGCATACCGGCCGTGCCAAGGCCGCGATCCGCCGTTCGCTGCGCGAGGAGGATCGCGAGCGCTTCATGCGGCTGGGGCGCGAGTTGATGCGCGTGGCATTCGAGAATGTCGGGCGCAGGCTGACGGACAAGGCGCTCGATACCGCCGCACGGGCGCTGGGCATGAAGGACGCATCCGAACTGCTGGCGCGTATCGGCAGCGCCGAGCTGAGCGCGCGCGGGGTGGTCGAGCAGCTCTACCCCGAGCTTGCCGTCCTGCCCAGCGAGGAGATCGACGCCGCGCGCCCGGTCGTCGGGCTGGAACCGGGACAGAGCTTTCGCCGCGCCGGTTGCTGTCAGCCGGTGCCGGGCGAACGTATCGTCGGCATCACCTATCGCGGCAAGGGTGTGGTGGCGCATGCCATCGACTGCGCGGTTCTTGCCGGGCTGGAGGATCAGCCGGAACGCTGGATCGATCTGCGCTGGCATGAGGGGCGCCACCCGGCGGTGCATACCGTTGCGCTGGAACTGACGATCTCCAACAACAGTGGTGTTCTGGGCCGGGTATGCAGCCTCATCGGCGAGCAGAAGGCCAATATCTCGGATCTGCGCTTCATCGACCGAAAGCCTGATTTCTTTCGCCTTTTCATTGAGGCCGATGTGCGCGATGCCGAGCATCTGCACCGGATCCTGACGGTGCTGAATGCTGAAAGCGATGTCGCGCAGGTGTTCCGTCTGCGCGATCCGACGCGGCAGCCTTGAGCGACGGAGGGCGCCGGCGGTGTTCAAGCGACGCACGAGAAAGGGCTTTCTGCGCAGTCTGGCGGAGTTCTTCTATCCGCGTGGCGGCTGGCGGCGATCGAGCTCCTATGTGATGCACCGGCTGCGCCGGTTGCCCGATACGCCGGAACGTATCTGCATCGGCATTGCCGCAGGAAGCTTCGTTTCCTTCCTGCCGCTTTACGGGCTGCATTTCCTGCTGGCGGCGCTGCTGGCCTGGTTGCTGCGCGGCAATGTGCTGGCGGCACTGCTGGGCACGTTCTTCGGCAATCCGATCACCTTTCCCATCATCGCCGTATCGTCGCTGGAACTGGGCAACTGGTTGCTGGGCAATCCGGGCAGCATGGGCTTTTCCGAGGTGATGGGCGCGATTGGCCGTGCCACATCGGAGCTGACCTTCAACATGCTGTCGCTTTTCAATCAGGATACCGCGCACTGGGGCCGGTTGCAGGTGTTCCTCTGGCGGGTATTTCTGCCCTTCATGCTGGGCGGCACGATCCTGGGCATTCCCTGTTCGATTGCAATGTATTACCTCTGTCTTCCATTGGTGCAGGCCTATCAGCGCCGGCGCTACAACAAGCTGAAGAAGCGGTTCGAGACGGCGCGGCAAATGCAGCGTGAACGCGATGGAGGAGACGCCCCATGACCAAGCCTCCCCTGCGGCTGGGTGTGAACATTGATCATGTCGCCACGTTGCGCAATGCGCGCGGCGGCGATTACCCCGACCCGGTGCGCGCCGCGCTGCTGGCCCAGGAGGCCGGCGCCGACGGCATCACCGCGCATCTGCGCGAAGACCGGCGCCATATCCGCGACGGCGATATCGAGCGGCTGATGGCGGCCATCGCCGTGCCGCTGAATTTCGAGATGGCCGCCACCGCCGAGATGCAGGCCATCGCGCTTCGCCACAAGCCCCATGCCGTTTGTCTGGTGCCCGAGCGGCGCGAGGAACGCACCACCGAGGGCGGGCTGGATGTAGCCGGTGATGCCGGCCGGTTGGCCGGCTTCATTGCGCCACTGCGCGAGGCCGGCTGCCGGGTGTCGCTTTTCATCGGCCATGACGCGCGCCAGATCGAGGCCGCGGTGCGGGTGGGTGCGGCGGTAGTGGAGTTTCACACCGGCCATTACTGCGACCTGATCGCCGAGGGGCAGGGTGCCGCGGCCGAGGCTGAACTGGTCCAATTGGCGCGCGCGGTGCGCGAGGCCCATGCCGCCGGGCTGGAGGTGCATGCCGGCCACGGGCTGAATTTTGCCACGGTGGCGCCCTTTGCCGCGATGGCAGAGTTGCGCGAGCTCAACATCGGCCATTTCCTGATCTCGGAATCGGTCTTTGCCGGATTGGCTGTGGCGGTTGCCGAAATGCGCCGCCTGATGGATGATGCGCGCCGCTGACCCTTGCGCCGGAGCCTGATCATGCGCCTTGCCGTTTGTTCCGTTGCCGCGCTCTTGCTGGGGGCGCAGGGTATTCTGGCGCCGGGTGCGGCGGGCCAGGTGGTTGAGGACTGCGGCTGGATCGCCAACCCCGCCCATATCGCCGAGCCCTGGGCCGAGCATGCGCGCAGCTACGCCAATGGCGCGATTCGCGTGGCGTTGCTTGACGCCGGCGGCGAGCCCGTCTGCTGCGCGGCGCATTTGCTGGTTCTGGCGCCCTCGTCGCCCGCGGAGGGGCCGATCCATCGCCAATGCTTTGTGGTCTCGGGCGCGCCGGGGCGGGGATTTCATGGTATCGACATCGCCGGGATCGTTGCCAGTTACGATCCCGCACAGGGCTTGCTGCTGAGCGTGCCGGTGTTTCACTGGCATGAGGGCATCGGGCATGGTCAGTCGGGCATTGCCGAGCGTATGGAGCTGCGCATCGATCAGGCCCTGGGCAGCGTGACGGTCGAGTAGATGATCCTGGGCATCGGCACCGATCTGGCCAATATCGAGCGTATCGCCGCCACGCTGGAGCGCTTCGGCGATCGGTTTCGCATGCGTGTCTTCACCCAGACCGAATTGCGCAAGGCGGCGCGCCGGCGCGACGAGGCCGGCACCCTTGCCAAGCGATGGGCGGCCAAGGAGGCCTGTTCAAAGGCGCTGGGCACCGGGCTGAGGATGGGGATTTCGTGGAAGGACATGGCAGTGAGCAATCTGCGCACCGGCCAGCCGGTGATGCATCTGACCGGCTGGGCTGCCGCGCGCCTGGCCACGATGACGCCGCCCGGCCATGAGGCGGTGGTGCATGTCACGCTGACCGATGATCATCCCTGGGCGCAGGCTTTCGTGGTGATCGAGGCGCGGCCCCTGCGCGACGCCTGAACGGGGAGAGGCAGCGTGCCGGGGCAGGGGCTTTGGCGCCGATGACCGCCCGGATAAGGGGGCTTTGCCCCCTCTGGCCTGCGGCCATTCACCCCCAGGATATTTTCCGCACAAAGACGGGCTGGACAAGGATGGCGCCACGCCGCGTCATTTGCCGGATTCGAACAGATCGGCATGGCTGGTGGCGGGGCGCGGGGGCTCGATCCCCATATGTCGCCAGGCATTGGCGGTGAGCATGCGCCCGCGCGGGGTGCGCGCGATCAGCCCCTGTTGCAACAGGTAGGGTTCGATCACCTCCTCGATGGCATCGCGGCTCTCGGACAGCGCGGCGGCGATGGTTTCAACGCCCACCGGGCCGCCGCCATAGCCTTCGGCCAGAAGGCGCAGGTAGCGCCGGTCGGCACCATCGAGGCCCAGGTGATCGACGCCAAGGCGGGTGAGCGCGTTGTCGGCCAGCGCACGGCTGAGCCGGCCATCGCCCTCGACCAGTGCGAAATCAACCACCCGGCGCAGCAGCCGCCCGGCAATGCGCGGTGTGCCGCGGGCGCGCCGCGCGATTTCGGCCAGGCCCTCGGCTTCGGCTTCGATGCCCAGCAGCCGCGCGCCGCGCGCGACGATCTGGCCCAGTTCGGCCTCGGTATAGAATTGCAGCCTTGTGGGAATGCCGAAACGGTCGCGCAGCGGCGTTGTCAGCAGGCCAAGCCGGGTGGTGGCGCCGACCAGGGTGAAAGGCTGCAATTCGATGCGCACGGTGCGCGCGGCGGGCCCCTCGCCGATCACCAGATCAAGCTGGAAATCCTCCATCGCCGGGTAGAGCACCTCTTCGACGGCGGGGTTGAGGCGGTGGATCTCGTCGATGAAGAGCACATCGCGCGCTTCCAGATTGGTCAGGATCGCTGCCAGATCGCCGGCCTTGGCCAGCACCGGCCCCGAGGTCATGCGAAAGCCCACGCCCAGTTCGCGCGCCATGATCTGCGCCAGCGTTGTCTTGCCCAGGCCGGGGGGACCGTAGAAGAGCGTATGGTCCATCGCCTCGCCGCGCAACCGCGCCGACTGGATGAAGACGCGCAGATTGGCGCGGGCTTCGTGCTGACCGATGAAATCATCGAGCGCCTGCGGGCGCAGGGCGCGGTCGGTGTCTTCGGGCTGGCGATCGGCGCGCAGGGTGGGGTCCGGGGTGCTCATGGCTGAAGAGTGGTTGCAATCGCCGCAACTGGCAAGGCGGGTTTCATGGCTGGGCCTTTGGTGCCAGCAGGCGCAGCGCGGCGCGAATCAGTGCGGGGGTGTCGGTGTCAGCCTCCGCGGCCTGCGCCACGGCGCTTGCCGCTTCCGAGGGGCTGTAGCCCAGATTGGTCAGGGCCGAGAGGGCCTCGGCCTGGGTCTGCGCGGAGCCCTGGCGCGCGCCGGGTGGGACTGCGGGCGCGGCGTGTGACTCGGCGGGGCCATCAACCTCGATCAGCGATGGCCCATCCAGCGCCGGGGAACGGCCGGCCATGGCCATCACTCCAGGCGCCTTGTCCTTGAGTTCGAGCACCACGCGCTGCGCCAGTTTCGGCCCGACACCGGGCGCCTTGCGGATCGCGCCGGCATCGCCCAGCGCGATCGCCCGCGCCAGACCCTCGGCGCCCAATGTGCCCAGTATTGCCAGCGCTGCCTTGGCGCCGACGCCCTGCACGCTGGTCAGCAGGCGGTGCCATTCCTTTTCGGCGAGGGTGAGGAAGCCGAAGAGTTGAAGCAGATCCTCGCGTACCAGCAATTCCGTATAAAGCGCGGCCATGCCGCCCGGGCCGGGCAGCGCGCCAAGCGTGCGTTCGGAGACATGCACCACATAGCCAACGCCGCGCACATCGAGCAGCACATGGTCGTTGCCGCGATAATCGATCCGTCCCGCCAGTTTACCGATCATCGCCCGGCCCCTCCGGCGACATCGAGCGCGGCCTGCCAGCGCCCGGCGGATTGCATGTGATGCGCATGACAGATGGCGATGGCCAACGCATCGGCGGCATCGGGGCCGGCGATGGGCGCACCGGGCAGTTGCATGCGCACCATGTGATCGACCTGTTGCTTGGCGGCCTTGCCCACCCCGACCACGGTCTTCTTGACCGCGTTGGGGGCATATTCGCCCACCGTCAGCCCCGCCTGTGCCGGCACCAGAAGTGCGATGGCGCGCGCATGGCCCAGTTTCAGCGTTGCCACCGCATCCTTGTTGACAAAGGTCTGCTCGACCGCAGCGCAATCGGGTGCGAAGCGGGCCAGAACCTGCGAAAGCTGGATATGCAGGCTCAGAAGGCGCGCCGCCAGATCGCTGCCATGCGATTGCACGACGCCATTGCCGACATGGCTGAGCCGCGCGCCGGTAACGTCGATCACGCCCCAGCCCATGTTGCGCAATCCGGGATCAATGCCCAATACCCGCATGTCTGGCCCTGCCCTTGTTCATGGCGCATTCCGGTTGTGCCGGATTTGTCGCCGGAGTTAGCACGAAAAGTGAACATATGCCAGCGCGAAAGCCTGCGCCCGGCGGCGGCGGCGCAGCGGTGTGGCAGGGTTGCGACCCGCGGCCCGCACCTGTAAAAGGCAGCAAAAGGGCCGCGCCATGTGTGACGGCCTCTTTCTGCGGTGCGGCGTCATGCAATTGCTGCATGACGGGTCTGCAATCTCCCCAGCTACTCATTGCCGTATTTTCCGCCTATCTGAGGCGCAGAGGCACAATGCTTCATCAGAATCAAAACCGTTAATCAGGAGCCTGTCATGGCATTCTTTGTTCAGAGCCGCCCCGTCGCTGACGGTGTGTTCGGCGGGGGTTTCCGCGTTTCGCTGAGCGATCTGTTCGCTGCCATGGTGGCGTGGAACGACAAGCGCGTCACCCGTCGTGAATTGTCGAAACTGTCGGATCGCGAGTTGGCAGACATCGGCCTTTGCCGCGCCGATATCGACCAGGTTGTCGATCAGCTGCGCTGATTGATCGCTGGCAAGATCGAAAAACCGCTGCCCCGCATGTGCGGGGTGGCGGTTTTTCATGTCTGGCGTCGGGCCAGGGCTGATTGCGTGCGGGGCGCGGCTCAGGAGCGCAGTGTGCCGGGGCGCAGTACTTCGGCGATCAGCCGGGTGATCGGGTCGGCGCCGCTCAGCCACAGGCTGAACGGGTTCGTTGCCTCGCCCTGATGGGGCGAAAGGCCCGCGAACCCGGCCTCGCCGAAATAGGCCAGTGTGGCGCCCTTGAGCAAGAAGAAGCAGGTGGCCGTGCCCAGCACAACCGTGCCCAGTGCAAGCGCACGCCGGCTGCGCGGGCGAGTGCGGCGGCGCTCGGCTTCGGCGCGGGCGGCCAGAATGCGCGCCTTGCGCTGCTGAAATGCGGTGCTTTCCATACTGCGAACCCCTGCAATCGTGAGCCGGGGAAAGCCTAGCCCTTGAAGCGGGCAGAAATTGGGCGCGCCTGGTGCTTCTCGGCGGCGGGCTCAGCCGGCCGGAAAGCCAAGGGTCAGCGTGGCCCATTCGCCGATATCCTCGCGCTGATCGAGCACGAAGCCCTGCGCGACATAGGCGGCGAGCACATCGCCGGCCTGTTCGACCAGCAGCCCCGACAGAATCGCCTTGCCCTGCGGTGCGATATGGCGCGCCATGTCGGGGGCGAGCGCGATCAGCGGGCCCTTGAGGATATTGGCGAACACCAGATCGAAAGGTGCCCGCGCGCTGATCGCCGGATGATCAAAGCCGGTCGCCTCGATGCAGTGCACACGGCCTTCCAAGGCATTGGCCTGCACATTGACCTCGGCGACCTCGACGGCGACCGTGTCGATATCCGAGGCGAGCACCGGATCGGGCCAGATGCGCGCGGCGGCCATGGCCAGAACGGCGGTGCCGCAGCCCACATCAATCACGTTGCGCCCCTGAAACCCGCCCGCGTCCAGCCGGTCGAGCGCGCGCAGGCAGCCCAGCGTGGTGCCGTGATGCCCGGTGCCGAAGGCCATGGCGGCCTCGATCAGCAACCCCACGCGCCCGGCGGGCAGCTTGTCGGCGTCATGGCTGCCATAGACGAAGAAGCGCCCCGCCTCGACGGGTTTGAGTTCGCGGCGCACATGCGCCACCCAGTCGATCTCGGGCAGTTCGGAAACGGCGAAGGGCTGCGCTCCATGCGCTGCGGCCAGAAGTGCGAGGGCGATCTCGTCCGGGCTTTCGGTGAAATAGGCACCTACTTCCCAAAGCGCCGAGCCGTCTTCCAGCTCGAAGATGCCAACGCCCACGGGCTCGGGTTCAAGGGTTTCAAGCGCCTCGCCAAGCGCGTGGGCGCGGGCTTCATCGGGCAGGGTGGTCAGGGCAGTATAGGTGGGCATGGGGGGCCTTTCGCTGATCGCTCGCGCTTAGCCCCCCGGCCCGGTTGCGTCAAGCGTCAGACGCCCAGACCCACCGGGCAGGTGATGCCCGTGCCGCCGATGCCGCAATAGCCATCGGGGTTCTTGGCCAGATACTGCTGGTGGTAATCCTCGGCGAAGAAGAATGTCGGAGCCGCGCGGATTTCGGTGGTGATGACGCCCAGCCCGGCCTCGCACAGCCGCGCCTGATAAAGCTCGCGGCTGGCCAGTGCTGCGGCCTCCTGCGCCGGCGAGGTGGTATAGATGCCTGAGCGATATTGCGTGCCCCGGTCGTTGCCCTGACGCATGCCCTGCGTGGGATCGTGGTTTTCCCAGAAGGTTCTGAGCAGCTGGTCATAGCTGATGACCCGTGGGTCATGGATCAGCCGCACCAGCTCGTTGTGCCCGGTGCGCCCCGAACAGACCTCCTGATAGGTGGGGTTGGGGGTGAAGCCGCCGCCATAGCCAACCATCGTCAGCCAGATGCCATCGAGTTGCCAGAAGACGCGCTCGACGCCCCAGAAACAGCCCATGCCGAAAATCGCCACGTCCATACCCTCGGGCGCGGCGGCCTTGAGCGGGCGCGCGCTGAGGAAATGCGTCTCGGCGGTGGGGATCGGCTCGGCGCGGCCGGGCAGGGCTTCGGCCTGGGGCACCATTTCATGAAGCTTGGAGGAAAACAGCATCGCGGACCTCTCGGGGATGGGTTGACCTCAAGATAGGGCGGGTTGGGTCATTCGGAAAGGCCCGGCTGCTCAAGCAGGTGCCGCCCGGCACGATCCTCGACCTCGATCACCCACAGATCGGGGTCGCGGGCACGCTCGCGCGCAAGCAGGGCATCGATCTCGGCCTCGGGGCCATCGGCAAGCACGCTCCATCGGCGGCGGTCCTGCATCAGATCAAAAAGGCGTTGATGGAGCGTGGCGCGACCATCCAGCGTGGACATCTTGACCATCACCGACCCGGCCGTGGCATCGCCGCGCGCGGTGACGAAGGCGGGAATATCGGCCAGCCGCAACCGGGTGAGATAGGCGCGGACCCAGAAATCGGCGGTCAGGCGCGGGGTCATGCGGCACCGGCCCGGCTGGGGCAGGGCGGGGCTGGTCGGCGCGCCCTGCGGCATGGTTCTGGCAAGAGCGGGGGGGCGTCAGTTGCCATCGCGGAAATCGAGGCCCATTTCGGAATAGCGCTCGGCTTCCTCAAGCCAGTTGGCACGCACCTTGACCTGCAGGAACAGGTGCACCGGGCGGCCAAGGAACTCGGCGATTTCGATGCGCGCGGCCTGGCTGATGGCTTTGATGGTCTCGCCCTTGTGGCCCAGAACGATGCCCTTGTGGCCATCGCGCGCGACATAGATCACCTGATCAATGCGCACCGAGCCATCCTTGCGTTCCTGCCAGTGCTCGGTTTCGACGGTCAGCTCGTAGGGCAGTTCCTGATGCAGCCGCAGGGTGCATTTCTCGCGCGTCATTTCGGCGGCGATCATGCGCATCGGCAGATCAGCGATCTGGTCTTCGGGGTAAAGCCAGGGGCCTTCCGGCAGGGCTTCGGCGAGCCATTGCTTCAGATGCTCCACCCCGTGGCCGCGCTCAGCCGAGATCAGGAAGGTCTGGGCAAAGGGGAACGCCGCGTTGAGCTTTTCGGTCAGGGCCAGCAGCACCTCGGCCTTCACGCGGTCGATCTTGTTGATCGCGAGGGCCACCGTCTGTCGAGGGTTCAGCCGCTCCTGAAGGGTTTCGATGATCGCCTGCACGCCGTCCGTCATTCCGCGATGGGCCTCGATCAGCAAGACCACGATATCGGCATCCGCAGCGCCCCCCCAGGCGGCGGCGACCATCGCCCGGTCAAGCCGACGGCGCGGACGGAAAAGACCCGGCGTATCGACAAAGACGATCTGCGCGGCACCTTCGATGGCCACACCGCGGATGCGCGTGCGGGTGGTCTGCACCTTGTGGGTGACGATCGAGACCTTGGCGCCGACCATGCGGTTGGTCAGCGTCGATTTGCCGGCATTGGGTTCGCCGATCAGGGCCACGAAACCCGCGCGGGTGGGGGTGTCGGTCATGGCTTCATCTCCAGTTGGGTCAGCAGGCTGAGGGCGGCGGCCTGCTCGGCCTGGCGTTTGGACCCGGCACTGGCGCGGGCACTGGTGCCGCCGCTCAGCCGCGCCTCGATGGTGAAGATCGGGGCATGGGGCGGGCCGTCGCGGGCGATCTCGGTATAGGTTGGCGGGTTTTCGCCGCGTGCCTGAACATATTCCTGCAAGGCGGTTTTCGGATCGCGGGCATCCTTGTCGACCTCGGCGATACGGGCCTGCCAATGTGTCAGGATCACCGTTCGCACGGCATCAAGCCCGGCATCAAGATAGACCGCCGCCAGCACCGCTTCCATGGCATCGCCCAGAAGCGCGGCCTTGCGCCGCCCGCCGGTCAGCATTTCCGACCGGCCCATGCGCAGCACCTCGCCCAGGCCGATCGCGCTGGCGATGTCGGCGCAGGTTTCCTTGCGTACCAGCGCGTTGTAGCGTGGTGCCAACTGCCCCTCGCTGGCCCCCTTGTCGGCGCGCAGCAGCGCCTCGGCAATCACCAGTCCCAGAACCCGGTCGCCCAGAAACTCCAGGCGCTGGTTGTCGGGCCGTGATTTCGACGAGATCGAGGCGTGGGTCAGCGCGCGCGCCAGAAGTTCAGGGCGCTGGAAGCAATGTCCGAGCCGGTCGCAGAAGGCCAGAAGATCGGCCGAGGGTTTCATGGTGGTGGTCATTCCAGCCGATGGAAGAAGCGGTCGCTGCGCCAGGTCCAGAAGGCCAGCATTGAGCGCCCGGCTGACGAGAACATCACCCGGTCGGCGCGACCGATCAGATGGTCGAAGGGCACGAAGCCGACGCCGCCGATATTTTGCGGGGCGCGGCTGTCGACCGAGTTGTCGCGATTGTCGCCGATGAAGAAGAAATGCCCCTCCGGCACGGTATAGGCCGGGGTGTTGTCGGCGAAGCCGCGATCCTCGATATTGAGCACCGGATAGCTGCGCCCGCCGGGCAGCGTTTCGATATGGCGCGACTTGGTGCAGACCCCGCCCTGGCCCACCGGCGCGTTCTCGCAGCGCGGATACTGCCCGGCCGAACCCTGCCGCTCATAGGTTTCGGCAAAGGCACCGGCCGGTTCCTGCGGCAACGGCTCGCCGTTGAGATGGAGCACGCCCTCGCGCATCTGGATCCGGTCGCCGGGCAGGCCGATCAGCCGCTTGATGTAATCGGCGCCCGAAACCGGGTGGCGAAAGACCACCACATCGCCGCGCTCGGGCAGGCTGGCAAAGAGCCGCCCGTTGATCGGGCACAGGCCGAAGGGGCATGACCAGCGCGAATAGCCATAGGCCATCTTGTTGACGAACAGGAAATCGCCGATCAGCAGCGTTTCCTTCATCGAGCCCGAGGGGATCCAGAAGGGCTGGAAGAACAGCGTGCGAAACACCCCGGCGATGACCAGCGCCCAGAAGACGGTTTTCACCGATTCGAACCAACCGTCTTTCTTGCCTGCCGTGCTGCTGCTCATGCGCTTTTCCGCTTCCTTGATCAAATCGCAAAACGCCGCCCCGGCGAGGGGCGGCGGTCAGGGGGCTTCATGGGCCGCAAGGGGGCGGCTGTCAAGCGCTGTGCCCCCTTTGCCCCCTTGGTGCCGGCCCGATCAGTTGACGATCGTTGCTTCCGTGGCGGCGCGCAACTCGGTCTCGCTGATGCCATCGGCCAGTTCGACGATCTTCAGCCCCCCCTCCACGACATCGAGCACGCCGAGATTGGTGATGATGCGGTTCACAACGCTCTTGCCGGTCAGCGGCAGGGTGCAGGCTTTCAGCACCTTCGATTCGCCGGCCTTGTTGGTGTGGTCCATCACCACCACCACCCGCTTGACGCCGGCCACCAGGTCCATCGCCCCGCCCATGCCCTTCACCAGCTTGCCGGGGATCATCCAGTTGGCCAGATCGCCGTTTTCTGCCACTTCCATCGCGCCCAGGATCGCCATGGCGATCTTGCCGCCACGGATCATGGCAAAGCTCTGCGCGCTGTCGAAATAGGCGGTATGGGGCAGTGCCGTCACGGTCTGCTTGCCGGCATTGATGAGATCGGCGTCAACCTCGTTCTCGGTGGGGAAGGGGCCGATGCCCAGCATCCCGTTTTCCGACTGCAAGGTGACGGTCATCCCTTCAGGGATGTAGTTGGCCACCAGCGTCGGAATGCCGATGCCGAGGTTGACATACATGCCGTCTTCAAGTTCGCGGGCCGCGCGGGCGGCCATCTGGTTGCGGTCCCAAGCCATGGTCAAGCCCTCCTCAAGCCTGGCGCGTGGTGCGCTGTTCGATCCGCTTCTCGTGCTGGCCCTGGATCAGGCGGTGCACATAGATGCCGGGCAGATGGATGTGGTCCGGCTCAAGGCTGCCGCGCGGCACGATCTCCTCGACCTCGACGACGCAGACCTTGCCGCAGGTCGCTGCCGGCGGATTGAAGTTGCGCGCGGTCTTGCGAAACACCAGATTGCCCGTGTCATCGGCCTTCCAGGCCTTGACGATCGACAGATCGGCAACGATGCCGCGCTCCAGCACAAAGGTTTCGCCGTCGAATTCCTTCAGTTCCTTGCCATCGGCAACGACGGTGCCAACCCCGGTGCGGGTGTAGAAGCCCGGAATGCCCGCGCCGCCGGCGCGCATGCGCTCGGCCAGCGTGCCCTGGGGGGTGAATTCCAGCTCCAGCTCGCCCGAAAGATACTGGCGCATGAATTCGGCATTCTCGCCGACATAGGAGCTGATCATCCGCTTCACCTGACGCGTCTGCAAAAGCAGGCCAAGGCCGAAATCATCGACACCGGCATTGTTCGAGGCGATGGTCAGATCCTTCACGCCGGCGTCGCGGATCGCGGCGATCAGCAATTCAGGAATGCCGCACAGGCCAAAGCCCCCGGCGGCAATGGTCATTCCGTCGAACAGAAGCCCGTCAAGGGCCTCGGCGGCCGAGCCGTAGATTTTCTGCATGGTGTCCCCCGCAATATTCGCGGCGCCAGTTGTGACGCGGCGGTGCAGCGAAGTCAATTGCCGATGGGCCCGCAGGGCGCGGCGCGGATCAACCCGATGATCCGCGCCCGAGCTGCCTATTCGCTGCTTGCCGCCTTCCTTGCAGGTGCCTTCCTGGCGGTTGCAGCCTTGGATTTGGTGGGAGCCTTGGCAGTCTTTGCGGCGGCCTTTTTCGGGGCGGCCTTCTTGCCCTTGGCCCCCTTGCCCGCCTTGGCGGCGATCAGCTCCAGCGCCTGCTCGACGGTGATGGCTTCGGGCTCCACCCCCTTGGGCAGGGTGGCATTGACCTTCTCCCATTTGACATAGGGGCCATAGCGCCCGGCCATGACCGCGATCTTGCCGCCGTCGGGGTGCTCGCCCAGTTCACGCAAGGGTGCGGCGGTGCCGCCACGCCCACCGCGGCTGGCCTTGGCGGCGATCACCTCCACCGCGCGGTTCATGCCGATGGTGAACACCTCGTCCACCTCGGGCAGGTTGGCATAGGTGCTGCCGTGCTTGACATAGGGTCCATAGCGGCCAATGCCGGCCTCGACGGGGGTGCCATCCTCGGGGTGGTGGCCCACCAGGCGGGGCAGGTTCAGCAGCGTCACCGCGCGTTCAAGATCCACCTCGTCGGTGGCCCAGCCCTTGGGCAGGCTGGCGCGCGGCGGCTTGGGGTTTTCGGTAGTGGCTTCGCCGCGCTGCACATAGGGGCCGAAGCGCCCGGCGCGCAGATAGATCGGATCGCCGGCATCCTGGCCCAGAAGCTTGCCCTCGCCGGAAAGCCCGCCATTGCCGTCCTCGCCAGCCAGCGGGCGGGTGTAGCGACAGTCAGGATAGTTGGAGCAGCCGATGAAAGCCCCGCCCGAACGCGCGGTCTTCAGGTTCAGCCGGCCCTTGCCGCAGGTCGGGCAGACGCGCGGGTCCGAGCCATCGGCGCGCGGCGGGTAGAGATGCGGCGCCAGCACCTCGTCGATCTTTTCCAGCACCTCGGTGATGCGCAGTTCGGCGGTTTCGGCAATCGCGGCCGAGAAATCGCGCCAGAAGCGCGCCAGCACCTCCTTGTAGTCGCGCTCGCCGGCCGAGATGTCGTCGAGCTGTTCTTCCAGATCGGCGGTGAAGTCGTATTCAAGGTATTTGCGGAAATAGTTGACCAGGAAGATCGTCACCAGCCGTCCCTTGTCCTCGGGGATCAGGCGGTTCTTTTCCTTGCGCACGTAGCCGCGGTCCTGGATCGTCGAGACGATTGAGGCATAGGTCGAAGGCCGACCGATGCCCAGCTCTTCCATCCGCTTGACCAGCGTGGCCTCGGTATAGCGTGCGGGCGGCTGGGTGAAATGCTGCTCGGGCGTGACGGCACCCCGGACCAGCGCATCGCGCTCGGCCATCTGCGGCAGGCGCTTTTCGTCATCTTCGGGGGTATCGTCGCGGCCTTCCTCGTAGATCTTCAGGAATCCCTCGAACAATACCACCTGCCCGGTCGCGCGCAGGCCCACCTGGCCGTCCTGACTGCCGATGTCGACGGTGGTGCGCTCCAGCCGCGCGGCTTCCATCTGGCAGGCGATGGTGCGCTTCCAGATCAGATCATAGAGGCGGCGCTGGTCGGTATCGCTCAGGCGCAGGCGTTCAGGATCGGCGGCCATGTCGGTGGGGCGGATACATTCATGCGCTTCCTGCGCGTTCTTGGCCTTGTTCTTGTACATGCGCGGCGATTTCGGGACATAGTCATCGCCGAAGCGGCGCTTGATCTCGTCGCGTGCGGCCATCACCGCCTCGGGCGCCATGTCGATGCCATCGGTGCGCATGTAGGTGATATGCCCGGCCTCATAGAGCCGCTGCGCCGCCGACATGCATTGCTTCGCCCCCATGCCGAACTTGCGACTGGCTTCCTGTTGCAGCGTCGAGGTCATGAAGGGCGCGGCGGGGTTGCGGTTGGCGGGCCTGGCCTCGACCGATTGCACGAAAAGGTCGCGTTTGCGCACGGCCTCGACGGCAATCTCGGCGCTTTCGGCGGTGGACAGGTCGAATTTGTCCAGCCGGCTGCCGGCCAGGCTGGTCAGGCGGGCAGTGAATTCCTGGCCGCGCGGGGTGGTCAGCGCGGCGGTCACGCTCCAGTATTCGCGGGCGCGGAAGGCTTCGATCTCCATTTCGCGCTCGACGATCAGGCGCAGGCAGACCGATTGCACCCGTCCGGCGGATTTGGCGCCGGGCAGCTTGCGCCACAGAACCGGGCTGAGGTTGAACCCCACCAGGTAATCAAGCGCGCGGCGTGCCAGATAGGCACGCACCAGTTCCATATCGACGTCGCGGGGGTTCTTGATCGCCTCGGTCACGGCGGATTTGGTGATCGCGTTGAACACCACCCGCTGAACCGGCGTGTCCTTTTTCAACGCCCGTGTCTTGGCCAGGGCCTCCAGCAGGTGCCAGCTGATCGCCTCGCCCTCGCGGTCGGGGTCGGTGGCGAGGATAAGCGCGTTGTCGTCCTTCAGCGCTTCGGCGATGGCGCGCACATGTTTGCGACTGTCCGCACCGACCTCCCATTTCATGTCGAAATCGTGCTCCGGATCGACGGAGCCGTCCTTCGGGGGCAGGTCGCGCACATGGCCGAACGAGGCCAGAACGGTGTAGCCGGGGCCGAGATACTGGTTGATGGTCTTGGCCTTTGCGGGCGACTCGACGACGACGACTGCCATTCAAACCTCTGATAATACGCGCGACTTTTCCAACATGGCGCTATGGGCCGGCGGTGTCGCGCGGGGCCTTGATGGGCGAGAACCGGGGGCAATGTCAATCTGGTGCGCTGTGGCGCGCCGTCCAGTGTGGTTGCGCCAGAGGTGCCACGGGTGGGCTTTGGCCGTTCAGATCCGGGCCAGCAGGCCGCCGGGCAGGCGCTGCACCTGCCCGTCCAGTTCGAGCGTCAGCAGGGCGGGGGCGACGGTGGCGCCGGGCAGGGCCAGATCGCGGATCAATTGATCCTCGGCAAGCGGTGCCGCGCCAAGCTGATCAAGGATGCGTCCGTGCAGTGCCAGCAGATCGGGGCGGGCGACCCGCGCTGCCGGGTGATGCGCATGCGCGGAGCGGGGTGGGGGCGGGGCGCTGGCGTTGCTCGGCATGGCAACCGGCCGCGCCGGTCCCACCGGTCTCGCGCCTTGCGCAATGGAGCCTTCGAGCGCCTCCAGAATATCACCGACATCGCGCACCAGCCGCGCGCCCTCAAGGATCAGCGCATTGCAGCCCGCCGCGCGCGCATCGAGCGGGTGGCCGGGGACGGCCAGCACCTCGCGCCCCTGTTCGAGCGCATCGCGCGCGGTGATCAGGCTGCCCGAGCCTTCCGCCGCCTCGACGACCACCACCGCCCGCGACAGCCCGGCGATGATGCGGTTGCGGCGCGGGAAATGGCGTGCCTGCGGTTGCAGGCCCATGGGTTGCTCGGAAACCACCAGCCCCCGCTCGGCGATCTGCGCCGCAAGAACGGCGTTTTCGCGCGGATAGACACTATCGACACCGCCGGCCACCACCGCGATCGTGCCGCTGGCCAGGCTGGCGTTATGCGCCACCGTGTCGATGCCGCGCGCCAGCCCCGAGACCACCACCAATCCGTGATAGCCCAGCCCCTCGGCCAGTTTGCGCGCCATGCGCTGCCCCAGGCTGGAGGCGTTGCGCGCACCGACCATCGCCAGTGCGGGCCGGGCGCAAAGCGGCAGCCGGCCGCACGCCCAAAGCACCGGCGGGGCATCGGCGATGGCGGCCAGTGCCTCGGGGTAATCGGCATCGCCCAGGCACAAAAGCTGCGCGCCGGCTTTGCGCCCGGCGCGGTATTCGGCTTCGGCTTCGGCAAGGGTGCAGGGGGTGTAATCATTCTGCCCGGCGCTGCGGGCGATCGCCGGAAGGGCGGCGAGGGCATCGGCGGCGCTGCCGTGCTCGGCCAGCAGGCGGGCAAAGGTGCCCGGCCCGATGCGGCGGGATCGAATGAGGCGAAGCCGGGAAAGGCGGTCTTCTTCCGTGGTGGGTGGGGTGAAGGGTGTGGGAGAAGAAATCAGTGTCCCGTCCATCTCAGCCTCGCCTCATTCGACTCGCAGTTTTGCGCGACGAAGGTTAACGGGCGGTAAAGATTTCCGGCGACAATCGAAATAAAATCCACCGAAAGGCCAGCGCGGCCAGCAGCCCGAAGGCGCTGGCGACGGCGGGGGCGAAATTGGGCAGCAAGGCGCCGGCCAGCGTGCCCGCCGCAAGCCCCAGCACGGCAAAGCTGGCCCAGCCGCCCCAGCCGCGCCGCACCAGAAACCAGGCCAGAGGCAGCGCCAGCAGCAGGCCGAGCCATGACATCAATGGCGAAAAGAACAGCAGATAGCCGGCGACATGCACCACCACCAGCGGATGGGCGGCATCCAGCATGTCGTCGAGCGAAAGCAGCACCCCCAGCCCGTAGGCCAGCACCAGAACCCCCAGCCCCAGCGGCAGCGGCGCCAGCCAGACCGCAAGGCTGGAAAGCACCCAGCCCTTCCAGCCCGGCCGGGCGGCGCGCGGCGAGCGCCAGGCGGCCATCAGGCCACGCCGCCCACCGTCAGCCCGCCGATCAGCAGGCTGGGCTGGCCCACACCGACCGGCACCCATTGCCCGGCCTTGCCGCAATTGCCCATGCCCGGATCGAGCGCCATGTCATTGCCGATGCCGCGCACATTGCGCAGTGCGGTCGGCCCGTCGCCGATCAGCGTGGCGCCCTTGACAGGCTCGCCGATCACGCCGTTGCGCACGCGGTAGGCCTCGGTGCAGCTGAAGACGAACTTGCCGTTGGTGATGTCGACCTGCCCGCCGCCGAAGCCCACCGCATAAAGCCCGTCCTTCAGCCCGGACACCAGGTCTGCGGGGGCGCTGTTGCCGCCCGGCATGTAGGTGTTGGTCATGCGCGGCATCGGCGCATGGGCATGGCTCTCGCGCCGGCCATTGCCGGTGGGCGCCACGCCCATCAGCCGGGCATTCTGGCGATCTTGCATGAAACCCACCAGAATCCCGTCCTCGATCAGCACGTTGCGCGCCGATGGCGTGCCCTCGTCATCAATGGTGATCGAGCCGCGCCGGTCCGGCAGCGTGCCGTCATCCAGCACCGTCACGCCCGGTGCGGCCACCCGCTGGCCCATCAGCCCGGCAAAGGCCGAGGTCTGCTTGCGGTTGAAGTCGCCCTCCAGCCCGTGGCCCACGGCCTCGTGCAGCAAGATGCCGGGCCAGCCGGGGCCAAGCACCACATCCATCATCCCGGCCGGGGCCGGCCGGGCGGTCAGATTGACGATGGCGATGCGCAACGCCTCGCGTGCGACGTCCTGCCAGTGCGCCGGCTCCAGCATCGCGGCCAGCCCGTGCCGCCCGCCGCCACCGGCCGTGCCGCTCTCGCGCCGTCCGTCCTGCTCGACGATGACCGAGATGTTGAGCCGCACCATGGGGCGGGTATCGCTCAGAAGCAGGTCCTCGGGGCGCAGGATCGCCACCTCCTGCAGGCCGGCGGCCAGCGAGGCCGTCACCTGCACCACCCGCGCATCCAGCCCGCGCAGAAAATCGTCGATGGTGCGCAGGGTGTCGATCTTGCGCGCGAAGGGCGCATCGAGCAGCGGGTCGGCATCTGTATAGAGCCGGGTGTTGGTGCCTGCAGGCGGCAGCGCAAGCGCGCCGCCCCCGGCGGCCACTGCCAGCCGCGCGGTGGCCGCCGCGCGCTTGAGCGCGGCTTCGCTCAGATGCGTGGAATGCGCGTAGCCCACCACCGCGCCGCGCACCGCGCGCAATCCGAACCCTTCCGACGCGTCATAGCCCGCCGAACGGATGCGCCCGTCATCGAGCACAAGCGATTCGGAGCGCCGCCGTTCCAGGAACAATTCACCATCATCCGCGCCGGCCAGCGCGTCGCGCAGGATTGACAACGCGCTGGCGCGATCCAGTTCGGTTTCAAACGGGCGAAACCGGTCGGCAACCGGCTGGGTGGCAGCGGGGGCGGGCATGATGGTCCTTTCGGTAACGCGTATTCGGGTGCGGGCGCGTCTTTGATTTGGGTCAAATGGCGGCGAACTGACGCAGCACTATGGCTTGTCCTGACGATGCTAATATGGTTTTAGGTGGATTGGAAACTGCCGTTTTGCGCCCTCGGGGTGCCGTGCACCCTCGCGCGGCGCATGCCGGGGTGCAATACGCGGCAGAACGAGGGACGGACGCAGTGCCGCGAACTAGACGGGAACAACAGATGTACCTTTCTCAAGACCTTAGCCGGATCTTCACGCGCCTTGCGGGGGCAGCGATGGCCTTTGTCTTTGCCGGGGCGGCAATGGCGCAGGATCTGCCGTTTCGCGGCGAGCCCCAGCCTGGCGGCATCGCGCTGCAAGCGCCCGCGACCTCGCTGATGCGCGAGACCCTCTGGCTCGACAACATGCTTTTGTGGATCATCACGCCCATCACCATCTTCGTCATGGCGCTGCTGCTTTGGGTGATCGTGTTCCACAACCGCCGCGCCAATCCGGTGCCGTCGCGCTTCACGCACAATTCGCCGCTGGAAGTGGCCTGGACGGTCGTGCCGATCCTGATTCTGGTGTTCATCGGCTCGTTCTCGGTGCCGGCGCTGTTTCGCCAGCAGATCATGCCTGAGGCCGATGTCACCATCAAGGTGACCGGCTATCAGTGGTTCTGGGGTTATGAATATGTCGATCACAACGTCGAATTCATGAGCTACATGCTGGAGCGCGACGAACTGGCCGAATATGGCTATGAGGATCGTCATTACCTGCTGGCCACCGATACCGCCGTGGTGGTGCCGGTGGGGCGCAATGTGGTGATGCAGGTCACCGCTGCCGATGTGATTCATTCCTGGACGATCCCGGCCTTCGGCGTGAAGCAGGATGGTGTGCCGGGCCGTCTGGCGGAGCTGTGGTTCAATGTCGACGAGCCAGGCATCTATTTCGGCCAGTGTTCGGAACTGTGCGGTCAGGCCCATGCCTTCATGCCCATCACCGTGCGCGCGGTGAGCGAGGAAGACTATGTCGCCTGGTTGCAGGAGCAGGGTGCCGAAAACCTTGCCGCCTTTCCCGGCTACGATGCCAGCATGGAACTGGCCGCCGCCGACGAGACCGTGATCGGCGACTGAGCCGGACAGCAAGGCCGGGTGGCGGGCACAGGCCCGCCTCCGCCAAGCCAGAGGATGCGATGAGCGAGTTGCGAGCAGATCTGACGGTGCAGACCCAGTCCGGTGATGCCGGTTTTGGCGATTACGTGCAGTTGCTCAAGCCGCGCGTGATGTCGCTGGTGGTGTTTACTGCGCTGGTGGGCGTGCTGGTGGCCCCCGTCACCTTGCACCCTGTAGAGGCGTTGGCGACGATCATCTTCATCGCGCTGGGTGCGGGAGCTTCGGGCGCGCTCAACATGTGGTGGGATGCCGATATCGACCGCGTGATGCGCCGCACCGCGCGCCGTCCGGTGCCCTCGGGGGCGGTCGCGCCGGGCGAGGCGCTGGGGCTGGGGCTGGGGCTTTCGCTTCTGTCGGTGCTGATGCTGGGGCTGGCCGCCAACTGGCTGGCCGCGGGGCTTCTGGCCTTCACTATCTTCTTCTATGCCGTGATCTACACGATGTGGCTCAAGCGTTCGACGCCGCAGAATATCGTCATTGGCGGTGCAGCCGGGGCCTTTCCGCCGATGATTGGCTGGGTGGCGGTGACCGGGAATGTGGGGATCGAGGCGCTGCTGATGTTCGCGTTGATCTTCATGTGGACGCCGCCGCATTTCTGGGCGCTGGCACTGTTCATGAACGACGACTACACCAAGGCCCGCGTGCCGATGCTGACGGTCACGCATGGCCGGCGCGTCACGCGTGCGCAGATCCTGGCCTATACGGTGCTGCTGGTGCCGGTGGCGCTGGGCGTGGGCTTCACGGCGATCGGCGGGCCGCTCTATCTGGCGGTGGCGGGCGCGCTGAACCTGCTCTTTCTGGCCGGTGCCTGGCGCATCTGGCGGCGCTCCGAGGATGCCGCCGAGGCCGATGGCTACCGGGTTGAAAAGCGGTTCTTTGCCTTTTCGCTGGCTTATCTTTTCTGCCATTTTGCCGCGCTGCTCATCGAGGCGACGCCCTGGGCGGCCGCGCTCAAGGCGCCGCTTGGCTGGTGGGGGGCGTGATGGGCATTGCGCGCGATCATGAGCTGCACAAGCGCCGGTTCGGGCGCAACATCGGTGTCGGCCTGGCGCTGGTGGCTTTCATCGTGCTGGTCTTCGGGCTGACCATTGCCAAGGTCCAGCGCGGCGGCACCATTCAGGCCTACGACCATTCCTATCGGCCGGCCCTGGACCCGGCTGTCAACAACGCACCGGAGAGGAACGAATGATCAACTGGTGGCGCAACCTTTCAGGCAAGGGCCGCACCGCGGCGCAGGCCACGGGGGTCGTGGTGTTCATGGCGGGCATGGGCTGGGCGGCGGTGCCGCTTTATGACCTGTTCTGCCGCGTGACCGGTTATGGTGGCACCACACAGGTTGGCACGGGTTCCGACCGGGTGCTGGACGAAACGATCCGCATTCGCTTCGATGCCTCGAAAGCGCGCGACTTCCCCTGGGAGTTCCGCCCCGTCGAGCGCACCATGGAGGTTCGGCTGGGCGAGGTGGGGCTGGCCTTCTATGAGGCCTACAACCCCACCGATGTTCCGGTCGCCGGCACCGCCAGCTACAATGTGACCCCCTATGCCGCGGGGCTGTGGTTCACCAAGATCGACTGTTTCTGTTTCCAGCATCAGGTTTTGCAGCCCGGTGAACGGGTGCTGATGCCGGTCACCTTCTATGTTGATCCCGATATCCTTGATGACCGCGACGCACAGGGCACGCATACGATCACGTTGTCCTATACCTTCCATCCGGCCGCGCTGCCGGCCGATCTGGCAGCCGCGCCGCGGCTCGAACCCACCACCGAGACCAATTGAAACCCGGCGCCATCGGTGCCAAGAACGCGATGAACAATAGGCCGCGCCAACGGCCAGCAACGGGAAAGTCTGAGGGAACTCAACATGGCGCATGAAAAGAACCACGACTATCACATCCTGCCGCCGTCGGTCTGGCCGTTCATCGGTGCGGTCTCGGGCTTTGCCATGCTGGCGGGCGCTGTCTTCTGGATGCACGGCTCGGGGCCCTGGATCTTCCTGATGGGTCTCGTTGGCGTGCTTTACGTCATGTACGCCTGGTGGAGCGATATTGTCGTCGAAAGTCATTCGGGCGATCATACGCCGGTGGTGGTGATCGGGCTGCGCTACGGCTTCATCCTGTTCATCATCTCCGAGGTGATGTTCTTTGCCGCCTGGTTCTGGAGCTTCTTCAAGCACGCGCTTTATCCGATGCACCCCGAGGGGCTGAGCCCCGCGATCGACGGTGTCTTTCCTCCCGTCGGGATCGAGACCTTCGATCCCTGGCACCTGCCCTTGATCAACACGCTGGTGCTGCTGCTTTCGGGCTGCGCGGCAACCTGGGCGCATCATGCCATCGTGCATGAGAACAACCGCAAGGATTTGAAGACCGGCCTGCTGATCGCCGTTGTGCTCGGGGTGATCTTCACCTTCCTGCAGGCCTATGAATACACCCATGCAGGCTTCGGCTTTGCCGGGAATATCTATGGCGCCAACTTCTTCATGGCGACGGGCTTTCACGGCGCGCATGTGATCATCGGCACGATCTTCCTGTTCGTGTGCTACCTGCGTGCGCGCGCCGGGCATTTCACGCCCGAGCGCCATGTCGGACTGGAGGCTGCGGCTTGGTACTGGCATTTCGTCGATGTGGTGTGGCTGTTCCTGTTCGCGGCAATCTATGTCTGGGGCCAGTAGATCAAGCAACCGGACACCCGCCTTGTCTTGCGGGATTGGCGGGGGGCGCATTGCCCCCCGTTGCCGTTTTTCCGCCCCCGGCGGCATCGGGCAGTAAGGGAAGGGCAGGGCGGTGATGGCACGGCTGATCGTTCCGCTGTTGATTGGCGTTCTGGGTGCGGCGGTGCTGCTGTCGCTGGGTTTCTGGCAATTGTCGCGGCTCGATGAAAAGCGCGCGATCATCGCCGAGATCGAAGCGCGGATCGGTGCCGTGCCGGTGGCGCTGCCCACAACCGCAGAGGCCGACCGCGACCGTTATCTGCCGGTACGTGCCGAAGGGCGCTATACCGGCGAGGCGGTGCATGTGCTGTCGGCCCGGCGTGAGGCCGGCACCGGCACGCATGTCATCGCCGTGCTGGAAACCGGGGATGGTCGGCGCGTCCTGGTTGATCGCGGCTTCATGTCCGATGCGGCGCGCGCCGGGGCCGAACTGGCCAGCGAGGCAGTGACGGTGCACGGCAATCTGCACTGGCCACGCGATGCCGACAGCTTCACCCCAGCCCCGGATCTGGCCCGCGGGCTGTGGTTCTCGCGCGCAGTGGGGCCGATGGCGGCGCATCTGGGCACCGAGGAGCTGATGATCGTGGCGCGCCGGGACGGGGCCCCGCTGCCCGGCCTGACGCCGGCGCCGATCACCACGGTCGATATCAAGAACGATCATCTGGAATACGCGATCACCTGGTTTCTGCTGGCGCTTGTCTGGGTGGGGATGACACTTTTTCTTCTGTGGCGTATCAGGCAGAACAGGGCCTGAGGGAGCTTGCATGCACTACGTTTCCACGCGGGGCACCGCGCCCCGACTGACATTTGAAGCCGCCATGTTGACCGGGCTGGCCCGCGACGGCGGGCTTTATGTGCCCGGCGAGGTGCCCCAGCTTTCGGTGGCGGAAATCGCCGCGCTGGCCGGCCAGAGCTATGAGGACATCGCCTTTCGCGTGATGCGTCCCTTCATCGGGGACACCTTTGGCGATGCCGAGTTCCGCAGGCTTGTCGCGCGCGCCTATGCAGGCTTCGGCCATCCCGCGCGGGCGCCGCTCAAGCAGCTCGGTGCCAACCATTTCCTGCTGGAGCTGTTTCACGGGCCGACGCTGGCGTTCAAGGATTTCGCCATGCAGCTTATCGGCCAGCTGTTTCAGGCCGCGCTGGGGCGCTCGGGCGAGCGCGTCACCATCGTCGGCGCCACCTCGGGCGATACCGGCTCGGCGGCGATCGAGGCTTTTCAGGGGCTGGCCAATGTCGATGTGTTCATCCTCTTTCCGCATGGCCGCGTCTCGGACGTGCAGCGGCGGCAGATGACCACGCCGGCGGCGGGCAATGTGCATGCCATCGCGGTGGATGGCGATTTCGACACCTGCCAGGGTCTGCTCAAGGACATGTTCAACGATTTCGCCTTCCGCGACCGCGTGCGGCTGGCGGGGGTGAACAGCATCAACTGGGCGCGGGTTCTGGCGCAGGTGGTCTATTACTTCAGCGCCGCGGTCAGCCTGGGTGCGCCGCACCGTGCGGTTCGCTTCAGTGTGCCAACGGGAAATTTCGGCGATATCTTTGCCGGCCATATCGCCCGCCGGATGGGCCTGCCGATCGACAGGCTGGTGATCGCCACCAACCACAACGACATCCTGCACCGTTGCCTGCAAAGCGGCGATTATCGCACCGAGGCGGTGCAGCCCTCGATCAGCCCGTCGATGGATATTCAGGTCTCGTCGAATTTCGAGCGCGCGCTGTTCGATGCCTATGGCCGCGACGGGCGCGCGGTGGCGCAGCTGATGGATGAGTTGAAGGCCAGCGGGCGCTTCATCGTCAGCCAGGGCGCGCTGGAGGCGCTGCGGGGCACTTTTGCCTCGGGCCGGGTGAGCGAGGACGAAACCCGCGCGACCATCGCCCGGCTTCACGCCGCCACCGGCGAGCTGCTCTGCCCGCATTCGGCGGTCGGTGTGGCGGTTGCCGAGGCGCATCTGGCAGATTCGGCGGCACCGATGGTCACGCTGGCCACCGCGCATCCGGCCAAGTTTCCCGATGCCGTCGAGGCCGCAACCGGCATCCGCCCGGCCCTGCCCGAGCGCATGGCCGATCTTTTCGAGCGCGCCGAGCGCGTGACGCGCATGACCAATGACCGCGCCGCCCTTCAGGCGCTCATTCTGGAACGGACGGGGGCCTGATGCTCAGGGTGACAACGCTTGCAAACGGGCTGCGCATCGTCTCCGAGAACATGCCGGGGCTGGCCTCGGCGGCGGTAGGGGTATGGGTGCTGGCCGGGGCGCGCCATGAGCGCGCCGAGGAAAACGGCATCGCGCATTTCCTGGAGCACATGGCCTTCAAGGGCACCACGCGGCGCAGCGCGCTGCAGATCGCCGAAGAGATCGAGGATGTCGGCGGCTATATCAACGCCTATACCTCGCGCGAGACGACGGCCTATTACGCCCGCGTGCTGGAGGCCGATGTGCCGCTGGCGATCGATGTGGTCGGGGACATCGTGCTCAACCCGGCCTTTGACGCGCATGAGATCGAGGTTGAGCGTCATGTCATCTTGCAGGAGATCGGCCAGGCGCTCGATACCCCTGATGATGTGATCTTCGACTGGTTGCAGGAGGCCAGCTATCCCGATCAGCCGCTGGGCCGGCCGATCCTGGGACTGGCCGAACGCATCGCGCGCTATGGTGCCGGGGATCTGCGCGGCTTCGTGGCCGGGCATTACGGGCCGGGGCAGATGATCCTGGCCGCCGCCGGCGCGGTGGATCACGACGCCCTCGTGCGGCTGGCCGAGGAGCAGTTCGGCGGCCTCAGTCCGCTGGTCATGCCGCCGGCGGAACCGGCGAAATTCATGTGCGGCGAGCGGCGTGAGATCAAGGCGCTCGAACAGGCGCATTTTGCCCTGGCGCTGGAAGCCCCGGCGTTCCGGCACCGCGATGTCTTCACCGCGCAGATCTTTTCCAGCATCCTGGGCGGGGGCATGTCGTCGCGGCTGTTTCAGAAGCTGCGCGAGGAGCGGGGGCTGTGCTACACCACCTTCGCCCAGGCCGGCGCGCATGATGATACCGGCTCGATCGTGATCTATGCCGGCACCGGCGGCGACGAGATCGCCGATCTGGCACATCTGACCATCGACGAGATCCGCCGCACCGCCGAGGATGTGACCGAGGCCGAACTGGCGCGCGCGCGCACGCAGATGAAGGCGGGGCTCCTGATGGGGCTGGAAAGCCCCTCGTCGCGGGCCGAGCGACTGGCGCGTCTGCTGGGCATATGGGACCGGGTGCCGACGCTGGAGGAAACCGTGGCCAAGATCGACAGCGTCGATCTGGCAGAGCTGCGTGCCTATGCCGAGCGCACGGTGAGCGAAGGGCGCATGGCGATGGCCCTTTATGGTCCGGTCAACAAGGCCCCTGCGCTGGAGCATCTGCAGGAGCGGTTGGTGGCGTGATGCTGGGCTGGTCGCTCGCACCGAAACGCAGGCTGCGCATCCATACCGAGCGGTTGCTTCTGCGCTTGCCAGAACACCGTGACTACCGCGTCTGGGCGGCGCAGCGCGAGGCCAGCGCGGCCTTTCTGACGCCCTGGGAACCCACCTGGTCGGCGGATCATCTGACGCGCCGGGCCTTCACGGCGCGGGTGCATTGGGCGGCGCGCGCCGTGTCGCAGGGCTCGGCGCTGCCGCTCTTTCTGATCCGGCGCGGCGATGACCAGCTTCTGGGCGCGATCACGCTTGACCATATTCGCCGGGGTCCGGCGCAATCGGGCACCATCGGCTACTGGATCGGCCAGACGCATGCACGCCAGGGCTATATGCGCGAGGCGATCCGCGCCCTGGTCCATCATGCCTTCACCGAACTGGATCTGAGCCGGATCGAGGCCGCCTGCCTGCCCGAAAACACCGCCTCGCGCGGCGTGCTGGAGCGCAGCGGGTTCAAGTATGAGGGCGTGGCGCAGAGCTATCTTCAGATCAACGGGCGCTGGCGCAACCATGTGCTCTACGCCAATCTGCGCGCGGACCGGCGCGGGCGCACGGATGTCGGTTGAGGCATTGCGCCCGCCGGGGCCCGTATCGGGGGCAGAACGACAGGAGCGGGCGGGATGCTGAATTCGGTGGATGAGGCTTTGCTGACCGGCCTGGCTGCACAATTGCCGCCCGGAACCCTGCGCCAACCCGAGCCACACCATCTGGAGGAACCGCGCGGGCGCTACCGCGGGCGCGCCGGGGCGCTGGCCTGCCCCGCCAGCGCCCAGGAGGTGGCGGTGATCATGCGTGCGGCGCAGGCCGCGCGGGTGGGTGTGGTGCCCTATGGCGGCGGCACCGGCCTGGTGGGCGGCCAGATTCTGCCTGAGGAGGGGCCCTTGCCGCTGGTCCTGTCGCTGGAGCGCATGAACCGGATCCGCGATCTTGATGGCCCCGGCAATGTGCTGGTGGCCGAGGCCGGCTGCATCCTGGCCGATGTGCAGCGCGCGGCGGAGGCGGCAGGGCGGCTCTTTGCGCTGTCGCTGGCCTCGGAGGGATCGGCGCGCATTGGCGGGCTTTTGGGCACCAATGCCGGTGGCACCGGGGTTCTGCGCTGGGGCAACATGCGCAACCTTGCCCTTGGGCTGGAGGTGGTGCTGGCCGACGGGCGCATCTGGCACGGGTTGAAACGGCTGCACAAGAACAACATGGGCTATGATCTGCGTCATCTGATGATCGGCTCCGAAGGCAGCCTTGGGGTGATCACGGCGGCCAGTCTGCGGCTGGTGCCACGCCCGGCGCAGGAGGGGGCGGCGTTCTTCGTGGTGCCTGATCCGGCCGCGGCGCTGGGGCTTCTGGCACTGGCGCAGCGCCATCTGGGCGAGGGGATTTCAGCCTTCGAGCTGATCGGCGGCACGGGGCTGCGGTTTCTGGCCGAGACCCTGCCGCAGATCCGCCAGCCCTTTGCCGCGCCGCCGGACTGGATGGTGCTGATCGATCTGGGGCTGGTGGCGGGGTCGGACCCGGCGGCTGCGCTGGAGGGGCTTTTCGCCGAGGCAGCCGAGGCGGGCCTGGCGCTCGATGGTGTCATCGCGCAGTCGCAGGCGCAGCGCAGCGCGTTCTGGCATCTGCGCGAATCGATCCCCGAGGCCAACCGGCGCATCGGGGCGATCTCCAGCCACGACATATCGGTGCCGCTTGGCGCGGTGCCCGAGTTCATTGCCCGTGCCGGCCCGGCGCTGGAGGCGCTGGGGCGCTTCCGCATCAACTGTTTTGGCCATCTGGGCGATGGGAACCTGCATTACAACGTCTTTCCCCTGCCCGGTGAGCACCGCGATCAGCATGAGCCGTTGCGCCCGGCGATCAAGCGCCTGGTGCATGATCTGGTGGACAGCCTGGGCGGATCGGTCAGCGCCGAACACGGGATCGGGCGGCTGAAGGTTGAGGATCTGGAACGCTACGGCGACCCGGTCGCATTGGCGATGATGCGCGAGATCAAGGCAGCGCTCGACCCGGCGGGCATCCTCAACCCCGGTGCGGTGCTGCGCGCGCCGCGCTGAACAGGCGCCCTCAGTCGCTGGGGCGCTTGAGGGTGAAGGTGTCGCGCACCACCGTATAGTCGCGGTATCCCAGCCGCGCGACGGGCCTGAAGCGCGCGATGTCAAAGCGGCCCTCGTGCAGGCAATCGTCGCGCAGATGCACACCGACCACCTCGCCGAAGACAACGAAATTGGCCTCGCCGGCAAGTTGCACGATCTGCGTGGCACGGCATTCCAGCGTCGCCGGCGAGGCCGCGACGCGCGCGCAGGCGATCTCGATACATGCCTCGCGGGCCAGGTCGGCGAGGGTGAACTCGTCGGTTTCGCGCGGCCAGTCGCCTGACGAGGTATTCATCGGCGCGATCAGTGCTTCGGAAACGATATTGACGCAGAAAACCCCGGTCTCGCGGATATTGGCGACGCTGTCCTTGGTGCCGTCGCGGTCGGGCTTGCTGCCGGTGGAGGCAAACATCACCTGCGGCGGCACATAGGCCACGGCGTTGAAAAACGAATAGGGTGCAAGATTGTCCTGCCCGTCAGCGCCGCGCGTCGAGATCCAGCCGATCGGGCGTGGGGTGACGATGGCATTGAACGGATTGTGCGGCAGGCCATGGCCATCGGCGGGGCGGTAGAACATCAGGTGTTTCCTGCGGCTGCCAGAGGGACGGGTATGCTAACCCGTTCCGTCGGCAGGGGGAATTGCCGGACCGGCGCATTGCTGACTTTTTCTGGCGCGCCGCTTGAAAGGGCTTCACACCCGCGGCAATGCGCATTAGGGGCGACGACGAAACGGCCAAGGAGGGCGCGGTGGAACTGGGGCAGGAAACCGCAGGCGACTGGTGGGAAGTGGAGGCGCTTTACGATCTGTGCTTCGCGCCGGGCCGCGAGGCGCTTTCGTCCTATCGTCTGCGCGAAGGTGTTTCGCCGATCGCTGCGCTTTGCCTGTGGCTGCGCGATGAAACCGGCGCACTGGTTGCCGCGATCCGCTACTGGCCGGTGCTCGTGGCCGGTGCGCCGGCCTTGCTGCTCGGGCCCGTAGCGGTGCACCCGACCCGCCAGGGCGAGGGGCTGGCCGGCATTCTGATCCGCGAGAGCCTGCAACGCGCGGCCATCGAGGGATGGGCGCGCATCATGCTGGTGGGGGATGCGCCCTATTACGGGCGTTTTGGCTTTGTCCGCCTTGAAGGGGTGGAGATGCCGCCACCCACCAACCCCGAGCGCGTGCTGGGCCTGGAACTGGTTGACGGTGCCTGGGCCGGGATTCGCGGTGCGGTCACGCGCCTTGCCGATGCCTCATGAGGGCAGGGGCGGCAGGCTGCGCGCGTAATCCACCAGAACCGGGCGCAGCCGCTCCATCCCCTGCCTCTGCGCCGCCTCGATCATGGCCTTCACGGCGCCCAGGTCAGCCCGCAGCAGCAGATCCTTGACCGGGCCGATGGAGGCCGGGCGCATGGACAGGCTGTGCACGCCCAGCCCCGCCAGCGCCATCGCGTCGATCGGCCGGCCGGCATCTTCACCGCAGAACGAAAGCGGCGTGCCGGCCTCCGCGCAGCGTGCCACCACCCGCTGCACGAGTGACAGAAAACTGTAGGACAGCAGATCGTAGCGCCGGCGCACCAGTTCGTTCTCACGGTCGGCGGCAAAGAAGAACTGCTTCAGGTCATTGCCGCCGATCGAGATGAAATCCGCCAGTTCAAAGAACCGGTCCGGGGCAAAGGCCAGGCTGGGGGTTTCCATCATCGCGCCGATCTCCAGCCGCTCGGGCAGCGGATGACCCAGATGCGATTCGCGCTCGATTTCGCGCAGCAGCATGTCGCGGGCGCGGATGAACTCGCTCATTTCGCTGACCAGCGGAAACATCACGCTGAGCGGGCGGCCCCTGGCGGCGCGGATCAAGGCCTGCAATTGCATGCGCATCACGCCGGTCTTGTCGAGGCCCACGCGCAGCGCCCGCCAGCCCATCGCCGGGTTGGGCTCTTCGGGGCGCTTCATGTAGGGCATGACCTTGTCGGAGCCGATATCGAGCGTGCGAAACGCCACGCGCCGGCCATCGGCAGCGGCCATGACGCGCGCATAGAGCGCTGCCAGATCCGAGCGACGCGGCATCGAATTGCGCAGCAGGAATTGCAGTTCGGTGCGAAACAGCCCCACGCCCTCGGCGCCCGAGCCCTTCAGCGAGGGCAGATCGGCCATGATGCCGGCGTTCATCTGCAGCGTGACCCGCGTGCCGCAGCGCGCCACCGCGGGCTGATCGCGCAGCGCGGCATAGCGGGCCTGCGCCTCGGTCTGCATGGCGATCTTGTCGCGGAAGGCGATCGCAACGCTATCATCGGGGCGCAGATGCACCACGCCTTCGTCGCCATCGACGATGATCGCGTCGCCGTTGAGCGCCTCGGTGGTGATGCGTTCGGCCTGGATCACCAGAGGAATGCCCAAGGCGCGTGCCACCACCGCGGCATGGCTGCCGACCGATCCCTCTTCCAGCACCACGCCGCGCAGGGCCGCGCCGTATTCCAGCAATTCGCCCGGCCCGATGCTGCGTGCCACAAGGACCGGGCGCTCGGGCATCGTCGCGCCGGTATCGTTGCCCTGACCGGTGAGGATGCGCAGCAGCCGGTTTGACAGGTCATCAAGATCATGCAGCCGGTCGCGCAGGTAGGGGTCGGGCACCTGTTGCAGCCTTGCGCGCGCTTCGGATTGTTCCTTCTCGACGGCAGCCTCGGAGGAGAGGCCGCTTTCGATGCTTTGCTCCATGCGGCGCAACCACCCGCGCGAATGGGCAAACATGCGATAGGCTTCGAGCACCTCGCGCTGCTCGGCGTCGCCGCTGAGCGTGCCGCGCAGCAGGTCATCGACCGAAACGCGCAACCGCGCCACGCCCTCGCGCAGGCGCTCGCATTCGGCGACCGGGTCATCATTGACCAGATTGGTGACCAGCACCCGCGGCTCGTGCAGCCAGACCTGCCCCTCGGCGGTGCCCTCCTGCGCCGAACCGCCCCGGATCATGACCGGGTTCTTGTGCGGCCGCGCCAGCGCCGTATCGTCGCTGACGAAGGCACCAAGCTCGGTCATCTCGGCCAGGACCATGGCGACGACTTCAAGCGCATAGATCTCGTCGTCGGAATAGAGCCGCGAATCCTTCGATTGCACGACCAGCACGCCCAGCTTCTCGCCCAGCCGCTGCACCGGCACCCCCAGGAAGGATGAATAGAGCTCTTCGCCGGTCTCGGGCATGTAGCGAAAGCCGCGTTCGGCGGGCGCATCGGCGGTGTTGATCGGGACGGCCATGCGCGCCACCCGCCCCACCAGCCCCTCGCCCAGCCGCAACCGCGTCTTGTGCACCGCATCGGGCTTGAGGCCGCGCGTTGCACAAAGCTCCAGCGTTTCAGGATCGCGGAACAGATAGACCGAGCACACATCGGCATGCATCGAATCGGCGATCAGTTCGGTGATCCGATCAAGCCGCTCCTGCCCCTTGCCGGGCTCGGCAAGAGAGTCGCGCAGTCTGCGCAGCAGGCGCCTGCTTTGCGTCTCCAGACGTTCCGGCATCATCCCTCCCCAGATTGCCGGGGCCGGGGCTCAGCCCGCTTTCTCCAGCTCGAACGCATCATGGAGCGTTTGCACGGCCAGTTCCATGTATTTGCGGTCGATGAGCACGGAAATCTTGATCTCGGAGGTGCCGATCACCTTGATGTTGATATTCTCGGCGGCAAGCGCCTTGAACATCTTGGCGGCAACCCCGGCATGGCTGCGCATGCCGATCCCCACCACCGAGACCTTGGCGACATCGGTATCAACCACAAGATCATCATAGCTGATGGTGCCGGCCTGGCGCGCGGCCTCGATAGCGCGGCGGGCGCGTTCCACCTGATCCACCGGGCAGGAAAAGGTCATGTCGGTAACCGCGCCGGCATGGTCCTCATAGTCCCTTTCCGAGATGTTCTGCACGATCATGTCGACATTGACGCCGGCATCGGCCAGCGGCCCGAAGATCGCCGCCGCAATGCCGGGGCGGTCCTCGACGGTGACAAGGGTCAGCTTGGCTTCGTCGCGGCTGTAGGCCACGCCCGAGACGACTTTCGATTCCATGATTTCATCCTCGTCGCAGACCAGAGTTCCAGAAGTCTCGTCGGTTTCGTCAAATGATGACAGCACCCGCAACCGCACCTTGTAGCGCATGGCCAGTTCGACGGAGCGGGTTTGCAGCACCTTGGCGCCAAGGCTGGCCAGTTCCAGCATCTCCTCGAAGGAGATGCGCTCCAGCTTGCGCGCCTTGGTCGAGATGCGCGGATCGGTGGTATAGACGCCATCGACATCGGTGTAGATATCACAACGCTCGGCGCCAAAAGCCGCGGCAAAGGCTACCGCCGTGGTGTCCGAGCCGCCGCGGCCCAGGGTGGTGATGCGGTTCTCCGGGCTCAGGCCCTGAAAGCCCGCCACCACCGCCACCTTCATGCCTTCGGCGAATTTGGCGTCGATATTGTCGCGCGGGATATCGACGAAGCGCGCCGCCGAGTGCTGGCTGGTGGTCTGGATAGGCACCTGCCAGCCCTGCCAGCTGCGCGCCGGCACGCCCATCTCCTGCAGGCGCAGCGCCATCAGCCCGGCGGTGACATTCTCGCCCGCGGCGACCACGGCATCGTATTCGCGCGCGTCATAGAAGGGCGAGGTCTGGTTGACCCAGCCGACCAGTTCGTTGGTCTTGCCCGCCATGGCCGAGACGATGACGATGACATCATAGCCGCGCTCGACCTCGCGCTGGACCTTCGCGGCGGCGTTTTCGATCCGTTCCAGATCGGCGACCGAGGTGCCGCCGAATTTCATCACCAAAAGCGGCATTCCTGCCCCCGCATTATCCACGCCCGCCGCAGGTGCGGCGCGGGCATCTCTTACGCGCGGGGGGGCAGGCGTGCAAGGGCGCTGAAGTGGGGGCGGGTGCCTGCCGGGAGGATCAGTTGGCGTTGCGCCGCGGGATGAAGGGCAGGGGTGCCACCGGCACCCCTTCGGAAATCAGCGCGCGGGCCTCGTCAACCCTGGCCTCGCCGTAGATCGGGCGATCGGGCACTTCGCCCATATGCATCGCGCGTGCCTCCTGAGCGAAATTCGTTCCGACGTAATCCGAGGTTTCCTCGACATGCTGGCGATAGGCTGCGATTCGCGCGGCAAGGTCGGTTTTCGGGGGCGCGGCGGATGTGGTCTGCACCGCGGTTTCGGTTGCCTCGGGTGGCGATGGTGCGCCGACCGCCGGGGCCATCAACGCCTTTTCCACGCTGCTCTCGCCGCAAATCGCGCAGCTCAGATGGCCCGCCGCGCGCAGGCCGTCATAGGCCGCCGCCGAGGCGAACCAGCTTTCAAATTCATGCCCTTGTGCACAACGCAATCTGTAGCGGATCATGGCCCGATGCCGTTTGTTGGCGATATTTCAGAAATAACGGCTGTCATGGCGGCTTCAAGCCCTGTTCATGCGAGGTGACGGGGGGCGGCAGGGCCGCGGCGTGCTCAGCTTCCCTGTTCCTTCACCGATTCCATGGCCACATGCGTCGAGGTCGAGGCCACATGCGGCAGATTGGAGATATTCTCGGCCAGGATCTGGCGATAGTCATGGATGTTCTGCGAGCGCACCTTCAGCAGATAGTCGAAGGCGCCGGCAATCATGTGGCATTCCTCGATCTCGGGGGTGGCGCGCACGGCGGCATTGAAAGCCTGAAGCGCTGCCTCGCGCGTATCCGAAAGCCGCACCTCGACGAATGCCACATGCGCCGCGCCCAGCCGCGCATGGTCCAGCAGCGCCTGATAGCCGGTGATATAGCCATCGCGCTCCAGCCGTTTCAGCCGTGTCTGGGTAGGCGATTTCGACAGGCTGATGCGGTTGGCAAGCTCGGTCACGCTCAGCCGGCCCTCACGGCGCAGAATGCGCAGGATCGCGCGGTCGAAATCATCCAGATCGGTGCGGGACATTTGCCTGCCATTTCCTGTCAGTTCGGGCAAAAGATCTGGGTTGCAAGCATAATCGGGAAGCAGGCGCGACTCAACTGCGGTATCATTGGGCAATCCGGCACATCTCGATTCAGGGTCTCCCATGTCCTCCACCGATCCGCTGTTTTCCGCCATTCCCGCCGACGAAGCCGCCGCTGTGGCAGCGCTGATCGAACAGGCGGGGCTGGATGGCGATGCCCGCGCCGCGATTGCCGCACGCGGCGCCGATCTGGTGCGCGCCATCCGCGCCAGCGCCCGCCCCGGCCTGATGGAGGTGTTCCTGGCCGAATACGGGCTGTCCACCGATGAGGGCATTGCGCTCATGTGCCTGGCCGAGGCGCTGCTGCGCGTGCCCGATGCCGATACGATGGATGCGCTGATCGAGGACAAGATCGCTCCGTCCGATTGGGGCCGGCATCTGGGGCATTCCTCCTCCTCGCTGGTCAATGCCTCGACCTGGGCGCTGATGCTGACGGGGCGCGTGCTCGATGAGCGCGAGCCGGGCGTGGCCGGGCATCTGCGCGCGGCCATCAAGCGGCTGGGCGAGCCGGTGATCCGCACCGCCGTGTCGCGCGCCATGAAGGAGATGGGGCGCCAGTTCGTGCTGGGCGAGGATATCGACGCCGCCATGCGCCGCGCGCGTGCCATGGAGGCGCGCGGCTACAGCTATTCCTACGACATGCTGGGTGAGGCGGCGCGCACCGATGCCGATGCCCGGCGCTATCATGCGGCCTATGCTGCCGCGATCCGCGCCATCGGCGCTGCCTGCAACGCCGATGACATCCGCGCCAATCCGGGCATTTCGGTCAAGCTTTCGGCGCTGCACCCGCGCTACGAGGAAGCCCAGCGCGCCCGCGTGATGAGGGAACTGGTGGCGCGCGTCATCGATCTGGCCCGCATGGCCGCACAGCGTGGCATGGGTTTCAATATCGATGCCGAGGAAGCCGACCGGCTGGTATTGTCGCGCGATGTGATCGCCGCCGTTCTGGCCGATCCGGCGCTGGAGGGCTGGGACGGGTTTGGCGTGGTGGTGCAGGCTTTCGGGCCGCGCGCCGGGGCGATGATCGATTGGCTGCATGCCACCGCCGAGCGGCTGGACCGGCGGGTAATGGTGCGGCTGGTCAAGGGTGCCTACTGGGACACCGAGATCAAGCGTGCGCAGGTGCTGGGCCTGCCGGGCTTTCCGGTCTTCACCGTCAAGACCGCCACCGACATCAGCTATATCGCCAATGCTCGCAAGCTGCTGGGCCTGACCGGGCGGATCTATCCGCAATTCGCCACGCATAACGCGCATACCGTGGCTGCGGTACTGGAACTGGCAAAGCAGCAGGGCGTTGACAAAACGGCCTTCGAGTTTCAGCGCCTGCATGGCATGGGCGAGCGGCTGCACGATCTGGTGCTGGAGGGTGAGGGCACGCGCTGCCGTATCTATGCCCCGGTTGGTGCGCATCGGGATCTGCTGGCCTATCTGGTGCGCCGGCTGCTGGAAAATGGCGCCAATTCGTCATTTGTGAACCAGATCGTCGATGAGTCCGTCCCGCCCGAGGCTGTCGCCGCCTGCCCCTTTGCGGCCCATGCCGCCCGCCGCCCCCTGGCGCTGCGCACCGGCCCCGATCTCTTCGCGCCCGAGCGCGCCAATTCGCGCGGCTTCGATCTGGCCGCGATCCCGGATCTGGCCGAGATCGAGACCGCGCGCGCACCGCATGCCGCCGTGCTGCACCATGGCGCACCGATCCTGGCCGGCACCGCGCGTCCCGGCACGCCGTTCGATGTCATCAATCCCGCCCGCTCGGATGATCGCGTAGGGCAGGTGGCACCGGCCAGCCGCGATGATGTCGAGGTCGCACTGGCGGCTGCACAGGTCTGGAATGCGTCGCCTGCCGAGCGCGCCGCTGTGCTCAACCGTGCCGCCGATCTCTATGAGGCCGAGTTCGGGCGCCTCTTTGCGCTTCTGGCGCGCGAGGCTGGCAAGACCTTGCCGGACGCGCTGGGAGAGTTGCGCGAGGCGGTGGATTTTCTGCGCTATTACGCCGCGCGCATCACGCCGGACATGGCGCCGCGCGGGCGTATCGTGTGCATCTCGCCCTGGAACTTCCCGCTGGCCATCTTCACCGGCCAGATCGCCGGGGCGCTGGCGGCAGGCAATGCGGTGCTGGCCAAACCCGCCGAGCAGACGCCATTGATCGCCGCCGCCGGGGTGGCGTTGATGCTGCGCGCGGGTGTTCCTGCTCCGGCGCTGCAACTGCTGCCCGGCGATGGCGCCACGGTGGGGGCGGCGCTCACCGCCGATCCGCGCGTCGATGGCGTGGTCTTCACCGGCTCCACCGAGACCGCGCAGATCATTCGCCGGTCGATGGCCGCGCATCTGGCCCCCGGTGCGCCCCTGATCGCCGAAACCGGCGGGCTCAATGCCATGATCGTTGACAGCACCGCGCTGGCTGAACAGGCGGTGCGCGATATCATTGCCTCCAGCTTCCAGTCTGCCGGGCAGCGCTGCTCGGCGCTGCGCTGCCTTTATGTCCAGGACGATATCGCCGATCATCTTGCCGAGATGCTCTTTGGTGCGATGGATGAACTGGCGCTGGGCGACCCCTGGGATCTGGCCACCGATGTCGGCCCGGTGATCGACGCCGAGGCGGCGGGCGAGATTCGCGCCTATGTCGCGCAGGCGCGTCGCACGGGTCGCGTGCTGAAGGAGTTGCGCACCCCGGCGGGCGGTCATTTCATCGCCCCCGTGGTGATCGGCGTCGATGGTATCGACGATCTCCCGCGCGAGATCTTCGGCCCGGTCCTGCATCTGGCGCGCTTTGCCGGGCGCGATCTGGAAAAGGTGGTCGCGCGCGTGAACGGGCGCGGCTACGGGCTGACCTTCGGGCTGCACACCCGCATCGACAGTCGTGTTCAGGATATCGTCGAGGTGATCACGGCAGGCAACATCTATGTCAACCGCAACCAGATCGGCGCCGTGGTCGGCAGCCAGCCCTTCGGCGGTGAGGGGCTTTCGGGCACCGGGCCAAAGGCCGGCGGGGCGGAGTATGTCGCGCGCCTCGCCTTGCCGCGCGCGCCCGCCGGTATTGCCGCGACTCCGGCGCCCGCCCCTGCCGATCTGGCAGCACTGGCGCAGCGGTTGCGCGCACCCGCATCGGCGGCGCCCGTGGCAACCCATGACCTCCCCGGCCCGACCGGCGAATCAAACCGCCTGCGGCTGGTGCCGCGCGCGCCGGTTCTGTGCCTTGGACCGGGGCAGCAGGCCGAAGCCGCGCAATCCGCGGCTGTCGCGGCGCTGGGCGGGCAGGCGGTATGCACTCAGGGCATGGTGCCGCCCGAATGGCTGGAACAGGCCAAGGGCTTCAGCGCCGTGCTGTGGTGGGGCGACGAGGTGATCGCGCGTGGCCTTGCGCAGGCGCTGGCAAATCGTGCCGGGCCCATCGTGCCGCTGATCACCGCCATGCCCGACGGCGCGCATGTGCTCAACGAACGCCATCTGTGCATCGACACCACCGCCTCGGGGGGCAATGCCCAGCTTCTGGCTGCGGTATCGCACTGATCCAGACCGCAGCCCGTCTTTGTGCGGAAAGTATCCTGGGGGTGAATGGCCGCAGGCCAGAGGGGGCAAAGCCCCCCGCCTCCGCCCAGTTTCCGCGATCAGTCCGGGGCACAGCCCCTGAACTACCCGGCGTTGCGGATGATCCGGGTGAAAGGGTCGAAAATCTCGGCATTCGCGGCGATCAGGCTGCCGGTTTCCAGCGGGTTCTGCCCCTCGCGGATCGGCGCGATGAAACCGCCCGCCTCGCGCACCAGCAACATGCCGGCGGCCACGTCCCAGGGGCTCAGCCCGCGCTCCCAGTAGCCATCGAGCCGCCCGGCGGCAACATAGGCCAGATCGAGCGCCGCCGCCCCCCAGCGCCGCACGCCGGCGCAGGCTGGCATCAGCCGCGCCAGATCCTGCAAGATTGCCGGCAGGGTGGGCCGGCCCCCGAAAGGCACGCCGGTGGCAAACAGGCATTCGATCATCCGCCCGCGCCCCGACACCCGCAGCCGGTGGTCATTCATGAAGGCGCCAAGCCCCTTCTCGGCATAGAAAAGCTCGTCCTTGGCGGCGTCGAACACCACTGCGGCCACCACCTCGCCCTTGTGTTCCAGTCCGATCGACACCGCCCAGTGCGGCAGTCCGTGCAGGAAATTCGTGGTTCCGTCGAGCGGATCGACCAGCCAGCGCCGGGTGGGGTCGGTGCCGGGCGTGGCGCCGGTTTCCTCGCCCAGCCAGCCATAATTTGGCCGCGCGCCCAGCAGTTCCTCGCGCAGGATCGCTTCGGCGGCGTGATCGGCCTTGCTGACGAAATCGCCCGGCCCCTTGGACGAGACCTGCAACTGCTCGACCTCGCGGAAATCCTTGACCAGCGAACGGCCGGCCTTGCGCGCGGCCTTGATCATCAGGTTGAGATTGGCGCTGCCCTGCATGGCATTGTCCTTCCCGCGCGGGGCCCTGGCCGTACCCGGCCCGCATGCGTTTGAATGAGTGGTTCAGCCGCGCGCTATACGCGCTGGGCGCAGCGAAGGGAAGGGTTGAATGGCGCAGGGCGCGCGTTCCGGCACTCGCTTGCCACGGCCGCCGGGCGGGGCAGGAAGCGGCTGGCCTTGGCGCAGGCTTCGCGCCATGATCACCCTGAAAGGAGTCCCGCCATGATCACCATTCGCAAACCGCTTGCCACTGATCGCGCCGCCTGGGGTGCGCTCTATGCGGGCTATGCCGATTTCTACCGCGTCGAGCAGAGCGAGGCGATGCGCGAACGCGTCTGGGGCTGGATCCACGACCCTGCGCATGAGGTTGAGGCGCTGGTCGCCGAGGCCGGGGGCGTGCTGGTCGGGATGGCGCATTTTCGCGCCTTCGCCCGCCCGCTGGCCGCCGCGCGGGGCGGGTTTCTGGATGATCTCTTCGTTGCCTCCGAGGCACGCGGCTCGGGCGCGGCGGAGGCGCTGATCCGCGCCATCGAGGCCGAGGGGCGCGCGCGCGGCTGGTCGGTGATCCGCTGGATCACCGCCGAGGACAATGCCCGCGCGCGCGCGCTTTACGACCGGCTGGCACAGGCCACCGCCTGGGTGACCTATGACCTGAAGCTCTGAACGGGACGGCTATCTCGGGCGTGCGGCCTTCTCGGCCAGGCCGGATGTGCCTTCGCGTCGCGCCAGTTCGGCCTCGATCTCGGCCAGGCTGACATCGCGCGCGGCACACATCACCAGAAGGTGAAAGAGCACATCGGCCGCCTCCGAGGTCAGGCGTCCGCGATCGCCGCGCACCGCTTCGATGATCGCCTCAATGGCCTCTTCGCCGAATTTCTCGGCGCATTTTTCCGGCCCCTTGGCCAGCAGGCGGGCAGTCCAGCTGCTGTCGGGGTCGGCGGTCTTGCGCGCGGCGATGGTGGCGGCAAGCCGCGTGAGGGGGCTTTCGGGGGCACTCATGCCGGGCGCACCGGGATGCCGGCGGCGGCCATATGCGCCTTGGCTTGGGCGATGGTGTATTCGCCGAAGTGGAAGATCGAGGCGGCGAGCACCGCGCTTGCGCCGCCTTCGCGCACGCCCTCGACCAGATGATCGAGCGTGCCCACCCCGCCCGAGGCAATCACCGGCACCGGCACCGCGTCGGCGATGGCGCGGGTGAGCGGCAGGTTGAAGCCCGCCCGCGTGCCGTCGCGGTCCATCGAGGTCAGCAGGATCTCGCCGGCGCCTCTGGCGGCCATGGTGCGGGCGAATTCCACCGCGTCGATGCCGGTGGGCTTGCGCCCGCCATGGGTGAAGATCTCCCAGCGGCCCGGCGCGACGGTCTTGGCGTCGATGGCGACGACGATGCACTGGCTGCCGAACCGGTCGGCGGCGCGCGCCACGACATCGGGGTCGGCGACGGCGGCGGAGTTGAAGCTGACCTTGTCAGCACCCGCCAGCAGAAGGGCGCGCACATCCTCGGGGCTGCGCACGCCACCGCCGACAGTGAGCGGCATGAAGCAGCACTCGGCGGTGCGGGTGACAAGATCGAACATCGTGCCGCGGTTTTCATGCGTCGCATGGATGTCGAGAAAGCACAGCTCGTCGGCCCCGGCCGCGTCATAGGCACGCGCGGCCTCGACCGGGTCGCCGGCGTCGATCAGATTGACGAAATTGACGCCCTTGACCACGCGGCCATCGGCGACATCGAGGCAGGGAATGATACGGGTCTTGAGCATGGGCCGATTTACAGCCAGACGGCGCGCCGATACAAGAGCGCTGATGCGAAACCCGTTCTGCCCCTCCTTTCTCATGGCGGTAGCCCTGGCAGCATGTGCCACGCCTCCGGCACTGGTGGGTCCGGCATTGAGGCCCGCAGGTGGTGATGCCGCTGTGGGCGGCCCGGCGGCGCGGGTGAGCGCGGAGTGCCGGCTGCTTGAGCGCGCGCAGGAAGAGACCCGCGCGCGCGGGTTGCGGGCCTGGCCTGATGTGCTGGTGGGTTGCCCCGGCCACGAGGCGCTGCGCAACGCGATGAGCCTGGCGCAGATGTCGGCGGCCACGCGCGCGGCCAATGCCGCGCCGCTGCCGGCAGGCGTGGCGCGGGGGCGGAGTGAAATGATCTATCGGCGGATGATCACCCGTGGCGTGCCAGAGCCGGTGGCGCGCGATCTGGCAACAAGCGTGGACTTCGCCGCGGCGGTTCGTTAGCGCGCCGGGTTGCTCCCGAGGCGGCGGGCATGGGGGGCGGCGCCCCCGGATGCACAAGGCAGGGGGGCTTTGCCCCCTCGGCGCGTGGCGCCTCACCCCCAGGATATTTCAGGCACAAAGACGGTGCGGTGCCCTGTCAGGCTTTCAGCACGGCCATGGCCTGGGCAAGGTCAAGCTTTCCATCATAGAGCGCGCGGCCCGAAATGGCACCATCGAGCGGCGCGCCGCAATCGCGCAGGGCGATGAGATCGTCCAGCGAGGACACCCCGCCCGAGGCGATGACCGGGATGGAGACCGCCCGCGCCAGGGCCGCGGTGGCGGCGATGTTGGGCCCCTGCATGGCGCCGTCGCGGTTGATGTCGGTATAGATGATCGCCGCGACGCCGGCATCCTCGAAGGCACGGGCGAGCTGGGTTACCTCAAGCGCGGTTTCCTCGGCCCAGCCGCGGGTGGCGACGCGGCCATCGCGGGCATCGATGCCGACGGCGACCTGGCCGGGGAAGGCGCGCGCGGCCTGGCGCACCAGATCAGGGTTTTCCACCGCCACGGTGCCCAGGATCACCCGCGCCAGTCCCTTGGCGAGCCACATCTCGATGGTGGCCATGTCACGGATGCCGCCGCCAAGCTGGCAGGGAATGGAAAGTGCGCCAAGGATCGCATCAACGGCGGCGGCATTGACCGGGGTTCCGGCGAAGGCGCCGTTGAGATCGACCAGATGCAGCCATTCGGCGCCTTGTGCGGCGAAGGCGCGGGCCTGCGCGGCGGGATCGTCGTTGAAGACGGTCGCCTGGTCCATCGCGCCCTTGTATAGGCGCACGCATTGGCCGTCCTTGAGGTCGATGGCGGGGTAAAGGATCATGGCGGGCTCCTGCGCGGTTGGGCCGATGTAACGCGCGCCGCCGGCGATGCAAAGGGGGGATGCGTGATCGGCGGGTATCGGCGGGCGGCGGCGCGGGTGCAACGGAAGCCCTTGCGCGAATCGGGGCGCGGGTTGAAGTTCGCGGCAGGGAGGAAACCATATGAAACCATCCATTTCGAAACCCGCCGCAAGGCTTGCGCTGTCTGCCGGTCTGGCGCTGGGCCTTGCCTTGCCGGCACTGGCGGATCCGGTTCATGGGCGTTGGCGCACCGCGCCCGACGACAATGGCAATACCGGCATCGTCGAGGTGAGCGATTGTGGCAACCGGATCTGCGGCACGCTGATCGCGGCCTATGATGGTGCCGGTGCGCCGATGCAATCGGTCAATGTGGGGCGCCAGATCGTGTGGGACATGGAGCCGCAGGGCAGCGGGCGGTATCGCAATGGCCGGGTCTGGGCGCCGGACCGTGACCAGACCTACAGCGCCCGCATGGAGCTTTCGGGCGAGCGGCTGACGGTATCGGGCTGCGTGCTGGTTTTCTGCCGCGACGCGGTCTGGACGCGCGCGCGCTGATCCTCCGCCCGCCGCGGCGCGGCGGGCGTTTGCGCAACTTCCGGGTCGCCGGTGCGCGCAGAACGGTGCAGGGCTGGGGCTGAACATCCCGGAGGGTCTGCATGCCGCCTCGCGACTGGTTATTGTTGATGTTTCTCTCGCTTTTGTGGGGAGGCTCTTTCTTTTTCGTCGAGCTGGCGGTGGAAGCGCTGCCGGCGATGACCATCGTCTGGCTGCGTGTTGCACCGGCGGCGGGTGTGCTGGCGCTGATCCTGGTGTGGCGGGGGCTGGCCTTTCCGTCAGGCTGGCGGGTCTGGGCGGCGCTGGCGGTGATGGGGTTTCTCAACAATGCGCTGCCCTTTACCCTGTTCGTCACGGCGCAGGCGCAGATCGATTCGGGCCTGGCGGCGATCCTGAATGCGACGACGCCGCTCTGGGCGCTGCTGGTGGGGCTGGCCGCCGGCGCCGAGGCGCGGCCCGGCGCTGCGCGGATGGCCGGTCTGGCACTGGGTTTCGGTGGCGTGGTGGTGATGCTGGGCGGTGGCGGAGCGGGCGCGATGACGGCGCAGCTTCTTTGCCTGGGCGGGGCGCTCAGCTATGCCTGCGCGGGTGTCTGGGGGCGACGTTTCGCGCCGATGGGGCTGGCACCGCTGGCCACCGCCTTTGGCCAGCTGGCGATGGCAACGGTGATGCTGCTGCCGCTGATGCTGTGGCTGGACCGGCCCTGGCACCTGGCCATGCCGCAGGCGCCGGTGCTGGCGGCCATGGCGGGGCTGACATTGCTTTCGACGGCGCTGGCCTATCTGATCTATTTTCGCCTGCTGGCCTCGGCCGGGGCGGTCAACCTGCTTCTGGTGACATTCCTGATCCCGGTGAGCGCCGTGACGCTCGGCATGGCGGTGCTGGGCGAGGCGCCGGGGCTGCGTGCCCTGGCCGGCATGGCACTGATCGGCGCCGGGCTGGCGGCGATCGACGGGCGGCTTTTCCCGGCTCTGCGCCGGTGGCGCGCGCGCCGGGCGGTGGGGTGAGCGGGCCGGGCTTCAGGGTTTCCAGCGCAGGAAATTGGCGATCAGCCGCAGCCCGGCGGCCTGGCTCTTTTCGGGGTGGAATTGCGTGCCGATGATGTTGTCACGCCCGACGATGGCGCTGATCGCGCCGGCGTAATCGACATGCGCGAGGCGCTGCGCGGGATCGGCGACGCGGAAATGATAGGAATGGACGAAATAGGCGTGATCGCCGGTGACGAGCCCCTCCAGCACCGGATGCGCGCCTTCGATCACCAGGTCGTTCCAGCCCATATGCGGCACCTTGAGCGCAGCGCTTGCGGGTTCGATGGGCACCACGTCGCCGTCGATCCAGCCAAGCCCGGCGGTGGGCCGATATTCATGCCCGGTGCTGGCCAGCATCTGCATGCCCACGCAGATGCCCAGAAAGGGCCGGCCGCGCGCGATCACCGCTTCATGCAATGCGTCGCTCAGGCCGGGCACCGCCTCCAGTGCCTCACGGCAGGCGGGAAAGGCGCCATCGCCGGGCAAGACGATGCGCTCGGCGCGCGCGACATCCTCGGCGCGGGCGGAGACGACCACATCGCCGCCGCCAACCTCCAGGCTCATGCGCTCAAACGCCTTTTGTGCCGAGTGCAGATTGCCGCTTTCGTAATCCACCAGAACCGTCAGCATGGCTCAGAGCACACCCTTGGTCGAGGGGATCGCCCCGGCCTTGCGGGGGTCGATCTCCAGCGCCTCGCGCAGCGCGCACGCGACTGCCTTGAAGGCCGCTTCGGCAATGTGGTGGCTGTTGAAACCGTGCAGCCGGTCCACATGCAGCGTGATGCCGCCATGCGTGCTGAGCGCCTGAAAGAACTCGCGCACCAGTTCGGTGTCGAATGTGCCGATCTTCTGGCTCGGAAACTCGACATTCCAGACCAGATAGGGCCGCCCCGAAAGATCGAGCGCGGCGCGCAGCTGCGCATCGTCCATCGGCAGATGGCAGACGCCGTAGCGGCGAATGCCGCGCTTGTCGCCCAGCGCTTGCGCCAGGGCCTGACCGAGCGCGATGCCCACGTCCTCGACCGTGTGGTGATCGTCGATATGCAGATCGCCGGTGGCCTGCACGCGCATGTCGATCAGCGCATGGCGTGCAAGCTGATCCAGCATATGATCGAAGAATCCCACCCCGGTGCGGTTGTCATAGTCGCCGGTGCCGTCCAGATCGAGTGTGACGCTGATGTCGGTCTCGGCGGTCTTGCGGGTGATCGTGGCCTTGCGCATGGTCGTCCTGCCCCTCGGTTGCGCCATGGGGTATAGGGCAGCGCCCGTGGCTTTGCTAGGGGGCTGCTAGCCCTCGTAGCCTTCGACGATCACCAGATCGGCGGTTGAAACCGGGTCCCGGATCGCCTTTGCGGCCTGATACTCCGGCGAATGAAAGCACTCCGTGGCGGCCTGAAGGCTGGGAAATTCGATGACCACGGTGCGCGCGCGTGTTTGCCCCTCCATCTGGGTTTGCGCGCCGCCGCGGATCAGGAAGCGCGCACCATATCGGGTGAATGCCTCGGCATTGGCGGCGCGGTATCGGGCATAGGTTTCGGGGTCGTTCACATCGACATGCGCAACCCAATAGGCCTTTGGCATGAGGGTTTCTCCTTGGTGTCCTCCGTCGCTGGCACAGACTGAACCGCCGCCGCCTGCGGCGCAAGAGGGCTGGGGCAGCCATGCCATGGGTAATAAAGTTTCTTGAGAAACGGGGTTTGTGGGGTATCGTGGTAAGGTGACGTATCAGTGAGGAGAGACAATGACCTATCTGACGAGCGAAGTGAGCCGTGGCACCCTGCCGCAAACGAAGGCCGGCCGGGCGGCATCATCCCTGGCGCGTGGATCGTGGCGCGCGGCGCTTGCGCTGTCAGCGGGTCTTGCCCTGAGCGGCTGCATGGAGATGTTCCAGGAGGCAACGCTGGTTCAGCCCGGCGTGGCGACCGGCACCATCGAGGTGCGTAACGCCACCGGCCGTCCGATCCAGGGTCTGAGTGCCGGACCCTGCTGCGATCGCTGGGGCTATGCCACGCATTACAGCGACGACCTGCTTCCGGGGCGCCAGACCATTCCTCCCGGCGGCAGCTTTGCCTTCCCGGTCTCGCAGGGCACCTACAATGTGCGCGCCGTCAGCGGCGGCAGTGGCTTCTTTGCGGTGATGCAGGAACATTATCACACTGTCGGCGTGCAGGCGGGCGGGCGCCCGGTCTGGGTCGTTCGCTAGAGAGAGCGGGCCCGGAGCGGCACCTGGCGTGCCCGCTCCGGGCCTGTGGCCGTCAACAGGCGACTTGCTCGAACCTGTCGCCGGTCATGATCCCGCCGCTGGAGCGGTGGCAGACGCGCACAAGATTGTTCACCACGCCGGCGCGATCGAAGCTTACGGTAACATTCACGAAATCGACATTCACACGCCCGGCGACCATCTGGGCGACCGGAATGAACATGGCCGCATTCATCGATTCCCGCTGGAATCGGTAAGACCAATGCTCGTCGCCGAATTCACGCCAGCGGGTTTCAGGCTCGCCGAGCGTGGCGCGCACGTCCTCGCGGGTGGTGGTGCCGACGACGATCTGATCGACGCGCGAGGAATCCGAAATTGCCTGGTTGCCCTGGCTTTCCGGGCCGCAGCCGGCCAGGAACGAAACAGCAACGAATGCGGCGGCAATATTCTTGAAGCTCATACTCATCTCCTGACATAACAACTGCGTTATTAGACCCGCCGGCGCGGCGATGCGTCAAGGCGATCGGCAGTTTTCGCGTAATGGTCGGGGAACATGCGGAATTTCACGGATGTCGCTGCGTTCGGGCTGGTCTGGGCGGGGCGGGGGCGCTAGGGCTGGTGTGGCAACCAGGGAGGCTGGGGACGTGCTGGAAGGCTTTCGAATCATCGAGATCGAGGGGATCGGGCCGGGGCCCTTTGCGGCGATGATGCTGGCCGATCTGGGGGCCGAAGTGATCTGTGTGCAAAACCCCGCCGGGCCCGGTGTGCCCGGCATGGCGGCGCGCAACCTTCTGGACCGGGGCAAGCGCACCATCGCGCTGGATCTGAAGGATGCCGGTGATCTGGCGGTGGTGCATGCGCTTGTTGCCCGCGCCGACGGGCTGATCGAGGGGTTTCGCCCAGGCGTGATGGAGCGGCTGGGTCTGGGCCCGGATGAATGCCATGCGCTGCGCCCGCAACTGGTTTACGGCCGCATGACCGGCTGGGGCCAGAGCGGGCCGCGCGCGCGTCAGGCCGGGCACGATCTGAACTATGCCGCTCTGGCCGGGGCGCTGTGGTATGCCTCGCCGCCCGGTCAGCCGCCCTTCACCCCGCCGACACTGCTGGGCGACATTGGCGGCGGGGCGCTCTATCTGGTGGCAGGCATGCTGGCCGGGCTGTTGCGCGCGCAACGCAGCGGGCAAGGTGCGGTGGTGGATGCCGCGATCGTTGATGGCGGCGCGCATATGATGGCGCTCCTGATGTCGATGGCGCCGGGTGGCATGCTGCGCGAGGCGCGCGGCGAAAGCCTGCTGGACGGGCCGCACTGGTCGCGCAGTTACGCTTGCGCGGATGGTGGCCATATCGCCGTGCAATGCCTGGAGGCGAAATTCTACGCCGAATTTCTGCGCCTCATGGGGCTTGAGGGCGATCCCGATTTCGCCCGGCAATATGATCCGGCGCGCTGGCCGCAACTGACCGGGCGGCTCGCCGCCTTGTTTGCCGCGCGAACGCGCGATGAATGGGCCGCGCATTTTGCCGGCAGCGATGCCTGCGTGGCGCCAGTGCTGAGCCCGCAGGAGGCCGCCGGTGATCCGCATCTACAGGTGCGCGGGGTATGGAGCCATGCCGAAGGCATGTTGCAGCCTGCTCCCGCGCCGCGTTTTGACGGGGTGGCGGCCGCGCCCGCTGCCGTGCCCGGACGGGACCAGCACCGCGCCGAAATCCTTGCCGAACTGGGGCTTGGTTAGCCGCGCGGGCTCAGGCGTGGGTGCGCGCGCGCAGCAGTGCCGGGCCGTAGAGCAGTGAAAAACCCGCCATGGCACCGATCCAGCCCAGCGCCGAAACCATGTGCAGCGGGGGCGCGAGCACCGGCACCAGCCCGGCCAGAAACCGGCCCAGCACGGCGGCCAGCAGCAGCAGATAGAGCGCCTGCGTGCCAACTCCGGCGCTGAGCGGCTGTCCCGTATGGCCGAGCGTGGCACGCGTCATTACCGCCAGTGTCATTGCCCCCACCGCGCCCGCCAGCCACAGATGCAGGGCCGCGCCGGCCGCCAGCAGATCCGGCCGCAGGATCGCCAGCCCCAGGGCCAGTGCGCCCAGCGGCACGAAGGCATACCCCAGATGCAGGATCCACAGCAGCGGCTCGGCGCCGGTAAGATGCCCGCACCAGCGGCTCAGGCGCACAAGATGCAGCGCGCCGGCAAGGATGAGCACGCCTGCCGTGGCGGCGCTGTCGGGCGCGGCGATCCATAGAAGCACCGCCGCCAGAAGCGCCAGCAACGCCGCCAAGTCGAAGCGTTGCGCGGGGGGCACGGGCAGCGCGCCCGGCCCGCGCCGTGCCAGCCAGTTGCGGGTGAACGAGGGCACGATGCGCCCACCGATCAGCCCGATCATCATGATCCCGGCGCCAAGCCCGAGGCGCAGCCCCAAGCCCTGTGCTGGCGCGGCGCCCTGCATGGCCTCCCAGTGAAAGAGTGCATTGCCAAGGATCAGCAGGCCCAGCAGGCCCAGCACCACCAGATTGCGCCAGTTCTTGCCGGCGATGATCTCGCGGGCGATGGCGGCGGCAAAGACGGTGCCGAAACTCAGGTCGATCAGCGCTACCGCCAGCCAGGGCAGCCCCGCCGGCAGCGCCACCACCACCCGTCCGAGCAGCCACAGGCCAAACAGACCCGCGAGCGGCCAGCCGACGATCGGCATGCGGCCAGTCCAGTTGGGCACCGCAGTGGTCAGAAAACCGGCAATCACCGCCAGCAGATAGCCGAAAACCAGCTCATGCGCGTGCCATGCGACGGGATCAAGCGCGCCGGGTGTGGCCAGCCAGCCGCCCAGCGCCAGCAGCCACAGCACCATGGCCAGCGCCGCCCAGAGGGTGGCGCCCAGAAAGAACGGCCGAAACCCATAGGTAAAGAGCGCCGGGCCGCGCCAGTGGCGCATCTGTTCTGCGGTTGTGGTCATGGGGCACTCCGAATGAGACGAAGCCCCGCCTCGTTGCAGGCGGTTGTCAGCGGGTCTATTTGATGCAATACGTATTGTAAATACCAATTCGATTGCGGAGCGACAATGCGCCTCACCTCATTTACCGATTATGGCCTGCGCATGCTGATGCGTCTTGCCAGTGCCCCCGAGGAAGGGCTTTCCACCGCCGCGCTGGCCGAGGAATTCGGCCTGTCGCGCCATCACCTGAGCAAGATCATGCAGCGCCTGGCGCAGGGCGGCGTGGTCCGGACCCGGCGCGGCGGCGGCGGCGGGGCGGTGCTGGCAAGCGCGCCGGCGGCGATCAGGTTGGGGGAGGTGGTGCGCCTGCTGGAGCAGGGGCAAGCGATGGTCGAGTGTTTCGAGCCCGGCGGCGGCACCTGTTCCATTGCCGGCCATTGCCGGCTCAAGGCACGTCTGCGCACCGCCGAGGCCGCCTTTCTGGCCGATCTCGACCGTTCAACGCTTGCCGACATCGCGTTGCCGTCAGCGCGCTGAGCGGTCAGAGTGTCAGAGCGTTGAGCGCGTGGTGCAGGATGCGCGCGTTTTCGGTGCCCAGCCGTTCCAGCAGCGCGGCTTCCTGCTCTTGCGCGAAGCGGCGCACCCGGTCGCGCTTCTGCTCGCCCAGCGCCGACAGCACCAGATGAACATTGCGCTGATCCTCGTTCGAGATCTGGCGCTGAACCAGGCCATCGGCAACCATGCGGTCAACAAGCTTGGTCAGCGTCGGTGGTGCCAGCAGCACGATTTCGGCCAGGCGCCCCATGGTGATCGCCTCTTCGGCGTCGATCACCTCCATGATGCGCCAGGCTTCGACCTGCACGCCCTCGTCCTTAAGCCTGCGGCTGAGTTCCTGATGGACGGTGCGATGCGCAGCGGCCAGCGCATAGGACAGATAGCCCGTAACCACCGCATTCTCGCTTGTCATGCCCGTTGCCTCCGGCCTTGCCGGCAGCATGCCGGTGCTGCGGTGAATTTAGTTGACTGGGAAACAAAATTCAATTGCACTGCTGCTGACGCTGGGGAAAACTCTCATGCCTGCTCTATGTCCGACCGGCAGCCGAGGCTACGGGCTGTTCCCGGAAACGGTTGCCAGCCCCTTCGATGAGCTGGTGCTGGCGCCGAAATCGGCCTTTCGCGTTGCTCTGGCGATTCCCATGTGCGGGGCCGCCGGGCTCTGGGGGCCTTCGTGCATCGCCGCGGCGCAGCTGGCAGTGGCCGAATTGAACCGCGACCGTGGCCTCGCCGGGCGCACGGTCGAACTGGTCGTGATCGACAGTGCGGTCGAAGCCGCGAGGCCGGTGGATGCGCTGATCAACGCGCTGATCGAACTGGGAGCAATCGACGCGATTGTCGGCATGCATATCAGCGCCGTTCGCCAACGATTGAGCAAGATCGTCCAGGGGCGCATCCCCTATGTCTATACCCCGCTCTATGAAGGGGGCGAGCGCACGCCGGGCATCTTCACCATCGGGGAAACCCCCTCCGAGCAGGTGGGACCGGCAATCGAGCGCTTGCAGGCAATCTATCGGCCGCAGCGCTGGGCGATGATCGGCAATGACTACGTCTGGCCGCGCACTTCGCATGCCTATGCCAAGGCGCAGTTGCGCCGGCTTGGCGTTTCGCTGGTGCATGAGCGCTATCTGCCTTTCGGCATGAACGACATGAGCGGCGAGATCGAGGCGCTGGCGCGCAGTCAGGCCGATGCGCTGCTGCTGTCGCTGGTCGGGCAGGATGCGGTCGATTTCAACCGCGCCTTCGGGGCCGTCGGACTGGACCGGCAGATGATCCGGCTGTGCTGCGCGGTCGAGGAAAACGGGCTTCTGGCCATCGGCGGCGACAATCTCAAGCGGCTGTTTTCGGCGGCAAGCTATTTTGGTGCATTGGCGACCGAGGCCAACGCCGCCTTCCGTGAGGCCTATCACAACTTTCACGGCGACCGCGCGCCGATGCTGAACGCGCTGGGCCAGTCAACCTATGAGGGGCTGCATTTTCTGAATGCGCTGCTTGAACACGACCGCGAAAGCTGGCGCGCCGCCTCGGGACCGATGACGCATGTCGGCGCGCATCGCTCGGCGCGCTGGCAACCGGTGCCGCAAGGCGGGCGGATGCGCCCGATCTATCTGGCGCGCGCCGATGGCATGCTTTTCAGCATTGATGACAAGCCGGTTTGACCCTGCGGCGCAGAAACTTGAAACGGAAAATAAATTGCTTGAAATAGAAAGTGATTTGCGCTTAGCCTGACACACATGGTCCCGGGCTGCCGCCCGGCACTATGGCAGGAGGGCGCCTTGATCTGGTTTGTCGGGATTATCGTTGCGATTGCGCTGGTTTTGTTCGGCCTGTGGCTGTTGCAGCGCTTCTATGCCAAGGCCAGCCGCGAAACCGCGCTGGTGCGCACCGGGCTGGGTGGGCAGCGAGTGGTGCTGGATGGTGGTTGCCTTGCGCTGCCGATCCTGCACCAGATCCAGCGGGTCAACATGGCGGCGCTGTCGTTTCGCATGCGCCGCGCGGGGGCCGATGCCCTGCTGACCGGGGACCGGCTGCGCGCCGATCTGGACATGGAATTCGAACTGCGTGTGCACCCCAGCCGCGATGGCGTTGCGGCGGCCGCGCAATCGCTGGGTTCGCGCATCGCGCGTGGCGGTGAGGCGGTGGAGGAGCTTTTCGCGGGCACGCTGATCGGCGCGATGCAGAATGCCGCCGCCGCCCGCACCCTTGATCAGATCCATCTTGACCGCCGGGCCTTCGCCACCGAGGTCGCCGAAGAGGTCGCGGCCTATGCCGAAAAGCTGGGCCTGTCGCTGATCACCACATCGCTGGTCAGCGTTGATCAGGCGGATTTCGGACGCCTGAACGAAAACAACGCCTTCAATGCCGAAGGGATGCGCAAACTTGCCGCGCTGGTGGCCGAACAGCGCAAGGAGCGCGTGCGCATCGAGGCCGAGGCCGACCTGGTGGTGCGCGAGACACAGCTTGCCCAGCATCAGCGCCGGCTTGATATAGCCCGCGCCGAGCGCGAGGCCGAGATCGCCCAGCGCGAGCATCTGCGCCGCCTTGAAGCCGAGGCCGAAAGCACCTCGCGCATTCAGTCGGCAACCGCCGAGCAGGCCGCCGAGCAGGCCCAGATCGCAAAGGAACAGGAGGTGAAGGTGGCGCGCATCGCCAGCGACGAGGCCCTGCGCAGCCGCGAGATGGTGGCGGTCCAGTTGCTGGAGGAGGCCAAGCTTGCGCAGGAGGCTGCACTGGCGCGCAAACGCGCCGAAACCGCCGAGGCCCGCGCCGCCGAGGAGACCGCGCGCGCCCAGGTCCTGTTGGCCGCCGAATCCGTGCAGACCCAGAAGGAGCGCGCGAGCGCCGAGCGCGAACGCGAGATTTCGCTGCTGCGCCAGCAACGCGAACAGCAGGTGCAGGCCGCGCGCACCGAGGCCGAAACCGCCGATCTGCGCGCCCGTGCCAAGGCCGATGCCGAGGTCTCCGATGCCCGCGCGGCGGCTGAAAAGGCACGGATGCTGGCCGAGGCCGAAGGCCGTGCCGCGCTGATCGCGGCCGAGAACGGCCTTGATCCGGCGGTGATCGCCATGCGGCTGGAGGAACGCCGGCTGGATCGCCTGCCCGAGATCATGACCCAGATGATGAAGCCGGTCGAGAAGATCGAATCGATCCGCATCAACCATATCGGCGGTGGGCTCGGCGGTGGTGTGGGCGGTGGAGCGGGGGGCGGCGCCGATGGCGCATTCGGCACCGCCATGGAGCAGATCCTCGGCATGGCGGTGCGCTTGCCGGCGATGAAACAGATGGGCGCCGAGATCGGGCTTGATTTCGATGCCAATCTCGCCGGGCGCACCGCCGATTATGCCAACCGCATCAAGGGCAAGGCCGCGCCGCCCGCCGCCGCTGAACAGGCCGAGCGCGACCGGCTGGATGACGACAAGTGACGACGATCAGGGGCTACCTGGCAGCAAACCTTAACGGGAAAGACGGGGAGATGAACGTGACACTGAACAGACGCAGCTTTCTTGCCGCCACCGCCGCCGCATCCGGGGCGCTGATGCTGCCCCGCGCGGTTTTCGCGCAAGGCGCCATACGCATCGGCACGGTGCTTGATGTCTCGGGCATCTTCGATGCCTATGGCACGCCGATGGATATGGCGCAGCGCCTTGCCGTATCCGAGATCAACGATGCCGGCGGGCTTCTGGGCCGCCCGGTGGAGATCATCGGCTATGACACGCAATCGGACATGGCGCTTTATACGCAATATGCCCAGCGGCTGGTGCGCCAGGACAATGTCGATGTGGTGCAGGGCGGCATCCTCTCGGCCTCGCGCGAGGCGATCCGCCAGACCCTGCGGCGCGGCAATACGCTCTATTTCTACAATGTCCAGTATGAGGGCGGGGTCTGCGACCGCAACACGTTCATCAACGGTGTGACCCCGGCGCAGCAGGCCGAGGTGCTGATCCCCTGGGCGATGAGCCGCTCCGGGCGGCGGGTCTATATTCTGGCGGCCGATTACAACTATGGCCAGATCACCGCGCGCTGGATCCAGAAATACGTCGCCGACAACGGCGGCGAGACGGTGGGGGTGGATTTCTTCCCGCTCGATGTGTCGGATTTCGGCTCGACGATCGCGCGTATCCAGACGGTGGCGCCGGATCTGGTTGTCGCGCCGCTCGTGGGCGGGGCGCATCTGTCCTTCTTCCGGCAATGGGCGGCAGCGGGTATGAACGAGCGCATCCCGCTGGCCTCGACGACGATGGGCGTGGGCAATGAGCACAAGGTGCTGACACCCGAGGAAGGCAACGGCATGATGGTTGCCTACAACTATTCGCAGGAGCTGGACACGCCCGCCAACAACGCCTTCAAGGAGCGCTGGAGCGCCGCCTACGGCAACACCGATGCCATCCACGAGATCGCGGTGTCGCATTACATGGGCATCCATATATGGGCCGAGGCCGTGCGCCATGCCGGCAGCGTCGCGCGCGAGGCGGTGATCGAGGCGCTGGAAACCGGCCTCTCGGTCGAGGGGCCAAGCGGCACCATGACCATTGATCCGCAGACCCATCACGCGGTGCTTGACGTGCATCTGATGGAGGTGCGCGACCAGAAGATGGAGGTTGTGGAATCGCTGCCGCAGCGCCCGCCGGTGGATACTCAGGCGGTGTGCGATCTCAACGCCAATCCTGACGACAACACGCAATACGAAATCGAGATCTGACCCCGGTCGGATCGCCCCGCTCCCCGGCCCGGCGTGTCCGGGGCGGGGGGCGGCTTGCCTGAAGGTAGCGGAACGCATGGATCTTGGCGTCGTCATTCTGGTTGAGGTTCTCTACGCGATCGCCTCGCTGGTGCTGATCAGTGCCGGGCTGGCGGTGGTGTTCGGCATGATGAAGGTGATCAACCTGGCGCATGGCGAGTTCATGGTGCTGGGCGGCTATGCGACCATCACCGCCGTCGGGCTGGGGGTGAACATCTTCATCGCCATGCTGATCGTCGCGCCCCTGGTGGTGGGGCTTTTCGGGCTGATCGTCGAGCGGCTGGTGTTTCGCCATCTCTACGGGCGGATGATCGACACGATGCTGGCCTCCTGGGGGCTCAGCCTGATGATGATCGGTGCCTTCAAGATGATCTTCGGCAATACCACCACGGGCGTTGCCGGGCCGATCCCCGGCTTCAGCGTCGGCAATTACCAGATCAACGGCTACAACTTCTTCATCATCATCGTTGCCATGGCGCTGCTTCTGGCGATGCTGGCGGTGCTGCGCGGCACCCGTGCCGGGCTGGTGGCGCGCGGCACGATGCAGCGCGCGGACATGGCCGCCGCCATGGGACACAGCCCGAACCGCATCTACATGATCACCTTTGCCGTCGGCTCGGCGCTGTCGGGGCTGGCGGGCGCGGTGCTGGCACCGCTGATCGGGCTGGTGCCGACGGCCGGGGCATCGTTCATCGCCAAGGCCTTCATCACCGTCATCGCCGGCGGCCCGGCGCTGGTGGCGGGGCTGGCCTCGGCTGCCGGGTTCTTCGGGCTGGTCAACCAGTTCTTCTCGTTCGTGGTTTCGCCGGTGGTGGGCGAGGTGGCGCTTCTGGTCGCGGCGGTGATCCTGCTGCGGCTTCTGCCGCGCGGCATCACCACGCGCTTCTTCCGGGGCCGGCTGTGATGGGGGGCGACGCGCGCAAGGATACCGTGCTCGTTCTGATCCTGGGGGCGGCGCTGATCCTGGGCCTGCCGCTGGCGATCGATACGCATGTGCTGACGCTGCTCATTGCCTACGGGATGCTGGCGCTCAGCCTGGGGCTGATCTGGGGTTTTGGCGGGGTGTTGTGCTTCGGGCAGGCGGCGTTCTTCGGGCTGGGTGCCTATACCTTCGCCATCGGCGGGATCAACCTTGGCGAAAGCACCGTGCCGCTCATCCTGGCGATGGCGGTGCCGGGGGGCTTTGCACTGCTTCTGGGCGCGATGATGTTCTATGGCCGGCTGGGCGATGTCTATCTGGCGGTGATCACGCTGGTGGTGTCATTGATCCTGTTTCGCTGGATCAACTCGACGGCGGGTCCGGGCTATGTGATCGGCAATGCGCGGCTGGGCGGATTCAATGGCATTCCGGGCTTTCCGATCCTCAATGTGCCGGGCCGGCCGGACCTGATGATCTGGGGCGAGGCGCTCTATTATGTCGCCGCCCTGGCTTTGCTGGTCATCTTCCTGCTGGTGAGCTGGCTTCTGCGCTCCAGCTTCGGGCGCATCAGCGTCGGAATCCGCGAGAACGAGGAGCGCGTGGCGCTTCTGGGCTTTGACATCCGCGCGCGCAAGACCGTGCTCTTTGCCATCGGCGCGGCCATCGCCGGGCTTGCTGGGGCACTTTATGCCGCCTGGGCCGAGGTGGTGACGCCCACGCTGTTCAGCCTTCAGCAATCCGCCGAGATCATCATCTGGTGCATCGTCGGCGGGCTTGGAACACGGTTCGGGCCGATCCTCGGTGCGGCGGTGCTGAGCTATCTGAAATTCGTCCTTGGTCAGCAGAGCATGGTCGATAACCTGTTCATCCTGGGTCTGGTGCTGGTGCTTTTCGTGCTGTTCCTGCCGCGCGGCATCGCCCCTGAACTGGCCCGAGGCTGGCGCTGGCTGTCGGGCGGAGGCCGGCGCCCGGTGCGCCGCCGCCGCGCCCCGCGCGCGGAGGTGCGAGATGGCTGAAACCGTGCTTGAAACCGAAGGGCTGACGATGCGCTTTGGCGGCGTCGTCGCGGTGGACAATGTCTCGCTCAAGCTCAAGGCGCGCGAGTTGCGCTGCCTGATCGGGCCGAACGGCGCGGGCAAGAGCACCTTCTTCAAATGCCTTTGCGGTCTGCTGGCGCCCAGCGACGGGCGCATCTTTCTGCGCGGCGAGGAAACCACCGGCTGGGAGCCGCACCAGATCGCCGCACTGGGCGTCGGCATCAAGATGCAGGTGCCCTCGGTGCTGGACGGGCTGAGCGTGAAGGAAAACATCTGGATGGCGGCGCGGCGCTTCAACGACGCGGCGGGCGCCGGCCGCAAGGCCGATGAAGTTATCGCCCGGCTGTCACTGGGCACGATCGCGCTGACCGCGCTGGGCAGGCTGGCGCATGGCGAGCGGCAGCGGGTGGAACTTGGCATCGTCATGGCCGCCGACCCCTGGCTGGTGCTGCTGGACGAACCCGCCGCCGGCATGACCGCCGAGGAGGTCGAGCGCATGGGCGAGATCATCCACGAGATGACCCGCTCGGCGGCGGTGGTCGTCGTCGAGCATGACATGCAGTTCATCCGCACCCTGGCTTCGACGGTGACGGTATTTCACCGGGGCCGGGTGCTCATGGAAGACCATGTCGAGCGGGTGATGGCCGATCCGGTGGTGCGCGATGTCTATCTTGGAAAGCAGGCATGATGGAGCGGCAAGCGGCGGAAAACTGGCTGGAGGTTGCCTCGCTGGCGGGCGGATACGGGCGCGTCTCGGTGGTGCATGGCGTCGATCTGAGCGTCGCGGCGGGCGAGGTGGTGGGCATCCTTGGCCACAACGGCATGGGCAAATCGACCCTGCTCAAGCTGATCATGGGGTTTCTGCCGGCGACTTCGGGGCAGGTGCGCTATCGCGGCGCCGACATCACCCGTGAGCCCGCGCACCGGCGCGCCGTTCTGGGGCTTGGCTATGTGCCGCAGGGGCGCGGGATACTGCCGCAGCTTTCGGTGCGCGACAATCTGCGCTTCGCGTGGCAGGACCATGGCGGGCCGGACGAGGCCGCGACGCTGGAGCGCGTGCTGGAGGATTTTCCTCGCTTGCGCCGGCTGATCGAACGCGACGGCGGCGCGCTTTCGGGCGGCGAGCAGCAGTTGCTGGCGCTGGCACGCTGCCTGATGGGCGCGCCGGAGCTGCTGCTGCTTGACGAGCCGACCGAGGGCATCCAGCCCTCGATCATCGACGAGATCGCCGAAACCCTTGGCCGGCTGCGCCGCGGACAGGGGCTGGCGATCCTGCTGGTCGAGCAGAATTTCGATTTCATCGCCGAACTGTCCGACCGGGTGCTGGTGCTGGAACGCGGGCGCATCAGCGGCGCGCTGTCGCGCTCTGATCTGGCCGACCGCGCCAAGGTGGATGCCTTTCTGGGCTTTGGCGCCGCGCGCAGCACGCGCGGAGCCGGCGCAACGGCGGCCACCGTCCGCCCCGCCGCCCCGTATGCGCCGTATGCGCCGTTGTCCACGCCATCGTCGGCGCGCCCTTCGCTCGCACCGCCGGCGGTATCCGCACCACGCCACCCGTTGCCCCGGCCCGCCGCGTCGCGCGTGCCCCCGGCACCACGCGATGCCGCTGCCGGCCACGCTATCCCACAGGTGAACACAATGACCGTCAAACGCCCCAGCCATGCCCAGATGCGCACCATGGCCGACCGGTTCGGAATGTCGATGAGCGACGATGAGCTGCGCCAGTTCTCCGAGGTCATGGAGGGCTATATCCAGACCTATGACCGCGTTGCCGCCGCCCCCGACAACCTGCCCGTCGTGCGCTATCCGCGCAGCCCCGGCTATCGCCCCGGCCCCTCGGAGAACCCGCTCAACGCCTGGTATTACAAGACCGAGGTGCATGGCGCGGTCGATGGCCCGCTGCGCGGCAAGCGGATCGTGCTGAAGGACAACATCGCGCTGGCCGGCGTGCCGATGATGAATGGCTCGGCGATCCTTGAGGGCTACACCCCCGAGATCGACGCCACCGTCGTCACCCGCATGCTGGATGCCGGCGCGATCATCACCGGCAAGGCGCATTGCGAGAATTTCTGCCTCTCGGGCGGCTCGCATACCAACGCCACCGGGCCGATCCACAACCCCTGGAAGCACGGCTATTCGGCGGGGGGCTCATCGGGCGGGACGGCGGCGCTGGTGGCGGCTGGCGAGGCCGATATGGGCATCGGTGGCGATCAGGGTGGATCGATCCGCATGCCGGCGTCGAAATGCGGCATCTACGGCATGAAACCCACGCATGGGCTGGTGCCCTATAGCGGTATCGTGCCGATCGAGCAGACGATCGACCATGCCGGCCCGATGACGCAGAACGTTGCAGACAACGCGCTGCTGCTGGAGGTGATCGCCGGCGAGGACGGGCTGGACCCGCGCCAGTATGCGCCGCGCATCTATCGCTACACCGAGGCGCTGGGGCGCGGTTGCCGGGGGCTGCGCATCGGTGTGCTGAAACAGGGCTTCGACCGCCCCGAAAGCGAGGCGGATGTCGATGCCAAGGTGCGCGCCGCCGCCGAACGCCTGGCGCGGCTTGGAGCGGAGCTGGTCGAGGTGTCGCTGCCCGAGCACGACATCGCCGCCGATCTGTGGCTGCCGATCACGGTCGAGGGTTTGCAGGATCTGATGATGAACGGCAATGCCACCGGCACCAATTATCGCGGCCTCTTCCTGCCGTCGCTGACCGATCAGGTTGGCACATGGCGCAACCGTGCCGACGAGCTGACCCATTCGCTGAAGGTCTGCATGTTCCTGGGCGAGTATTTCCAAACCCAGTATCGCGGGCGCTTTTACGGCAAGGCGCAGAACATGATGCGCGCGATCCGGCAACGCTACGGCGAGGTGTTCAAGGGCGTCGATCTGCTGCTCATGCCGACGATGCCGATGAAGCCCCAACCGATCCCGCCAGCCGATGCGCCGATTGCGCTCTATATCCAGCGCGCCTTCGAGATGGTGGGCAATACCGCGCCCTACAATGCGCTTGGCCTGCCGGCGATGTCGGTGCCCTGCGGGATCAGCGAGGGCCTGCCGATCGGCATGATGCTGGTGGCCAGGCATTACAATGAAATGGTGATCTATCAGGCCGCCCATGCTTTCGAGCAGAGCGAGGACTGGCGCCATATGTAGCCCGCCCGGTAAAAGGAGGCAGCAATGTCAATCCTGAACGAAAGTCTGGCAGGCCGCCTTGCGGCCCCTTTCAGCACCGCCAGCGGCGAGCCGGACCGCAATGCGCTGCGCCCGCTGGACGGGCGCTCCTATGTCGCGGGCGATCGCTCCCAGCCGCTGCACTACGCCACCATCCCGCAGCTTCTGCGCCAGACGGTGGCGCGCTTCGGGCCACGCGATGCGGCGATCTTTCCCGCGCAGGGCGAACGGCTGAGCTGGTATGACCTTGATCGTCGCGTGGATGCGCTGGCGGCGGGGTTTCTGGCGCTCGGTCTGGGCAAGGGCGACCGCATCGGCATCTGGTCGCCCAACCGGCTGGAGTGGCTGCTCACGCAGTTTGCCAGTGCACGCATCGGTGCGGTGCTGGTCAATATCAACCCGGCCTATCAGCGCGCCGAGGTCGAATACGCGCTGGCCAGGGTCGATTGCGCCGCATTGGTGCTGGCGACGCGGTTCAAGGCGTCGGACTATCTGGGCATGATCAGGGCAATCGTGCCTGAACTGGAGCGCTGCGCACCGGGTTGCCTGACCTCGGCGCGCCTGCCCAACCTGCGCGCGGTGATCGTCATGTCCGACGATCCCGGGCCGGGGTGCCTGACCTTCGATGAACTGACCCGGCTTGGCGGGCCGGCCCAGCAGTTGCGCCTTGAGGCGGTGGATGCCCGGCTCAGCCCCGATGATGCCATCAACATCCAGTTCACATCGGGCACGACAGGGGCACCCAAGGGTGCCACGCTGAGCCATTTCAACATCGTCAACAACGCCCGTTTCGTCACCGACCGCATCCGACTGAACGAAACCGACCGGCTGTGTATTCCGGTGCCGCTCTATCATTGCTTCGGGATGGTCATGGGGGTTCTGGGCTGCGTCAGCAAGGGCGCGGCGATGGTTTTCCCCGATGAAGGGTTCGATGCCGAAACCACGCTTGACGCCATTGCCGCCGAGCGCTGCACCGCGGTTTACGGCGTGCCGACGATGTTTACCGCCATGCTTCAGGCACAGGCCGCCCGCCCGCGCGACCTTGGCGCGCTGCGCACCGGCATCATGGCCGGCGCGCCCTGCCCGATCGAGGTGATGGAGCGCGTGATCACGGCGATGAACATGGCCGAGGTCACCATCTGCTACGGCATGACCGAAACCGCGCCGGTCTCCTTTCAGAGCTTCATCGACGACCCGGTGGAGGAGCGCTGCACCACCGTCGGGCGTGTCCATCCGCATCTGGAGGTCAAGGTGGTCGGTGCCGATGGTGTCATCGTGCCGGTTGGCGAGACGGGTGAATTGTGCACGCGCGGCTATTCGGTGATGAGGGGCTACTGGGACGAACCCGCGCGCACCGCCGAGGCCATCATCGACGGCTGGATGCATACCGGCGATCTGGCCACGCTGGATGCGCAGGGCTTTTGCCGCATTGTCGGTCGGGTCAAGGACATGATCATCCGTGGCGGCGAGAACATCTATCCGCGCGAGATCGAGGAGTTTCTCTATCGCCACCCGAAGGTCGCCCAGGCGCAGGTCTTCGGCATCCCAGACCGGGCCTTGGGCGAGGTGGTCTGCGCCTGGGTGGTGGCCGCGCCGGGTGCCGCGCTGGAGGCCGCCGAACTGCGCGCCCATTGTGCCGGGCAGATCGCGCATTTCAAGATCCCCAAGCATATCCGCATCGTGGCGGAGATCCCCGCAACGGTGACCGGAAAGCCGCAGAAATTCGTCATGCGCGATCGGATGATCGCCATGCTGGAAACGGGGCAGGGAAGCGAGAACACGCAGCCCTCATAGGCACACAGCCCTGACATGCCGGTGCGCCGCTTGAACGGGGGTGCCCTTGTCTCACCGATCCCGATGCCCATTGCACCCGTGTTCGCGCGATCTGACGACGGGATGAGCAAAATTGGCATCAACGGCACGGGCGATGATTGTGGCATTGCAATCGCCACAACGCCGGGATCTGTTCGACCCTGATGCGACGCATGCTGGGCAAGGCGCTTGATCAAACCGCCGCGCTGCGCGACGGTGATGGCTCGGGGCGGTGCGTTTTCTGCGACGCCGGGGCACGGGTGGATGGCATGGAACTTCTTGCAATTCTGGTCGGCGCGGCGGCGCTCTGGGTTGGGCTGAGCGCGCGCGCGCGCGCCCTGCGGCTGGAGCGTGATCTGGCCGCGCTTCGCGAGGCGCTGCTTGCGGATGGCGCGGTGTCGCCGTTGCCGTCGGACGCGTCTGGCGCGGCTGAACCCGGCGGTAACGCGCCCATCCAAACGCCCGCCCAGACGCCCTGGGCGCGCGCGCGCCGCGGCAGCCCAGAGGCCACCGCGCCCCGCCATGATGCGCCGCGCCGTGATCGGGGCGAGCCGGTGCCGGGCACGGGGGCACTGGCCCGGCTGGGCCCCTGGCTGCGCGATCACTGGATTTACCCGGCGGCTGGCGCGGCGCTGGTGCTGTCGGGTGTGTTTCTGGTGCAATATGCGGTCGAAACCGGGCTGCTGACGCCACAGGCGCGAGTGGTGCTGGCGCTGCTGCTGGGGGGGCTGCTTGGCGTCGGCGGTGAATGGCTGCGCCACCGTCCGCTGGCCGGTCCGATCCTGCCGGCCACGCTGACCGGTGCCGGGGTGGTGATCGCCATGGCAGCGGTTCTGGCCGCGCTGCACCTCTATGCGATGATCGCCCCGGCCACCGCGCTGGTGGCACTGGCGCTGCTGTCCTTCGCGGCGATCGCCCTGGGCTGGCTGCATGGGCCGATGCTGTCGGCGCTGGGGCTGGTGGCCGGAACGGGCGTGCCCTTCGTGCTTGGTGGCGACGGCCCGCCGCCGGCGGTGCTGTTTGGCTATTTCGCGCTGCTGGCGCTTGCCGGGCTGGGGATCGATGCGCGGCGACGCTGGGGCTGGGTCACATGGCTGGCGCTGGCGGGGCCATTGACGGCGATGATCCTGTGGCGGCTGGCAGGGGGCGATGCGCTGGGCTTTGCGCTTGCCGTGCTGGCAGTGGCGGGCGCTGCCATGACCCTGCCGTTCGGCTATATCGCGCCGCTGGTGGAGGGGCCTCGCGCCCTTGGCCGGGGGCGACCGGTTCCAGGGGTTCGCGCCAGTTTCGTGGCCTCGGCGGTTGCGGCCTTTGGCCTTGCGCTTCTGGTGCCCGGCATGGCGGGGCCGATCGCGCTGAGCGCGCTGGCGGGGCTGATCGCGCTCTGGTGCCGGCGTGCGCCGGCGCTCGCGGATCAGATGCTGCTGCCGGCGCTGGTGATGCCCGCCTGGGTGGTCTGGCAGGCGTGGAGCCATGGGCCGGTCTTGCGCGATTTTGGCGCCATCCGCCTGCCCGAGGCGCCGATGCCATTGCAGGTGAGCCTGATCCTGGGCCTTGCCGTGCTGGCGGGGCTGGCGATGATCTGGCGGGGCTGGCGATGATCTGGCGCGGCGAGACGGCCCCGCCGCACCGCCATGCCCCCTGGACGCTGGCAGGGCTGGCACTGCCCGGTGGCGTGGTCGTCGCGCTGGAGACGACCTGGCAGCCGGCGACGGTGCTGGGCAACTATGTCTGGGCCTTGCATGCGATGGCACTTGCCGGCATGGCGACAGCACTGGCGCTGCGCTACGGCGCGCGCGATGGCGGGCAAGGGCCGCGTCTGGGTGCCTCGGCGGCGGTGGCTTTCGCGCTGGTCGCGCTGGGGCTGATGCTCATGCTGGGGCAGGTGGCGCTGACGATTGCCTTGGCGGTGCTGATGGTGGGCGCGGCGACCATGGAGCGGCGCTTCGACATTCCTGCGCTGGGGGTGTTTCTGATCCTGGCATCAATGGCCCTGATCTGGCGGCTGGTTCTGGAACCGGGTATCGACTGGCACCTGCACGAAGCCGCAACGCCCGCGGTGCTGGCTTCGTTGACCGCTACGCTTGCCGGGCCGCTGGCGGCGCTGTGGCTGACACAGCCCCTGCCCGCGGTTTTCCTGCGCCGCCATGCGCGCCTTGTCGTCGAGACCGGGCTGGTGGCCAGCGCCGCGATCGCCACCGCAATCCTCATCGCCCGTCTGCTGCCTGATCTGATTGGCCCGCATGCCCGGCTTGGCATGCAGGCAAGCGTTCTGATCGTGCTGGCCTGGATCCAGATCCGTCGCGCGGAACTGCCCACTCTGGCGTGGCTGCGGCGGGGGCTGGCCTGGTTGCTTGGCCTGGTGGCCGGCGCGGTGCTGATCGCAGCGGCGCTCTATCCCTCATCGCCGGTTTTCGGCGACTGGCCGTTCGTCGGCCGCGTCGCCGGATGGCCGGTGCTGAACGATCTGCTGCTGGCCTATCTGATGCCGGCTGCGCTGCTGGTGGTGTTGTCCGGCTGGCGTGCGCTGCGGTTCGCGGGCTGGGGGCTGGGCGCGCTTTGGGCCGCCAGCGCGATCCGGCAGTTGTGGCAGGGTGCGGATCTGCGGATCATGCGCGGGTTCGAGCAGGGCGAGCTTTACGCCTATACTTTCGCGTTGCTGGCGGCGGGCGCGGTGCTGCTGGCGCGGGCGCTGTTGAGTGCGCGCCCGGATCTGCGCAAGCTGGGGCTTTTGCTTGCCGGCCTCGCCGCCGCCAAGGCCTTCCTGATCGACGCCGCCGAGCTTGACGGGCTTTTGCGCGTCGGCGCCTTTCTGGGGCTGGGCCTTACGCTCGCGGGGCTTGCCTGGCTCAATGGCTGGGCCGTGGCGCGCGAGGGCAATGGCCGCTCCAATGTCGCCGATTCATGAGGCTCCGCCGCGACCCGTCAATCGCAAGCCACCACGCCAGACCATTCCTGCGGCCAGGGCGGGGCGTGCGGCTAGAAGGCAATCTCGGTGCTCGCAATGCGCACCGGTCCCAGATAGGGCGAGGAATGCAACAGCACCAGCCAGACCGCCGAAGCGGCGGCCACCACAAAGATCTTCAGCGCCGTGCGGCCGGCGCGGGGCTTGTCGCGGTGAACAAAGGCAATCGAGACCATCGACATCAGTCCGAGCATGACCACCAGCGCCCATTTCAACGGCTGCATGTCGCCCGCGCCGATGGCCAGCCGTTTGGTGCGGGCGTCCTGCAATTCGTCGAAATCGGCTATCATCTTGCCCAGCAGGACAGGTGAAACCCCGCTTTCATGCGCTGCCAGAAGTGCCAGCCGGATGGATTGCAGCGCCGCCTCGGCATCGCGGGAGGCATGCCGGTTGCCATTGGCATCCCATTCCGTCCGGGCAACCGCAACGACGTAGCGATGCAGCGCGCCTTCAAGGTCCTGCAGGTCAAGGGCATCGGCCTCGGCCATGCCATGCAACCGGATCAAGGCTGCGCGTTCCTCCACTGCGGCCTCGGCGGCGCTTGAATTGGCTGACCAGACATCTGCAGCAACAAAGCCGAAGACCAGCGCCCATATCGTGGTGATCGCTCCGAAGAATGGCGCAACCGGCACTGCCGAACTGTCGCCGCCGAGGCGGTGATGAAACAGACGCAGCAACAGGAACGCGGCATAGAGCGCCACGACGCTGGCCAACAGGATCCATGCCAGAAGCACGAAGGCGCCGAAGATATCGTTCAGATGCAGGGCAGTTCTCGTCATCTCGTTCCTTCCGGAATGCGCGGCGGCGTAGGCCCCAGGAACCGCCGAGTAGAGCGATACGCGCCACGAACCGCAAGATCAAACTCGCCCGTCACCCGGACCGCCAGCCATGTATAAACGCTTGGCAAACCCCATATCCTGTGGCAGCCTGCCCCCATGCCACAATAGACGCCCTGCCGCCGATCCTGTGCTCCCAACTCAGCCACCGGGATAGCCTTTTGCCAAGCCCTTCCTTCTGTTCCGGTCCCGCTGTCCGCAAGCCATCGGGCGCCAGCCTGGCCGCCTTGTCGCTGGCGCTTTTGCTGGGTGGATGCGCGGCCACCGATACCGGCCCGATCAATGTTTTGTCGTCGGTGCCAACGCGCGCATCCACGCATTTCATGAACGATTTCGGCGACGACGGGGCGCTGGTGGTGGGGGTGTCGTTTTCCGGCGGCGGCACGCGGGCGGCGGCCTTTGCCTATGGCGTGCTGCGCGAACTGGACGCGGCGGTGATTGACGAGGACCCGCGCGAACGCTCGGTGACCGACAGCATCCACATGGTGTCGGGCACCTCGGGCGGGGCGGTGGCCGCGGCCTATTTCGGCCTGCGCGGGCCGGATGGCTTTCATGACTTCCGCGAGCGGTTTCTCTTGCAGGATGTCGAAGCCAGCATGCGCACCGCGGTCGCCTCGCCGGTCAATCTGATGCGGGCCTGGTCCGGTGGGGTCAACGATCGCGGCAGCCTTGCCGACTGGCTGGACCGCAACCTGTTCGACCGCGCGACCTTCGCGGCTTTCGAATACCCCGATGCGCCGACCGTCTGGCTGACCGCGTCGGACATCTTCAACGGCGTGCCGTTCATCTTTACCCATGACACATTCGCCGCGCTGTGCAGCGATCTGAACCAGACGCGCATCGCCGATGCGGTTGCGGCCTCGGCGGCGGTTCCGGTGGTTTTCGCGCCGATCGACATGACGGCCGACAGCCCTGACTGCGGCTACCGCCGCCCGGAATGGCTGGAACGCGCGCTGGTCAATCGCGAGACCCCGGTGCGGCTGAACGCTCATGCCCGCGCCCTCGACAGCTACCGCCGCGATGACCGGCTGGCCACCGTGCGCCTGCTCGACGGTGGTTTGACCGACAATATCGGCGTGACCGGCTTCGCGCTTGAGCGCGCCTCGGCTGATACGCCCCATGGGCCGTTGACCCCTGCTCAGGCCGTGCGGTTGCAGCGGCTGCTGTTCATCGTTACCGATGCCGGGCGCGAGACCCTGCCTGAATGGGGCAATCGCGCCCAACGCCCGCGCCTGCCAGAGCTGATTTCGGCGGTGTCGCAGACCAGCATCACCGCTTCGGTGCGCAACGGGTTCGACGCGTTGAAGCTGGCCGCGCGGCAATGGCAGGACGACATCATCCGCTTTCGCTGTGCGCTCTCCGATGCGCAGGTGCGGCGCCACCGCGGAAGCCTTGAGGGCTGGAACTGCCGCGATGTGCGCATTTCGGTCGAACTGCTCTCGTTTCGGGATTTCGATATCGAAACACAGGATGCGCTCAACAGTATCCCCACCAGGCTGACCCTGCCCGAGGAACAGGTCGATCTGCTGATCGACGCCGGACGCCGCGCGGTGCGCGAAAACGCCGCCATTCGTGAAACCATCGCCGCCATTCGCCGCTATGCCGAGGTGCGTCGCGCACCCTGGCCGGAGCAGTAGCACCCCCACGGCGCCTGATGTCCGCCAGCACGCCGGGCGATGGCGGCCCATTGCTGACGGGTCGTCACGCTCGACTTTCATGTCAGGAGGCAGGGCGGGCGATTTCGGTTTTCCCAATGCCTCGCAAGCGGGTGCTCCTGAAACCGTAAGGTCGAGCGCTTGAGCGCCTTTGCCCCCCGCCTGCGCCAAGACCCGCCAGGGTGCGCGGGATATTGGGGTGTGCGGAACATTCATGAAGCTGGTATTGTTACAGGGATGAGCGCACCGGACCAGGGTAATTGCGTCACGGTCGGGCAAATGTCATCCTTGCAGGTGCAATCCAACCCAGATGAGGTGAACGCCAATGGATGACAAGGACCAGTATGTCGAGAAAGCAAAGGCGCGGCTCGATCAGTGGAATGCCGATATCGACAAGTTGCAGGCCCAGGCCGCCGAGGCTCGGGCCGATGCCCGGATCGCATATGAAAGGCAGATCGCGGAGCTGCGCAAGCAGCGCGATGAGGCCGAAGCGAAGCTGAAAGAGGTGAATGCCGCCAGCGGGGAAGCCTGGCGCGACATGAAGGCCGGCTTCGACAAGGCCTGGGACAACGCATCAAGTGCCTTCGACAAGGCAATGTCGCGCTTCCGCTGAGGCAGACAGGGCACATGGCCGTGCGCCAACGGCAAGAAAAAGGTTCTCCCGGCCGATGTGCCGATCGTTCCGGGCGGCCGGGTGCGGTTGCGAACACTGAACGCCGTGACTGAACACCCTTGAAGCCGCCTTTGCGCGGCGGTGCAGGCCACCCGCCGCTCGATACGTTGCAAGCATCGTTGCGCCGGCTGCTGATCGCGCCGCGCGCAGCATCGGCAGTCTTTTGCGGGAGCGACGCCGTGCACAAGAGACCGGGCGACTTCTCACGCCGTGCCACAATCCGGTGCCCCCATCCCGTCAGCACAACGCCAGACATCACGCTTTCGTGATGTTTGGCCGCTGCTTGGCCGAAACTTTCCGCGTCTTGTGCCCGTCTTCTCGGTAGGGCGCCCGCCGGTGCCCACCAACAGGGCGGATGGTCCCCGACCGATCCTGCCCCGGACAGACAACGCACCATATCCGGGCCACGCAGACCCGGCTTGAAAGGAGACTGCCATGTTCAGAACCATCCGCACCGTCGCCCTGACCCTCACGCTGGGCCTGTCGCCCGCGCTGGCGATGGAAAACCCGATGGTCGGCGGCGCGCCGATGTTCGCCGATCGCAATATCGTCGAAAACGCGGTCAACTCGGCCGATCACACGACGCTGGTTGCCGCGGTGCAGGCGGCGGGTCTGGTGGAGGCCCTGCAGGGCCCCGGCCCCTTCACCGTCTTTGCACCCGTCAACGCCGCCTTCGAGGCATTGCCGCCCGGCACCGTGGAGACGCTCTTGCAAGCCGAGAACCTCGGAACCCTGCAGCGCATCCTGACCTCGCATGTCGTCGCCGGCAATCTGAGCGGCGCCGAGATCATGCGCCGTGCGCGTGCCAGCAGCGATGGCTTCTTCCATCTGCAAACACTCTCGGGCGCGCCCCTGAGCGCACAGGTGCGTGGTCGCAGCCTGTGGATCTATGACCAGTCCGGCAATGCCGGACGCGTGACCATCAGTGATGTCAACCAGTCGAACGGGGTGATCCACGTGGTCGATACCGTTCTGCTGCCGCGCTGATCGGCACCCAAAGGCCAGCCGGGCGCCCCTCCGCCCGGCTGGCCGCGGCCACCTCCAGACAGCCGCTGAAGCAATCGCAACCGCAAGGAGCCTGCCATGCTGACACGCCGTCACCTCATGCTTACCACCGCCGCAAGCTTTGCATCCGGCCTCGCAATCGGCCCGGCGCGTTCGAGCGAGCCCGCTTTCGAGATCATGCTGAGTGAAGCCGAATGGCGCGAAAGGCTTTCGCCGGCACAATTTGCCGTGCTGCGCCAGGCAACCACCGAACATGCCTGGACCAACCATCTGGGCAACGAGGCTTCGCCCTTGCTCAACGAAGCGCGGGCCGGCAGTTACAACTGCGCCGGCTGCGAGTTGGCGCTCTACCGCTCGGAAACCAAGTACGACAGCCGCACCGGCTGGCCCAGCTTCTGGCAGCCCATCGAGGATGCGGTGCTGGAATATGACGACAGCGGTTTTTTCATTCGCCGCACCGGACTGAAATGCCGCCGCTGCGGCGGCCACCTGGGCCATGTTTTCGATGACGGGCCGGCACCCACCGGCCAGCGCCATTGCATCAACGGTCTGGCGATGAGCTTCACCCCGGATGCAACCGGCATCGCGGAAGGGTTTGCGCAGGCGCGCGGCTAGGCCGGCCGTGCCCGCCCAGGTTTGGGGGCCGGCCGGTCGGCATGGCCCCTGCGACGGCTCCCTGTCCTTTCGGATCACGCAGGAACATCGCGCTGATCGGCGATCGCCTCCATGGCGATGTAGGATGTCACCGTTTCAAGCGCGGCCCCCGCAATCAGGCGCTGATAGATTCGGTCGAAATCGTTCATGTCGCGTGCCACGATCTTGAGCATGTAGTCATGATCGCCCGCGATCCTGAAGCAGTCGATCACGTTTTCCATGCCCAGCACCGTTCGACGAAATCGCGCGAGCCATTCGGGCGAATGATCGCGTGTGCGCACCATGACAAAAATCGTCAACCCAAGGCCCAGGGCGGCAAGGTTGAGCCGCAGGGTCTGACCCTTGATGATGCCCTGTTCGCGCAGGCGTGTCATTCGCCGCCAGCAGGCGTTCTGCGACAGCCCGACGGCATCGGCCACCTCGCGCTGCGACAGGCCCGCATCGCGCTGCAGGACCCGCAGGATGCTGGCGTCGATGCGATCAATGATTTTGGCGGGTTCTTGGGTCATTTGATCGGTTATTCTGGGAGATGGTGAGAAAAAAGGTGATGATTGCACCTGTAATGCCTGAAATCATTGGGTGGCGCAAACATCAACTGACGACAGGGGCAATTCATGCCGTCCCAGGACCCGCACGAGACATTCTTCACCCGCTTCGCACAGTCCCTGAACCGGACCGACCTGCTTGATCATCTGTGCGAGGGCCTGATCGGGGAGGGGTTGGAGCTGCCGGGGCCAAACGGGCCGCGCTCCCTTGTCTATGCCGATTATGTGGCTTCAGGCCGGGCCCTGCGGCAGATCGAGGAGGCGATCCTTGCGGATGTGCTGCCGTATTACTCCAACGCGCACACGGAAGCCTCGGCCTGCGGGCGAAGCATGAACCGCCTGCGCGCCGAGGCGCGGCGTATCGTGGCGCGCGACTGTGGCGCGGATGACCGGCACGCGGTTGTCTTTGCCGGCGCGGGTGCCACGGCGGGCCTGTCGCGGCTGGGGGCGCTCTTCGGGCTGGACCGGATGGTGCACGAGGGGCGGCGGCCTCAGGTGCTGATCGGCCCTTACGAGCATCATTCCAATATTCTGCCCTGGCGCGAAAGCGGTGCCGAGGTGATCGAGATCCCCGAAGCGACCGGGGGCGGGATTGCGCAGGACGCGTTGCAGGCGGCGCTTCTTGCCGCAGGCGAGCGTCCGGTGATCGGCGCGTTTTCGGCGGCATCCAACGTGACGGGGATCATGGCTGACGTGGCGGGGGTCACACGGCTTCTCAAGTCTCACGGGGCGATCAGCATCTGGGATTTTGCGGCCGCCGCGCCCTATCTGCCCATCGACATGGGGCTGGGCATGGACGCGATTGCGCTTTCGCCGCACAAGTTCATCGGCGGGCCCGGCGCGTCGGGCGTGCTGATCGTGCGAAAGGAAGCGGTTGTGCGCGAAACGCCCACGGCTGCCGGCGGCGGAACAGTACGCTTCGTGTCGCCCCATGGCCATGACTACACCCCCGATGTTGCCGCGCGCGAAGAGGCCGGCACGCCCAATGTGATCGGCGACATCCGTGCGGCGCTGTGCTTCGTGGTCAAGCGCGCCATCGGGCAAGAGCGAATGAGCGCACGCCTTGAAGCCCTGCGGCAGCGCGCAAGGTCGCGCTGGAGCACGGTCCGGGGCCTGGAGCTTCTGGGCGTGGACCGTGCAGACGATGTCCTGCCGGTGTTTTCCTTCCGCATCACTGGCGCAGACGGCCTGCCGCTTCACCCCCAGCTTGTGACGCGGGTCTTGTCAGATCATTTCGGCATTCAGGCGCGTGGCGGCTGCGCCTGCGCCGGGCCTTATGCGCATCGGCTTCTGGGCATTGATGCGGATCATTCCGACCGGCTGCGCGAGGCGATCCTGCGCGGGCAGGAGACCGAAAAACCGGGCTGGACGCGGTTGGCCTTCTCCGTGCTGATGAGCGATGCCAAGGCCGAAACGATCATCGACGCGGTCGAACAGATCGCCCGGCGCCCCGGCGAGTTCACGCAAGGGTATCGCGTTGATCACCGGACCGCCCGCTTCACGCCCGAGGCCGCATGACCTGGCCCTTCTGGCCGTGCGGAGTGAGGCGCGGCCAGCGCAGGACACGCGGAGCGCATCGGCAACGGCGGGCGTGACCATGCCCCGCAGACTGATGCGCGATGCGTGCGCTCACTTCGGCTTGTCCAGGCGGTCTTGCATGCGCGCGGCCAGGGCGTTCTGCCCGGTGGCGTTCAGGCCCGCGACCGTGCCCAGATAATCGCGCTCGTCACGGTTCTGGCTCAGCTTGGATTTGGCGAGCATCCGCGACACCGAGATGCGAAAGGCGACAATGCTGCCCAGCATCTGCTCCATGTAATCGGTTGGGGCATCGGCCATGCGCCAGCCGGCCTTGCCATGCAGCCGGCGCTCATGGGTGCGCGTCAGCAGCCCGACCGCGGCGCGCTTGGCATGGTCATCATGCTGAAAGGTGATGCGGCCATGGGCATGGACCACCTGATAGTTCCAGGTCGGCACATGGCGGTGATGTTCGGCCTTGCCGGGGTAGAAATTCGGCGAAACATACCCGTCCTCGCCGCGAAAGATCGCCAGAACCTCGTGCTCGGGTTCAAGCAGGCGGTGCATGTCGTTGGCCAGCGCCACATGGCCGACAAGCGTGCCATCGGGAGTGGCCAGCAGCGGCAGATGGTTGGCCAGCAGACCCTCGCCGGTCTGGGCGACGATACAGGCCAGCGGCGCGCGCTCGATGATCGCGGCGATCTCGGCGGCGCTGACTTCCTGGAAATGCGGCGGAATATACATGCGGGGGTTCCGTGCCTGACCGGCTTTCCTCTATCGACAACGGGTGGCGCGGTCCAGCGCGGCGTATCACAGGGTTGGAATCGGCGGTTGGGTTCGGGCGGGACGGGGCGGGTTCGCGCGCTGCCGCCTCAGCTTGTCATTGCCCCGCGGTGGCCGCCGGGCTATTGATGCTGCATTGCAGCATGGGCGGAGTGATCATGGACAGCCAAAAGAAGATCATCAATCTGGCGCTTCAGGGCGGCGGCTCGCACGGGGCGCTTACCTGGGGGGTGCTGGATCGTCTGCTCGAGGATGAGCGCCTGCAGATCGCCGAGATCAGCGGCACCAGCGCCGGGGCGATGAACGCCGTAGTGCTGGCCGATGGCTACGAGCGCGGCGGGCGCGAGGGGGCGCGTGCTGCGCTGGCAGCATTCTGGCGCGCGATCAGCCGCGCGGCGCTGTCCTCGCCGATCCAGCGCAGCCCGCTGGACCGGATGCTGGGCCGCTTCAGCCTGGATGCCTCGCCGGGGTATCTGTTCTTCGAAGGGCTCAGTCGCGTGCTGTCACCCTACCAGATGAACCCGCTGAACCTGAACCCGCTGCGTGACATTCTGGAGCGCCAGGTCGATTTCGAGCGGGTGAATCGCTGCGAGGCGATCAAGGTGCATGTCACGGCGACGCAGGTGCGCACCGGGCGCGCGCGGATCTTTTCACGCGGGGTGGTGACGGCGGATGCGGTGATGGCCTCGGCCTGCCTGCCGCAGATGTATCCGGCGGTGGAGATCGACGGTGAACCCTATTGGGATGGCGGCTTCAGCGCCAACCCCGCCCTGATGCCGCTGGTCAACAGCGCCGCCAGCCCCGATATCGTGATCATCCAGATCAACCCGATCCTGCGCCATGACACGCCGACCTCGGCGCGCGAGATCATCAACCGCGTCAACGAGATCAGCTTCAACACCGCGCTGATCAAGGAATTGCGCGCCATTGCCCTGATGCAGCGCATCATCGCCGAGAAGGGCGTCGATCTGGGCGCGGCGGGGCAGACCTATATTCACCTCATCCATACCGACGCCGAGGTGCAGGATCTGGCGGCATCGAGCAAGCTCAATGCCGAATGGGCTTATCTTCAGCTCTTGTTCGAGCGCGGGCGCAACTGGGCCGAGGCCTGGCTGGAGGCGCATTTCGACAAGATCGGGCGGCAATCCTCGTTCGAACTGGAGGATTTTTTCGATGATCCCGCGCCGGGTGCGCCGGGCTGCGGGCGATGAGCGGCATCCTGGTCATTGCGGCGGCGCTTGGTGCGCTGATGTATCTGGCCTATCGCGGTGCCAGCCTGCTGTTGCTGGCACCGGCGCTGGCAATTCTGGCGGTGCTGATCGCCGAGGGGGGGCCGCTGCTGGCCAGCTATACGCAGGTTTTCATGCAGGCCACGGGCGGCTTCATCATCCAGTATTTTCCGCTGTTCCTGCTGGGTGCGGTGTTTGGCAAGCTGATGCAGGTATCGGGTTCGGCGCGGGTGCTGGCCGATGGGATCATCCGCGGGCTGGGGCCGCGCCGCGCGATCCTTGCGGTGATCCTGTCCTGCGCGATCATGACCTATGGGGGCGTTTCGCTCTTTGTCGTGGCCTTTGCCGTCTGGCCCATTGCGGCGGCGCTTTTCCGCGAGGCCGAACTGCCCAAGGTGCTGATCCCGGCGACGATCGCGCTGGGTGCCTTTACCTTTACCATGACCGCGCTGCCTGGAACGCCGGCGATCCAGAACGCGATCCCGATGCCCTATTTCGGCACCACCCCCTTTGCCGCGCCGGGGCTGGGGGTGATCACCGGGGCGCTGATGCTGGGCCTCGGCTGGATCTGGCTGGAGCGTCGCGCGCGGGTGCTGGGGCCGGGCTACGGCGCGGATACCGGCGCGGATGCCGCCGAGGCCGTGCATGATCTGCCGGGGCTGGGCATGGCCGCCGCGCCTCTGGTGATGGTGCTGGCGCTGAATCTGGCCTTCACCTTCGTGCTGATCCCGCGCATGGACACCAGCTATCTGGCGCTGCCGGAATATGGCGCGACCGATGTGGGCTCGTTGCGCGGCGTCTGGTTGGTCATCGCGGCGCTCACGTTGTCGTCACTGATGCTGGTGGGGCTGAACTGGCGGCGTCTGGCCGAGGGGTTGGGCGATACGCTGGATGCCGGCGCCAGGGATTCGCTCAAGCCGATCTTCAACACCGCCTCGCTGGTCGGTTTTGGCGCGGTTATTGCCTCGCTTGGCGCCTTTGGCGTGATCCGCGACTGGGTGGTGACGGTCGGCGGCGAGAATCCGCTCATCTCGCTTGCTGTCGGCACCAGCCTGCTGGCCGGCATGACCGGCTCGGCCTCGGGGGGCATGTCGATCGCGCTGGGCACGCTGGGCGACACCTATCTGGAGATGGGCCAGGCCGCTGGCATCGCGCCGGATCTGTTGCACCGCGTCACCGCCGTGGCCACTGGCGGGCTTGATGCGCTGCCGCATAATGGCGCGGTCATCACCTTGCTGACGATCTGCGGGCTGACGCACCGCGAAGCCTATCGCGACATTGCCGCCGTTGCCGTGGTGATCCCGGTGCTGGCGCTGGTGGTGCTGGTGACGCTGGGCACGCTGCTGGGCAGCTTCTGATCCGCCCTGTCGTCAAGGCGGCGGTTGAACCCGCGCTCCGGTTCTGATCATCTCGGGCCAGATCCAGCGCGAAGGCAGCCCGAATGATCCACCAGCAGATCCTGATCATGGCCATTCTTGCCGCCACCATGGGGCTGTTCCTGTGGGGACGTTTCCGCCATGACGTTGTAGCGCTGGCAGCCTTGATGGCCTGTGTCGTGGCCGGGCTGGTTCCGGCCGCCGAGGCTTTCGCCGGCTTCGGGCACCCGGCGGTGATCACCGTGGCCTGCGTGCTGGTGCTCAGCCAGGGGTTGCAGAACACCGGCGCTGTGGACTGGCTGGCGCGCAGCGTGCTGCCGCGCAATGCCGGGCGGTTGACCAGCATGGCGGCGCTGATGGGGCTGGGCGCGGCGCTTTCGGGGTTCATGAACAACGTCGGTGCCATGGCGCTTCTGATGCCGATTGCCGTGCAGCTTTCGGGCCGGCTGGATCTGACGCCGGGACAGGTGCTGATGCCGCTGGCCTTCGGCACCATCCTTGGCGGCATGACGACGCTGGTTGGTACACCGCCAAACCTGATCGTCTCGGGGTTTCGGGCTGAGGCGGGGCTGGGCCATTTCGCCATGTTCGATTTCGCCCCGGTGGGGGTGGCGGTTGCCGTGGTGGGGGTGATCTTCGTGGCGCTGGTTGGCTGGCGGCTGGTGCCGGCGCGCAAATCCGCCGCCGGCGACGGCTTCGACACCGGCACCTATCTGACCGAGGTGCGCGTGCCCGAAAAGAGCAAGGCCGCCGGTCTGACCCTGCGCGCCTTCGAGCGCGAGATAGACCAGAGCGGCGCGCAGGTCGTGGGGCTGGTGCGCAACGGAGTGCGCCTGACCGCGCCGCATGGCGGGCGACGGATCCGCGCCGGTGACGTGCTGGTGCTTGAGGCCGATGTCGATGCGCTGGCCGAAACGCTGTCGGTGTTCGACATCCATCTGGAAGAGCAGGGCCGGTCCTCATCGGAAAGCGGGGGGGGCAAGGGTGCGGATGCGAAGCCCGGTGGCAAGAAGGCCGGCGATGACGAGGGCAGGGAAAGCTCCGAGCGCGACGAGGATATCGTGCTGCGCGAGCTTGTGGTGCTGCCGGGCTCGGCCATTGTGGGGCGCTCGGCGACCGATCTGCGGCTGCGCACGCGCTACGGGCTCAATCTTCTGGCCGTCTCGCGCGAGGGGCGGCCACCACGGGCGCGGCTGCGCACGCTCAAGCTCAAATCGGGTGATCTGATGCTGATGCAGGGTCCGGCCGAGGTGCTGGCCGATTTCATTGCCGACAGCGGCTGCGTGCCGCTGGGCGAGCGCGAATTGCGCATCCCGGACCGACGCATGGCGGTCATTGCCGGGGCGATCATGCTGGGGTCCATCGGCATTGTCACCTTGGGGCTGTTGCCGGCGGCGGCGGCTTTCGCGCTGGGGGTGCTGGCTTCGATGCTGCTGCGCACCGTGCCGCCAAGGCAGGTCTATACCGCCATCGACTGGCCGGTGATCGTGTTGCTGGCGGCACTGATTCCGGTGGCCGGGGCGATGCAGGCCACGGGTGCGGCCGACGTGCTGGCGTGGTTTCTGGTCTCCACCATCGCGCAGGGCAATGCTGTCGCCGCGCTTGCGGTGGTGCTGGTGGCCACGATGCTGCTGTCGGATGTGATGAACAACGCCGCCACCGCCGCCGTTCTGTGCCCCATCGCCATCGGCATCGCCGCGGCGCTTGGCGTCAATCCTGACAGTTTTCTGATGGCGGTGGCGATCGGTGCATCCTGCGCGTTTCTCACGCCGATCGGCCACCAGAACAACACGCTCATCCTTGGCCTGGGCGGGTTTCGCTTCGGCGACTACTGGCGGCTGGGCCTGCCGCTTGAGTTGCTGGTGGCGGCGGTGAGCGTGCCGCTGTTGCTGATCGTCTGGCCGCTCTGAGGCTTCGCTTCAGGCGAGCCGGCCCCAGAGGTCGTATTCACTGGCCTCGTCCACGGTGACGGTGACGATATCGCCCGGTTTCAGCGCTTCGAACCCCTCGTCGATAAAGAGGTTGCCGTCGATCTCGGGGGCGTCGGCCATGGTGCGGCAGGTGGCGCCCTCGGCATCGACCTCATCGACGATCACTGCCAGCTTCCGGCCCACCTTGGCGTCGAGTTTTGCCGCGGAAATGGCCTGCGCCTTCTCCATGAAACGTTCCCAGCGATCCTGTTTCACCGCGTCGGGCACATGATCCGGCAGTTCGTTGGAGCGCGCGCCCCGGACGTTTTCATACTGGAAGCATCCCACCCGGTCGAGCTGCGCCTCGTCGAGCCAATCGAGCAGGGTCTGAAACTCTGCCTCGGTTTCCCCCGGATAGCCGACAATGAAGGTCGAGCGCAGCGTGACATCGGGGCAGATGGCGCGCCAGCGGGCGATCTCGTCGAGGGTTCTTGCGGCGGCCGCGGGGCGCGCCATGCGTTTGAGCACATCGGGATGGGCATGCTGGAAGGGGATGTCCAGATAGGGCAGCACCCGCCCGCCCGAATCCGAATGGGCCGCCATCAGCGGGATCAGATCGCGCACATGGGGGTAGGGATAGACGTAATGCAGCCGCACCCAGGCGCCCAGGCTGCCCAGATCGCGCGCCAGATCGGTGATATGGGCGCGGTGGCCACGCTCTTCGGCGTGCTTGAGGTCCACGCCATAGGCCGAAGTGTCCTGGCTGATCACCAGTAGCTCCTTCACGCCCGCCGCCACCAGCCTCTCAGCCTCGCGCAGCACGGCATGGGCGGGGCGGCTTTGCAGCCGGCCGCGCATGTCGGGGATGATGCAGAAGCGGCACTTGTGGTTGCAGCCTTCCGAGATCTTCAGATAGCTGTAGTGGCGCGGCGTCAGGCTCACGCCCGAGGCCGGCAGAAGGTCGATGAACGGATCGGGGCTGGGCGGCACCGCGCCATGCACGGCGTCAAGCACCTGCTCATACTGATGCGGACCCGTGACCGCCAGCACGCGCGGATGCGCGCCGGTGATGTATTCCGGCTCGGCGCCCAGGCAACCGGTGACGATCACCCGGCCGTTCTCGCGCAGCGCTTCGCCGATCGCGTCAAGGCTTTCGGCCTTGGCGCTGTCCAGAAAGCCGCAGGTATTGACGATCACCGCATCCGCGCCCTGGTAATCGGCGCTGATCGCGTAGCCCTCGGCGCGCAGTCGGGTCAGGATGCGTTCACTGTCCACCAGCGCCTTGGGGCAGCCCAGCGAGACCATGCCAATGGTCGGCTGGCCGGGGCGCGGAGCCTCGGTGATGCGCGCACGGGGCGCCAGGTCCGGGCGGGGGCCGGCGTTGAGGATCGGGGGCTGGTTCTGGCTCATGGCGCGCATATAGCGCCTGCCCGGCCCTGCGGGAAGGGCGGATTCAGCGCTGGCCGAACCAGATGCGCGCAAAGAGGCCGTCGTCGCGGATGAACTGGTGCCACAGCGCGGCGATCACATGCAGCGTGATCAGCACCATCAGCGCACGGGCGATCAACCCATGCACCTGCCGCGCGGTGTAGTCCGAGAAATCAGCGGGCATCGGGCCATTGCCAAAGACGGCATCGGGCAGGCCCGAGGCCACCGACAGCGCCAGTCCCGAACTGGCCATCGCAATCACCAGCGCATAGAGCGTCCAATGCGTGGCACGCGCCAGCCGTTTGGTCAGCGGATGGCCGGTTTCGGCGGGCGGTGGCTGGCGGGTGGTCAGCCGCACCGCCAGCCGCAGCACCATCAAGAACAGCACCGTCACCCCCAGTGCCATATGCATGCGAAACGAGATCATCTTTTCCGGCGCGCTGTTGGGCAGGGGCACAAGCACGAAGGTGCCCGCCGCCAGCAGCCCCAGGATGAACAGCGCGATCAGCCAGTGCAATGCCACGAGAAGCGGATGATAGCGGTAGGGCATGGGCGCGGATCTCCTGCTTGGATGTCCCCATCATGCGCAGCCCATTGCACACCGCAAGGATAATCGTGTCGGCTGCGGCCGCTCACTCGAAGCGCGCCGGGCGCTTGTGCATTTCGGCCATGACCGCCTCGATCTGGTTGGCGCTGCCGATGATTTCGGCTTGCAGGCGGGCTTCGAGCGCCAGTTGCGCGTCGCCGCCCGGCCAGGCGGCGCCCACCAGCGCCTTGGCACCGCGCATCGCCTGCGGGTTGCGCCCGACGATGGCCCGCGCCAGCGCGCGGGCCTCGGTCAGCGGTTCATCCGCCAACCGCGTCACCAGGCCCAGTGCTGCGGCTTCGGCGGCATCGACCACGCGCGCGCTCATCATCAGCTCCAGCGCCTGATCGGCGCGCATCAGCCCGGGCAGCAGCTTGCTCAGCCCCATATCCGGGATCAGGCCCCATTTTGCTTCCATGATCGACAGCCGGGTCCCTGGCGCGGCAAGGCGGATATCGGCGCCCAGCGCCAGTTGCAGGCCGGCGCCAAGGACCGGACCGTGCAGCGCCGCGATCACCGGCACCGGCAGATCGGCCCAGACCGTGCAGGGATGCTGGAACCGGTTTGCCGCCTGCCCGTCGAGCGGGCGCAGAATCTCGTCGCGCAGCGCGTCGATGCGCCCGGCAAAGGCCATCAGCATTGCGGTGTCGATGCCGGCACAAAAGCCCTTGCCGATGCCGTGAAGGATTACCGCGCGCAGATCGGGCACCTCTCCCAGCCGCCGCCCGGCCTGCGAGAGCGCGGCAAACATCGCCTCGTCCATGGCATTGAGCTTGTCCGGCCGATTCAGCGCCACCTCGGCAATGCCATCGGCAATGGTGATCGAAAGGCGATCATCGGGCGATAGGGTCATGATGGCGCTCTCCGACATGAGGTCTGGTTGCGCGCAGCTTGCCCGAGCGCGCGCGTCGTGCAAGTGCGACGTGGGGGCAGGGTCGGCTTCATGCGGTGCAATTGCCGTGCGAGGGAACGTGATGGGCTGCGATGCCGGCGCGGGTTGTGCCACGGTCAGGCTTTGCTATCCTTGCCGCGAGGCAATCAGGCGAGGATAGCATGCGCTGGATATTCCGGGCCGTCGGTGCGCTGGTGTCGCTGGCCATTCTTGCCGTGGCGGCGCTGTTTCTGATCCCGGCCGAGCGCATCGCCGGGCTGGCGGCGCAACAGTTCGAGGCCGCCACCGGGCGCAGCCTTCAGTTCACCGGATCGGTGCGTCCCAGCCTTTACCCGGTGATTGGCGCGCGTGTTGAAGGTGTGGTGCTGGCCAATGCGCCCTGGGCGCGCAGTGGCCCGATGCTTCAGGCCGAATCCGTCGATCTGGGGCTGGATCTGGCCGCGCTGTTGCGGGGTGAGCTGGCGGTGACGCGCTTCGAGGCCCAATCCCCGCGCATCCTTGTCGAACGCGGTGCCGGAGGGGCGATCAACTGGGTGTTCGACCTGCCCGCCAGCGATCAGCCGCCCAGCCCCTCGGCGGGCGGCGGCATGCGCGTGCTCTCGCTGGAATCGGTACGGTTTCAGGATGCGACGCTGCGGTATTTCGATGCCGCTGGCGGCACCGAACTGACGATCGAGGGGCTGGATCTGGCGCTTGCGGTGCCCAATCTGGCCGGGCGGGGCGAGTTGCGCGCCGCAGGCAGCACAAACGGGCAATCCTTCACGCTTGAGATGACATTGTCGGCGGTGGCGGCGTTTCTGGCCGGCGAGGTGAGCGCGCTGGAGGGGCGGCTGACGGCCGGTGGTGCCAGCGCGCGTTTCGACGGGCGCGGCGGGTTGCAGCCGCTCGCCTTTGACGGGCAACTGGCGCTGGAAGGGCCGGGCATGGCACCGTTCATGGCGCTTGCCGGTCAGGGCGGCACCGAGCCGCTGCCCGCCGCCGCGCGCCCGCTGGCCCTTGCCGGGCGGGCGGTTCTGGCCCCTGCGGGCACGCTGCATCTGCGCGATGCGACGCTGGCGCTGGGCGTCAACCGGATGGGGCTTTCGCTCGATCTGGGGTTCGATGGCCCGCGCCCGCATCTGGGCGGCGAAATCACGGCTGGCGCGCTGAATCTGCGCCCCTGGATGGCAAGTGATGCGGCCCCCGCTGGCGGCGGCGCGGGCTGGTCGCGCGCGTCGGTCGACGCATCGGCGCTGGGGCTGCTGGATGCGCGCATCGGGCTGGTCGCCGGGCCGGTTCAGACCGGTTTTGCCGATCTCGACTCGTTGCGCGGGGTGCTCAGCATCGAGCGTGCCCGCGCGGTGCTGGAGCTTGGCGAGGTGCGTGCCTTCGGCGGACGGTTGCAGGGCGAGCTGGTGGCCAACAACCGCTCGGGCCTGTCGGTCGGCGGCAACCTGAGCCTCGCCGGGGTCGAGCTGTTGCCGTTGCTGCGCCAGTTCGCCGGGTATGAGCGGTTGAGCGGGCGCGGCGATGCCCGCCTGCGTTTTCTGGGGGTCGGGCAATCGCTCGATGCGATCATGCGCAGCCTTTCGGGCGAGGGCAATTTCACGCTTGGCGAGGGCGAGATCCTCGGCTTCGATCTCGCCGGCATGCTGCGCAATCTCGACATGTCCTACATGGGAGAGGGCAACCGCACGATCTACCAGTCGCTGACCGGCAGCTTCGTCATGGAGGCCGGTGTGCTGCGCAACGAGGATCTGCGGCTGGGGGCATCGCGGGTCAGTGTCGAGGGGCGCGGGCGCGTCGATCTGGGCGGGCGTACACTGGATTACCGGGTGGTGCCCAGCGCGCTGCGCGATCCTGAGACCGGCCAAGCGCTGCGGGTGCCGCTGTTGATCACCGGGCCCTGGGATGCGCCGCGCTTCCGGCTGGATCTGGAAGGGCTGGCCGAAGAGCGTCTGCGCGAAGAGCGCGAACGGCTTGAGGCCCGCGCCCGCGAGGAGGTGCAGCGCCTGGAAGCCGAGGCGCGCGCGCGTGCCGACGCCGAGTTGCAGCAACGCCTTGGCATTGAACGACGCGAGGGCCAGTCAACCGAGGATGCGCTGCGCGAAGGCGCGCGGGATCGATTGGAGCAGGAGGTCGAACGCGGGTTGCGGCGGTTTCTGGGCGGCAGCGACTGACCGGACAGCGCGCGGCATCGCTGCTGCGGCAGGTCTGGCGCTGAGGGGAATGGTACCGCCTGCCCGGCTCGAACGGGCGACCCCCAGATCCACAATCTGGTGCTCTAACCAACTGAGCTAAGGCGGCACTTGCAGGCCGTTTAGCGCTGCCTCGTGGCGATTGCAAGTCCTTCGCGACAGCTTCCTCGACGCCCTGCGCAACCGGTGCGGCTTGAAAGCCCGGCCGGGCTGCCGTAACGCTGCGCATGTGCGGCGCGGCCGCTCCGGGCGGGCTGCGACCGCGCCGAAATGGCAAAGGAGGCCAGCATGGGGATCAACAAGGAAAGCGAAATCGCTGCCAATCTGCAGATCGGTCCGACGACGCTGGGCATGGTGCGGATCTATGTCGAGGCCGAGGGGCATCAACTGCCACTCGATTTCGAACCGGACGAGGCTGACGAAATCGCTGAAGAACTGCGCGGCGCGGCGCAGGCGGCGCGGGCGATTCTGGAGGCGGCACCCCGCCCGGCGAAAGGGGCCGCCAAGGCCGCCAAGGCCGGCAAGGGCAAGCCGCAGCGCTGACGCGGTGTTCGGGCGCGAGATTGGGGCGCGGGCGCCGGGCGTGGCTGGTGCGATGCGGGATTGGCGGTGAGAGGCCGGGCACGACCCAGGCGTGACTCGTTGCGGCTGCTTCCTTCCGGACCTGACCGGGTTGGCGAGGAACCTGCCCGCGCCGACCTCTCGCGGCCCATCTATGTGCTTGCGCCGGCCAATGCAAGGCGGTTTGCGCGCATTCGCGCCCACGCCCTGCCTGAATGCGAACAGGGCAGGCGGCGCGGTGAAATGCGCCATCTGCCCTGTTTGCAACAAGAAAGTGGTGAGCCCGGAAGGGATCGAACCTTCGACCCACTGATTAAAAGTCAGTTGCTCTACCGCTGAGCTACGGGCCCACAATGCGAGGCTAACTAGAAAGAACTGCCGCCGGGGTCAAGGGAGAAAAACATAAGAATCGGGCTTCTTTCCCCGTGGTCCTTCGGGGCTTGTCGGGCGGGGCTCTTCGATCCGGGCGATGTGCCACCCGGTGTTCAGCGCGCCGCCAGCAGTTCGCGCGCAATGATGTTGCGCTGGATCTCGGAACTGCCCTCATAGATGCGGAAGATGCGCAGATCGCGCAAGTGGCGCTCCAACGGGAAATCGCGGCAATAGCCATAGCCGCCATGGATCTGCAGCGCCCGGTCGGCGATGCGCCAGGCGGCTTCCGAGGCAAAGAGCTTGGCATGCGCGCTCTCGCTTGAATAGCGTGCGCCGGTGCCGCGTAGCCGTGCCGCCACCAGCCCGAGTGCGCGCGCTGCGGCAAGATCGTTGGCGCAATCAGCGAGCATCCATTGCAGGCCCTGGAAGGTGGCGATCGGCTGGCCACCGACCTGACGCTCGCGGGCATGGGCGATGGCGGCGTCAAGGGCGGCGCGGGCAATGCCGGTGGCCTGGGCGGCGACCTCGATGCGGCCATTGTCGAGCACTTTCATCGCCGTGCGAAAGCCACTGCCCTCGGCGCCGATGCGGTTTTCCTCGGGGATCCAGCAATCGAGGGTGATGCCGAAGACATGCCCGCCCTTGAGCCCCATGGTGCGTTCGGGCGGGGCAATCTGGAGGCCCGGCGTCACCTCCGGCTCGATGACGAAAGCCGAAACCCCACGCGCCCCGGCGGCGGGGTCGGTCTTGGCATAGACGATGATGAATTTGGCCGCGCCGGCATTGGAGATGAAGCACTTGCTGCCGGTGATCCGGTAGCCTTCCCCCTCGCGCCGGGCGATGGTGCGCATGTCGGCCGGGTTGGAGCCGGCCTGCGGTTCGGTCAGCGCAAAGGCGCCCAGCGCCCCGGCGGCGGCGGCCGGCAAGAAGCGCGCACGCAGTTCGGCCCCGGCGCCAAGATGCAGCGAATCGGTGGCAAGGTAATGGGCGGTGAGCATTGAGGCGGTGGCGCCACAGGCCCCGGCGATCAGTTCGACCGCGTGATAGAGTGCCGGGCCCGAAAGGCCCAGACCGCCGTCGTCGGGCGGCAGGTTGAGGCCCATCAATCCCAGTTCGGCCATGGCCGGCAGATGACAGCCGGCAAAGGTGGCGGTCTCGTCCAGCGCGGCGGCGCGCGGTGCCAGAACCTCAGCGGAAAAACGCGCGATCTGGTCCAGAACAGCGGTTTCATCATCGTCGAAATGATCGGAAAACAGCATGTTTCAACCCTCCAGTGCGGCACGGGTCATCGCGCCATGTTCATTCAGCGCCGGGGCCGGCCCCCGCCCGCCGCGGGGCATCCGTGAAAAGTGAACCGGCTGCTCGGGCAGATGCAGCGCCCCCAGCCGCGGGTGGTGCACCGTGGATGTCAGCGCCCGCGCCTGGGCCTGATCGCTGTGCCAGGCGTCCCGGGCATCGGCCAGCACCGAGGCGGGGATGCCTGCCTTTGCCAACCGCGCCACGGCCTCGGTGGCGTGCAACCCGCCGGCCCAGCGCGCGATTGCCTGCGCCAGCAGTGGCTCATGCCGGCGGCGCAGCGCATCGCTTGCCAGGCGCGGATCATCGGCCAGTTCGGGCCGTTCGATGGCGAGGCAGAAGCCCTGAAACAGCCGGTCATTGAGCACCGCGACGGCAAAATGCCCCTCTTGCGCGGGATAGACCCCGAAGGGCGCCGAAAGCGCGTGCCGGTTGCCGCTGCGCTGCGGGCGCTGGCCGGCCAGCAGAACGCGCGCGGCGGCGGTCGGCATCATCGACAGGAGCGCATCGAAAAGCGCCACATCGACCTGCTGGCCCATCCCGCTGCGCTCGCGCTCGTAGAGCGCCGCCATGATGCCCCAGGCGACAAAGAGCCCGCCCGCGACATCGCCCAAAGCCTCGCCGGCCATGACCGGCGCGCCATCGGCCTCGCCGGTCATGGCCATCAAGCCGCTCATCGCCTGCACGATGATGTCATAGGCCGGACGCGCGGCATTGGGTCCGGTCTGGCCAAAGCCCGAGACCGAGGCATAGATCAGGCGCGGGTTCGCGTGTCGCAGATCCGCCGCGCCCAGCCCCAGCTTGTCCATCACGCCGGGGCGAAAGTTTTCGACCAGCACATCGGCCTCAAGCGCCAGCCTGCGCACCAGCGCCAGATCGGCGGGGTTCTTGAGATCGGCAACCATCGAGCGTTTGCCACGGTTGACGGTCTGAAAAAGCACGCTCTCGCCATCGACGAAAGGGCCGACACGGCGGTATTCATCACCGTCCGGCGCCTCGATCTTGAGCACCTCCGCGCCCAGATCGGCCATGAGCGCCGTAGCATAGGGGCCGGCCAGAACCCGCGTGAAATCCAGCACCTTGAGCCCGTCGAGCGCCTTGCGGTCCATTCGCATCCTCCTTCGATCCGTTGCGAGGCAGGCTAGCGCATCATGGGGGATAGGCAGAAATAATCCTTTGTCATAGAGTATATCCATGCAGCCTATACCATTCGGATTTCGCCAGATCGATTATCTGATTGCCGTGGCCGAGACCGGCTCGACGGCGGCTGCGGCGCGGCTGCTCAATGTTTCGCAGCCCTCGGTTTCGGTGGCGGTGGCGCAGATGGAGGCTCATCTTGGCGCCGCCATGTTTCTGCGGTTGCCGGGGCAGGGCATGCAGCCCACCCGCTTCGGACGCGAAACCATCGCCCGGTTGCGCGCACTGCGCCAGGATGCGGCGGTGCTGTTTGACGCGCAGGGTCCGCGCCCGTTCGCTCTGCGGCTCGGCGTCTATTCCACGCTTGGCCCGCGCTATGCGCCGATGCTGATGCGCGCCTTCAGCGAGCGCCATGCGGGCGCGCGCATTACCCTTGTCGAAGACAATCTCGCAGCCCTCATGCGCCAGGTCGAAAGCGGCCGGCTGGACCTGGCGCTGATTTATGATGTCGGTGTGCCGGCCGGGCTGCATCTGACGCCACTGGCCGATATCGCACCGCGCGCGGTGTTGTGGCCCGACCATCCGCTTGCGGCGGCTCCGGCGGTTGATCTGCGTGCCCTGGCGGCGGATCCGTTGATCCTGATCGACCTGCCGCAAAGCCGTGGATACTTCCTATCGCTCTTTCAGCTGGTGGGTGCGCATCCGCGCATCGCCGCCGAGACCGGCTCGATCGAGATGCTGCGCGCCATGGTCGCCAACGGGCTGGGGGTGGGGCTTCTGGCCACCGATCTGCCCTATGACACCACCTATGACGGACGCCGGGTGCAAAGCCGTCCCCTGGCCGGCGATCTGCCGCCCAGCCGCATCGTGCTGGTGCGCAACCCCGGCGAGCGCCCCGGCGCGGCGATCGAGGCATTCGAAGGGTTGGCGCGCGCGCTGATCGGCGGGCAGGGGGTGGCAGGCCCGGTTCAGTAAAGCCAGCCCGGTTCAGTAAAGGTTGAGATCGCGCATCAGCGCCGGCCATTGGTTGAGCCGAGCGCGCGCCTTCTGCGGGTCGCGGCTGGCGACCGCATGGGTGATCAGGTTGAGGATCGTCGCCAGTGGCCCGGTACTTTCCAGAAAGGCACCGACCTTGGTGGCGGCATAGAACACATGGGGCGTGTGCGCGGTGGCCCAGGTGTTCAGCTCATCGGTCACCACCACCAGATCCATGCCGCGCTCCACCGCCAGCCGGGCGATCACCTCGGCCTCGCGGGCATAGGGCACCATATCGACAAGGATCACGCAGCGCCGCTCGCTCTCGCGCCGCTGCGAAGGGATCCACTCCGCCAATCCGCCGTCATGCGCGGTGAAGAAGCGCACCGAGCCGCGCACGATGGTCAGCCGGCGGGTGAAATCCTCGGCCAGTCCGCGGATCGTCTGAAAGCCGGTCACGAAGACCTCGTCGGCACGGTCGATGCAGCCGATCGCCGCATCCCATTCCGGCTTGCCGATCTGCGCGCCCAGCCCCAGTATCGCCTCGGCGTCGCGTTTGATGAGCGTGCCCAGTTCGCCCTCCAGAAGCCGCAGATAACGGTCGCTGCTGTTGACATGCAGATTGGCGCCGGAAACCTGCAACGCCTCTTTCAGCGCCGCCATTCCCTTGAAGCCGATCCGGCGCAGAAAACGGCTTACCGTGATCTCGCTGACCCCGGTGCGCGCCGCCAGCGAGGCGCCGGTTTCCATTCCGGCGACGGCCTCGTTGAGCAGCAGCCACTGCGCGATGCGCGCCTCCGAGCGGGTCAGTTCCGGCAGCACGGCTTTCAGGCGCGCAGCGAGCGGGGTTTCGGTATCGGGAATTTCGCCCATGACAGACTTTACATCATAATATTGCTTTGTTAGATTTCTGCCATAAGCATATCAGCCTCGAGTCGTGGCCGCCAAGGATTTTCCCGGCCAACCCCGACCAATCCATCAACCGGGAGACCGACCATGACCAAGACCCGCCGTATCGCCGCCCTTTCCGCCCTTTCGACCGTTTTCGCGCTCAGCGCCGGGCTTGCTGCCGCAGAGGGGCGGCTTTCGCTCTACAACTGGGGCGATTACATCAATCCCGAGGTGCTGCAACGCTTCACCGCCGAAACCGGCATCCAGGTCTCGCTTGACACCTATTCCTCCAACGAGGAGATGCTGGCGCGCATCCAGGCCGGGGCCACGGGCTATGACATCATCTTTCCCTCGGTGCATATGCAGGACATCATGATCCAGCTTGGCCTGCTGGCGCGCACCGAGATCAACCAGCACCCTGATTTCGAGCGCATCGACCCGGCCTTCCTGATCTCGCGCGAGGACCAGGCGGGGGAATACTGCCTGCCCTATGCCTGGGGCACGGTGGGCATTTTCTACAACGAGGCCATCACCGGGCCGATTGCCGGCTGGGAGGATTACTTCCAGATCCCGGCGCGCACCGGCGGGCGCATCAGCCTCTTGCCCGACATGCGCGAGGTCATGGCGATCGGACTGATGATGACCGGCGCCTCGGTCAATTCCCAGGAGCCCGCCGAAATTCAGGCTGCCACCGAATATCTGCTGCAATATCGTCCATCGGTCACCGCCTTCAGCTATGAGACCATGGCGCTGGTCGCCGCGGGCGATCTGGCGGCGGCGCATTTCTTTGTTGGCGGCAAGGTCAATTTCCTGGAAATGCCGCAGGTGCAATATGTCATCCCCGCCGAGGGCGCGACGATGTATCAGGAGAACATGTGCGTGCTGGGCTCGGCACCAAACCCTGAAAACGCCCGCCGTTTCCTTGAGTTCTACCTTCAGCCCGAAATTGCCGCGCTCAATGTCGCGCAACAGTTCAACGGCACGCCCAACATTCCCGCCAATGAACTGACGCCCGATTACATCCGCAACGATCCCAATATCAACGTGCCGGCCGAAACCATGGCGCGGCTACAGATGTTCGAGGATCTGGGCGGCGCGCTCAGGCTCTATGACCGCGCCTGGAACCGCATCCGCACCGCGCAATGATCAACCCACCGCACGGGCAGGACGGCGGGCGCGGGTTGGGCGCCCGCTGATCCGGTGCGCGGCGGGCAAGACCGGGCAGTGACATGAACACCTTGCTGGAAATTCGCAACGCGCGACGGTGCTTTCAGACGCCCGAGGGCGAGATAATCGCCGCGCTCGATGGGGTGGACCTGAGCGTGGGCGACAACGAGTTCGTCACCCTGCTGGGGCCGTCGGGCTGCGGCAAGACAACGCTCCTGCGCGCCATCAGCGGCTTCGAGCAGCTTGATGATGGCGAGGTCCGGCTGGAGGGGCGCGACATCGGTGCGCTGCCGCCCTTTCGCCGCCCCGTCAACACGGTGTTTCAAAGCTATGCGCTCTTTGGCCATATGAGCGTGGCGCGCAACGTCGGCTATGCGCTGGAGGTGGCCGGAGTAGAGCGCCGGCTGCGCGAGCACCGCGTCGCCGAGGCGCTTGAGAAGGTGGGGCTTTCGGGCATGGGCACGCGGCGGCCGGGGCAGTTGTCGGGCGGGCAGCGCCAGCGCGTGGCACTGGCGCGCGCGATCATCGCCCGGCCCCGGCTTCTGCTGCTGGACGAACCCCTCTCGGCGCTCGACCGCAACCTGCGCCAGCAGATGCAGCTGGAGTTGAAGACCCTTCAGGCGACGCTGGGCATTGCCTTCGTCTTCGTCACCCATGACCAGGAAGAGGCGCTGACCATGTCCGACCGGATCGTGGTCATGCGCGCCGGCCGCATCGAGCAGCAGGGCAGCCCGCGCGCTATCTATCGCCGCCCGCATTCGCGCTTCGTGGCCGAATTCATTGGTGAAACCAATCTTATCGAGGTGCGCATCGAGCGCATTGACGGGGACAGGGCACAGGCCAGAACCCGCGAGGGGCTGGCGCTGCGCCTGCCGGCTGCGGGGCTGGCCGTGGGGCAGGCGGCCGAGGTGGTACTGCGCCCCTCGGATTTCACGCTGGCGGCGGGGAATGACGATGCTCCGGGTGGCGCGCGCATTCGTGGCACGTTGCGCCGCGCGGTCTATCTGGGATCGGATCTGCAACTGTTCGTGGCCCCCGAAGGCGGCGGGCCGGAACTGCGGGTCATGGCGCGCGACGGGGCGAATATCCCCGTCGAGGGCGGGCCGGTCACGCTGGCCTATGATCCTGCCGTCGCGCATGTGCTGGGGGGGCGGTGATGGCCTCGCGTTCGCGCCGCCAATCGATTGTCCTGGCGTTGCTGCTGGCACCGGTGACGCTCTATCTGGGCATCTTCTTTCTTGGGCCGCTGCTGATCATCGCGGTGTTCTCGCTGCTGGAGCCGGCGCTTTATGGTGGGGTGGAATGGTCGTTCTATCACTGGAACTATGGCCGCATCTTTGGCTGGGCCGATGGCTTCTGGGAGATCTACGAGCCGGTCTATCTGCGTATTCTTGCCCGTTCGATGGGTTTTGGCGCGCTCACGGTGCTGTTGTGCCTCGTGCTGTGCTATCCGGTGGCCTTCTGGGTGGCGCGGCTGCCGCAAGGCTGGCGCATCTTCTTTCTGTTCCTGATCACGCTGCCGTTCTTTTCCAGCCTGATCGTGCGGCTCTATGCCTGGCTTCTGATCCTGCGGCCCTCGGGTGTGCTGAACACCGCGTTGCTCAATCTCGGGCTCATCACCCAGCCGCTTGAGATCCTGTTCACGCCAACGGCGGTGGTGTTGGGCATGGTCTATGTGATGATCCCGTTCATGTTCCTGCCGCTCTATGCCGCGGTGGACAACATCGACCACAGTCTCGTCGAGGCCAGCCTCGATCTGGGGGCCAACAGGGTGCAGACCTTCCTCAAGGTGGTGCTGCCGCAAACCGTACCGGGCATTCTGGGTGGTGCGGTGATCGTGTTCATCCCCTCGGTGGGCAATTTCGTCGTGCCCGATGTGCTGGGCGGCGCGCGCGGGCTGATGATCGGCAATCTGGTAGAGCAGCAGTTCCTCTCGGCACGCAACTGGCCCTTCGGCGCGGCCCTGTCCATGATGATCATGAGCGTGGTGCTGCTGGTGCTGCTGGTCTTCGTCACCCGCACCCGCCGCGCCGCAGGAGGGGTTTGACCATGCGCAATCGTTTCGGCTGGCTGGCGCTGACGCTGTGGTCGCTTCTGTTCTTCGGCTTCATCTATCTGCCGCTCTTCGTGATCATCGGCTATTCGTTCAATTCCAACCCGGTCAACATGATGATCTGGGAAGGCTTCACGCTGGACTGGTATCGCGGCCTTCTGGGGTTTCAGGAACGCGCGGACCAGAGCGGGCTCAACCGTGCGATCTATGTCGAAAGCACCGATCAGCTGCTGGCGGCGCTGAAGAACTCGCTGATCGTGGCGGGGTTCACCACCGCCATCTCCACCGTGATCGGCACCGCCACGGCTATCGCGCTGGCGCGCTACCGGTTTCGCGCGCGCGGGGTCTATGGCGGCTTCATGCTGACGCCGATGATGATGCCTGATATCGTGCTGGGCATCGGGTTGCTGATCTTCTTCGTCACGCTGGGAATGAAGCTGTCGCTGCTGACCATCATCATCGGCCACTGCACCTTTCTGACGTCCTATGTGTTCATCATCGTGCAGGCGCGGCTGGCGGGGATCGACCCCGCGCTGGAGGAAGCCTCGGCCGATCTGGGCGCCTCGGAATGGGTGACGCTGCGCAAGGTGCTGTTGCCGCAACTGGCACCGGGGATCGTCGGCGGGGCGCTGCTGGCCTTCGTCATCTCGATGGACGATCTGGTGATCACCTATTTCATTGCCGGTTCTGAATCGACCACGCTACCGGTTTTCATCTTCGGCATGATCCGGCGCGGCGTGAAGCCGGAAATCAACGCCATCGCCACGCTGATCATTCTGGCCTCGATCATTCTGGCCGCGCTGGGCCTCTGGCTGCGCAGCCGAAAAACGGAGTAACCCCTTGCAACATGACATCAAACCCCGCGCCCGTGATCTGGGTCTGCCGTTTCCCGGAACGCCGGGGCCGCTGAATGCGATCACCGATGTTGCCGGGGTTCGGGTGGGGTTTTGCACCCTGACCGATCCCGCGCGCGGCATGCGCACCGGCGTGACCGCCATTTTGCCGCGCGACGATCAGGGCGTGCCGCAGCCGGTCTGGGCGGGGCAGTACACGCTCAACGGCAATGGCGAGATGACCGGCACGCACTGGATCAGTGATGCCGGCTATTTCCTCGGTCCGGTGTGCATCACCAACACCCATGGCGTGGGCATGGTGCATCATGGGGCGACGCAATGGATGATCGAGCGTTACGGCGCCTTCTTCGGGGCCGAACATGCCTGGGCAATGCCCGTGGTGACCGAAACCTACGATGGCGTGCTCAATGACATCAACGCGCTGCATGTCACCGCCGAACATGCCCGCGCGGCGCTCGATGCCGCGCGCTCCGGCCCGGTCGCCGAGGGGTCCACCGGCGGCGGCAACGGCATGATCTGCTACGAGTTCAAGGGCGGCACCGGCACGGCCTCGCGGCGGGTGGTGCTGGGTGGCGAGGGTTTCATGCTGGGCGCGCTGGTGCAGGCCAATCACGGGCTGCGCCCCTGGCTGAACGTGCTGGGCGCGCCGGTCGGGGCGGCGATGCCCGAGGGCCGGCTGCTGGAGCGTGAACAGGGTTCGATCATCGTCATCCTGGCCACCGACGCGCCGCTCTCGGCGCTGTCGCTGCGGCATCTGGCACGGCGCGCGGCCATCGGCATCGGGCGCAACGGCACGCCGGGGGGCAACAATTCGGGCGATATCTTCCTGGCCTTTTCCACCGCCAATGTCGGGCCCATGCCGCAGCGGGCGGGGCTGATGCTGGAGCAGCGCGCACTCAATCCCGAATATATCGACCCGCTCTATCTGGCGGCGGTCGAGGCGGTCGAGGAGGCGGTGGTGAATGCCCTCGTTGCCGGTGAGAACGCGCCGACCTTCAAGCCCGCGGGACAAACCTGCCGGGCGATCGATACGGCGCGGCTGGCGTCCCTTCTCGGTGCGCCGCGCGCTGATGCGTGCCAGGCCGCCAACGCCTCCGGCGGGTGATCACACAGGCAGGGGCACGCCCGCCCGCCACACGCCGCGCAGCGCATGGGCACCATCAAGATGCAAGAAATCGGCCGGCGCACCGGGTTTGAGATGCCCCAGATCGCCCCGCCCGATCACCTTTGCCGGCACCCGGCTGGCCATGGCCAGCACGCGGGCCGGATCACCACCCGCGCCGATCAGATGCGCCACCGATTGCGGCAGCGATATATCGGCGCCCGCCAGCGTGCCATCGGCCAGAACCAGCCGCCCCCCGGTGCGGCGGATCTCGCGCCCGCCAAGGGTGAAGCTGGTGGCCGCAGTGCCGGCCACCGCCATCGAGTCGCTGACCAGGAACAACCCGTCATCAGGGCGCGCGCGCAACGCCAGACGCAGATTGCTGTCGGCGACATGCAGCCCGTCGGCGATGATGCCGCAGGCTGCCGGCCCGTCAAGCGCGGCACCCACCAGCCCCGGCTCGCGATTGCCAAGTTGGCTCATGGCATTGAACAGATGCGTCACCGCCCGCGCCCCGGCGGCAAAGGCCGCGCGTGCACGCGCCTCGGTGCAGTCGCTGTGACCCAGGCTGACCACCGCGCCGGCCTTTGCCAGCCGGGCGATCTGCGCCGCGGTCGCCGCTTCCGGGGCGAGGGTGATCATCAGTGCCGGCAGCGCCCGTGCCGCAGCCTCCATCCGCGCCAGATCGGTCTCGCCCATGGGCCGGATCAGCGCCGGATCATGCGCGCCATGGCGGTGCGGGTCCAGATGCGGGCCTTCCAGATGCAGGCCCAGAAACCCCGGAACACCGACCTGCGCCGCCTTGATCCCGGCCTCGACCACCTGTGCGGTTACCTCGGCGCGATCAGTGATCAGCGTGGGCAGGATGCCGGTCGCACCAAGCCGGGCATGGGCCGAGCATATCCGCGCCAGCGCAGTCGCATCGGTGCCCGCGCCCACCATCAGCCCGTCGCCGCCATTGACCTGAAGGTCGATGAAGCCCGGTGCCAGCACCCCGGCGCCGAGATCATGCAGTGCGCAGCCTTCAGGCAGCGGCATGCTGGCCGGCTGGATCCGCTGCACCTTCCCGTCCTGAACCAGCAGCACCGCGCCGGAAAACAGGCGCTGGCCGTCGAACAGGGCGGTGGCGCGATAGGCTGGCATCAGAGGGTCTCCGTCACCTTGCGTAGATGCGCCGGCGTATCCGGGTTGAGCCCGCGCCGCCGCGCCAACGCCTCGACGAAGGCGTAAAAGCTGACCACCGGCACCAGCGGGTCGATCAGCGGGTGCAGCGCCGCGGGCCGGGGCAGGGCGCGCACGCCGGCGACATCGGCATCGGTCAGAAACACATCCGCCCCCTGCGCCGCCAACTGTTCGGCGGTCTGGCGGATGCCAGGGCGGGCGGCATCCTCGACCGCCAGCACGAGCACCGCGAAATGTGCCTCCACAATCGCCGACGGGCCGTGCAGCACCTCGGCGGCCGAATAGCTTTCGGCATGAATGGCGCTGGTTTCCTTGAACTTGAGCGCCATTTCATTGGCGATGGCGAAACCCGGGCCGCGCCCCAGCACATAGAGCGAATTGGCGCGCACCAGCCGGTCAGCCAACGGCGACCAGTCAAGCGCCAGGGCTGCCTCCAGGGTTTGCGGCAGGCGCTCCATGGCGGCCAGAAGCGCGTCATCCTCGCGCCAATGTGCCAGCAACGCCAGCCCGGCGACGATCGAGGCAACGAAGGTCTTGGTGGCGGCGACGCTTTGCTCGGGGCCGGTTTGCAGCGCCAGCGTGTGATGCGCCACCTCGGCCAGTGGCGATTGCGGATGGTTGGTCAGCGCCAGGGTCAACGCGCCACCCTCGCGCGCATTGCCCGCCATGGCGACGATATCAGGGCTTTGGCCGGATTGCGAAATGCCGATGCAGAGGCTGCGCGGCAGGCGCAGCTGCGCCCGGTAAACCGAGGCCACCGAGGGCCCGATAGAGGCCACCGGCACGCCTGCGGCCAGTTCGATGGCATATTTCAGATAGGTGGCGGCATGGTCCGATGAGCCGCGCGCCACGGTCAGCACCAGTTGCGGATCGAGCGCGCGCAACGCCTGCGCCGTGGCCTGCAATGCCGGCTGGCTCTCGGCCAGAAAGCGCGCGGTCAGGGCGGGGATTTCGCGGATTTCGCGAGCCATATGGGTTTCAGTCATCGTGGGTGGGTTCCTTCTGCACGGGATCCGGGCTGCACGGGGTCCGGGGGCAGGCGGCCAGCGCGCCACAGCGCCCCGTCGAGCGGCGAGCCGAGCGGTGCGACGCGCGGCCAGGGCAGGCGGCTGCGTGCCGCCAGATCATCGGCCAGAACGCCGCCCAGCCCGCCGGCGAAAGCCACCGGCAGGGCGGGGCCGCCGGGCGGTTGCAGGCTGGCAATCGCCCGGCAGGCCCAGTCGCCGGCCTCATCGAGCAGGGCACGGGCCAACGGGCAGCCGTCGTTCGCATGTTCAATGACCATCGGTGCCAGCGCGGCATAATCCGCAGGGCGCGCGGCGCGGGTGAATTCGAGCATGCCCGCAAGTGCGCCAAAGTGCGACCAGAGGGTTTCATCGAGACGGCCGGGGGCGACAAGCCCGTCACGGGCTTGCAGCGTCCGTTGCAGCGCGGCGCGGCCCATCCAGGCGCCGCTGCCCTCGTCGCCCAGAATGAAGCCATAGCCGCCGCGCCGGCGCATCTGTCCGCCGCTCTGCCCGCCATAGACCGAGCCGGTGCCGATAGCGGCGATGATCCCGTCCTTGTCATGGAAAGCGCCGCTGAGCGCGGCCTCGACATCGCCGGTCACCTCGATCTGCGCGAAACCCAGCGCCGCGCGCAGCCGTGGCGCGGCACCCAGTTCGCTTGCCCCGGCCAGGCCCAGCGCGGCGCTTACCGTGACGCCGGTGTCCTCGGCGCCAAGCATTTCGCACGCGGCCTTCAGCGTGCGCCGCGCCAGTGTGGTGATATTGGCGATGGCGGTGTCAGGGTCGGAATAGACATTGGCCGGCCCGCCGCTGAAATCGGCCGTCACCCGCCCGTCAGCAAGCTGCGCGCGCGCCCGGCACCCGCTGCCGCCACCATCGATTCCGAGACAGATTCGCATCGCCAGCCTCCTGCCGGTAAGTAATACCAGAAACATACCAAATGAGAAGCGACAAAGCGGCCATGAGATGGCGGGGCATTGAAAAGGTTGGCGCCAACATGAAATATCAAATAAAAATCAAATATTTAGAACGGAAATCTGCGGCTGGTGCCTTTGGTTTTGGCGGGTGCTTGCGGCTAAATATGAAGGAGAGGTGAAGATTAACCTAGACAATTGGTATTTTTTTGGCACTCTCTGTGATCGGGGGATACGGAACGAGTTCCTTCATTGCTCGCGATGCGTCTGGCCGACGCGCCGCCACCTCAGGGAGAGAAACCATGACCATCACGCGATTGACGGCCGGTTCGCTGGCCGCCGCCCTTCTGGCAAGCACCGCGCTGGCGCAGGATGTGACGCTGACCATCGAAAGCTGGCGCAACGACGATATCGGCATCTGGCGCGAACAGATCATCCCGGCTTTTCAGGCCGCGCATCCCGGCATTCGGCTGGACTTCCAGCCCACAGCGCCGACGCAATACAATTCCGCGCTCAATTCCAAGCTCGATGCCGGCAGCGCGGGCGATCTGATCACCTGCCGCGCCTTCGATGCCTCGCTCCAGCTTTTCCAGCGCGGTCAGCTTGCCGATCTCAGCGATCTGGACAGCATGAGCAGCTATTCCGATGTGGCACGCTCGGCCTGGTCCACCGATGACGGCAGCCAGACCTTCTGCGTGCCGCTGGCCTCGGTGATTCACGGCTTCATCTACAATGCCGATGCCTTCGCCGAGCTGGGCCTTGAAGTGCCCGCCACCGAAGAGGAATTCTACGCCGTGCTCGATGCCATTCAGGCCGACGGCAGCTATATTCCGATGGCCATGGGCATCAATGACCAGTGGGAAGCGGCGACCATGGGTTATGCCAATATCGGCGTGAACCACTGGCGCGGCGAGGAAGGCCGCATGGCGCTCATCGCCGGCGAGACACGGCTGACCGACGAGCAATGGGTCGAACCCTTCCGCCAGCTCGCGCGCTGGTCGGGGTATCTGGGGCGCGGCTTTGAATCGCAAAGCTATCCTGACAGCCAGAACCTGTTCACCCTGGGGCGCGCGGCAATCTATCCCACGGGCTCGTGGGAGATCGCAGGCTTCCGCGAGCAGGCCGATTTCGAGATGGGCGCCTTCCCGCCGCCGCTGCCGGCTGGGGCCGATACCTGCTATATCTCGGACCATACCGACATGGGCATGGGGCTGAATGCGGCCTCGCCCAATGCCGAGGCCGCGCGGGTCTTCCTGGATTGGCTGGGCACGTCTGAATTTGCCAGCCTCTTTGCCAATGCGGTGCCGGGCTTCTTCCCGCTTTCCAGTGCCGAGTTCAGCATCGACGACCCGCTGGCGCAGGAATTTGTCAGCTGGCGCGAGCGCTGCGAAAGCTCGATCCGGCCGTTCCATCAGATCGTTTCGCGCGGCACGCCGAACCTGTCGAACGAAAGCTGGAATGCCTCGGCCAATGTGATGCGCGGCACCTCGACGCCGGAAGAGGCTGCCGCGGCCCTGCAGGCGGGGCTGTCGTCCTGGTATGCGCCGCATCAGTAAGGCCCCTTGAAGCAAGGGCCTCCGGCGCTGCCGGGGGCCTGCCCTTCTCCGACACCCGCTGCCCAGTTCGCTGCCCGCCCTTCCTGCCGACTGCCCGGAGGACCAGCCATGCCGAAACCCGAAACCAAGCCAGCCGGCCCGCAGCCCATCGGGCGCCGGCCCATCCGCTGGCATATCGCCGTCTTTCTGGCGCCGGCGGTGGTGATCTACACGGCAATCATGATCATTCCGCTTTTTGGCACGCTCAACCTGTCGCTCTTCACCCGTGCCGATGATGGCAGCCGCACCTTTGTCGGGCTGGCCAATTTCGTCACGTTGTTTGGCGATCCGCGCTGGTCGCAATCGTTCTGGAACGCGGCCGGGAACAATCTGTGGTTCTTCATCATCCACATGCTGGTGCAAAACCCCATCGGCATCGCGCTGGCGGCGATCCTGTCCTCGCCGCGGCTGCGCTTTGCCACTTTCTACCGCACGGCGATCTTTCTGCCGGCGATCCTGAGCTTCGTGATCGTCGGCTTCGTGTGGAAGCTGATCCTGTCGCCGCTCTGGGGTGTGGCGCCGACCTTTCTGGACGCGATGGGGCTGGGCGAGTGGTTCGCGCCCTGGCTGGGGCTGGAGCGCAGCGCGCTGACCACGCTGGCGCTGATCTCGGTGTGGCAATTCGTCGGCATCCCCTTGATGCTGATCTATGCCGCGCTGCTGTCGATCCCCGACGAGGTGCTGGAAGCCGCCGAAATGGACGGCGTGACCGGCGCATCGCAATTCTGGAAGATCAAGCTGCCTCTGATCCTGCCCACCATCGGTATCATCTCGATCCTGACCTTCGTGGGCAATTTCAACGCGTTCGATCTGATCTACGTGACCCAGGGCGCATTGGCCGGGCCCAATTACAGCACCGACATCCTGGGCTCGTTCCTGTTTCGCACCTTCTTTGGCTTCCAGTTACAACTGGGCGATCCGCACATGGGCGCGACGGTGGCGACGGTGATGTTCTTCATCATCCTTGCCGGGGTCTCGGTCTATCTGTTCCTGATCCAGACGCGGCTGCGCCGCTATCAGTTCTGAAAGGGCAAGCATCATGAGCAAGGCCCGTTCCTCTCTGCCCCGCGCCGCCGCCGCACATGCGATCCTGATCGCCTATACGCTTCTGGCGCTCTACCCGGTGTTTCTGGTCATCATCAATTCGATGAAATCACGCCGGGCGATCTTCAATGACCCGCTCGCCCTGCCGACGCCGCAAACCTTCGATCTGGTGGGTTTCCGCACCGTGTTGGAGCAGGGCAACTTCCTGCTCTATTTCCAGAACAGCCTGATCGTGACGCTGGCCTCGCTGTTCTTCGTGCTGCTGTTCGGCGCGATGGCCGCCTTCGCGCTGGCCGAATACCGCTTTCGCGGCAATCTGCTGATGGGGCTTTATCTGGCGCTGGGCATCATGATCCCCATTCGTCTGGGCACGGTGGGGATTTTGGAGATGATGGTGGCCGCCGGGCTGGTCAATACGCTGACCGCGCTGGTGCTTGTCTATACCGCGCAGGGGTTGCCGCTGGCGGTGTTCATCCTGAGCGAGTTCATGCGCCAGGTCTCGGATGATCTGAAGAATGCCGGGCGCATCGACGGGCTGAGCGAATACCGCATCTTCTTCACCATCGCCCTGCCGCTGGTGCGCCCGGCCATGGCGACGGTGGCGGTGTTCACCATGATCCCCATCTGGAACGACCTGTGGTTCCCGCTGATCCTGGCGCCTTCCGAGGCCACCAAGACGCTGACGCTGGGCAGCCAGATCTTTCTGGGCCAGTATGTCACCAACTGGAACGCGGTGCTGGCGGCTCTGACGCTGGCCATCGTGCCGGTGGTGGTGCTTTATCTGATTTTCTCGCGCCAGCTCATTCGCGGCATTACCTCGGGGGCGGTGAAATGATCCGGGTGCTTGTCGTCGGGCTGGGGCAGATGGGGCTGAGCCACGCGCTGGCCTATGCCGCCAACCCCGCCTTCCGGATCGTCGGGCTGGTCAACCGCAGCGCGGTGGCGCTGCCAGAGGCGCTTGACGGTCATGAAATCGAGCAGGATTTCGCCGCCGCGCTGGCACGGCTCAAGCCCGATCTGGTGGCTATTGCCACCTATTCCGACAGCCATGCCGATCTGGCGGTGGCGGCGCTGGAGGCCGGCGCGCATGTCTTTGTCGAAAAGCCGCTGGCAACCACGGTGGCGGATTGCCAGCGCGTCGCCGATGCCGCGCATCGCGCCGGGCGCAAGCTGCTGGTGGGGCATATCCTGCGCCATCATCCGACCTGGAACGCGCTCATTGCCGAGGCGCGGGCGCTGGGCGGGCCTTATGTGTTCCGGCTCAACCTCAACCAGCGCTCCGATGGCCCGGCCTGGGCGATCCACAAGGCGCTGATGCGCTCCACACCGCCGATCGTCGATTGCGGCGTGCATTATGTCGATGTGATGTGCCAGATCACCGATGCGCCCCCCGTCGAGGTGCGCGGCATGGGGTTGCGGCTTTCCGACGAGATCGCGCCGGACATGTATAATTATGGCCATTTTCAGGTGCTTTTCGCCGATGGCTCCTGCGGCTGGTATGAGGCCGGTTGGGGGCCGATGATGTCGGACACGGCGCATTTCGTGAAGGATGTCGTCAGCCCCGGCGGCGCGGTCAGCCTGCGCGCGCCGCAGGGCGTGGCCTCGGCCGATGTCGAGGGGCATACGGCTGCCGACATGCTGATCACCGCGCCCACCGGCCAGCCCGAGACCGCGCGCAGCTTCCCCGACAGCCCCGGCCATCAGGCTTTGTGCGACCGGCAGGCGGCCTATATGGCGCGCGCCATCGCCGAGGATATCGACCTTGGCCGCCATATCGGCGATGCGATCCGCTCGGTCGCGGTCTGCCTGGCGGCCGATGAAAGCGTGCGCAGCGGCCAGCCCGTGCGCCTTGCCCAATTCCAGACGGAGTGAGTCGATGGGAAACATGACCCTGAGCAATGTCTGCAAATCCTTCGGCTCGGTCGAGGTGATCCGCGACGTCGATCTGGAGGTGCGCGACGGTGAGTTCTGCGTCTTTGTCGGGCCCTCGGGCTGCGGCAAATCCACGTTGCTGCGCATGATCGCCGGGCTGGAGGACATCACCAGCGGCCTGCTGCGCATCGACGAGGCGGTGGTCAACAATGTGCCGCCCTCCAAGCGCGAGATCGCCATGGTGTTTCAGTCCTACGCGCTCTATCCGCATCTGACGGTGCGCGACAACATGGGGCTGGGGCTGAAACAGGCCGGCACGCCGCGCCCCGAGATCGCGCAATCAGTGGCGCGGGCGGCGGGTATGCTGGGGCTGGAGGCATTGCTGGACCGCCGCCCGGCCGAGCTTTCCGGCGGGCAGCGCCAGCGTGTCGCCATCGGCCGGGCCATCGTGCGCAAGCCCAAGCTTTTCCTTTTCGACGAGCCGCTTTCCAACCTTGATGCCGCGCTGCGCGTGCAGACCCGGATCGAGATTGCCAAGCTGCATCGCGATCTGGGCGCGACGATGATCTATGTCACCCATGACCAGGTAGAAGCCATGACGCTGGCCGACCGCATCGTGGTGTTGCGCGACGGACGGGTGGAGCAGGTCGGTGCGCCGATGGAGCTTTACAACAACCCCGCCAATCTGTTTGTGGCCGGGTTCATCGGCTCGCCGAAGATGAACTTCCTCAAGGCCGCGGCGCTGGGCCAGCCGGGCGAGACGCTGGGCATGCGCCCGGAGCATATCACGCTCGGCGATCCCGCAGCCGATGGGGCCGGGTTGAGCGGTTCGGTCAGCCATGTCGAGCATCTGGGCGGCGAGACGCTGATCTATGTGCAATGCGAGCCGCATGGGCTGATCACCGTGCGCCGCTTTGGCGAATATGCCTGCGAGGTTGGCCAGAGCGTGCAGCTTTCGCTCGATCTGTCGCGCGCCTTTCACTTTGACGCGCAGGGCCTGCGTCTGGCACAAGCCTGACAGCGCCGCGCAATCCCCTTTCAATCCAGGAGCCCCCATGACCGAACTTGCCGATCCCCGCTATGTCATGCTTGACCGCTGGGACAGCCGCACCGCGCTGACCACGATCTGGGAGAGCCAGCTGGCGGCGGTGGCGGCAATCGGCCCGGCGCTGCCGGTGCTGGCGCAGGTGGTCGAGCAGGCCGCCGGGCGGCTGCGGGGCGGTGTGGGGCGGCTGGTCTATGCCGGGGCTGGCACCTCGATCCGCACCGCCGTTCAGGACGGCACCGAGCTTGGCCCCACCTACGACTGGCCCGAGGCTCGCACCCTCTATCTGATCGCTGGCGGTCCGGAAGCGCTGATGCGCGGCGTCGAGGGTGCCGAGGACGATGCCGAGGATGCCCGCGCCCAGGTCGCCCGCGCCGGGATCGGCCCGCAGGATGTGGTGCTGGCCATCGCCGCCAGCGGCCGCACCCCTTTCACGCTGGCCGTGCTGGAGGCCGCGCGCGCCGCCGGGGCGCTGGCGGTGGGCATTGCCAACAATCCCGGCGCGCCGCTGCTTGAGCGCGCCGATCTGGGGGTGCTGGTGGAAACCGGCGCCGAGGTGGTCGCCGGCTCGACGCGCATGAAGGCCGGCAGCGCGCAGAAAGTGGTGCTGAACATGATCTCGACGCAGATCATGGTGCTTCTGGGGCATGTGCATGACGGGTTGATGGTCGATATGCGGCCTGAAAACATCAAGCTGCGAGGCCGGGCGCGCGATATGGTGGCGCGCATTGCCGGGGTCGGGGATGCAGCGGCGCAGGCGGCGCTTGAAGCCGCCGGCTGGCGCATCAAGCCGGCGGTTCTGGTGGCGCTGGGCCGCAGCCCCGATGACGCGCGCACCGCGCTCGCCGGTGCCGGGGGGCTGTTGCGCGCGGCGCTGAGCGTGCCTCGGGGGGGCGGGGGCGGGACATGACCGCCGCCTCGCCGCTGCTTTTCGATCTCGATGCCGGGCGCGATGATCCCTCGCCGATCTACATGCGCCTGGCGCGCTCGATCCGCAATCATCTGCGCGAGGGTCGGCTGGCCGAAGGCGATGCCCTGCCACCCGAACGCGATCTGGCAGAGATGACCGGCGTATCGCGGGTGACGGTGCGCAAGGCCATCGAACTGCTGATGCGCGAGGGGCTTTTGTCGCGCAAGCAGGGCTCCGGAACTTTCGTGGCGCCGCGCATCCAGCAACATTCGGCGGCGTTGGTAGGGTTCTCGGCTGATATGCTCAATCGACAGCTGCGTCCGGGTTCGAAGTGGATCGAGCGCACCACCTGCGCCCCCGCGCCCGAGGAAGTGCTGGCGCTGGGGCTGCCGGTGAATGCCCGCGTGCACCGGCTGGCGCGCATCCGCAGCGCCAATGGCGAACCGCTGGCCATTGAGCGCGCCACCATCCCCGAGGCTTTCCTGCCTGATCTGGCCTCGGTCGATCAGTCGCTCTATGCCGCGCTTGATGTCGTTGGCCACAAGCCCGCAACCGGCCTGCAACGCATCACCGCATCGCTGGCCACGCCTGAGGAAGCGGCGCTTCTGGGCATTCCCGCCGGCGCGGCGATCCTGCGCATCGAGCGGCGCGGCTATCTGGCCGATGGCCGCGCGGTGGAGTTCACCCGTTCGGCCTATCGCGGGGATCGCTACGATTTCGTCAGCGAATTGCGCTGAGCCTCTGGTGCCCTTGCAGCCCCAAAAAGACCCCGAAGCGGTGCTTCGGGGCCAGTCGGGGAGGGAACGGTGAAGAGGCTTGGCGCGCTCAGCGCAGCGTGGTCAGCGAGGCGCTGTTGTTGGCGCTGTTGCAGTCATCGTTGCGCGGGTTGCCATCGATGAAGATGTCGGGGTCATAGACGACCGTCGCGCGGTAGGTGGAGGGGAACTCGAACGGGTGGTAGGTCTCGTTCCATTGCACCGACTGGCCGGCGCGCAGGTTCTGGAACGGGAAGCTGCGGGCATGGCGGCCGCCCATCGAGACATTGAGCAACTGCTGGTTGGGGCCGCTGACGTAATCCACCGAACCGACATTGCGCACGCCGTAGGTGATGATGATGGTGTTGCCGGGGCCATCGCGCTGGCTGATCGTGGCGGCCAGGTCGGGGCAGGGGCGGCGCAGATCGGTAACGCGGGGCAGAAGCTGGGTGCCACGCAACATGGGGGCAAGATCCTGCGGGGTGATGACCAGGCCGGGGCGCAGCGGCTGAACCTGGGTCTGGGCGGTGGCACCGAAGCTGGCGATCAGCGTGGCGGCGGCGAAAGTGGCGGTGCGGGCGAAGCTCTTGAAGGTCATGGCGGTTCTCCTGGGGTTGGCGCGTTGATGCGCGTTGTAACCATGGGTCGCCCAGCCGCCATGAAGGGTTCAAAGAAAAAAGCCCGCGCGCGCATGTTGTGCGCAGCGGACTGTTTTAATTCAATATTCTTGTTTCAGCAGCCGCTTGTGCGTACCAGCCCCCAGCCGGTTTCAGGGTTGCGCCCGCCGCCGAGGTTCTGGGCGCTGGCGCGCAGCCCGGCGCGCACGGCCTGCGCCGAACCCGCGCCCCGTGCCATCAGCCGCGCGGCCAGCCCGGTGACGATGGGCGCGGCATAAGACGTGCCGGAAACATAGCCCGCGCCGCCCGCGCGCGCGGCATAGAGATCGACGCCAGGGGCGGCAAACTCGATCTGCGCGCCGGTATTGGCGCGCGGATAGCGCCGTCGCGCGGCATCGATGGCCGTGACGGCGATCACATCGGGGGCGGCGGCGGGATAGGCCACGCGCCGCGCGGCATCATTGCCCGAGGCCGCCACCAGCACCGCGCCGCGCTGGGCCGCCGCTGCCAGTATCCGCGCGAAGGCGGCGTTCTCGGGGCCGGCGAACGACATGTTGATCAGCCGCACATTGCGCCCGATCAGCCGGTCCAGTGCCATCGCAACAAGCTCGACAGTGGTTTCCTCGACCCGGTCGCGCAGGGTGAAGACAGCCATGGCGTGCAACTCGCCGCCAATGGCGAACCCGCCCAGCCCGCTGGCCGCAGCCTCGCCGACCAGCAGCGCGGCAACGGCGGTGCCGTGATCGGCCGGCGGCACCCGGCCGCGTTCGATCAGCGATTCCGCGCGCACCCGCGCCCCGCGCAGCGCCGGGTGGTCGGTATTGACCGGCCCGTCGATCATGCCCAACGCGATGCTGCGCCCGAGCCGGCAGGCACCGGGGGCCGGATCGCCGATCAGGACCGGCGCATAGAGGCGTGGCGCGCTCTGGGCGAAGCGATAGAGATGGTGCAAATCGAGGCTGGAGGCCGGTGCTGCCTGCGCCAGCCGGTTCACCGCCGCATCGCGCGCTGCATCCGTGGGAAACAGCGCCACCAGAAGCACCTGACGCAGTGCGGGCAGGTCGCGCCGCCGGATAGCCTCGCCGCCGGCGTCCTGCACCACGTCGATCATGGCACCGGCCTGCGCCAGCGGGCCGGCAATGACATGTTCAACCCGCCAGCCCTGCGTGCGCGCGACATTGGGGCTGCTCTGGACCGGCCGGCCGCTGAAATCGCCGGTCGTGGGGCCGGTTGGCCCGGTGGGTTGCTGCGCGGCGGCGCTGCCGGCCCAGAGCAGCATGCACAATGCGCTCACAAGCCAGTGCATGATCCCCGCCCGACCCCGCAGCGCGCGGCCGGGCTCTGGCGGCGGTCTGGCGGCAAAGTCACTCATCGGCGGCCTCCGCACTTTCCACGACGGCTGTTGCCGCGCGCAAGGCGTCGAGCGCGGCAGGCAGCGCCTCGGGGCTGGCAGCGCGCAACCGATAAAGCCCCAGCGCCGACGGCCCGGCGACGATTTCCAGATCCAGATCGAGCAGCAATGCGCGGATCGCGGCCTCGCTGGCCTCAGGGGTGAAGGCGACCACGGCAACCGGGCCTTCTGCGGCGCCGACCAGCTCGTAGCGTGGCCCGCTGTCGCGCAGCATCCAGGCGGTCTGTCCGGCGAAGAGCGCCAGCGCCAGAACCGCCGCGATCTGCCACAGCCGCGCTCCGGCGAGCATCCTGCGGGGGGCGTTGTCGTTGGCGGCGCCGTTGGCGGCGTCGTTGGCGGCGGCGGTGGGGGTGGTGGCGACAGGGGCTTGGCGCGCCTCGCGTTCGACATCGCGCAGCAGCCGCGCCAGACCAAACTCGCCGGGGCTTTGCAACGGCTCGTCCCGCAGCGTCTGACGCATCTGCGCCAGCGCCTCGCGCTCGGCGGCCAGAACCGGGTCGCGGGCCAGCCAGGTGTCGATCTCGGCGGTTTCCTCAGGGGTGGTGGTGCCGTTGACATGCAGCACCAGCAGTTCCTCGATCTCTTGGCGCGAAAGGGTCATGCCGATGCCCTCCGCCCCGGCTGACCGGGCGCACCGATGCGCCCCGACAGGCAATGCAGCAAGAGCTTCTTGGCGTGATGCAGGCGCGATTTGATGGTGCCTTCGGGCACCCCGGCGATCTCGGCGATCTGGCCGCAGGTCATGTCCTCGAAAAAGGCCAGTGAAATGGCGTTCTGATGCTCGTCGGACAGTCCTGACATGCAATCGCGCAGATGCGCCGATTCCTGTGCCGCCGCCAGCGCGCATTCGGCGGCCTCGGCGGTTTCCTCGGGTTCGGGCACTTCGTCGGTAACCTCCATGCGTCGCTTGCGACGATGGGTGTCGATGGCCTTGCGGTAGGCGATGCCGAAAATCCAGGTGCGCACGTGCGATCTCCCTTCAAACCTGGCGGCGACGCGCCAGATGTCCATGAATACGTCATGGAGTATGTCGGCGGCTTCGTGCGGATCGTTCATTCGTGACAGGATGAAGCGATAGACCGGGCGTTCATAGATGCGGTAAAGTTCGGCCAGAGCCTGTTTGTCGCCGTTGGCGATGCGTTTGATCAGGGCCGGATGATTGTCGCTCATGGTGCCCGGTGTCTGGTTTGCCAGCACTCAAGCTACACCATGCACTGCCATCGGGGAAGCACGCGGTGGCCTGCACGGGCGAGGGGGCTGTCTGCCCCCTCTGGCCTGCGGCCATTCACCCCCGAGGATATTTGCCGCACAAAGACGGCGGGTGCCGCGACGCCGTGACCTGGGCCAAGGCGCGCGCGATCACAGCGCGCCGTGAACCACGCGGCCTTCGAAGACCGTTGCCAGGGGGGTGATGGTGGCGATCTCATCAGGAGCAAGGGTCTCAAGCGGGGCTTCCAGCACCACCAGATCGGCAGAGAAGCCGGCGCTGATCCGGCCGGTGGTCTGTTCAAGCCGCAGGGCGCGTGCGCCGTTGTGCGTGAAGATGGCGAGCGCCTGATCAAGGCTGATGGCCTGATCCGCGCCCAATGTCCCCGCCAGGCGGCCCAGAGGGTCGCGGCGTGAGATCATGCCGGCGATCCCTGGCCAGGGGTTGGCATCGGCCGCCGCCGCTGGCCAGTCCGAGCCATAGACCACCTCGGCGCCGGCGCGCAGCAGATCGCCGATCGGATGGCAGCGCTCGACGCGGGCGGCACCAAGCACGGCGCGCTGGCCTTCGGTGACGGGGCTTGGGAACCACAGTTTCGGCGAGACCTCGGCCACCGCGCCCAGTTCGGCGAAGCGCGCCAGATCCTGCGGCCGGATGAAGGGGGCATGGGCGATTTCATGGCGCAGACCGGAGGCGCCATTCGCGCTGCGGGCGGCGGCGATGGCGTCCAGCCCGGCCTGCACCGCGCGATCACCCACCGCGTGCATTTTGACGGTGAAGCCCGCGGCATCAAGCGCGGTGACTTCGTGCGCCAGTTCTGCGGGCGGGATCAGCAGCATGGCCTCGGGGTCGTGGTTGGCGGGGTCGTAGCCCGGGGCGGGCAGATAGGGTTCGGTGAATGCGGCCGTGTGGCTGGGGGCGACGCCGTCAAGGAAGAGTTTGGCAAAGCCGGTATGCAGATGCCCCCGTCCGTAGGTGCGGCGCCATTCGGCGAGGGTCTCCATGGCTACCAGGCCGGGGCCGAAAGGCGCCGAGCGCGACAGATGCGCACCGACATGCAGGTTCAGCGCATCGTCGGCATCGGCCCGGGCATAGGCGATCAGGTCTGCCTCAAAAGCCATCGGCTCCTTGAAGGCGGTCAGGCCCATGCGGTGAAAATAGCCGGCCATGTGGCGCGCGGCCTGTTCCCGGCGTGCGGCGGTGAGGTCGATCAGCGGCAAGGCCAGCGCCATGGCGGTTTCTTCCAGGATGCCGGTAGGGTTGCCCGCTGCGTCGCGTGCGATGCGCCCGCCTGCGGGATCGGGTGTGGTGGCGGTGATGTTGGCAAGCCGCAGTCCGGCGGAGTTGAGCCACAGGCTATGCTGCGTGGTCTCGCGCAGGGCGACGGGATGGTGCGGGGCGATACGGTCGAGCAGTGTGGCGGGGTTTTCGCCCAGTTCATGGCGGGCATGCGCGCGCCACGGACCGCCGCAGACCCATTCACCGGGCGGGGTTTGCGCCAGGCGCGTTGCCAGCAGAGCGAGCAGCTTGTCCAGCGGGGCGCCGAGCCCGGCATAAACTTCAAAGAGATCGCGTGCCGCGCCCCAGAGGCCGTGCGTATGGGCATCGACCAGTCCGGGCATCACGGCGCGGCCATGCAGGTTGTGCACCCGCGTGCCCGGCCCGGCCAGCGCGGCGATCTCACCCTGGCTGCCCACCGCCAGAATGCGCCCGCCGGCAATGGCCAGCGCCTCGGCGCGGGGGCGCGCCGGGTCCATGGTGCGGACCCGCGCATTGCTCAGGATCGTCTCGGCATGTCTGGGGGTCATGGCGTGGTCCTTTGTCGGGGGCGGCGGCCGGCTTCGGGCATTTCCAGCGGCAGGTCGGGCAGTGCGTCGCAGACCGTGCAGAGCCGGTTGAGCTTTTCCAGCAGCTCCATCAGTTCCTCGCGGCCATAGGCGTTTTCGATATCGCGATAGACGGCTTCCGAGATCACTGCGACACGGTCGAAGATTTCCTGCCCGGCGGGGGTGAGCTTCATGAAGCGGCTGCGGTAATCATCGGTCTGATGTTCCTTGATCAGGCCACGATCCAGCAGGCTTCGGAAGATGCGCGACAGCGAGGGTTGCAGCAGGGCACAGCGTTGGGCGAGGGTCTTGCTGTCGAGCGGCTCGCCGGCGGCCAGCGCGCGCAGCACCCGCCATTGCGGCTGGCTGAGCCCTTCGGCATCGGTATGGGGTTTGAACTTGTGCGCGGTGGCAGCGCGCGCGCGCAGCAGTGCGATGGGCAGCGCGGCTTCAAAACCGCGAATGCGCGGGGGGGTGTGCGCGGTCGTTGGGGAGGGCTTGCTCATGCCGGTTCCTCGTCGGTGATGAATTGTGCGGCGCGCGCGCCGATCATCATACAGGGCGCGTTGGTATTGCCCGAAACGATTACCGGCATGACCGAGGCATCGGCAACCCGCAAGCCGCGGATCCCGCGCAGCCGCAACCGCGCATCGAGCACGGCCTCGGGGTCGTCGGCATGGCCCATGCGGGCGGTGCCGGCGGGGTGATAGACGGTCTTGGCGCTGGCGCGGATGTGCGCGCGCAGCGCGGCCTCGTCATCGGCGCCGGGCGCGGGCTGGCGTCGGGGGCCGAGGATGGTTTTCAGCGCCGGGCGCTCCAGCAGCGAGAGCGCCAGCCGCAGCCCGCGCAGGGTGGTGGCGATATCTTGCGGATGATCGAGCACGCCGGCCTGCAAGCGGCCCTGGGCCAGCGGGTCGCGGCTGGCCAGTGCAAGGTGGCCGCGCGCGGCCGGGCGCAAGGCGCAGACCGAGAAGCTGATGCCATGGCCATCGATCGGCGGGGTATTGGGGGCGCCGGCAAAGCCGGGGATCATGTGGAACTGGATATCGGGGCGGCCCGTGCCGGCGGTATCGACAAAGCCTCCGGCCTCGACGATGTTCGACGCCAGAAGTCCGCGCCGGCTGGCCAGATAGCGCAGCATGTGCCCGGCGGCGCGCAGGCCGCGATCCTGGCCATGGGTCGAGATCGCGGCACGGGTTTCGGCTTCGACGGGCACGGCCATATGGTCCTGGTAGTTTCTGCCCACGCCGGGCAGATCGGCCAGCACCGGCACGCCCTGCGCCTCAAGCACAGCCGCCGGACCCAGCCCCGAACGCATCAGGATCAGCGGTGTGGCCAGCGCGCCCGCGCACACGATTACCTCGTGCCGGGCGGTGAACTGGCGGCCATCGGCCAGCCGCACGCCGGTTGCGCGGGCGTTTTCGATGATCACGCGGTCGATGCGCGCACCGGTCATCAGCGTGATGTCACAGGCCTTGAGCGCGGGGTGCAGGAAAGCGCGCGCCGCGCTGCATCGCCGCCCGTCGCGGGTGGTGGTCTGGTAAAAACCCGTGCCGGCCTGTTCGGCGCCGTTGAAATCGTTGCTGGCGGGCAGGCCGGCCTGTTGGCAGGCGGCGAGGAAGGCTTCCGAGAGCGGGTGGCGATGGCGCGGGTTTGAAACCGTGAGTGCCCCCTTGCGCCCATGAAACGGCGCGCCATGCACCCGATTGCCCTCAAGTGCGCGGAACACCGGCAGCACCTGCGCCCAGTCCCAGCCCTCGCAGCCCATGGCGGCCCAGTCGTCATAATCCTGCGCCTGCCCGCGAATGTAGATCATCGCATTGACCGACGAACCACCGCCCAGAACATGGCCCTGCGGGACCAGGCAGGGCCGCCCGCCCAGGCCCGGCTCGGGCTGGCTGGCATAGGTGACGGCATCGCGCCCGCCGCGCAGCACGCGAAAGAAGGTGGCGGGGATATGGATCCATGGGTTGCGGTCACGCCGGCCTGATTCGATCACCAGCACCCGGCGCGCCGGATCGCGCGCCAGTTCGGCGGCCAGGACGCAGCCCGCCGAGCCGCCGCCACAGACTATGTAGTCGAAATCGCTCATTGTCACACAGGTCCATTCGATCGGGCTTGACTGATTAACATATCAACTGTTAACCTGTTATAGCAAGGAAGACAAGACCGACGCAAAGCAAGGCCAAACTGGCATGGCGGGCCCTGCGGGGCTCATTGAGGGAGGAGATGACGATGACCACGAAAGCAAGTGCAGCCCTGTCTGGCGCGGCGCTGGGGGCGGCAATGGTCGCCGGGTTGCCGGCCGCGGCGCAGACGATCCTTTTCAACAATTTCCTGCCGCCCAACGACGTGCTCAATCAAAGCGTCGTGCAGCCATGGCTGGCCGATATCGAGCGGGTCACCGAGGGGCGGGTGCGGGTTGAGCAGCCGGCGGCCACGCTGGCGCCGCCGCCAGAGCTGCTGAACATGGTGCAGCAGGGCATTGCCGATGGCGCCTTCATCATGGTGGGCTTTCTGGAAAACTCCAATCCCGCCTATCAGATCAGCCTGCTGCCCGGCATGGCGCCCAGCGCCGAGGCTGCCTCGGTCGCGGGTTGGCGCACCTATCAGGAACATTTCGCCGGGAATGATGAACTCGACGGTGTAGAGCTTCTGGGCATCGTCTCGGTGCCGGGCGGGTCGATCTACAACGCGAGCGGCGCGCCTTTCAATTCCATCGCCGACATGACCAACGTCAAGATGTGGGCGCTGCCGGGCCTGTCGTCGCGGGTGCTGGGGGCGCTGGGCACGGTGGTCACGCCCGGCCCGGCGGTGCGCATGTATGAGGTGATCTCGGGCGGGGTGGTCGATGCCTTCTGCTGCGTCAATTACGAATCGATCGAGGTGTTCAACGTCGATCAGTTCGTCGGCGCGGTGACGGAAGTGCCCGGTGGCATCTTCTCGCCGACCTTCGCCTATTTCATCGCCTCCGAGACCTGGAGCCAGATCTCGGCCGAGGATCAGGAGGCGATCCGCAGCGTTTCCGGCGAGGCCATGGCCCGGCGCGCGGCGCGCATGGATGTGCTCGATGGCGAGGCGCGCGATCGCTACATCGCCTCGGGCCGCCCGATGGTCATGGCTTCCGAGGGTTTCCAGGCCGAGATGGGGCAGGTCTGGGCGCCGATCGAGGCCGACTGGGTTGCCAGTGTGTCGGCGCGCGGTGTCGATGGCGCAGCGGCGCTTGAGTTCTATCGCGCCGAACTGGCCCGCATCATGGCGGGTGAATAGGTCATGGCAGGCGGTTCGGGGGCGCAGCACGGCACGCGCGGCGGCCCGGCCGCCGCGCTCTGGCGGATGGTCGAGCGCCTGCTTGAAGCGGTCATGGCCGCCTTCCTGCTGGCCATGGCGGTGATCACCGTGATCGATGTGGTGGGGCGCTATTTTCTTAGCGCGCCGCTGCCGGGCGGCTACGAGATCGTGCAGTATCTCATGGCGCTGTCGGTCTTTGCCGCGCTGCCGCTGGCCACACGCGCCGAAAGCCACCTGACGGTTTCGCTTTTCGTGGACCGGCTGCGTGGCCGGCCGCAACGCATTCATCGCTTCATCGTGCTGGCCATATCGGCGCTGGCGCTGGCCTTTCTGGCCTGGCGCATGGGGGTTCAGGCGCAGGTTCTGGCGCGCACTGGCGCGGCTTCGGGCTCGCTACGGCTGCCGCTGGCGCCGATCGCCTGGGCGATGACCGGGCTCGCCTGGCTGTCGGTGGCGGTGATCGGGGCGCTGATCATGCGCGCCATCCTTGGGCATGAGGACGACGCCCCGGCGCGCCGGGAGGGGTTGGAATGACGCTTGCACTGATCGGTTTCGTGCTGTTGTTGCTGCTGGCTTTCGCGGGCGTGCCGCTGGGTTTTGCGCTGATCATCGTGGGTGTGCTGGGCTTTGCCTGGGCGCGCGCCGATCTGGTGGGGCAGGTGCTGTTTTCCTGGGGCGACGCGGGGCTGGAGCTGAACTGGCGCGCGCTCAATGCGGCCTTTTCCATGGCTGGCCAGCAGATGTTCGATGTTGCCAGTTCCTACAGCCTGACGGTGATCCCGCTTTTCGTGCTGATGGGGGCCTTCATCCACCGCAGCCAGCTCAGCCAGGAGCTTTATGACGCCGCCAACGCCTTTCTGGGCCATCGGCGCGGCGGGCTGGCGATGGGCACGGTGGCGGCTTGCGGCGGGTTCGCGGCGGTCTGCGGCTCGTCGATTGCCACCGCGGCGACGATCTCCAAGGTCGCCATGCCCTCGATGCGCCGATACGGCTATCATGACAGCCTGTCCACCGGCTCCATCGCCGCCGGCGGCACGCTGGGCATCCTGATCCCGCCCTCGGTGCCGATGGTGATCTATGGCCTGCTGTCGGAAACCGATATCGCCAAGCTTTTCATCGCCGGCATCATTCCCGGCCTGCTGCTGATGGTGCTGTTCTTCACCACCATCGCCATCACCACCGCGCTGCAGCCCGAAACCGGCCCGCGCGGTGAGCGGGTGCCCATGGCGCAGCGCTTCCGGCTGCTGGCCAAGGTCTGGGGCATCGTGGTGATCTTCGTGCTGATCATCGGCGGCATCTATGCGGGTATCTTCACGCCCACCGAGGCCGCCGGGGTGGGGGTGATTGCCGCCGCCGCCTTTGCCATCGCCCGCGGCAAGCTCGGCCCGCGCGAATTGTGGGACAGCCTGGTGGAAACCGGCATCACCACCGGCATGATCTTCGTTGTCGCCATCGGCGCGCTGATCTTCTCCAACTTCGTAAATCTGGCGGGCTTTACCCGCGCCATGACCGGCATGCTTTCGGGGCTTGATATGTCGCCCATCTGGATCGTGGTGGCAATCTGCGCGATCTACCTGATCCTTGGCTGCGTCTTCGACAGCCTGGCCATGCTGATCCTGACCGTACCGATCTTTGCCGCGATCCTGACCCCGCTCGGCGTGGACATGATCTGGTTCGGCATCGTCGCGGTGATCGCCGTCGAGCTGGGGTTGATCACGCCGCCCATCGGCATCAATGTCTTCGTGGTCAAGGCATCGGTGAAGGATGTGAACATCTGGACGATCTTTCGCGGGGTGCTGCCCTTCGTCGGCTCGATGCTGGTGCTGCTGGCGCTGGTGCTGCTGGTGCCGGGCATCGCCACATGGCTGCCTTCGATGATGGGGAGATAAGGGTGCGCAAGATCCGCAACATCCTGTTCGTGATGTATGACCAGCTGCGCTTCGACTATCTGTCCTGCGCCGGCCACCCCACGCTGCGCACGCCCAATTTCGACCGTCTCGCGGCACGGGGCATGCGCTTTTCGCGCGCCTATGTGCAATCGCCGGTCTGCGGCGCCAGTCGCATGAGTTTCTATACCGGGCGCTATGTGCACAGCCACGGCGCGGCCTGGAACAACTTTCCGCTCAAGGTCGGCGAGGTCACGCTGGGCGATCATCTGCGCAAGCTGGGGGTGGAAAGCTGGCTGGTCGGCAAGACGCATATGAAGGTCGATGCCGAGGGCATGGCACGGCTGGGCCTGGCCCCCGACAGCGTGATCGGCGCGCGGGTGTCCGAATGCGGCTTCGATGTCTGGCTGCGCGACGACGGGCTTGTCGCCGAGGGGCCGCAGGGCTTTTATGACGAGAAACGCTCGCCCTATAACGAGTGGCTCAAGGGGCAGGGCTACGCCGCCGCGAATCCCTGGCATGAAAACGCCAATTCGGGCATCGACGCGGCGGGCAATATCGCTTCGGGCTGGCTGATGCGGAATGCCCGCGAAGAGGCCAATATCCGCGAGGAAGACAGCGAAACCGCCTGGCTGACCGACCGCGCCATCGAATTCATCGACAGCCGCGGCGCTCAGGCGCCCTGGATGTGCCACCTGTCCTATATCAAGCCGCATTGGCCCTATATCGTGCCCGCGCCCTATCATGCGCTCTACGGGCCCGGCGATGTGATCCCGCCCCAGCGCCATGCGCGCGAAAAGCATGATCCCCATCCCGTCTATGCCGCCTTCATGGCCAATCCGATGGGCCAGAGCTTCAGCCGCGACGAGGTGCGCGAAACGGTGATTCCGGCCTATATGGGGCTGATCGCGCAATGCGACGCGCATCTGGGCCGGTTGCTCGATCACCTCGAAGCCGCGGGCCGGATGGACGATACGATGATCGTGCTGACCTCTGACCACGGGGATTATCTGGGCGATCACTGGCTGGGCGAGAAGGATCTCTTTCACGATCCCAGCGTGCGCATCCCGCTGATCATCTACGACCCCTCGCCGCAGGCGGATGCCACGCGCGGCACGGTCTGCGATGCGCTGGTCGAATCGATCGATCTGGCGGCCACCTTCATCGAGGTCAAGGGCGGCGAAAGTCCGCGCCATGTTGTCGAGGGGCGCTCGCTTCTGCGCTTCCTGCACGGCCAGCCACCGGCGAACTGGCGCGATGTTGTGATCAGCGAATACGATTATTCGGCAACGATGATGGCGCAGCAACTGGGGGTCGCGCCGAAGGATGCGCGGCTGTTCATGGTGTTCGATGGCCGCTGGAAACTGATCCATGCCGAGGGCGGTTTCCGGCCGATGCTCTTTGATCTTGAGGCCGATCCGCAGGAAACCGATGATCTGGGGGCCAGTCCGGCCCATGCTGGCGACTGTGAAAGGCTCTATGCGCGGCTCTTTGAATGGGCGCGGCGCGGTGCGCAGCGCACCACGGTTTCGGATCAGCAGATCCTGGGCATGCGCGGCAAGTCGCGCGCCAAAGGCATCTATCTGGGCATCTGGCAGGCCGAGGAACTGACCCCCGGACAGCGCGCTACCATCGAGGGCCCCGCCGCCGCCGACCACCGCAGCGGCGCATCCGCACCCACCACCGCGGCAGCGCGCCCGAAACAGGCCGGGGGCTAGGCGCCGCGGTGATTTCAGGGCAGGGCGGGTTCTGCCAGCGCGAACAAGGCGGCATCCTCGGGGAAATGCGCGGCCAGCTTGCCCGCTGCGCCATCTTGCGCCGGGGCATCGGGCAGGGGCTCCTTTCGCACTGTCAGCACCGGCCAGGCTGCGGCATATTTGCGGTTGAAGGCCAGCCAGGGTTCCAGCCCGCCATCGGTATCGGCGCGGATCGCATCGGCAGGGCATTCGGGCTCGCACACCCCGCAATCGATGCATTCGTCGGGGTTGATCACCAGCATTGCCTCGCCTTCGTAGAAGCAATCCACCGGGCAGACCTCGACGCAATCGGTGTATTTGCAGGCAATGCAGTTTTCGGTCACGACATAGGCCATGACAAATCTCCCTTCGGGCGGGCGCCCGGCTTTGGCACGGGCGCCCGGCTTGATGAAAACTTCGGAGATAGGCGCGTGGTTATTCCGCGATGGTCAGGATCTCGTCGAGCGGCTTTTTCATCTTTGCCACTTTCGGCACCATGGCATCCGCCGCCGCGTGGCCGACAGCGATGATCATCACCGGCTTTTCCGATTCCGGCCGCCCCAGCATCTTGTTGAGAAACTTCATCGGATTGGGCGTATGCGTCAGCGAAACCAGCCCGGCATGATGCAGCGCCGCCAGCAGAAAGCCGGTGGCGATGCCCACGCTTTCGGGCACATAATAGTTCTTGAACCGGGTGCCGTCGTCGAACGCGCCCCAACGCTGGGCAAAGACCACGATCAGCCAGGGCGCAATATCCAGATGCGGCTTGTGATCATTGGTGCCGATGGGTTCCAGCGCCTTGAGCCACTCATCGCCCGCGCCGCCCTCGTAGAAGCGCCGCTCCTCCTCTTCGGCGGCCAGACGCACGCGGTGCTTGAACTCCGCATCGGCGATGGCGACGAAATGCCAGGGCTGGTGGTTGGCCCCGGAAGGCGCGGTGCCGGCGGTGCGGATACATTCCTCGATCACCGCGCGCGGCACCGGCCGGTCCGAGAAGTCGCGCACCGTGTGGCGGCGTTTCATGTTGTCGTAGAAGGCGCGCGCGGCATCGCGCATCTGCGCGTCATCCATCTCGACGCGGTCGGGCAATGGCAGTGGCTGGTATTCGATATGCTCACGGGCGAACATCACTCGGCTCCCTGGTCTCTGGTGCGGCGTTTGGTGGCGCGCCCGGCGGTGCGCGGGGCGGAAAAATCGGCCGCCGGTTCGATTCTGCTGCCGGGATTGGCGATGGCGGTGGTGAAAGCGCCGTCCCATGCCCCCAGTTTCTCGGTGCGGTCTTCCCAGGTTTCAAGCGATTCCTCGTCGCGATACATGGCGAAGGGGCGCAGTGTGCTTTCGTAGAAATCGACCTGGCCATGCGGGCGATACTGCTGCGGCTGATAGCCGTTCCAGTGCAGGGCCTGATCCAGCGGGCGGCGGTAGCGACGGTTCTGGCTTGCCGCCGGATAGCCGATGGGAATGGTGCCATAGGCTTTCATCCAGTCGGGATAGCCCAGAAGCGCTGAAAGTTCGCGGTTGGTGATCTCCTCGCCGCCGCCCGAAAGCCAGGCCGAGGTCAGCCCCTCGGCCGCCACGCCAAGCTGGATGTTCTGGATCGCCGCGCCCAGCGAGCACAGATAGATCGCCTCGTTATTGTCCAGATACTCGGCCTCCCAGCCCTCGGTGGTGGGCTGGGGAAAGCAGACCTTCCAGCGGGGATCGCCCAGCACCACGACGATGGCCACGGTGTTGGCGAGATAGGTCTTCTTCACCGCCGGGAAGCCCTTGGCGTGATCGACCAGGCGCTGCGCCTGGCGCAGGAACACCTCGGTCACCTGATCGCGCAGCACCGGTTCGTCGATGACGATGAAATCGAAACACTGCACATTCGCCCCCGAGGGTGCCCAGCGCCCGCAATCGACGATGCGCTCAAGCACCGCGCGCTCGACGCTGCGCCCCGGCTCGAACTTGCGCACGCTGCGGCGACGGCGGATGACATCTTGAAAGAGTTGCTCGGACATCTGGCTCTCCCCTGCTGCGGGCCATTTCCGGCCCTGCTGCTCGCAGATTACTGCCGGCATGGGGCGGGCGCATTCCTCATCGCTGAGGATTGTTGCGCGGGCATCTGGCGGGTTCTTCTGGCAGCCGGTTTTCAATGAACGGAGCGCTCAGCATGACCCATCTTGCCACGATCGACCTGCCGCCCGGCCTTGACGCGCTGCGCGTGCTGGAGGTGCGCCACTATACCGACACCCTGTTCGCCTTCCGCACCGAGCGCCCGGCGAGCTTTCGTTTCCGCTCGGGCGAGTTTGCCATGATCGGCCTGCCGGGCGACAATGGAAAACCCCTGCTGCGCGCCTATTCCATCGCCTCGCCGAACTGGGAGGAGCATCTGGAATTCTATTCGATCAAGGTGCCCGACGGGCCGCTGACCTCGCGGTTGCAGACGATTGGCGCGGGCGACCACATCCTGATCCGGCCCAAGCCGGTGGGCACGCTGGTCTTTGACGCGCTGCTGCCGGGGCGGCGGCTTTTCCTGCTTTCCACAGGCACCGGCATCGCGCCCTTCGCCAGCATCATCCGCGATCCGGAGGTCTATGAAAAGTTCGAAAGCGTGTATCTGCTGCACACCTGCCGCACCCTGGCCGAACTGGACTATGGCCGCGATCTGGTGGCGCAGGTGAAGGCGCATGAGTTCCTTGGCCCGCTGGCCGAGGGGCGGTTGCACCATCTGCCCACCACCACGCGCGAAGCCTCGCCGCAGATGGGCCGGATTGATGCGCTGATCGCGGATGGCCGGCTTGCCGCCTTTGCCGGCGGCGCTTTGACACCGCAGCATGACCGTGTGATGATCTGCGGCTCGATGGCCATGCTGGAGACGCTCAAGGCACGCTGCGAGCAACTCGGTTTCGAGGAGGGTTCGAATGCGCATCCGGGGCAGTTTGTCATCGAGAAGGCCTTTGTCGGCTGAGCCGCAGGTCACCGGATCCGGCCGGCATGATCCTTGAGCGCCGCCTTGATGCCGGCCTGCCCGATGCGGCGTTTCCAGCCGGTGCGGTGCAGGCGCTGATCGGTGCCATCGGCACGCCGGGTTTCATCGATGCGGGGATGTCCTTTGCCCGCGCGTCCAGCGGGGCAAGTTTCATCTCGGTGTTTTGCCAGGGCGACCGCGACCAGCCGTTGCTGGTGGGCACCGCCTGCACGCATGGCCTGCGTCGCGCCACAAGGGCCGCGAAGGGCTACGAGCGCCATTCCGGGGACGATGGCAATACCGCGCTGCTGGCCGGGCTGGCGGGGGCGGGCGATTTTCTGACCGTGCAGGACGCGGGCAGCATTGCCTCGTTCACCTACCGGCGCGATTGCTACGAGCTTCCGGGTATTGCCAGCCGCATTTCGCTGGTGCGGCGGCGGGCGGCCTATGGGCTGGCGGTGAGCCTTTATTCAGGTGCCGAGGATGGCCCCCTTGATCCCGAGCTCTACGATCTCTCGGCGGCGGTGCTGGGCGTGGTGCTGGCCGCGACCGAGCGCCATGTGGCCTTCACGCTGTCGAGCACCGTCTGGCACGGGCAGGACATCCAGGCGCGGCTGGCGCTCAGCTACCCGGCCCTGACACCACGCGAGCGCGAGGTGGCGGCCATGACCATCAAGGGCCGCACCGCCGCCGAGATCGGCGCCATTCTGGGACTGTCGGAAACCACGGTCATCACCCATCGCAAGAAGGCGTATCGGCGCATGCAGGTGCGCTCGTTGCGGCAGCTGATGGCCACGCTGCCGGGGCGGCCCGGCCCTGACTAGCGCCTTGCGCCCTGGTCGCGGTTGCGTCGCCAGCGGGTGGTGAAAAGTGCGGTCACCAGCATGCCGGTCAGCGCCCCGGCAATCACCGCCGATATGGTGTGCTCGTCCAGCATGACGCGGGCATACATCGTCGCCAGCAGCACTGGCAGCACGATCAGTCCGAACCACAGGCTGTAGCGGCGCATCAGGAAATAGGCCCCCGAAGCCGCGAGCGTGGCATGGCCCGAGGGCATGTTGTGGCGGGTATCAGGCGAGGAGGGGCGCTGCCCCAGCCGCGTGCCCCGGATCTCCACGTCATTGAGCAGCCGCTTGGGTCCGTGTGAAGCGACGATCCCCGCCACGGTGATCACCGCCAGTTGCTTCAGCCCCGCCATGTCGCGCAACAGAAGCGGCACCGCCAGTTGCAGCCCGGTATTGATGAAGCGCCCGTAATCCTCGGTCAGGGTGACATGGCGCATCTCGTGGCCACCGCGCGACTGGGCGTAGCGGCCCTCCATGTCGGAAGGGTAGATCGACGCGGCGCCAATGGCCAGCAGCACCAGCAGCACCAGCAGCCGGTTGCGGGCAAGGATGCGCACGGGCAGGCGAAGGATCTCGGCGAAGGTCATGGCGCTCTCGTGGTTTGGATATGTCAGCGTGATGCGGGCACGCTCTGGATGCCAGATGCGTCAGCATGGTTGCAACCCCCGCCGGTTGCACCATAGTTTCAGACCAGAGACCGCAACCATCAGGATACCCGATGAATACCCAGCAGCCCGTTGTCACCGATCCCGCCGCCCTTGACCGGCTTGCCGAACTGGCGGTGCGGGTGGGGTTGAACCTTCAGCCGGGGCAGGATCTGCTGCTGACCGCCCCCATCGAGGCACTGCCACTGGTGCGGCGCATCACTGAGCATGCCTATCGCGCCGGGGCCGGGCTGGTGACGCCGCTCTTTTCCGACCATGAGGTGACGCTGGCGCGGTTCCGCCACGGGCGGGATGCCAGTTTCGACCGCGCCGCCGGCTGGCTCTATACCGGGATGGGGCAGGCGTTTGATGAAAACACCGCCCGGCTGGCGGTGGTGGGCGAGGACCCGATGCTGCTGGCCAATGAGGACCCGCAGAAGGTGGGGCGCGTCAACCGCGCCAATTCGCATGCCTACAGCCCGGCGCGCGAGCGCATCACCCGGTTTGACATCAACTGGAACCTGGTGGCCTGGCCTGGCCTCGCCTGGGCGCGCCAGATGTTCCCGGACCTGCCCGAGCCCGAGGCACAGCGCCGTCTGGCGGCGGCGATCTTTGCCGCCTCGCGCGTCGATACCGCCGATCCGGTGGCCGCCTGGGCCGCGCATAATATTGCCCTGCGCCAGCGCTGTGACTGGCTCAACGCGCAGAATTTCCACGCGCTGCATTTCACCGGGCCGGGCACCGATCTGACGGTTGGCCTGGCTGAGGGGCATGAATGGATGGGTGGGGCCTCGGTGGCGCGCAACGGCATCACCTGCAACCCCAACATCCCGTCCGAAGAGGTCTTCACCACGCCGCATGCGCGCCGCGTCGAGGGGCATGTGCGCGCGACCAAGCCACTGGCGCATATGGGTAGCCTGATCGAGAATATCGAGGTGCGTTTCAGTGGCGGGCGTATTGTCGAAGCCCGCGCCACACGCGGCGAGCAGGTGCTGTTGAAGGTGCTCGATACCGACGAGGGTGCACGGCGGCTGGGCGAGGTGGCGCTGGTGCCCCATTCCTCGCCGATCTCGCAATCGGGGCTGTTGTTCTACAACACGCTTTTCGATGAGAACGCCGCAAGCCATATCGCGCTGGGCCAGTGCTATGCCAAATGCTTCCGCGAAGGCGGGACGCTCGATGCCGATGCGGTGGCGGCACGTGGCGGTAATGCCAGCGCCATCCATATCGACTGGATGATCGGCTCGAACCGGATCGATGTGGACGGTCTGGGCGCAGACGGGACCCGCGTGCCGGTGATGCGCGGCGGTGAATGGGTCTGAGTGACGCCACTGCCCGAGATTTCGCAAGGAGAGAGATGACATGACGACCATACTGGGGCTGGCCGGCAGTTTGCGACGCGCCTCGTTCAATGCCGGGTTGTTGCGCGCCGCCGTCGAACTGGCGCCCGATGACGTGCGCATCGACGCGCGCACCCTTCACGGCGTGCCGCTCTATGACGGCGATCTGGAGGCCGCCGAGGGTCTGCCGCCAGCGGTTGTGGCCCTGCAAACGGCGCTGGCCGAGGCCGAGGGGCTCTTGCTGGTGACACCGGAATACAACAACGGCGTGCCGGGCGTATTCAAGAACGCGATCGACTGGATGTCGCGGGGCGAGGGGCTGAAGCGCTTTCGCGGCAAGCCGGTGGCGGTGATCGGTGCCTCGCCGGGCAGTTTTGGCACCACGCAGGCGCAAAGCCACTGGCTGCCGGTGCTGCGAACGCTGGGCACCCGGCCCTGGTTCGAGGGGCGGATGATGGTGTCGAAGGCGCGTGATCTGTTCGATGCCGAGGGCAATCTGACCGATGCCGAGACCCGCAAGCGCCTGGGCGATTTCGTGGCCGGTTTCGCAGCGGCGCTTGGGCGTTGAGCTGCGCGGCTTGCCGGGGCAGCGCGACACCGGGCCATGTGGGGCGTGGTGCTGGTCAGGGGCGGGGGGATGCGCTAGGTTGGGCATTATTTGATCAACTTCTGGCAGCGATTGCATGACCGAAACCGACCCGTTCCCTGGTGCCGCGCGCCTGCCCGAACACGAAGCCACTTATCGACGGTTGCGCGACATGGTTCTGTTCGGGCTGCTCGCGCCGGGCCAGAAGGTGACGATCCAGGGCATTACCCGCTCTCTCGGCGCCGGCATGACCCCGGTGCGCGAGGCGATCCGCCGCCTGACCGCCGAGGGCGCGCTGGAGCTGCATGAGAACCGCCGCGTTTCGGTGCCCCGCCTGACGCGCTCGCAGCTTGAGGAGCTGGCCTTCGCGCGCCTGGCGCTGGAGCCGAAACTGGCGCAGATGGCGCAGGCACATATCCTGCCCGAAAGGATCGAGGCGCTGGAGCGCATTGATGCCGAGATCGACGCGGCCATCGCCGCCGGTGATGTGCAGGGCTACCTGGCTGGCAACTACCGCTTTCACCTGGCCATCTATGAACAGGCCAATGCGCCGATTCTGCTGGCGATCACCCAGTCGCTCTGGCTGCGCTTCGGGCCTTCGCTGCGGGTGATGATCGAAAGTGGCGGCTCCATCGGCCCTGACCGCCACCGCGAAGCCGTTGCCGCGATGCGTTCCGGTGATCCTGCTGCGCTGGCCCGCGCAATCGAGGATGACATCGCCCAGGGCCTCGAAGGTGTGCGCCGCGACCTCGGCAAGGCGGCCTGACCGAGAGATCGGCCCGCTGCCCCGGCCCGCTGCCCCGGCCCGCTGCCCCGGATTGGCCTTGCAGGGCCACCGGAATGCCGCTTCGGGGGTGTTTTGATGGCACCGGAGGAATTTGATCAAATCCCATTGAAACGGGGGGGATTTGATCATATCGTCATGGCAGCAGATTCTGCCCGTATTTCCGGGCCAGCGAAGGACGCCGCAATGAAGACCATCACCAACCACCTGCCCACCGCCGAGCTTCAGGCGCTCGACGCCGCCCATCACATGCACCCGTTCACGCAAAACGACGGGCTGGCCAGAAAGGGTGCGCGCATCATCACCCGCGCGAATGGCGTCATGCTGACCGACAGCGAGGGGCATGAGATCCTTGATGGCATGGCCGGGCTGTGGTGTGTCAACATCGGCTATGGCCGGCGTGAGCTGGCGCAGGTCGCCGCACGGCAGATGGAAGAGCTGCCCTTCTACAACACCTTCTTCCAGACCAGCCATGTTCCGGCCATCGCGCTGGCCGCGCGTCTTGCCGAACTGGCGCCCGGCGATCTGAACCATGTCTTCTTTGCCGGTTCCGGCTCCGAGGCGAATGACACCAATATCCGCATGGTACGCCATTACTGGGCGCTCAAGGGCAAGCCGGAAAAGAACGTCCTCATCAGCCGCAAGAATGCCTATCACGGCTCGTCGGTGGGCAGCGGCAGTCTTGGCGGCATGGCCGGCATGCATGCCCAGGGCGGCATGCCGATCCCCAATATCGTGCATATCGACCAGCCCAACTGGTATGCCGAGGGCGGCGACATGACCGCCGAGGCGTTCGGCCTGGAACGGGCGCGCCAGCTTGAGGCCAAGATCCTCGAACTGGGCGAGGACCGGGTTGCCGCCTTCATCGCCGAGCCGATCCAGGGCGCAGGAGGGGTGATCGTGCCGCCCTCGACCTACTGGCCCGAGATCCAGCGCATCTGCGACAAATACGAGATCCTGCTCATTGCCGATGAGGTGATCACCGGCTTCGGGCGCACCGGCAACTGGTTCGGCAGCCAGACCATGGGCATCCGGCCGCATATCATGACCATCGCCAAGGGGCTTTCATCGGGCTATGCGCCGATCGGTGGCTCGGTGGTGTGCGACGAGGTGGCGCGAGTCATCGCCCAGGACGAATTCAACCACGGCTATACCTATTCCGGTCATCCGGTCAGCGCCGCTGTGGCACTGGAGAACCTGCGCATCATCGAGGAAGAGGGCATCATCGAGCATGTGCGCGATGTCGCCCATCCCCATCTGGCCGAGCGCTGGCATGCGCTGGGCGATCATCCGCTGGTGGGTGAAACCAAGCTGGTGGGGCTGATGGGCTCGCTGGCCCTGACGCCAGACAAGGCCGCACGGGCGCGCTTCGCAGCCGAGCCGGGCACCGCGGGCTATATCACCCGCGAGCGCTGCTTCGCCAACAATGTGGTGATGCGCCATGTGGGTGATCGCATGATCATCTCGCCGCCGCTGGTGATCACGCCAGGACAGATCGACCTGCTCATCGAGCGGGCGACGAAGGCGCTTGATGAAGCCTATGCCCAGATCAAGGCCGACGGATTGCTGAAGGCCGCCTGATGGATCTGCTCACCGCCAATGACCGGCCCGGCGAATACCCGCGCTCCTGGTATGCCGAGACCGCGCAGCCCCTGAGCCCCCTGCCGCAGGCCGAAGGGGCGCTGGAATGCGATGTCTGCGTCATTGGCGGGGGCTTTACCGGGCTTTCGGCGGCGCTGCATCTGGCCGAGCGCGGCTATGATGTGATCGTGCTTGAAGCGCAGCGGCTGGGGTTCGGGGCGTCAGGGCGCAATGGCGGGCAGGTCGGCACCGGCCAGCGGATCGATCAGGATGCGCTGGAAAAACTGGTCGGGCGCAGCGCTGCGCGTGCGCTGTGGGATCTGTCGCTGGAATCGGTGGCGCTGGTGCGCGATCTTGTGGCCCGCCACGCCCCCGATGCGGGCTTCGCGCCCGGCATCATCCATGCCGCGCACAAGCCGCGGTTCGTGCGCGACTATCACACCTATGCCGAAAAGCTTGCGCGTGATTACGGTTACGACCAGATCCGCCCGCTCGGTCGCGACGAGATGCATGCGATGGTCGGCTCGCCGGTCTATCACGGTGGCGATATCGACATGGGGGGCGGGCATCTGCACCCGTTGCGCTATGCGCTGGGCCTGGCACGCGCCGCGCAGGCCGCCGGGGTGCGGCTGTTCGAGCGCTCGCGCGTCACCGCGCTCACGAAGGCCGAGCCGGCGCTGGTGGAAACCGATCGCGCGCGGATCAGGGCGCGGTTCGTGGCGCTGGGCTGCAACGGGTATCTGGGTCGGCTGGAGCCCGGTGTTGCCGCGCGGGTCATGCCGATAAACAATTTCATCGCTGCCACCCGGCCGATGTCGGATGCCGAGCGCGACGCGGTGATCCGTGGCAATCATGCGGTGGCGGATTCGAAATTCGTCATCAACTATTTCCGTTTCAGCCAGGACAACCGGCTGCTCTTTGGCGGTGGCGAGAGTTACGGCTACCGCTTTCCGGCCGATATTGCCGCCACCGTGCGCCGCCCGATGGAGGCGATCTTTCCCCAGCTCAAGGGGATTGAACTGACCCACGCCTGGGGCGGCACGCTGGGCATTACCTTCAACCGGATGCCGCATTTCGAGCGGCTTTCGGGCAATGTGCTTTCGGCATCCGGTTATTCCGGGCACGGGGTGGCGATGGCCACGCTGGGCGGCAAGCTGTTGTCCGAGGCCATTGCCGGGCAGGCGGAGCGCTTCGATGTCATGGCTTCGGTGCCCACACCCGGCTTTCCGGGCGGGGTGACGATGCGCTGGCCGCTGCTGGTGGCGGCGATGCTGTGGTTCTCGCTGCGCGATCGACTTTGAACCAAGCTTGATTCGAATCGTCGGCGCCTGTCGGTGACAGGCGCGCATTTTTCCGCCGCCGGACCGCAAGCAGCGTCAAACGGCGGAAAAATGTGCGCCCGCGCCAAAGCCTGCCTCTCCCCTTTGAAGGGGCGGCTCTAAGCATCTCGATTCGTGGGTTTTGCGGTTTCTGCAACCCGTCGCTTGGCAGGTTGCGCGCGGGTCAGCGCAAGGATTAATGCTGCCAGTGTCAAAAAAACTTTCGCGAACTGACATACAGTCTTCACAAACGAATAATATCGCAGCAAAGTGCTCAAATTCGCGCACGTCGCGACAATGACCGCACAACGATTTTGCAACAGAAGAGGTTCTCTGATGATGATCCGCAGTCTTCTCGCCGGTACGGCGCTGTCGCTGAGCCTGTCGGCCGTGGCCGCGCAGGCCCAGGTGACGATCAATTGGTGGCACGCCATGGGTGGCGAGCTTGGCGAACTGCTCGAAGGCGTGGCCGAAGGGTTCAACGAGAGCCAGTCCGACTATCGCGTGGTGCCCAGCTTCCGCGGCACCTATGCCGAAACCATGACCGGCGCCATTGCCGCCTTCCGCGCCAACCAGCAGCCGCACATCCTGCAGGTGTTTGAAGTCGGCACCGGCACCATGATGGCCGCCGAGGGCGCCATCTACCCGATCTACCAGCTGATGGCCGACAACGACGTGCATTTCGACCCCTCGGCCTATCTGCCGACGGTGGTGGGCTACTACACCGACCCCAACGGCAACATGCTGTCGTTCCCGTTCAACTCCTCGACCCCGATCATGTATTACAACCGTGACGTGTTCGAGGCAGCCGGGCTTGACGCTGACACCCCGCCGGCAACCTGGGACCAGGTGGTCGAGTATTCGCGCGCGATTCTCGAATCGGGCGCGGCACCTTGCGGTTTCTCCACCTCCTGGCCGAGCTGGGTCATGCTGGAGAACTTCTCGGCCTGGCACAACATCCCGCTGGGCACCCGCTCCAACGGTTTTGAGGGCTTTGACACCGAATTCGTGTTCAACAACGAGCATGTCGCCCGCCACTGGGACAACCTGAAAGCCTGGCAGGACGAGGGTGTGTTCCGCTGGGGCGGCCCCAACACCGGGCCTGATGCCTTCCCCGCCTTCTATGCCGGCGAATGCGCCATGGTCTTCGGCTCCTCGGCCAGCCGTGCCGGCGTGCTGCGCAACTCGGACTTCAATGTCGGCTACGGCTTCCAGCCCCATTACGACGACATCGAGGGCGCGCCGCAGAACACGATCATCGGTGGCGCCACCCTCTGGGTTCTGACCGGCCATTCGGATGAAGAATATGCCGGCATCGCCCGCTTCTTCGAGCATCTCTCCTTGCCCGAGATCCAGGCCCAGTGGCACCAGGACACCGGCTATCTGCCGATCACCCAGGCGTCGTATGACCTGAGCATCGAGCAGGGCTACTATGAGGCCAACCCCGGTGCCGACACCTCGATCCGCCAGATGACGCTGAACCCGCCGACCGAAAACTCGCGCGGTCTGCGCTTCGGCAGCTTCGTGCAGATCCGTGACATCATCTCGGAAGAGATGGAAGCGGTGATGACCGGCGCCAAGACCGGCCAACAGGCGACCAATGACGCGGTCCGCCGCGGCAACGCCCTGCTGCGCGAGTTCGAAGCCTCGATCAACTGATCGAACAGACAACGGCCCGTCCCCACGCAGGTGGGGGCGGGTTTCCTTCTGCCGGCCCGCCCTGACGGCCCGAACCCCGGACAAAGCCCCGATGCAGACCAAGCGCACGACATTTTCCAACTGGTGGCTGCCCTATGCGCTTCTGGCGCCGCAGGTCATCATCACGCTGATCTTCTTCGTCTGGCCGGCGAGCCAGGCGCTGATCCAGTCGGTATACCGGCAGGGCGATGCCTTCGGTATCCGGCCGCCCACCTTCGTGGGTCTGCGCAACTTCATGCTGCTGTTCGAGGATGCGCTTTACCTGAACTCGCTCAAGGTCACGCTGATCTTCTCGGTCGGCACCACGCTTCTGTCGATGTCGGTGGCGCTCTTGTTCGCGGTGATGGTCAATCGCATGATCCGTTCGCGCGACAGCTACACCACCTTTCTGGTTTGGCCCTATGCCATTGCCCCGGCCATCGCCGGTGTGCTGTGGTGGTTCATCTTCAACCCCAATATCGGCATCCTGCCCTATGTCCTTCAGGGCATCGGCTACGACTGGAACCACCGTTCATCCAGCACCGATGCCATGGCGCTGATCATCATTGCCGCCGCCTGGAAGCAGATTTCCTACAACTTCCTGTTCTTCCTGGCCGGGCTGCAATCGATCCCGCATTCGCTGATCGAGGCGGCCGCCATCGACGGTGCCAGCCGCTTCAAGCGCTTCTGGACCATCGTCTTCCCGCTGTTGTCGCCGATCACCTTCTTCCTGATGGTGGTGAACATCGTCTATGCCATGTTCGACACATTCGGCGTGATCCATGCCACCACCGAGGGCGGCCCGGCCCAGGCCACGAACATTCTGGTCTACAAGGTGTTCCGCGACGGTTTCGTCAATCTCAACATCGGCTCGTCAGCAGCGCAATCGGTGATCCTGATGGCCATCGTCATCGTGCTGACCGTCATCCAGTTCCGCTATATCGAGCGGCGCGTGAATTACTGAGGGGGCGGAACCATGGTTGAAAACAATCGCTGGGGCAATCTTTTCGCCCATTTCGTGCTGATCCTTGGCGTCGCCATCGTGGTGTTCCCGGTCTATGTGGCGGTCATCGCCTCGACCCATCCGTCGGGCACTTTCCTGCGCGGTGTGATGCCGCTCTTGCCGGGGCCGAACGCGCTGGAGAATTACCGCACCGTGATCTTCGAGGGGCGTTCGCGCGCCGGCACACCGCCGATCGGCGGAATGCTGTGGAACAGCTTCATCATGGCCATGGCCATCACCATCGGCAAGCTGTCGATCTCGCTGCTGTCGGCCTTTGCCATTGTCTATTTCCGCTTTCCGTTCCGCATCTTCTTCTTCTGGGTCATCTTCCTGACCCTGATGCTGCCGGTCGAGGTGCGCATCGTGCCGACCTTCGAGGTGGTCGCCAATCTGGGGATGCTGAACTCCTTTGCGGGGCTGTCGATCCCGCTGATCGCCTCGGCCACGGCCACCTTTCTGTTCCGGCAGTTCTTCATGACCGTGCCCGAGGAGTTGATGGAAGCCGCCCGCGTCGATGGCGCGGGGCCGATGAAGTTCTTCAAGGATATTCTGCTGCCGCTTTCGATCACCAATATCGCGGCGCTTTTCGTGATCATGTTCATCTATGGCTGGAACCAGTATCTCTGGCCGCTGCTGATCACCACCGACCCGGAATATTACACCATCGTCATGGGCATTCAGCGCATGGTAACCGGGGGCGACAGCGAACCGCTGTGGCATCTGGTGATGGCAACCGTGACCCTGGCCGCACTGCCGCCGATCCTGGTGATCCTGTTCATGCAGCGGCTGTTCGTCAAAGGCCTGACAGAGACGGAGAAATAACAATGGCCTCTATCGTTATGGACAACCTGCACAAGGTCTATGCCGGGGGCGTTCAGGCCGTCACGGGCATCAGCCTGGACATCAAGGACGGCGAGATGATCGTGCTGGTGGGGCCTTCGGGCTGCGGGAAATCGACGCTTCTGCGCATGGTCGCGGGGTTGGAAACCATCACCTCGGGCGAACTGCGGATCGGCGATCGGGTGGTCAACAATCTTGAACCCGCGGACCGTGACATCGCCATGGTGTTCCAGAACTACGCGCTCTATCCGCATATGACGGTGTTCAACAACCTCGCCTATGGGCTGAAGAACCGCAAATTCCCCAAGGCCGAGATCGACCGCCGGGTGCGCGAAGCCGCGAAGATGCTGGAGATCGACCCGTTTCTGGACCGCAAGCCGCGCCAGCTTTCGGGCGGCCAGCGCCAGCGGGTGGCAATGGGGCGCGCGCTGGTGCGCGAGCCTGCGGCGTTTCTCTTTGACGAGCCCTTGTCGAACCTCGATGCCAAGCTGCGCGTGCAGATGCGCGTCGAGATCAAGCAATTGCAGCGCCGGCTGGGCACGACCTCGCTTTACGTCACCCACGACCAGCTTGAGGCGCTGACGCTTGCCGACCGGCTGGTGGTGCTCAACGGTGGCGTGGTCGAGCAGGTCGGCACGCCGATGGAGGTCTATAACGCGCCCGCCTCGCTTTTCGTGGCCGGGTTCATCGGCTCGCCGGCAATGAACATGCTGCCGCTCGAATACCTTCAGGGCAGCGGTGCGGCTGCCGGGCTGCCCGATCTGCCGTCGGGCACCGATCTCATCGGCATCCGCCCTGACGAGCTGACACTGGCGGCCCCCAACGAAGGCGGCTTCACACTGCGCGGCACGCTGATGCTGCTGGAACCCGCCGGTGCCGAAAGCCATCTCTACATCAATCTTGCCGGCAGCGAGCAGCCGATCACCATGCGCGTGCCCGGCGTGCCGGCCATGACCGAGGGGCAAGAGGTGGTGATGCATGTCGAAACCGACGCGGTGCATCCGTTCAACCAGAGCAGCGGGCGGCGCACCGGCCCGCAGCGCCCGGCGCAGGCCGCCGTGGCCACGCGCAAGTCCCAGGGCGGGATCAGCGCCTGAGCGGGGTTTCGACGAAGGTCAGGGCCGGGCGTTGCTGATTGATGGCAGCCCCGCGCCCGAGCCGTCGCAACAGGCGTCCGGCCCGTCGATCAGCAGATCGGGCTTGGCCAGCGCGGTGAGCTTGGCGCGATCGGTGATGATCACCCGCATGCCATCGATCTTCACGCCATCGGCGGTCAGGCTGCGCAGCGTTCGTGACAGGTTCTCGGGCGTCATGCCGAGATAGGATGCCAGCAGCCGTTTTTCGACCGGCAGGAGGTAGGACGGCACATCGCCCGCCAGCCGCGACTGGCGCAGCAGATAAGAGGCCACGCGCTCGCGCGAATTGCGCAGCTTCAGGCTCTTGGCGCTGCGCACCACGGTGCGGTAGCAGGCGGCCAGTTCGTTGATCACCGATACCGCGAAATCGCTGTCGCGGCGGAAGACGGCACGCAATTCGCTCGCCGGTACCAGAATGACCCGCGAGCGTTCCAGTGTGCGCGCCGACATCAGATAGGGCGCATCGCGGATGCACGCGGCCAGGATGAAGGTGCTGACCGGCCGCACCACCGCCATCGTGCATTCGCGCCCGCCCCAATGGGCGTAAAGCTCCACCGCGCCTTCCATCACGATATGCAGGAAATCGGCCGGATCGCCCTGGCGGATCAGTTCCAGGCCGGTGGGAAAGCTTTGCGCATAGCATTTGTCGGTGAGCGCCTGAAAGCTTGCCTCCTGCATGTCACGAAAGAGCGGCAGGGCACGGATTTCTGGCAGTTCTTCCTGGCGCATGGGCTTGGGGCTCGCGATTCGTCGTTTGATATTTATCAATCAGTGATGAGATTTTTTCAACCCTGAGCCGCCAAGTCTGTCGGCTTTGTTTTCCTGATATTTCAAGCGGGATGGCGAACAACCGCAAACCGGGTCGCTTTCGTCGGTGGCTGGTGGGGCAGTTGATCTGGGTCAAGTCCTCGTCGTGCGGGCTGTGGCGCTCTGCCCTCGAATCGTCGGCCCCGCCTGCCGACAGCTTGAGGAGACGACCATGCATGTCATGCTTGCCTACGACAACTCACGCAACGCGCGCATTGCTCTGGGCGCGGTGAAAACGCTGCTCGGCCCGTTGCGGCCTGATATCACGCTGATCACGGTCGTCGAGGACGTGGGCTCCACCACGGCCGGTGCCGATGACATGTTCCGCGCCCAGTTCGAGGAACAGAAGGCCGGTGCCGAAACCGCCGCCGCCGAACTGGCCGGCGCCGGTTTCGAGGCGCATGTGCTCATTGCCGAGGGTGACGCGCGCAAGATGATCCTGCGCGCCATCGATGAGCGCAAGCCGGACCTGCTGGTCATGGCGCGCCACAGCCACAAGCCCGATCCCGGCCCCTTCAGTTTCATCACCCGCAAGATCGACGCGCTGGTCGAGGAGTTCGATCACATGACCTTCGGCTCGGTCTCGGCCTTTCTGGCGCGCCGGGCGAATTGCCCGCTGCTGATCATCCCCACCCATGCCGAATGACGTGAACTCCGTGAAAACGCGCGATTCATTTCCATTTTCCGAGGTCTGACATGCAGGTCAGTGACATCTTCCGCTTCAGGAACCAGGAGATAAAGGCGCTCCATCTGACATGGATCGCGTTTTTCATCTGTTTCTATACCTGGTTCAACATGGCGCCGCTGGCGTCGTCCATGCTGCGCTCGGTCGATTGGCTCACACGCGACGACATCCGCCTTTTTGCCATTGCCAATGTCGCGCTGACGATTCCGGCACGCATCATCGTCGGCATGGCGCTTGATCGCTACGGCCCCCGGCGCGTCTTTTCGGTGCTGATGGTGCTGATGGCACTGCCGACGCTGGTTTTCGCCTTTGGCGATACGCGCGAGCAGCTCTTCATCTCGCGCCTTGTGCTCAGCTCGGTCGGCGCCTCCTTCGTGGTCGGCATCCATATGACCGCGCTGTGGTTCAGGCCGCGCGATATCGGTTTCGCCGAGGGCTTCTATGCCGGCTGGGGTAATTTCGGTTCGGCGGCGGCGGCAATGACGCTGCCCACGATCGCGCTGATGATCTATGGCGGCGACGACGGCTGGCGCTGGGCGATCGCCACATCGGGCGTGGTGATGGCGGTTTACGGGGTCTTCTACTGGTTCGCCATCACCGATGGCCCCACGCGCGACACCCACAAGAAGCCGCGCAAGACCGCAGCGCTGGAAGTGTCCAGCTGGGGCGATCTGGCGCTGATGTGCGTGTTCATCGTGCCGATGGTCGGCATCCTGTCGATCCTGATCTATCGCATCGAACTGATGGGCTATATCGACCCGATGACGGCGGTGATCTGCTACATCGCCATTGCCGTGGTCGTGGTCTATCAGATCGTGCAGGCGCTGCGGGTCAATGTGCCGATCCTGAAAAAGGGCGTGCCGGTCGATGACCGCTATCCGTTCAAATCGGTCGCGGCGCTCAACATCACCTATTTCGCCAATTTCGGTGCCGAACTGGCGGTGGTGTCGATGCTGCCGATGTTCTTCGAGGAAACCTGGGGGCTGACGGCCGCCGCCGCCGGCCTGATTGCCGCCAGCTTTGCCTTCGTCAATCTTTTCGCCCGGCCGATGGGCGGGCTGGTGTCGGACCGCTTCGGCAACCGCCGCTTCGTCATGCTGGCCTACATGTTCGGCATCGGCATCGGCTTCGTGCTGATGGGCCTGCTGAACTCCAACTGGCCGCTGATCATCGCCATCGGCTTCACCATCATGTGCTCGTTCTTTGTGCAGGGTGCGGAAGGGGCGACCTTCGGCATCATCCCCTCGATCAAGCGCCGGGTGACGGGGCAGATCTCGGGCATGGCGGGGGCCTACGGCAATGTCGGCGCGGTCTTCTACCTCTTTGTCTTCATGTTCGTCACGCCGACGCAGTTCTTCTTCATCATCGCGGCGGGGGCCTTCATCAGCTGGCTGGTCTGCCTGGCCTGGCTGAAAGAGCCCGAGGGCGGGTTTGGCGATGAATATGTCATCTCCTCGGTGGACCGCGAGATCGCCCGCGAGGCGCTGCTCAAGCGCGAGACCGAAGCCGAGCTGGCGGCGCTCTTTGCCGGGTCCGAAAAGGTCGAACTGGCCGAGCGCGGTGCCGGCCTGACGCTGACCGCCCGCTTCCGTTCGCTCGATGAGTTGCGCGCCGCGCTGGAGCGGCTCGATCCCAAAACCGCCGCTGCGAAGTAAGCGCGCGCGACCGCAGAAAGGGTATTCACATGTCTGCTTCCAACACCGATCCGAAAGCTCGTGGCGGCACCTGGCTGCCCCGCTGGGACCCCGAGGACAGCGGTTTCTGGGCCGCCGGCGGCGCGCGCCAGGCCTGGCTGACGCTGACCATCACCACCGCCAACCTGACCATGGCCTTCATCACCTGGTTTCTGGTCTCGGCGCTGGTGGTGCGGTTGCCGCAGATCGGCTTTCAGTTCACCGCCAGTCAGCTTTTCTGGCTTGCGGCCATGCCCGGCCTCGCCGGCGGCTCGTTGCGGCTGATTCACATGTTTCTGGTGCCGATCTATGGCACGCGCCATGTGGTCAGCCTGTCCACGCTGTCATTGCTCATTCCGCTGGTGGGCTGGTTCTTCGCCGTGCAGAACCCCGCCACTCCCTTCTGGGTGCTGATGCTGCTGGCCTTCCTGGCCGGTCTCGGCGGGGGCAATTTCAGCTCGTTCATGCCCTCGACCTCGATGTTCTTTCCCAAGCGATTGCAGGGCACGGCGCTGGCCATTCAGGCCGGGATCGGCAATTTCGGGGTGTCGGTGGTGCAGTTCGTCACGCCCTGGGTGATCGGCTTCGCGCTGCTGGGCGGGGTGGCCTGGGTGGGCGAGCCGCAGACCATGGTGCGCGGCGGGGTCGAAAGCCAGATCTATCTGCAAAACGCGCCGCTGGTGATGATCCCGTTTGTCGCGGTCTTTGGCATCACCGCCTGGCTGTTCCTGAAATCAGTGCCGATCAAGTCGAACTTCAGCGACCAGTTCGACATCTTCAAATCCGGCCATACCTGGGCGCAGACCTCGCTCTACATCATGACCTTCGGCGGGTTCTCGGGGCTGGCGGCGACCTTCCCGCTGCTGATCCGCGAGGTTTATGGCAGCTTCGAGGGCGCGCCCGATCCGCTGGCCTGGGCCTTCTGGGGGCCGCTTGTCGGCTCGGCCAGCCGGGTCGTCGCCGGGCCGATCTCGGACCGGTTCGGCGGTGCGAGGGTGACGCATTGGGCTGGTATCGGCATGGTGGCCTGCGCCTTTCTGGTGACGCTGACCGTCACCCCCACGTCGCTTGACAGCTTCTGGCTCTTCGTTTCGGCAATGCTGGCGCTGTTCTTCTTTGCCGGGGTCGGCAACGCCTCGACCTTCAAGCAGATGCCGATGCTCTTCGCGCCGCGCCAGGGCGGGGGCGTGATCGGCTTCACGGCGGCGATTGCGGCTTACGGGCCGTTCATCTTCGGCATGCTCTTTGCCTGGTCCTTCGCCAGCTACCAGTCGGCTGCCCCGGTCTTTTACGGCCTGACCGCCTTCTTCGCCTTCAACGTGGTGCTGAACTGGGTGCTCTACGCGCGCCGCAACGCACCCTTCCCCTGCTGAGCCCTCTGGCGGGGCTGCCGCCCAAGCCCGCGCGGCCCCGCCCAACCGACAACTGAAAGGAGAGAGCGATGAGCCATCTTCTCGACCGGCTGAACTTCTTCAAGAGCCTGCGCAAGGACACTTTCGCCGGTGGCCACGGCCAGACGACGACCGAAAACCGCGACTGGGAGGACACCTATCGCAACCGCTGGCGCCACGACAAGATCGTGCGCTCGACGCATGGTGTAAACTGCACCGGCTCGTGCAGCTGGAAGATCTATGTCAAATCCGGCATCGTCACCTGGGAAACCCAGCAGACCGATTATCCCCGCACGCGCCCCGATCTGCCCAACCACGAGCCGCGCGGCTGCGCGCGCGGGGCCAGCTATTCGTGGTATCTCTATTCCGCCAACCGGGTGAAGACGCCGCTGGTGCGCGGCCGGCTGATGAAGCTCTGGCGCGAGAAGCGCAAGACGCTCTCGCCCGTCAAGGCCTGGGAGGCGATCCAGAACGACCCGGCGGCGCGCGCCAGCTATACACGCAAGCGCGGCACCGGCGGTTTTGTGCGCGCCAGCTGGGACGAGGTGACCGAGATCACCGCCGCCGCCAATGCCTATACGGCAAGAAAATATGGCCCCGACCGGGTGTTCGGCTTTTCACCGATCCCGGCGATGTCGATGGTCAGCTATGCCGCCGGTTCGCGCTACCTGTCGCTTCTGGGCGGCACCTGCATGAGCTTCTATGACTGGTATTGCGACCTGCCACCGTCGAGCCCGCAGACCTGGGGCGAGCAGACCGACGTGCCGGAATCGGCTGATTGGTACAACGCCGGCTATCTGCTGCTCTGGGGGTCGAACGTACCCCAGACGCGCACGCCAGATGCCCATTTCTACACCGAGGCGCGCTATCGCGGCACCAAATCGGCAGTGATCTGCCCCGATTACTCGGAGGCCGCCAAATTCGGCGATGTCTGGCTCAATGCCAAGCAGGGCACCGATGCGGCGTTGGGCATGGCCTTTGGGCATGTGATCCTGCGCGAGTTCCATCTTGACCGGCAGGTCGAGTATTTCGAGGATTATTGCCGCAAGTATTCCGACATGCCGATGCTGGTGAAGCTGGAGGAGCGCGACGGCATGCTGGTGCCGGGCCGGCAATTGCGCGCGGCCGATTTCGACGATGCGCTGGGTCAGTCGAGCAACCCGGAATGGAAGACAGTGGGCATCGACGACGTCACTGGCGAGATCGTGGTGCCCAACGGCTCCATCGGGTTTCGCTGGTCGGACGAGGGCAGCAAGAAGCCGGTCAAGGAGCCGGGCGCCGGGGCCAGCGGCATGAGCAGCCAGGCCGATATGGAAACCGGCCGCTGGAACCTGGAGGAGCGCGCCGGGGCGCATGACATCCGGCTGAAGATGAGCCTGCTGCTGGAAGATGACCGCGACGATGTGCAGGGCGTGGCCTTTCCCTATTTCGGCGGCGCGGCCTCGAATGGCTGGGAGAACGACGCGCGCGGCGATGTGCTGGTGCGCAACGTGCCGGTGAAGAAATTGCGCCTTGCCGATGGCCAGGAGCATTATGTCGCCACGGTCTTCGACCTTTTCTGCGCCAACTACAGCCTTGACCGGGGCCTGGGCGGCGACAATGTGGCCAGCGACTATGATGCCGATGTGCCCTTCACGCCCGCCTGGGCCGAGCGCATCACCGGCGTCAGCCGCGACAAGATCATCCATGTGGCGCGCGAATTTGCCGACAATGCCGAAAGGACCGGCGGCAAGTCCATGGTGATCATCGGTGCGGCGATGAATCACTGGTATCACATGGACATGAACTACCGTGCGGTCATCAACATGCTGGTGATGTGCGGCTGCGTGGGCCAGTCGGGCGGCGGCTGGGCGCATTATGTGGGCCAGGAAAAGCTGCGCCCGCAGACCGGTTGGACGGCGCTGGCCTTCGCGCTCGACTGGGCGCGCCCGCCGCGCCACATGAATTCGACCTCCGCCTGGTATGCCCATACCAACCAGTGGCGCTACGAGACAGTAAGCGCCAAGGAGATCCTCAGCCCTACCGCGCCCAAGGGTGATTGGGAAAGCCTGAGCCTGATCGATTACAACATCCGCGCCGAACGCATGGGCTGGCTGCCCTCGGCGCCGCAGCTCAGGACCAACCCGCTGGAGGTGGGCCGCGCCGCCAGGGCCGCCGGCAAGGAGATCAAGGATTACGTCGCCGAGCAGCTGAAATCGGGGGCCTTGCAGATGTCCTGCGAAGACCCGGACGCGCCGGAGAACTGGCCGCGCAACCTCTTTGTGTGGCGCTCGAACCTGCTGGGCTCGTCGGGCAAGGGGCATGAGTATTTCCTCAAGCACCTTCTGGGCACGGACCATGGCGTTCTGGGCAAGGATCTGGGCGCGGAAGGCCGCCAGAAACCGGCCGAGGCCGTCTGGCACGATCAGGCGCCCGAGGGCAAGCTGGACCTGCTGGTAACGATCGACTTCCGCATGTCCACCACCGCCGTTTATGCCGATATCGTGCTGCCCACGGCAAGCTGGTATGAGAAGGACGATCTCAACACCTCGGACATGCATCCGTTCATCCATCCGCTTCAGGCAGCGGTGGACCCGGCCTATGAGAGCAAGACCGACTGGGAAATCTTCAAGGCCATCGCGAAGAAATTTTCCGAGGTCGCACCGGAAATCCTGGGCGTGGAAACCGATGTGGTGCAACTGCCGCTTCAGCACGACAGCGCCATGGAGATCGCCCAGCCCGTCGTGCGCGACTGGAAGAAGGGCGAATGCGAGCTCATTCCGGGCAAGACCGCGCCGGCCTATATCGCCGTCGAGCGCGACTATCCCAACCTTCATGCCCGGTTCACCGCGCTTGGCCCCCTGATGGAGAAGGTGGGCAATGGCGGCAAGGGTATCGCCTGGGACACCAAGGACGAGGTGCACCACCTCAAGGCGCTCAACGGCACGCATACCGACGGGCCGACCAAGGGCATGGCCAGGATCGAAACCGCCATCGACGCCGCCGAGGTGGTGTTGATGCTGGCGCCCGAGACCAATGGCGAGGTGGCGGTGAAGGCCTGGGAAGCGCTGGGCAAGGCCACCGGGCGCAGCCACAAGCACCTCGCCGAGGTCAAGCAGGACGAGAAGATCCGCTTCCGTGACATCGCCGCGCAGCCGCGCAAGATCATCTCGTCACCCACATGGTCGGGCATCGAGAGCGAGGAGGTCTGCTACAATGCCGGCTGGACCAATGTGCATGAACTGATCCCCTGGCGCACGCTTTCGGGCCGCCAGCAGCTTTACCAGGATCACGAATGGATGCTGGCCTTCGGCGAGGGCTTTGTCACCTGGCGCCCGCCGGTGGATCTGAAGACCATCACAGTGGATGCCACCAAGGCGCTGAAGTCGGGTGAAAAGCATGTGGTGCTCAACTTCATCACCCCGCACCAGAAATGGGGCATCCATTCCACCTATTCCGACAACCTGCTGATGCTGACGCTCAACCGTGGCGGGCCGGTCGTCTGGCTTAGTGAGACCGACGCCGGAAAGGCCGGAATTGTCGATAACGACTGGGTGGAAGTGTTCAATTCCAACGGTGTGATCACTGCCCGCGCGGTGGTCAGCCAGCGCATGAAGGACGGCACGCTGTTCATGTATCATGCGCAGGAAAAGATCGTGAACACGCCGGGCTCCAACATCACCGGCAAGCGCGGCGGGATCCACAATTCCGTCACCCGCACCGTCACCAAGCCGACGCATATGATCGGCGGCTATGCGCAACTGTCCTACGGTTTCAACTACTACGGCACCGTGGGCGCCAACCGCGACGAATTCGTGATCGTTCGCAAGATGGACAATGTGGACTGGCTTGACCGTCCTGCAAAAACGGAGGCAGCGGAATGAAAGTACGTGCCCAGATCGGAATGGTGCTCAACCTCGACAAATGCATCGGGTGCCACACCTGTTCGGTAACCTGCAAGAATGTCTGGACCTCGCGCGAAGGGGTTGAGTACGCCTGGTTCAACAATGTCGAAACCAAGCCCGGCATCGGTTATCCCAAGGACTGGGAAAACCAGAAGCGCTGGAACGGCGGCTGGACGCGCACCGCGTCCGGCAAGCTGGTTCCCAGGCAGGGCGGCAAGTGGCGGATTCTGGCGAACCTCTTCGCCAACCCGGATCTGCCCGAGATCGACGATTTCTACGAGCCGTTCGATTTCGATTACGACCATCTGAAATCGGCCCCCGAAATGGAGGCTTTCCCCACCGCCCGCCCGCGTTCGCTGGTTTCGGGCGAGCGGATGGAAAAGATCGAATGGGGTCCCAACTGGGAGGAGATCCTCGGCGGCGAGTTTTCCAAGCGCAGTCAGGACTACAACTTCGAGGGCGTGCAGAAGGAGATCTACGGCGAGTATGAAAACACCTTCATGATGTATCTGCCGCGGCTGTGCGAGCATTGTCTCAACCCGGCCTGCGTTGCCTCCTGCCCCTCGGGCGCGATCTACAAGCGCGAGGATGACGGGGTGGTGCTGATCGACCAGGAGAAATGCCGCGGCTGGCGGATGTGTGTTTCCGGCTGCCCCTACAAGAAGATCTATTACAACTGGTCCTCAGGAAAATCCGAGAAATGCACCCTGTGCTATCCGCGCCTTGAAAGCGGCCAGCCCACGGTCTGTTCGGAAACCTGTGTCGGGCGGATTCGCTATCTGGGCGTGATGCTCTATGATGCCGACCGCATCGCCGGGGCCGCCGCCGTCCCGGATGAGAAGGATCTCTATGACGCGCAGCTTGGCGTCTTCCTCGATCCCAATGATCCCAAGGTCATCGAAGCCGCGCGCGCCGAGGGCATCCCCGAGGACTGGATCAAGGGTGCACAGAACTCGCCGATCTGGAAGATGGCGATGGAATGGAAGATCGCCTTCCCGCTGCATCCCGAATACCGCACCCTGCCGATGGTGTGGTATGTGCCGCCACTCTCGCCCATTCAAAACGCCGCCGAGGCCGGCAAGATCAGCGCCCAGGACAACATGCCGGATGTGCAGAGCCTGCGTATCCCGGTGCGCTATCTGGCCAACATGCTGACCGCGGGCGACGAGGCGCCGGTGGTTTCGGCGCTGGAGCGGATGCTGGCGATGCGGTCCTACATGCGCTCGAAAACTGTCGATGGCGTGGTCAATATCGGCGTGGCCAAGCGCGTCGGCATGAGCCCGCAGCAGATCGACGAGATGTATCAGCTCATGGCCATTGCCAACTATGAGGACCGTTTCGTCATTCCCACCACGCACCGCGAACTGGTCGAGGATGCCTATGACCTCAAGGGCGGTTGCGGTTTCACCGATGGCAATGGCTGTTCCACCGGCACCTCCGGCAAGTCGCTCTTTGGCGGCAAGAAGTTCCGCAGCCCGCAGGAGTTCATCGCATGAAGACCTTCAAGGCACTTTCGCTGCTGCTGGGCTACCCCCAGGCCGAGCTGCAACCCGCCATCGCCGGGATCCGCGCCGTCATGGCCGCCGAGGCGATCCTTCCCGCGCCGCAGCTTGCCGCGCTGGAGCCATTGCTGGATGACCTGGCGCGCGGCGATCTTTATGACCTGCAGGAACGCTATGTGTTGCTGTTCGACCGCTCGCGCACGCTGTCGCTCAATCTTTTCGAGCATATCCACGGGGAAAGCCGCGACCGCGGCGGGGCGATGGTCGATCTTCTGGAGACCTATCGCGCCGGGGGCTTCGATCTGACCGGGCCGGAACTGCCCGATCATCTGCCGGTGCTTCTGGAATATCTGTCCACCCGGCCACTGGATGAGGCGCGCGCGCTTCTTGCCGATGCCGGGCATATTCTGGTGGCGCTGGCCGAGCGGCTGAGGCGGCGTGAAACGGCCTATGCGCCGGTGCTGGCCGCGCTGGTCGCGCTGGCCGAGGCCACGCCGAGCAGCGACGAGGCGCAGGCGCTGCTCTCCGAGGCCGAGGACGACCCCGAGGATCTGGCCGCGCTCGATGCCGTCTGGGAAGAGGCGCAGGTCACCTTCGGCCCCGATCCCAACGCCGGATGCCCGGTCAGCCGTGACATCCTTTCCCGTATGGATTTGCCCCCCGGCCGCCCCGCTGCGGCCGCCGAATGAACAGGAGGCAGAAATGCACAACTTCGTCTTTGGCATCTTTCCCTATATCGCGCTGACCATCATGGTTCTGGGCTCGATCACCCGATACGAGCGCGACCCCTTCACCTGGAAATCGAAATCCAGCCAGATGCTGCGCAAACGCCAGTTCGTCATCGGCTCGGTGCTGTTTCATGTCGGCGTGCTGATCATCTTCTTCGGTCATGCAGCGGGCCTGCTGATGCCGGCGGGCTTTTTCTATGCGCTGGGCATCTCCACTTCAGCCAAGCAGATCATGGCGGTCGTGGTGGGCGGCATGGCCGGGGTGATGGCGCTTGTAGGCGGCCTGATCTTGCTGAATCGCCGCCTCAATGACCCGCGCATCCGCGCCAATTCCAGCTTCGGCGACAATGCTGTGCTGGGGCTTCTGGTGGCGCAGCTTGTGCTGGGGCTGGGCACGATCATTCCCACGCTGGGGCATCTGGACGGCTCCGAGATGCTCAAGTTCATGGCCTGGGCGCAGGGGATCTTCACCTTCAAGGCGGGGGCTGCGGCGCATATCGCCGATGTTCACTGGATCTTCAAGCTGCACATCTTCCTTGGGCTCCTGATCTTCGTGGTGTTTCCCTTCACGCGGCTGGTGCATATCGTCTCGGCTCCGGTGCGCTACCTGTGGCGGCCCGGCTATCAGATCGTGCGCAGCCGGCGCGCGCGCCATCCGGCGGAGCAGGGGCGATGAAACCGCTTTTGCCCCCGATCAGCGTCAACGGTGTGCAGATCTCTGCCGAGCGTATCGCCGCCGAGGCCCAGAACCATCCCGCGCCCAAGGGCAAGCCGGGGCTGGCCTGGAAGGCGGCGGCGCGCGCGCTGGCGATGCGCGAGCTGATGTTGCAGGAAGCGCGGGTGCGGGGGATCACCCCCGCCCCGGCCGAGCTGGAGCCGGGCCGGATCGAGACCGAGGACGAGGCGCTGGTGCGCCAGCTCCTGGACCTCGCAGTGACGCCCGAGCCGGTCAGCGACGAGGCCTTGCGCGCCCATTATGCCGCCCGGCCCGAGCGTTTCTGCGCGCCCGCGCTTTACGAGGCCTCCCATATCCTGCTGCCCGCTGCGCCCGATGGCGGCGCGGCGCGCGTCCGTGCCCGCGAGATCGCACAGGCGCTTTGCGCCCGGCTTCTGGCCGCGCCGACGCTCTTTGCCGATCTGGCGCGCGAGCATAGCGCGTGCAGCTCAAGCCAGAATGGCGGATTTCTGGGCCAGCTTTCGGCCGGCGATACCGTAGCCGAGTTCGAGGCCGCGCTGGAGGCTCTGGAGATCGGCGCCATCAGCCCCGAGCCGGTGGAAAGCCGCTTCGGGTTTCATGTGATCCGGCTCGATGCGCGCGCGCGCGGTGCGGTGCTGCCCTTCGAGGCGGTGCTGCCACGGCTGCGTGCGGCGCAGGAAAAGGCGGCCTGGCTGCGTGCCGCGCGCGATTTCGCGCAGGGCCTTGCGGTCGGGGCGAAATGCGAGGGCGTCTCGCTCGAACCCGTCATTTAGGAGGGAGTCATGGTTCGCCTGTCCTCGATGCCTGATCCGCAAAACATGCTCGACCGCCCGGACCCGCTGCGCTGCGGCTGCGAAAGTGCGGGCTTGCTATCGGTCGATGATGCGCTGGCGTGGGGGTTGGCGATGCTGCCATTGCCTCGGCCGGCCGAAAGCGTGCCGCTGGGGCAGGCTATTGGGCGGGTGCTGGCCGAGCCGGTGCGCAGCCCGCTGCCGCTGCCGCCCTTCGACAACGCGGCAATGGACGGCTATGCGCTGCGTCGCGCCGATCTGTCAGCCGCGGGGCCCTGGCGGCTGCCGCTCAGGGGGCGCGTGCGCGCCGGTGATGCGCCCGGCGTTCTGGGGCCGAAAAGCGTCTGCCGGATCCTTACGGGCGCGGCGATCCCGCAGGGTGCGGATTGCGTCATCGCCCAGGAGGCGGTCACGCTTCAGGGCGGGCAGGTCCATATCGCGCAGCGCCCCGGTACCGGAGCGCATATCCGCCGCACCGGCGAGGATCTGGCCGTCGGCGCGCCGATCCTTGCCGCCGGACGGTTGATCGGCGCGCGGGAAATGGCGGCGCTGGCCTCGGTGGGTTGTGCGGCGGTGGCGGTGCGTCCCCGGCTGCGCGTGGCGATCCTTGCCACGGGGTCTGAACTGGTGGAGCCGGGGGAGCCGCTCGGGCCGGGGCAGATCTGGAACTCCAATCGCTTTTTGCTTGCGGCGGCGATGGATGCGCCCTGGATCGAACGAATCGATCTTGGCGCCTTGCCTGACGATCCCGCACGCCTGGCCTCGGCGCTGCGCGAGATCGCCGGACGTGTCGATCTGCTGGTTTCCACGGGCGGCGTTTCGGTCGGCGACGAGGATCACATGGTTCCGGCCTTCGAAGGTGTGGGCGGCACGCTGCATGTGATGAAACTGGCAATGAAACCGGGCAAGCCGCTGGTGCTGGGCCGGCTGGGGCAGGCGGTTTGGGTGGGTTTGCCGGGCAATCCGGTGGCGGCATTCACCGCCTGGACGGTGATTGGCGCGCCGCTTGCTGCCGCCATGGCCGGACGGCGTGATCCGGGGGGGCGCAAGCAGGTGGTCCGCCTGGCGCATGCGCTCAGCCATCGTCCGGGGCGCTGCGAATATCGCCCGGCGCGGGTGCTTGGCCATGACGGGCAGGGTGCGCTGCGCATCGCCTGTCTGGATGCGCCGGGCTCGCACCGCGTGGCGCTCCTGGCCGAGGCCGAGGGGCTGGTGCTCATCCCTGCCGAGGTCGATGCCCTGCCTGCCGGCGCGCTGGTGGAATATCTGCCATTCTGATCTGCCGGCCAGGCCGGCAATGCAAAGGAGACTATCATGCAACTGGCCTATGTCAGTCTGAGCGGTCGCGGCGCGACCGATGCCTGCCTCGCCGAGGCGGCGGCGCGGTTGCGCGCGGCGGGGCTGGCGCTGGCCGGCACCGTGCAGACCAACCCGCCGCATGAGGGGCGTGCCGTTTGCGACATGGATCTGCATGTGTTGCCCGGCGGGCCGGTGCTACGCATCAGCCAGGATCTGGGCGTTGCCGCGCGCGGCTGCCGGCTGGACAGCGGCGCGCTGGAAGAGGCCGTCGCCTGCAGCCAGCGGCGGCTGGCACGCGCCGATGCGCTGGTGGTGAACAAATTCGGCAAGACCGAGGCCGAGGGGCGTGGTTTTGTGCCGGTGATCGCCGATGCGCTGGAGCGCGACATGCCGGTGCTGGTGGGGGTCAATGCGCTCAACCTTGAGGCGTTTCTGGCCTTTGCCGGGGATCTGGCCATTGCCCTGCCGGCCGATCCGGCACGGGTGGCGGCCTGGGCGCTCAATGCCGTGCGCGATGCGCGCGCGGCGTGATCCATGGCGCGCATCGCGATCCTGACGGTCTCTGACCGCGCCAGCCGGGGCGACTATGCCGATCGTGGTGGCCCGGCCGCCGAGGACTGGCTGCGCATGGTGCTGACCAGCGCGGTCGAATACCGCCGCGAGATCATCCCCGACGGTGCGCAGCCGGTTGCCGAGGCATTGCGCGGGCTGGCCGATGACTGGCGGGCCGATCTGATCCTGGTGACTGGCGGCACCGGCCCGTCACCGCGCGACCGCACCCCCGAGGGCATGGCCGCAGTGCTGGATTTCGACCTTCCCGGCTTTGGCGAGGCGATGCGTCAGGCGTCGCTCGCCGAGGTGCCCACCGCGATCCTGTCGCGGCAGGGTGCGGGGGTGCGCGGGCGTTCGCTGATCATCACCCTGCCGGGCAACCCGGCAGCGATTGCCACCTGCATGGCGGCGGTCTTTGCCGCTGTGCCCTATTGTCTGGATCTGATCGGCGCCGCGCGGCTGGAAACCGATCCCTCCCGCATCCGGGCCTTTCGTCCGGGTTGAGCCGGGCAGATGCGGCTGGCTTTCCCTAGGGGAAGGCCGGGTGCGATGAATGTTGACAGTCTGCACAAAGAATAGAAGGGTGTCGCCATTGCGCGCGGGGCGAATGCCCAAAAAACGAACGCGCGAAACAAGAAAATGGGAGTGTGTCATGCTTATGACAACCAAGTTGAAATCGCTGCGGCGTGGCCTGATGGCGGGCGCTGCGGCTCTGGCCCTGACCCTCGCGGCAGCGCCCTCTGAGGCCGAGACCCTGCGCTGGGCACGTGTCGCCGATGCGCTGACGCTCGATCCGCACAGCCAGAACGAGGGGCCGACCTCGACGGTGCTGCACCACATCTACGAAACGCTGGTTGGCCGGGCCACCGATGGCTCGCTGCAGCCGCGCCTGGCGACTGAATGGTATATCCATGACGAAGACCCCACGATCTGGGTGATCAAGCTGCGCGAAGGCGTGACCTTCCACAACGGCAATGCCTTCACCGCCGAGGATGTGGTCTTCTCGCTTGAGCGGGTGCGTCACGAAAGCTCGGGCTTCCGGGCACTGCATTCGGCCGTTACCGGCGCCGAGGCCGTGGATGACTATACCGTGCATATCCAGATGGCCGGCCCCTCGCCGCTCTATGTCCAGAACCTGACCAACTTCTTCATCATGGACAAGGACTGGGCCGAGGAGAACAACGTCACTGTGCCGCAGAACTTCGCCGCCGGCGAGGAGAACTTCGCGGTGCGCAACACCAACGGCACCGGCCCCTATCTGCTGGTCGAGCGCGACCCCGAAGTGCGCACCGTGATGAGCGCCTTCGATGGCCATTGGGCTGACACCCCCGCCGTGACCGAGATCATCTACACCCCGATCTCCGAGGCCGCGACGCGCGTTGCCGCGCTTCTGTCGGGCGAGGTTGATCTGGTGCAGGACGTGCCGGTGCAGGATATCGCGCGGCTCGAACAGACCGCCGGCGTCACCGTTTCCACCGGCCCTGAGAACCGCAACATCTTCTTCAGCTATGACATGACCTCGGAGCGGCTGGCCTCGGCGAATGTCGATGACAACCCCTTCGCGCATGCCGAAATCCGCGAGGCAATGGCGCTGGCCATCGACCGCGAGGCGATCCGCCAGGTGGTGATGCGTGGCCAGTCGCAGCCCTCGGCCGCGCCGCTGCCGCCCTTTGTCAACGGCTGGACCGAAGCAATGCACAGCTTCAGCGCCCCGGATATCGCCCGCGCCAATGAACTGGTGCGCGGGATCTACCCGGACGGCTTCTCGGTCGATCTGCACTGCCCCAATGATCGTTACCTCAACGACGAGGCGATCTGCCAGGCGCTGGTGGGCATGCTGGGTCGGATCGGCATGAATGTGAATCTGGTCTCGCAGACCCGTTCGCTGCATTTCCCGCTGATCGAGAACTGGGAAACCGATTTCTACCTGCTGGGCTGGGGCGTGCCGACCTTTGATTCGGCCTATGTGTTCAACTTCCTCGTGCATTCGCGCGGCGACGGCTTCGGCAGCTTCAATGGCTCGCGCTACGCCAACCCCGAACTGGATGCCAAGATCGAGGCGCTTGCCACGATGACCGACCTGGAAGCCCGCGATGCGCTGATCGCGGAAATCTGGGACACGGTGATGGAAGACCGCATCTTCCTGAACGTGCACAACCAGTTGCTGGCCTATGCGATGCGCGACGGCATCAATCTGGCCGTGCATCCCGAGAACCAGCCGCATATGGCGACGGTTACTTTCGGTAACTGAGCCGGCTTGACGATGGCGCCCGTGCGGGATACCCCGCGCGGGCGCTGCACATTGGGTCTGCGATGCTGACCCATAGGGCGCGCCCCTTTCGGAGGTTCCCCTGATGCTTGCCTTCATCATCCGCAGGGTTCTGCAATCGGTCCTCGTCATGCTGGTCGTGGCGCTGGTCTCGTTCTCGCTGTTTCGCTTTGTCGGCGATCCGATCAACTCGATGGTGGGGCAGGAAGCCTCGATCGAGGATCGCGCCGCGCTGCGCGATGCGCTGGGGCTGAACGACCCTTTCGTGATCCAGTTCGCCCGCTTTGTCGTCAATGCCGCACAGGGCAATTTCGGCATTTCCTACCGGCTGCAACAGCCGGTGATGGAGCTGATCCTCTCGCGTCTGCCGGCGACGCTGGAACTGGCGTTGATCTCGGGCTTCTTCGCCTTTGTCTTCGGGGTGGGCTTCGGCGTCTACACCGCGCTCAGGCGCAAGGGCTGGCTGTCCAACACCATCATGACGGTCTCGCTGATCGGTGTTTCGCTGCCCACATTCCTCATCGGCGTGCTGCTGATCTGGGTCTTCGCGGTTGAACTGCAATGGCTGCCCAGTTTCGGGCGCGGCGAGGTCGTCTGGGTCGGTGACTGGTGGCGCACCGGTTTGCTGACCGCATCGGGGCGCGCCTCGCTGATCCTGCCGGGCATCACGCTGGGCCTTTACCAGATGACGCTGATCATGCGCCTGGTGCGCGCCGAGATGCTGGAAGTGCTGCGCACCGATTACATCAAGTTCGCCCGCGCGCGTGGCCTGAGCAACCGGGCGGTGCATTTCGGCCATGCGCTGAAGAATACCATGGTGCCGGTCATTACCATCACCGGGTTGCAGCTTGGCTCCATCATCGCCTTCGCCATCATCACCGAAACGGTGTTCCAGTGGCCCGGCGTCGGTGCGCTCTTCATCAATTCGGTGCGTTTCGTCGATGTGCCGGTGATGGCCGCCTATCTGATGCTGATCGCGCTGATCTTCGTGATCATCAACCTGATCGTCGATCTGCTCTATTACGCCGTCGATCCGCGCCTGCGTGTCGATCGCTCCAAGGCCGGGCATTAAGGAGGGTTTCCGATGAGCAAAGCCAAGGCACCCCAGCCCGCCCCCCAGCCAGCATCGCAGACCCCGCCGCAACCCGCGCCGCGCTCCCGGTTTTATCGTGCCTGGGACAGCGACATCGCCTATTCCTTCCGCAGTTCACCCATGGCCATCGTGGCCGGCGCCACGGCGCTGCTGATCATCGCCATGGCGGTCATGGCGCCCTGGATTGCGCCCTTCAACCCCTATGATCCCTCCAGCCTGAACCTGATGGATGGCTTTACCCCGCCGATGGAACCCAACGCCTTTACCGGCAACACCTATTGGCTGGGCACCGACAACCAGGGGCGCGATGTCTTTTCGACCATCCTTTACGGCGCGCGCATCTCGCTTTTCGTGGGCTTCATGGCGGTGCTGTTCGCCATGGTGCTGGGCATCACCGCCGGGCTGGTCGCGGGCTATCGCGGCGGCTGGGTGGACAGCTTCCTGATGCGCGTGGCTGATGTGCAGCTTTCCTTCCCGTCGATCCTGATTGCGCTGCTGATCTTTGGGGTGGCGCGCGGCTTCATCCCGCCAGCATATCGCGAAACCATGGCCATCTGGGTGTTGATCGTCGCCATCGGGCTTTCCGACTGGGTGCAATATGCCCGTGTGGTGCGCGGTGCGACGATGGTTGAGAAGAACAAGGAATACGTGCAGGCGGCGCGCGTGATCGGTGCGCATCCGGTCAAGATTCTGGTGCGCCACATCCTGCCCAATGTCATGGGTCCGGTGCTGGTGATCGCCACCATCGGCCTGGCGCTTGCCATCATCGCCGAGGCCACGCTGAGCTTTCTGGGGGTTGGCGTGCCGCCCACCCAGCCCTCTCTGGGCACGCTTATCCGCATCGGGCAGCAATATCTCTTCTCGGGGGAATGGTGGATCCTGCTGTTCCCGGCGCTCACGCTGCTGGCGCTGGCGCTGGCGGTCAACCTGCTGGGTGACTGGCTGCGCGATGCCCTCAACCCCCGTCTGCGTTAAGGAGCTGCACGCATGGCTCAACCGCTGCTTTCCGTCCGCGACCTGGTCGTGGAATTTCCCACCCGCCGCGGCGTGCTGCGCGCCATCGACAAGGTCTCGTTCGACATCGATGAGGGCGAAGTGCTTGGCATGGTTGGCGAATCAGGTGCCGGGAAATCCATCACCGGCGCGGCCATCATCGGCCTGATCGAACCGCCCGGGCGCATCGCCGGCGGCGAGATCCGCCTGCGCGGCGAACGCATCGACAACCTGCCGCCCGAAGCCCTGCGCCGCATCCGCGGCAAGCGCATCGGCATGGTGTTTCAAGATCCGCTGACCTCGCTCAACCCGCTCTATACGGTGGCGCAACAGCTTGTCGAGACGATCCGCACCCATCTCGACATTTCCGCCAGAGAGGCCCGCGGGCGCGCCGTGGCGCTTCTGGACCGGGTGGGTATTCCCGCCGCCGCCCGCCGGATCGATGACTACCCGCATCACTTCTCGGGCGGGATGCGGCAGCGTGTGGTGATCGCGCTGGCCCTTGCCGCCGAGCCCGAGCTGGTGATCGCCGATGAACCCACCACCGCGCTCGATGTCTCGGTGCAGGCGCAGATCATCGATGTGCTCAAGGAAATCTGCGCCGAGCGCGGCGCGGCGGTGATGCTGATCACCCATGACATGGGGGTGATTGCCGAAACCGCTGATCGCGTGGCGGTGCTCTATGCTGGCCGCCTGGCCGAAATCGGCGCGGTGCGTGATGTCATCACCGCCGCCGAGCATCCCTACACTGCGGGGCTGATGGGCTCGATCCCAACGCTGATCCAGGAAAGCGATCGCCTCGTGCAGATCCCCGGTGCAATGCCGCGGCTCAACGCCATTCCGCCGGGCTGCGCCTTCAATCCGCGCTGCACGCGCTCCTTTGACCGCTGCTTCCACGAGCGCCCCGAGCCGATCAAGCGCGATGACGGGCGGCAGGTCGCCTGCTGGCTCTATGACAAGGCGGAGGCGCCCCATGTCTGATGTGCTGCTCAAGGTCGAGGGGCTGACGCGCTATTTCGACGTCTCCAAGCCCTGGCTCAACCGGGTGCTTGAACGGGAGGACAGGCAGTTTCTCACCGCCACCGCCGATGTGAATTTCGAGATCCGCCGCGGCGAGACTTTCGCCCTGGTGGGGGAGTCCGGCTCGGGGAAATCGACCATCGCCAAGATGATCGTTGGCCTGCTGGAGCCTTCCGCCGGCACCATCCGTTTCGATGATCAGGTGATGGATTTCGCCTCGGGCGCGGCGATGCGCACCCTTCGCCGCCGTTTCCAGATGATCTTTCAGGACCCTTTCGCCAGCCTCAACCCACGCTGGCGGGTGGGTGACATCATTGCCGAGCCGATCCGCACCTTCGGTCTGCACAAGGGCGCTGCCGTCTCGCAAGAGGTTGGCCGGCTGCTGGATCTGGTGGGCCTGTCGGCCGCTGACGCCGGCAAGTTCCCGCATGAGTTTTCCGGTGGGCAGCGTCAGCGCATCGCCATCGCCCGTGCGCTTTCCTCGCGCCCCGAATTCATCGTCTGCGACGAGCCGACCTCGGCGCTCGATGTCTCGGTTCAGGCGCAGATCCTCAACCTGATGCGTGACCTTCAGGACGAGTTCAACCTGACCTACCTGCTCATCAGCCATGATCTCAGCGTTGTGCGGCATATGTCGAACCGCATCGGCGTGCTCTATCTTGGCCGGCTGGTCGAGGTCAGCGAGGGCAAGCGCCTCTTCACCGATCCGCAACATCCCTACAGCCGCATGCTGCTGGATGCTGTGCCCGATCTGGCGTTGTCGGGCCGTCGTCGCCGGCAGGTTGAAGGCGAGATCCCCAATCCGATCAACCCGCCCCCCGGCTGCACCTTCCATCCGCGCTGCCCGCATGCCTTCGATCGCTGCAAGGCCGAGGTGCCGCAACCGGTTGAAACCCCGACCGGTCGCGCGACCTGTCATGCGGTGGCCGAGGGGCGGCTCTGAGAGTTGCGGCACGTCGCGTCTTGGTGCGGCAAATATCCTCGGGGGTGAATGGGCGCAGCCCAGAGGGGGCTGACAGCCCCCTTGCGGGTTCTGCCCGGCCTAGCGGTTCTTGCGCTCAAGCTTGCGCCGGGCCTTGGCCTTGCCCGCGCGCGCCGCGCTGGATCTTCGCCCGGCGGAATGCGCCCCGCGTCCCTTGCGGCCGCGTGTCGGGCGGGCGATGGGCTCGCCCTCGACCTCCAGCAATTCCAGGACAAGCCCGCCGGTAACGGCTTCGGCCTCGGACAGCTTCACGCGCACGCGCTGGCCCAGCCCGATCACCTGCCCCGAGCGCTCGCCGGTCAGGGTCTGCGCCTCGGCATCGTGGTGGAAGAACTCGTTGCCCAGCGCGCGCACCGGCACCAGCCCGTCGGCGCCGGTTTCATCAAGCCGCACGAACAGACCAAAGCGCGCCACCCCTGAAATACGCCCGGCGAATTCGGCGCCCAGCCGATCGGCCAGAAACGCCGCCAGATAGCGGTCGGTGGTGTCGCGCTCGGCGGCCATGGAGCGCCGCTCGGCCTCGGAGATCAGCTTCGCGGTGTCGGCCAGGTTTTCGACATCCCAACTGCTCAGCCCGTCAGCGCGCGTATCCGGGCCCCAGCGATGTGCCGAAATCAGCGCGCGATGCACGATCAGGTCCGCATAGCGCCGGATCGGCGAGGTGAAATGCGCGTAATTGCGCAGCGCCAGGCCGAAATGGCCAAAATTGTCCGGGCTGTAATAGGCCTGCGTCATGGCCCGCAGCGTGGACATGTTGATCAATTCGTCGAATTCGCTGCCCTCGGCCTGTTTGAGCAGGGTGTTCAGATGCCGGGTCTGCAACACCTGCCCCTTGGCCAGCACGAAGCCCGAATTGATTGCCACCTCGCGCAGCGCCTCGATCTTTTCGGGGTTTGGCTCTTCATGGATGCGAAACAGCAGGGGCGAACGGCGCTCGATCAGTTCTTCGGCGGCGGCGACATTGGCCAGAACCATGAACTCCTCGATCAGACGATGGGCATCAAGCCGGTCCTTGAAGGCAACCGAGGTCACTGTGCCTTCATCAGACAATACGATGCGCCGCTCGGGCAGGTCCAGATCAAGCGGCTGGCGGCGTGCGCGCGCGGGCAGTGTGGCGCGCCAGGCGGCATGCAGATCGGCCAGCATTTCAGCCAGCGGCTCGGTTGCGCCATCGTGGTGGCCCTCGAAGGCCGCCTGCGCCTGCTCATAGCTCAACGAGGCCGCCGATCGCATCATCGCGCGCTCGAACCGGTGAGCGATCTTTTCGCCCTGGGCATCAAGCACCATGCGCACCGCAATGACCGCGCGATCCACGCCCTCATGCAGCGAGCACAGATCGCCTGACAGCCGGTCCGGCAGCATCGGCACCACGCGGTCAGGGAAATAGGTGGAATTGCCCCGCTTGCGCGCTTCGCGGTCCAGCTCCGAGCCGGGGCGCACATGATGCGCGACATCGGCAATCGCCACCCAGACGACAAAGCCGCCGGGATTGGCCGGGTCGGTATCGCGCGCGGCATGAACGGCATCATCATGGTCGCGCGCATCCGACGGGTCGATGGTGATGAGCGCCAGATCGCGCAGATCAACGCGCTTGCCCAGCCGCGCGGGGCTTTGGGCATCGGCCTCGGCGATCACCGCGTCGGGGAAACGGTCGGGGATGCCGTGCTGGTGAATGGCGATCAGCGACACCGCCCTGGGAGCAGAAGGGTCGCCCAGCCGCGCGACGATACGCGCGCGCGGCAGGCCCAGCCGCGCCGGGGCGCTTTGCTCGGCCTCGACCAGTTCGCCCTCGAGTGCGCCTGCGGCATCGGCCGCGGCGACACGCCATTCCATATCGGCGCCCTTGTCGATGGGCACGATGCGTCCGCCCTCCGAACCCATGCGGAAGATGCCCAGCACCCGGCGCGGATTGGTGCCGATCTTGCGGATCGGGCGGGCCTGATAATCGTGATCCTCGGCGCGCACCGCCAGCAGCTTGGCCAGCACGCGGTCGCCCTCGGCCAGGGCCGGTTCGCCGGGTCGGGTGATCACCATGATGCGCGGCATCGTGCCCCGGCCCTGCCAGTCCTGCGGCACGGCAAAGAGATCGCCGCCGCTATCGGGCGCGAGCACCCGCAGCACTGCCACGGGGGGCAGTTTGTCGGCGGCGTGGCGGCGCTTGCGGCGGCTGTAAAGGCCCTCGTCCTCAAGCTCGCTCAGCAGCCGCTTGAGTTCGGGGCGGGCGGCACCCTTCAAGCCGAAGGCGCGGGCAATCTCGCGCAGGCCGGTGGTTTCGGGGTTTTCGCGCAGCCAGGCGTGAAGGTCGGTCTTGGAAGGGATCGTGCTCATGTCTTGGCGCTACCATGCCTGCCGGGCGGCGTCATGGGGATTTTGCGTCTAGAGCGCGCGGCGCATGTGACGGTGCGGAATGCCGGCATCGAGAAACTCGGCACCCTCGGGCGTGAACCCCAGCCGCTCGTAAAAGCCGATGGCATGGCTCTGCGCGCTCAACCGCGCTTCGCGGATACCGCCGCGCGCCCGCAGATGCGCCAGTGCCGCCTTGATCAGCGCCACCCCCAGCCCGGTGCCGCGTGCCTCACGCAGCACGCAAACGCGACCGATCTTGCCTGTCTCGCCGCGCAGCAAAAGCCGCGCCGTGCCCACCGCGTGCCCGTCGATGCGCGCCAGCAGATGCACCGCTTCATCATCGAGCCCGTCGATCTCTTCGGCTTCGCTGACGCCCTGTTCCTCGATGAAGACCCGCCGGCGCAGCGCCAGACAGACATCAAGGTCGGTGGTGGTGGATATATCGGTTTTCATACGAAATACGTGTCCAGAGCGCGCCGATATATGGCTTTCAACTTGTGGATATGTTCGATTTCCACAAACTCGTCGACCTGATGCATGGATTGCCCGACCAGACCGAATTCGACAACCGGGCAATGATCCTTGATGAAACGTGCATCCGATGTGCCGCCTGATGTCGACAACTCGGGCCGGATGCCGCATTCGGCCTCGACGGCGCGGGCCACCAGATCGGTCAGATAGCCCGGCTCGGTGACGAAGCTCTCGCCCGAGATGCTGACCGCGACGTCCAGGGCGACCCCGCTTCGAGCCGCCACAGCACCTGCTTCCGATTGCAGCCATTCGCTCAGGCTGGCACCGCTGTGGCGGTCATTGAAACGGATGTTGAGCATCGCGCGCGCCTGCGCGGGGATCACGTTTGACGCCGAATTGCCGGTATCAATGGTGGTCAGCGCCAGGGTCGAGGGTTCGAAATTGGCATTGCCTCCATCAAGCTCGTGGCGTGCCAGCCGGTCGAGCAGTGCCACCAGGGCCGGCAGCGGGTTGCGCGCGCGATGCGGATAGGCGGCGTGGCCCTGCACGCCGCGCGCGGTGATCGTGGCCGTCAGCGAGCCGCGCCGGCCATGCTTGATCATCTCGCCCATGACCGAGGGGCAGGTGGGTTCGCCAACCAGGCAATGGCTCATGCGCTCGCCGTTCTGGGCCATCCAGTCAAGAATGGCGCGCGTGCCGTCAAGGCCGGGGCCCTCCTCGTCGCCGGTGATGGTCACGATGACCGCGCCGTCAGGGGGCGAGTGGCGCACGAAATCGACCGCCGCGGCAACGAAGGCCGCCACGCCCGACTTCATGTCGCAGGCCCCGCGTCCCCAGAGCCGCCCCTCGGCCTCGCTTGCGGCAAAGGGATCGAAGCGCCAGTCGGCGCGATCGCCCGGCGGCACCACATCGGTATGACCGTTGAAGCCGAAGCAGCGCGCCGCGCCCTTCGGTCCGAAACGTGCAAAAAGGTTCGACACCTCCCCGCGATCAATACGTGTGCAAACAAAGCCCGCCGCCTCAAGGATCGGTTGCAAAAGGCTCAGCGCGCCCCCTTCCTGGGGGGTGATCGAGGGGCAGCGCAGCAGGCGGGCGGTCAATTCTGCCGGATCGAGGGGCACGGCGAAGCCGGCAGCGTCGCTGTCGCCGGTGGCTTGTTCATGGTTTTCGCTGGTCATGCCGCCCCCACCTCGGTCGCGTGAATTGCTTCAGCCGCTTGAATTGCTGCGGCAAAGGCCCGGCCGCGCGAGAGTGCTACCGCGCGAGATGCCAAAAAACAAGCAGGGCCTCTCGATCAGGGCAGAAAGGGGAGAAGAAGATTCACATTTTGCAAACATTTCATTGACTGCCCGGTTTGCACTGTTAACCTTCCATATGTGGTTGTGTTGGTGTTCATCCGTAATCCCTTGCCCAACCGCTGCCGTATTTGCCCAGTAGAGTGCCCGTCAAACGTGATGGTGCCGGAAGAGTATCGTTGTGGTTCAGAAGGATAACGGCGAGCAGTTTGACATATCGGCGATGGCGCGGATGCAGACCGAGAACATCTCAAATGAAACGCGTCTGACTCGGATTCAGGCGCTGGTCGTTGAAATACTGAACGACCTTCTGCACGCGCCGATCGATGAGACCGACGCGGCAATTCAGCGGGCGATTTCGCGCATTGGCGCCTATTGCCTGCGTGACCGGTCCTATGTCTTTGTCAGTCACGGCGAGAGCGGCAGCAACACCCATGAATGGTGCGCTCCGGGCATCGAGCCGATGATCGAGCATTTGCAGGATCTTCCCTGGGACACCTTCGCCGAGATGGGGGAGCCGCTGCTAAGGGGGGAGGCATTTCATGCCCCCGACGTGTCCTTGCTCGAAGCGGGTTCAGCCGCGCGCGAGTTGCTGGAATCGCAGGAAATACGGTCGGTTCTGCTGGTTCCCATGCGCACTGCGGGCACATTCATGGGGTTCATCGGCTTCGATGGCGTCAAGAACACCCATGCCTTTCTGCCCGGCGAATTGTATCTGCTGCAATCGGTTGCCGATGTCATCGGCTCGGTGCTGCGCCGGCGCGAGAGCGATCAGGCGGTACATGCGGCGCAGACGGCCCTGGCCGAGGAACGCGGCTTTCTGGAGAGCATTCTGAGCACCTCGGCGATGGGGGTGATCGTCTTCGATGGCGCGGGCGTGATCCGTTTTGTCAATGGTGCTGCCGAAACCATCCTGGGCGCGCCACGCGAGCGGATGGTCGGCGTTCATCACGACGAGGCCCTCTGGTTTCAGACCTGCGACGATGGCAAGCCCTACCCGGAAGGTGAATCCCCGCTGGCGCGGGTGCAGGCGCTTGGCGTGCCGGTGCCGGATACGCGCTACAAGCTGCGCAGCGCCAATGGCGATCGCTATTTCTCGGTTCATGCCGCACCGATGGCCGGGGTGGAGGAGGGCTCGGCGCGGGTGGTCTATGCGCTTCTGGATGTCACCCAGCAGGTGCAGGCCGAGCGCGCGCGCGAGGCCGCGCTGGACGAGGCGCGGCGCGCCAATGCCGCAAAGACCCAGTTCCTGGCCAAGATGAGCCATGAGATGCGCACACCGCTCAACGGGGTTCTGGGGATCGCCGAAGTGCTGGAGCGGCTGGTCAACGACCCGGATCAGCGCCGCATGGTCAAGGTGCTGCACGATTCAGGCTCGCTGCTGCTCAACATCATCAACGACCTGCTGGACATGTCCAAGATCGAGGCTGACCAGCTGGTCCTTGAGCATGTGCCCTTCAGCGTCACCGAACTGGCGCAGCGCATCGAGGCGGTGCACACGCTCAAGGCATCGGAAAAGCAGCTTTCCTTTGGTGTCTGGGTGCATGGTGAGCCGCCCGCGCGCCGGCTGGGCGATCCGCATCGCATCCTGCAGGTCCTGCATAATGTCATCGGCAATGCGATCAAGTTTACCGAAACCGGCTCGGTGCGGGTGGAGATCGACGCCTCCAGCCCCGAGCAGATCATCATCGAGGTCAACGACACCGGCATCGGCATGACGCAGGAGCAGCAGGTGCATGTCTTCGAGGAGTTCGGCCAGGCCGATGGTTCGATCGCGCGCAAGTTCGGCGGCACCGGGCTGGGCATGCCGATCGCCAAGCGGCTGGTGGACATGATGGGGGGCGAGCTTGGCTTTGAATCCCAGCTTGGCGATGGCACGCGGGTCTACATCACGCTGCCGCTGCCGCGTCTGGCCAAGGTCGATGGCGAGCCGGTCAAACGCAATGCGCCCGATGTCCAGGTCGATCTGAACGGGCTGCGCGTGCTGGCCGCCGACGATAACCGCACCAACCGGATGATCCTGGGCGCGATGATGGGCCAGTTGGGGGTCTCGGTGATGCTGGTCAATGACGGGCCCAGCGCGCTGGCGGCCTATGAGCGCGAGAGCTTCGATGCGATCGTGCTGGATATCTCCATGCCCGAGATGGATGGCGTGGAGGTTCTCAAGGCAATGCGCGTCCGCGAGGCCGAGAAGGCCGCCGCAGGCGCCGGCGGCGCGGGGGGGCGCTTGCCGATTGTCGCCTTCACGGCGAATGCCATGGCGCATCAGGTCGAGGCCTATCTGCAGGCCGGCTTTGACGATTGCCTGACCAAGCCCCTGCAGATTGACCGACTGCGCAGCGCGCTGGGGGCATTGCTGCCGGAGCGATGCAGCAGTTCGCAACCGGCGGCCGAGTAGCGTTTTCCATCGCCGGCCCGGCAACCGGCGCGCGCCAGTCGCGCCGCTGCCCGCGGTTCAGCCCGGCCAGTTGTCGATGGCGGCGATGGCCTCTTCGGCGTTTTCGACGAAGCGGAACAGCTCCAGATCCTCGGGCGAGATCGTGCCGGCCTCGGCCAGCGCCTGCCAGTTGATGATGCGTTCCCAGAAGGCGCGACCAAACAGCAGGAAGGGAATGCGTTGCATGCGCCCGGTCTGGATCAGCGTGAGGGTTTCGAACATCTCGTCGAGCGTGCCGAAGCCGCCCGGAAACACCGTGATCGCCTTTGCGCGCATCAGGAAATGCATCTTGCGGATGGCGAAATAGTGGAAGTTGAAGCTCAGTTCGGGCGTCACATAGCCATTGGGGGCCTGTTCATGCGGCAGCACGATGTTCAGCCCCACCGAGATCCCCCCGGCCTCGGTCGCGCCACGGTTGCCGGCCTCCATCACCCCCGGCCCGCCGCCGGTGCAGATGACATGTTCGCGGTTGCCGGCGGCAAGGCTGCGCAGGGTGATCAGCCGGGCGAATTCGCGCGCCTGTTCGTAATAGACTGACAGATCCTCCAGCACCGGCGTGGCGCCCTTTTGCCCCGGAACCGGAATGCGCGCGCCGCCAAACATCACCACCGTCGAGGTGATGCCATGCTCGGCCATCAGCATCTCGGGCTTGAGCAGTTCCAGTTGCAGCCGCACCGGGCGCAATTCCTCGCGCATCAGGAAATCGGGGTCATCAAAGGCCAGCCGGTAGGCCGGGCTGGCGGTCTGCGGCGTCTGCGGCGTATCGCGCCAGGCGCGCACGTCTTCTTCGGCGTCGGGGAAGGGACGGAAACGCGGTTTTTTGCTCATGGGTGGTCCTTTGCCTGCATTGCGTGCTTTTGTCTGCAAGGCTATAGGCTGCGCAACGCCATGACCAGAGCCCGGCCCGGCTGAAAGCCGCAAAAGCCGGGGCGCGCAGCAGCAGGAGCACGCCATGACCAGTCCCGCAACCCATTCCGCCCTGGAAGCCGCCATCGAAGCCGCCTGGGAGGCGCGCGAAACCATCACCCCGGCGACCCGAGGCGCGGCCCGCGAGGCCATCGAGACCACGCTTGAAGCGCTTGACAAGGGCAGCCTGCGGGTGGCCGAGAAGCTTGGCAGCGACTGGCATGTGAACCAATGGGCCAAGAAGGCGGTGCTGCTGGGCTTCCGGCTGAAGGATATGGAGCCCCATGCCGGCGGACCGCAAGGCAGCACCTGGTGGGACAAGGTGGACAGCAAGTTCAACGGTTGGGGCGCGGCGGACTGGAAGGCGGCGGGCTTTCGCGCGGTGCCCAATTGCGTGGTGCGCCGCTCGGCCTATATCGCGCCGGGCGTGGTGCTGATGCCCAGCTTCGTCAATCTTGGCGCCTATGTCGACAGCGGCACCATGGTTGATACATGGGCCACGGTGGGAAGTTGCGCGCAGATCGGCAAGAATGTGCATCTGTCGGGCGGCGTGGGCATCGGCGGCGTGCTGGAACCGATGCAGGCCGGCCCCACCATCATCGAGGACAACTGCTTTATCGGCGCGCGTTCCGAAGTGGTCGAGGGCTGCATCGTGCGCGAGGGCTCCGTGCTGGGCATGGGGGTGTTCATCGGCAAATCCACCAAGATCGTTGACCGCGAGACCGGGCAGGTGATGTATGGCGAAGTGCCTGCAGGTTCGGTGGTGGTGGCAGGGTCGCTGCCGTCGAAGAACGGCGTGAATCTCTATTGCGCGGTGATCGTCAAACGCGTCGATGCCCAGACCCGTGCCAAGACCTCGATCAACGAGTTGCTGCGCGACTGAGCCCCCGGTGGCACCGGGTTTCGGTGCTGGCCTGATGAGCCGGGTTTCGCTAGGCTGGTGAGGTGGAACCGTTTTCAGGGAGACTGCCATGACCCGTATCGCATCCGTTTTCTTGGCTGCCGGCCTTGCGCTCATGCCCCTCACCGCCGGGGCCGAGACGCTTGGCGCGCGGCTCCTTGCCTGCGAGGCCGAGCGCGGCCAGCCGGGCTGCGCAACGCTGCTGGTGCGGCTTTTCGTGTGCGATCAGGCCGGGGTGCTGCCGGGCTGCGCCGATCTTCTGGCGGCGCGCGACGCGGCGCTCGCCGAGGCCGAGGATATGGCCGAGGATATGGCCGTTGACGCCGCTGAGGTCGAACCCGAGGTGACGCCGCGCGCCGAGGGCGAGTTGGACGGGGCAGATCAATCCGGGGAAGCCGTGGAGGATGCAACCGAGGCCGATTCAGCCGAGGCCGCGCTGCCCGCCTGCCCGGTGCTTGAAGCCACGGGCTGGCACGCGCGGGTGGCGCCGGTCGAAGGGGAGGAGGGGTTGCAACTGATCGTCGAAGGCACGGTGCTGCTGCCGACGCCGGGCTATGCGGTGATGCTCACGCCGGGCATGGCCGACCGCTCGGCGCAGCCAGTCCAGGTGATCAACCTGCGCGCCCAGGCTCCGGGCGGCATGGTGGCGCAGGTGCTCAGCGTTTATGATCTGCGGCTGGTGACGCCTTCGATCGGCCAGGCCGAAGCCGGGCAAGCGCCCTATCGCGGGGTGCGCGTGCTTTGCGGTGATACCGAGCTGGCCTTCATCGAGGCGGTCGAACTGGCCGAGTGAGGCACGCGGCACTGCGCGCTCTTGCACCCGGCGGCGATCGCTGGCAGGCGGGGCGGGAATATGGTCAGGCTACGGGCCAGAGGTGCGGGGCAGGGGTGCGATGAGCGAGGCAAAGCCAGACGGGGCGAGAGTGCAGCAGGTTTATACCTTGCTGGTCGAGGTGGGACGCAAGGCCGGCGACGGCCTGCCCAAGGGCAGCACTGGCGCCGGGCTTGTGATCTATGCCAGCGGCGTCGATGAGGCCGAGGCGGTGCGCGAAACCGTGGCGATCCTCAAACAGGCCGATCTGGCGCCGCTTGACGTGACCGGTTATGGCACTCTGGAGGAACGTCTGGCCCAGGGCGACGAGATCGATGCGCAGGAGCGTGCCTTGATGCAGCGCGCGCTCGACGAGAACGCGGTGATCGTGGCGCAGATGACGCCCTTCGGTGCCCAGTGACGCTGTTCAGTGACGGTGCCCGGTGACGGCCAGCCGGGCGCTGTGGTCCGGGGCTGGAAATTGGCGCGCGCTCATTGCCAGGGGCGCGGATCGTCCAGCAGGGTCATCAGGTATTTTCCGTAATCGTTCTTGGCCAGCGGCCCAGCGATGCGCGCCAGATCCTCGCGGCTGATCCAGCCCTTCTGGAAGGCGATCTCTTCGGGGCAGCCGGTCTGCATGCCCTGGCGCATTTGCAGCGTGCGCACGAAATTGCCCGCGTCCAGCAAGCTGCCATGCGTGCCGGTGTCAAGCCAGGCATAGCCACGCCCCATGCGCTGCACCTCCAGCAGCCCCTCATCGAGATAGCTTTGCAACAGATCGGTGATCTCCAACTCGCCGCGTGCTGAAGGACGGATGCGCGCGGCGCGGCTGCTGGCCGTGCCGTCCAGAAAGTAAAGCCCGGTAACGGCATGGTTGGAGGGCGGCTCAAGGGGCTTTTCGATGATCTGCGTCGCCCGTCCTTCGGCATCGAACCCCACCACGCCATAGCGTTCGGGATCGGCGACGCGGTAGCCGAAGACCGTGCCGCCGCGCCGTCGCGCGCCCGCCCGGGCCAGAAGTTCGGGCAAGCCGTGGCCGAAAAAGATATTGTCGCCCAGCACCATGCATGAGGGCGCGCCGTCAAGAAACGCCTCGCCCAGCGTATAGGCTTGCGCCAGGCCGCCCGGTTCGGGTTGGGCAATATAGCTGAAGCGAAGCCCCCACTGGCTGCCATCACCCAGTGCGCGCTGAAACAGCGCCTGATCGTGCGGGGTGGTGATCAGTGCGATCTCGCGGATATCGGCCAGCATCAGTACCGAGAGCGGATAATAGACCATCGGCTTGTCATAGATCGGCATCAGTTGCTTAGAGACGCCGATGGTCAGCGGGTAAAGCCGGGTGCCCGAGCCCCCGGCCAGGATGATGCCCTTGCGGGCAGGCTGGGCCGCGCCTGACAGGGTGTTCATGCTGGTGTTCCTTTCATCTCGGCCAGCACCCCGACCAGCCCCGCGCGCCAGTCGGGGCGGGCCAGCCCGAAGGCTTGCAGGGTGGCGCTGCAATCGAGCCTTGAGTTGGCCGGACGGCGCGCCGTGGTCGGGAAATCGGCGGTGGATATATCGAATATTTCGCAGGAAAGCTCGGCTTGGTGCATGATTTCACGCGCAAAACCGGCCCAGCTGACATCAGGAAAGCCGGAAAAATGATAGCGGCCACTCAGTTCAGGGCGCTGTTGCAGGGCCTGTGCGATCGTCAGGCAGGCATCGGCCAGCGCTTGCGCGGGGGTTGGCCCGCCGAACTGATCGGCAACGACATTCAGCCGCGCACGCTCGCCGCCGAGGCGCAGCATCGTCTTGACGAAATTCGCCCCCTGCGCGGAAAACACCCAACTGGTGCGCAACACCGCATGGGGGCCGCCGGCCTCGCGCACCGCTTCCTCGCCCTCCAGCTTGCTGTGGCCATAGGCATTGAGCGGCGCGGGGGGATGGTTTGGCGCGAAGGGGGCATCGCCGCTGCCGTCAAAGACGTAATCGGTTGAAACCTGCACCATGGGGATGCCAAGATCGGCTGCCGCGCGGGCCATGGCACCGGGAGCCTCGGCATTGATGCGCCGGGCCAGTTCGGGCTCGCTTTCGGCGCGGTCAACAGCCGTGTAGGCGGCGGCGTTGATGATCGCCGCGGGGCGGTGGTGCCGGATCGTGCGCGCACAGGCGACCGGGTCGGCCAGATCGGCCCTTGCGCGCCCCAACGCCAGCAGCGACAGCCCGCCGGCCTCGGCGCTGCGCCTGAGCGCCCGCGCCAGTTGCCCGCCTTCGCCAAAAACCAGGATCACCCGCCAGCCCCCAGCCGCTGTCCCACACCCTGACGCACCAGCAGCGGCCGCCACCAGGCCTCATTGGCCAGATACCAGTCCAGCGTGCGCGCCAGCCCCTCATCGAGCGTGACCGAAGGCCGCCAGCCCAGATCGGCCCGGATGCGCGACGGATCAATTGCATAGCGCGCGTCATGGCCCGGACGGTCGGCGACAAAGGTGATGAGCCGCGCATGGGGTGCGGCTGCGGGGCGGCGGGCATCGAGCAGCGCGCAGAGCCGTTCCACCAGGTCGATATTCCGCGCCTCGGCCTCGCCGCCGATATTGTAGCGGCTGCCGGGTGCGGCGCGGCGCAGCACTGCCAGCAGCGCATCGGCGTGATCTTCGACATAAAGCCAGTCGCGTACATTCGTCCCCTGCCCGTAAACGGGGATCGGCGCGCCGGCCAGCGCCTTCAGGATCACCACCGGAATGAGCTTTTCAGGAAAGTGGAACGGCCCGTAATTGTTGGAACAATTGGTGATGATCACCGGCAGGCCATAGGTCTCGCCCCAGGCGCGCACCAGATGGTCGCTGGCGGCTTTCGAGGCGGCATAGGGGCTGTTGGGCGCATAGGGTGTGGTTTCGCTGAAGCGCCCCATGGCGCCGAGACTGCCGTAAACCTCGTCGGTCGAGATATGATGAAACCGGAACCCGGCGGGCCGTCCAAGCCCCTGCCAATACTGGCGCGCGGCCTCCAGCAGGGTATAGGTGCCGGTCACATTGGTATCGATGAAGGCGCCCGGCCCGTCGATGGAGCGGTCGACATGGCTTTCGGCGGCCAGATGCATCACCGCATCGGGCTGGTGGCGGGCAAAGACCTGTGCCAGTGCCATGCCGTTGCGGATATCCACCTGCTCGAAGCTGTAGCGCGGGGAGGCAGCCACCGAGGCCAGGTTTTCAAGGCAGGCGGCGTAGGTCAGGCAATCGACATTGACCACCGTCGCGCCCTCGGCAATCGCCTGACGGATCACCGCCGAGCCGATGAACCCCGCCCCGCCGGTGACCAGCAGCCTCATGGCACCACCTCCAGCGTGAAGGGGCTCGCCCAATCGGCGAAAGCGGGCGCGGCGGCGTCGCGTTCCGACACAATGGCGTCGTCGGGCGAAATGCCCCAGTCGATGTCCAGATCAGGATCGGCGAAATGCACCGCACCGTCGCAGGCCGGGGCGTAGTGATCGCTGGTCTTGTAGAGCACCACGGTATCGGCCTCCAGCGTGACGAAACCGTGCAGAAACCCTTTTGGAACAAGAAGCTGGTGGCCATTGGCGGCGCTCAGTTCAACCGCAACCCAGCGGCCGTAGCCGGGCGAGCCGCGCCGCACATCCACCGCGACATCGCGCACCGCGCCTTGCAGCACGCGCACCAGCTTGTCCTGTGCCTGCGGCGGCGCCTGATAATGCAGCCCGCGCACCGTGCCGGGCCTGCGGCTGAGCGACTGGTTGTCCTGCACGAAATCCAGCATGATCCCGGCCTCGCTCAGCGCGCGCCGGTTGTAGGTTTCGGCGAAGCTGCCGCGCGGGTCGGCAAAGACCTTCGGGGTCAGGATCAGCACCCCGTCAAGGGCAGTGGGTTCGATCTGCATGCGGCCTCGGCTGCTCGGCTTCGTCAGGAATTCCCTGGCGGCACAATGCACGAGATCGCCTTGAAATGACAAGGATTGCCTGTCGCCCCCCCCCGCCCGGCGGAAGCAACCCTTGCCAAGATGCGCCCCGCGCGCCTAGACCGAAGCGCCCAGCCCTTTCAGGAGAGTTTCATGCCGCTGCATTCCGCCTTTGCCCGCGTAGATGTCGAATGGGCCTTTGCGCGCTACGAGGCGTTGCGCGGGCGGCTGCCGCAGGCGTGTTTTGCTGACACCAGAGTCAGCGTGAATGATCTTTCGGCGGTGTTCGAACGCTACGACGGGTTTATCCTCGATGCCTTCGGCGTGCTCAATATCGGCGAGACACCGATTGCCGGCGCGACCGAGCGCGTGGCGCAGATGCGCGCGGCAGGCAAGCGGGTGGCGGTTCTGACCAACGGTGCGAGCTATCCGCGCGCACTGGCGCTGGAGAAATACGCGCGCCTGGGCTTCGATTTCGCGCCCGATGAAGTGATCGCCAGCCGCGATCTTGCGGCGCGTGCGTTGCGCAGCCATGATCCGGCCATGCGCTGGGCGGCGATCACCGCGCCGGGTGCGGGGTTTGCCGATCTGCCGGGGCAGGTGGCCCCGCTCGACGACGATCTGCTGATGCGCGCCGACGGGTTCCTGTTTCTGGGATCGGAGGGCTGGACCCCGGCGCGTCAGGCAGCCCTTGTGGCAGCGCTGCGCGCCGCCCCGCGCCCGGTGATTGTGGCGAACCCCGATATCGTCGCCCCGCGCGAGGATGGTCTGACGCTGGAGCCGGGACATTTCGCGCATGATCTGCCGCTTTTCGACGGTGCCGCGCCGCCGGCGTTTTTTGGCAAACCCTATCCCGAAGCGCTGGAGGCCGCGCTCGCCACGATGGGCGGGCTGGTGCGCAGCCGGGTGGCGATGGTGGGCGACACGCTGCATACCGATGTGCTGGGTGGGCGTGCCGCCGGGCTGGGCACGGTGCTGATTGCCGGGCATGGGCTGTTTCGCGGGCTTGATCCGGCGGCGTTCATTGCGCGCTCGGGCATTGTGCCGGATGTGATTGCCACCACCACCTAGCGCCGCCTTCAGGCGGCGGTGCCACCCAGCAGATCGCGCAGCGCGGCCAGATGGCCGGCAATCGGCTGGCCCCGGCTTTCAAGGTTCAGCCGCACCACCGGCTCGGTATTCGAGCGGCGCAGATTGAACCGCCAGTTGCCCATATCAAGCCCAATTCCATCGGTTTCATCGAGGCCAACGGCCCGGGGTTCATAGGCGGCGCGCACCCGTTCGATGGCGGCGCCCGGATCGGCAAGGTGAAAGTTGATCTCGCCCGAGGAGGGGAAGGCCGCGCGTCGCTCGGCCAGAAGCGCGGCCAGCGACTGCCCGCGCCGGCCCAGCAGTTCGGCCATTACCAGCCAGGGGATCATGCCGCTGTCGCAATGGCAGAAATCCCGGAAATAATGATGCGCCGACATCTCGCCGCCATAAATGGCGCCGAAATCGCGCATCGCCTGTTTGACGAAGGCATGCCCGGTGCGCGCCTGCACCGCCTCGCCACCGGCGCGCGCCACCACATCGCGGGTGTTCCAGATCACCCGTGGATCATGGATGATCCGCGCACCCGGCTCGCGCGCCAGAAAGACTTCGGCCAGAAGTCCCACGACATATTCACCATCGACGAAATCGCCGTGATGGTCGAAGAAAAAGCAGCGGTCGAAATCGCCATCCCAGGCCACGCCCAGATCGGCGCCATGGGCGCGAACGGCCTCGGCGGTGACGGGGCGGTTTTCGGGCAGCAGCGGGTTGGGGATGCCGTTGGGAAAGCGGCCGTCGGGCGCGTGGTGCAGGCGGATGAATTCAAGCGGCGCGCCGCGCGCGGCGAGCGCCTCGGCGATGGCATCGAAGGTGGGGCCGGCCGCGCCGTTGCCGGCATTGACCACAAGGCGCAGCGGGCGCAGGCGGGGGATATCGACAAAGCCGAGAACCGCTTCGACATAGGCGGTGCGCGCCTCGGCGCTCACGTCACGCCACGCGCCACCGGGCCGTTCGGCGCCGAAATCATCGGCTTCGGCAAGCGCGCGGATCGTCGCCAGGCCGGTCTCGGCATCAAGCGGCGCAGAGCCGGCGCGCACCATCTTCATGCCGTTGTAATCGATGGGGTTGTGCGATGCGGTCACGCAGATCCCGCCATCGGCACCGAAATGACTGGTGGCGAAATACATCTCTTCGGTGCCCGAGAGGCCCAGATCCAGCACTTCGCAGCCCTCGGCCTGCAAGGCCAGCGCCAGTGCCCGTGCCAGTTCCTCGGACGAGGCGCGGCAATCGCGCCCCAGCACCACGCGGCGCGCCGAAAGAGCGCGCGCAAAGCCGTGCCCGATGCGCCGGGCGATGCCGGCATCCAGATCGGTGCCGAGCCGGCCACGAATGTCATAGGTCTTGAAACAGCTCAGGGTCTGCATGGGCGCGTTCCGTCAGGGGCAGGCATGTGATGGCATGCCCGGCGCGGCAGGTGCAAGCGCCAGATGCGGCCTGATCCGCCAGTTGGGGATTGACCCGTCTGCAAGATACAGATTTTCTTGGAGGAAACCGGACGAGGGGCAGGGCTTTGGTGCGTCGCAGAGGATTGCGCCTGCCCGGCTCGTTGTTTCCGGCCCGAGGGATCAAAGGAAGGCACCCATGCGCCCAGCTATTCACCCGCTTCTGATGTGCGGCGGTTCCGGCACAAGGCTCTGGCCGCTGTCGCGCAAGAGCTACCCCAAGCAATTCGCCCGCCTGACCGGCGAGGAAAGCCTGTTTCAGGCCTCGGCGCGGCGGCTGGCGGGCGAGGGTTTCGCCCTGCCGATGGTGGTGGCCGGATCGGATTTCCGCTTCATCGTCACCGAGCAGCTTGCCGCTGTCGAGATTGCCCCGGCGGCGATCCTGATCGAGCCTGCGGCGCGCAATACCGCTCCCGCGGTGCTGGCCGGGGCACTGGCGCTGGAGGCGCGCGAGCCCGATGCGCTGATGCTGGTCGCGCCCTCCGATCATGTCATCCCCGACGCCGAGCGGTTCCGTGCGGCGGTGCTGGCGGCGGTGCCGGCGGCGCGCGCGGGCCAGTTGGTGACCTTCGGCATCCGCCCCGACCGCGCCGAGACCGGCTATGGCTGGCTGGAACTGAACACGCCGCCCGAGGCCGGATTCGCCCCGCTACCCCAACCGCTGCGGCGATTCGTGGAAAAACCCGATGCCGAGCGCGCGCAGCAGATGCTCGATGGCGGGCATCATCTGTGGAATGCGGGGATTTTCCTGTTTTCCACCCGCACGCTGATTGGCGCCTTCGAGGCGCATGCCCCGGATATGCTGGCTCAGGTGCGCCGCGCGCTCGATGAATCGCAGGCCGATCTGGGCTTCGTGCGGCTGGCCGCCGAGCCCTGGGCGGCGCTCGATGACATTTCCATCGACTATGCGGTCATGGAAAAGGCCGAGAACCTGACCGTGGTGCCCTATGGCGGGGTGTGGTCTGATCTGGGCGGCTGGGAGGCCGTCTGGCGCGAAATGGGCCCCGATGCCGACGGCGTGGTGACGCAGGGCGCCGCCACCGCGCTTGAATGCCGCGACAGCCTGCTGCGTTCAGAGGCCGAGGGGTTGCACCTGGTGGGGATAGGGCTGGAGGGGATCGTCGCCGTTGCCATGCCCGATGCCGTGCTGGTGGCGCGCAAGGATCGTGCGCAGGAGGTGCGCAGCGCGGTGGCCGCGCTGAAGGCTCGGGGCGCGCATCAGGCCGAGACCTTCCCGCGCGATTACCGCCCCTGGGGCTGGTTCGAAAGCCTGGTGGTTGGCGGGCGGTTTCAGGTCAAGCGTATTGTCGTGCACCCCGGCGCGGCACTGTCGTTGCAAAGTCATCACCACCGCGCCGAACACTGGATCGTCGTCGAGGGCACCGCGCGGGTGACGATCGACGCGCGCGTCGAACTGCTGGCCGAAAACCAGTCGGTCTACATTCCGCTGGGGGCCGTGCACCGGCTGGAAAACCCCGGAAAAGTCCCGCTCACGCTGATCGAGGTGCAGACCGGCGCCTATCTGGGCGAGGATGACATCATCCGCTACGAGGACATCTATGCGCGCGGCCAGGGTGCCAAGGGCTAGCCGCGCCGGCTGCGGCCGGGGACGGGCGGCGGGTTTCCGACTGGTGACGGGCCGCTCAGACGGCAAAGCTGGCAAGCGTTTGCGGCTGGCTGCGCAGCCCGGCGGCTGCCGGCAGAACGAACAGGCGCAGATCATTCAGCACCAGGGTAAAATCACGCCGCGGCAGCGGGACGATCAGGGTGTGAAAGGCGTCGTCGATGACCAGATTGTCCGCCGGCTCGACGGTATGCAGCGCCGTCGTGACGCTCGCACCCTTGCCGCGCAGTGGCTCGAAGAGCGTCGTGTCGCTATCCTCGCCATTGGCCCGCGTGCGGATAAAGGCCGGCAGGGTCTCGGCTTCAGGGCAGTGCAGCGCTCCGATGAGCGCGATCACATCGCCAGAGGCGAAGCGGTGCGAGCCCAGGGAGATGTTCATTGACAGCCAGCGCGGCTCGCCCGAAACGCGGGTGCGGAGTTCGAAGAGCGGCGCGGTCTGCGCGCCAGCCTCACGGGCCGGACGGTGCAGCGAAAGATCGACCTGAGCCTGTTGCGCGTCCCAGCTGAAATAAAAGCCGTCAACCAGCGGGGCGCAGTTGTCCAGCCGTGTCGGCAAGCCGGTTGCCACCTTGTCGCGCAGTTGCTCCATGACCAGCGCGCACTGGCGTTCGCATGCGGTTCTCATTGGCCATCCCCTGTATCTCGCCACTCGTTTTCGGCCGATCGCCGCGCTGTGTCAACTCGGCGCGTGCTCCGGCAGATCCTGGCGGTGCCGCGTGCGTCTGCCGGAAAGGTTCTGCGTCAAGGCAGGCAAAACCGCGAAATTCGGGATTGGCCGGGGGCAACGACGGGCCGGGCAACGGGCCCTGCGGGGCTGGAAAACCGGGCGGGGATGTGCTCTTGTCTGGTTGAAAATCAAGGGGCGGCGCGGCGGAAGACCTGATGACTCGCATCGATGGCAAGGCGCCGGGAAGGGTGGCTCCCGGCAAGGCGGTGGGCCCGTTAACGCAGTTGCGCGTGGTGATGGCCGATGGCGACAGGCTGCCCGCGCAGCTTGAGGCGCTGATCGCCACGGCGCGCCCGGCAATCGGGCTGCGCCTTGAGCAGGCCCTTGACGCGGCGCTGGCCAGCGACGCCGCGGCGCCGGTGCTGGTGCTTCTTGGTGCCCCGCGCGCATCGCTTCGGGGCGCGCTGGCGCTCGGCGTCCGGCCCGCAGATGCGCTTGAGGGCTGGATCGAACGCACCGCGGCGCTTCTTGGCGTCTGCCGCAAGGCGCGGCGGCGGGTGGTGCTTTGCGAGATCGACGCATTTGCCGTGGACCCCGCGGCGATGGCCGCACCGCTCGCTGCCCGGCTGGGGGTGGTGCTGTCCGCGGCGCTGCCTCCGCTTGCCCCGGCGCCGGCCGATGCCGCGCAAGACCTGCTGGACATGCTTGCCGCCGGGCTGCTTGCCGCCGAGCCCCGCGCGACAGCCCTGCTCGATGAGATCGAGGCCATGACGACGGGCCCGGTATCGCCGCTCAATGTAGGGCGGGACGTGGCCATGCGGGTGCTGGCGGTGCAGCAGAGACTGCTGGGCGCAGGTGTCGCCGGGAAGGCGCAACTGTCTGATCCTTCGATGTTGGCCGAGGAAATGGATCTCCAGCGCGATGCCATCCGTCTTGCACATGCCGAAATCGAGCGCGCGGGCGCGACCACCGCGGCGCTTGAGGTGCTGCTCGACGCCTCGAGCGAGGGCACACAGCGCCAGTTCGAACAGCAAGAGCGCATCCGTGCGCGGCGCGAGGAGGTTCTCGGGGCGATGTTGTTGGCGCGCGATGCCCTGCTGGGCGATGCCGAGCAATTGCGCGAAGAGCTGTCATCGGTTTATGTCTCGCGCTCCTGGCGTCTGACCCGGCCGGTCCGCGCACTCACGCGGCGGCTGCGTCCCGCTCGCTGAGCAACAGGCCCGGCGGCGTGGCCGTGCGTGCCGCGCCCGTCGGTGGGGGACAGGTCATGGACGACAATGACGCAGTGGCGAAGGAGGGCTTGCCGAGGCTGCTGAAAAGAGGGCACAACGAAACGCCATGCTTCCCAAATCCCTCTCCGGGCAGGCCGTTTCGGCCGATGCCTTGACCCGCGCCGACGGGGCGGGTGGCCAGCCGCCGCCGCTTGGCGCGCCCGCTCACCGGCTGCGCCGCCGCCGGTTTTTCATCGATGCGCAGCACGGTCTGTGCAACCGGTTGCGTGCCATGGCCTCGGCCGCAGCGATTGCCGCGCGCACGGATCGCGAACTGGTGGTGATCTGGCGCACCGATCATCACTGCGAGGCGCGCCTCGGCGATCTGCTCGATTATTCGGGGCCGGTGATCGAGGACAGCGGGGCCGATGCCATCCGCGCCGTGGCCGGGCTGGAATACAATTACATGGAGATCGAGCCGGGATCCTGTTTTCAGGCCCCGATCCTGCCCGGAGAACTGGCCGTCAGCGCCGGGGATGTCTATGTGCGCTCGGCCTATACGCTCAACAGCCCGCACCGGACCCATGAAGACGAGCAGCGCTTCTTGCGCGCGCTGGTGCCTGCCGAGCCGGTGCTGGATCTGGTGGCATCGGTGCGCCACCCCAATCAGGTTGCGGTGCATATCCGCATGGCAACCGGGCCGGGGTTTGACCATCTGAGCCATGAAGCTCCCGAAAACTGGCCCGAGGAGCGCCATCGCGAACTGGCCGAGTGGCGCGCAAGAAGCCACCCGCGGTTCTTTCTGGCACGCCTTGACGCGCTGGCCGCGCAAGGGCAGGCGCAAACGATCTTTCTGGCGGCCGATCACCCGCAGACCTATGCCGAGTTTTCCGAGCGGTTTGGCGAAAGGCTGGCCTGGCTGCCACGAAGGCTTTTCGATCGTTCGGCGATGCAATTGCAATATGCGCTGGCCGATCTCTTGCTGCTGACCGGTGCAGAGCGGTTTCTGGGCAGCTCCTGGAGTTCGTTTTCCGATGTCGCGCAACGCCTCGCGCATCCCGACAGACCCTTCGAACAAAGCGGGGTGGATTTCTGAGCCTTCCTCAGGCGCGTTTCGCCAGGTTGACAACAGACCATGAAAGACATTGAACCGTGCCGGTAGCCGGCAAAGAGCGGGACAGCCCGGTATCAGTGGCAACCAGATACACGGGGCACGTCCCGGCAGCACCGGGTGGTCGCGCAGGTTGATGCGGCAATGGAGAGGGTGATGAGCACGGCAAGGCAGCACAGCCGGATCTTCGTGGCGGGCCATCGCGGCATGGTGGGAAGCGCGATCCTGCGCCGGCTTCAGGCGCGCAGGGATGCGGGCGAGGATCTTGCGCTTGTCACCCGCACCAGCGCTGAGCTCGATCTGACCGATCAGGGTGCGGTGTGCGCCTTCATGCAGGTCGAGCGCCCCGATGTGGTGATCCTGGCTGCGGCAAGGGTTGGCGGCATTCATGCAAATAACACCTACCCTGCTGATTTTATTTATGAAAATCTGATGATTGAATGCAATGTGATCCATCAGGCCTTTGCCGCCGGTGTGCGCCGGTTGCTCAATCTGGGGTCCAGTTGCATCTATCCGCGCGCGGTGGCACAGCCGATGGCCGAGGACGCGCTGCTGACCGGTCCGCTTGAGCCCACCAACGAGCCCTATGCGATCGCCAAGATCGCTGCCATCAAGCTTTGCGAAAGCTACAACCGCCAGCATGGCACCGATTACCGCTCGGTCATGCCGACCAATCTTTACGGCCCCGGCGACAATTTTCATCCTGAAAACAGCCATGTCCTGCCGGCGCTGATCCGGCGGTTCCACGAGGCTGCCGAAAGCGGGCAGGAGTCGGTGGTGATCTGGGGTTCGGGGCGGCCAAGGCGCGAGTTTCTGCATGTTGATGACATGGCGGATGCCGCGCTTTTCGTTCTGGATCTGCCCGCTGAAATCTATGCGGCCAATACCCGGCCGATGTTGAGCCATATCAATGTCGGTTCAGGGCAGGATGTGGCGATTGCCGAACTGGCGCAGATGGTCGCCGATGTGACCGGGTTTCGCGGGCACATCCTGACCGATCCCACCAAGCCTGACGGCACCTTGCGCAAGCTGATGGATGTCAGCCGGCTGGCTGATATGGGCTGGCGCGCAACGATCATGCTGCCGGATGGTCTGCGCGACACCTATGCCTGGTTTCTGGCCAACCGCGCGCAGTTGCGTGCGGGTTGATGCCGCAGGCCGCGGGGGCGGCGCCAAGGGTCACTTTGCCCGCATCCGCGGGGTGAATGCCGCAAAGGCCGCCTGATGCACATGTTTCTTGGAAAGATGGTGCTGCGAGAGAGGATTGAACTCTCGACCTCTCCCTTACCAAGGGAGTGCTCTGCCACTGAGCTACCGCAGCACGGCTACGGGCGGCTGGATAGACGCAAAACCGACCCCGTGCAAGGGTTATCTGGACGGTTTTTTTGCCTTGCGTTAAGACTGGCTGCATGACGCATCGTGTTCCCCCAGACGAGGCTGCGGCAAGTGGCAGGCAGGACGTTTCGCCCCGCGCGGCGAAACCGCCTGTCAGCGCGCGCGAGCAGCGCCTGAAGGCGGCGCTGAAAGCCAATCTTGCCCGGCGCAAGGCCCAGTCGCGGGCGCGGGCGGGCGGGCGGGATGCGGCGCAGGAGCAATCAGTCCGGGGGGCAGCCGGTGACGAATGATGCACGATTCGAGGATGGCGGCGAGCGCCCGCTGCGCCTGATGGCCCGTGACGGCGAGGATCTGAAGGTGATCTCGGCGCTGGTGCAGGATGCCATCCTGAACATTGGCGACTTGAAGTTCCAGCCGCGTGTGCGGCGGTTCTCGTTGCTGCTCAACCGCTTCCGCTGGGAGGACAGCGCCCGCGCACAGGGTGCCGGGCGCCCTTTCGAGCGGGTGCGCGCGGTGCTCGACTTTGCCGATGTGCAGCGCGTCGCGCATATGGGCCTTGAGCGAAACGATGGCGATCTGGTGCTGTCGCTGCTTGCGGTCGAATATCAGCCGCAGGCCACGCCGGAAGGCGCAACTGATACCGAGGACGGGCAGGCGGTGCCGGCCGGGCCGGGCCGGGTGATCCTGACCTTTGCCGGCGACGGGGCATTGGCGCTTGATGTCGAATGTCTGGAGGTGCATCTGCAAGATGTCACCCGCCCCTATGCCGCGCCGTCGGGGCGGGCGCCCGCGCATTCGCTTGCCTAGCCCGGCGCTGGCACGGCCCCTCACTCTGACTGACAGGACACCATATGCCCGCCATTCTTGACAACCGCGACGCCGGTTTCGAGGCCACCTTTGCCGCCATTCTGGGGGGCAAGCGCGAGGAGGCCCAGGACGTAGATGACACCGTCGCGGCGATCATCGCCGATGTGCGCGCGCGCGGCGACGCCGCCGTGATCGAGCTGACCCGCCGTTTTGACCGGCTGGAACTGACGCCCGAGACGCTTGCCTTCAGCGCCGACGAGATCGAGGCCGAATGCGCCCGCGTCACACCCGAGGATCGCGCCGCGCTGGAACTGGCCGCCGAGCGGATCCGCGCTTATCACCTTCACCAACGCCCCGAGGATGCCCGCTGGAGCGATGCCACCGGCGCAAGCCTCGGCTGGCGCTGGTCGGCGGTGGGGGCGGCGGGGCTCTATGTGCCGGGCGGGCTGGCCAGCTACCCGTCCTCGGTGCTGATGAATGCCATTCCGGCGCAGGTGGCGGGCGTCGAGCGGCTGGTGATCTGTGCGCCCACGCCGGACGGGGCGGTGAACCCGCTGGTGCTGCTGGCCGCCCGGCTGTCGGGCGTGGAGACGATCTATCGTATCGGCGGGGCACAGGCGATTGCCGCCATGGCCTATGGCACCCAGACCATCGCCCCCGTGGACAAGATCACCGGTCCGGGCAACGCCTGGGTGGCGGCAGCCAAGCGGCGGGTCTTTGGCCGGGTGGGGATCGACATGATCGCCGGTCCGTCGGAGATCCTGGTCATTGGCGACGGCACCGGCAATGCGGACTGGATCGCTCTTGATCTGCTCAGCCAGGCCGAGCATGACGAGAGCGCGCAGTCGATCCTGATCACCACCAGCGCCGATGAGGCGCGCGCCGTGGTGGCGGCTGTCGAGGCGCGGCTGCGGACCCTGGAACGGCGCGCCATCGCCGGGGCAAGCTGGGCCGCGCATGGGGCGGTGATCGTGGTGCGCGATCTGGCCGAGGCAGCGGCACTTTCAAACCGCATTGCGCCTGAACATCTGGAGCTTTGCGTCGATGACCCCGAGGCCCTTCTGGGGCAGATCCGCCATGCGGGGGCGGTGTTTCTGGGCCACTGGACGCCCGAGGCCGTGGGCGATTATGTCGGTGGACCCAACCATGTGCTGCCCACCGCGCGCTCGGCGCGGTTCTCGTCGGGCCTGTCGGTGCTCGATTTCATGAAGCGAACGACGCTCGCGCGCATGACCCCGCAGGCGCTGGGCGCGATCGGCGCGGCGGCTGAGCGGCTGGCGATTTCGGAGGGGCTGGAGGCGCATGGGCTGAGCGTGCGCGCGCGGCTTGAGCATCTGAACGAGGAACGGAAATGAGCGATTCCACGCTTTATATCGGCTATGCCGCCGCGGTTCTGGGCACGGTCTGCTGGCTGCCGCAAACCTTCAAGACCTTGCGCACCCGGTCGGTTGATGACCTGTCATTGCCGACCAATCTGATCTTGCTGATGGCAATTCTGCTTTGGCTGACCTACGGCCTGCTGCGCCTCGACATGCCGCTGATCCTGGCCAATCTCTTTTCGTCTTTCTGCGTGGGCTCGATCGTCGTGGCCAAGCTGGTCTGGGCGCGCGCGCCGGCAACCTCGGCCCCGCCAGCGCCCGTTCCTGCGTCGGACGAAGCCTGAATCCAGGGCGGCAGGCTGGCGATTCGCGCCTTGAACCGGGGGCCGGGCTGGGGCATCAAACGTCATCGCCGTTGCCCTGGACCAGTCATGAACCGCATCTGCCATATCGAGATCGACGATTCGGGCCTGCCGGCCCCCACGCCAGAAATGGAACAGGAACGGCGGGTGGCGGTTTTCGACCTGCTGGAAGACAACAGCTTTGCCCTGCCGGCACGCGAGGGGCGCGCGGTTCCGCCCGGCCCCTACCGGCTGGCCCTGGCGATCCGTGAGCGGCGACTGGTGGTGGATGTCGCCTTTCAGGACGGTGCGCCGGTGGCCGAGTTTCACCTCAGCCTGGGGCCGTTCCGGCAGGTCGTGAAGGATTACTTCCAGATCTGCGACAGCTATTTCGATGCCGTGAAACGCCTGCCGCCCAGCCAGATCGAGGCCATCGACATGGCCCGGCGCGGTATCCACAACGAGGGCGCGCGCGTCCTGCAGGAGCGTCTGGAGGGCAAGGCGGATATCGACCTCGACACCGCGCGGCGCCTCTTCACCCTGATCTGCATCCTCAATCGCGGGGGCTGATCGGTGGGCAGCAAGTTTCCCCAATCGGTGTTGTTTTGCTGCGATCATAACGCCGTGCGTTCGCCCATCGCCGAGGGGCTGATGAAGAAATACTACGGCCAGCGCGCCTATGTGCAATCGGCCGGCGTGCATAACGATCTGGAGATTGACGGGTTTGCCGTTGCCGCCAGCGCCGAGATCGGTATCGAACTGGAGCGCCATCGCTCGCGCAGCTTCGAGGAAATGGTGCAATGGGGTGACGATCTTTCCGGGTTCGATCTGATCATCGCGCTGTCGCCGGCCAGCCAGCGTGTGGCGCTGGAAATGACGCGCTATGCCCATATCGATGTCGAATACTGGCCCATCATGGACCCGACCGGTCTGGGCGAAACCCGCGAGGCGAAGCTTGCCGCCTATCGCCAGACCCGTGATCAGATCCGCACCCGTATCAAGCAGCGCTTCGGCCCGCCAAGCGAGCCGCAGGACTGAGTCGCAAACCCTGCCGTGGGCAGGCAGCCGGGTGCCGTTTTTCGGCTTTTCCCCGGAGCCCGAATTGCTATCCTTGGTCCAAAGATGAGGTGCCCATGACTGCCGAAGCCGCGCGTCAGACGATCGAACGCTATTATGCCGCTTTCAATGCCGGCGATGCCGAGGGCATGCTGGCGCTGGTCGGCGATGATGTCGAACACCATGTCAATCAGGGCGATATTCGCCGCGGCCGCGCCCGCTTTGCCGAGTTCTGCGCGCACATGGGCGTGAGCTATCGCGAGGAACTGCGCGATATTGTCATCTTCGTCAATGACGATGGCAGCCGCGGCGCCGCCGAATTCACCGTGCACGGCGAGTATCTGCAAAGCGATCCCGGTCTGCCCGAGGCGCGCGGCCAGCGCTATGTGCTGCCAGCGGGCACCTTCTTTGCGCTGCGCAATGGCAAGATCGCGCGCGTCACCACCCATTACAACCTTCAGGACTGGGTGGAACAGGTTTCCAAATGACGGTGCGGGTGCAACCGCTGGGCGGCGCGGCGCTTGAAGCCGCGCTTGGCGATGTGGCGCGGCTGCGCATCGCGGTGTTTCGCGAATGGCCCTATCTTTACGATGGCGACCCCGTCTATGAGCGGCGCTATCTGGAGCCCTACCGCACAAGCGCCGGGGCAATCATTGTTGGTGCCTTTGCCGGCGACGAACTGGTCGGTGCGGCGACCGGGACACCGATGGAAGATCATGCCGACGATTTTGCCGCGGCCTTCGCGCAATCCGGAATCTTGTTGTCTGATATTTTCTACTGCGCCGAATCGGTGCTTCTGCCCGAATATCGCGGCCATGGGGTTGGTCATCGTTTTTTTGACATCCGTGAACGCCATGCGCGGGAAATGGGGCGGCGTTATGTTGCTTTTTGCAGTGTCGTGCGCCCTGCCGATCACCCTGCGCACCCCGCATTCCACCGCCCGCTCGATTCCTTCTGGCGCAAGCGCGGCTATGCCCCGTTGCCGGGCGTCCTGGCGCGGTTTCACTGGAAAGACCTCGGCGAGCAAACCGAAAGCGCCAAGGCGCTGCAATTCTGGATGAAGGAGCTTTCATGACCGCATCTGTTGTCACCGATTCCGCCACCGATTCCGCCGCTGATCCTGCCGCCGGAATGATTGCCATTGCGGCCGCAGCCTATCCGCTCGACTGGTTCGACAGTTTTGCCGAATACGAGACCAAGCTCACGGCCTGGGTTGCCGATGCCACTGGGCAGGGTGCGCAGCTTCTGGTCTTTCCCGAATACGCGGCGATGGAACTGGCCAGTCTTGGCGGCCAGGCGGTGGCCGGCGATCTGGAGGCCGCGCTGGGCGAGGTGGCGCGCCACAAGCCCGCGGTCGATGCGCTGCACGTTCGGCTGGCAGCGGCGCATGGGGTGCATATCCTGGGCGGGTCGGGGCCGGTCTTCGTAGGCAACCGGCCGGTAAACCGCGCCACGCTCTACGGGCCGCAGGGGGTGATCGGGCATCAGGACAAGCAGATCATGACCCGCTTCGAGCGCGAGGAATGGGATGTGATCCCCGGCGAGGAGGGGCTGGCATTGTTCGAGACGCCGCTGGGGCGGATCGGCGTGGTGATCTGCTATGACAGCGAATTTCCCCTTTTGTCGCGCGCTCTGGCCGAGGCCGGTGCCGAGATCCTTCTGGCGCCAAGCTGCACCGAAACACCGGCCGGCTTTACCCGTGTGCGCGTCGGCGCGATGGCGCGCGCGCTGGAAAACCAGTGCGTCGCGGTGCATGCGCCGCTGGTGGGCCGGGCCGAATGGTGCGCCGGCTGCGAGGAAAACACCGGCCGCGCCGCCATTTACGGCCCCCCTGATATTGGCTGGCCGGCAGAGGGCATCCTTGCGCAAGGCGCGCCTGACGTGCCCGGCTGGGTGCTGGCAAAGGTCAGCCGCACGCTCATCGCGCAGACCCGTGCCGATGGGGGTGTGCTCAATTTCAACCACTGGCCCGAACAGCTTGCGCGCCTTGCCGCCGGCCCGCGCGGCGGCCCTGCAACTTAAACCTTGAAATTCCCGCGCTGAAGGCTCATTTAAGGCGCGCCCGCATTTGGCGGGCTGATTTCGTTTGGAGTGACCATGGCCAAGGAAGAACTGCTCGAATTTCCCGGCGTCGTGAAGGAACTCCTGCCGAATGCGACGTTTCGGGTCGAGCTGGAAAACGGCCATGAGATCATCGCACATACGGCAGGCAAGATGCGCAAGAACCGCATCCGTGTTCTGGCAGGCGACCGCGTGCAGGTCGAAATGACGCCCTATGATCTGACCAAGGGCCGGATCAACTACCGCTTCAAGTGATGCGGCTGGTTCTGGGCTCGGCCAGTCCGCGCCGGCTGGAACTTCTGGCGCAGCTCGGCGTCGTGCCGGCCGAGATTCGCCCCGCCGATATAGACGAAACCCCCATGCCCCGCGAACTGCCGCGCCCTTATTGCGCGCGCATGGCGGTTGAAAAGGCGCAGGCCGTTCCCGCCGCCGAGGACGAATTGGTGCTGTGCGCCGATACCACGGTGGCGCTGGGCCGGCGGATTCTGGGCAAGCCCGAAAGCGCCGCGCAGGCCGCCGAGTTCCTGCTGGCGCTGGGCGGGCGGCGCCATTCGGTGATCACCGCCATCGCGCTGCGCCGCGGCGCGCGGCTTTGGCAGCGCGAAGTGATTACCGCCGTCAAGTTCCGTCGTCTCTCGGATGAAGAACTCAACGCCTATCTGCACAGCGGCGAATGGCGTGGCAAGGCCGGCGGCTACGGCATTCAGGGTCAGGCTGCGGCCTTCATTCCGTGGATTTCGGGTTCGTTTACCGGCGTTGTTGGCCTGCCACTGGCCGAAACGGCACAATTGCTGCAGGCGGCAGGTTTGCGGATCTGGGGTGGCAGCCCGCTTGCCGCGGCCGAAGCCTCTGTCGGGGGGCAGGCATGAAGGGTTCGGTCATCGTTCTGGGTGCGATTGCCGGGCGCGATCTCGCAGCGCGTATGCTTGACGGCCAACTGGATGATCTGGCGCTGTCGCCGCCCGGTCTGGGGCCGGGGGCGATATTGCGCGGGGTTGTCGGACGACCGGTCAAGGGGCTTGGGGGCGTCTTTGTCGACCTGCCTGATGGCGCACGCGGGTTTTTGCGCCAGCCCAAGGGGTTGGCGCCGGGCCAGCGGGTTCTGGTGCAGATCGCGGGCCTGGCCGAGCCGGGAAAGGCGCTGCCGCTCTCGCTTCGGCTGATGTTCAAGAGCCGCCATGCAATCATTACCCCCGATGCGCCGGGGCGTAACATCTCGCGCCAGATCGCCGACGAAGACCTGCGCGCAGCGTTGGAGGGCGTCGCCGCGCAGGGGATGGAGGGGGCAGATCCTGCCCTCGGGCTGATCCTGCGCTCTGCCTGTGCCGAGGTTGATCCGCGGGTCGTGGCCGAGGATGTGCAGCAGATGCGTGCCCTGACCGAGGCTGTCCTGGCCGATACCGCCGGCCCGCCCGAACTTTTGCTCGACGCACCCGGCCCGCATGAACTGGCATGGCGTGACTGGCCCACGCCGGATGTTCTGGACGATGCCGCCGATGCGCTTGATCAGCATGGCGTTCTTGCGCAGATCGACGGGCTGTTGCGCAGCGAGGTGGCGCTGCCCGGCGGCGCCGGCATGGTGATCGAGCCGACCCGCGCGCTGGTTGCTGTTGACGTCAACACCGGGGCCGATACCAGCCCCGCCGCCGGCCTCAAGGCCTGCCTCGCCGCGGCGCGTGAATTGCCGCGCCAGTTGCGGCTGCGGGGCCTGGGCGGGCAGGTGGTGGTGGATTTTGCTCCCTGCCCGAAAAAGGATCGCCATGTGCTGGAACAGGCCCTGCGCAAGGCGTTTCGCAGCGAGGGGGCAAGCGCCATCACGCTTGCCGGCTGGACGCCGCTGGGCAATTTCGAGTTGCAGCGCCGCCGTGACCGCATGCCGCTGGCCGACTGGATGCAGTCATGAGCGCCGCTTTGCGCTGTCCCAACTGCCGCAAGCCGGCGCTGGCCGAATACCGCCCCTTCTGTTCGAAGCGCTGCGCCGATGTCGATCTGGCGCGGTGGCTGCGTGCCGATTATGTGCTGCCGGGTCGCGATGGCGAAGCGCTGGAACAGCCCGACCCCGATGCCGGGGGCGACACACCGCACGACGATACCTGAGCCGGTTGGCGACGGCGGGATCGAAACAAAGCCGGTTTTCGGGGTGCAAAAACCCCATTTCAGCCACAATCCCGGCCCGCTGCGACCGAATTTCCCGTCTAGCCAGCTTCCGGTGATCCGCCGCTTGGGGCGGGAGGTTGAGGGAGTGGTTTCATGCCCAACAATGGTGAAGATACAGCAGGTCAACCCGTTGGCCCTGACGGGGTTGTTCACGGCACGCCTGGGGATGATCTGATTGACGCCGATTACATTGATCCGCAGGGTGATCAGGTTGACAACCCTGATCAGGACTGGCCTGGTCGCGGTCCGCTTG
>JBKBMS010000004.1:0-246125 GCA_046295695.1 Pararhodobacter sp. | reverse complement strand
CGGGCAGGCCGATCATCACGAATTCGCCCGAACGAAAGCGCAGGCTGGCCGGGCGGCTGACGCGGAAGGAAAAGAGCCTGTCGGTCCAGTGCCGCACTGCCGTGACAGTCTGGGCATCGGGCGTGACGGGGGGTGTGGGGCGGATCGCGGTCTGCTGGTTCATCTGCGATGCCGGGACCAATCGCGCGGTCCCGTCCTTTCCTTCAGTATGGGGTGGATCAGCCGCGCAGCCGCGACTGGTAGTCATGCGCGCGCCAGTCGGCGCGGAATTGCCAATGCGCGGCAGGCTGGCGCGCGGCCAGCGCCGCGTCGATCTCGACCTCGTCGAAGCCCGAGCGCCGCGCCATGGCATATTGATCGGCCAGCACATGCCCCACCGCGCGCAGCCGCCCTCCATAGCCCAGCCGGCGCAACTGCCGTGCCAGGGTAAAGCCGCGCCCGTCCGAGAACTGGTTGAAACGGATGCGAATGAGCGCGGCACCCCGCATCAGGCCCTCAAGCGCTCCGGGCGCGGTGTCGGCGGGCAGATCAAGCCCCGGATGCAGCGGGCGCGGCCCCTCTGAAAGCATTTCAGGGTTGGTGAAACCATGCGCCCAGTCGTCGGGGGCAAAGCCGGTATCGGTGACGATCACGCTCATGCGGCATCCTCGGTCTTGTCGGTTTTTTCGGGCGCGGGTGCCGGGCCACGCACCACGCGCCCGCCAATGAAATGAATGCCGCATTCCACCTTGTCCTGGCCACGCCAGCGCCCGGCGCGGGCATCCTCGCCGGGGGCCACCCGGCTGGTGCAGGGCGCGCAGCCGATCGACGGATAGCCCTGCGCCACCAGCGGATGGCGCGGCAGGGTGTGGCGGTCGATATAGGCGGCGATGTCGCGCGCGTTCCAGCCGGCGAGCGGGTTGAGGCGGATGCGCCCGGTGCCGGGCTCGGCCTCGAAAGCATCGAGGCTGGCGCGGGTGCCGGCCTGAAAGCGCTTGCGCCCGGTGATCCAGCCGCCAAAATCCTTCAGGGCACGTTCCAGCGGTTCGGTCTTGCGCAATGTGCAGCAGGTATCGGGAGCAGCGCGGTGCAACAATGCATCGGGGTCGCGCACAAAGAGCGCTTCGCGGTCGGGGGTGATCACCCGCAGATCGGAAAGCGCCAGCGCCAGCGCCAGTTCACGCTGATAGGCGAGGGTCTCGGGGAACAGCATCATCGTGTCGATGAACAGCACCGGAGTGGCCGGGGCGATTTGCGAAATCATGTGCAAAAGCACCACCGAATCCGCCCCGAAGGACGATACCAGCGCCACCCTGCCCAGCGTTTGGTCGTGCAGCGCGGCGGCCAGCATCGCTTCGGCGGTCAGCCCGCCATGGCGCGCGTTCAGACTTTCGGCGCGGGTTGAGGCATCAAGCGGCATGGGCCTTGTCCTCCTCGGGGTAGAGCGCGGCCTTGAACGGTGCGGCGCCAAGCCGGCGATAGGCTTGCAGGAAGGTCTCGGCCTGGCTTTCGCGTTGCTCCAGATAGGCGCGGATCAGCCTTTCCACCGCGGGCACGATCTCGTCATAGGCAAAGCCCGGCCCGGCGCGCTCGCCAATGGCGGCGGTCTCGGTGCCATCGCCGCCCAGCGTGATCTGATAATTCTCCACGCCGGCCTTATCGAGGCCCAGAATGCCGATATGGCCCACATGATGATGCCCGCAGGCATTGATGCAGCCAGAGATCTTGATCTTCAGCGGCCCGATCGCATGCTCCAGATCGAGCGCATCGAACCGCTCGGCGATCTGCTGCGCAACAGGGATGGAGCGCGCGGTAGCCAGCGCGCAATAATCCATGCCGGGGCAGGCGATGATGTCCGAGATCAGCCCCACATTGGCAGTGGCCAGCCCGGCGGCCTTGAGCGCGCCATGCACCATGGGCAGATCGGACAGATGCACATGCGGCAGGATCACATTCTGCTCGTGGCTGATGCGCAGCTCGTCATGGCTGAAACGCGCCGCCAGATCGGCCAGAACGCGCATCTGATGGGCGGTGGCGTCGCCGGGCGTGGCACCATGGGCCTTCAGGCTGACGGTGACGATGGCATGGCCCGGCGCGCGATGGGCGGCAAGGTTGGTATCGGCCCAGGCGCGGAACACCGGGTCGCGCCGGCGCGCCGCCTCATAGGCATCAATGGGGGCGTCGCGGAAGGCGGGGGGGGCGAAGGCGGCCTCGATCTGCGCCAGAACCGCCTGATCCGCACCTGACCATTCTCCGCGGATCTCGGTGAAGCGTGCCTCGATACGGGCGCGCAGCTCTTCCAGCCCCAGTTCGTGCAGGGTGATCTTGATGCGCGCCTTGTATTTGTTGTCGCGCCGGCCAAAGGAATTATAGACCGACAGGATCGCCTCGATATAGGGCAGCAGGTCGGCTCTTGGCAGGAACGCCCGCACCACGCGGCCCAGCATCGGTGTGCGCCCAAGTCCACCGCCGACGATCACCTCGAAGCCGGCCGCGCCATCCTGTTCGACCATGCGCAGCCCGATGTCATGCGCGCGCGTCACCGCCCGGTCATTGGGCGAGCCGGTGATCGCCACCTTGAACTTGCGCGGCAGGAACTGGAATTCGGGGTGGTCGGTGGACCACTGGCGCAACAGCTCGGCCACCGGGCGTGGATCGGCGATCTCATCCGCCGCGGCGCCGGCGAAGTGATCGGCGGTCACGTTGCGCACGCAATTGCCCGAGGTCTGGATCGCATGCATGCCGACATCGGCCAGCGCGTCCAGAATATCGGGCACATCCCCCAGTTTCGGCCAGTTGAACTGGATGTTCTGGCGCGTGGTGAAATGGCCATAACCCTTGTCCCAGCGCTCGGCGATCAGGGCGAGCTGGCGCATCTGGGCGCTGTTCAATGTGCCATAGGGAATGGCCACGCGCAGCATATAGGCATGCAGTTGCAGATAGAGCCCGTTCATCAGCCGTAGCGGGCGGAATTCTTCCTCGGTGAGCGCGCCGGAAAGACGCCGTTCGACCTGGGCGCGGAACTGCGCGGTGCGGGCACGAGTGAAGGCTTCGTCGAATTCGGTGTAGCGATACATGGCGATGTTCCTGGGGCGGTCTTTGCGGGCAAGGCAGGGCGTGAAGGGCGGCGGGCGCTTCAACAGGGCTCGGTCTGCTTGCCGTGGGCGTAGTTCGAGGGGCCGCGGGTGCGAAACACTTCGCGGAAATGAAGGGGTTCGGGGCCGGTCCTGCCCATTCGGGCTTCGGCCAGATAGGCACCGACAACCACCAGCCCCTGCGTCTGGGCGCGGGCCAGCGCGGCCTCGGCGGCCTCGCTGGTGGTATGCAGCGCGGCCTCGTGGTGATGCGCAGACCAGGCGCCGGCAGCGGTCTGATAGACCACCTCGCCCGAGACAAGGGCATTCGCGGTGACGACGGAGGGGGCGAAGCGGCGGCTCATAGCACGGCCTCCAGTTCGTGTTGTTTCAGCGCGCGGGCGGCGACGAGGCCAAGCAGCAGCACCGCCGGCCCGTTCAGACCGGCCACCGCCTGCGGCAGTGTAGACAGCGTGGCGGACAGGATGCGTTGTTCGGGACGGGTGGCGTTTTCGACCACTGCGACCGGGGTGTCGAGCGCGGCGCCATGCATCATGAGCCGGCCCTGGATGAAGCGTGCGGCGCGCTTGCCCATGTAGATGGCGGCAACCGCGCCGGGCCGCGCTAGCGCCTGCCAGTCCTGTTCGGCGTAGCCCTGCATGTCATGGCCGGTGACCAGCCGCGCCGAGGCGTTGCGCCCGCGCCGCGTCAGGCTCCGCCCCAGCGCGGCGGCCGCTGCCGAGGCCGCGGTGATGCCGGGCACCACCGCCCAGTCGATCCCGGCATCATCAAGCGCCTGGGTTTCCTCGTCAAGCCGGCCAAAGACGGACGGGTCGCCGCCCTTGAGTCGCACCACCTGCGCGCCGGCGCTGGCATGTTTGACCAGGAGCGCGTTGATTTCAGTCTGCGGGGTGGAGGGGCCGAACCCCTCCTTGCCGACACCCACCAGCACCGCTTCACGCCGTGCCAGTTCCAGGATCGCGCCGGGCACCAGACGGTCATGGATCACCACATCCGCCTGATCCAGCAGACGCCGCGCGCGCAGGGTCAGCAGCTCCGGATCGCCCGGCCCGGCGCCGACCAGATCCACCCGGCCGGGGCGGGGCGCGGCGTGCAGATGGCGCGCGAGTGCAGCCTCCAGCGCCGGGATCAGCGCCGCCTCGCCGCCGGCCGCGAGTGCCTGGGGGCCGGCGGTGTCGTAGTATTCGGCCCAGAAATCGCGGCGGCGCCGGCCCATCGGCAGCGCCTCGGCGGCCTGGCGAAACGCCTTGCCGACGCGCGCCAGCAACCCCAGCGAGGCCGGCAGGCGTGCCTCCAGTTCGGCCTTGAGGCCGCGCGCCAGCACCGGGGCCGCGCCCTCGGTGCCGATCGCCACCACCACCGGGTCACGATCGACGATGGCGGGTGTGATGAAATCCGAGCCGTGCAGATCATCGACGATATTGACGAGCGCGCCCTCGGCACGGGCCAGCCTGGCCACGCGCGCATCCTCGGCGGCATCCTCGGCCGCGCCATAGACCAGTCGCGCGCCCTGCGCATCGCCAAGGGCGAGCGGCCGCCGGGTCAGCGCGATGCGGCCGTCGCGCGCCAGGGCGGCGATCTCGGGCAGGGGGCTGTCGGCGAAAACCGTGATCCGGGCGCGGGTCTTGAGCAGCAGCCGCAGCTTGGCCAACGCCGCCTCGCCGCCTCCGGCAACCACGACCGAGGCGGTGTCCAGATCCAGAAAGATCGGAAAATGCTGCATGCGCGACTCCCTTGATGGATACAAGGGAATAGAACATTTTCCCGCTTTATGGCCATGGGGGCGCGGAAATAAGGATCATTGTTCCGCTCTAAGCGGTTCATCGGCGCAGGGTGTTTCGGCGGCGGGAGCGGCGGTAAATCTTGTGCCGAGACCGGGCGTCCGTGTGGAACCCTGTTTTCGCCGCCCCGTCCCGCAGGCGCGGCCTGAACCCGAATCGCGCGGCCAGAGACTGGCCGCGCGGCTTCATCCGGGGTTTCAGCCCTTCTTCAGGCAGCGGTTGCCCAGCACTTCGGCGATCTGCACCGCATTGAGTGCCGCACCCTTGCGCAGGTTGTCGGACACGCACCACAGGTTGAGGCCGTTCTCAATGGTGCTGTCCTGACGGATGCGGCTGACATAGGTGGCGTAATCGCCCACGCATTCCACCGGGGTGATGTAGCCGCCAGCCTCACGTTTGTCGATGACCAGCACACCGGGCGCCTCGCGCAGGATGTCGCGGGCCTCGTCCTCATCGAGGAAATCCTCGAACTCGATGTTGATGGCCTCGCTATGGCCCACGAAGACCGGCACGCGCACGCAGGTTGCCGTAATCCTGACCGAAGGATCTAGGATCTTCTTGGTCTCGGCGACCATCTTCCATTCCTCCCTGGTCGAGCCGTCTTCCATGAAGGCGTCGATATGGGGAATGACGTTGAAGGCGATCTGCTTGGGATAGACCGAGGGCGCAACCTCCTGGCCGGGCACATACATGCCCTTGGTCTGGTTCCACAGCTCGTCCATCGCCTCCTTGCCGGTGCCCGAGACCGATTGATAGGTGCTCACCACCACCCGCTTGATGCGCGCGCGATCATGCAGCGGCTTGAGCGCCACCACCATCTGCGCGGTCGAGCAGTTGGGGTTGGCGATGATCATCTTGGCGCGGTAGCCATCGACGGCCTCGGCGTTGACCTCGGGCACCACCAGCGGCACTTCGGGGTCGTAGCGATAGAGGCTGGAATTGTCGATCACCACGCAGCCCTGGCTTGCCGCGCGCGGCGCGTGCACCTTGGTTGCCTCCGAGCCGATGGCGAAGAAGGCGATGTCCCAGCCGGTGAAATCGAAATGTTCGAGGTTCTGGCATTTCAGAGTTCGATCGCCAAAGCTGCATTCGGTGCCGAGGCTGCGACGCGACGCCAGCGCGGCGATCTCGTCGACCGGAAACTCCCGTTCGGCCAGAATGTTGAGCATTTCGCGGCCCACGTTTCCCGTGGCACCGACAACGACGACTCTGTAGCCCATGTGAACCTCCTTTGTGTTCGCGGCCAGCGCGGCCCATACCGCAAAGCGCGGCGCAGGGAAAGGGGATGCGATGGCGTGCCGGGGGGGCGAACAGCCAGGTCGGCGCAACCTCAGTCCGTACGGTCCTCGCTGAAGGCATAGACCAGACACCCGGCCAGCAGCAGAAGCCCGAAGAACAGAAAGATCGCCGCATAGGGTGCCGAGGCCGGCACCATGGCCGGGTCGCCGCTGGCGCCTTCATAGACGCGCTTCGAGATCACCTGCAGAACGCCGACACCGCCGATCGAGAACATGTTGAGCAATGTCACGCCCCGCCCCAGCAGATGCGGCGGAAAGAAGCTGCGCCCATGGGCCATGATCAGCGGGAACGAGAGCCCCAGAATGCCCACCGCCGACAAGAGCAGCGCCGAGGTCCAGAAGCCCGAAGCCGGCATCCACCACAGAGCGATCAGGCAGGCGGCGGCCATCAGGTTGCCGCCCAGCACCACCCATTTGCGGGTGCCGAAGATCCGGTCGAGCGGGCCATAGGCGAAGGCGCCGATGACCATGGCAAAGGCCATCAGGAGCGTCACCTGGCCGATGGCCAGCGCATTGGCGCCATAGACTGTCTCATAATAGGGTCCGACCCAGAGCCCGCGCAGCGCTCCGGCCGGGGCGTAGTTGACAAACAGCAGCGGCAGGATCAGCCAGATCGCCGGGATGCGCAGCACATCGAGCAGTGAGCCGTTGCCCTGACCATCCATGCGTTCCAGGGCCGGCGGATCCTCGACGAAGCGCCAGAGCGCCGCGCCGGTGACGAAGGTCAGCACCGCCAGGCCCAGCACCGTCTCGCGCCAGCCGAAGGTCTCGGCTGCCCAGGCCAACGGCCAGGCCCCGGCGATGTTGCCCAGCGTGCCAAAGCCGATGATCGACCCGGCCAGCGTGGCAAAGACCCGCGCCGAATAGACCCGGCCGAAGATGTAATAGGAGGCCATCAGCACCGGCGCGCAGCCCGCCCCGATCAGCGCCATGGCGACATGCAGGTGCAGCGGGTTCTGTGCGAAGGCGAAGATCAGCGCCCCGCCGCCGCCCGCCAGCCCCAGCAGCCAGGCCGAGGTGCGCCGCGGCCCCAGCGTATCGAGCGCCCAGCCCACCGGGATCTGCATGGCGGCGAAGGCCAGAAACCACAGCCCCGAGGACAGCGCCAGATCGTCGGCGCGTGCGCCGATCTCCTGGCCCAGAACGGGTGTCAGCACTGCCAGGAAGGCGCGGTAGAACTGGCTCAGAACATAACCGGCGACAAGACAGGCAATGCCCAGTTTCATGAATGCTCCGCCCGAGCCCGATGGCTCACATGTAAAATGATTCCGGCGAGAGTGGCGCAGAAAGCGAAAAAGGTCCAGCGGCGAAGGGCAAATATTGGGCGCTTCGACAAAGCTCAGCGCGCCAGATGCGGCGCGAATGCCTCGATCACCTGCGCGTAGATCTCGCGCTTGAAGGGCACGATGGTCGCCAGCATCTCGCCGGCGCCGATCCAGCGCCAGCGCGAAAATTCCGGGTGCGGGCGGGCAATGTCGATCTGCTCGTCCAGGCCAAGATAGCGCATCAGATACCAGCGCTGCTTCTGGCCCCGGTAGCGCCCTTTCCAGATACGTGGCACCATCTCGGCGGGCAGGTCATAGGTCAGCCAGCCGGGGGTTTCGTCCAGCAACTCCACCAGATCAGGCGTGACGCCGATCTCTTCGCCCAGTTCGCGCAGCGCGGCGGCACGCGGGTCTTCGCCCTCGTCAACGCCGCCTTGCGGCATCTGCCAGGCCGGGGCCTGGGTATCGATGCGCTGGCCGGCAAAGATCTGGCCCTGCGCATTGATCATCACGATCCCCACGCAGGGCCGGTAGGGCAGGGCGGCGATGGCCTCAGGGCTCATCAGCGCCCGTTCATGGCCGAGAGCCCGCGCAGGATGTCGAGCGCATAGGCCAGTTGGTAGTCCTCGCTGCGCAGACGCGCGACTTCCTCGGCGGCGCGTTCCTCTTCCTCGCGCATGCGTCGCTCATCATCCGAGATGGTTTCGGTTCCCAGCGCCCCGCGCAGGCTCGATTCGCTGCGCTGCGGTCGCGGTTCGGCGGCTTGGTCCTCGGTGGTGCTTGCCTCGCGCTGGGGTTGCGGCACGACGATATCGGGGGCCACGCCCAGCGCCTGGATCGAGCGCCCCGAGGGCGTGTAGTAAAGCGAGGTGGTCAGCCGCATCGCCCCGTCGCCGCGCAGCGGGATCAGCGATTGTACCGAGCCTTTGCCGAAGCTGCGGGTGCCCACGACCACGGCGCGGCGATGATCCTGCAACGCGCCGGCGACGATCTCCGAGGCCGAGGCCGAGCCGCCATTGATCAGCACCACGATGGGCCGGCCCTCGATCAGATCGCCCGGTGTGGCATTGTGGCGCTCGCCGGCGGTATTGTCGCGCCCGCGCGTCGAGACGATCTCGCCGCGCTCAAGGAAGGCATCGGAAACCCGGATCGCCTGCATCAAGAGCCCGCCGGGATTGTTGCGCAGATCCAGCACCACGCCTTGCAGGTTCTCGATCCCACCCAGATCCTCGATGGCCCCGTTCAGCCCGCTGCGCAGGTTATCGAAGGTCTGTTCGTTGAAGGTGGTGACCCGCAACACCACGATATTGCCCTCAACCCGCGTGCGTACGGCCTGAATACGGATCGTGTCACGGATGATCGACAGATCGAAGGGTTCGCTGGCGCCCTCGCGCAGGATGGTGATGATGATCTCCGAGCCCACCGGGCCGCGCATCAGATCGACGGCCTGCGGCAGGGTCAGGCCCAGCAGCGATTCGCCATCGACATGGGTGATCAGATCGCCCGCCTGCACCCCGGCGTGATAGGCCGGCGTATCGTCGATCGGCGCGATGACCTGCACCAGCCCGTCCTGTTGCGAAATCTCGATCCCCAGGCCCCCAAAGGCGCCACGGGTCTGCACGCGCATGTCCTCGTAATCGTCGGGGGCAAGATAGCTTGAATGCGGATCGAGCGAGCTGAGCATGCCGTTGATCGCCGCCTGGATCAGCCGTCCGGTATCGACTTCGTTGACATATTGCGCGCGGATGCGCTCGAAGACATCGCCAAAGAGGTCAAGTTGCTGATAGACTGACTGGTTGCGGTTTTGTTCCTGTGCGATCAGCGGCGCGGCGACCTGCGTGCTGATGAGCATGCCGCCCAGAATGCCCGCAAGTGCTGCCAGAAGGTATCTGTTCATTGTCTCTTCCCGTTTCTTCGCGGCAGAACCGGAGCCCGGTGCGGCGGTCGCGCCTGAGTGTCATTGTCCCCGCCCAGTCAAATCGAACCAGGCGGCAGGGTCAATGGCCTGTCCGTTTTCCCGCAGTTCCAGATACAGCGTTTCGCTGCCCGCGGCCACCGGTGACGTTTGCAGGAATTCGGTTTCCTCGCTTGCGCCCCCGGGCATCATTCCCAGCGGATCGCCCGGAGCAAGTACATCGCCCACCCGCGGGTACACCAGTTCTAGACCCGCCAGCACCAGAAGATAGCCCTCGGCGGGTTCGATCAAGATCACATTTCCGTAGTCCAGCAACGGGCCGCGATAGCGCACCGTGCCGGGCCAGGGGGCAGTAAGCAGAGCGCCGGGTTCGGTGGCCAGCAGAACGCCCGGTCGCACGATGCCGGCGGCATCCGGCTCGCCCGGCCGGCGCAGCACCGCCGCGCGCGCCGGAAGCGGAAGGCGGCCGCGCGCGCTGGCGAAATCGGGCGCGTCGTCGAGCGCCTCGGCGGGGGCCTCGGCCAGTCCGCGCGCCAGTGCCTCCAGCGTCTGTGCCGAAGCGAGCAGTTCGAGCATCTGCAATTCGTCCTCTGCCAGCCGTGGCGGCAGGTCGCGCCGGTCGGCGATCGCCTGGCTGAGATCGGCGCGCGCCTCCTGCAATGTGCGCAGACCCATGTTCAGCGTGTCGAGCGCGGTCTGGCGCAGGGCGCGCAGGGTTTCCATCTCGTTCAGCAGCGCGCCGATGCGGTCGGCCTCGGCCTGCATGGCGGGCGCCAGATCGCTCAGCATCAGCCCGGCGCGCGCGGTTGCCAGCGGCCCGTCAGGATGCACCATGAGCGCCGGCCCCTCGATGCGCCCGGCTGCCATCATCGCCGCCAGCAGGCGTGCGACATCCTCGCTCTGGCGTTCGAACTGGCGACGGATCGCGGCTTCGCGCTGGGCGGCGTCGCGCAGGCCCGCGCGCAGCGCCGAAAGCCCGTCTTCATGGGCGCGGATGCTGGCGCTGAGGGCGCGCACCTGATCGCGGGCGGCGCGGGCATCGACCAGCGCGTCGATGGCATCCATCACCGCCAGCGCGGCGGTGCGGGTGGCCTCGGCGGGCGGGGTTCCGGCAGGCGGGGTTTCGGTGCTGGCGGCCTGCGGCCCGGCAGTGGCCACAAGCGCCGCCATGCCAAGCGCGCCAAGCATCCGCCGCAAGCCCGACCATCCCCACGCAGATGAGGCCACGCCGGGCATCAGCGTTCGATCAGCGAGCGGCCCGTCATCTCGGGCGGCGGTTCCAGGCCCAGCAGCGCCAGCACCGTCGGCGCGACATCGGCCAGACGGCCATCGCGCAGCCGCGCCCCCCCTGGCCCGCCGATCAGCGCTACCGGCACCGGATTGAGCGTATGCGCGGTATGCGGTCCGCCGGTTTCGGGGTCGATCATCTGCTCGCAATTGCCGTGATCGGCGCAAAGCAGCATCGCCCCGCCGGTGGCTTCAAGTGCTGCCAGCGCCTGCCCCAGCCCGGTATCGACGGCTTCGACCGCGCGGATCGCAGCGGCCAGATTGCCGGTATGGCCCACCATGTCGGGGTTGGCGTAATTCACCACGATCAGATCGAACCCCTCGCCAATGGCCTGAACCAGCCGCGCGGTCACTTCGCTGGCGGCCATGTCCGGGGCAAGGTCATAGGTGGCCACCTTGGGGCTTTGCGGCATGTGGCGCTCCTCGCCCGCTTCGGCGGCTTCCTGCCCGCCATTGAGAAAGAAGCTGACATGGGGGTATTTCTCGGTCTCGGCGAGGCGGAACTGGCGCAAGCCGTGGCGCGCCACCCAGTTGCCGAGCGTGTTGGTGATCACCCGTTTGGGAAAGGCGGTGTGCATGAAGGCGTTGTGGGCCTCGGAATATTCGACCATGCCCAGCAGCATTGCCCAGTCGACGCGGTGGCCGATGTCGAAGCCGTGAAACGAGGGCGCACCAATCGCCGCAAGGATCTCGCGGGCCCGGTCGGCGCGGAAGTTGAGGCAAAAGAACCCGTCGCCGCCGCGCGCTCCGCCATAGCCGCCGATCACCGTGGGGGCGATGAATTCATCGGTCTCGCCCCTGGCATAGGCACGGGCCACGGCGGTTTCGGCATCGGGTGCCGCCTCGCCGCGGCCGCGGATCATGGCGGCATAGGCGCGCTCGACGCGCTCCCAGCGCGAATCGCGGTCCATTGCCCAGTAACGCCCGATCACCGTGGCGAACTGCGCCCCGCGCGGCAACCAGGAGCAGAGCCTGGCCAGAAAGCCGTCGGCCGAGGATGGTGCCACGTCGCGCCCGTCGGTAATGGCATGGATCGCCACCGGCACCCCGGCATCGACCAGCGCGCGCACCGTGGCCTTGAGATGCGCGATATGCCCATGCACCCCGCCATCGGAAACCACCGCCATCAGATGCGCGGTGCCGCCGCTGTCGTGCAACCGGTCGATGAACTCCCGCAGCGCGGCGTTGTTTGCGAAACTGCCATCCTCGACGGCAAGGTCGATCTGCCCCAGATCCATCGCCACAACGCGGCCCGCGCCGATATTGGTATGGCCCACCTCGGAATTGCCCATCTGCCCACGCGGCAGGCCAACATCGGAGCCATGGGTGATCAGCGTGGCATGGGGGCATTCGGCCAGGATGCGGTCGTAATGCGGGGTCTTTGCCAGCGCGATGGCGTTGCCCTCGGACTGCGGGTTGAGGCCCCAGCCATCAAGGATGCACAGCACAACGGGTTTGGGCATGGTCATGAGGCGGCCTCCGTCGTCTTTGCGCTCTGTCTATTGCCTGTGCCGGCCCGGGGCAATGCCGCGCCCGTCGAACCGGGCTGGTTCCCTTGCGCGATGCGGGCCGGGCGCGGGCCGGACGTCAGGCGCGATGATAGGGGCTGCCGGCCAGGATGCCGGCGGCGCGATAAAGCTGTTCGGCCAGCATGACGCGCACCAGTATATGTGGCCAGACCATCGCCCCGAAGGACAGCGCGAAATCGGCCTCGGCGCGAAATGCCGGGTCCAGCCCGTCGGCGCCGCCGATGCACAGCGCCAGATCGGCCACGCCCTGATCGCGCCACCGCGCCAGCAGGGCAGCGAAATCAGGCGAGGAAAGCTGCGCGCCGCGTTCGTCCAGCACCAGCCGGCGTGTGCCGACGGGCGCGGCGCGGGCCAGAAGCGCGGCTTCGGCGGCCATGCCGCCGCCGCGCTTGTCCTCGACCTCGTGTTCGGTGGCGGGGCCCAGCCCAAGGGTGCGTGCGCTTTTGTTGAACCGCTTGAGGTAGTCATCAACCAGCACACGCTCAGGACCGCTTCGCAGCCGGCCCACGGCGCAAAGATGCAGCCGCATCAGGCCCGGACGGTTCCCGGATGGCTAGCGGTACCCGCCCCGTGCGTGATGCCGGCGGCGATGCCCCACATCTTTTCAAGCTGGTAGAACTCGCGCACTTCCGGGCGGAACACATGCACCACCACATCGCCGGTATCGATCAGTACCCAATCGCCGGTCTCCTTGCCCTCGACGCGGGCACTGAGGCGAAACGCCTCCTTCAGCCGGTCGAGCAGTTTTTCGGCAATCGCGCTGACCTGACGTGACGAGCGCCCCGAGCACACCACCATGTGATCGGCGATCGAGGAGCGCCCGCGCAGATCAATCCGCGCGATCTCCTCGGCCTTGTCGTCGTCAAGCGATTGCAGGACCAGTTCCAGAATGGCGTCGCTTGTGGCTTGCACAGGCACGGCGTTCGGGGCGGGGGCCGCATTGGCGGCCAGGTCGATATGCGACAGAATACTGTCCTCCTGCGTGGCGTCGATGCTGCCAATCTAGCATCTAAACACCCGATTCTCAATCCGTTCCCCCGTCCTGCGCGATCGTGGCGGGGGCCGCTCGGCGGTACATCGCCGGCCACTGCGGGGGTGCCGGGCAGCGCTTTTGCGCGCCGGGGGGCGCGCGCCGATCTGCGCGACGCATTCCCGAACGCCAGATAGACCGCGCCGCGCGTGCTGACCAGCCCTTCCGGCGCATCATCGGGCTGGAAACGCATGATCGCGGCGTTGCCGGGTGGCGCCTGTCGCCGCCGGCGTGCAGCGCGCCCCCCGCGCCGGGCGTTCAATTCGGTTGCCTGAGGCACGGATTGGGCGTATCAAGCCGCCATGTTCCGATATTTCGACATGACCGATCATGCGCGCCTGCCGCAGCGCTTCAGCCGCGAGAACCGTTCGGTTCTGGCGCGACTTCGCTGATCCGCCACCATGTCCCCGGCGTGCCCGTTGCGGCGCGCCTTGTCTCGCTACATCTCCCGCATTGAAGAGAAAGAGCCATGACCGCTCCGAAAACACTCTATGACAAGATCTGGGATGCACATCTGGTCGATCAGGCCGAAGATGGCACCTGCCTCCTCTATATCGACCGCCATCTGGTGCACGAGGTTACCAGCCCGCAGGCTTTCGAGGGGCTGCGCATGACCGGCCGCAAGGTGCGCGCGCCCGACAAGACCATCGCCGTGCCCGATCACAACGTGCCCACGACGCCGGGGCGCGACAATCCTGATCAGATGCCCGAGGAAAGCCGCATCCAGGTGGCCGCGCTGGACAAGAACGCCAGGGATTTCGGCATCCATTACTACCCGGTCAGCGATGTGCGCCAGGGGATCGTGCATATTGTTGGCCCTGAACAGGGCTGGACGCTGCCGGGCATGACCGTGGTCTGTGGCGACAGCCATACCGCCACGCATGGGGCGTTCGGGTCGCTGGCGCATGGGATCGGCACCTCCGAGGTCGAGCATGTGCTGGCCACGCAGACGCTGATCCAGAAGAAATCGAAGAACATGAAGGTCGAGATCACCGGCAAGCTGCGCCCCGGTGTCACTGCCAAGGACATCACGCTGGCGGTGATCGGCAAGACCGGCACCGCCGGCGGCAATGGCCATGTGATCGAATACTGCGGTGAAGCGATCCGCGATCTGTCCATGGAAGGCCGCATGACGGTGTGCAACATGGCCATCGAGGGCGGTGCGCGCGCCGGGCTGATCGCGCCGGATGAAAAGACCTTCGCCTATGTCATGGGCCGCCCGCATGCCCCCAAGGGTGCCGCCTGGGAGGCCGCGCTGGCCTGGTGGAAGACCCTCTATACCGACGAGGGCGCGCATTTCGACAAGGTGGTGACGATTCGCGGCGAGGATATCGCGCCGGTGGTGACCTGGGGCACCTCGCCCGAGGATGTGTTGCCCATCACCGCCGAAGTGCCTGCCGCCGAAAGCTTTTCGGGTGGCAAGGTGGGCGCGGCGAAGCGCTCGCTGGATTACATGGGCCTGACGCCGGGCATGAAGCTGACCGACATCAAGATCGATGCGGTGTTCATCGGCTCTTGCACCAACGGCCGGATCGAGGATCTGCGCGCCGCGGCGAGCATCCTCAAGGGCCGCAGGCTGGCGCCCGGCGTGCGCGGCATGGTGGTGCCGGGCTCGGGCCTGGTGCGGCTTCAGGCCGAGGAAGAGGGGCTGGCGCAGATCTTCCTCGATGCGGGCTTCGAATGGCGCCTTGCGGGCTGTTCGATGTGTCTGGGCATGAACCCCGACCAGCTTGCCCCCGGCGAGCGCTGTGCGGCCACCTCGAACCGCAATTTCGAGGGCCGCATGGGGCGCGGTGGGCGCACGCATCTGATGAGCCCGGTGATGGCGGCGGCGGCGGCGGTGACCGGGCATCTGACCGATGTTCGAGAGCTGATGGCGGAAACGGCGTAAGGAGCTGGAAAGATGGAAAAGTTTACCACCCTGACCGGCATTGCCGCGCCCATGCCTCTGGTCAATATCGACACCGACATGATCATCCCCAAGCAGTTTCTGAAAACCATCAAGCGCACCGGGCTGGGGGTCAATCTGTTCGACGAGATGCGCTATGACGCGCAGGGCAACGAGATCGCCGATTTCGTGCTCAACCAGCCTGCCTGGTGCGAGGCGCAGATCCTTGTTGCCGGCGACAATTTCGGCTGCGGCTCGTCGCGCGAACATGCGCCCTGGGCGCTGCTGGATTTCGGCATCCGCGCGGTGATCAGCACCTCCTTTGCCGATATCTTCTTCAACAACTGCTTCAAGAACGGCATCCTGCCGATCGTGTTGCCGCAAGATCAGGTTGATCATCTGATGGAGGATGCCCGCAAGGGCGCCAATGCGCGCATCACGGTGGATCTGGAAAACCAGACCGTCACCGCCGCCGATGGCACGCGGTTCCGCTTCGATGTTGACCCGTTCAAGAAGCACTGCCTGCTCAACGGACTGGACGATATTGGCCTGACGCTTGAAAAAGTATCCGCAATTGATGCTTTCGAGGCCCGTGCCAAGACCCAATATCCTTGGGTCTGAAACCTGCCTGCACACAACATCTGGAGGCACCCCGCCGGGGTGCCTTATTTTTTCCGCAAAGTTGATGCAAACCGGCGACACTTTCACCTCGAAAATGCGCCAGTGATTTCGGACACTTCGCTTGACGGTTGCGGGAAGCGGAAGAAATGGGCAGGATTGTGGCAAAATTAAGGCAGGTCGTCCTTCGCGGCGAGCGCCAGAGCAGGCCATCCGGTTCGACCCGGCCGGTGCGCCAGTCGAGCATGGGTGAGCCAAAGGTGAAGTCGCATATTCCCGGTGCTGCGCTGCGCGCCTTTCTGGTTGCGCTGCTGGTGGTCCTGCCGGCGGTCATGCTGCCGGGAACCCCGCCAGAGACCGCGCAGGTGATGATCCTGCTGGCGCTTTTCGCCGGCGGGCTGATCTTTGCCGAATATTCCTCGGCCTATCCGGGCTTGATCGAATTTCGTTTTGCCGCGCCTTTCAACCGCACGCGATTCCTGCTGCTTTTCCTGATGGCGGTGCTTCTGGCGCTGTTGCTGCGCCAGCAGAGCGACCCCGCCGCATTGTCGCAACTGGTGCTGGCGCTGGCGATCAGTTGCGCGCAGTTGCTTGATTTCGGGCTCAGCCCGGTTGAACTGCTGGCCCGCGCCCTGCCCGAAAGCCTGCCTGCCGCGCATCTGGATCTGGTGCGCCAGGGCGCGGCGCTGGCACTGGTTCTGGGTATCACGACGGTGCTGGGTTTCGTTGCCGCCATCCGGCTCAATGTCTGGCCGATGGGGCACGGCCCGTTCAATGTCTGGATCAACCTTCCCACTTTCGATCCGACCGCCGGCAGCGATGTGGTGTTGCGCCTGTTGCGTCATGCCCGCATAAATATCGCACTCGGGGTTGTGCTGCCGTTCCTGTTTCCGGTGCTGGTGATGGCTTCGGGGCTGCTGGTTCAGCCGCTGACCTTCGAGACGCCGATGGGTTTTGTCTGGGGCATCGTATTGTGGGCCTTTGTGCCGGTCAGCATGGTCATGCGCGGTGTGGCAATGATCCGCGTGGCGCGCATGATCCGCGCCAACCGCCGTCGCTTTGCCGACAGCGAGGGCAACGCTTTCGTCACCGCCTGAAGCAGCTGAAGGGCTGGCCTGCCGGGGGTCTGGCGCGCCGGCTTTCGGCTCTGGCGGCGCTGGCCGCAGGGTTGGCGGCAGGGTTGGCGCCATCCGGTCCGCTTGGTGCCGAGCCTTCCGACAGATTGCGCATAGCGGTCTTTCAAAGCGGTCTGGGCCGTGACGGGCCGGGGCTGTTGCTGCGCGACATTCTGCGGCGTGAAGAAGATGTGCTGGCCGCGCGCGACGTGATCGCCGCCGCGCGCCCTGACATTCTGTTGCTGCTGCGCTTTGACTGGGACCATGACGGCCAGGCACTGGCGGGGTTTGCCGCGCTGCTTTCCGAAGCCGGGCATCCGATGCCGTACCACTTCGCGCCGCGGCCCAATACCGGCTGGGCCACCGGACTTGACATGGATGGCGACGGGCGCACCGGGACCCCTGACGATGCCCAGGGCTGGGGCCGCTTTTCCGGGGCCGGGGGCATGGCGCTGCTTGCCCGTCTGCCGATCATGGCCGAGGCCGCGCAGGATCATTCCACCTTTCTCTGGCGCGATCTGCCCGGCGCGCTGATCCCCATGCGCGATGGCGCGCCTTTCCCCTCGGCCGCGGTCTTTGACGTGCAGCGGCTTTCCAGCGCCGGGCACTGGCAGGTGCCGCTGCGCCTGCCCGACGGCTCGGCGCTGCATGTTCTGGCCTGGCATGCCGGCCCGCCGGCCTTTGGCGGTCCGATGCAGCGCAACCGGCGGCGCAATCATGATGAAACCGCCTTCTGGGCCCTGTTTCTGGATGGTGTGCTGCCCTTCCCGCCACCTGCGCCGCCCTTCGTGCTGATCGGCAACAGCAACCTCGATCCAGAGGCCGGTGACGGCATTCAGGGGGCCATGCAGGCGCTGCTCGGTCATCCCGCGCTGCAAGATCCCCGCCCCATGGGGCCGCATCCGCAAACCGGCACGCCCGGTGTTGCCACAGCCTACTGGCCGCGCGGACCCGGTGCGTTGCGGGTCAGCTACATCCTGCCCGATGCCGGGCAGGATGTGCTTGATGCCGGCTTGATCTGGCCCGAAACCGGCAGCCATGCCCTGGTCTGGCTGGATCTGGCCCTGCCGCGCTGAGCGGTCGCGGCAGCGAAGCGCTCAGTTGGCAATCCCGGCGTGGCGCATTGCCGCATCAATCACCGCGCGGGTGGGGGCGGTGACCGGCAGAAGCGGCAGGCGCACCTCGTCGGCGCAACGGTCCAGACACGACAGCGCATATTTCGCCCCCGCCAGCCCCGGCTCAAGAAAGATTGCGGTGTGCAACGGCATCAGCCGGTCCTGATACTCCAGCGCGCGGGCATAATTGCCTGCCAGCATTGCCTCCTGGAACTCGGCGCAGAGCCGCGGGGCAACATTGGCCGTCACCGAGATGCAGCCCACCCCGCCATGCGCATTGAACCCCAACGCGGTCGCATCCTCGCCCGAAAGCTGGATGAAACCGGCGCCGCAGCTCTCGCGCTGCATCGAGACGCGTTCAATCTTGCCGGTGGCGTCCTTCACGCCGATGATGCGTGGCAGCTTCGCCAACTCGCCCATGGTTTCGGGCAGCATGTCCACCACCGAGCGACCGGGGATGTTATAGATGATGATCGGCAGATCGCAGGCATCGTGCAGGGCGCGGTAATGCGCGATCAGCCCCTCCTGGGTGGGCTTGTTGTAATAGGGCGTAACCACCAGCGCGGCATCGGCGCCCACCGTTTGCGCATGGCGCAGGAAGCGGATGGCCTCGACGGTGTTGTTCGAGCCGGCCCCGGCAATCACCGGAATGCGCCCGGCGGCGGCCTTGACCACCGCTTCGATCACCTGCTCATGCTCGTCATGCGTCAAGGTGGGGCTTTCGCCCGTGGTGCCCACCGGCACCAGTCCGTGGCTGCCCTCGGCCACATGCCATTCGACCAGGGCTTCCAGCGCCTTGAAATCCACTGCCCCGCCCTTGAAAGGGGTGATCAGCGCGGGAAGTGACCCTCGGAACATGACGAAAACTCCTTGGTGCCGGTGCCGGGGCGGCCTGCACCCCTGCCACGCGCCTGACCGGTTTGTGTGTTGCGCGTGCGTTTCTGGCGGATAGACTCCTGCGCAGGCCTTTTCAAGTCGGAACCATGCGCGCAACTCTCCTGCTTCTTGCCCTTGTTTTCACCGCAGCGTCTGTGCCTGCGGTGGCAAATACCCAGGAGGGCGCGCCGCCACCGCGGGCGGCCGGTGCCATAGGGGCGCTGGTCAGCGCGCTCGAGGCTGGCGACAGGGCGCAGATTGCCCGTTTGCGCGCCCTGGCCGGCGAAACCGGCAGCCAGGTCGCGCAATGGCAATTCCTGCGCGAGGGCGGCAGCAGTGATCTGGCCGATTACGCCGGTTTTCTGGCGCGCCATCCGCATTGGCCGCTTGCCGATGCCCTGCGCCGGCATGCCGAGGCCCGCCTCGACGGGGCATCGCCGCAGGTGGTGCTGGAGTGGTTTGCTGGCCAGCAACCGCTGACAACCGCCGGGGCCATGGCGCTGCATGCCGCCCATCTGGCGCGCAATGACACGGAAGCAGCCCTGGCGCTGGCGCGCGATCTCTGGCGCAACCACACCCTGAGCGAGGCGCAGGAAGCGCTTTTGCTGGCGCGTCATGGCGAAGCCCTGGGCGCGCTGCATGTTGCCCGCCTTGACGAGATGCTGTGGCGCGGTGCGGTGCAGAATGCCACGCGCATGCTGCCTCGGGTGCCACAGGGCCATGCCGCGCTGGCGCGCGCGCGGCTGGCGCTTCAGGCGCGCGAGGGCGGGGTGAATGAGCTCATCAACGCCATCCCCGCCACGCTGGCCGATGATCCGGGTCTGGCGCATGATCGCTTTCAGTGGCGGATACATCGCGGCCTGTTCGACGAGGCCGGGCAGTTGCTGCAGGCGCGCTCGCGCATGCAGGCGGGGCTGGGCCGGCCGGAAGCCTGGGCGGCGGGGCGTCAGCGTCTGGTGCGCCGCGCGCTGCTCGAAGGCAATCACCGTCTGGCCTATGATCTGGCCGCCAGGCATGGGCTGGAGGACGGCGTGCAACTGGCCGATCTGGAATGGCTGGCCGGGTTCATTGCGCTGCGCCATCTGGGCGATCCACAGGCAGCCTTGCGCCATTTCACCGCGCTGCGGGTGCGGGTATCTAGCCCTATCAGCCTGGGCCGCGCCGGTTACTGGGAGGGGCGCGCCTATGAAGCCATGGACCAGCCGGAAAACGCCCGCGCCGCCTATGCTTTCGGCGCCGAGCATCAGACGGCCTATTATGGCCAGCTTGCCGCCGAGCGGATTGGCCTGCCGCTCGATCCCGGCCTGCTGAACGCGCCCGATTATCCCGACTGGCGCGCCACGCGGCTGGCCGGCTCCGACCTGCTGGCGGCAGCCGTGCTGTTGCACAGCGCAGGTCAGTGGCATGAGGCGCGCCGTTTCGTGCTGCATCTGGCCCGCAGCCTGGAAACCGAGGCCGAGCTGGGCGCGCTGGCTGATCTCTGGCTGGCGCGTGGCGAGCCCAATTTTGCCGTCAATATCGCCAAGATCGCCATACAGGACGGTATCGTGCTGCCGCGCGCCTATTTTCCTCTCACCGGGCTGGAGGCACTGGCGCTGCCCGCGCCGGCTGATCTGGTGATGGCGATTGCCCGGCGCGAAAGCGAATTCGACCCCGCTGTGATCAGCCATGCCGATGCGCGTGGTCTCATGCAGGTGTTGCCCGGCACGGGGGCGCTGGTGGCGCGACGGCTGGGGCTGGAGTATGATCCCGCCCGCCTGACCACCGATCCCGGCTTCAACGCGCTGCTTGGTGCGGCCTATCTGGATGAGCTGTCGCAGGAGTTTGGCGGCGCGCTGCCGCTGGTGGCGGCGGGCTACAATGCCGGGCCGGGCCGCCCGCGGCGCTGGATCACCGAGCTTGGCGATCCGCGCGATCCGTCGGTCGATCCGGTCGATTGGGTCGAATCCATCCCCTTCGCCGAGACCCGCAACTATGTCATGCGGGTGCTGGAATCGCTGGTGCTTTACCGTGCGCTGCTGGCCAATGAGCCCGGCCCGATCCGCCTGAGCGAGCTGTTGCGCGGACGCTGAAGGGTGGTTGCGAGCGCGAAAGCCTTCTGCAAGGGTGCGGCCTGAACGGCGTGGCATCGAGGGGCGGCATGGTGGAATTTCTGATCATTGGCGGGGGCATTGCCGGGCTGTCGGCGGGCGCGCGGCTGGTGCGTCTGGGGCCGGTGCTGCTGCTGGAGGGCGAGGATGCGCTGGGTCATCATGCCTCCGGTCGCTCGGCGGCGCTTTACGAGACCGATTACGGCGCGCCGGCCACCGTGGCCCTGGCGCGTGCCAGCGAGGCGGAACTGGTGGCGCTGGGCGTGCTGTCGCCGCGCGGTGTAATGGTGGTGGCGCAGGCGCATGAGGCCGTCGCCTACGCGCGCGATTGCGGGGATCTGCGCCTTGCCCCGCTCACCCTCTCCGAGGCCCGCACCATGGTGCCGATCCTGCACCCCGAGCGGGTGGCCTTTGCCGGCTACACCGCACAGGCGCAAAACATCGATACCGACCGGCTGCTGCAAAGCTACGCGCGGCAGTTGCGCGAGGCCGGCGGGCAGATCCGCACGCGGGCGCGGCTGGTGGCGCTTGCCCGCCGGGACGGGCTGTGGCACGCCACCCTGGCCGATGGTGCGGTGGTGACAGCCAGGCGGCTGGTCAATGCCGCCGGCGCCTGGGCCGATGCGGTGGCGGTCATGGCCGGGTTGCCAGCGCTGGGCATCAGGCCCTACCGGCGCTCCATCGCGCAGATCCCCGCGCCGGGCGGGCATGACGTGAGCGCCTGGCCAATGGTCTTTGGTGCCGGCGAAACCTGGTATGCCAAGCCCGAGGCCGGCAAGCTGCTGGTTTCGCCCGCCGAGGAAGACCCCACCGAGCCGCATGACGCCTGGGCTGATGACATGGTGCTGGCCGAGGGGCTCGCGCGCTATGAGGAAATGGTCACCGAGCCGGTAACGCGGGTGGAGACCTCCTGGGCCGGTCTGCGCAGTTTTTCGCCTGACCGGGCGCCGGTTCTGGGCGCCGATCCGCTGGAGCCGTCGTTTCTGTGGTGCGCGGGGCAGGGCGGGCAGGGCTTTCTTTCCGCCCCCGGTGCCGCGCAGGTGATGGCGGCGGCGGCCGGCGGCGCGCTCTCCAGCTTCGCGCCGGCGATCCTGGCCGCGCTGAGCCCGGCGCGGTTTCGCTGATGCGCCGGCTCAACCTGCCCGACAGCGCAGCCCCCGCCGCGGGTGAAAAACGCCTCGCACCTTCGGCCATGCGCAATCTGGAGCCGATCGCCGCGGTGCTGGCGCGGCATCTGCCGGCACGCGGACGGGTGCTGGAACTGGCCAGCGGCAGCGGGCAGCATGCCGCAGCACTGGCCGCCCGCCATCCCGGTCTGGATTGGCAGCCCAGCGACATCGACCCGGCCAACCTGGCCTCGATCCGCGCCTGGGCGGCCGAGGCGCAATGCGCCAACCTGCGCGCGCCGCTGCAACTGGATGCCTGTGTGCCGGGCTGGGCGGCGCGGCTTGGGCACTGGCAGGCGATCTGGCTGTGCAACCTGCTGCATCTGATCGCCGAGGCCGAGGCCGGGGTGTTGCTGGACGAGGCCGCGCTGGCTGTGGCACCGGGCGGCGTGCTTTGCCTTTATGGCCCTTTCCGGCGCGGCGGTGCGCTGGTTTCTGATGGCGACAGGGCTTTCGATGCCAGTCTGAAGGCGCAAGACCCGATGATCGGCTACAAGGACATCGCCTGGGTCGAGGCGCGGCTGGCGGCTGGCGGGTTGATGCACGAGGCGCTGCATGCGATGCCGGCCAACAACCTGCTGCTGGTGATGCGCCGCCTTGCTTGATCCAGGTCAAGGCCGCAGCGCCACCGGCATGCGATCACGGCGTCACATTCGGGCAGGAGAAGACCATGGATTACGCCGCCTATATCGATCTGACCCGCGACCGCAGCCGGGCGCTGGCCAGGGCCATACCGGATGCGATGAAAGGCTTTGGCACGTTGACAAAAGCGGTCAAGGACGGCGGTGTGCTTGGCTTGAAGGAAAAGGAATTCGTGGCGCTGGGCATTGCCGTGGCGGTGCGTTGCGAGGCCTGCATTGCCTTTCATGTTGAGGCGCTGATCAAGGCTGGCGCGACGCGTGAGGAACTGGGCGATGTGCTGGCGATGTGTATCCAGATGGGCGGTGGCCCGGCGGTGATGTATGCCGGCAAGGCGCTCGATTGCTGGGACCAGCTGGCCGGGTGAGGGGCCTGTGCGGCCCCCCTCGGTGCATTCACGTTGAAGGGGTATCTCCGGCGGGGCGCAGGGGGGCCGGGTCAAACCGGGTGGCGGCCAGCGCGCTGAGGCCCAGCATCAGGGCGGCCAGCGCCAGGCAAAGCTGGATGCCGCCCAACTGGTAGCCCAGCCCCGAAAGCAGCGTGCCGATGAGCCGTCCGGCGGCATTGGCCATGTAGTAGAAGCCCACGTCCATCGTCACCCGGCGATCCTGCGCGAAGGCCAGGATCAACCAGGAGTGCAACGCCGAGTTCACCGCGAAAAGCATGCCAAAGACCAGCAGCCCCACCACCAGCAGCGCGCTGAGCCAGGGGGCCGGGGCGCCTGCCAGCCAGACCGCCAGCGCCAGCCCCGCCGGCACCGGCACCAGCGCCAGTGCCCAGCCCTTTGCGCTGGCAACCAGCGCGGCGGGGGCGCGACTTTGTGCGCGCAACAGCCGCGGCGCGCTGGCCTGCACCATGCCGTAAAGGATGATCCAGAGCGCCATGAACCCGCCGATCAGGAAGAAGGCGGTGCGATTGCCCGCAGTGCTGCCATCCGACAGTACGGCGTAGAAATAGACCGGGATGCCGACCACGAACCACACATCGCGCGCGCCGAACAGAAACACCCGCGCCACGGACAGCGTGTTGATGTTGCGATCGCGCGAAAAGACCTCGCGGAAACGCGCACCTTTGCGCCCTGCGGGCAGGCCCGGCGGCATGCGCCACAACACCGCCGCAAGGATCGCACCCAGCACCGCCGCCATGGCCAGCACCGCAGCGGTAAAGCCCGCCGTGGCCAGAAGCGCCGCGCCCAGCAGGAAGCCCAGCCCCTTGACCGCGTTCTTCGAACCGGTCAGCGCGGCCACCCAGCGAAAGAGCCCGTCGCCCTGGGCCGGGGCAAGCAGCTTGACGGCGCTTTTCGAGGCCATCTTGGCCAGGTCCTTGGCCACGCCCGAAAGCCCCTGCACCGCCATCACATAGATCACCGATGCCACCAGCGACCAGGCCGGGCTCAGCAGCGCCAGTGCCAGCAGTGCGACGATCTGCAACGCGAGCCCCGCATAGAGCGTGCGCGTCAGCCCGAAGCGCGCGGCGATCCAGCCCGCCGACAGGTTGGTGAGGATCCCCGCCAGTTCATAGAGCAAGAACAGGTAGGCCAGTTGCACCGGCGAAAAGCCGAGGATGTGGAAATGCAGCAACACCAGCATGCGCAGCGCGCCATCGCTGAGCATGAAGGCCCAATAGGCCGCCGTGACGGCCATATAGGCGGCCAGCGGACGGTCAGCCGGCGTGCCGGCGCTCATGGCGCCACCATGCCGGCTGTCAGAACGCCTCGTCCAAGGCGTGGGCGCAGGTGCCGCCCGTTCATGTGGCCGCCCCCACCATCAGCGCCACATCGACCAGCCGGTGGGCATAGCCCATCTCGTTGTCATACCAGGCATAGAGTTTGACCTGCGTGCCGGCGACAACCATGGTTGAAGGGGCGTCGATGATCGCCGAGCGGGTGTCATTGGTGTAATCCGACGAGACCAGCGGGCGTTCCTCATGGCCCAGAATGCCCTTGAGCGGCCCTTCGGCGGCGGCCTTGAACAGCGCGTTGACCTCCTCGGCGGTGGTTTCGCGCGCCATCTCGAAAACGCAATCGGTGAGCGAGGCATTGAGCAGCGGCACGCGCACCGCATGGCCGTTCAGCCGCCCCTTGAGCTCGGGATAGATCAGGGTGATCGCGGTTGCCGAGCCAGTGGTGGTGGGGATCAGATTGGTCAGCGCCGAACGCGCGCGGCGCAGATCCTTGGCGGGGCGGTCGACGATGGTTTGCGTATTGGTCACATCATGGATCGTGGTGATGGAGCCGTGGCGGAGGCCGATGGCCTCGTGCAGCACCTTGACCACCGGGGCGAGGCAATTGGTGGTGCAGCTGGCGGCGGTGACGATGCGGTGGCGGGCGGGATCGAACGTGGCATGGTTGACGCCATAGACGATATTCGCGGCTTCGGCCTCCTTGACCGGGGCGGAAACCACCACCCGCTTCACCCCGGCATCGAAATAGGGTTGCAGCCGGGCGGCGGTCTTGAAGGCGCCGGTGCAGTCGATCATGACATCGACGCCTTTGAGCGGCAGATCCTCGATGCGGCGTGCCTTCGTCACCGGCAGGCGGGTGCCGTCGATGGTGATGCTTTCGGCATCATGGCCGAAACGCGCCGGCCAGCGGCCGTGCACGCTGTCAAATTCCAGCAGATGCGCATGCATCGCCGGATCGCCGGTGGCGTCGTTGACAAAGGCGATGCGCGCGCCGCGCTCCATGAGCGGCCGCAGGGCCAGCTTGCCCATGCGGCCCAGGCCGTTGATGGCGTAGGTGGTCATTGAAACCTCAATCGGATCGGGGGGAAAGGGTGGCGATGGTATCCAGCGCGGCCTGCAAGGCGGGGCGCGGCAGATCGGCGGGCAGCGCGGCGAAGGCGTCAACCCGCTGCTTCAGGCGCGCCAGGCTGTCGGCGAAGGCCTGCGGTGTGGCTGCAGGCACCGGGTCGGGCACGGCCCAATGGGCATGCAGCGGGCGGTTGGGCCAGACATCGAGATCGGCATTGGCCGCCCGGTCGCAGACCGAGATGACAAAATCCATCGGCGGGGCATCGGCGGCGCGAAAGGTCGAGGCCGGCTTGGACCACAGGCAGGCTGTATCGAACCCTTCGGCCTTGAGCAGTGCCAGTGCGGTGGGATGCGGCGCGCCGCGCGCCTCGGTGCCGGCAGAGAACACCTCGAAGCGCTCGCCGGCGCTGTCGCGCAGCAGCGCTTCGGCCATCAGCGAGCGGGCGGAATTGCCGGAACACAGAAACAGCACGTTGCGGATGGGGCCGCCGGTGCGGGAGGGGTGTGGCGGCTCGGTGCGCGCGCGGCAGCAATCATCCAGCAGGAAGCCGATCAGCGCCTGGGCCGTATCCATCTGCGGCGCATAGAGCAGCGAGGTGGCGCGCCGCTCCTGGGTGATCAGCCCGGCATCGAGCAGGGCGGAAAGATAGGCCGAGAGCGTGCTGGGCTTCAGCCCCAGGACTGCGGCGATCTCGCCGGCGGGCAGGCGGTCAGGATAGCGGCGCATCAGCAGCCGGAAGATGGCCAAGCGTTGCGGATGGGCTAAGGCAGAAAGCTGGGCAATCTCTTTTTCCATAATTTTCAAAATATAGAAATAAAGAGCGATTCGCAACCGCGACGGAGCCGCGCCATCCGGCCATTGTCAGGCCGGGTGAACGTGCTAGCATCGCATCAAGCAGCCCGGACCAAAGCCGGGACAGGGCATAAAGGGAGGCTTGCATGACCCGAACCGCGACCCGCGCCATTGGCAGCGCCGAAGTGACAATCCTGACCGATGGTGCCATCGCCTTCACGCCGGATCTTTTCCCCGGCACCGAGGCGGGGCATATCGAAGGGCTGGTGAAAGCCGCCGGCAGCGCCGAGATTTCAACCAATTTCAACGCCGTGCTGATCCGCAATGGCGGCAGGGTGGTACTGGTCGATGCCGGGCCGCGCGATCTGTTCGGGCCAAGCTGCGGCTTTCTGCCCGAGGCTCTGGCCGAGGCCGGCGTGCACGCGGATCAGGTGGATACGCTCTTTGCCACGCATCTGCACCCCGATCATATCGCCGGCATGATCACCGCCGATGGTGCGGCGGTTTTTGCCAAGGCCGAGCTTTGCGTGCCGGCGGGCGAGCATGCCTTCTGGAGCGATGAGGGGCGCACCGGTGCCGCGCCCGGACCGCTGGCGGACTGGGCCGTGCTGGCGCGCGCCGTGCTGGCCGCTTATGCCGACCGGCTACGCATCACCGACGATGGTGCCGAGATCGCGCCGGGGCTGAGCAGTTTTGCTCTGCCCGGCCATACGCCGGGGCATAGTGGTTGGCGGCTCGATGGCGGCGCGGCGCAGTTGCTGCATGTCGGCGACATCATTCACGCCCCCGATGTTCAGGCCGCCGACCCCGAGGTGGCGATCGCCTTCGACATGGACATGAACACCGCCCGTGCCACGCGCAAGCGGCTGCTCGATGAACTGGCCAGCGATGGCGCGCTGTTCACCGGCGGGCATTTCCTGCACCCGGCGTTTCACCGGGTGGAGCGTGCCGGCGCCGGGTATCGGCTGTTGCGCCCCTGAACCCGGCCGTGAACCGCGACCTTGAGGCACGGCCCGCCGATGGCGTGAATGGCCGGGAACCCCGGCCATTCACGTTATCTTGCCGTGCGTTCAGTGACGCGCGGCCAGATAGCGCTCGGTGAAGGCTGCGCTGTAGGGGACTGCTTTTTCGGTGAAAGCCTCGATGCTTTCGAGCACCCGCGCGACATCGGCGCTCTCGGCGCGCTGGTCCTCGCGCACTTCGTCCCAGGCGCTGCGCATGGCGCTGACCACATCATCGGGGAAGGCCAGAAACTCCACCCCGCCCTCGGCGAGCGATGCCATGGCGGTGACGTTGAAATAGTCGAACTGCGCCAGCGTCTCCATCGCGCACTGCATGGCCGCGGCCTCGCAGATGGCTTGCAGATCGGCGGGCAATTCGGCCCAGGCGTCCTTGTTGAACACCACTGCCAGCGCCGCCGAGGGTTCGGCATAGGCGGGCGTGTAGCAAAGATTGGTGATGCGCTGCAGGCCGAACGCCTGGTCCAGCATCGGCCCCACCCATTCGGCGGCATCGAGTGCGCCCGATTGCAGTGCCTGGAAGATCTCGGTGGCGGGCATCAGCACCGCATTGACGCCGAGCTTGCGCATCATCTCGCCGCCAAGACCGGCGATGCGCATGTTCAGCCCCTGAAGATCGGCCAGGCTTTCGATGCGGTTCTTGAACCAGCCGCCTGCCTGCACGCCCGAATTGCCCGAATAGATCGGCTTGAGGTTGCGCTCGGCATAGATGTCTTCCCAGATCTCCTGCCCGCCGCCCCAACGCAGCCAGGCGAAATGCTCGCTGGCGGTCATGCCGAAGGGCACGCCGGTATACCAGTGCAGCGCCGCCGATTTCGACGCGGCGTAATAGGGGGTGTTGTGCGCCACCGGCACATTGCCCTGCTGCACCGCATCCTCGACGGCGAAGGGCGGCACCAGTTCGCCCGCGCCATAGACGGTCAGCACCATCCGCCCGTCCGACATCTTTTCCACCAGTTCGGCAAAGCGCGTGACATTGGTGCCCACGCCCGGCGCAGCCTTTGGAAAGGCCGAGGGCATGTTCCATTCGATGCGCCCCTGCGCCACGGCGGGGGCGGCGAGCGCGGCGGCGGTCAGGCCCGCGCCCGAGGCCAGGAAGGTTCTGCGTTTCATGGGGTTTCCTCCTTGTTGGGTTGTCGGTCGGTAATGAAGTTCAGCCAAAGATGTATCCGGGCAGCCATGTCGCCAGCGCCGGGAAGGCCATCAGAAGCGCCAGCGCCAGCAACTGGATCGCCACGAAGGGCGCCACTCCGCGATAGACATCCATCGTGCCGATGCCCGGCGGTGCGACAGAGCGGAAGTAAAAGAGCGCAAAGCCGAACGGCGGTGTCAGGAAGCTGGTTTGCAGGTTCATCGCCAGAAGCACCGCAAACCATACCGGCGAGATGTCGCTGCCCAGCACCGCCGGTCCCAGCAATGGCACGACGATATAGATGATCTCCACCGCTTCAAGGATGAAGCCCAGCACGAACACCACCCCCATGACCAGCAAAAGCGCCCCCCAGTCGCCCCCCGGCAAGCCGGCCATCAGCGCGTTCACCGTGCGGTCGCCGCCAAAGCCGCGAAACACCAGCGCCAGCATCGAGGCGGCGATGACGATGCCGAAGACCATGCCGGAAATGCGGATGGTTTCCACCAGCGCGCCTTGCAGCAATGTGCCACGCCACAGTCGCGCGCCGGCGGCGGCAACGCCCAGCGCGATCAGCACTGCCGCCAGCAGCGCCAGCGCCCCGGCCGGCGTGTCGAGCGCCGCGCGCCCGTAGCCGGCCATGCGCAGCATCACCAGCGCAAAAGCCGCCAGCCCCGCCGCAGCAATGATCACCCGCTCGCCACGCGCCCGTGTGGTGGCGAAGGCGGCCATCAGAAGCGCGCCCACCGCGCCCAGCCCGGCGGCTTCGGTGGCGGTGGCGATGCCGCCCAGAATGGAGCCCAGCACCGCCAGGATCAACAGGAGCGGCGGCAGGAAGGTGAAGAGGATCTCGCCGAGGGGCACCGCCTCGCCGCGCGGGCGGGCAGTGCCGCGCGCCGGTCGCAGCGTGAAAATGAGCCACAGCGCGTAAAGCCCCACCAGCATCAGCCCCGGCACCATCGCCCCGGCAAAGAGATCGGCCACCGAGACCGGCTGCGGCGCGAAGTTGCCCGCGCGCTGCTGTGCCTCCAGATAGGTGTTGCCGATCTGGTCGCCCAGCAGCACCAGCAGGATCGAAGGCGGGATGATCTGCCCCAGCGTGCCCGAGGCGCAGATCAGCCCGCTGGCCTGATGTTTTGCCACCCCGGCATCGAGCATCGGTTTCAGGCTGATCAGCACCAGCATCACCACCGTCGCACCGATGATTCCGGTGGAGGCGGCGATCATCGCGCTGAAGGCCAGCACCGAAAGCGCCATGCCGCGCGGGCTGCCGCCCAGCATGCGCGCCAGAATGCGCAACATGCGCTCGGCCAGTTGCGAGCGCTCCAGCAGCACCCCCATCAGCACGAAAAGCGGCACCGCCATCAGCAAAGTATTGGTCATCACCCCCCAGACGCGCGCCGGGAAGAAATTCAGGAAATTCAGGTTGAACAGGTCAAACTGAGCGGCAATCACCGCCGTCACCAGCGGCACCCCGGCAATCGCCAGCATGGCCGGGATGCCGCTGAGGATGCCGGCAAAGAGGGCCGCGAACATCGCCAGCAGGATCAGTTCCTGCACGCTCATACAACCGGCTCCGGTTTTGGTGGCGGGTCGAGCACTGCCGCCGCGCCCTGCACGATCATCAGCCCCGCCGCCAGCGGCAGAACGCTTTTCACCAGGTAAAGCCCGCCCAGCCCGCCCGGCGTCACGGCGCCTTCGCGGATACGCCAGCTATAGGCCAGATCGGCCCAGCCGGCCCAGATGATCAGCCCGAAGAGCGGGATCAGAAACAGGACCAGCGCCACCGCATCGGCACCGCGCATGTAGGATGGCGGCAGGCGCTCGGACAGCACCTCGACGCGCACATGTCCGCCGCGCGCCAGGCAGACCGGCAGCGAGGTGATCAGAAACACCGCAAAGGCATAGGCGGCAAGGTCTTGCAGCTTGATCGAACCCGCGCCAAAGCCGTAGCGCAGCACCACGTTGAGCAGCACCATCGCCATCAGCACCAGCCCCGCCGCGCCGCAGGCCAAGAGCGTGGCGTGGTCGAGCGCGCGCGCGAGCCGCAGGAATATTTTGACCACGAAGCATCCTCCCGTCTGATGCCATGCAACCCATCGCCCCGGCGGCTGTCAAGGCTCATGCTTGGGCACCTGCCGTGCCGGTGGCGGCGTGGGGCGGCTCAACAGAAAAAGCGCCACCATCGAGAGCGCCACGCCCTGCGTGACCAGCACCCAGACCGGCAGCCGCAGCACCAGGCTGACCCCGAAGGCCAGCGCCAGCGCCAGCATCGCCCAGCGCTTGGCGCGCGCAGAGATTGCGCCATGGGCGCGCCAGTCGGCGATTGCCGGTCCGAAGCGTGGATGCTCCAGCAGCCAGCGTTCGGCGCGCGGCGAGGAGCGGGCAAAGCAATAGGCCGCCAGCAGCATGAAGGGGGTCGTGGGCAGCAGCGGTAATACCACACCGGCCGCGCCCAGCCCTACCGACAAGCCACCCAGACTGCCCCACAGGATGCGCATGGTCTTCCTTCTCCCGGCCGCAGCCGCAGCCCCGGCCTTGCTGACAGCGCTCATTGTAACCCGGCCCGCGCCTTGCACGCCATGGCTTTCCATGCCAGCCTTCGGCCATGGCAACGCCTTGAGCGTGGAGAGAGCAATGAAGCGACCCATCGCGCGACCCGGCGCGCGCGCAGCGGCTTTCTGTGCCCGTTTCGGGTTGGGGATGCCGGTGTTGATGGCACCGATGGCAGGCTCGTCGCCGCCGGCGCTGGCAGCGGCGGTGGCCAATGCCGGCGGCATGGGGGCCTGTGGCGCGCTTTCGCTCTCGGCGCAGGGTATCGGCGACTGGGCGGCGCGGTTTCGGCAGCAATCGGCCGGGGCGTTCCAGATCAACCTCTGGGTGCCCGATCCCGTGCCTCGGCGCGACGCGGCGCAGGAGCGGGCGCTGGCTGATTTTCTGACCGGTTTCGGCCCGCGCCCGGTGCCGCCCGATGCCCCGTTGCTGCATGATTTCGATGAACAATTCGCCGCTATCCTGGCGGCTGCGCCGCCCGTCGCATCAACCATCATGGGCCTTTTGCGCGCCGATCAGGTGGCCGCGCTCAAGGTGCGCGATATTGCCTGGTTCGCCACCGCCACCACGCTTGACGAGGCGTTGCAGGCCCAGGCCGCCGGTGCCGACGCGATCATCGCCCAGGGCGCCGAAGCCGGCGGGCACCGGGGCGCTTTCAGCCCGCAGGAGGCGCCGCGCGCCAGTATTGGCACCCTGGCGCTGGTGCCGGCGATTGCCGATGCGGTGGACCTGCCGGTGATCGCCGCCGGCGGCATCGGCGACGGGCGCGGGGTGGCGGCGGGGCTGGTGCTGGGGGCCTCGGCGGCAATGGTCGGCACGGCGTTCCTGCGCAGCCCCGAGGCCGATATAACCCCGGTCTGGGCCGCCGCGCTGGCCCGCGCCCGGCCCGAGGATACGGTGCTGACGCCGGCCTTTTCCGGCCGTATGGCGCGGGCACTGCGCAACACCTATACGGAGGCCGCCGCCGCCCCTGACGCCCCCCCGCCCGCGCCCTACCCTGTGCAGCGCCACCTCACCGAGCCGATGCGTCAGGCCGCCATCGCGGCGCAGGATTTCGAGCATCTCTATGCGCTGGCCGGGCAGGCGGCGGGGCTGGCGCGGGCCGAACCGGCGGGCACCATCGCCACACGGCTCTGGGATGAGGCGCGCGCCTTGCTGGGCTGAGGCAAAAGCAAAGGGGGCGCGTGGCCCCCCCTGCCGCTCGCCCCCCCTTGCCGCTCGATTGCAACCGGGTTCAGCCGGCGGCGGCCACCGCGCGCCGGGCCATTACGCCGACCAGATGCGCGCGATATTCGGGCGTGCCGTGCAGATCGCCGATCATGCCTTCGGCGGGAACCGACAACCCCTCCAGTGCGGAAGGGCTGAAACTGCCCGAAAGCGCGGCCTCGGCCTCTGCCCAGCGGAACACTCCGCTCTCGGACGCGCCGGTGATCGCCACCCGCACGCCACCGGCGAATTTGGCGACATAGGCGCCGGTCAGCGCAAAGCGCGAGGCCGGTTGCAGGAACTTGGCATAGGCTGCGCGCTCGGGGATCGGAAAGCGCACCGAGGTGATGATCTCGCCCTCTTCCAGCGCGGTGGTGAACATGCCCTGAAAGAAGTCATCCGCGGCGATCTCGCGCCGGTTGGTGACGATCTTCGCGCCTGAGCCCAGCGCCGCCGCCGGATAACAGGCCGAGGGGTCGTTATTGGCCAGCGAACCGCCGATCGTGCCGCGGTTGCGCACCGCCGGATCGCCGATCTGCCCGGCCAACGCCGCCAGCCCCGGATAGTCGCCGGCAGCCTTGGCGGCGACCTCGGCATGGGTGGTGGCGGCACCGATGACCAACTCGTCGCCGTCGCGGCACACACCCCGCAATTCGGCAATGCCGGTCAGGCAGACCAGCACATCGGGCGCATTGAGGCGCTGTTTCATTGACGGCAGCAGGGTCTGCCCGCCCGAAAGCGGTTGTGCCCCTTCGCCGCCCAGCGCCTTCAGGGCCTCATCGAGCGTTGAGGGTTTGACGAAATCGAATCCATACATGTCCAGTCCTCCCTCAGCGCTGCATTGCCGCCCAGACACGCGCCGGTGTCAGCGGCATGTCGATATGGCTGACATGGGTGAAGCCGCCGCGGTGCAGCGCGTCGATCACCGCATTCACCACTGCCGGCGGCGAGCCGATGGCCCCGGCCTCGCCGCAGCCCTTCACCCCGAGCGGGTTGTGGGTGCAGGGGGTCGCGCAGGAATGGTCCACCCGGTAGGCCGGCAGGTCATCGGCGCGCGGCATGGTGTAATCCATGAACGAACCCGAGAGCAACTGGCCGTTCTCGTCATAGGCGCAGTTTTCCATCAGCGCCTGGCCGATGCCCTGCGCCAGCCCGCCATGCACCTGCCCCTCCACGATCATCGGATTGACCACATTGCCGAAATCATCCGCTGCGGCAAAACCCACGACCTCGACCTTGCCGGTCTCAGGGTCCAGTTCCACCTCGCAGCCATAGGCGCCGGCCGGATAGGTGAAGTTCGACGGATCGTAGAAGGCGGTTTCCTCCAGCCCCGGTTCGAGGTTTTCCAGTGGATAGTTGTGCGGCACATAGGCCGCCAGCGTCACCCCGGCCCAATCGACCGATTTGTCGGTGCCCGCGACCGAGAACTTGCCGTCCTTCAACTCGATATCGGCCTCGCTGGCCTCCAGCAGATGCGCGGCGATCTTCTTGGCCTTGGCGATGATCTTGCCGGTGGCGCGCACCAGCGCCGAGCCGCCCACCGCCAGGCTGCGCGAGCCATAGGTGCCCATGCCCATCGGCGTGTTGGAGGTGTCGCCATGCACGATGTCGATCTGGCTGGCGTCGATGCCGATCATTTCCGCGACGACTTGGGCGAAGGTGGTCTCATGGCCCTGGCCGTGGCTGTGGCTGCCGGTGAACACGGAAATCGAGCCGGTGGCATTCACCCGCACCGTGGCGCTTTCATAGAGCCCCGCGCGCGCACCCAGTTGCCCAACCAGATTGGACGGCGCGATGCCGCAGGCTTCGATGTAATGGGCGAGACCGAAGCCGCGCAGCTTGCCGCGCTTCTTCGATGCCTCGGCGCGTGCGGCAAAGCCTGCATGGTCGGAAATTTCCAGAAGCTTGTCCATCGTCGCCTGATAATTGCCGGTGTCATAGACCACCGCCACCGGCGTCTGATACGGGAACTGATCGGGGGTGATGAAGTTCTTGCGCCGCAGCTCGATCGGATCGGCGCCCAGCTCGCGCGCCGCCTTGTCGATGATGCGCTCAAGCTGGAAGGTTGCCTCGGGGCGGCCGGCGCCCCGGTAGGCATCGACCGGCACGGTATTGGTGAACACCGCCTTCACGTTCACATAGATCAGCGGCGTGCGGTAATTGCCCGCCATCAGCGTGCCATGCAGCCAGGTGGGGACCGAGGGCGCGAAGGTACTCAGATAGGCACCCATATTGGCATGGGTCTCGGTGCGGATGGCGGTGAAGTTGTGATCGGCGTCAAGCGCCAGTTCCATTCGTGTCACATGGTCGCGGCCATGGGCGTCCGAGATGAAGGCCTCCGAGCGGCTGGAGGTCCATTTCACCGGGCGCTTGAGTTGCTTGGCGGCGAAGGTGCAGAAGGCTTCCTCGGCGTAATGGAAGATCTTCGAGCCGAAGCCCCCGCCGACATCAGGCGCCACCACGCGCAGCTTGTGCTCGGGGATGCCCAGCACGAAGGCACCCATCAAGAGCCGGATCACATGCGGGTTCTGGCTGGTGGTGTAGAGCGTGTGGCTGTCATTCCAGGGGTCGTAATCGCCCACCGCCACGCGCGGCTCCAACGGGTTGGCGACCAGCCGGTTGTTGACCAGATCCAGTGTAACGGTATGCGCGGCCTTGGCAAAAGCCTCGTCCACGGCTGCCTTGTTGTCCTCGACGAAACCCCAGTCATAGCACAGGTTCGAGGTGAGATCGTCATGCACCCTGGGCGCGCCCTCGGCCAGCGCGTCCTTCATGTTCACCACGGCGGGCAGGTCCTCGATGTCCAGCTCGATCGCCTCGGCGGCATCGCGGGCCTGTTCGGCGCTTTCGGCCACCACCACGGCGATCGGATCGCCGACATGGCGCACCTTGCCCTCGGCCAGAACCGGGTGTTTGGGTTCCTGCATCGGCTGGCCATGGCGGTCGGTGATCTGCCAGCCGCAGGGCAGCCCGCCGACGCCCTCGAAATCCTTCGCGGTGAAAACGCGGACCACGCCGGGCATGGCCTCGGCGGCGCTGGTGTCGATGCGGTTGATGCGGCCATGTGCCACCTGGCTGCGCAGGAACCAGGCATGGGCCTGCCCGCGAAGGTTGATGTCGTCGCTGTAGCGGCCGTTGCCGGTCAGAAACCGGATATCCTCGCGGCGCGGGGTGGCGGCACCGATGCCCCCGTGACCGGGGCCTGCGTCCTTGGGCATGTCATCCTCCCTGAAAACTGAACCGGCGCGGGCCGACCGGCCCGGCGATGAAGCGCGCGACGCGTGCCTATTCGGCGGCGATCCCCAGCCTCGAAACATCCTGCCCCGAGGCCGCCATCACCGCCTTGACGATGTTGTGGTAGCCGGTGCAGCGGCACAGGTTGCCTTCAAGGTAATGGCGCACCTCGGCTTCGCTGGGCCTGGGGTTTTCGGCCAGCAGGGCGGCAGCCGACATCACCATGCCCGGCGTGCAGAAGCCGCATTGCAGCCCGTGATGATCCTGGAATGCCTGCTGGATGGTGCCCAGCGAGCCATCAGCATTGGCCATGCCCTCGATGGTGCGCACCTCTGCGCCGGCAGCATCCATCGCCAGCACGGTGCAGCTTTTCACCGCCTTGCCATCAATATGCACCACACAGGCACCGCATTGCGAGGTGTCGCAGCCGACATGCGTGCCGGTAAGGCCCAGCCCCTCGCGCAGGAAGCTCGACAGCAGCGTGCGCCCCTCGGCCTCGGCCGAGACCGCCTTGCCGTTCACGGTCATGGAAACCTTGGTCATGAAGTCCTCCCCTTCCTCCGCGCTCAGTTAAGCATGCAGGGCAGAGGGGTGATATGCCACCTTTGGGCAATGGGCGGGGGGCGCGAGGCCCGCGCAAGGCTCCACGCAAGGCCATTGCCGCCACGCGGCCAGCCCGCAGCCGATGCCCGCCATGGGAGAGCCGGGGCAAGATGTGCTCCTCAGGGATGAAATCGGTGAAAATTGATCGAAATTTCATTGGCGAAGGGTAATGATTGTTTCCTAGAATGGTTTGGTGCGGAATAAAGTTGCGCCATGCTGGCGGCTTTGGTGGTGAACGAGGTTTGGAATGCAGTTGGAGAACGACGCGACCGGGCCGCGTGACAACCCCCATGTGGATGAGCCGGCCAATGCCGCACCGGGCGACGCAGACAGGGGGCACGCCCTGCCAAAGGCCGTATTGCTGGTCGATGATGACCCGCTGATGCTTGATTTCCTGCGCATCGCGCTGGTGCAGGCAGGCTGGGTGACCCATGCCGCCGAGACCGTTGCCGATGCCAAGGCCCTGTTCCGCGATCACCCCGAGATCACGGTTATCGTATCGGATATCCTGATGCCGGCGGAATCGGGGTTTGATCTGGCTGGCTGGCTCAATGCGACGATTCGGGATGAAAGCCACGCCGAGCTGATCCTGATTACCGGCGATGCCACCAATGATTCCCTGATCGCGGCGCTGCGGTTTCATGTGTTCGATTTTCTCAAGAAACCGTTTCAGGTGCGCAATCTGGTATCGGCGGCCGAGAAGGCGCATCGCGGGGCGCTGGCGCGGCGCGAGCGCTTTGCGCGGCTGCAGGTGTTGGACCAGTCGCTTCGGCGTGTTCAGCATGAGCGCCAGCAGTTTCAGCGCCGGCTCCAGGAGGCCGAGGCGCGCTTCGTCGATACCAGTGCCCGCCTGACCTATGTCAGTCAGACGATGGTCAATATCGTCAGCCATGAATTGCGCACCCCCCTCATTCCCATCATCGGGCTGGCCGAGCTGCTGGAAACCGCCGAGGAAATCACCCCCGACGAAACCCGGACCTACGCCGCCGAAATCCGCCGCGCGGGCGAGAACCTTGCCGAGATCGTCGAGAATGCGATGAATTTCATCGATATCGAACGGCAGATGCGCGCCCATGGGCGCGATGTGGTGCGGCTGGACCGACTGTTTGCCGAGGTGTCCGGCGAACTGGCGGATCTGGCCAGGCAGCGCGGGGTGCGGCTGGTGATCGAAGGGGATGGCGAGCATCGGTTGCGCCTTCCGGGTGCGCTGTTGCGGCGCGCGCTGCATGTGCTGCTTGACAATGCCCTGCGCGCCAGCCCCGAACAGGGCGTCGTCACGGTTCAGATTGCCCCGTCCGAGGCCGGAGAGCTGTTGATTTGCGTTACCGATGCCGGCGCCGGCCTGCCCGAACGTGTGCGCAAGAACTTCGGCGCGCCCTTCGTGCATGGCGATGCCTCCGACACCCGCACCTGGCCCGGCATCGGCCTCGGCATCGCCAGCGCCCTGCGCATCGTTGAGGCGGCGGGCGGCACGCTGAAGCCCGTGGCATTGGCGCCCGGCACCCGCATGGAGCTGCGCCTGCCGCCCGGCGTTCGGGTAACGTCAGGCAATTGAAACGGGCTGTCACCGCTGCTGAAAACGTGGTTAAATCCACGTGAGGGCAGTGTGCGCCGGCGGGTGAACGCCCCGCGAAGTAATGGTGCTGAACCCTGCGTTTTCGGCGACCAGGGCTGGAGGAACGTGTGAGAAGGCGGGATACCGCGACGCAAAACCAGACCGGCAGGAAGGTGCCGGCGACGGGCATCTCCCTCTCGCCGGCCGATCAGGCGGGGCTTGAAGATCTTGCGCAGATTGCAGCGCGGCTCTGCGACGCGGTGATCGGGCTGGTATTGCTTGAGGATGATTTCCGCCTGTCCGGTGCCGTTGAAGCGTCAGATGCTGCTGCCATCGAAAGCGCCTTGCGCCCGGCCTTGCGCCGGACGGCAGGGTGCGCGCGAGCAGAGCGTCCGGTTGCGGCCGTTGCGGCGGTGGATGCCGCGCTGGCCGAACGGGGGCTTGCGTTGCGGGTGTGCGCGGCGGTGCCGGTCGGGCACGATGGCGCATCGCATCGGGGCTGGATTGTGGCGCTCGATCCAGCACCAAAGCCTGACGGGGACATGCCGGATGCAGCATTGGCGGCGCTTGGACGTCAGGCCGAGGCTCTGCTGATGCTTCCGGAGCTGACCACATTGCGCGCCCGGCACGAGGCGATCGAACAGCGCTACAGCCGCGTTCTGGGCAATGTCACCGGCATGGTCTATCGTGTTCGTGGCGACGATGAATGGACCATTGATTTCGTGAGCGAGGGCAGCGCCGAGTTGCTCGGCCTCTCGCCCGAGGCGCTGACCGATGGCACGGTCTCGGCGGCGGCTTTCGTGCATCCGGACGATATCGCTGCGGTGCGGGGGCGCTCTGCGGCGGCTGTTGCACCCGGTGCCGATGGCCGGCTTGACACGCGCTATCGGCTGTTGCTGGACGACGGAACGGTGCGCTGGGTCTGGAACCGCAGTCAGGCATTGCGCCGGCCCGACGGCACGGTTGATGCCTTCGAGGGGTTCTTGCTCGACATTACGGCGCAGCGTATCGCCGAGGCGAAGCTGCGCGAGACCGAAGCCACGCTGCGGTTGTTCATCCGTGAGGCGCCGGTGGCGCTGGCGATCCTGGATGGGGAGTTGCGGTATCTTGAGGTCAGCCAGCGCTGGGAGGCGCTGTTCGGCCTGCCGCGCGATACCGCCCAGGGGCAGTTGCAGTCGACGATCTTCCCCGACATGCCGGAGCGCTGGAAGCACGAGTATCAGCGTGCGCTGGGCGGAGAATCGATCAGCAGCCAAGAAGACCACTGGCTTCGCGCCGATGGGTCATCGTGCTGGTTCCGGCGCATCCTGCGCCCCTGGCACAACGCCGAGGGCGAGATCGGCGGGATCATCGTTTTCACCGAGGATGTGACCTCGGGAAAGATCAGCGATTCCATCCTGCGCATGCTGTCATTCGAGGATGACGGGCTGGGGCACGAGGACTTCCTGCGCATGTGTACCCGGCGCCTGTCCGAGATCCTTGAGGTCGATTGGGTGCATGTCGCCCAGCCCGTGCGCGATGCCGAGGGCTGGATGGAAACCCTGGCGATCTGGTCGGAAGGCCGGGCCGCGCCCAATTCCCGCTACCGGCTCGATGGCACGCCCTGCCAGGACGCGATGGCAATGGATGCCTGCCTCTACCCTTCGGGGGTTCAGCAGATGTTCCCGCAGGATCTGGCGCTGGCCGAAATGAACATGGAAGCCTATGGCGGTATTCTGATCAAGGGGCGTGGTGGCAACCTGCTGGGGCTTTTGTCGGTGATGAGCCGCAAGCCGCTGCGCCACAGCAACCGCATGCTGGCCGGGCTGCGTCTGGCGGCAATCGGTATCGGCGCGGCGCTGGAACGCCGCCGCGCGGAAACCGCGATCAAGGAGAGCGAACAGTTCAACCGCTCGCTTCTGGACGCGCTCAATGCCGAGGTCGGTGTGCTCGATTCGCAGGGCGAGATCGTCTTTCTGAACCAGTCCTGGATCAACTTCGTTGCCATCAACAATCTGCGGGCCTCGCCCAGTGTCGTGGGGGCCAATTACCTGAAGATCTGCGATGTCGCCGGCCAGAGCCACCCCGAGGCGCGCATGACCGGCGAATTGGTGCGCGCGGTGCTGAGTGGTGCGCGCAGCGAGGGTTCGTTCGAATATCCCAGTTCGATTGCCAGCCTGAAATCGAAACGCTGGTTTCGTTGCACGGTGAAGGGGTTCGTCGCGCCGGGTGGGCAGTTTGTCATGGTGGTCTATGAGGATGTCACCGAAGCGAAGATGGCGCAGCGTCGGTCGGACCGGGTGCAGCAGCAATTCCAGCATCTGTTCCAGAGCGCGCCGGATGCCATTGTCATGGTTGACAACGAAGGCCAGATCCTGCTGGCCAACCGCCGCTGCACCGATATGTTTGGCTATTCGGGCGAGGAACTGGTGGGCCAGCCGATCGAAATGCTGATCGCCCATCATGATCCCGCGCGTCATGTCGCACCACGCGAGCGGTTCATCGACACGCTCAAGAGCGCTGCGATGGACGATCTGAGCGGGACGCTGAGTGGCCTGCGCCGTGACGGCAGCGAATTTCCCGCTGAATTCTCGCTCAGCCGTTTCGCCGGTGAGGAGGCTGAATACATCATAGCTTCGGTGCGCGACATTTCGGTGCGCCTGCAGGCCCAGGAGGATCGCATGGCGCGGCAGGTCGCCGAGGAAGCCAACCAGGCGAAATCGGTTTTTCTGGCCACCATGAGCCACGAGATCCGCACCCCGCTGAGCGCCGTTCTGGGGTTGGCCGATGTGCTCAATCAAAGCACGCTTTCGCGCGATCAGGCGCAACTGGTGAGCAACATGCGCGATTCGGCCGATCACCTGCTGCACCTGATCGATGATGTGCTTGATTTCTCAAAGATCGAGGCCGGCAGTCTGGAGCTTGAGAGCACATCGCTTGACCTGCATGCACTTATTGAAGCCACGGTGCGCGCATTGGCCAACTTTGCCGCCGAACGCGGCGTCGATCTGCACCTGTTCGTTTCGCCGCAACTGCCGCACCGCGTGCTGGCCGATGAGGTGCGCCTGCGCCAGATCATCTACAACCTGCTGGGCAATGCGATCAAGTTTTCCTCCGGCGTGTCGCGACGCCAGGCGCGCGCGATCCTGCGGGCGGAGGTCGCGGATGACGGCGAGGGCATGGTGCTGTCGTTTCATGACAACGGCATCGGCATGACCGAGGAGGTGAAGGCCAAGCTCTTTCGCCCCTTCACCCAGGGCGAGGAAACGACCACGCGCAAATTCGGCGGCACCGGGCTGGGCCTGACGATCTGCCTGCGCATCATTGAGCGCATGAAGGGAACGATCACCGTGGCCAGCGATCCCGGCATCGGCAGCAGTTTCGTGGTGCATCTGCCGCTGCAACTGGCCGATGACGACGACGCCCAGCAGCGCGCGCCGCGGCTGGTGGGGCTGTCCTGCGTGGTGCTCGACAGCGAACAGTATCTTGCCGAGGATGTGCAGGCGATGCTTGAGGCCGAGGGCGCGCAGGTCGAGCGCCTGGCCTCGGATACGGGGCTGCCGGCGGCGTCCGATGCCGGCATCGTCGCGCCTGACAGCGTGATGATCCTGGGGTCCGACAATGCCCGGCAGGCAGCCTTTCCGGCATCGATGCCGCGCGTCGAGATCGGCCACGATGGTTCGCGCCGGCTGGCGATCCGCGGGCGCGGCCGGGTGTTCATCGAATCCCGTGCCATGACGCGCGACGATCTTGCAACCGCAGTGGCACTGGCCAGCACGCGCGAAAACGTCGCCGTCGAGGGTGGCACCTTCGAGCCGACGGGCGATGACGGGCCACGGGCACGCTTTCCGGCGGCCACGGGGCCAATCCTGGTGGCTGAGGATGACCCGATGAACCAGAAGGTCATTTTGCGGCAACTGGAACTTCTGGGGCTTCGTGGCGAGATCGCCGAGGACGGTGCGCAGGCGCTGGAGATGTGGCAGGCGGGCGGTTATGCGCTGCTGCTGAGCGATCTGCACATGCCAAACATGGATGGCTATGCGCTGACCGCTTCGATCCGCGCCCGCGAGGCGGAACTGGGCCTTGAGCAGCGCCTGCCGATCCTGGCCCTGACCGCCAATGCGCTGCGCGATGAGGTCAGCCGCGCGCGCAATGCCGGGTTCGACGGGTTCCTGACCAAGCCGATAAGCCTTGGCAAGCTGGCCGAGGCATTGCAGCCATGGCTGGCCGCGCAGCATCGGGGCGCATCGGATGGCAAGGGCGCGGCGGCGCAGGCTGCGGGTGCGGCCATCGACGCTTCGCAGCATGCCGAACTGATCGGCACGGACCCCGCAGCCGTGAACGATTTCCTGCGGGCCTATCAGGCAATCTCGGCTGATCTGGTGGAAAAGTTCGCGGATGCGGTGGGCGCGGGTGACGCCGAGAGCGCGGCGATGATCGTGCATCGTCTGAAATCGTCGTCACGCTGGATCGGGGCGGGGCGGCTGGGTGATCTGTGCGAGGCGTTGGAGACGGCGGCGCGTGGCGGCGATACCGGCCTTCTGGCGCGTCGCGTGGCCGAGTTTCGTCGCCAGCATGCCGAGGTTGATGCCGAGATCGAGCGCCTCTGTGCGACCGGCCTTCAGGCGGACTGAGGGACGCATCGGTGCTTTTCAATCTGCCGGGGGGGCGGTTTCCGGGCGCGAGCGTGGGCGCGGACGGGCGGGGCTTTCCTTCAGCAACCCGCCGACGCCCATGCGCATGATCTCCTGCGCACCGACCGGCACGCCGCAGATCACCCGTTCCATCACCCAGTCGGCACCATTGAGCGCCGGGCTGCGTGCGCATCCCGGCAGGCCGATGACCGGCCTGCCCCGCGTCGCACCGATGAACAGCAGGTTGCCCGGATCGACCGGCATGCCGAAATGCGCCACGCTGCCGCCAGCGCGGCGCAGCGCCTGCGGGGCCACGTCATTCGGGTCCGAGGTGGCAGAACCGGTGAGCACCAGCAGCAGATCGCCCGTCGCCTCGCGCAGCGCCTCGGTCAGCGCGACCTCGTCATGGGCGATGGTGCGGATTTCGCGAAGGGCAACGCCCAGCCGGTGCAACCGAGTGGCGATCGCCCGCTCGCCCTTGGTCGGGGGCGGAGTGTTGCCAACGGTGGTCTGGATCAGGCTGGCATGGGTCAGCACCGGTGCCGCCAGCGACAGCGCATCCCGCCCACTCGAACAGGCCCGCGCCAGCATCGCGCCGGGCACCGCATAGGGGATGATCTTGACGGTGGCCAGCATCGTGCCCGCCTCCAGCCGGGCCCAGGGCGGCAGCGTGGCCAGCGTGATGCCGGGATCGATGACATTGACGGCATGCACCCGCGCCGCGTCGATCCGCGCCAGCCCCGGCCCGCGAGCCAGAATGTTCACCCGCCCGGTGCCCACCGCCTGCAAACGCAGCCCGGCGGCCTCTGGATCGGGCACCAGCGCCTGCGCCAGAAGCAGCGCTGCACTGTCCTCGTCGATGTCATCAGCGGCCAGTCGTGCCACGGTGACGCGCTGATGGCCGGCCTGCGCCAGGGCGGCGAGATCGGTGGCCTCCAGCCGCTTGCCCTTGCGCAGCCTGCCGCCGGGAAGCGGGATCGAATGGGCCAGAACCGCGCCCAGTGCCTGCGCCAGAGCGACGGGGCCAAATTCCATCAGCCCTGCCTCAGCGTTGCGGTGATTTCCGCCAGGATTGAAACCGCGATCTCGGCCGGGGTGCGCGCGCCGAGATCCAGCCCGACGGGTGCGTGAATGCGCGCCAGTTGCGCCGCATCAAGCCCGGCGCCCTGCAGCCGCTCCAGCCGCTTTGCATGGGTGCGCTTCGATCCCAGGCAACCCAGATAGAAGGCCGGCGAATTGAGCGCGGCGATGATTGCCGGATCATCGAGCTTGGGGTCGTGGGTCAGGGTGACGACGGCGGTGCGCGCGTCAAGCCCCAGTGTGGCCAGCGCCTCGTCAGGCCAGTCATGCAAGATTGTCTCGCCCGGAAAGCGCGCCGCCGATCCGAAGGCTTCGCGCGGGTCGATCAGCACCGGATCATGGCCTGCCATCCGCGCCATTGGCACCAGCGCCTGCGCGATGTGCACGGCGCCGACCACGAACAGGCGCAGCGGCGGGTTGAACAGCGCAATGAACTCGCCGCTGTCCGCCATGCCTGAACGATCGGTGCGAAAGCGTTCGGGGGCATCGGCGGGGCCAAGCAGCCGGCGGACCCAATGCTCGGGGGTGACGCCATAGGCGATCGGCTGGCGCGCGGCGCGCGCCGTGACAATGGCATCGAGCATCGCTTCAGGCAGGGCCGTGCCCACCGGTTCCAGCAGGATGCGGATGGTGCCGCCGCAGGCCAGACCCACGGCAAAGGCGTTCTCGTCGCTTACGCCGTAGCGCAACAGGCGCGGCTGGCCATCGGCCAGCGCCTCCAGTGCCTCGGCGACCACCGCGCCCTCGACGCAGCCGCCGGAAACCGACCCCATGATCTCGCCGGCACCCGAAACCACCAGCTGCGAACCGGCCTGCCGGGGGGCCGAGCCCCAGGTTTCGATCACCGTCGCCAGTACCGCGCCGCGTCCGCTGCGGTGCCATTCGAGCGCGATCTCGGGCAACGTGTCGTGCTGGTGGTCCATGATGCCCCCTTTCTGCCCCGATTATGAAATGCCGCCCGCCCGCATACCAGCGCAACTTTTGGCGCAGGCCCGGCGCGGTTTCAGCGCAGCGCTTCCATCAGGCGGGCCTTCTCGCCATGATCGCGCGGGTCGGCGAGTGCGGCGGCCAGCGCCTCAAGCGAGGCGATGTTATGCCCGGCGCGGAAGGTATCGACATGCGGCAGCATGGCGCGGATGCCCTGGGCGCGCGGGGCGAACCCATCCCAGCGCAACAGCGGGTTGATCCAGATCACGCGCCGCGCGCTCAGGTGCAGCCGCTCCATCTCATGCGCCAGGCTGGCCGGATCGTCGCGGTCCAGCCCGTCGGTGATCAGCAGCACCACTGCGCCCTGCCCCAGAACCCGGCGCGACCAGTCGCGGTTGAAGGCGTGAAGGCATTGCCCGATGCGCGTGCCGCCCTGCCAGTCCTGCGCCTCGGCGCCAGCGGCATTGAGCGCGGCATCGACATCGCGCTGGCGCAGGTGGCGGGTGATGTTGGTCAGCCTTGTGCCGAAGGTGAAAGCCTCGACCCTTGCCCAGCCCTGTCCCTGCCGATTGGCCACCGCATGCACGAAATGCAGGATCATCCGCGAATACTGCGCCATCGAGCCCGAAATGTCGCACAGCACCACCAGCGCCGGCCAGCGCTGGCCTGGCCGGCGCCGGGCCAGCGTGATGATCTCGCCGCCCTGACGGATTGCGGCGCGCAGGGTGCGCCGCCAGTCGGCCCGGCGCCCTGTCAGATCGGCGATCATGCGCCGCGCGGGCAGCGGGCGCACCGGCAGGGCCATGGATGCCAGCATGCGCCGCGCCGCGGCGGCCTCGTCGGCAGACATCTGCTCGAAATCGAGCCGGCGCAGGCGCTCTTCGGCCGAGGCGCTCTCGGTGGCGTCGATCTCGATGCGGGCTTCGGTGTCAGTCTCGCCGGATCGTGGTGCCGCCGCCCCGGCGCCATCCAGAAGCGCCTCGGCGGCGCGTTTGGCGGCATCGGCGGCGGCCTGCTCGTGCTGTGCGCCGCGCAGCGCGGGCAGCATCAGGGCCATCATGTGCTCCATGTAGCGCGGATCGCGCCAGAACAGCCGGAAAACCTGATGAAAGACCTGCCTTTCTTCTGGGCGATTGACGAAACAGGCGTGCAGCACCCAGTAGAAATCCGCCTGGCGGGTAAAGCCCGTAGCGGCCACGGCCTCGATGGCGGTGAGCACGCGCCCCGGCCCGATGGGCAGCCCGGCGCGACGCAGGGCGCGGGCAAAATGGGTGATGTTATGGGTCAGCTTGCCGTCTTCGGGCAGTGCCAGTTCGTCATATGTGGGCATTCCGGAAACCTTTGCGGGCTGGCGAGACCGGGGCGGGAAGAAAGCTCAGGCGGGTTCGAGCGTGGCGCGGGCCTCATCGAGGATGCGCTTGGCCTCCAGGCCCTGCAGGCGGGCGATATCATCCTGGTATTTCAGGATCGCGCCCAGCGTATCGGCGATCACCTCGGGCGAGAGGGTCAGCACATCGAGCGCCAGCAGGCATTTGGCCCAGTCGATGGTTTCGGCCACGCCCGGCTTCTTGAACAGGTCTTCGCTGCGCAACCGCTGAACGAAGGCCACCACCTCGCGCGAGAGGGTTTCGGCGGCCTGCGGGGCGCGGGCATGCAGGATTTCCAGCTCGCGGGTGAAATCGGGGTAATCGACCCAGTGATAAAGGCAGCGCCGCTTGAGCGCGTCATGAACCTCGCGCGTGCGGTTCGAGGTCAGGATGACGATGGGCGGCTCCGGCGCGCGGATGGTGCCCAGTTCCGGGATGGTGACCTGAAAATCGCTCAGCGCCTCCAGCAGGAAGGCTTCAAACGGCTCGTCGGTGCGGTCGATCTCGTCGATCAGCAACACCGGGGCGCCGCCGGGCTGCGGGCGCATGGCTTGCAGCAGCGGGCGCTCGATCAGATAGCTTTCGGTGAACAGCTCTTGAGTAAGCTGGCCGCGATCGGCACCGCCGCCGGCCTCGGCGGCGCGAATGGCGATCATCTGGGCGGCGAAGTTCCATTCATAGACCGCCGAGGCGGCATCGAGCCCTTCATAGCATTGCAGCCGGATCAGCCGCCGGCCCAGCGCGCCGGCGAGCGCCTTGGCGATCTCGGTCTTGCCGGTGCCGGCCTCGCCTTCCAGAAAGAGCGGCCGCCCCAGGCGCAGCGCCAGAAAGACCACCGTGGCAAGCGCACGGCCGCAGACGTAATCTTGCGCGGCAAGCCGGGCCTGAACGGCCTCTATATCGGGGATTTCAGGGTTCAAGGAATGGCCTCCGTTTGTGCCATGGTGGGGCGCGGCGGCGGGTGGGGTCAAGCGGCGAAGCCCGGCATGCGACCAATGGACAGGGCGGGCGCGGTCTGGTGGCGGGTCAGTTCCCGGGTTGTCGGCTGGCGGGGCCGAGCGTGACGATGAAGCGCTCAAGGATGCGGGTGTCGATCGGTTTATAGAGGATGCCAAGGCCCAGCGCGGCGGCCTGCTGGCGCAGCCCGGCGCTGCGTTCGGCGCTCAGCAGCCGCGTGGGGATCGGACCCAGCCGCTTGATCAGCGCCGTGGCCAGCGACAGCCCGTCCTCGCCATGGCCCAGATGCTCGTCGATCAGCAGGAAATCGGGGCGAATATCAATCTCTTCGAGCAGATCACGGGCCTCGGTGGCATCGGGGGCGTCGAGCATGCTGATCCCCCAGCCTTCAAGCAGATGCGCCAGCGCCCGGCGCAGCGCGGGATCGTGTTCCACCAGCAGGCCCAGAAGATCACTGCGCAGCGCGGCGCGCGCGGGTATGGCGGTGACGTTTTGGGCGGTGTCGGGTCTGGGCAAGGCTGGGTTGGGCAAGGCTGGGTTGGGCAGGGCCGGGTTGGGCAGGGTGGCACGTTGCACCAGCAAGGTGAACCGCGTGCCACGGCCGGGTGTGGATTCGAGCGTGACGGCATGGCCCAGAAGCGCCGCCGCGCGTTCGACAATCGCCAGCCCCAGCCCCAGCCCCTCGGTGGCCGAGGCGCGCGCATTGAGGCGATGGAACTCGCGGAAGACGTTTTCATGCTCTTCGGGGGGGATGCCGGGGCCGGTGTCGATCACATCGACGCGGATGCGTTGATCGCGCGCCGGACGCACGCCGACCAGAACGCTGCCGGCGCTGGTGTAGCGCAGCGCATTGCCGATCAGGTTTTGCAGGATACGGCGCAGATAGGTGGCATCGGAAAGCACCACTGCATCGGTGGTGCGGATGCGCAGCCGCAGGCCCTTTTCGGCCGCGCTGGGCGCGAACTCGGTTGCCAGACGCTGCAGCAGCGGGGCCAGCGCCACCGGCTCGATGCGCACCGAAAGCCGCCCGCTTTCCAGTCGCGATATATCGAGCAGCGCGTCAAGGATGGTTTCCACCGAATCGAGCGCCGAGCGCGCCTTCGCCAAGGCATCCTGACCGCGCGGGGCGAGCGGTTCATCCTCCATCGAGGCCAGAAACAGCTTGGCCGCCGACAGCGGTTGCAGCAGGTCGTGGCTGGCGGCGGCGACGAAGCGCGAGCGGGTGGAATTGGCGCGCTCGGCATGGGCCAGCGCGTCCTCCAGCTCAAGCGTTCGGGCGCTCACCCGCGCCTCAAGGGTTTCGTTGGCGCGGCTGAGGGCGAAGATGGCGCGCCGCTCGGCACTGACATCGGTGAACGAGATCACGAAGCCCCGGTCGGGCATTTCCTGGGCGAAGGCATCGAGCACCACACCCCCGCCCCGTGCCGCCGCCGGGCCGGTTGCGCCACCCGCTGCTGCCCCGCCTGGCGTGACGCCACCATCGCGGCGCATCTCAAAGCGCAGTGGCGGGCGCGGGTTGCTTTGCAGCGCCCAGTTGCGCAGCGCATTCACGCTCATGCCCTCGGCCAGCACGATACGCTCGCGCAGCCGCTCCAGCAGCGCATCGAACCCCAGACCCATGCGAAACCGCGCCCTCGGCACGGCCAGCAACTCGCCAGCGCGCGCATTCCAGCCGATCATCCGCGCCTGGGCATCGAAGATGCACACCCCCTGGCTGATGTGATCCAGCGTGGCGCGCACGATGCGCGCCTGATCGTCCAGGAGCTTGCCGCGTTCCTCGCGCTCGGAGCGGATGATGTCGGTGACATCGGTTTGCAAGATCACGGTGCCGCCATCGCCGGTGCGGTGTTCTGATACCTGCACCCAGCGATCGGCGCGGAACTGCACGTTGAAGATGACATGGGTGTCGCGGTGACGCTCCATGCGCCGCAGAGCCCAGTTGCGCGGGGTTTCGCCCTCAGGCAGCAACAGCGCGCTGGAGCGGCTCACCAGATCGACATAGGCGGCAAAGCCCAGCCCCGGTCTGAGCGCCGGCAGCACGTCGGGCATATGCATGCCGAAGCGTGAGTTGCAAAGCACCAGGATGTCATCGGCATCGAAAAGCGCAAAACCCTCCTGCACGGTCTCGATGGCATTGGCCAGGTTCTGGCGCGCGGCTTCGGTGGCGCGGTTGGCATCGGCCAGACGGGCATTCGACTGGTTGAGCAGATCGAGCGCGCGCTCAAGCTCGCGGGTGCGCGCGCGGACCTGATCCTCAAGCATGGCGGCGCGTTCGAACTGCGCATAGGCCGCGCCCGATTCGTCGGTGCCCTGCTCGACGCGGCGCATCAGCACATCGACGATGCTGAGCAGTTTCGCATGCTGGCGCTCCAGCGGGTCGGTGGGGTCGATCAGCGGATGGGTCATGGGCCGGTGCGCGCCTTGGGCGGGGCATAGAGCGCCACGCCGGTCAGGGTCTGGTTGACATGCATGGCGTTGAGCTGCTCGCCATAGGTGGAAAAGCCCAGCACCCGGTTGTTGCGCAGCAGTTCCGACAGGCGGTTCGAGAGTTGCTTTTCCTGCGCCTCCATGCGTCGCAGCACGCAATCGCAGGCCAGGATCGCCTGGGGTGGCTCGGGGCGGGCAAGGCCGTCGAACTCTGCCGAGAGATGGCTCACCATGTCGAGCGGTTCGGCGATGGTCAGCACCAGCCCCTCGTCGATGGCCGAATAGAAGATCAGATCACCATTCTCCTCGACCTGGCGGATTGATCGCACATGATGGCGCCCGCCGATGCGCACCACCACCGGATGCGCGGCAAAGGTGAAGGGTGTCAGTTGCGCGGGGTCCTTGCCCAGCAGGCGGGCATATTCGCGCGCGGCGGGTTCGGCGTTGATCTGGTGCACGATGCGCCGCGCCGGATCGGCGCTGGTAACGACCATGCGCGTCTCGGTGGGTCGAAAATGATCGAACTTGAACACCCGGACCGGGCAATCGGTGCGCATCACGGCCAGCACGGCGGCGTTGCGCAGCGCCTTGCCGCCATGCAGCACGAAGGTTTCCAGAAAGCGCGTGCCATCAGCCGCCGAGCCGCCGAAAAGCGGCATCGCCCCCAACCCGCTGGCCAGCGCCGAGGTGAGCGCGTCTTCCATCGTTGAAAGCCCGTCCACCATCAGAAAGGCGAATTCGTGCTCGAAGGCGGGATGCGCGCTTCGCAGCGCGCCGCGCGTGCGGATCAGATCGCCGATCAGGGCCTGCGCATCGAGCTTCGAGAGATCCTCGATGAGCAGCGCCTCGGCGCTGAAATGCGCCGCCGGCAGGCCAGCGGCGACGATCATGCCCTCGGCATAGCCCTCGGCGGCGATCTCGCCGGCGGTGGTGCAGCCGATCACCGGGACATCCTTGAATGTCCGGTTCAGCGCGACGGTCAATGCCGGCAGATCGGCCTGCGGTGAGATGAACATCACCACCAGCGCGAAATCCCCTTTGCCAAGGCTTGCACGCAACGCCTCGGCGGCGTTCGGATCATCGGCGCGCGCCTGGGCGACGTGCAGCACCGACGGGGTGGCCGCAGGCATTGCCGGGTCCGGGGGCATCGACTTGGTCATGGTTCGCGCCCTCCCTGCGCTGGCTCAAGGCTAGGCGGGCAGGAGGGGCTTGGCAAGCGACTGGCGAGCGCCGCGCGGTCCGGGCGCTCAGCCGATCACGCCGCGCGGGCCGGGCCCGATCTGGGCGCGGTGCAGCAATAGCTGATCCAGCAAAACGCAGGCCATCATCGCCTCGCCCACCGGCACCGCGCGGATGCCGACGCAGGGGTCGTGGCGGCCTTTGGTGATCACATCGGCGGTGTTGCCGTCGCGGGTGATGGAGGCGCGCGGCGTCAGGATCGACGAGGTTGGCTTGACGGCGAAGCGCACCACCACATCCTGCCCGGTGGCAATGCCGCCCAGAATACCGCCGGCATGGTTGGAGCGATAGACCGGCCCCTCGGCTCCCATTTCGATTTCGTCGGCATTGTCCACGCCGGTCAGCGCGGCGGCGGCAAAACCGGCGCCGATTTCCACGCCCTTGACGGCGTTGATGCTCATCATCGCGCTGGCCAGCTCGCTGTCGAGCTTGGCATAGATCGGCGCGCCCAGCCCGGCGGGCACGCCGCGCGCCACCACCTCGATCACCGCGCCGACCGAATTGCCGTTCTTGCGCAACTCGTCCAGATCATCGGCCCAGGCGTCGGCGGTGACTGCATCGGGGCACCAGAAGGGGTTGGCTTCGATCGCGGCGGCATCGAAGCGTTGCCGCTCGATGGCGCGCGCGCCCATCTGCACCATGTAGCCGGTGATCGTCAGATCCGGCACCAGATCGGCCAGCACCGCGCGCGCCACCCCGCCGGCGGCCACCCGCGCTGCCGTTTCCCGCGCCGAGGAGCGCCCGCCGCCGCGCGGATCGCGGATGCCGTATTTCTGCCAATAGGTGATATCGGCATGGCCGGGGCGAAAGCTGTCGGCGATGGCGCTGTAATCCTTCGAACGCTGATCGACATTGCGGATCATCAGCTGGATCGGCGTGCCGGTGGTCTGACCCTCATGGACACCTGAGAGGACCTCGACGGCGTCGGGCTCGCGGCGCTGGGTGGTGAAGCGGTTCTGCCCCGGCCTGCGGCGGTCCAGCCAGTGCTGAAGCATCGCCGCATCCAGCACCACGCCGGGCGGGCAGCCATCCACCGTGGCGCCCAGCGCCGGGCCATGGCTTTCGCCCCAGGTGGTCACGCGAAACAGATGGCCAAAGGTGTTGAAACTCATGCGTCGCTCCCTTTGGCCCACCACTAGCCGCGCGGCGCGCGCGCCTCAAGCGCAAAGCGGCAGGTGCGGCGGGCGCGGCATCACAACACGAAATCGAAGGCATGCTTCAGCGGCAGGCTGCGCACGCGCTCGCCGGTCAGATCAAAGAGCGCATTGGCCAGCGCCGCCGCCGCCGGCGGGGTTGAAGGCTCGCCGGCGCCGCCCAGTCTGGGCTGGTGTTCCAGAACCAGGGTTTCGATCTCGGGAGTGTTGTGCATGCGCAGAGCATCATAATCGGGAAAATTGCGCTCCTGCACCTCGCCATCGGCAAAGGTGATCTCGCCCATCACCGCTGCCGAAAGCCCGTAGATCAGCCCTGATTCCATTTGCGCCCGCACGATCGACGGGTCCAGCGCCCGGCCCATGTCGCAGGCGATCCAGGCGCGGCTGATGCGGATGCGCCCGCCCGCGTCGTGCACTTCGATCACCTCGGCAACCGGTGTGCCAAAGGACCAGGTGAAGGCAACCCCCTTGCCGGTTCCGGGCGCGCGTGCTGCGTGCCAGTCGGCCATCTCGCCCACCGCTTCCAGCACACGCGTCGCAATGGCGCTCGCAGGGCGCATCATCTCCAGCCGGAAATCCAGCGGGTCGCGCCCGGCGGCGATGGCCAGTTCGTCGATGAAGCTTTCATGGATGAAACCGTTATGGCTGTTGCCGACCGAGCGCCAGAATCCCAGTGGCACCGCCAGATCGGCCAGATACCCCTCGACGCGGTAATTGGGGATCGCATAGGGCTGATCGAACGCCCCTTCGACATGGCCCTTGTCCGGCCCGGCCATTGGCATCCCCATCATGCGCGTCCCGGCCTGCCGCATCACCGAAGGCGCGGCAATTCTGGCTTCAAGCGCCAGCGCCCGCCCGCCCGCGACCGCGCCGCGCAGCCGTGCCACCACGCCGGGGCGGTAGAAATCATGCGTCATGTCCTCCTCGCGCGACCAGACCACCTGCACCGGCACATCCGGCATGGCCTGCGCCACGCGCGCCGCCAGAACGGAAAAATCAGCCTCCAGCCGCCGGCCGAAGCCCCCCCCCAGAAAGGGTGTATGCACCGTCACCTGATGGGCGCGCAGCCCCACCGCGGCGGCGGCCGCGCTGGCTTGCACCATCGGCGTCTGGCTCGGTGCCCAGAGTTCGAGCGCATCGCCGGTGTAGAGCGCGGTGGCGTTCATCGGCTCCATTGTCGAATGGGCCAGGAAGGGCAGGCGGTATTCCGCTTCGATGCGTTGCGCCCCGGCGGGGGGCGTGTCCAGCACCTGCGCGGTGTTGCCGTCATTGCGCAGTCGTGAGTTGCGGCGGGTCTCGAAAGCGGCCTCGATGCGCTCGAAGATCTCGTCGGTGGTTTCCGGATAGGGGGCAGGCCCCCATTCGATGTCCACGGCCTCGGCGCCGCGCATTGCCGCCCAGGAATTGCGCGCCACCACGGCCACGCCTTCGCCAAGGTCGATCACCCGCTCGACACCCGGCAGCGCCATGGCCGGCGCCGGGTCGAAGCGGCGCATCGCCCCGCCCAGCCGCGGCGACATCCGTACCGAGGCGAATTTCATGCCCGGCAGGCGGATATCGACACCAAAGGTTGCGGTGCCGGTGGCCTTGGCCGCCATGTCCGGCCGGGGCAGCGAGCGGCCCAGCAGTTTCCATTCCGACGGGTCGCGCGGCGCGACCTGTGGTGCCGGGCGGGCGGCGGCCAGGGTGGCAAGCTCGGCATAGGGGATGCGCTGGCCTTCGGCGGTGATGACCGCGCCGCCTTCGGTGCGCAGCGCGCTGGGCGTGGTGCGCAGCCGCTCGGCGGCCACCAGTTTGAGCGCCTCGCGCGCCGAGGCCCCGGCATGGCGCAACCGCGCATAGCCATCGCGCGTGGCGGTGGAGCCGCCGGTGATCTGCAAGCCGAAGAGCTTGCCCAATTGCCCCATCGCACCGGCAACGCTGTGTTGCCAGTCGCGCATCGCATATTCCGCCAGCGGCAAGCCGGCCTCCATCAGGGCGCCGTTGTAATAGGCCGCTGCCGCCGGGCCGTGAATGACGCGCACATCCTGCCAGTGCAGATCCAGCTCCTCGGCCAGCATGGCGGCCAGCGTGGTCTGCGTGCCCTGGCCCATCTCGGCGCGTCCGGTGACCAGCGTCACCCCCTCGCCATTGATGATCAGGAAGGGGTTGAGCGCCACGCCTTCGGGCGGGGAAAGCGGGTTTTCGACCGGCTGGCGCAGTTTCCACACGCCAAAGGCGACCCCACCGGCCAGCGCCACCGAACCCACCAGAAAACTGCGTCGCGCGATCTTGCCGATGCTTGCCATGGCTCAACCCTCCTGCATGGCTTGCGCCGCGTCATGGATTGCCGCGCGGATGCGGCTGTAGGTGCCGCAGCGGCACAGGTTGCCGGCCATCCAGTCGTCAATCTCGGCATCCGACGGGGCCGGGTTTTCCGCCAGCAGCGCTGCGGCCTGCATGATCTGCCCGGACTGGCAATAGCCGCATTGCGCCACCTGATTGCGGATCCATGCCTGCTGCAAGGGGGCCGGCGCCTCGGGCGTGCCCAGCCCCTCGATAGTGCGTACAGCGCCCCAGACATCGCCCAGCGCCACCTGGCACGAACGCACCGCCTCGCCGTCGATATGCACGGTGCAGGCGCCGCAGGCCGCCACGCCGCAACCGAATTTGGTGCCGGTCAGGCCCAGTTCGTCGCGCAACACCCAAAGAAGCGGCGTGTCGCCCGGCGCGTCGGTATCGTAGTGCCGCCCGTTGATGGTCAGTTGCATGCGCGCCTCCCCTGGCTGTCCCCGCACAAGATAGGTGCCGGCAATGCGCTTTCCAACGTCAGATCACAACGACGCGCGTTCCGCGCCCGACCCGGTCGTAAAGATCGACGACATCATGGTTGATCATGCGAAAACACCCCGATGAGGCCCGCCGCCCGATCGAGCGCCATTCCGGTGTGCCATGGATGCGGATGCCCTCGTCCTGGCCATTGGCAAGGGTGCGCAGATAAAGCGCGCGTGCGCCCAGAGGGTTACGCGGCCCGCCGGGCTGGCCCTCGGCCCAGCGTTCCAGGCTGGGGTCGCGGCGGATCATGTTGGGCGTTGGTGTCCAGGAGGGCCAGTGCGCGCGGCGGTAGATCTCGGCCTCGCCGGTCCAGCCCAGCCCCTCGCGGCCCACGCTCAGCCCGTAGCGCAGCGCGTAGCCATCGGCCAGCACCAGATAAAGCAGCCCGTATTGCGACTGAATGACGATACTGCCCGGCGCCTCGACGGTGTCAAGGCGCACCACCTGCCGGTGCAGCCATGCCGGCACCTGCTCGATCGGCACCGCCGGGATCACATGGCCCCCGTCGCGCCGCGCGGCATAATCGAGCGGCGGAAACTCAGGTGCCGGAGGGGGCGGCGGCGTGAATGGATCGGTGCAGCCGGCCAGCGGCAGGCTGGTGGCAAGGCCGAGTCCGGCCAGAAAGGAGCGACGGGGCAGGAGGGGCATGAAAAACTCGCAAGGTCAGCCTGGTGTCAACCCGGAACTCTGCGCGAGTGCCCGGCAACACACCAGCCCCACCGGGCGTTTTTTCACAGCGCGGTTCGCAAGTGCCACAGTTCGGGGAACAGCTCGACCTCCAGCATGCGGCGCAGATACTGCACCCCCGCCGTGCCCCCGGTGCCGCGCTTGAAACCGATCACCCGCTCTACCGTGGTGACATGGTTGAACCGCCAGCGGCGGAAATAATCCTCGAAATCGACCAGCTTTTCTGCCAGCTCGTAAAGCTCCCAATGGGTTTCAGGCGCGGCATAGACGGCGCGCCAGCTGGCCTCGACGGCGGGATTTGCGCGCCAGGGTGCGCCTGTGTCGCGCTCCAGAACCTCGGCGGGGATGGCAAAACCTGCTGCCGCAAGCTGGCGGATCGCCACATCATAAAGCGAGGGGCGCGCCAGTTCCGCCTCCAGCTTTGCCATCAGATCGGGGCGATGGGCATGCGGACGCAGCATCGCCCGGTTGCGATTGCCCACGGCAAATTCGATCAGCCGGTATTGCCAGGACTGAAACCCCGAGGATTCCCCCAGCGCATCGCGAAACCGCGTGTATTCGCTGGGCGTCATGGTGCGCAGCACGTCCCAGGCGCTGTTGAGCTGCTCGAAGATCCGGGCCACGCGGCTGAGCATCTTGAAGGCCGGTCGCATCTGTCCGGTGGTCAGCAAATCGCGCGCGGCGCCGATCTCGTGCAGGGCCAGGCGCATCCACAATTCCGATGTCTGGTGCTGGATGATGAACAGCATCTCGTCATGCGCCGTCGAACGCGGATTCTGCGCGGTCAGGATCGCGTCGAGCGCCAGATAATCTGTGTAGGACATGCGCCCGTCAAAGGCCATTTGCGCGCCATCGCGCGCGGGGTCGTAGGGTTGGGTCATTGCCGTGCCTCGAAGTGAACTTGTATCCAGTCTAGCGGAATTCACCGCTCAACGCGCGTTCAATGCTCCTGCCACCGGCCCAACCGCCGCCACAGCGCCATCCAGCCCTGCGGGCGGCAGAGCGGGGGCGGCACAGGCTGCGCCGCCGCCATCCTGATGCCTCGTCTTTGTGCCGCAAGTATCCCGGGGGTCCGGGGGCAGCGCCCCCGGCCGTGCCCTGGCAGACCCGGCCTCATGTTACCTTGGCGCGGGCGCGGTATTCGGGGCGGTCCCAGGCCGCACTGGCCATGACCTCGGCCAGGATTGCCACGGCCTTCTCCACCTCGTCCGCACCGATGAAAAGTGGCGTGAAGCCGAAACGGATGATGTCAGGGGCTCGGAAATCGCCGATCACCCCGCGCGCGATCAATGCCTGCATGATCGCATAGCCTTCGGGGTGGCGGAAACTCACCTGGCTGCCACGCCGGGCGTGCTCGCGCGGGGTGGCAAGTTGCAGATCGGGGCAGGCAGCCTCGACACCCTCGATGAAGGCATCGGTCAGCTCCAGCGAGCGGTCGCGCAGATCGGCGATTGCCACCCCGTCCCAGACATCGAGCGCGGCATCGAGCGCGGCCAGTTGCAGCACCGGCGGCGTGCCCACGCGCATGCGCTCGATCCCGCGTCCGGGGCGATAGTCCAAGTCGAAGGCGAAGGGGGCCTCATGCCCCAGCCAGCCCGAAAGTGCGGGGCGCGCACGCTCGGCATGGCGCGGCGCGACATAGATGAAGGCCGGGCCGCCGGGGCCGGAATTGAGGTATTTGTAGGAACAGCCCACCGCGAAATCGGCCTTGCCGGCTGCGACATCGACATCCGTTGCGCCTGCCGAATGGGCCAGATCCCAGACGGCGAGCGCGCCATGCGCATGGGCCCTGACGGTCAGCGCGGGCAAGTCATGGCGCCGTCCGGTGCGATAATCGACCTCGGTGAGCATCAGCACGGCGACGCTGTCGTCGATGGCTGCCTCGACATCCTCGGGGGCGACGGTGCGCAACGCGTAGCCATCGCCCAGGGTCTTGCACAGCCCCTCGGCCATGTAGAGATCGGAAGGAAAATTGCCGGTGTCCGACAGGATGATCCGGCGCTTCGGGCTCATCTCCAGCGCCGAGGCCAGCGCCTGATAGACCTTGACCGACAGCGTATCGCCCATCACCACATGGCTCGGCTCGGCGCCGATCAGCCGGGCAATGCGGTCGCCGACGCGGCTGGGCAGGTCCATCCAGCCGGCCTTGTTCCAGCCGGTGATCAGAAGCTTGCCCCATTCCTCGGCGATGCAGGCCGCGACGCGCTCGCCAACCCCCCTGGGCAGGGGGCCAAGCGAATTGCCGTCCAGATAGATCACCCCTTCGGGCAGATCGAAGAGGGCGCGGGTTCGGTCAAAATCGGTGGGCATGTCGGCGGGCCTTTCGCAAGCGGAACTGGCGCAGGGTAGCTGTGGCGCACCATTATTTCAAGTTTGAACTTTCTACAGCCAGTCGCGCAGGATCGGGATCAGTGGCAGATCGGCGGGGGGCATCGGATAATCGGCCATTGCCGCGGGGCGCACCCATTTCAGCGTCTGGCCTTCACGCGCGGTCAGGTTGCCCTGCCAGCGCCGGCAGGCAAAGAGCGGCATCAGCAGGTGGAACTCGGCGTAGCTGTGGCTGGCGAAGGTGAGCGGTGCCAGGCAAGAGGCCCAGGTCTCTATGCCCAGTTCCTCATGAAGCTCGCGAATCAGCGCGGCTTCGGGCGTTTCACCCGGTTCGACCTTGCCGCCGGGAAATTCCCAAAGCCCGGCCATGGCCTTGCCCTCGGGGCGCCGGGCCAGCAGCACGCGGCCATCGGCATCGATCAGCGCGACGGCAGAGACAAGGACGGTTTTCATCGGTGGCGCTCCGGTCGGGCCCGCGCCGGGCGGGCTGCGGCCCCCCGGCGCGTATGATTGGCAGGCTGAGGCAGGGTCAGGAGCGGTAATCGGCGTTGATCTCGATATAGCGATGCGTCAGGTCGCAGGTCCAGACGGTGGCCTGCCCCTTGCCCAGCCCCAGATCGACGCCGATGGTCAGCTCTTCGTTCTTCATATAGGCCGCGCCATCGGCTTCGCGGTAATCGGGATCGACCAGCCCCTGCCGGGCCACACTGATATCGCCAAAACGGATGGCCAGGCGGTCACGGTCGGCCAACACGCCGGATTTGCCCACCGCCATGACGATGCGGCCCCAATTGGGGTCTTCGCCGGCGATGGCGGTCTTCACCAGCGGCGAATTGGCGATTGCCAGCGCGCAGCGTTTGGCATCCGCATTGTCCTGCGCGCCGCTGACGGTGATTTCCACGAATTTCGTCGCACCTTCGCCATCGCGCACCACCTGATGCGCCAGATCCAGCATCACCGCGCCCAGCGCCTTCTCGAAAGCGCGCGCGCCGACCGAGCGCATGTCGGTCAGCGCCGGGGCCGGGCTCTGGCCGGTGGCCGCGAGCAGCAGCGTATCGGAGGTGGAGGTGTCGCTGTCGACGGTGATGCAGTTGAAGCTGCGATCGGTCAGGCGGGTGAGCATGGTTTGCAGGGGCTTCCGGGCGATCTTCGCATCGGTGAAGATATAGACCAGCATGGTCGCCATGTCCGGCGCGACCATGCCCGATCCCTTGGCGATGCCGGCAATGCGCACCGGCTGGCCGTCGATTTCGATCTCGGCCATGGCGCCCTTGGGGAAGGTATCGGTGGTCATGATCGCCTTCGCGGCATCGGCGATGCCATCGGCATGCAGCCCCTCTGCCAGATCGTCGAGCCTGGCGAGGATGCGCTCATGCGGCAGCGGCTCGCCGATCACCCCGGTCGAGGCGGTGAAGACGCGGCTTTGCGGCAGGTCCAGCCGCTCGGCCAGGGCCGCCGTGAGTGCTGCCACCGATTCGACGCCGCGCGCGCCGGTGAAGGCGTTGGAATTGCCCGAGTTGACCAGAAAGGCCGCGCCCTCTTCGGCATCGGCCCTCAGGCCGATCTTGGCCTGACAATCGAGCACCGGGGCGGAGCGCGTTTGCGAGCGGGTGAAGGTGCCGGCAATGGTGCTTCCGGGTGCCAGGCGTGCCAGCATCACATCGAGCCGGCCCTTGTAGCGCACCCCGGCCGGCACGGCGGCAAATTCGACCCCGGCGATGGCCGGCAGGGCGGGAAATCCCGCACGCGGCGCAAGCGGCGAGACGGCCGGGCCGCCCTGCGCTCCAATCGCATCCGAGAGTTTCTGCTTCAGCGCCCTGGCGGCTGATTTCCACTTCTTTGCCTTGGCCTTGTGCTTGCTGGCCATTGCCATCCCCGATGCTGTTTGAAAGGAAGGCCCGCACCCCGGAAGGTGCGGGCCGGACCCGAGGCAATCTAGCGGTGCGGCGCTTATTCGTCCAGCAGATCGCTGCGCGACAGGGTTTCGGGCGCGATGCTCTCGGCGAAGTTTTCGATCCGCGCATCGGCGCGCAGCCGGGTGACGAGGGCGCGCGTCGCTTCACGCTGGATCTGGGTTTCCAGATCGGCGCGCACGGCGTCGAGCGGCGGCACCGAGGCGATTCGCGTATCGACGAGCAGGACGACATGCCAGCCAAAGCGCGTCTCGACCGCGCCCGAGACCTGCCCCGGTTCCAGCGCCATGACCGCTTGCTCGAAGGGCTCGATCATCACGCCGGGGCCAAACCAGCCCAGCGCGCCCCCCTCGGCGGCCGAACCGTCAAGCGAGAATTCGCGCGCCACTTCGGCAAAATCGCGCCCGGTTTCCAGTTCGGCGATGACGGTGGCGATTTCGTCTTCGGTGCGCACCAGAATATGCGCGGCGCTATATTCGGTTGCCGGATCACCCTCGCCGAATTCGGCGACGAAGGCGGCATAGGCGTCACTCAGCGCGCCCTCGGTGACGGCGGCATTGGCAACTTCATAGAGCGCGGCATTGGCGATGTAGTTGCGCTGTTCGTTTTCCAGCGAGATACGGTCGCGCAGGCTCAGATCATCGGCCTTGTATTGCGACAGCAGTTCCTGCTCGATCAGTTGTTCGATGATGGCGGGAAACAGCGTCTCGTCGGCGACGCTGCGGAACTGCGGCGGCAGTTGCTCGCGCAGGGCAATGGCATGGCCCAGCGTGATCTCGGCGGAGCCGACGCGCGCCACGACGGTATCGATGCTGACGGGTTCATCACCGGCCTGCTGGGCCGCAATCGGCAGGGCCAGAGTGACGGCGCACAGGCCCGCGGCGAGAAACCCCAAGTGTTTCTTCATTGAAAAGCTCCTGAATCGGCCCTTTACGGGCTGCTGCGATTGACACCCTGTGGGCTGCCCCTTACATCGCTTGACGGTCTTGCGCGCAAAGCAACGGCCCTGTTGGCCCCTTGTAGGAAAGCCTCGGCAGGCGGGCAACCCCGGGCGCGTGCACGAAAAGTTCAAACAGGCGAGCGGAGAGAACATGTTGGGCCTTGGAACAATCAGCCGGAAGATCTTCGGCACGGCAAATGATCGCAAGGTGAAGGCCGTCCGTCCGCTGGTGGAAAGGATCAACGCGCTTGAGCCTGAATTCCAGGCGCTCGATGACGCCGCGCTGGTCGCCAAGACCGCAGAGCTGAAGGGCCGCTACAGCCAGGGCGAGGCGCTGGAAAAGCTTTTGCCCGAGGCTTTCGCCAATTGCCGCGAGGCTGCGCGCCGGGCCTTGGGGCTGCGCGCCTTCGATGTGCAGCTTATTGGCGGCATCTTCCTGCATCAGGGCAATATCGCCGAGATGAAGACCGGCGAGGGCAAGACGCTGGTGGCCACCTTCCCGGCCTATCTCAACGCGCTGACCGGCGAGGGCGTGCATGTCGTCACCGTCAACGACTATCTGGCGCGCCGCGACGCCGGCTGGATGGGCAAGGTCTTTGCCAAGCTTGGCATGACAACCGGCGTGGTGGTGCCGCATCAGCCCGACGACGAGAAACGCGCCGCCTATCTGGCCGATATCACCTATGCCACCAATAACGAGCTGGGCTTCGACTACCTGCGCGACAACATGAAGACCGCGCTCGACCAGATGATGCAGCGCGGGCACAACTTCGCCATCGTCGATGAGGTGGACAGCATCCTGATCGACGAGGCACGCACGCCGCTGATCATTTCGGGCATGTCGCAGGACCGCACCGATCTCTACGTGAAGGTGGACAAGCTGATCCCGCTGATCGGCGAGGAGCATTTCACGCTGGATGAAAAGCAGCGGCTGGTAAACTACACCGACGAGGGGCAGGAGTTCATCGAGAACCAGCTTCACGCCGCCGGGCTTCTGCCCGAGGGTCAGGCCCTCTATGACCCCGAATCCACGACGATCGTGCATCACATCAATCAGGCATTGCGTGCCCACAAGATGCTGCACAAGGATCAGCACTATATCGTGCGCGACAACAAGATCGTGCTGATCGACGAGTTTACCGGCCGCATGATGATCGGCCGGCAGCTCTCCGACGGGCTGCATCAGGCGGTCGAGGCCAAGGAAGGGCTGCCGATCCAGCCCGAGACCGTGACCATGGCGTCCGTGACCTTCCAGAACTACTTCCGGCTCTACGGCAAACTGGCCGGCATGACCGGCACCGCCGCCACCGAGGCCGAGGAATTCAAGGAAATCTACAATCTCGGTGTTGTGGAGATCCCCACCAACAAGCCCATCGCCCGGCAGGATGAGCATGACCAGGTCTACCGCACCACGCGAGAGAAATTTGACGGCGTGATGGAAGCCATCCGCGAGGCCCATGACAAGGGCCAGCCGATCCTGGTGGGCACAACCTCGATCGAGAAATCCGAAGAACTTGCCGCCATGCTGATCAAGGCAAAGATCAAGCACAACGTGCTCAACGCCCGCCAGCACGAGCAGGAGGCGCAGATCGTGGCTGATGCCGGACGCGTGGGCGCGGTGACGATTGCCACCAACATGGCCGGGCGCGGCACCGACATCCAGCTTGGCGGCAACGTCGAGATGCGGGTGTTGCAGGCGCTGGCCGAAACCCCCGATGCCGACCCTGCCGAAACCCGCGCTCGCATCGAGGCCGAGGTCGCTGATGAACGCGAGAAGGTGCTGGCGGCTGGCGGGCTTTTCGTGCTGGCCACCGAGCGCCATGAGAGCCGGCGCATCGACAACCAGTTGCGCGGACGTTCGGGCCGGCAGGGCGATCCGGGGCGCTCGGTGTTCTTCCTGTCGCTGGAAGACGACCTGATGCGCATCTTCGGCTCGGAACGGCTGGAAAAGGTGCTCTCGACGCTGGGCATGAAAGAGGGCGAGGCGATCGTGCACCCCTGGGTGAACAAATCGCTGGAGAAGGCGCAGGCCAAGGTCGAGGCGCGCAACTTCGACATCCGCAAGACGCTTCTCAAGTTCGACAACGTCATGAATGACCAGCGCCGCGTGATCTTCGAGCAGCGGCTCGACATTCTCAAGGCCGAGGATCTGTCGGAGACCATCGCCGATATGCGCCATTCGGTTGTCGAGGATCTGGTCAGGCGTCACCTGCCGCCCAGCACCTATGCCGATCAATGGGAGGTTGAGGGGCTTTATGCCGCGGCCATCGACAAGCTGAACCTCGATGTGCCGGTGATTGCCTGGGCCGATGAGGATGGTGTCGATCAGGAGGTTATCCGCGAACGCCTGACCGAAGCCGCCGACAGGCTTGCCGCCGAGAAAGAGCAATCCTTCGGTGCGGCGACGATGCGCGATATAGAGAAACAGTTGCTGTTGCAGGTCATCGACAACAAGTGGCGCGATCACCTGATCACGCTGGAGCATCTGCGCTCGGCAGTGAATTTCCGTGGTCTGGCGCAGCGCGACCCGCTCAACGAATACAAAACTGAAGCCTTCGTGCTGTTCGACCACATGCTGACATCGCTGCGCGAGGAGGTCACGCGGCAATTGGCCCGTATCCGCCCGCTTTCCGCCGAGGAACAGCAGGCGATGCTGGCGCAGATGCAGCTTCAGGCGGCGGCCGCGCAACCCGATGGCCGCCTCGACAGCCCCATCGACCTGCCGCGCGTCCGACCGGCCGTTCCGGCACCGGCCGTCGCGCAGGGGCCGGCGCTGATTGAAGGGTTCGAGGAGGCCGATCCGGCGACCTGGGGCAATCCGGGCCGCAACGAGCCTTGCCCCTGCGGTTCGGGCAAGAAGTTCAAGCATTGCCATGGCCGCCTGGCCTGAGCAACGCAGGGTGCGCATCGTCTGATCCGGGCGGCACGCTGTTGCGGCGGGCCGCGAAACCACCCCGTATGCGCCACGAAGCCGCCCAGATTGGCGCGCATTCCTGACATCCCTACCAGTTGGATGGCGGAGAGTGTGATGAATCGCGTGCGCATGGTGGCAATTGTAGCGGCAGCCCTGGGGGTTGCCGTGGGCGCGGGAGCGCTGTTTCAACCCCAGGAGTCGCCGCAGCAGCCCGCCCCTGTCGGCGCGTCCATGGCGGCCCAGACCTCGCTTGTCGGTCTGGCTCCGGGTGTTGCCGATGAAGCGCCCCTGCCCGCACCCATCAGCATCGAGCAAACCGCGCTGACCGACGATGCGGGGCCGGACGAAACCCCGGTCATGGCGCTGGCTGGCGCGGGTGTCGGCGAGCCCGGCCTTGCGCCCCGCGCGCTCGATGATGCGGCGCCTGCGTCCCTGCGCCTGGCCGCGCCACCCCCCGCTGTCGGCACCACTGAGCCTGTTGTCGGCATGCCAGACGACCCCGTTGCGGTTGACGGACTTCTCGCCGAGATCGAAGCCTGTGCGCGTTGGCTGGTGGCCACACCCGAAGCCGGCGCGATGCTTGATCTGAGCCTCTTCGCGCCCTGCGATGCCGGCGAAACGGTGCGGCTGGACCATGCGGGCGTGCAGTTTGAAGCCGTGATCGACGCTGATGGACAACTGCTGCTGAGCCTGCCGGCGCTGGCCGGCATGGCGGAGGTTTCGGTCATTTTTGCCGATGGCGCGCGGGTGAGCGATGCCGCCGCGGTGCCCGATCTGGGGCTTTTCGACCGCGTTGTGCTGCACTGGCAAGGGCCGGCGGTTCTGGCGCTCAACGCCTATGAATTCGAGGCCGAGTTCGGCGCTTCGGGCCATATTCACCCGGCCAGTGCCGGGATGCCGGCGCAGGCGGGCCATGGCGCGCTGAGCATGCTGGGCGGCGTTGGTGCCGCCGGGGAGGATGGCGCCGCCGTGGCGGCGCTGGTGCAGATCTATTCCTATCCGATGGGGCTTTCGGCACGGCTGGGCCAGGTTGATCTGGAGCTGGAAGTGGCGATCAGCGAGGCAAGCTGCGGGCGTGATATCGATATCGCGCTGATGCCGGTTCTGGACGCCGCACCGGGCGATTGGCATCGAATTTCGATCACCCTGCCCGAATGCGACGGGCAGGGCGGTTTTCTGGTGTTGAAGAATCTTCTGCCGGCGCTGACAATCGCCTCGAACTGAGGTTAACGCGCGGCACCCGATGTATGCTCTTTCGCGCGTGGCGGTCCTGGCCGCCGCGCTTTTTCTTCTGCCCCCCGAGCCATCCTCGGCACAGGATGTGACACTGCATTCCGCTGACGGCCGGATGACGGTGAGCGGCACGCTGCTGGCCTATGACGGCGAATATCTGCGACTGGATACCGAATTCGGGGCCCTGACGCTTGATGCCCGCGGCCTGCGCTGCGAGGGGCCGGGGTGCCCGCTTCTGGAGGAGGCGGTGCTGGAGGCGGTTATCGAGGGCGCGCCGGTGATTGCCGAGGCGCTGCTGCCCTCGGTTCTGGACGCCTTCGCCGCAGCGCAGGGACTGACGGTTTCACGCCTGGATGCTGGTGCCGAGCAGGTGTTCGAACTGGCCGATCCGACCGGTGGCGCGCCGGTCATGCGGTTGCGGCTGCGCGCCAGTTCCAGCGATGCCGGGCTTCTGGCGCTGGCCGTCGGCGAGGTCGATCTGGCATTGACCCTCACCCCGCTCGATGGCGAGGATTTCGTGCTTCATGTGCTGGCACTCGATGCCTTCGTGCCGGTCGTTGCCACCAATTCCATGCTGCAACAGGTGGCCATGGCCGATCTGCTTGCGATCCTGCATGACGATATCGGCGGTCTTGACGGGCCCGGTGGTGCCGCCATGCCGCTAAGCCTGCATATGCGGGGCCATGATGCTGGCGAGCATTACGCGCTTGGCGCGCGGCTGCTGGCGCTTGGGCTGGAAGGGATCGCCGAGCAGGCGGTGTTTCACGCCAGTTCCGGTTCCCTGCTGGCGGCCGTGGCACGCGACCCGCTGGCGCTGGGCATGACCTTGCGTTCGCAGGCGCGACATCTGGCGACCCTGCCGCTGGTCGATGGTTGCGGCATCGTGCTCGACGCCGGGCCGGTCGCGCTGAAAACCGGGGAATATCCGCTGGCACAGCCGCTTTACGCGGTGCAGCGCCGCCATCGACTGCCCCTGCGGTTGCGCCAGCTTCTGGCCTTTTTCCATGAGCCGGAGGCCATTTCGGCGATGCGTGCAGCGGGATTTGCCGAAACCCGGTTCGAGCCCTTGCCGCTTGAGATGCGTGCGCAGCGGCTGGTCAACACATTGATCGTCAGCGACCCCGCGCCGCAGGAGGACGCACAGTTTCTGGCCGCGCTGCGCGATCTCGCTGACTGGTTGCGCCATAGCCAGCCGCTGACACTGGCCTTTCGCTTCGAGCCGGGTGCGGCGCGCATTGATGCCACATCGCAGGCGCTTGTCGGTCCACTGGCGCGTGCCATCGAGGCCGGGGTCTTTGCGGGACATGAGGTTGTTCTGGCAGGGTTTACCGACAGTGAAGGCGGCTACGAGGCCAATCGGCGCCTTGCGCTGCGCCGCGCCGAGGCCCTGCATGACGAACTTGCCGCCGCCAGCGCCTTGCGTGATGCCGGACAGATCTTGCGGGCGGAAGGGTTCGGGCCGCTCCTGCCGATTGCCTGCAATGACAGCGAATGGGGGCGGGCGCTGAACCGCCGGGTCGAGGTATGGTTGCGCCCGCACCGGGACTAGGCGCCGCAGGGGGCCGCAGCCATCAGCCCAGCACAACCCCGACGGCGCGCATCTCGTTAACCGCGCGCGCCAGCGATCCGTCGAGGTCGATGGCGCGGCAAGCGTCGAGCAGAACGGTGGTCTGAAAGCCCAGTCGCGCGGCATCCAGCGCGGAATAGGCGACACAGAAATCCGTGGCCAGCCCCACCAGCGTCAGCGCCTTGATGCCACGGCTGCGCAGATAACCCTCCAGCCCGGTGGGAGTGGTGCGGTCATTCTCAAAAAAGGCCGAATAGCTGTCGATCTCGGGGCGGAACCCCTTGCGCAGGATCAGATCGGCCGGGTCGGTGCGCAGATCGGGGTGAAAGGCGGCCCCATGGCTGCCCTGCAAACAATGGCTGGGCCACAGCACCTGCGGCCCATAGGGCATTTCAATCATGCTGAACGGGGTGGCATCGGGGTGGTTTGCCGCAAAGGAGCGGTGATCGGCGGGGTGCCAGTCCTGGGTCAGCACGCGCACCGAAAAACGATCCATCAGCGCATTGACGGCTCCGATTATGGCGTCTCCCTCGGGCACCGCCAGCGCGCCACCCGGGCAGAAGTCGTTCTGCACATCGATGACGATGAGCGCTGCATCGGCGCTTGTTCGAGGGGCGGTATCGGGGCGCATGGGGCTGTCTCCTGATGCTTTGCTTCAGGGGTAAGCGCCATGCGCTGCGAGGTCAATCATGCCGGGGGGCTTGTTCCCGGTTCATGCCGTGATGCGCTTGATGGCGCCTTCGCTTCTTCGGCGCCAAAGACCAGCTTGTCGGCGGCGACGAAAGTGAGGTCGGTGGTGCCAAAGAAGTTCAGCATATGGCGCACATAGCCCGAGGCGAAATCAATCGGCCCACCCAGTTCGGTGCCATCCGAAGACAGCACCACGAAAGCGCGCTTGCCACGCAGCATCCCCTGTGGGCCGGTTTCGCTATAGGTGAAGGTCTCGCCCTGGCGCGCCAGTCGGTCGAATCCGTTCTTCAGGTTGGCCGGCACGCCGAAATTGTAGATCGGCAGCCGGGATGAAAACGGCGCCGAGCCAGTTGCTGTCAATGGCGGGCACACCTTGCGACAGATCACGGGCGGCAAGGCCGCGCGATACCAGAGCTTCGCCATGGATCGAGGCGTCGAGGCGCGGGAGGGCGGGCAGGATGACCTCCTTGGAGGATGAGGGTTGCGTCTGATAACCGCAGCTAGGGACTTGCGGAAAAGAACCCAATTGGCGAAAGTGTGCCTCCGTTGTGAGCAGGTGCACAGGCATGACCATTGACACCTGGGATGAGATTCGTACCGCCTGGCATGTCGCGCGGGCGGGCACCGTCAGCGGTGCCGCCGAGGCGCTGGGCGTGCATCACGCCACCGTTATCCGCCATGTCGATGCGCTTGAGGCCCGCCTGGGGGTGAAGCTGTTTCAGCGCCATGCGCGCGGCTACACCCCGACCGAAGCAGGCGATGCGCTGGCTCAGGTGGGCCGCGCCACCGAGGAACAGTTTGCCCAGCTTGCCGCGCGGATCAGCGGGCTTGGCAGCGGGATAGCGGGCGAACTGGTCATCACCACCTTGCCCGAACTCCATGATCTGATCATGCCGGCACTGGCCCGGCTGATCCAGCAGCACCCGGCCCTTCGTCCCCGGCTGCGCACCGATCTGCGGGTGTTGCGGCTGGAATACGGCGAGGCGCATGTCGCGCTACGTGCCGGTGCCCAGCCATCCGAGCCGGACAATGTGGTGCAGCTTTTGCTGCGCGCGCCGGTCTCGCTTTATGCCAGCCCGCAATATCTGGAACGCCATGGCACACCGGGTAGCGATGCCGATCTGGCTGCGCACAGCTTCGTCGCCGATGCCGACGAGCAGAGCCGCGCCCCCTATCAGCGCTGGCTGTATGCCGCGGGGCATCCGCAGAGCCTGCGCACCAGCGAGCCTGCCGTCGTGCGCGCCGCGATCCGCGCGGGCATCGGCATGGGGTTTCTGTTCGATCACCAGACCAACGACGGGCTGATCAAGGTCATGCCGTCACGGCCGGAATGGGAAGTGCCGCTATGGCTGGTCACGCATATTGACCTGCACCGCACGCCCAAGGTTCAGGCGCTGCTGGCCGCGCTCAAGTCCGGCTTGCGGCAATGACCCTGGCGCCCCCCGCCGTCCCTGGCGCGACGCCGCGCACCGAGGCGTTGAAGGGCCATGCGGCGATGTTGCTGTTTTCAGCCTCGGTGGCCGGGTCGTTCAGCCTGGGCGCGCTGGTGGCCAATGACATGGCGCCGGCAGCGCTCAATGCGGTGCGCTTTCTGATCGCGGCGCTGGTGCTGGGCGCGCTGGTCTATGTGATGCCCTCGCGCCGTGGCCGTGGCTACCAGCGCAGCGATTTCGCCGGGTTCTGGCGCTATGTGGTGCTGGCGGCGCTCTTTGGCGGCTATTTCGTGCTGATGTTCGAGGGGTTGAAAACCGCCAATCCGGTTTCGGCGGGCGCAGTGTTCACGCTGACTCCGCTGATCACCGCCGGTTTTGCCTGGTTCCTGTTGCGCCAGCGGCTTGATGGCTGGCTGGCACTGGCGCTGGCGATTGGCGCCGCGGGTGCGGTCTGGGTGATCTTTCGCGGCGATCTCGTGGCCTTGCTGGCCTTTCAGATCGGCCCCGGCGAGGCGATCTATTTCATCGGCTGTATCCTGCATGCGGCCTTCACGCCCTTGCTGCGCCGTCTGGGCCGTGGCGAGCCGGCGCTGGTGGTCACTTCGCTGGTGATGGCAACGGGCTTCGTGCTGCTGGCGGCCTATGGCTGGGCCGATCTGCGCGCGATCGACTGGCGCACGGTCTCGCCGCTGATCTGGGCAACGGTTCTGTATCTGGCGCTTTTTGCCAGCGCGCTGACCTTCGTCCTGTTGCAGTTTGCCGCGCAGCGGCTGCCGTCATCCAAGGTGATGGCCTATACCTATCTGACGCCGGCCTGGATCATCCTGTGGGAGCTTGCGCTTGGCCATGGCGGGCCGGGCCTGCTGGTGCTGCCGGGGATCGCAGTGATCGTGCTGGCGCTGGTGATGCTGTTGCGCAATGACTGAACAGGCCCCTGAACAGGCCGCGCAAGCGGGGATCAGGTGTATTGCGGCGCGCGGCGCTCGATCTCGCGGAAACGCTTGGGCCAGTCGTTGACCCAGAGCGGGATCGCATCGCCGGGCATGGGGCGGGCGCAGAAATAGCCCTGCACCAGATCGCAGCCCAGCTTCTTCAGCGTCGCCCAATCCGCGATATCCTCCACCCCCTCGGCGATGGTCTGCATGCCCAGTTGCCGCGCCATGTCGATACTGGCCTGAAGGATCGCACGCTTGTTGGCATCGGCATGCGCGCCATGCACGAAACTGCGGTCGATCTTCAACTCGTCGAAGGGCAGGTCGCGCAATTGCGCCAGCGAGGAATGGCCGATGCCGAAATCGTCGATCGACAGGCGCACGCGCTTCAGGCGCAGCCGGGTCAGGATGTCCAGCACCGCCACCGGATCCTGCATCAGGCGGCTTTCGGTGACCTCAAGGATCAGGCTTTCGGGCGGCACATGTTCGGCCTGAAGCGCGCTCATCACCTGATCGGGGAAATCGAGCGCGCTGAGGCTGTCCATCGAGATGTTGACCGCCACTTTCAGCGTCAGCCCCATCTCGCGCCATTGTGCCGACTGGCGTAGCGCCATGCCCAGCACGGTTTTCGTCAGATCGTTGATCAGGCCGTGTTCCTCGGCAACCGGGATGAACTGATCGGGATAGACCATGCCGTCCGTGGGGTGACGCCAGCGCACCAGGCATTCGGCCTCGATGGGTTGGCCATCGGCAAGGCAGATCTTGGGTTGATAATGATTGACCAGCTCGCCGCGATCCAGCGCGCGGCGCAATTCTTCCGGCGGATAGAGCTTGTTTGCCGCACGCACCTGGGGGTCGCGCCGCGGCGTTGCGGCCTTGGCCAGCATCAGCCGCAGGGCGCTCAGATCGACGGGTTTCTTCAGGATGCCCAGCAGGTTCAGGTTTTGCCGCACCGCCAGGTGCGCGGCGGCCTGGATGGTGCGGTCATCCTCGCCGCTGAACAGGATCAGCTCGCCGTCATAGCGCAGCCGCACCAGCCGGCGTTGCAGGGCGATGCCGTCGATGCCCGGCATCTGCAGATCGCAGAACACCAGATCGAAGGCGCCCGGCCCGTCGGCCTCGATCCGGTCAAGCGCGGCCAGCGGATCGGTGAAGCCGACCACGTCACGCACCCCCAGATGCGAGAGTTGATGCCCGATCAATTTCAACTCAAACGGGTCGTCATCGATCGTGATCACCCTGAGTGGGCGCTCAGATGCCGTCATGCTCTCCTCGTCCGAGTGCGGCGGATATTGCGCGCGCAGCTTCGGAGCGAGCGTGTTCGAACTGCGCCATGTCGTTGTAGAATGCTGATTTGTCATTGTCACGGCTGTTGCTCTCGATTGCGGCGCAAACGGCACCCAGTTGCATTGCCCCGATGGCCCGGGCCGAGGATTTGAGGCGATGCGCCAGCCCGCCCGCAGCGGGCAGGTTGGCGGCATCGGCGGCGCCATGCAGCTGGATGGCAAGCGGCGCCAGGTGATCAAGAAAGGCATTAAGGAATTCGGTCTGGATTTCCGGGTCGTCGCCGATGCGCGAACGCAGTGCGCTCAGGTCCAGCACCGGTTCATCGTGCATCCCCGCAACGGACGCTTGCGCGGGCTTGCCTCGGGGTGGTTGCGGCGCAGCGGGCAGCGGCTGGCGCGGCTTGGCGTCATCGGCGGCTTCCATGAACGGACGCAGCGCTTCACAAAGCGAATCCAGCGTGATCGGCTTGATCAGCAGCGCATCAATGCCAACCGCCTTGACGGCATCGGCGACGGGCTGGCGGGCATCGGCGGTCAGGGCGATGATCGGCATCCTGCCGGTCTCAGGGTTGCTGCTTTCCTCCTGGCGGATCTGCCGGGCAAGCTCGTATCCGTCCATGTCGGGCATGTGCAGATCGGTGAGCAGCAGCGCATGGCGGCGCGAGCGTGCCATTGTCAGCGCATCGGCGCCGTTGGGGGCCAGTTCGGCATTGATGCCCAGCAGCGACAGCTGCCGCAAGATGACCTTCTGGTTGAGCGGGTCATCCTCGGCGACAAGAATGGGTCTTTGCGAGGCGCATCCGCGCGGCAAGGGCAGGCCAGAGGCATCGTCGCCTGCAAGGTCCTGATCGGCGGGTTCCACGAGGCCGGCTGCAATTAGAACCGCGTGTTGGAGGTTGCCATAGGAGAGCCCGGTGCCTTCAATCACCGTGGTCAGCGGTGCCACGCGCCGCGCCCGGCGTGGCCCCCGGCCGCGTTCGATCAGCAGGCGCGGCATTTCGTCTTTCGTGGCGGTGGGGCGTGTCTCGGAGCCACAGACAACCACATACGACGCGCCTTGCGCAGGGGGCGTGGCATCGGGCGCGCAAACTCGGGCGCCGGCATGGCGCAGATAGCTTTCGATATCCTGTGCAATGTAGTTGGGGCTGTCGTAGAGGATGCAACAGACGCCCTCAAGCGGCCGCTTCGGAGCTGCGGCATTGAGTTCGGTGCTGCCGATCACCTGAACCGGCAAGTGGATGGTGAAGGTCGAACCCTCGCCGGGGCTGCTGAATGCCGAGATCGTGCCGCCCATCAGCGCCAGAATGCGCCGGGTGATCGTCAGGCCCAGCCCGGTGCCGCCATAGCGGCGCGTGAGCTGTGAATCGCCTTGTTGAAACGGTTCGAAGATGCGCGCCATCAGCTCTTCGGACATGCCGATGCCGTTGTCGCGCACGGTGATGCGCAGCGCGAAGGGGCTGCCCTCTTCAGCATCGACGCGCAGTTCCACGCGCCCGGTGCGATCGGGCAGATCGGTAGAGAACTTGATCGCATTGCCCAGCAGGTTGTAGATCATCTGCCGCAGGCGCAACCCGTCCGATATGACCTGGGCCGGCAGATCGGGGGCGACGAAAGTATGCAGCGCCACGCCGCGATCGAGCGCGGTGTTGAGCAGGCTGCCAACCACCGCCTCAACCGTCGCGGCCATTTCGGTTGCCGAGGGGTGGATCTGCAACTGCCCGGCCTCGATCTTGGAAATGTCGAGGATGTCGTCGATCAGATGCAGCAGATGTCCGCTGGCCTCACGCATGGCGGCCAGAAGGTCGGTCTGTTCCTCGGTCAGCGGACTTTGGTTCAGCACCTCGGCCAGGCCGAGAATGGCATTCATCGGGGTGCGGATTTCGTGGCTCATGGTGGCCAGGAAAGCCGATTTCGCCTGGCTGGCCTCTTCGGCGACGACGCGCGCCAGCCGGTCCTCCTGCTGGTGGCGCCGTTCGATCGCCGAGGCCAGCGTATTGGCGGCGGCGCGCAACGCCTCCTGTTCGGCCAGGGACCACTGCCGATCTGTGACACAATCGTTGAAGCCCAGAACACCCCACCACTCGCCATGCACGAAGATCGGAATGGCGACGATGCCCTTGACGCCATCCTTTTCCATCATCGCCTGCTCGGCGGGCAGGAAATCGCGCGAGCGTGCCTGCATCACCCCGCCCATGCGCAGCCGTTCGGCCCAGTGCCCCAGACCCTGCGCGGCCATGTCGAAACCCTTCGGCAACGACCAGACATACGAGGCCGTGATGCCCGGTGCGCGCCATTCGGAATGCATCGAGGTCAGTATCCGGCCATCGGGATGCGCGCGGTTGCGGAACACATAGGCGCGGCTGGCGTGCATGGCCTGGCCCAGCGTGGACAGGATGGTGTCGATCTCCTGTTCCCAGTCCCAGGTGGTCAGCAGCCGCTCGGCGGCATAAGCCACGGCGCTCAGGATCGCGTCGCGCTGGCGCAGATTGGCCTCGGTGAGGCGCTGGCGCGTGACATCGCGCATGATCACCATGGCGCCCAGCTTCTGGCCGGTGGCATCATAGAGTGGCGCGCCGCTGGTCAGAATGTGACGCGGCGGCAAGCCTTCGCGCACGATGGCGATTTCGGCATCGCGCACGGTTTCACCGGCATGCACCCGCACCAGGGGGTTGTGTTCGGTTTTCAGCAGCGTCTTGCCGTCACGGCCATAAAGCCCGTAATGCGCATTCCATTCCGAGGCGGGAATATCGGTGGCGTCCCGGCCCAGCCAGTCGCGCGCGGTGCGGTTGAACAGCCGCAACCTTCCGTTGGCGTCACAAGCCACCACCGCGAAATCCGACGATTCAAGCAGCGCGTTCTTGAATGCCTGTTCTTCCAGAAGGGCCTGTTCGGCGCGCTTGAGGTCGGTGATGTCGAGCGTTGTGCCAAGTGTGCGCAGGGGCTGGCCATCGGCGTCAAAGGTGATCTCGCCACGCTCGCTGACATAGCGGATCTCGCCATCGGGGCGCAGGATGCGATGCACCGAATCGTAGGCTTCGCGCTGCTCGATCGCCTTCTGGAAAGCCCGCGTCTCTTCGTCGCGGTCGTCAGGGTGCAGCAATTCGCCGTGAAAGATCGCCAGGGACGGCTCGAAGTTTGCCGGGTCGCGGGCGAAGATCGCATAGGTTTCTGGCGACCATGTCACCCTGCCGGTGGCGTGCTCCACCTCCCAACTGCCCAGCCCGGCAAGCTCCTGCGCCTCGCGCAACGCCCGCTCGCTCTGGGCGAGGCGCTCTTCGGTCAGTTTCTGGTCGTGGATATCGGTGATGAACCCTTCGAGCGCCTCAAGCGCGCCGTTCTCGTCATAAACCCCGCGGCAGGTTTCGAGCGCCCAGCGGTAGCTGCCGTCGAGCTGACGAACGCGGATGACGATGCGCGCATTGACCCGCTGGGCGAGCGCGCGCTTCACCGTTTCACGCATATTGTCGAAATCGTCGGGATGGACCAGATCCTCGGGTTTCACGCGCCCGCTGAGGAAATCCTCGGGCGCAAGGCCGAACATCTCGCGGCAGCCCTCGCTGATGTAGTCCAGCGCGAAATCCTGGTCCGGGCGCTCGCGATAGGCAACGCCGGCAAGGTTGGACAGCAGGGTCTTGTGGCGCCGCTCGCTGTCGCGCAGCGCTGCCAGCGTCTGCGCAAAGCCCGGAATCTCGCTGATGTTCAGGATCCCATGCAGCGCCCCGCCCTCGGCGTCGCGTTCCGCCGAGACCTGGCAGGCAACCCAGACCGCGCCCCGGCCCTTTGGCAGAACCTGCAATTCGATGGAAAACCCCTCGATCTCGCCCCGTGCCAGACGATCGAACCAGGGGTTGAACCTTGGCATGTCATCGGGATGCACGATGTCGGTCAGAACAAGGTGGCGAAATTCGTCGTCGGAAAACCCCAGCAGCCGCTGCAACCCGGCCTCGACCGAGATGAAGCGATTGTCGCGGGTGATCCGGGCAATCCCGAAATGGCCGCAATCATCGCGTTCGGCGATGAAGGGGGCCTCGGGCCGGGTCTGGGCGTGCATCGCCGCAGCCTGACGGCGCGGTGCGGCGCGCGGCGCAGGGGGCAGATGCGCCTCGTCGCTCTTGTCGATCGGTTGCGCCGGTGCCGGCTTTGCGGGGGAATTTCCGAACATCATCATGCGCTGCAAGTCCCGCCCCGTGGGGCGCTGTGGCACGGGCCGCCACCATAGGCGCCACGCACGTCGCGCATGCGCCGCGTGTGTGGCGGTGCATGCACGGTCCGGCGTTCGGCGCCACTGGCGATCGAAAAGCGCATGTTCGCCTGTCTCCTGCCGGGCGGGTTGAGCATTGCATCACACAACGCGTCCGCCGGGATAACTGAATCTGTTTCTGCCAGGGGATATGAACAACCTTGAAAACCGAAACCCCTGACAGTCCTGACTAAGGTATTTCGCTATTGCCTTTTTGGGGTGAAACTGTGTCCAAAAAGGGTAGTTTTCCCGGTTTTTCGTGCAATTTGTGTTTGTTCTGGCGGGGATGAGGTGGAGCCAGCGCTCCAGGGCGACCGTCCGCAGAGTATAATCAACCTGAGCGTGTAATTCAAGTCGGCAACGGCGCTTGGCGGCTGGCAGGAGTGGGTCTTGCGTGCCGCGTGACAAGCGGATATTGCAGGCGACCTGCCCGGCTGTCCGGGCCAAGTCTCCGGTCACCTTGTCAAAACGGAATACATCCATGTCCCGCATTCACCTGCCCGGCGTTCTCGCCATGGCCGCGATCGTCGTGGCCTCGAATATCCTTGTTCAGTTTCTGCTCGGCGATTTCCTCACCTGGGGGGCGCTGACCTATCCGCTGGCCTTTCTGGTCAATGATGTGATGAACCGCGTCTATGGTCCGCAGGCGGCGCGGCGCGTTGTCTGGGCCGGGTTTGCTACCGGCGTTGCCTGTTCGCTGATCGGCACGCAGATCGTGGGCGAATACGGCCCGCTGGTCACGCTGCGCATCGCGATGGGCTCGGGGCTGGCGTTCCTGGCCGCGCAGATGCTTGATGTCGCCATCTTCGACCGGCTGCGCGATCAGCGCTGGTGGCAGGCGCCGCTGGCCTCGACGCTGGTGGGCTCGACGGTCGATACCGCGCTGTTTTTCTCCATCGCCTTCGCCGGCGGGCTGAGCGTTCTGGAGCCGGGCAATGATGTCACCTGGGCCAATGAAACCATGCCCTTGCTGGGCTGGGGCTTTGCTGCGCCGTTCTGGGTAAGCATGGCGGTTGCCGACTGGATGGTCAAACTGGGGCTGGCGCTGCTGGCTTTGGCGCCATTTCGCGTCATCGTGCGGCGTTTGACGCAACCTGTCGCATAAAAACTTTTGACAAACACAAAATCTGTGCCACCATCTCCCTACGTTAAACCCAGCGAAAGGAGGTGGTCCAGTGTCTAGAGTGATATTGGAGAGAGGTGTCGGAACAGTCAGGGGGCACGTGCGCTGACGGCAGCCCACAGCTGCACGAATCCTGATTGGGCCAGGCTCCTAACCGGCCCCATCTCCTGAATGCTCGTTAGGGCCGCCCCTTTGCTGGGCGGCCCTTTCGATTGCGGACCCATGGCCATGCTGCATATCAACGACGAAATCGTCATCCATGACTGGGAACTGAGCGAGAGCTTCACCCGCTCCTCCGGGCCGGGGGGGCAGAATGTGAACAAGGTATCCACCGCGGTAGAGCTACGCTTCGAGGCGGCGCGCAGTCCGGCGCTTTCGCCGGCGGTGAAGGCGCGGCTCAAGCGGCTGGCCGGGCGGCGCTGGACGCTGGATGGCGCATTGATCCTGCGCGTCGAGGAAACCCGCAGCCAGCCGCGCAACCGCGAGATCGCCCGCGAACGCCTGATCGAGCTGATCCGCGCCGCGCTGGTGGCGCCGCGCCGTCGCGTGGCAACCCGCCCCACCCTTGCCAGCAAGCGCCGGCGGGTCGAGGGCAAGGTCAAGCGCGGTGCGGTGAAGGCGATGCGCGGGCGCATCGACGGCGCCGAGGATTGAGGCGCCTGGCAGCGGCCTGCGACATAAGCCATGATTTTCACGGACATTTTGCAGAAAATGATATAAAAGGACGACAGCAAACGACCCGAAACCGGGCACCGAGTGAAGAGCAGAGCATGAAGCAGACCCCGATACAGGCGCTTGCGTCATTGATCGAGCCGGTTTTTCGCCGGCCGGATTTCGTTCAGGCGGCGGCGCTCTGCCTGCGCGAGGGCAAGACCGGCCCCGAGGTGTTGCTGGTGCAAAGCCTCAATACGCGGCGCTGGATCCTGCCCAAGGGCTGGCCGATGAAACGGCGCAGCCTTGCCGGGGCGGCGGCGCAGGAAGCCTGGGAAGAGGCCGGGGTGATCGGCCGGGCGGGCGAAACCTCGGTGGGTTTCTATACCTACCGCAAGCTGCGCCAGGGCGGGCTTCCGGTGTCTTGCCGCGTCGAGGTGTTTCGCATCGACGTTGCCGATCTGGCGCGCGACTATCCCGAGCGCCGCCGCCGCAAGCGCAAATGGATGAGCCTTGAGGCCGCCGCCGCCGCGGTCGAGGAAACCGAGCTGAAAGCGCTTCTGCTGAGCCTCTAGGCCGGCGCCGGCCTGGTCTTGTGGGTGCCGCTTGCAGGGCGGCATTGTCAGCGTGGGGAAAACACGTTAGGGCGCCATTGTAACAGTTTCATGACGCTTTCGGAGCTGCCGATGTCCACGCCTGCCGATCCCAGCGCCAAGGCGATCAAGACGCTCGACAAGGATCTGCGTCGCATCAGCCTGATGGAGCAGGCGCTGGTCTTCACCGCGCGACCGCTGATCGGACCGGGGCTGGCACTGGCCTTTCTGGTGCTGGTGGCGCTGGCCGCGACGGCCTTTATCGGAGCACAGCCCGGCGCGCTGGTGGTGATCGCTGCGGCAGTGATCGGCGGCTATATGGCGCTCAACATCGGCGCCAATGACGTGGCCAACAACATGGGCCCGGCGGTGGGGGCGAATGCCGTCACATTGGGCGGCGCGCTGGTGATCGCCGCGGTCTGCGAGACCGCCGGCGCATTGCTGGCCGGGGGCGATGTGGTGAGCACCGTCTCGCGCGGAATCATTGCGCCTGAAAGCGTGGCCGCACCAAGCATCTTCATCTGGGCGATGATGGCGGCGCTGCTGGCCGGTGCGCTGTGGATCAACCTTGCCACCTGGCTCGGCGCGCCGGTCTCGACGACCCATTCCATCGTCGGGGGGGTGATGGGCGCGGGCATCGCCGCAGCGGGCTTTGCCGCCGTCAACTGGCCGATGATGGGGCGCATCGCGGCAAGCTGGGTGATCTCGCCGGTGCTGGGCGGCGTGATTGCCGCGCTTTTTCTGGCGGTGATCAACCATCGCATCATCTACCGCGAGGACAAGATCGCCGCCGCCCGGACCTGGGTGCCAGTGCTGATCGGGGTGATGGGCGGGGTATTCGCCACCTATATGGCGCTCAAGGGCATTTCGCGCATTGTCAGCTTCACGCTGGGCCAATCGGTGCTGATCGGCATAGGCATAGGGGTGCCGCTGGCGCTGATCATGCGCCCGGTGATTCGCCATCAGGCGCGCGGGCTGGAAAACCGCAACAAGTCGCTCAAGGCGCTCTTCGCCATTCCACTGGTGTTTTCGGCGGCGCTTCTATCGTTCGCGCATGGCGCCAATGACGTGGCCAATGCGGTGGGTCCGCTGGCGGCGATCGTGCATGCGGTGCAGGAGGGCGGCGCGAGCGAGCGCGTGGTGATCCCGCTCTGGGTCATGGTAATCGGCGCGATGGGGCTTTCTTTCGGGCTGGTGCTGTTTGGTCCGAAGCTGATCAATATCGTCGGCTCGGAAATCACCCGGCTCAATGCGATGCGCGCCTATTGCGTGGCGCTGGCCGCGGCGGTTGTGGTGATCATCGCCTCCTGGCTGGGGCTGCCGGTGAGCTCGACGCATATCGCCATTGGCGGCATCTTCGGTGTGGGGTTCTACCGCGAATGGTATCATGAGCGCGTGCTCAAGGAGCAGCGCGACCTCTATAACCTGCCCGTCGAAGAACGCACCCGGCGCAAGGTGGTGCGGCGCGCGCATCTGCTGACGATCCTTGCCGCCTGGGTCATCACCGTGCCTGCCGCGGCCACGCTTTCGGCGGTGTTGTTCCTGTTGCTGGTGCTGATTGGCGGCGCGGCCTAGGCACGGCCTTTTCGCATGCCCTGGGCGCGTGCCTCGGCCAGATCCTGCCCCGGCGCCATGGTTTCGGGGTCAAGCTGCAATTCGATCACCGCCGGCACCCCGCTTTTCTGCGCGCGCTCGAAGGCGGCGGGAAAGTCCTCGGTGCGGGTGACGGTCTCGCCATGCCCGCCATAGGCGCGTGCCAGTGCCGCGTAATCGGGGTTGAACAGATCGGTGCCGCTGACCCGGCCGGGATAATGCTGTTCCTGGTGCATGCGGATCGTGCCGTAGCGGCCGTTGTTGCAGACGATGCTGACGAAGGCCAGGCCGTATTGGCGGGCGGTGGAGAGCTCGTTCAGCGCCATCTGGAAACACCCGTCCCCGGCCAGGCAGACCACCACGCGCTCGGGGTGTTCGAGCTTGGCGGCGATGGCGGCGGGCAGGCCGTAGCCCATGCTGCCCGAGGTCGGCGCCAGATGGCCGGGAAAGGCGCGGGCGCGGAAATAGCGGTGCAGCCATGAGGCGTAGTTGCCTGCACCGTTGGTCACGATGGCGTCGTCGGGCAGGGTGTCGGACAGATGCTTGATGACCTGTTCCAGCTTGACCGCACCGGGCGTTTCGCGCGGCGCGATCCAGGCCAGATGATCGGTCTTGGCACCCTGTGTCCAGCCCGCCCAATGCGGGTGATCGGGTGCCTCGCGCCGGGCCAGCCGGGCGATGACATCCACCGCCGGCGCGGCGAAGGCAAGATCGGGGCGGAAGACACGGCCCAACTCGTCAGGGTCGGGGTGAATGTGGATGATCACCTTGCCGGGCTTGGCGGGGTTGAGGATCTCATAGCCGCCGCTGGCGATATCACCCAGCCGCGAGCCGATCACCAGCAGGCAGTCGGCCTCGGCCAGGCGGCGGGCCAGCGCGGGGTTCATGCCTACACCCAGATCGCCGACATAATGCGGATGGCGGTTGTCCATCCGGTCCTGACGGCGGAAGGTGGCGACGACCGGCAGATCGAAGGTTTCGGCAAAGCGTGCCAGATCGCGTGCGGTCTGCGCGCTCCAGACCGAGCCACCGGCAATCACCAGCGGCTTTTGCGCCTTGCACAGCATCGCCAGCACCGCGTCGATCTGATCGGCGCAAACAGCCGGCGGGGTGGGGGCGATGGCGGGAATGTCGGGCACATCGGCATGTTCGGAGAGCATGTTTTCCGGCAGTGCCAGCACCACGGGGCCGGGCCGGCCGGCCTTTGCCTGATGAAAGGCGCGGCTGACATACTCCGGGATGCGGTCGGTCTGGTCGATCTCGGCGGCCCATTTGGCCAGGGGTGCGAAGAAGGCGCGGTAATTGACCTCCTGAAAGGCCTCGCGGTCGCGGTGGCGATTGTCGATCTGGCCGACAAACATGATCAGCGGCGTCGAATCCTGCCGTGCCACATGGATCCCCGCCGAGGCATTGGTGGCGCCCGGCCCGCGCGTGACAAAGACCACGCCGGGCTCGCCGGTGAGCTTGGCATGGGCTTCGGCGGCCATGCAGGCACCGCCCTCGTGGCGGCAGACGATGTTCTGGATGCCGCTGTCATGCAGCCCGTCGAGCGCCGCCAGAAAGCTTTCGCCGGGCACCGAGAACACCCGGCGCACCCCGTGAATCTTCAACTGGTCGATCAGAATCTGCCCGCCGTGGCGCATGTGCCGCTCCCTTCGCTGTGAAGGCGCAGCATCGCCGATCGCCTGCCGGGGCGCAACCTTGCCTCTGCCGGGATGCGGCCTAGTTAAAGCCAGAACAAGGAGTTCTAATGCCTCAACCGACCTTGCTCATGCTTTGCGGCTCGCTGCGCCGCGCCTCGATCAACCGCAAACTCATGCGGGCTGCCGGTGCGCTTTTTCCCGGCGAGGTGATCGAGGGCGATCTGCGCCTGCCGCTCTATGACGGTGATCTGGAGGAAACCGGCCTGCCCGAAGCCGTGGTCCGCCTGGCAGGCCAGATCCGCGCCGCCGATGCCCTTCTCATCGCCTGCCCGGAATACAACAAGGCGCCGCCGGGCGTGCTGAAGAACGCGCTCGACTGGGTAAGCCGCGTCAAGGGTTTTCCGCTGGACGGCAAGCCTGTGGCGATCGTCTCGGCGGCAAGCGGGCGCTCGGGGGGCGAACGCGCGCAGTCGCTGCTGCGCTGGATGCTGCATCCGTTGCGCGCGCGGGTGCTGACCCATCCCGAGGTGCTGGTGGCCGGCGGTGCCGCAGCTTTCGACGCGGCCGGCGGGCTGGCAGACGAGCGGGCGCAGCAGTTGTTGCAGACCCTCGTCAGCGCGCTTGCCGCCGAGGCCGCGCAAACAGCGGCGCGCCGCAGCGCTGCCTGATAGAGCCTCCGTCATGATGCAGAAAGCCCCCTTGCGGGGGCTTTCGCGGTGCCTTGCGGCGTTGGGCCGGTTGGGCCGGTTGGTCAGTTGGGAACGTCGCCGCTCATGCCCTCGACATAGAAGCCCATGCCCAGAAGATCGCCATCGGGGGCCACTTCGCCCTCGGCCAGCCAGGGGGTGCCGTCCTGACGGTTGATCGGGCCGGTGAACGGGTGGTATTCGCCCGCGCTGATGGCGGCGATCATGGCCTCGGCCTCGGCGCGCACATCGGCGGGGATGCGCTCGTTGAAAGGCGCGAAGCCCACCATGCCGTCGGTGATGCCATGCCAGACATTGCCAGCCTCCCAGGTGCCATCAAGGCGCGCCTGGATGCGGTCGATGTAATAGGGCGCCCATTCGTCAAGGATCGCGCTCAGATGCGCCTCGGGGGCAAAGGCGGTCATGTCGGACGCCTGCCCGAAGGCCAGAATGCCCCGATCCTGCGCGATGGTCACCGGCGCGGTCGAATCGGTGTGCTGCATCAGGATGTCGGCGCCCTGTTCGATCAGCGCCTCGGCGGCGGCGGCTTCCTGCGCCGGGTCATACCAGCTGTAAACCCAGACCACGCGGAAATTGACGTCCGGGTTCACCGCGCGCGCATGCAGATAGGCCGAATTGATGCCCATGACCACTTCGGGGATCGGGAAGGAAGCGATGTAGCCGATGGTGTTGGTTTCGGTCATGCGCCCGGCAATATGGCCGATTACCGCGCGCCCCTCGTAGAAGCGGGCGTTGTAGAGGCTGACATTCGGCGCTTCCTGAATATAGCCGGTGGCGTGTTCAAACGCCACATTGGGGAAGCGCTGCGCCACGGCGTTCACATCCGGGCCATAGCCGAACGAGGTGGCAAAGATCATGTTCACGCCGGAAAGCGCCATCTGCGACATCACCCGCTCGGCATCGGCGCCATAGGCGATGTTTTCGACATAGCTGGTTTCCACGGCGTCGCCGAAATGCGTTTCGACCGCCAGGCGCGCCTGGTCATGGGTGAAGGTCCAGCCGTGATCACCGACCGGGCCGATATAGATGAAGCCCACTTTCAGCGGGTCGTTTGCCAGGGCGGCGGTGCCCAGCCCGGCGGCCAGGGCCAGCCCCAATGCGCTGCCGGCAAGAAGTTGTCTGCGTTTCATGGTGTCGCTCCCAGTTGGTCGGGCAAGAGGCCCGGGGTTGAAGCGCCGGTTTCAGCCGGCGGCATGGAACGGCCTGCCCAGCGAGCCGGGCGCGGCCAGTGTCGCTCGGGCACGGCCCGAGGACATGATGACGAGAACCAGAATAGTGATGAGATACGGAGACATGGCAAGATATTCCACCGGAACCCGCACCCCCGCGGCCTGCAGATTGAGTTGCAGCACCAGCACGCCGCCGAAAAGATAGGCGCCCGCCAGCGCCCGCCAGGGCCGCCAGGCGGCAAAGACCACCAGCGCCAACGCTATCCAGCCGGCACCGGCGGTCATGCCCTCCGTCCATTGCGGCACGCGGATCAGGCTCAGATAGGCCCCACCCAGCCCCGCGCAGCCACCGCCGAACATGATCGCCAGGATGCGCACGCGCAGCACCCGGTAGCCCAGGGCATGCGCGGCATCGTGGTTTTCGCCGACCGCGCGCAGGATGCGCCCGCCGCGCGTGTAGTTGAGCCAGTACCACACCCCCGCCACCAGGAAGATCGACAGATAGACCATCGGATCATGGCGAAACAGGATCGGCCCCAGCACCGGGATCTCGCTGAGAAAACCGAAGCTGAGCTTTGGCGTGCGCGGAGCCGCGATGCCCACATAGCCCTGCCCCAGCAGTGCCGAGAACCCCAGGCCAAAAAGCGTCAGCGCCAACCCCGAGGCAACCTGGTTGGCCTTCAGCAACTGGGTAAGAACGGCAAAGATGAGCGACAGCCCCGCGCCGCCGAAAACCGCCGCCAACATGCCCAGATAGGGGTTGCGGGTGCTCACGGCGACGGCAAAGCCGACCACTGCGCCGGTGATCATCATGCCTTCGACGCCAAGGTTGAGGACGCCCGCCTTTTCCACCACCAACTCGCCTATGGCGGCCAGCAGGATCGGCGTTGCGGCCACCATCAGCGCCGCCATCAGCACCACCGGGTTGATCGAGGACAGATCCATCATGCGGCCTCCCGGAAGGTCAGTCGGATGCGGTAGTTCGACAGCACATCAAGGGCGAGCAGGAAGAACAGCAGCATCCCCTGGAACACCTGGATCGCCGCCGAAGGCAGGCCCAGCATGAATTGGGCCAGTTCGCCCCCGATATAGGTCAGCGCCATCAGGAAACCCGCTAGCACGATCCCCACCGGGTGAAGCCGGCCCAGAAAGGCGACGATGATGGCAGTGAAGCCATAGTAGGAGTTGAAATCGATCGAGATCATGCGTGCCGGGCCCGCCACCTCGAACATGCCCGCAAGGCCCGCCAGCGCGCCGGAGAAGCCCAGGCACAGCACCACCAGCCGCGCCGGTGCCACCCCGGCGAAGCGCGCCGCGCGCGGGGCCTGCCCGGCAAGTTGCACCTGAAAGCCCAGGATATGCCGGTGCAGCATGATATAGGTGAAGATCACCGCGATCATCGCCGCTACCACCCCCCAGTGCATACCGGTGCCGGCGATCAGTTCGGGGTTGGCGGCGGCAGGATATTGCGAAAGATTGCGCGAGCCGGGAAAGCCCGCGCCATCGGGGTTGCGCATCCGCCCCACCGCCATGGCGGCGAGGATCTTCTCGGCGACATAGACGAGAAGCAGCGAGACCAGGATTTCGTTGGTGTTGAAGCGCGTCTTGAGGATCGCCGGGATCATCGCCCATGCCCAGCCGCCAAAGGCCCCCGCCAGCACCATCAGCGGAAATATATGCCAGCCTGTCGCGGGAAAGAAGGCCAGCGCCACCGCCGCGCCGCAGATCGCGCCGATGATATATTGCCCCTCGGCGCCGATGTTCCAGATGCCCGCGCGAAAGCCCACCGCCAGCCCCACCGCAATCAGGATCAGCGGCCCGGCCTTGACCAGCAGTTGCGGGCGCGAATAGGCGGCGAATTGCGGGCTGAACAGCGGGTCCCAGAAGATCATCTTGATGGCGACGAACGGATCCTTGCCGAGTGCGGCAAACAGCAGCCCGCCGGCCAGCATGGTCAGCACCACTGCCAGAAGCGGGGTTGCCAGGTTCCAGAGCTTCGAGGGCTGGGGGCGTTTTTCAAGCCGCAGCATCGCTTGCTCCTTCCACGCCGCCCAGAAGCAGGCCGATCTGATCCATGCTCAACCCCTGCACCGGGCGTTTGGCGCTCAGCCTGCCGCCATTGAGCGCGGCAAAACTGTCTGCGATTTCAAGGATCTCATCCAGATCCTGACTGATCAGCACCACCGCGGCACCACCCTGCGCCAGATCCATCAGCGCCTGCCGGATCGCCGCCGCCGCCGAGGCATCGACCCCCCAGGTCGGCTGGTTTACCACCAGCACCGCAGGCCGCTGCATGATCTCGCGGCCAATGACGAATTTCTGCAGATTGCCACCTGAAAGGGCACGCGCCGCGACATGCGCGCCGGGCGTGCGCACATCGAAACGCTCGATCACCCGTTCGGCGAAACCGCGCGCGCGTCGCCAGTCGATGAAGCCGCGCGTCACCAGCTTCTCGCGCCAGGCACCGGTCAGCAGCGCGTTCTCGGTCAGGCTCATGTCGGGTGCGGCGGCATGGCCCAGCCGCTCCTCGGGGGCGCAAAGCAACCCCATTGCGCGGCGTGCCATCGGGCCGAGCTGCCCGACCGGCTCGCCGCGGAAGCGCACGGTGTCGCGCGGGGCGCGCAATTCGCCCGAAAGCGCGCCAAGCAGTTCATCCTGCCCGTTTCCGGCCACCCCGCCGATGCCCAGGATCTCGCCGGCACGCACATCGAAGGCCACATCCTTGAGCCGCGTGCCGAAAGCCGCTCCGGAAGAAAGGTTCAGCCCCGCCACCGACAGCAGCACCTCGCCGGGCGAATGCGCCGGGCGCTCGGGCTGGTGCAGGCTGGTGCCGACCATCATTTCCGCCAGTTCGCGCGCGCTGCGTTCGCGCGGATCGCAGCGCCCCACAACCTTGCCCAGCCGAAGCACGGTGGCATTCTCGCACAATGCGCGGATTTCTTCGAGCTTGTGCGAAATATAGAGGATCGAGCGTCCCTCGGCCCTGAGCTGGCGCAGGGTGCGAAACAGGATCTCCACCTCCTGCGGGGTCAGCACCGAGGTTGGCTCGTCCATGATCAGAAGCTGGGGGTTTTGCAGCAGGCAGCGCACGATCTCGACGCGCTGGCGCTCGCCGGCGGACAGCTCGCCCACCAGCCGTCCGGGATCAAGCGGCAGACCATAGTCGGCCGAAACCTTGCGGATCTGCGCTGCCAGCCGGCGGATCGGCGGGGGGTTGTCCATGCCAAGGGCCACGTTCTCGGCGACATCGAGCGCCTCGAAAAGGCTGAAATGCTGAAACACCATTGCCACTCCGGCGGCGCGCGCCTCGTGCGGTGCGCCGGGCGCAAAGGGCTGGCCGCGCCAGCGCATCTGGCCGCCATCGGGGCGTATCAGGCCATATAGCGCCTTTACCAGCGTCGATTTTCCCGCGCCGTTCTCGCCCAGCAGGGCATGCACCTCGCCCTCGCCAATGGCAAAGGTGACATCGTCATTGGCAACCACGCCGGGATAGCTTTTGGTCAGGCCCTCGATGGCCAGAAGCGGCGCGGTCATCCGGCGATCTCCCTGTCTGGTGCGCGGTTCTGTGTGCCGCGGCCCTTGTCTTTCAGTAGCGCGGCGGCGACGCCCACGGCAATGGCCTGCGGATGTTTGCCCAGCGCCGGATCGCCGATCGGGCAGTGGATGCGCGAGATTGCGGCCTCGGCATGCCCGAGCGCCCGCAACCGGTTGCGAAACCGCGCCCATTTCGAGCCCGAGCCGATCACCCCCGCCCAGCCGAAACCGTGATGCAGAAGCCGGTGGCACAGGTCCAGATCGAGCGCATGACTGAAGGTAAGCACCAGATGCGCGGCACCCGCCGGCGCCCGGCCAACCAGCATGCCGGGATCAGCGGCGATGCGCAGGGTCACGCCCGCTGGCACCTCGGCCGGAAAACGTGCGGCGTCGGTATCCACCCAGGTCAGCGCGAAACCGGGCATCGGAGCCAGCACCTGCACCAGCGCGCGCCCCACATGGCCTGCACCCCAGATCCAGAGGGCGCGCGCCGGCGGGGTGAGCGGCTCCACAAGCCAGCCCTGGCGCAGCAGCACCGGTGCCACCCCCTCGCCGCGCGCCGCCTTCAGCGCCCGCCGGATGGCCAGCGGCATCTCGCCCGCACCCGGCTCTACCGGGCGGGCATGGGGGCCGGTTTCTGGCATCGCCTCAAGATCGGCCGCGCTGAACCGCTCATGGACCAGCGTTACCGCGCCGCCGCAACACTGGCCCAGCCCCGGCCCCAGCGCCACGCGCTCCAGCAGCGGCCCGCCGCCCCTGGCCAGCAACGCGCGCGCCTGCCGGGCAGCGGCATATTCCAGCGCGCCGCCGCCGATCGTGCCTTCCTGCCCATCGGCCCAGACCAGCATCGCGGCACCGGCCTCGCGCGGGCTGGAACCCTGATGCGCGGCAATCACCACCCGCACCAGCGCGCCGTGATGCGCCAGCGCTGCGGCCAGTTCGGCGCGGTCAATCGCCATGGCCCGCCCTCTGGCGCATCACTGCCGCCAGAACCCGCTCGGGCGTGGCCGGGGCATCGAGCGCCGGATAAAGGCTGCCGTCGCCGCACGAGGCCACAGCATCCGACAGCGCCATCAGCACCGAGATCCCGTGCATGAGGGGCGGCTCGCCCACCGCTTTCGAGCGATGGATGGTTTCCTCTCGGTTCGCGCCGTCCCAAAGGCTGACGTTGAACACCGCCGGCCGGTCGCCGCAGGCCGGGATCTTGTAAGTGGAGGGGGCATGCGTCCTGAGCCGCCCCTTGCCATCCCAGACCAGTTCCTCGGTGCTCAGCCAGCCCGCGCCCTGCACATAGCCCCCTTCGATCTGGCCGATATCGAGCGCCGGGTTCAGGCTGGCGCCGCAATCGTGCACGATGTCGGCGCGCAGGATGCGGTATTCGCCGCTCAGCGTGTCGATCACCACCTCCGAACAGGCCGCGCCATAGGCAAAGTAAAGGAACGGACGCCCCTGACCTTTCAACCGGTCCCATTGCAGCTTGGGCGTGCGGTAATAGCCGGTCGAGGACAGGCTGACGCGCGCCTGATAGGCCAGTGCGATCACCTCTTCGAAGGTCAGATCGGCACCCGCCACCTGCACCCGGCCCTGGGCAAAGCGCACCGCTTCGGGCGTGCATTGATACCGTTCGGCCAGCAGCAGGGCCAGCCGCTCACGGATAGTCTCGCAGGCGGCCTTGACCGCCATGCCGTTCAGATCCGAGCCTGAAGAGGCCGCCGTCGCTGAAGTGTTGGGCACCTTGGCCGTGTCGGTGGCGGTGATGCGGATGCGCTCCAGCGGCAGGCCAAAGACCCCGGCCGCCACCTGTGCGACCTTCTGGAACAGACCCTGCCCCATCTCGGTGCCACCATGGTTCAGATGCACCGAGCCGTCCTGATAGACATGCACCAGCGCCCCGGCCTGATTGAGATGCGTCAGCGTGAACGAGATGCCGAATTTCACCGGTGTCAGGGCGATGCCGCGTTTCAGCACCGGGTTGGCCCGGTTCCATTCGGCGATCGTGGCACGGCGCGCGACATAATCGGCGCTGGTGGCCAGCCGCTCGGTCATCGCGTCCAGAATGAAATCCTCGACCATCTGGCCATAGGGGGTGGCGCGTGGCGCGGCGGGGGTGTCGGCTTCGGGATAGTAATTGGCGCGCCGCACCGCCAGCGGATCGAGGCGCAACCGATGGGCGATGTGGTCCATCACCCGCTCGATTCCCAGCATGCCCTGCGGCCCGCCAAAGCCACGAAAGGCGGTGGCTGATTGCATATTGGTGCGCAGCCGGTGGCTTTCGATGCGCACAGCCGGCAGCCAATAGGCATTGTCGGCATGCAGCATGGCGCGGTCGGCCACCGGCAGCGACAGATCCTGCGCCCAGCCGCAGCGCGTGAAATGGGTGAACTCGATCCCCAGCACCCGGCCCGCTGCATCGGTGCCGGCCCGGTAGTCGATGCGGAAGTCGTGCCGTTTGCCGGTGATCATCATGTCGTCGTCGCGGTCATAGCGCATCTTGCAGGCGCGCCCCGTGCGGCTTGCCGCCAGCGCGCAGGCCACCGCCAGCGCATTGCCCTGGCTTTCCTTGCCGCCGAAGCCGCCCCCCATGCGCCGCACCTCGACGCGCACGGCATGCATCGGCACGCCCAGCGCCTCGGCGACCTTGTGCTGGATCTCGGTGGGATGCTGGGTCGAGGAATGGACGATCATGTCGCCGCCTTCCTGCGGCAGGGCCAGCGCGGCCTGGCCTTCAAGGTAGAAATGCTCCTGCGCGCCCATTTCAATGCGGCCCTCGATGCGGTGCGCGGCGGCGGCGATGGCACCGGCAGGGTCGCCTCGCGCCCAGATGCGCGGGCCTTCCTCGAAGCGGCTGTTGGCGGCGAGGGCCTCTTCGATGCTCAGGATGGGCGGGCGCTCGGCATAGTCGATCCGGCCCAACCGCGCGGCGCGGCACGCGGCCAGATGGCTTTCGGCGATGACCAGAAAGACCGGCTGGCCCAGGTAGTGCACCAGGCCCTCGGCCAGGAGCGGCTCATCATGCGCCGAGGGGCTGCAATCGGCCGGGCGGGGCAGATCGCCTGCGGCCAGCACCGCCACCACGCCGGGGGCGGCGCGCACCGCCGAAAGGTCCATGGCGGTGATCGTGCCATGGGCGATTTCCGACAGGCCGAAGGCCAGATGCAGGCAGCCGGCGGGCACCGGGATATCGTCGATATAGCGCGCCTGGCCGGTAACATGCAGCGGCGCGGCGTCATGGGGCAGGGAACTGTGCACGCTCATGGCAGCACCTCCAGCACCCGCGTGGGCGTGCCCTGATCCTCATGGAAGTAGCGCAAAAGCAGGTTCTGCGCGCTTTGCATCCGGTAACCGGCCGAGGCGCGCATGTCCGAGATCGGTGCAAAATCCTGCGCGAAGGCTGGCCGCGCGGCCTGCACGGTTTCCAGCGCCCAGGGCCGCCCGATGAGTGCGGCCTCGACGGTGCCGGCGCGTTTGGGGATCGCGGCCATGCCACCAAAGGCGATGCGCGCCGCGCGCACCTGGCCGTTCTGAACGGTGATGTTGAAACAGCCGCAGAGCGCCGAGATATCCTGATCGAAGCGCTTGGACAGCTTGTAACATTTCAGCCGGTCTGGCTGGCGCGGGATGCTGAGCGCCTCGACGAATTCGCCCGGCGCGCGGTCCTGCTTGCCATAGGCGATGAAGAAATCCTCCAGTGGCAGGCTGCGGCGGGCATCGCCCCGGCGCAGATGCAGCATCGCCCCCAGCGCGATCAGCGCCGGCGGGCCGTCACCGATGGGCGAGCCATTGGCGATGTTGCCGCCGATCGTGGCCGCCGCGCGCACCTGCGCCGAGCCGTAGCGGCGGATCAGCTCGGCGAAATCCGGGTGATGGGGGGCAATGGCGGGCAGAAGATCGGCCAGCGTGGTGGTGGCGCCGATGCGGATTTCGTCAGCGCTGACAGTGATGCCGCGCAGATCCTCGATCCCGGCGATGAAGGCCGCGTCACCGATCGCGCGATGCTGCTTGGTCACCCACAGGCCAATATCGGTGGCGCCGGCGACCAGCGTGGCATCGGGATGGGCGGCATACCAGTGCGCCAGTTCGTCGGCGCTGCGCGGAAGGGCAATGCGGGCATCAGCAGCCCCGGCCCGCCCGCCTTGCCCGGTGGCTTCGTCGCCCTGGCGCAGTCTGGGCAAGATGAGTGCGGGGTCGGTTTCGCGGGCGAACCAGGTGGGCACGGGCTCTGCTTCTGTGGCCTCGGCGGCGCGGATGATCGGCGCGTAGCCCGTGCAGCGGCACAGATTGCCCGCCAGCGCGGTGTCATGATCGGTTTCGTGGTTCAGATGGCTGACCGCCATGGCAACGACAAAGCCCGGCGTGCAGAAGCCGCATTGGCTGCCATGATGTTCGATCATCGCCTGCTGGACGGGGTGCAGCGTGCCATCGGGGGCGGTCAGCCCCTCGACGGTGCGCACCGCCTTGCCCTGCAACTGCGGCAGGAACAGGATGCAGGCATTGAGCGCACGGGTGCCGCGGGCATCGGTCAGCATCACCGTGCAGGCGCCGCAATCGCCTTCGTTGCATCCCTCCTTGGTGCCGGTCAGGCCGCGGTGCTCGCGCAGCCAGTCGAGCAGTGTGCGGGTTGGCGGTTGATCGGCCACCCGCACTGGCGTTCCGTTGAGCAGAAACGCGATCTCGGTCATGGTTCTATCCGCCGCCTTCTCCCGTGGTGGGGTTTTGCGGGGGAGCCCGATGCGGCGTAAAGCGCCCCCGCGCCCTTTGATCAATCAGTCAACTATGCGCGATATGGTGCTGGCAAGCAGTATCTTTTTGGCTCTGGGCGAAGCAATTGCAGGAAATGCTTGAAAATCGGGCATCGCCTTGCGCCGGGCGTCCGGCGCGGCCATCATGCGCCCATGAACCAGCCCCGATTCATCCATCTTCGCGTCCATACCGAATATTCGCTGCTTGAGGGCGCGGTGCCGCTGAAGGCATTGATCCGGCTGTGCGAGGCGCAGGCGATGCCGGCGGTGGCCGTGACGGATACCAATAACCTCTTTGCCGCGCTGGAGTTTTCGGTTCTCGCCAGCGGCGCCGGGGTGCAGCCGATCATCGGCTGCCAGGTGGATCTGGGCCTGCCGGCGGACCGCCCCGGCGACAAACCTTCGGTGCCGGCGCCACTGGTGCTGCTGGCACAGTCCGAGGCGGGCTACATGAACCTCATGAAGCTCAACTCATGCCTCTATCTGCGCGAGGGCAGCGCCCTGCCGCATGTCACCCCGGAGGAACTGGCGCGCCATGCCGAGGGGCTGATCTGCCTGACCGGCGGGCCGGACGGTGTGCTGGGGCGACTGGTGCGTGAAGGGCTGAGTGCGCGCGCCGAAGGGCTTCTGGGCGCTCTGGCAGGCATGTTTGGCGATCGGCTATACGTGGAATTGCAACGCCATCCCGGCGAGGGTGGCGAGCCCCCGGACGCCGAGGCCGCGACCGAGCGCTGGTTTGTCGAACAGGCCTATGCATGCGGTCTGCCGCTGGTGGCCACGAACGATGTCTATTTCCCCAGGCCGGGCATGTTCGAGGCGCATGATGCGCTGATCTGTATCCGCGAGGGTGCCTATGTCGATCAGATCGAACCGCGCCGCCGGCTGACGCAGCAGCATTACTTCAAGTCCGAGGCCGAGATGGTGGCGCTTTTCGCCGATCTGCCCGAGGCGCTGGAAAACACCGTCGAGATTGCGAAGCGCTGCGCCTTCATCGCCGACAAGCGCCAGCCGATCCTGCCACGTTTTGCCGAGGACGAGGTGGAGGAACTGCGCCGCCAGGCGCGCGAGGGGTTGCAGGCGCGGCTGGCGGTGATACCCCATGCGGCACCGGTTGAAGAGTATCACAACCGCCTCGATTTCGAACTGGGCATCATCGAGCAGATGGGCTTTCCCGGCTACTTCCTGATCGTGGCCGATTTCATCAAATGGGCCAAGGAACAGGGTATTCCGGTTGGGCCGGGGCGGGGTTCGGGGGCGGGCTCGCTGGTGGCCTATGCGCTGACCATCACCGATCTGGACCCGTTGCGCTATTCCCTGCTGTTCGAGCGCTTCCTCAACCCCGAACGCGTATCCATGCCGGATTTCGACATCGACTTCTGCATGGACCGGCGCGAGGAGGTCATCCAGTACGTTCAGGAGAAATATGGCCGCGACAAGGTGGGCCAGATCATCACCTTCGGCGCTCTGCTTTCGAAGGCGGCGGTGCGCGATGTCGGCCGCGTGTTGCAAATGTCCTATGGGCAGGTGGACAAGCTTTCCAAGATGATCCCGGTGGAGGGCGTCAAGCCCGTGTCAATCACCAAGGCGCTGGCCGATGAGCCGCGCCTGCGCGAAGCCGCCAGGGAAGAGGTGGTGGGCCGGCTTCTGGACTACGCCGAGAAGATCGAGGGGTTGCTGAGGAACGCCTCGACCCATGCGGCGGGCGTGGTGATCGGCGACCGCCCGCTTGATGAGTTGGTGCCGCTCTACCGCGACCCGCGGTCAGACATGCCGGCCACGCAATTCAACATGAAATGGGTGGAAGCGGCGGGTCTGGTGAAATTCGATTTTCTGGGCCTCAAGACGCTGACGGTGATCCAGAACGCCATCGACCTGCTGAAACTGCGCGGGGTCGATCTGAACATCGAGCGTATCCCGCTGGACGATCAAAAGACCTATGAGCTTTACGCCAGCGCGCGCACGGTAGCGGTGTTTCAGGTAGAAAGTTCGGGCATGATGGATGCGCTGCGGCGCATGAAGCCCACCTGCATCGAGGACATCGTGGCGCTGGTGGCGCTCTATCGTCCCGGCCCGATGGAGAACATCCCCACCTATTGCGAGGTCAAGAACGGCCAGCGCGCGCTTGAATCGATCCATCCCTCCATCGACCATATCCTGAAGGAAACCCAGGGCATCATCGTTTATCAGGAACAGGTGATGGAGATTGCCCAGGTCATGGCCGGCTACAGTCTGGGCGGCGCCGACCTTCTGCGCCGCGCCATGGGCAAGAAGATCGCCGAGGAAATGGCCAAGGAGCGGCCAAAGTTCATCGAGGGTGCGCTGGCCAATGGCGTGGACAAGAAGAAGGCGGGCGAGGTGTTCGACCTTCTGGAGAAATTCGCCAATTACGGCTTCAACAAGTCCCATGCCGCGGCCTATGCGGTGGTCAGTTACCAGACCGCCTATCTGAAGGCCAACTACCCGGTTGAGTTCATGGCGGGTGTGATGAATTGTGATATCCACCTGACCGACAAGCTGAACGTCTACAAGCGCGAGGTGGATCGCCTGGGCATCGAGGTGATACCGCCCTGCGTCAACCGTTCCGAGGCCACCTTCACCGTGCGCGACGGTGCACTGGTCTATGCTCTGGGGGCGCTGAAGAACGTGGGCGTCGAGGCGATGAAGCTGATCAGCGCGGCGCGTGGCGATCGGCCCTTTGCCGATCTGGCCGATTTCGCCCGCCGGGTGGACCTGAAACGCATCGGCAAGCGCCCGCTGGAGATGCTGGCACGGGCCGGTGCCTTCGATGAGCTGGAGCGCAATCGCAAGCGCGTGTTCGATGCGCTCGATGCGCTGGTCGCCTGGTCGGCGGCAGTGCATGAGGCGGCGGGTTCGGGGCAGGTGTCGCTCTTTGGTGCCGGCGGCGATGATCTGCCGCCGCCGAAACTGCCGCAGGGCAATGACTGGATGCCGATGGACCGGTTGGCCGGCGAGCATCAGGCGGTGGGCTTTTATCTTTCGGGCCATCCGCTGGATGACTACATGGGCGCGCTCAAGCGCAAGGAGGTGATGACCCTTGCCGAGATCACCCGGCGTGCCGAACGCGGGGCGCTGGTGGCCAGGATCGCCGGCGCGGTTTCTGGCCGCCAGGAGCGCAAATCGGCGCGCGGCAACCGTTTCGCCTTTGCCCAGTTGTCCGACCCGAGCGGGCTTTATGAGGTGACGGTCTTTTCCGATACGCTGGAGGCGTCACGGCATCTGCTGGAGGCGGGGCAGAACGTGGTGCTGACCGTCGAGGCGACGATGGAGGCCGATACGCTGAAACTGCTGGCGCGCGCGGTGCAGCCCATCGACAGCGTGGTGGCCGATGCCGGGGCGGCGGGGCTGCGGGTGCGGCTGGGCCATGCGGATGCGGTGGCGGCGCTGGCCGAATTGCTGCAACGGCACCCACCGGCCAAGGCGCCGCGCAAGGCGTTGGGGCCGCTTTATTTCTGCGTGCCCGATCCCGCGAATGGCGGCGAGGTCGAGATCGAACTGGGCCAGCCGGTGCCGGTGACGCCGCTCCTGCATATGGAAATGCGCAGCCTGCAAGGGGTGCTGAGTGTCGAGGAGGTCTGACATGCTGGCGGTCGAGGCACGGGGGCGGGTGCGGATCATCACCCTGGAGCGCCCGGCGGCGCGCAATGCGGTCGATCCGCCACTGGCGCGCGCGCTTTATCGCGCAATGCTCGATTTCGATGCCGACGAGGGTTTTGATGTCGCGGTGCTGACCGGGGCGGGCGGCACGTTCTGCGCCGGGTTCGATCTGAAGGCCGCCGCGCAGGGTGACGGCGCGGAGTGGATCGCGGGGCTCGATATTGCGCCGGGATGGGATGATCCGATGGCCGAGCCGCTGCCCTCGCCGATGGGACCGGCGCGGCTGATGCTGCGAAAGCCGGTGATCGCCGCAATCGAGGGCCATGCCGTGGCCGGGGGGCTGGAACTGGCGCTGTGGTGCGATCTGCGCGTGCTGGGCGAGGGGGCGGTTCTGGGGGTGTTCTGTCGTCGCTGGGGCGTGCCGCTGATTGATGGTGGCACGGTGCGGCTGCCGATGGTGGTGGGGCAGGGGCGCGCCAATGACCTGATCCTGAGCGGGCGGCCGGTCGCGGCCGAGGAGGCTTTGCGCATCGGGCTGGCCGACCGGCTGGTGGCGCGCGGTGCGGCGCTGGGCGCGGCGCTGGAATTGGCCGAAAGCCTGACGCGGTTTCCGCAGGGCTGCATGCGTGCCGATCATCTGTCCGGGCGGCTGGCGCCGGGCGAACTGGCGGCGCGGCTGCGGCGCGAATGGGCCAGTGCCGGCATGGTCCTGTCCGAAGGCGTGGCCGGAGCCGCGCGCTTTGCCGCCGGGCGTGGCCGGGGCGGTGATTTCAGCGATCTGTGAGCCGGGCCCCGCAGGACGGCAAGGGGGCACTGTCCCCTCTGGGCTGCGCCCATTCACCCCCCGGAATATTTGCGGCACAAAAACCGCCGGGCGGGCGTATGGCGGGGTTTCAGTGCGCGCTCACCGGGGCAAGATCGTTCTGGCGAGCCAGAACGAAGGCCGTGTGCCGGTTGCGGGTCAGGGCCAGGCATTCGCCGTCTTCGCTGTGGATGCCATAGACATGGCGGGTATCGCCGAACTGGCTGCGCAATTCGTCGGACAGCCGCTCCAGTGGCACCTCGCGGATATAGGCGATGCGGCTTTCAGGAAGGTCAGGGTATGGGGTGTCCATGGCAGCCTCCTTTCAGCCGCGGTTGATGGGAATGGTGCGGGTGACGGTTTCGGGCTCGCGGCGCTCAAGCGCGATGGTCAGCAGCCCGTTGGCCAGTTGCGCGCCGCCGACCTCGACCCCGTCAGCGAGTGCGAAGGCGCGGCGGAACTGGCGCGTGGCGATGCCGCGATGCAGGAAGGTGCGTTCGGGGGGAGGATCGGCCTGCTGGCCGCGGATCACCAACTGGCGGTCTTCGAGGGTGATGGCGATGTCATCCTCGCGAAAGCCGGCGACGGCAAGCGTGATCAGGTAGCGGTTGGGCTCAAGCAGTTCGATGTTGAAGGGGGGGTAGCCCTCGGCACCGGCGCGGGCGGTGCGCTCGACAAGGCGTTCAAGGGGCTCGAAACCCAGCAGCAGCGGGTGCGAGGGAAAGGCGAATTTGGTCATGATCAGGCCCTGTGTTCAGCGACGCAACACCCGGCCCCCGCCAGTGGCAGCAAACCGGGCTTGGACTGGATATGGGGTGCGAAATGGCCCGGTGCAAGGGCCTGGATGGTCTGCGAAGGCTTTGCGCCGGCAGCGAAAATGAGTAGACTGAAGGTCAGCCAAGCGCGAGTCGAGCCCACCATGAACGCACCGATGGAACTGAACCATGAAGAGGTCCTGCGGGTGAAGCTGGAGGTGTTGAAGCGCGAGCACCGTGACCTGGACGAGGCGATTGTGGCGATGAGCGAGCGCAGCACCGCCGATCAGTTGACACTGGTGCGGCTGAAGAAGCGCAAGCTCTCGCTCAAGGACCAGATCGCCCGGATCGAAGACGAGCTGACCCCCGATATCATCGCCTGAACAACCCGGCCGCGGGGTTTGTCCGGGCGTCGCGCCTGCCATTGCGCCCGAACGCGCGCTGGCTATAGTGCGCCAAACTTCGGAGGGTGCGATGGCTGAGGTCAGGGTCGGGATCATCATGGGCAGCCAGTCGGACTGGCCGACAATGCGCGAGGCGGCGGCAGTGCTGGATGAACTGGGCATCGCCCATGAGGCGCGCATCGTCTCGGCGCACCGCACGCCGGACCGGTTGTGGAACTATGGCCGCGAGGCGGTTGCGCGCGGCTTGCAGGTGATCATTGCCGGAGCGGGAGGCGCCGCGCATCTGCCGGGGATGATGGCCTCCAAGACACGAGTGCCGGTGATCGGCGTGCCGGTGCTGACCAAGGCGCTGTCGGGGGTGGATTCGCTCTATTCCATTGTGCAGATGCCGAAGGGGTATCCGGTGGCGACCATGGCGATCGGCGCGGCGGGGGCGGCCAATGCCGGGCTGATGGCGGCGCAGATCCTGGCGCTGAACGATCCGGCGCTCGCCGAGCGGCTGGAGGAGTGGCGCGCCGCGCTTTCGGCCTCCATCCCCGAGGAGCCGCGCGATGAGTGAGGCGCTGAAGCCGGGGGCGACGATCGGCATTCTGGGCGGTGGGCAACTGGGGCGGATGCTTTCGGTGGCGGCCAGCAGGCTGGGCTATCGGTGCCACATCTACGATCCGGCACCGCAGCCCCCCGCCGGGCATGTGGCCGAGCGTGTCACCACCGCCGGCTGGGACGATGCCGCGGCGCTGGCCGGTTTTGCCGCGACATGCGACGCGATCACGCTGGAGTTCGAAAACATCCCCGCCGGCGCGCTCGACGTGCTGGAGCCGTTGTGCCCGGTGCGCCCCGGCCGGCGTGCGCTGGAGGTCAGCCAGGACCGGCTGACCGAGAAGGATTTTCTGAATGCGATCGGGCTTCGTACGGCACCCTATGCCGGCGTCACCGATGCCGGGAGCCTGACACTGGCGATGGCACGGATCGGCACCCCGGCGATCTTGAAAACCGCGCGGCTGGGTTATGACGGCAAGGGTCAGGCGCGCATCATGACGCCGGCGGAGGCGCCTGCGGCACTGGCGGCAATGGCGGGCGCACCGGCGGTGCTGGAAGGGTTTGTGCGCTTCAGCCATGAGGTTTCGGTGCTCGTGGCGCGCGGACTGACCGGCGAGGTGGTCTGCTACGATCCGGGCGAAAACGTGCATGAGGGCGGCATCCTGCGCACCACCACCATTCCCGCACGGCTGGCGCCGGGGCAGCACATGGAGGCGGTGCTGCTGGCCGGAAAGATCGTCAATGCGCTGGATTACGTGGGTGTCATGGGGGTGGAGCTGTTCGTGGCCGCCGATGGGCTGGTGGTCAACGAGATCGCCCCCAGGGTGCATAATTCCGGCCACTGGACGCAGGCGGGATGCGCGGTCGATCAGTTCGAACAGCATATCCGCGCGGTTGCCGGGCTGCCCCTGGGCAATGGTGCGCGCCATGCCGATGTGGTGATGGAAAACCTGATTGGCGATGATGTGACGCGCCTGCCCGAACTGCTGCGCCTGCCGGATGTTTCGGTGCATCTTTACGGCAAGGATGCTGCGCGGCCGGGGCGCAAGATGGGGCATGTCAACCGCATCATCCGCTGAGCCGCAGGCATTTCGATACCCCCGCGCAGGCAATGACGATTCTGTCAGAAAACTGTTGTTCGCGGGGGGGTATGCCTATATCAGCGCCGCGCGAGTGAATCGCTCCTCTGACCCTGATGGCCGGGAGGGCCCGAGATGCTGCAAACCCCCTACTACCTGATCGACAAGGCCCGGCTTCTGCCGAACATGGAGAAGATCGCCTGGCTGCGCGAGGCGTCCGGCGCCAAGTCGCTGCTGGCGCTGAAATGCTTTGCCACCTGGTCGGTGTTCGATTTCATGGGGCAATACATGGACGGCACGACCAGTTCGTCGCTCTACGAGGTGCGGCTGGGGGCGGAGAGGTTTGGCGGCGAGACACATGCCTATTCGGTGGCCTATGCCGACCACGAAATCGACGAAGTGCTGGGCCACGCCGACAAGATCATCTTCAACACCATCGGGCAGTTGCAGCGCTTCGAGGCACAAAGCGCGGGGCATGTGCGCGGGCTGCGTGTCAATCCCGGTGTCAGCACCTCGGATTTCGACCTGGCCGATCCGGCGCGGCCCTTCTCAAGGCTGGGCGAGCATGACCCCGAGCGCATTGCGCAGGTGGCCGACAAGATCACCGGCTTCATGTTCCACAACAATTGCGAGAATGCCGATTTCGATCGCTTCGACCGCATGTTGGGACATATCGAGCAGCGTTTCGGGCATCTTGTCCGGCAGATGGACTGGATCAGCCTGGGGGGCGGCATCCATTTCACCGGCGAGGGCTATCCGCTGAAGAGGCTCGCCGAGCGGCTTAAGCGCTTTGCCGGGGAAAACGAGGTGCAGGTCTATCTGGAACCCGGCGAGGCGGCGATCACCGGCGCGGCAACGCTGGAGGTGACGGTGCTGGACACGCTTTACAACGGCAAGCATCTGGCCATCGTCGACAGCTCGACCGAAGCGCATATGCTGGATCTGCTGATCTACCGCACCAGCGCCCGGATGCTGCCCGATGCCGGCGCGCATGAATGGATGATCTGCGGCAAGTCCTGCCTGGCGGGGGATATCTTCGGTGAGTTCCGCTTTGCGCAGGCGCTGAAAGCCGGCGACCGGCTTTCGATCCAGGATGCCGCCGGCTACACGATGGTCAAGAAGAACTGGTTCAACGGCGTGAAGATGCCTGCCATCGCCATCCGCGAGCTTGACGGCACCGAACGGCTGGTGCGCGATTTCGACTATCAGGATTTCGCCGCCGCGCTGTCCTGAAACCGAAACCCAACGCATGGAGGCATATGGGTGAAATGAAAAAGAACGTGCTCATCATCGGCGCCGGAGGCGTGGCTCAGGTTACTGCGCATAAATGCGCGCAGAACAACGACGTGCTGGGTGATATTCATATCGCCAGTCGCACGCTTTCCAAATGCGAGGCCATCATCGCCAGTATCCGCGAGAAGGGCTCGATGAAAACCGAGGGCGTTCTTGAGGCCCATGCCGTGGATGCCATGGACAGCGCCGCCGTGGCTGCGCTGATCCGCCAGAGCGGTGCGCAGATCGTCATCAACGTGGGCTCGGCCTTCGTGAACATGTCTGTGCTCGAAGCCTGTATCGAGACCGGCGTGGCCTATATGGACACGGCCATTCACGAAGACCCGGCGAAGATCTGTGAAACCCCGCCCTGGTATGCGAATTACGAATGGAAGCGCAAGGAACGCTGCGCGGCCAACGGCGTCACGGCGATTCTGGGCGTGGGCTTCGATCCCGGCGTGGTCAATGCCTATGCACGTTTCGGCATTGACGAATTCGTGCCACAGGTGGAATCGATCGATATTGTCGATATCAATGCTGGTTCGCACGGGCGCTGGTTTTCCACCAATTTCGACCCCGAGATCAATTTCCGCGAATTCACCGGCACGGTCTATTCGTGGCAGAATGGGGCCTGGCAGGCCAATACCATGTTCGAGGTGGGCCGCGAATGGGACCTGCCGGTGGTGGGCAAGCAGAAAGCCTACATGACCGGCCATGACGAGGTGCACAGCCTGGCCAGCAACTACCCCCAGGCGGATGTGCGTTTCTGGATGGGTTTTGGCGATCACTACATCAATGTCTTCACGGTGCTGAAAAACCTTGGCCTGCTGTCGGAAAAGCCGGTGACGACGGCGGAGGGGCTGGAAGTGGTGCCGCTCAAGGTGGTCAAGGCGGTGCTGCCCGATCCGGCGAGCCTGGCCCCGGACTACACCGGGAAAACCTGCATCGGCACGCTGGTCAAGGGCAAGAAGGACGGCGCGCCCGCCGAGGTCTTCGTCTACAACGTGGCGGATCACAAGGATGCCTATCTGGAAGTGGGCAGCCAGGGTATTTCCTATACCGCGGGCGTGCCGCCGGTGGCCGCGGCCATGCTGATCGCCGATGGCACCTGGGACACCGGCAGCATGGTCAATGTCGAGGAACTGGACCCTAAACCCTTCTTCGAGATCCTCGACCGGATCGGCCTGCCGACGCGGGTGAAGGATGGCAAGGGCGACCGGCCCTGGAACGGCTGACGTATCTGGTGAAGCAAGTCCCCGCCATCGGCGGGGGCTTTCGTTTGGCGTGATGGCGCCGGTCCGGACGGCGAAGGGGGCTTTGCCCCCTCTGGGCTGCGCCCATTCACCCCCAGGATACTTGCGGCACAAAGACAGGCTGGCTGCGCCTAGCTCTCCAGCACCTTGCGCAGCCGGCCGAAGCTTTCCTGCACCGAGGCCGCGCTCATGCCGCCCAGGAAGGCGTCGAGTTTTGGAAAGAGCTTGATCGCGCGGTCGGTCAGCGGGTCCGAGCCCTGGGTGTAGAGGCCGGCCTGGACCATCATTTCGGCGCGCTCATAGGCACCGATCAGGCGCCGGGCCTCGGTGATATAGGCATTTTCGCCGGGGCTGGCGGCGGCGGGCAGGCTGCGCGAGACCGAGCGCAGCAGATCGATTGCCGGAAAGCGCCCGCGTTCAGCGATGCTGCGTTCGAGCACCACATGGCCATCGAGCACCCCGCGCAGGATGTCTGCCACGGGTTCATCCATATCGGAGCCTGCCACCAGAACGGTGAAGACGGCGGTGATGTCGCCCTGATCGGCCTCGCCGGGGCCGGCGCGCTCGGCCAGCGACATGATCTGATGCGAGGTCGAGGGGGGGAAGCCACGCAGGCTGGGGGCCTCGCCGCCCGATAGCGCGATCTCGCGATGGGCCTCGGCGAAACGGGTGATGGAATCACACAAAAGCAGCACATGACGCCCGGTGTCGCGGAAATGTTCGGCCACGGCCATGGCGGTCAGCGCTGCGCGCCGGCGCGCCAGCGGTGACTGGTCCGAGGTTGCCGTGACCACCACCGAGCGCGCCAGCCCTTCCGCGCCCAGCACCTCGTCGATGAATTCGCGCAATTCGCGGCCGCGCTCGCCCACCAGCGCCAGCACCACGACATCGGCTTCGACCCCGCGCGCGAATTGACCGAGCAGCGAGGTCTTGCCCACGCCCGAACCGGCAAAGAGGCCGATGCGCTGGCCGCGCACCAGTGGCAGGAGCGTGTTGAAGGCGTCAACTCCGGTATCGAGCCGCCCGCCAAGCCGTTTGCGCCGTGCCGGGGGCGGGGGCGGGGTGCGCAGCGGTCGCGCAAGGCGCCCGCGCACCAGCGGGCGGCCATCGAGCGGATTGCCATAGGGGTCGATGACACGGCCGATCCAGCCATCGTCCGGGGCAATATGGTTGCGCCCCAGATGTTCCACCGGGTCGCCGATCGCCACGCCGTCGATGGGCCCTTCGGCCAGGATCTCGATGCCGCCAGGGCTCAGGGCCAGGATCTCGCCGCCAAGCGACTGCCCGTCCCGGCAGGCGATCATCACCCGGTCGCCCAGCCGCGATTGCTTGCTCAGCCCCCGCGCGAGCAGCGTTGCGCCGCGGGTTTCGCTGATCTGGCCGAAGCGGCGAATGGGGCGGATTTCGGCAAGGTCGGCAAGCAACGGGTCGAACAGGGTCATGAGGTTTCTCCATCAGCGGCGCCTCTCTGGCGCTCGATTACCCTTTCTAAACGAATCAGGCTTAAAGCTTCGTGTAAGCCAGCCGAGGGAGAAGCCCCATGTTCTACAGCCTGGACATCCTGCGCATGGCGCAGGCCTTCGCAACCCATGCGGGGGCGCGCCAAACTGCGATCGCGCAGAATATCGCCAATGCCGATACCCCCGGGTATCGCTCGCGCGATGCCGTGCCGTTCAATGACTATTTCGACCGTGTCAGTTCCAGCCGCGCCTCCGGCAGCCCGTTGCGCAGCGAGCAACTGGTGCGCCCCGATGCCAACCCTGCCACCCGTTCGCCCGATGGCAACACCGTCTCGCTCGAACACGAGATGATGCGCGGTGTCGAGGCGCGCCATCAGCACGAGCTGGCGCTGGGCATCTATTCATCGGCGCGCGATCTGCTGCGCGCCAGTATCGGGCGCTGAGGGAGGGTGGCATGAGCGATCTTTCCCGCACCCTCGCGCTTTCGTCCTCGGGCATGCAGGCCCAGTCGTCGCGGCTCCGCCATGTCTCTGAAAACATGGCCAATGCCGACACGCCAGGCTACCGCCGCAAGACCATCACCTTTGAAACCATGCGGATTTCGGGGGACGGTTTTGGCCGGGCTTCGGGGGTGCGCACCGGCGATGTGCGGCTGGACCGCAGCGATCTGCCGCAGATCTACGATCCGGGTCATGTGCTGGCCGATGATACCGGCCATTATCTGGGTTCGAACGTCGACATCATGATCGAGATGGCCGACGCCCGCGAGGCTCAGCGCAGTTATGAAGCAAACCTCCGAATGTTCGATCAGGCGCGGCAGATGTCGCAAAGCCTGATCGGGCTCCTACGCCGTTAAGGAGAAACCTGAATGGACATGAATGCAGCCTTTGCCGCCCGTTCCTACGGCGCGGCCCGGCCCCTGACGGCCCCGGATCCGCTGGGCGGGCAAAGCAACGGTGCTCAGACGACGGCGGGCCGCTTCGCCGAGAATTTCGCCGAGGTCATGGCCCAGGCCGAGAACACCGCGCGCGACACGATGATCGGCGATGCCGACCCGCATGCGCTGGTGGCCGCACTCTCGGAGGCGCAACTCGCCGTCGAGACCACGATCGCGGTGCGCGACAAGGTTGTGGATGCCTATCTGGAAATCCTGCGGATGCCGGTGTGAGCCATGAGTGATGTCGCCTTCTTCGATGTGCTGCGCCAGGGGCTTTGGATCGCCGTGATCATGGCCGCGCCGATGCTGGCGGTGGCGCTGGTGGCGGGTCTGACCGTCGGTCTCTTTCAGGCGCTGACATCGGTGCAGGAAATGACCCTGACCTTCGTGCCCAAGATCATCGCCATGCTGGCGGTGTTCTGGGTGTCGATGAGCTTCATGTCCGGCATGCTGGTCGAGTTCTTTCGCGGCCAGATCATTCCACTTGTGATCGGGAGTTGAGCCATGGACAACGCCGCCTATACCACCCTTACCCGCCAGTCCGGCCTGATGCGCGAAATGCAGGTCCTGGCGCATAACGTGGCCAATCTTTCGACCACCGGCTTCCGGCGTGAGGGGCTGATATTTTCGGAATACATGCGCGATCTGGGCGGCGCCGAGGAGCCGCTGTCGATGGCGGCCGCCAACGCCCGCCATACTGACCTGACCCAGGGCACGCTGACCTTCACCGGCGGCACGCTCGATCTGGCGATCGAGGGTGAAGGGTTCTTTCTCGTCGAGACGCCGCAGGGCGAACGTCTGACGCGCTCGGGCCATTTTCTGACCAATGGCGTCGGCGAGATGGTTACGCCCGACGGCCACCGCCTGCTTGATGCCGCCGGTGCGCCGATCTTCGTGCCGGCCGATGCCCGCGGCATCGCCATCGGGCGCGACGGCACGCTTTCAGCCGATGGCCAGCCGCTGGCGCAGATCGGTCTGGTGCAGCCGCTGGAACCCTCGCAGTTGCGCCGCGCAGGCAGCACCCTGCTGCTCGTCGAGGGCGAGATTCAGCCGGTTGACGATGCGATCCTGCACCAGGGGTTTCTTGAGGACAGCAACGTCAACCCTATCACCGAGATGGCCCGCATGATCGAGGTGCAGCGCGCCTACGAGATGGGCCAGAAATTCATCGAGCGCGAAGACGAGCGGATCCGCAACGTCGTGCAGACCCTTGGCAAGTAAATAGGAGAAGCCTATGCGTGCCCTTCAGATCGCCGCCACCGGCATGAGCGCCCAGCAAATGCGCGTTGATACGGTCGCCAACAACCTCGCCAATATGAGCACCACGGGCTACAACGCCCGGCGGGCCGAATTCGCCGATCTGCATTACCAGCAGCATACCCGTGCCGGCTCCATTTCGGCATCCGATGGCACGATCGTGCCGACCGGCGTGCAGCTTGGCCTGGGCGCGCGCCCCTCGTCGGTGGCCATGCAGGCCGCGCAGGGCGCGCTGACCCAGACCGGGGGCGATCTTGATGTCGCCATCGAGGGGCGCGGCTGGCTTGAGATCGTCATGCCCGATGGCCGCGCCGCCTATACCCGCGATGGCGGTCTGAAACGCAACGGCGAGGGGTTGATCGTCACGTCGGACGGGCATGAAGTGGCACCCGGGATCGTCATTCCGCCCGAGGCCCGTTCGCTGACCATCAATGCCAATGGCGAGGTCTGGGCCTATTTCAATGATCGCGTGCAGCCCGAGCGGCTGGGCCAGTTGACGCTGGCTGGTTTTACCAATGAGCGCGGCCTGGAAGCGCTGGGCTCGAACCTGTTTCTGGAAACCGAAGCCTCGGGGCCGCCGCTGGTGGGCAACCCCGGCGAGGAGGGTCTGGGCACGCTGCGCCAGGGCTACCTTGAGGAAAGCTCGGTGGATCCGGTGCGTGAACTGACGGAGATGATCAAGGCCCAGCGCGGCTATGAACTCAACGCCAAGGTGATCACCGCCTCCGATCAGATGCTTGCCGCAACCACACAGGTGCGCTGATGCGACTGTTCATCCTTTGCCTTGCCCTGCTTGTACCGCTGCCGCTTGCCGCTGACGTGGTGGTGGCTGCGCGCACCCTGCGCGCCAATACCGCGATCAGCGCCGACGATCTGGCACTGGTGCGCGGCACGCCGCCGCCGGGCGCGGTTGCCAGCATTGACGAGGTCGTGGGCCTGGAGGCGCGCGTGACGCTCTATGCCGGGCGACCGATTCCCCTGGGCAGCCTGACCGCGCCGGCGCTGGTGGAACGCAATCAGCTTGTCGCCATCCTGTTTCAGCAAGGCGGGCTGGAGATCCGCGCCGAGGGTCGTGCCCTGGGCCGCGGCGCCGAGGGCGACAGCATCCGCATCATGAACCTCGCTTCGCGCAGCACGGTCAACGGGCGTGTTGCGGGCCCCGGCCTGGTTGTCGTTCACCCCTGAGACCCACCTTGACCCCTCGCACCCCTTCGCCTTCCCATCACGGAGACCGGACCATGCCTTCCAAGTCGCGCCGTCAGACCTTCCTTGCGTTCATTGCCGTAGCGCCACTGGCGCTTGCCGCCTGCGAGCCGCTCAACACGGTTGGCCGGGCCCCTGATTTCACCCCGCTTGAGCCGCGCCAGGAGCATCGCGCGCTCTACAGCGTGCCGCTGCCCGACCGGGTTGAAACCCGCCGCGCCAATGACCGGGCTTCGCTGTGGTCGGGCGGGCAGCGCTCGCTGCTGGGCGACCGTCGTGCTGCGCAGCAGGGCGATATCCTGACCGTGGTCATCGAGATCAATGATCGCGCGGAAATCTCCAACTCTTCCGAACGCGGGCGCAGCGGCACGCAAAGTGCCGGCATCCCCGAGTTCTTCGGCGTCCCTCAGGCTATCGATTCGCGTCTGGGCGGCGAGCTTTCGGTGGCCCGCGGGGTGGAGTTCGGTAGTTCGTCGAGCTTCCAGGGCTCGGGTTCGGTCAGCCGCAACGAACGCCTGACGCTGCGTGTGGCGACCACCGTGATCGAGCGTTTGCCCAATGGCGTGCTGCGCATCGAGGGCAGCCAGGAGGTGCGCGTCAACAACGAGCTGCGCGAATTGCTGGTGAGCGGCTACATCCGCCCCGAAGATATCTCGCGGCGCAACGAGATTGCCTATGACCGGATCGCCGGGGCGCGCATTTCCTATGGTGGGCGCGGGCAGATCACGCAGATGCAGCAGCCACGCTATGGCCAGCAGATCGCCGATATCATCCTGCCGTTCTGAGGACGACGCACCATGAAGAAGTTCCTGCCCTTCCTGCTCGGGCTTGTGGGTCTGCTGGGCGGCGGCGCCGCCGGCTGGGTCCTTCGCCCCCTGCCGGACCCCGCCGCCGGCGCCGCCGAAGCGGCCGTGCCGCAGCATTATGCGCCGGCGCCGGCGAATACCGTGACGATGCGCTTGCCCAACCAGTTCATCGTGCCGGTGATCGAACAGGGCCGGGTGCGTTCAATGATGGTGATGAGCCTGGCGCTGGAACTGGTGGAGGAGCACGGCATCTCGCTCGATCGTCACGAGGCACGGTTGCGCGCGGTGTTCCTGCAGGCGATGTTCGACTACGCCAATCTGGGCGGGTTCGAAGGCGTGTTCACCAGCGGCGAGGCCCTGCTGACCCTGCGCCGGACGCTGCGCGAGGCCGCGCGCCAGCAACTGGGCCCCAGGGTGCATGACGTGCTGATCACCGAACTGCTGCGCCAGGAAGGCTGAAGCCGCTCGCCCCTCCTGCCCCGCATCCGGTTGGATGGGGGGCATGAGGTGGACGGGGCATCTGCGGCGTGATCAGCCTTGCAGCGTACGGACCCCGAACCCCTCGTTGCGCGCCTGCATCGCGGCGACCGCAGCGATGGCCCCGGCGGCCGTGGTGAAATACGGGATCTTGTCCATCAATGCGCAGGTGCGGATCTCGCGGCTGTCGGCGATGGCCTGCGCGCCCTCGGTGGTGTTGAACACCAGCGCGATCTCGCCATTCTTCATCCGATCGACGATATTGGGCCGCCCTTCATAGACCTTGGCAACCGCGGTGGTCTGCGCGCCGTGGGCGGCGAGCCATTTCGCGGTGCCGCTGGTTGCCACCAGCTCGAACCCCATCGCCGCCAGATCGCGGGCGGCCGCCGCCATGGTGTCGGTCTTGTCGGCATCCTTGATCGACACGAAGACCCGCCCGCTTTCGGGCAGCATGGTGCCGGCACCCATTTGCGCCTTCAGGAAGGCGAGCGGGAAGGAGCGGTCCCAGCCCATCACCTCGCCGGTGGAGCGCATTTCCGGGCCCAGCAGCGTATCGACCCCTGGGAAGCGCGCGAAAGGCAGCACCGCTTCCTTGACCGAGAACCACGGCGTGATCGGATCGGCCAGGGTCAGCGGGTCGGCCAGCGGCAGGTCGGTATCGGGGCCAACGCCCGCCGGATAGGGCGCGCGCAACGCAAAGCCGCCGAGCTTCTCGCCGGCCATCAGGCGCGCGGCGATCGAGGCAATGGCGCTGTCGGTGGCCTTGGCGACGAAGGGCACGGTGCGGCTGGCGCGGGGGTTGACCTCCAGCACATAGATGATGCCGTCCTTGATGGCGAACTGCACATTCATCAGCCCCACCACATTGAGCGCGCGCGCCATCAGCTCGGTCTGGCGCTTCAGCTCGGCCACGGTGGCGGCATCGAGCGAATGCGGCGGCAGGCAGCAGGCGCTGTCGCCCGAATGCACGCCGGCCTCTTCGATATGCTCCATGATGCCGGCAACATGCACCGCCTCGCCGTCGCACAGGGCATCGACATCGACCTCGATGGCGCCCGAAAGATAGCTGTCCAGCAGCACCGGGTTCTTGCCCGACACATCGACCGCGCTGGTGATATAGCGTTTCAGGTGATCGACATCGCGCACAATCTCCATGGCCCGTCCGCCCAACACATAGGAGGGCCGGATCACCAGCGGAAAGCCCACGCTTTCGGCGATTTTCAGCGCCTGTTCATCCGAGGTGGCGATGCCGTTCACCGGCTGTTTCAGCCCCAGCCGGTCGAGCAGTTTCTGGAAGCGCTCGCGGTCTTCGGCGAGGTCGATGGCATCGGGCGATGTGCCCAGAATGGGAATGCCCTCTTCATGCAGCGCATTGGCCAGTTTCAGCGGCGTTTGCCCGCCAAACTGCACGATCACCCCGTGCAGCGTGCCGTTTTGCTGTTCCACGTGCAGGATCTCCAGCACATGCTCCAGCGTCAGCGGCTCAAAATACAGCCGGTCCGAGGTGTCGTAATCGGTTGAGACCGTCTCGGGGTTGCAGTTGATCATGATGGTTTCGTAGCCCACATCAGTGAGCGCGAAACAGGCGTGACAGCAGCAATAGTCGAATTCGATCCCCTGACCGATCCGGTTGGGACCGCCACCCAGGATGACCACCTTCTTGCGTTCCGAGGGGCGGGCCTCGCATTCCACATCGCCCATCGCCGGGGCCTCATAGGTGGAATACATATAGGGTGTCTGGGCCTCGAACTCGGCGGCGCAGGTGTCAATGCGCTTGAACACGGCCGTAACGTCAAGGCCATGGCGGCGGCGGCGCACCTCGGCCTCGGTCTGCCCGGTCAGGGCTGCCAGGCGGGCATCGGTGAAGCCCTGCATCTTCAGCTTGCGCAGTCCCTCGGCATCGCCCGGAAGCCCGCCGGCACGGATGCCCGCCTCAGCCTCGACAATCTCGCGAATGCGGGCCAGGAACCAGGGATCGAAGGCCGTCGCATGCCGGATCTCGTCGTCCGAGAGCCCCTCGCGCATGGCCTGCGCGATCAGCCGCAGCCGGTCCGGGGTCTGCGCCGAGATCGCTTTTATCACCGCCGCCCGGTCAGGCGCGCCGGGAATGGCGATGTCGTCAAAGCCGCTCAGGCCGGTTTCCATGCTGGCCAGCGCCTTCTGCACCGATTCGTGGAAGCTGCGGCCAATGGCCATGACCTCGCCCACCGATTTCATGGCGGTGGTCAGTTCGGCTCTGGCGCCGGGGAATTTCTCGAAGGCAAAGCGCGGGATCTTGGTGACGACATAGTCGATCGAGGGCTCGAAGGATGCCGGCGTGACGCGGGTGATGTCGTTGTCCAGCTCATCGAGCGTATAGCCCACCGCCAGCTTGGCGGCGATCTTGGCGATCGGAAAGCCGGTGGCCTTGGAGGCCAGCGCCGAGGACCGGCTGACGCGGGGGTTCATCTCGATCACCACCATGCGCCCGTCGGCCGGGTTGATCGCCCATTGCACGTTCGAGCCGCCGGTTTCCACGCCGATCTCGCGCAACACGGCGATCGAGCCGTTGCGCATGATCTGGTATTCCTTGTCGGTCAGCGTCAGGGCCGGGGCCACGGTGATTGAATCGCCGGTATGCACGCCCATCGGATCGACGTTTTCGATCGAGCACACGATGATGGCGTTGTCGGCCTTGTCGCGCACCACTTCCATCTCGAATTCCTTCCAGCCCAGAAGGGATTCGTCGATCAGCACCTGCGCCATGGGGCTGGCATCCAGCCCCGAGCGCACGATGCGCTCATAGTCGTCGCGGTTATAGGCCACGCCGCCGCCGGTGCCGCCCAAGGTAAAAGCCGGCCGGATGATCGCCGGCAGGCCGACATAATCGATTGCTGCCATCGCCTCGGCCACGCCGGCATTGATGTCATACCGCCCGTTGGGCAGCTTCGGTGCGGCGATGATGGTCGCGCGCGGGTTTTCCAGCCCGATCCGGTCCATCGCCTCGCGAAACAGCTTTCGATCCTCGGCCATCTCGATGGCCTGACGGTTGGCGCCGATCAGCTCGACGCCGAATTTCTCCAGCACGCCCATATCCGCCAGCGCAAGCGAGGTATTGAGTCCGGTCTGCCCGCCCATGGTCGGCAAAAGCGCATCAGGACGCTCCTTTTCGATGATCTTGGCAACGATCTCGGGGGTGATGGGCTCGATATAGGTGGCATCCGCCAGGCCCGGATCGGTCATGATCGTTGCCGGGTTGGAGTTCACCAGGATCACCCGGTAGCCCTCCTCGCGCAGCGCCTTGCAGGCCTGGGCGCCGGAATAGTCGAATTCGCAGGCCTGCCCGATGACGATGGGCCCCGCGCCGATGATCATGATGGAGTTGATATCGGTTCTCTTCGGCATAGCGGACCCCGTGCATGCTGAGCGGCACCCGTCCCGCCGTGGCGGGCAGCGCGCAAATTGAGGCGGGTTATAGCCGGCATCGGGGGCGGTGCAAGCCCCGATCGGCACCGTTGCGTCAAACCGCTGGTGCTGCCATCGCGGTGCGAACACGCCGGGGTGAAACCGCCGGGGACGAATTCGAGCCCCCGGCATCAAGGGGGGCAATACCCCCCGCATCGGCCTAGATGCAGGCTTCGAACAGCGCACGCGTGTTGGCGCGGGTCATCTCTATCGGATTGCCGCCGCAGGACGGATCGGCCAGCGCCATTTCCGTCAACTCATCGAGCCTTGCGGCCTCCACGCCCAGCGCCGTCAGGCTTTCGGGAATCGCCAGTTCACTGCGCAGCGTCATGATGCGTGCGCGGAAACCCTCGAAACCGCCGGCAATGCCCAGATAGGCGGCCGCGCGTTCGATGCGCTCCTCGATGGCGGCGCGGTTGAAATCCAGCACCATCGGCATGACCACGGCATTGGTGGTGCCGTGATGGGTGTTATAGACCGCGCCGACCGGATGGCTGAGGCTGTGAATCGCCCCCAGGCCCTTCTGGAAGGCCACCGCGCCCATCATTGCCGCCGACATCATATGCCCGCGCGCCTCCAGATCATGCGCATCGGCATAAACGCGCGGCAGGTTTTCGAAGACCAGCCGCATGCCCTCAAGCGCAATGCCCTGGCTCATCGGGTGATAATGCGGGCTGCAATAGGCCTCCAGGCAATGCGCCAGCGCATCCATGCCGGTGCCGGCCGTGATGAAGCGCGGCATGCCCACGGTCAGCTCGGGGTCGCAGATGGTGACCGCGGGCATCAGCCTGGGGTGAAAGATGATCTTCTTGCGATGTGTCGTGCTGTCGGTCAGCACGCCCGCGCGCCCCACTTCCGAGCCGGTGCCCGCGGTGGTGGGCACCGCCACGATGGGCGCTATGGTGGCGGGGTTGGCGCGCGTCCACCAATCCCCGATATCCTCCAGGTCCCAGACCCCCACCGGCTGATCGACCATCAGCGCGATCATCTTGCCCAGATCGAGCGCCGAACCACCGCCAAAGGCCACCACGCCGTCATGCCCGCCCGCGCGATAGACCTTCAGCCCGGCCTCCATGTTGTGCTCGTTCGGGTTGGGGTCGACCTCGGAAAAGACCGCGCGGCCCATCCCGGCGGCATCGAGCACATCAAGCGCCTGCGCGGTGATCGGCAGGCTTGCCAGCGCCTTGTCGGTCACCAGAAGCGGGCGTTTCATGCCTGCGCTCTTGCAATGCCCGGCCAGTTCGGTGATCCGCCCCGCGCCAAATTTGACGGCCGTCGGGTAGGACCAGTTCATCGTGGGAATGCTCATTTGCTCACCTTCTTGAGATGGTAGGATTTCGGCCGCGTCACCGAATGGAAACCCAGCGTCGAAAGCGCCGCGCCGCGCCCGGTATCCTTGCAGCCGGTCCAGCACAGCGCCGGGTCCAGATAATCGCAACGGTTCATGAACACGGTGCCGGTTTCCAGTTCGGCGCCGATGGCGGCGGCGGCATCGGCGTCACGGGTCCAGATCGAAGCGGTCAGGCCATAGGGTGAATCGTTCATCAGCGCGATGGCCTCGGCATCATCCTTGACCGCCATGATGCCCACCACCGGACCGAAGCTTTCCTCGCGCATCAGGCGCATCGAATGATCGACATTCACCAGCACCTGCGGGGCCAGATAGGCGCCGCCGTCATCGGCGGGAAAGAATGCGGGGTCGATCAGCGCCTTGGCGCCGGCGGCCACGGCCTCGGCCACCTGTTCGCGCACGGTCGCGGCGAAGCGTTTGTGCGCCATCGGGCCGATGGTGGTGTCAGCGTCGAACGGGTTGCCCAGCTTCAGGGTTTTCACCCAGGCAACGGCCTTTTCCACGAAAGCGTCAAAGAGGCTTTCATGCACATAGATCCGCTCGATCCCGCAGCAGCACTGGCCGGCGTTGAACATCGCCCCATCCATCAGCCCGTCCACTGCGGCGTCAAGGTCGGCGTCGGCGCGCACATAGCCCGGATCCTTGCCACCCAGTTCCAGCCCGGTGGCGGTGAAGGTGCCGGCCGCCGCCCGCTCGATCGCCGCGCCCCCGCCCACCGAGCCGGTGAAGTTGACAAAGCCGAAGTGGCGGCCCTGGATCAGCGCTTCGGTGGTGGCATGGTCGAGCACGATGTTCTGGAACACCTCGGCCGGCACGCCGCCTGCCTGCATCGCCTCGGCCAGATGCTCGCCGGCGATCAGTGTCTGGCTGGCATGTTTCAGCACCACCGCATTGCCGGCGATCAGCGCCGGAACGATGGTGTTCACGGCCGTCAGATAGGGGTAGTTCCAGGGCGCGATGACAAACACCACCCCCACCGGCTCGCGCGCCAGGTAGCGGCGGAAAGACGCGCTGTCCTCGACCATCTCGGGTGCCAGGGCCGTTGCGGCGATCGAGGCCATGTATTCGGTGCGCTCATTGACGCCACCGAACTCGCCGCCATAGCGGGTGGGGCGGCCCATCTGCCAGGCCAGCCCCTCGACGATGCGCTCTTTCATGCCGCCCAGCGCCGCAACCCCGGCTTTCACGCGGGCGATGCGCTCTTCCAGAGGCAGGCGTGCCCAGTTTTTCTGGGCGGCCTTGGCCCGCGCCACGGCGGCTTCGGCCTCGGCGCGCGGCAGGGCCGGGCGTTCGGCATAGACCCGCCCATCGACCGGCGAGATACATTGAATGGTGCTGCTCATCCTGTTCACCTCATGCAGGCGGCCGGGGAACATCCCCAGCCGATCAGTGTCAATTCATGCCGCTGGTGGCTGTTTCAGGCGCGCTCCAGCCCGCGCCTGAGCTCGAAATCGCTTACTACGCGGTCGGTTTCGGAAACCTCCCAGCGCGCGGCATGGACGTAATGCTCGACCACCTCGGTGCCGAAGGTCGCGCGCAGCCAGTCCGAGCGCTCGGCAAGATCGGCGGCCTCGCGCAGGGTCTTGGGGATCTCGCGGATGCCGTCGGTATGATACATGTCGCCGGTCATCTCGGGCTCCAGTGCCAGCTTGTGCTCGATGCCGTCAAGCCCCGCCGCCAGAAGCGCGGCACAGGCCAGATAGGGGTTGAGATCCGAGCCGCCGATGCGGCATTCCACCCGCACGCCAGCGGTGTTCTCGCCGCAGATGCGAAAGCCCGCCGTGCGGTTGTCGCAGGACCAGACCGCCTTGGTCGGCGCGAAAAGCCCCACGCAGAAGCGCTTGTAGCTGTTGACATAGGGTGCCAGAAACAGCGTGATCTCGCGCGCATGCTCAAGCTGCCCGGCAAGAAAATGCTTCATCAGCGCCGACATGCCATTTGCATCCGCCTCATCGCGGAAGGCCGGCTTGCCATCGAGCGTCCAGAGCGATTGATGCACATGGCTCGACGAGCCCGCCTTGTCGGTGTGATACTTGGCCATGAACGTGACCGACTTGCCCTGCGCATGGGCGATTTCCTTGGTCGCCTGCTTGATCAGCACATGGCTGTCGGCGGTGGTGAGCGCGTCGGCATATTTCACATTCACCTCGGCCTGGCCGGCATCGGCCTCGCCCTTGGTATTCTCCACGGTGATGCCGGCGCCATACAGCCCGTTCCTGAGCGCGCGCATCAGGGGCTCTTCCTTGGTGGTCTGGAAGATGTGGTAATCTTCGTTATAGCCGGCGATCGGCACCAGATCATCGGTGCCATGATCGCGCAATTCCTCATAGCTGTTTTCAAAGACGTAGAATTCCAGCTCGGTCGCCATCATCGCGTCAAAACCCAGATCGCGGGCGCGGGCGATCTGGCGTTTGAGGATTGCGCGCGGGCTTTGCGGCACTTCCTCATGTGTGTGATGGTCCAGAAGGTCGCACAACACCAGCGCCGTGCCTTCCAGCCACGGCAGGCGGCGCAGCGTGGCCAGATCGGGCTTCATGACATAATCGCCATAGCCTTTCGCCCAGCTCGCGGTCTTGTAGCCGGGCACGGTGTGCATCTCCATGTCCACGGTCAGAAGGTAGCTGCAACAATGCGTCTCCTTCCAGCCGCCGTTCAGAAAATGCGCGGCATGGAACCGCTTGCCCATCAGCCGCCCCTGCATGTCCGGGGCGGCCACGATCACGGTGTCGATTTCGCCCGCGTCGAAAGCTGCCTGCAACGTTTCCAGCGTCAACCTGCCCTGCATCGTCTCTCCCTCGGCCCGAGGCCGCCTTTCATCTTGCCTGAAATATGCTTTGGGGGCCGGGGGGCATGTGCGCCCCCCGGTCTGGCCGTCAGCCGTAGCGATAGGGCCGCCCGGCACGGTCCATGGCGGCGTTGTAGTCCTTGAAGATCTGCACGACGCGCGCCTTGGTCTCACTCTCGGCGGCGATCTCGTCCCAGAAGGTGCGCGCAGCCTGTTCCACGCTGGCCCATTCGGCATCCGGGATGGAGGTGAGCTCCAGCTTGTCGCCCTGGGTGCGCAGCCGCGCCTCGCCGGCCCAGTACCAGTGCTGGCGATAATAATGCGACTGTTCGAAGCAGGTGGCCATCAGGTTTTGCAGATGTTCAGGCAGTTCGTTCCAGCGATCCATATTGGCAAAGAAATGCCCGATCCATGCACCTGAGATGTTGTTGGTCAGGAAATGGCTGCAGATGTCGGCCCAGCCCACTTCATAGGCTTCGGTGATGCCGCACCAGGCGACGCCGTCGATCTCGCGGGTTTGCAGCGCGATTTCCACATCCTCCCAGGGCACGGTCACTGGCACCACGCCGAACTGGTTCAGGAATCGGCCCGCCGTGGGGAAGGTGAAGACCCTCTTGCCCGAAAGCTCGGCCAGCGAGGTGATCGGCGAGGAGGTGATGAAATGGCACGGGTCCCACGAGCCGGCCGAGATATGCTTGACGCCCACGCGGGCGTATTCCTCGGCCCAGATCTCGTTCAGGCCCCAATCGTTGAACAGCGCCGGCACGTCGAGCGAGTAGCGGCTGGCAAAGGGGAAATAGCCGCCGAACACCGTCACCTCGGTCGGCGAGGCCATGCTGTCGTCATCGGACTGCACCGCGTCGATGGTGCCGCGCTGCATGGCCTGAAACAGCTCTTCGGTGGGCACCAGCTGGTCGGCATAGAAAAGATCGATCTGCATCTCGTCGCCGGCGATGGCATTGAACATGTCGATTGCCGGCTTCGCCACCTGCGCGCCGAGCGAGGTGCCGGCATAGGTCTGCAACCGCCAGCGGATCGTCGATTGCGCGCGCGCCACATTGGGCGCGGCAAGGGCCGCCGCCCCGCCGAGTGCGCTGGTGGTCAGGAACTTCCGTCTGGTCGTCGTCATGGTCTTACCTCCGTTGGTTATGATTGGTTATGGGTCGTGCGGATTTCGGATCACGGGCGATAAAGCGTTTCAGGCAGCCAGAGCGCGATCTGCGGGAAGATCATCAGCAGTGTCAGGCCCAGAACCATCACCATCACGAAAGGAAAGATCGAGCGATAGATGTCGATCAGCGTGACTTCGGGCGGAGCCATGGCGCGCATCAGGAACAGGTTGTAGCCGAAAGGCGGTGTCATATAGGCGATCTGGCAGGTGATGGTATAGAGCACACCATACCAGATCAGATCGAATTCCAGCATACGCACGATGGGCACATAGAGCGGCGCGACGATCACCAGCATCGCCGTATCGTCAAGGAAGGTGCCCATGATCAGGAAGGAAAGCTGCATCAGGATCAGGATATGCCAGCGGTTCAGGCCCAGATCCTCGACAAAGAGCGCGCGCACGAAATCCACCGCGCGCAGTCCGTCGAATACCGCCCCGAAAGCAAGCGCCGCCAGAATGATCCACATGAACATGCAGGTCACGGCCAGCGTGCGGCGGGTGCATTCCTCGAACACTGCCCAACTCATGCGGCCCTTGGCGACCGAGGCCAGAAACGCCGCCAGCGCCCCCACAACCGAGCTTTCCACCAGCCGCGTATAGCCCAGGATGAAGGGCACCATCATCGCCAGGAATATCCCCAGCGGCAGCAGGCCGGCCATCAGCAGGCGGTATTTCTCGGCGCGGGTGACGCTGAGGCGATCCGCCTCCGAGATCACCGGGCCCAGTGCCGGATTGATGCGGCAGCGCACCCAGATATAGAGGATGAACAACCCCGCCATCATCAGCCCCGGCAGGATGCCCGCCAGCCAGAGTTGCGCCACCGGCTGACGCGCGATCATCGCATAGAGCACCATCACCACCGAGGGCGGGATCAGGATGCCAAGGCTCGATCCCGCCTGGATCACCCCGGTCACCATGCGCTTGTCATAGCCGCGCTTGAGAAGCTCCGGCAGCGCGATGGTGGCGCCGATCGCCATGCCCGCCACGCTCAGCCCGTTCATCGCCGAGATCAGCACCATAAGCGCGATGGTGCCAATGGCCAGCCCGCCCGGCACCGGGCCGAACCAGACATGGAACATGCGGTAAAGGTCATCGGCGAGACGGCTTTCGCTGAGCACATAGCCCATGAAGATGAACATCGGCAGGGTGATCAGCGGAAACCAGTTCATCACCTTGAAGGTCTGCGCGAAGGCCAGATCATAGCCGCCCCGGTCGCCCCAGAGCCAGATCGCCGCCACCACCGCGACAAAACCGATCACCCCGAACATGCGCTGCCCGGTCAGCATCATCATCAGCATCGAGCCGAACATCAGCGCGGCAATCAGTTCGGTGGCCATCAGATGTCCTTCCCGCGCAGTTTGGCGATGTCACGGATCAGGAACGCCGTGCATTGAAGCAGCATCAGCATGATGCCGATACACATGACAATCTTGATCGGCGCCATATAGGGCCGCCACATGCCGCGCCGTCGCTCGCCATATTCCAGCGAATACTGGGTGCTCTCGATGCCGCCCCAGAGCAGCACCACCAGATAGAAGATCAGCGTCAGGATCGTCACCGCATCGACCGCGGCCTTGGTGCGGTCCGACCAGCGGCTGTAAAGCAGATCCATGCGCACCGCCGAACCCAGTTGCAGCGCATAGGCGCCGCCCAGCATGAAGTATCCCAGCAGCAGGAACTGGGCCATCTCGTCGGTCCAGACCTGGGGGTGGAAGCCCACCCGCGCGATGGCGCCCCACAGCAGCACCCCCATCAGCGCGAAGAGCGAATACATCGCCAGCCGGCCAATGCCGTAGTTCAGCCGCTCGACCAGGCGCACATAGGCGATCAGGAAGCGGGACATGATGCGCCCTCCAGCGAGTGCAGCGCCCGCGCCAGCACCGGCACCAGCCGCGCCGCCACCGCCGCCTGCCCGGCTTCGGTGGTGATCAGGTCGTTGCGGATTTCCAGCATGGTGTTTTGCAGCTTCAGCGGTCCGGCATGCAGCCGGATCGTATGGGTCACATCGCCCGCCGCCGAATAGGGCTCGTTGAGGCGCGTCTCCAGCCCGCAACCCGGCGCGGCTGCCAGAACGGCATCGGTCAGGGTGCGGTCATCGTCATGGATCACGCCAAATTCCACCGCGCGCAACGCGCCATGAAAGACCGGGGTGAAGGAATGCACCGCAATCAGGGCCGGTCGTCGGCCCAGCGCCACCAGCCGCGCGATTTCGGCGCGCAGGGTTTCATGAAACGGCAGATAGAGCGCGCGGGTGCGCGCCAGCCGGTCGGCGGCGGTCAGGTCGCCGTTGCCGGGGATCTCGAAGATCTCCGAGCGTGCCGGCATCGCGCCGGGATGATCGGGCGCACGGTTGAGGTCATAGACCAGCCTGGAGAGTGGCGCATGCACCAGCACCGCACCACCACAACCCGGCGCCAGCCCGGCGGCGAGGCCGCGTGCCAGCCCCAGCGCGCCGATGTCCCAGGCCACATGCGCGGCGCGGGTGTCGGCATCGATCCCCAGATCGCCACCCAGCGCCGGCCAGCCTTCGGGCAGCGCGTTCGAGGCATGTTCGCAGATCACCACCACCCCGGCGGCGTCAAGCTCGCCCGCGGCGGGCACCGCCTGCGCATCCCAGCGCTCGACGAACCCCTTGAAGCGGGGCAGGTCCGATGCCTGCGCCGGGGGCGTCTGCGGCCGGCTGGCGGCGGGCTCTTGAAGCATGACGAGGCGACTCTGCGTAGGGGCGACTGACACCAGCCTGTTGCATGATCCCCAAAACTGTCAAGTTTTTTTCTTTATCGACATTCCTGTTACAAAATCTACAATTCGGTGTAGAATGATCTGATCACATCCATCGGCGGAGGCTGCCATGAGCGCCGAACGCAACGTCAGGACGATCGCGCGTGCCACGGCGCCCGCATCCACGGCCAGCGCATTGACCACCGAGGCCCGGCTGCGCGCCGCCCTGCCCGATCTCACCCGCGCCGAGCGTCAGTTGGCCGCGCATATGCTGGGCAATTATCCCGTGGCGGTGCTGGGAACGGTGGCTTCGGTCGCGCGGGGCGCCGGGGTTTCGGCGCCGACCGTGGTGCGGCTGGTGCAGAAGCTGGGCTATTCCGGCTATCCCGAGTTTCAGCTCCAACTGCGCGAGGAAGTCAGCGAAAAGCTCGCATCACCGCTGGCCAAGCGCGACAAATGGGCGGCGAGCGCGGATGATGATCACATTCTGACCAGTTTTGCCGCCAAGGTCGTGGAGAATCTCAACGCTACGCTGGGCCAGATCGACCATGCCGGCTTTGACCGGGTTGCCGATCTGCTGGCCGATCCCCAGCGGCGGGTCTATATGCTGGGCGGCCGGCTGACCCATGCCATTGCCGATTACTTCACCACCGCGCTGAAGATCATGCGCGGCGATGTCACGCTTCTTTCGAACATGCCCAACACCTGGCCGCCGGCGCTGCTGGACATGCGACCGGGCGACGTGCTGGTGGTTTTCGACATCCGCCGCTACGAGCATACCGTGCATCAGGTGGTTGAAATGGCGCGCGAGCAGGGTGCCGAGGTGGTGCTGATCACCGACCGCTGGGTTTCGCCTGCGGCGGGCTTTGCGCAGCATCTGCTGCCCTGCCATATCGAAGTGCCCTCGGCCTGGGATTCGCTGGCTTCGCCCCTGCTGCTGGTCGAGGGGCTTCTGGCGGCAGTGCAGCAGCGCAGCTGGGACGTCGCCGCCGAACGCCTGACGCGGATGGAGGCGCTTTACGCCCGTACCCAGCTTTTCCGGCGCGGGCGCTGATTGGTGGCGCCAACCCAGGCACTGACATGCACGCTTGACCGCGGCGGTGCTTGGGCCTACGAAATCCGCTTTTCAAAGGGGCGAGGCAGATGCACCCACTGATGGTGTTGCTCAATCTGGCGGCGGCCGTGATGCTGCTTCTGTTTGCGGTGCGCATGGTGCGAACCGGCATGGAGCGTGCCTATGGCGGTGCGCTGCGCGACGGGCTGCGGCAGGTGCGCGGCGGGCTGGCGGGGGCCGCCGGTGCCGGCGCGGTGCTGGCGGTGATGCTGCAAAGCGCCACGGCCGTCGGCGTGCTGGCCGCGGGCTTTGCCGCCAGCGGCATGCTGAGCGGTGCCGTGGGGCTGGCCGCGCTGCTGGGCGCCGATCTGGGCTCGGCGCTGGTGGTGCGGATACTGGCTTTCGATCTGTCGGCGCTGATTCCGGTGCTGCTGCTGATCGGTGCGGTGCTGTTTCTGAAGTTCGAAGCCCGCCGCGTGCGCCAGATCGGGCGCATCGTGCTGGGCATCGGCTTCATCCTGCTCTCGCTGACGATGATCGGCGCGGCAACGGAGCCGATGCGCGAAAGCGCCGTGTTGCCGGCGACGGTCCGCTACCTTGCGGGCGATCCCTTCACGGCTTTCGTGGTGGTGGCGCTCCTCACCTGGGGGATGCATTCCTCGGTGGCGATGGTGCTTCTGCTGGCCGCGCTGGCGCAGGGCGGCGTGTTGCCGATGGCGGCGGCGGTACCGATGCTGCTGGGAGCGAATTTCGGCGCCGGGCTGATTGCTGTCTGGCTGACGCGCGGGATGTCCCCGCAAGCCCGCCGCATCCCGGTGGGCAACCTGGTGCTGCGTGGCGCGGCGGCTTTGGCGGGGCTGGCGCTTTTCTGGCTGTCCGAACCCGCGATGCCGGCCTGGCTGGGCGCGCGACCGGAGGTGCAACTGGTCAATGCCCATCTGCTGTTCAACGCCGCACTGGTGGTTCTGGCGCTGCCCTTTGTGCCGCTGGTATACCGGCTGTGTGAATGGGCGCTGCCGGTGGCGCCTGTCGCTGTGCGCCCGGATCGTCGCCCGCACAGCGCGCTGGACCGCAACACCCTGTCGTTGCCGATGCTGGCGCTGGCCTCGGCCAAGCGCGAACTGCTGTTGATGGGCGAAACCATCGAGGAGATGTTCCGCCCGCTGGTCGATGTGCTGGCGCAATCGCGCCCCGAGCAGATTGTCGAACTGCGCGCGCTTGATCAGGAAATCAATCGCCGCCACCATGACGTCAAACTGTTCATCGCCGAACTCAACCGTGGCGAGTTGAGCGATGACGAGGCGCGCCGCGGCATCGAACTGACCGATTTCGCCATCAACCTGGAGCATATCGGCGACATCATCGCCAAGACCCTGCTGCCGCTGGCCGAGAAGAAGACCGCCGAGAACCGCCGCTTTTCGGACGAAGGCTGGCAGGAGATCCGGGCGTTGCATGCACGGGTGCTGGGCAATGTGCAACTGTCGATGAACGTGCTGATTTCCGGCGATACGGCCTCGGCGCGCCATCTGATGCGCGAGAAGGAAGCCATGCGTCGCCTGGAGCGCGAAAGCCACGAGCGTCATCTGGAGCGGCTGCAACAGGGCAATGCCGCCAGTCTGGCAACTTCGAACTGGCACCTGGAGGTGGTGCGCGCCTTCAAGGAGATCAATTCGTTGCTGGTGACGGTTGCGGTGCCAATCCTTGAGGAACGCGGCATGATCCTGAAGAGCCGTCTGGCCGATTCAACCTGAAACGGCAGGCGCGGAGGGGCCACAGGGCCCCTCCGCTGTGGTTTCCGGGCTTCAGAGCGGCCCTTCGATGGGCACCCAGCGCCCCTGCTGGATCTGGTCGATCGAGATCAACTCGGGCATGGCGTGGTTGTTCTCGAAGGCCAGTTCCGCATAGGTGGTGAAATCGGCATGGCGCACACCGCGCATGGCCTCGACAAAGCCCTGCGTCGTCAGATCGCGCCCCGCCGCCTCAAGCCCCTTGAGGAACCACGAGGTATAGGAGAAGGCATTGGCAGCGTTTTCGTCGGCTTCCATGCCAAACGCTTCGCGGAAGTCGCTCAGGAAGCGTTGCGCATCGGCGTCAGGCGTATCGGCGCCGTGCAGATGCCAGCCGCCGATGCCGTAGAGCCCCTCGACATCCTCGCCACCGAGCCGCGCGACGATCGTGCCGCGGCCGGGAATGCCGGTGAGCACGCGTACGCTGTCCCAGCCCAGTTTCTTGACCTCGGCCATCACGCCGACGGTTTCACGGATCACCGTGCCGGCGATGATCAGATCGACATCGGCGCCGCGCATCCGCGCCACTTGCGACGAGAAGTCGATATCGCCGGGCCGATAGGCCGCCTCGGCGACCACCTCGCCGCCGGCTGCCGCGATCCCGCCGGCGACGCCTGCGCGGATCAGATCGCCGAACGGGCCTTCCTGATAGATCACGCCGATGCGTGCGCTGCCCCAGTTCTCGATCGCCCAGGCCAGACCGCGCGCGGTGGTGGTGTCATAGTTCTGAACGGTGGTGAACAGCAGCGGGCTGTTGCCGGCGATATGATGCATGATCCCCGAAGCCGCCCATGGCGCGAAGACGATGGTGCCCGATTCCGTTGCCAGCCCCACGGTGGCGGCATTGGTGCCCGAGCCGAACGGATTGACAATGGCGAAGACCTCGTCCGAGCGGATCAGCTTCTGCGCGGCGCGCACCGCAAGCTGCGGCTGCATGCCGTTGTCCTCGACGATCAACCGGATCTGGCGGCCATGGATGCCGCCGGCGGCATTGGCCTGGTCGATGCAAAGCTGCATGGCGTTGCGCAGTTGCGGCATGCCGGCGGCGGTGGGGCCTGACAGGTCAAGATGCGTGCCCAGCACGATCTCGCTGTCGCTGACCCCGGCGGCGCGGGCGCCGCCGATGGATGTGCCCAGCGCCAGCGCCGCGGCGCTGGTGGCAAGCATCTGACGACGATTGAGTTTCATGGTGTCCTCCCTTGGTTATGCTGGATGGCGGTGTCATCGGGCTTTGCATGTATCCTCCCCCCGCTGCCGCCTCAGGCGGGGTACATGCCGGCAATCAGGCTGGCGTATTTGGTGGCGATCACCTTGCGCTTGAGTTTCATGGTGGGGGTCAGTTCCTCGTCCTCGGCGGTGAGCAACTCGCTGATGATGCGGAAATCCTTGATCTGCTCCACGCGCGCCAGGCGCGGATTGACGGTGTCGATCTCGGCGCGGATCAACTCGGTCACCTCCGCGGCGCGGGTCAGGCTGGCGAAATCGGTATAGGGGATGGCGCGCTCCTGGGCGAAGCGCGCGACGTGCTCCTGGTCTATCATCACCAATGCCGTCAGGAACCGCCGGCCATCGCCGATCACCACGGCGTCGGTGATATAGGGGCTGAATTTCAGCAGGCTCTCGATCTGGCTTGGGGTGATGTTCTTGCCGCCCGAGGTGATGATCACATCCTTCAGCCGGTCGCGGATCGCCAGATAGCCCTCGGCATCGACCTCGCCGCAATCGCCGGTGCGCAGCCAGCCGTCCGGGGTGATGGTTTCGGCGGTTTTTTCGGCGTTGCGCCAGTAGCCGCCAAAGACATTCGGGCCCCGGATCAGGATCTCGCCATCGGTGCCAATGGCGATCTCGGTGCCGCGCGCCCGCTGCCCGGCCCAGCCCAGCCGGATGCCGCCGCTGGGCGTGGCGGTGGCAAAGCCGCAGGTTTCGGTCATGCCGAACGCCTCGCGCAGTTCCACCCCGATGGACAGGAACCAGCGGATCAGATCGGGGGGCACGGGGGCGGCCCCGGTGAGCGCGCATCGGACATTCTGCAAGCCCAGAAACACCCGGATGTTGCGCAGCGCCGCCTGGCGCAACAGTCGTGCCGGCAGGCCGGGCCGCAGGCCGGGGCGGCCTTCAAGCTGGGCGGCAACCATCGGTGCTCCCAGTGCCAGGGCGCGGCGATAGGCCCAGCGCGCCGGGGCGATGGCATCGCGCATGAAAAGGTCGATCTGGCTGTGCATCTTTTCCCAGAAACGCGGCGGGGCAAAGACGACATGCGGCGCCACCTCGCGCAGATCGTTGAACACGGTGCCGCTGTTTTCAGGGAAATGCACCACCAGCCCCACCGCCAGCGGGTTGAACACGCTCGCCATACGTTCGGCGATATGACAAAGCGGCAGGAACGAGAGCGCCTTGTCGCCGGGCGCGACCGCCAGATATTCCGGTGCCTTGGTGAGCTGGAACACCACATTGCGGCTGAGCATCATCGCCCCCTTGGGCGCGCCGGTGGTGCCCGAGGTATAGACCAGAAAGGCCAGATCATCGGGGCGGCCGGTATCGATGGCGGCCTCGAAGGTGGCGCCGCGCGTCCGGGCAAGCGTTGCGCCATGGGCCAGCAGATCGTCCATGAAGCCGACCGCCGGATCGTCCAGCCCGCGCAGCCCCTCGCGCTCCATCACCACGATGCGTTCCAGCGCCGGGCATTCGGCGCGCACCGCCATGGCCTTGTCGAGCTGTTCCTGGTTTTCGACGAACAGCACCCGCGCGCCGGAATCGTTGAGGATGTAGCGCATCTGATCGGGCGAGGAGGTCGGATAGATGCCATTGCCCACCGCGCCGATACATTGTGCGCCCATATCGGCGTAAAGCCATTCCGGGCGGTTCTCGGCCAGCACGCAGATCACCTCGCCGCGCGTCACGCCCAGATCCAGCAGTGCCAGACCCAGCGCGCGGGCATGGCCGTAGTATTCGGCCCAGCTGACGGTTTTCCACAGGCCGCGATGCTTGCGCCGCAGCGCCGGGCGCCCGGCCCAGAGCGCGGCACGGGCGCGGAATACCTTGGCGGGGGTATCATGCCCGTCGAAAAGCTGCGGCGCGGGGCGCGCGGCTTTGGCGGCGAGGGGTTCAGCGGTCATGATCTGCTCCATGCTCTGCGCCTCACTCAGCGCCATGTCTTGCGCCGTTTCCAGCGCTGGGCGGTGCCGCTTTCGCCGCGTCCGGCACCGCCGCCAAGATAGGCCTCGCGCACATCGGCCTTCTCGGCCAGCGCGGCGCAACTGTCGGCGGCGACAATGCGGCCCAGTTCCATGATGTAGCCGTCATCGGCATGCGCCAGCGCCACGGCGGCGTTCTGCTCGACGACCAGAATGGCGGTGCCGGTCTCGTCGCGGATGCGGCTGACGATGGCGAAGATCTCGCGCGTCAGGAGCGGCGACAGGCCCAGGCTGGGTTCATCAAGCATCAGAAGCTTGGGGCGCGACATGAAGGCCCGGCCGATGGCCAGCATCTGCTGCTCGCCGCCCGAAAGCAGCCCCGCCTGCTGGCGCTCGCGTTCCTTCAGGCGCGGAAACCAGCCATGGACGCGCGCCAGATCGGCGGCGATGGCATCGCGGTCGCGCCGGGTGAAGGCACCCATCGCCAGATTGTCGGCCACCGACAGGAAGGGATAGACCTGCCGCCCCTCGGGCACCAGCACCATGCCGCGCCGGCAGATCGCATCGGCATCGAGGCCCTGGGTCTCGACGCCTTCGAAAACGACCTGTCCCTTGAACGGGTCGATCACCCCGGCCAGCGTGTTCAGCAGCGTCGTCTTGCCCGCCCCGTTGGCGCCCAGCACCGCAACCATGCGCCCGGCGCGCACGGTGATGTTGACGCCCTGCATGGCCACGATCGGCCCATACCAGGTTTCCAGATTGCGCACTTCAAGCAGATCGGCCATGGCTCATGTCCCCAGATAGGCGGAAATCACCGCCGGATCGGCCTGCACCTCGGCCGGCGAGCCTTCGGCCAGAACCATGCCCTGGGCCATGCAGACCACCCGGTCGGCCACCGCATTGACCAGTGACATGTCATGTTCGACCATCACCACGGTGATGCCCAGATCGCTGCGGATGTCGTCGATCCAGAAGGCCAGATCGCGGGTTTCCTCGGGGTTGAGGCCCGAGGCGGGCTCGTCAAGGAACAACAACTCGGGCCGGGTGCAGAGCGCGCGGCCCAGCTCCACCACCTTGCGCACGCCGTAGGGCAGCCCGGCGACCGGCGCATTGCGCCACGGCGAAAGCTCCAGAAACTCGATCACCGCCTCGACCTCGGCGCGATGGGCTTCCTCAAGGGCCATCAGTGCCGGGGTGCGCAGCATCTGTTGCAGCCAGTTGCCCTGATCAAAGCGGTGCCGGCCCAGCATCAGGTTATCGAGCACCGAGGCGGCTTCGAAGAGTTCGATGTTCTGGAAGGTGCGGGCGATGCCCAGATGCGCGATGCGGTGGCGCGGTGTCTGGCGCAGGTCGGTCTGCTTGAAGCGCATCCGCCCGCCGGTGGCATTGAAGACCCGCGTCACCAGGTTGAGCATCGAGGTCTTGCCAGCGCCATTGGGGCCAATCACCGCCAGCACTTCGCCGGGGTTCACATGCAGGCTCAGCCCGGCAATCGCCTTCAGACCGCCAAAGGAAAGCGAGACATCATCGAGGTCCAGCAGGGGGGCTGCACTCATTTGTAACGCTCCGATTTCATGTAGGCTTTCTGGCGCTTGAAGGTGTCGCGCCGGTAGAGCGGGAAGGCTTCGATCAGCGCGCGCGCCTTCAGCCAGCGGCCATTGAGCCCGCGCGGCTCGAACAGCACAAAGAGCGCCAGCACCAGCCCGAAGATGAAGATCTCAAGCCCGAACTGGCGCGACACGGCATCGGGCAGCACCAGTTTCAGCCTTGAGATGGCAGTGGGCAGCATCGAGATCAGCACCGCGCCGAGGATCGCGCCGCGCATGCTGCCCAGCCCGCCGATGACCACCATCAGCACCAGTTCCAGCGACAACAGGAGCGTGAAGCCATCAGGCGTCAGATAGCCGATATGATGCGCCAGCAGCGCCCCGGCCAGCCCCGTCACGCCGGCCGAAAGCACGAAGGCGCCGATCTTCACGCGTTTGACCTGGATGCCCAGCCCATAGGCGGCGGCCTCGGAATCGCGCACGCCGGTAAAGGCGCGCCCGACGCCGGAGCGCAGCAGGTTCAAGAGCGCCAGCAGCACCAGCACCAGCACCACCAGACAGAAGTAGTAAAAGGCGCGCGGCGTGTGCAGCGCCAGCCCGAAGGCTTCGGCGCGCGGCACCGCCAGCCCGATGAAGCCGCCCGTCACTGGTCGCCACAGGCCGATCACCTGCTCGACGATGATGGCGAAGGCCAGCGTGACCATCGCCAGATAGAGCCCTGAAACGCGGATCGCCGGAATGCCCACCAGCAGCCCCGCCGCCGCCGAGATCAGCGCCGCCAGCGGGATCGAGGCCAGCATCGGCACGCCCTGGCGCATCAGCCAGGCATGGGCATAGGCGCCGATGGCCACGAAGGCGGCATGGCCCAGCGAAACCTGCCCGGTGTAGCCGGTCAGCACCATCAGCCCCATCGAGGCAATGCACAGGATGAAGACATAGGCCAGTTCGCCCAGCACATAGGCGCTGGCCAGCATCGGCACCGTGGCCAGCGCGGCCAGCAGCAGGCCGTAGAGCGCCCAGTCGGCGGGGTGTTTGAGCAGTGCGAAACTGTCGCGGTAGCGGGTGTGGTAATCAAAGCGCATCGCTTACACCCTCCGCCCATGAGCTTCGCCCAGAATGCCGCGCGGACGCAGGATCAGGACCAGGATCAACACCAGATAGGCGGCGATGTCCTTGAACCCGTGCGGCAGATAGACCCCGGCATATTGTTCGATCAGCCCGATCAGCAACCCGCCCAGAATGGCGCCGGGAATGCTGCCAAACCCCCCCAGAACAATGGCTGCCAGCGCCTTCAGCGTCACCAGCCACAGCGAGGTATCGACCAGCGTGATCGGCGCCAGGAATACCCCGGCGATCGCCGCCGTCGCCCCGCCCAGCGCCCAGACCAGCGAATTGACGCGTTTCACCCGCACCCCGTTGAGATAGGCGGCAAGCTGGTTTTGCGAGCTTGCCTGCATGGCAACGCCCAGCCGGGTGTTGCGGAAAAACAGGTAAAGCCCCAGCGTCACCGCCATGACCACGCCCATGATCACCAGTTCCAGATTGGCGAAGGCCAGCCCCATGATCTCGGTCGAGCGGCCGGACCATGGCGTGCGGTAGCTTTGCGATTCGGCGCCAAAGCCCATGCTGACCAGCCCGCGCAACATGAAGGCCAGCGCGATGGTCAGCATGACCCCGGAAAACTGCGGTTGCCCGGCGATACGGCGAATGATCACCGCATCCAGCCCATAGGCCAGCGCCGCCACCAGCGCCGCGGTGATCACCAGCGCCATCCAGAACGGCAGTCCGGCCAGCGCGATCAGTGCCCAGGCGGTGAAGGCCGACAGCACCAGAAGATCGCCATGCGCAAAATTGAGCACCTCGGTCGCCTTGTAGATCAGCACGATCCCCAGTGCGACAAGCGCATAGATCGCGCCCACGGCGATGCCGTTGACCGTGATCTGGGCGAAGAAGGCAAGATCGGAGGTCATGCTTGCGCTCCCGGATTGAGTTCGAAATCGACTTCCCAGGGCATCAACCGCTGGTGGCAATGCGAGCAGGTGGCCTGTGCCACGAAGGGTTTTCCGCAGGCGCGATGCACCGGCGCGATGGAGCTTGGTTCGTTGAAATGGTGCTCGCTGGCCCAGGCGGCGAAGCAGACGATATAGCCAAAGAGCGCGCGGCTGGCCGGCGTGAGCCGGTAGAGCCGGCGGCGCCCATCGCCGGGGTCCGGCTCGGTTTTCAGCAGGCCCGCTTCGGCCATGCTGGCCAGCCGTCGCGCCAGCACCGAGGGGCCGATGCGCAGCACATGGCTGAGTTCGTCGAAATAACGGCACCCCAGCGTGACCGCGGCAACGATCATCAGCGCCCAGCGGTCAAGGCGCAGGCCAAGGCTCATGCTCGGACCGTCGCCGGCGGAAACGCGCGGCGTGCGCATCGGCTGGGCGGTGTCATGCGGCAGATGCGGGTTGGGGCGCAGCCGGTAGTGCAGATCGTGCAGGGTAACCTGCTCGTTGCAGGCCCGGCAGGTCAGTTGCGGCATGAAGGCATGAGCGCAGTTGCGGTGGATCAGCCTTCCGGGCAGGGTGATCTCGCGATCACCGAAACGGTGCTCCCAGTCCCAGACCATCAGCACGGCATCATACATGGCCATGCCCTTCGCCGTGAGGTGATAGCCGTAACGTTCGGGGCGTTCCTGATAGAGCCGCGGGCGCAGCATATCCATTGTCACCAGCGCCTTGAGCCGGTCCGACAGCGTATGGCGGGGAATGCCCAGCCGGTTGTGAAAGTCATCGAAGCGCTGGATGCCGATGAAGGCACCCATGAGCACCTGCACTGTCCAGCGGTCGCCCAGCAGCTTCAGCCCGTGGCTGAGCGTGCTGGTCGAGAGCGCCTCGCGCATCAGGTCCAGATCGAGGGTCGGGGGAAGGCTCTGGGCGTTCATGGATCGAGCCTTTCGATGACCATGGCGCTGGCCAGCCCCGCCGCGCCGCATAGGCTGATCACCGCCCGCCTGCCGCCGCGTGCCTCCAGCGCATCAAGTGCGGTGCCCAGCAGGGCTGCCCCGGTCGAACCCATGGCATGGCCAAGCGCGATGGCGCCGCCGTGGATGTTGAGCCGTTCATGCGGCACGCCCAGATGTTTCATGTAGTGCAGCATCAAGGCGGCAAAGCTCTCGTTGACTTCGAAAAGATCGATCTCGCCAATACCCAGACCTGCCTGCGCCAGCGCTGCACGGGTGGCATCCACCGCGCCGGTCAGGGCCAGCGTGCGGTCGATGGCCCGTTCGGTGCTGGCCAGGATACGCGCGCGCGGCTTCAGCCCGTGGCGCCTTGCCGCGCCGGGGCTGGCCAGCAGCACCGCCGAGGCGCCATCGGCCATGGCCGGGCTGTTGCCGGCGTGATGCACATGCTCGATCGCCTGCAGCCCGTAAGCCTGGCACAGCAGCGCGTCGATGCCGTATTTCGCGCCCATTTCGGCAAAGGCCGGTTGCAGCGCGGCGAGGCTTTCGGCGCTGGTGCCAGGGCGCGGGGTTTCGTCTGCCTCAAGCACGCCGGGCAGCGCCACCACCGAGGCGAAGGCGCCGCTCGCGCGTGCGGCCAGCGCGCGGGACTGGCTTTGGATGGCATAGGCATCGCAGGTGGCACGTTCAAAGCCCTCGATACTGGCCACGGCATCGGCCGCCAGCCCGATCGGCACCAGCCGCAGCGTGCGTTGCAGCTCGAAATCATGGGTCAGCGGTCCCTTGTCGGCGGCCATTGGCACGCGCGACATGCTTTCCACCCCGCCGCCGATTGCCAGCCCGTCATCGGCCAGCGCCTGAAGCGCCGCCAGCCGCACCGCCGACAGCCCCGAGGCGCAGTAGCGATTCACGCTCAGCCCCGGCGCGGCATCGTCATAACCTGCCGCCAGCAGCGCCAGCCGGGCGATATTGGCGCCCTGCTCGCCGGTCTGCGTGACGCAGCCGATCACCGTGTCGGCCAGTGCGGCGGGATCGAAGGCTTGACGCCGGGCGAGGGCGCGAAGCGGCGTGGCCAGCAGGTCAACCGGGCTGACGCCATGCAGCGCGCCCTTGGCATTGCCCCGCCCGCGTGGCGTGCGCACCGCATCAATGATCAGCGCGTGATCCATTCGTCCCTTCCTTCCCGCGCCGGTTTGCGGCGTCGATTGCTGCCTTCAGGCTGCTTGCGAAGCCTCGATCACGAAGCTGACGACGGTGCCGAAAGACCCGCCGATATTGAGTGTCTGCATCCGTCGCGCCCCTTCGATCTGCATCTCGGCGGCTTGCCCGCTGACCTGTCGCGCGGCGTCGTGGATCATCCGCGCGCCGGTTGCCCCGACCGGGTGCCCGCAACCGATCAGCCCGCCCGACATGTTGACCGGGCAGCGCCCGCCCGGCGCGATGGTGCCATCCTCGATGGCCTGCCAGCTCTGACCCGGCGCGCTCAGCCCCAGATGATCCAGGGCGATGTATTCGGTGGTGGTGAAGCAATCATGCGTCTCCACGCCGTGCACGGCCTCGATGCCGGAGAGGCCGGCGCGGCGCCAGGCGTCCTCGATGGTCTGGCGGACATGCGGAAAGACGAAGTCGGTCCCCTCGCTGCGGGTGATCTTGTCATGAAAGCGCAGCCCGGCATTGCGATGCCCCCAGCCGCCGATCACCGGCGGCAGGGGCCGGTTGCGGCGTGTCGCCCAGTCGCGGACGAAACCGGCTGAGGCCAGCACCAGCGCGCAGGCGCCATCGGTGATCTGGCCGCAATCCTGCCGTCGCGTGCCTGGTTCGATCAGCGGGTTGGCATTGTCGTCATCGGTGAAGCTGAGCGGATTGAAAGCCCATTTGCGGGTCTGCGCCAGCGGATTTCGGCGCGCATTGGCATAGTTGAGTTCCGCGATGCGGTTCAGATGCCGCCGGTCCAGCCCGTAGCGGCGCTGGTATTCCTGTGCTGCCAGCCCAAAGACCGCGGGCCACATGAAGCGGCAGTCGATATCCTCGCGCCCCTGCCAGCCGGCGGCGTTCTGGTTGACCGCGGCCACATCGCCCGAGGTGTTCTTCAACTCCTCGGCGCCCACCACCAGCACGCAATCGTAGCGCCCGGCCTCGATCTCGGCCATGGCCGCCAGCACCGCCAGCGAGGCCGAGGCGCAGGCTCCCTCATGGCGCATCGCCGGCACGCCCCACAATTCGGGCACCACCTGCGCCACCATCGCCCCCAGATGCGCCTGCGCGCGCTGCAATTCGCCAAAGGCGTTGCCCACATGCACGCTGTCGATCTGCGCGGGATCGAGCGCGGCATCATCGAGCGCGCCCAGCGTGGCCTCGCGGATCATGTCGGAAATATCCAGCCCCTCGCGCGCCCAGGCGCGGGCGAAATCGGTCTGACAGCCGCCAAGAATGAAGACAGGCGCAGTCATGGGCATGCCCCTGCGAAAGCCTGAAACCGGGCGCGGGCGGCGGCGTATTCGACTTCCAGCCGGGCAACGATGGCGGCGGCAGGTTCGGTGCCGCGCACCTGCCCCACGCCTTGCCCCGCCGACCAGACCTGCGACCAGCGCTTGCCGGCCATCGACTGACCGCTGTCATAGTTGCGCGTTGGGGTCTCGGGCATGTTGGCGGGGTCCATGCCATTGGCCACCAGCGAGGGTTTCAACCAGCTTGCCGGGGTGCCGGTGATCGCCGCGCTGACCAGCAGGTCATCGGCGCTGGCCGCCGCCAGCATGGCCTTGTATTGCGCCGATGCCATGCTTTCCTCGGCGGCGATGAAGCGCGTGCCCATATAGACGTAATCGGCACCCGCAGCGATGGCCCCGGCAATGCCCCGCCCGTCGGCGATGCCGCCGCCCAGAACCACCGGCCCGCCGAAGAATTCCCGCACCGCGCTGACAAAGGCGAAGGGCGAGAGCGCGCCGGTATGCCCGCCAGCGCCCGCCGCAATGCAGGCCAGCCCGTCGGCGCCGGCCTCGACGGCCTTGCGCGCCAGTTTCAGCGTGGTGACATCGGCAAAGACCTTGCCGCCATAGCCATGCACCACCTCGATTGCCGGTTTCGGGCTGCCCAGCGCCGTCACCACCAGCGGCGGGCGGTGTTTGGCCAGCAGCGCCAGATCCTGTGGCAGGCGGGCATTCGAGGAATGGGTCATCAGATTGGCGCACCAGGGGCCGATCACCGCATCTGGGTTGGCGGTGCGATGCGCGGCCAGTTCGGCGGTGATGCGGCTCATCCATTCATCGAGCTGCTCAATGGGCCGCGCATTCGGGGTGGGGAAGGCGCCGATGATGCCGGCCTTGCAGGCGGCGATCACCAGTTCCGGCCCCGAGATCAGGAACATCGGTGCGGCAAAGACCGGTAAGCGCAACGCCGGCGGCAGGGGCAGGGGTGCTTCAGGCATCGGCGTCCTCTGGCAGCGGGCGGCGTGATTGCGCCACGGCAAAGCGGCTGGCGACGAAGGCCAGGCTGGTGAGTGTGGCATTGCCCGCCGGATTGAGCCCGGTAACGTGGTAATCGCTGTAGGCAGCGGCGAAATTGAGCGGCATGGCGCCGGTCAGATTGGTGGTGAGCTGGGCACCGGCACGGGCATAGGCGGCCTCGGCGCGGGCGATGAAAGCCTCGTCGGTGGCGTAGAGAAAGGCTGTCAGCCCGCCAGTTTCGCGCACATCGCGGGTGGCGCGGGCCAGCGCATCCTCGGCGCTGTCGCAGGCAATGACAAAGCTGACCGGGCCGAACCGCTCCTGCGCGTAAAGATCGCGCGCCTCGGGCGTGACCTCCAGCATCAGCGGCGTGGCGGTGCGGGCCTGCGGAAAGTCAGGATGCGGGTAGGGGCGGCTGTCCAGCAGCACCTGGCCGCGCGCCGCGCCTTCGTCGCGCATCTGCGTGATCAGTGCCAGCGTCTGCGGTGCCTGGATCGTGGCCAGGATCATCGCCGCGCGGCGCGGCTCGTCGATCAGCCGCGCCACCGCCGCTGCCAGCCGGCTGGCGACCTCGGCGCGCGGCACCGGGCCCTGCGGCGTGGCGATCTGCGGCGGCAGATAGATGTTTTGCGGGCTGGTGCACATCTGCGCCGAGAACATGCACATGGTCGTCGCCAGCGCGCGCAGCGCGGCATCAAGATCGTCCGCGCCTTGCAGCACCACCGTATTGCAGCCCGCGGTTTCGGTGAAGACCAGCGCGGGATGGGCATTGGCCTCGACCCAATGACCAAAACGCGTGGAGCCGGTGAAATCGACGATGGCGCATTTGGGGTGCTTGATCAGCGCCTTGCCCAGCGGCGCGGCGCTACTGTCCAGCGCCATCGTCACCAGATCGGGGTCGAAGCCTGCCTGCGCCAGCACCTGCCGGAACACGCGCACGGTAATCGCCATGGGCAGCACGCTGGCCGGATGCGGCTTGACGATCACCGCATTGCCGGTGGCAAGGCTGGCCAGCATCGAGGGCCAGGCGTTCCAGGTGGGGAAGCTGGCGCAGGCAAAACAGACCGCCACGCCGCGCGGCACCAGCCGATAGGTCTTTTGCAACCGGATCTCGGAAGGGCCGAAACGGCGCTGCCACTGCGCCTGCGGGGGGATGGCGCGCATGGCCTGCTCGGCATGGACCAGCGCCTCGATCCCGCGATCGAGCGCATTCACCCCCGAGCCGGCATAGGCCATGTTGTAGCTTTGCCCGGCGGTGTGCATCACCGCGTGAACGATCTCGAAGAGATGCTCGCGATAAAGCGTGTCCAGCGCCTCCATCAGCGCACCGATGCGCGCCTCGATCCCGGCTTCGGCCCAGCTTTCCATCGCCTGTTGGCCGGCCATGAACAGCGTGTCGATATCGGCCTGCGGGTATCGGATACCCAGCGGCGCCTGCGTATAGGGCGAGACCTCCTCGCCGGTCTCGGTGCGCGTGCCGGGCTGATCGAGCGTGAAGTGCCCGGCGGCCAGATGCGCCTCGAAGGCGGCCTTGCCGCGTGCGGCGGCGGCTTCGGCATCGGGGTATCTGGCGGGCATTTCCGGATAGGGCGACCAGCAGGCGCGGCTGCGGCAGGCTTCCTGCGCGGCTTCCAGCAGGGGGCGGTGTTTTTCATACAAGGACATCAACGCCTCCAGATCAGCCGGTGATGGCGCTGCCCGCCGCCCGGCAGGGTCTCGCGCGCGGAAAGGGTCAGAGTGCCGTCGCCGGCAAGATGGGCGTCACGCCGCTGTTCGCTGCCGACCATCGAGGGGTTGAGCGATTGCGCCACGCTGTGCACCACCTGAACATGGCCATCCCGCGCCTGCACCCGGTAGCTGCCGGCATAGTGAAAGAAGCTCTCGAAAGCGGCCAGTTGCTCGGCCGGGGGCGCGGTGCGTGCGCTCGGGCTGGAAAGCGGCGCGCGTCCGGCCCGCGCGATACAGGCCGCCATGCCGCCGTCATCGGTGTAGTGCAAAAGCCCCGTGGCATCGACGCCGAACGGGTGGCTGGGCGGGAGGCAGTCATCGCGGATGATTTCCCAGGCCACCAGATGCCAGCTTCCCGGCAGGGTCTTTCGCAGTTCCTCGGCGTCCATCACGCCACCTGGCAGGCTTCAAGCTGCGACTGGCGCACCCATGTCGAATGGAAGCCATGCGGCACACGTTGCGGCATGATCACCCGCGCCACCGGCCCCTTGGCGACATCCTGCGCATCGGTGATCCAGACTTCCGATCGTTCGGCCAGCCCATTCCAGACGAAGCCGACGATATAGCCGTCATCTTCCGATTGCGCATTGTCGCGCGGGGCGAAGGGCGCCTCGGAGAACCAGAAGCCCTCGCCGGGGTGATAGGCAACCGCCGCGCCGGTATCGAGGTCGTATTTCACCAGCCCGGCGAAATGCGGCTGCTCCAGCGTGCGGGGCCTGCCCATCAGCACATTGTAGGTGTAGCGGTTCTTGCGCCCCTGATAGAGCGTGTTGATCATGGGAAATTCGGTGTTGAGGATGTCATCCACCACGCCCTCGCGCACCAGCCCGGTATCAAGGTTGAAGCGCCACTGATACATCTCGTAATCGGTGCCCTGGGTGCCGATGGTAAAGAGCAGACGGCGCAGATCCAGCCCGCCATCATAGCCGCGCGGCATGGCATAGGGCGTGCCCAGCATGACGATCTCGCGCTCGCCGCTGGCGTTGGTTTGCTCCCAGGCATTGGCGACATGCAGCATGTAGCGCGGATCGGCCTCGAACCAGCGGATCTGATCGGCGCTGGCATGGCGCGGGATCACCGCGAAGCGCGAGGGCCAGTCCTGGCGGAACTCCAGGCTGTAGCGACCGGCGGCCAGGGCCTCGGGGTTATTGATCAGCGGAAAGTCGTGCAGGATGGTGAAGTTCTCGGTGATCGCCATGTCATGCGGCAGGCGGGGGCCGGGCAGTTCGACGGGAATGAAGGTTTTCAGCGCGCCGTCCGTGCCGATCACGCCGTAATGCATATAGGGATGGCGGTTGCCATAGGCGAAGAACATGAACTCGCCGGTGTGTTCATCGACGCGGCTATGCGCCGAGATCTGCAACCCCGCCAGGCGCGGGTCATGCTCCAGCCGGCCCAGGGTGTTCAGCGTGAACGGGTCAACCTGATAGACCGCGCCGCCGCGATACCACATTGAATAGAGCTTGCCGTTGTGGAACTTCACATCCGTATTGGAGACATTCTTCATGGCGTCGTCGGGCAGCGTGTCCTCGGGCATGCGGTCCTTCAGGCCCGGCCAGAGCGCCCGCCCGGCCTCGCGCTCGGCCTTCAGCCCGTCGGTTTCGACCCAGCGGTTGCGATAGATCGCCTTGCCGCCCTCAAAGCGCACCGAGTGCAGCATCCCGTCGCCGTCGAACCAGTGATACTTGCCATGCGGCGCATGCGCCGGCGAGGGGCCGTTGCGCACATACATGCCGTTGAGGTCCTGCGGCAGGTCGCCGATCACCTCCAGTTCGCGGGCCTCGATCTCGGTGTGGATCGGCGCGAATGGGCCCTTCATGCTGGCGTCCGCGACGAACCAGTCCTGCTTTTCGGGGATATGATCCAGTCCCATGGGGGCTCCTGTTGTTGGGCGTGCGAGGTGGTGCCGGTTGCCTTGCCTGGCAAGGCTCAGCGGGGCGGGCGCGAGAGCAACCCGCCCTCACGCAGATCAGCACCATTGGCCCAGCACGAATGGGTGCCGCTGGCCATCTGATGGGGAAGTTGCACACGGCAGACCGGCCCCTCGGCAAAGCGCCTGGCGTCGATCAGGATGATCTCGGACTTGCCGGTCGCCTCGTTGATGACAAAACTGACCAGATAACCGTCATCCTCGTCGCTTGCATCGATGCGCGGGGCAAAGGGCGCCTCAGAGGCATATTGTCCCTCAGGCAGCATGACCTGCCAGCTTTCGCCGGTATGCAGATCGTGCTTCACATAGCCGTTGAAGATGAACCAGCCCGGCACCTGCACCGCCGAATAGGCGTAGCGATAGGGCCGCCCGGCATGGCGCTGGTTGATCATGCCGAATTCCAGCACCCGGTCGTCAAGCCGCTGTTCGGTGGTTTTCCCGGTTTTCAGGTTGAAGCGCCAGCGATGCAGCCTGGTGCCCATCTTGTATTGATCCAGATAGGACATCATCCGCTCGTAACCCGGTTGGGCGCCCTCGTAATTGGTGGGCATCGGGTCTTCCTGGAAATAGCCGTCGAGCACGATCTCGTCGCCGTCCTCGTAGGCGTTGAGGAAGTGCAGCACGAAGGTAGGCGCGGCCTCGAACCAGCGGATCTGATCAGGCTGACCCCGGCGTGGGATAATGGCGAAACGCGAGGGCTTCTCCGGGTAGAAGCGCACCACATGCTTGCCGCGCGCCAGCAGGTCAGGGTCCCAGTGCAGCGGGAAGTCGTTGAGAATGGCGAAATTCTCGGTGAAGGCCATGTCATGGGGCAGGCGCGGGCCGGGCAGCGGCACCGGGACATAATGCGCCAGTTGGTCATCGCGGCCGACGACGCCGTAATGCATGTAGGGCGGCTTCTTGGAATAGTTGAAGAACAAGAGCTCCCCGGTGTGCTCATCAACCTTGCTATGCGCCGAGATGCCATCCCCCGGCGACCAGCGCGGCACGCCAAGCTGATCCAGCGTCAGCGGGTCCAGCCGATAACCCTCGCCGCATTGGAAATAGGTGGTCAGCGCCGCCCCGGCATGCACCACGACATCGGTGCTTGACGCATCCTTGATCGCCCCATGCGCGCCCCAGCCGGGGCGTTTGGACAGCGCGGGATCTTCCATCAACCCGGCCCAGAGTCGCTGGTCCGCTTCGATTTCCGCACTGAGTCCCTTGGTCTGGATGAAGCGGTTACGATAGCGCACCTTGCCGTCACGGAAGGCGGCCATATGCAGCATGCCGTCGCCGTCGAACGGGTGATAGCGCTCCATCGACTGATGCAGAGGATTTTGCGTGTTGCGCAGGTAAACGCCATCAATATCCTTTGGAACCTCGCCTTCAAGCACGGTCAGGTCGTCGGCATTGACTTCTTCATGAAGCGGGGCCCAGGGGCCCTGCAGATAGGGATGATCGCCCGGATTGATCGATCCGGACAGGCGACGAATCACTTCGGCAGACATGCGCCCCTCCCCAGGGTAAAGATGATCCAGAGTTATGCTTTCTTTATTGAACTCATGCTATCGTCAAACATGACTCTGTCAAGGAACATTTGCCATCGGGTGACGCCACGTCGCCCCGCCCCCTCCTGGCCCCCTCCTGGCCCCTGCCCTGGCTGGCGGGCGCCGGGGGTGGCGCATGGCGGCAGCGAGGAGGCGGTCGAGGGGGCAGGGCTTGCATCGGCGCGGGCTTTGGCCCAAGACAGACTGCCGCACCGGATGCGGCCCCGACCGACGAAAGCGCCATGCCCGCCGCCTATCCTGATCTCACGGTTGTCGTGCCCACGTTCAATGAGCGCGACAACATCCGCCCGCTGGTGGCGCTGCTTGAAAAAGCGCTTGAGGGGGCCGCCTGGGAGGTGGTCTTCGTCGATGATGACAGCCCCGATGGCACCGCCCGCGAGGTGCGCGCGCTGGGCCGCGAGAACCCGCGCGTACGGCTTTTGCACCGGATCGGGCGGCGCGGGCTGGCCGGGGCTTCGATCGAGGGGATGCTGTCGTCGATCGCGCCTTTCGTGGCGGTGATGGATGCCGACCTGCAACATGATGAAACCCGCCTGCCAGTGATGTTGCAGAAGCTCCAGGATGATGCCGATCTGGATATCGTCATCGGCAGCCGCCATGTCGAAGGAGGCGATGCCGCTGGCGGTTTCACGGCCTTTCGCCGCCGCGCCAGCGATGCCGCGACGTTGCTGACCCAGCGCGCGCTGCGCATCAACGCCAGCGATCCGATGAGCGGTTTCTTCATGTTGCGACGCACCAGTTTCAACCAGGTCGTCACCAGCCTGCATTCCGAGGGTTTCAAGATCCTGGCCGATATGCTGGCTGCCAGCCGTGGGCGCTGGAAACAGGCCGAGGTCGGCTATGGCTTCCGGCCGCGCCATGCCGGCGAGAGCAAGATGGACAGCGCCGTGGCGCTCGAATTTCTGGGCCTTCTGCTGGCACGGCTGTCGGGCGGGCTGATCTCCATTCGATTCGTGCTTTTCGCGCTGGTGGGGCTGAGCGGGGTTTTCGTGCAACTGGCGGCGCTGCGCCTCTGGCTCTGGACGGTGACCGACAGTTTCGCGGTGGCGCAGACGCTGGCGGTGGTGGTGGCGATGACCACCAATTATCTGCTCAACAATCTCATCACCTATCGCGACCGGGCGCTGCGCGGCTGGGCCTTCCTGCGCGGGCTGCTTTCCTTCTATGCGGTTTGCGCGATCGGCGCGGTGGCCAATGTCGGCGTCGCGACGGCGGTGTTTGGCGTGCTGCCCAGCCCGGAACTGGCCAGCCTGTCGGGTGCGGTGATCGGGGCGCTGTGGAATTTCGTCGCCTCGGCGATCTTCACCTGGCGGGCGCGGTGATGGCCGGGACCGGGCGCGCGCAGCGGCTGGCACTGGCGCTGCTGGCGGCGGCCTTCCTGTGGCGTCTGGGACTGGCTGCCTGGCTGCCGCTGGGCATTGACGAAGCCTATGCCGTGGCCGTGGCGCGCGAATTTTCCTGGAGCTTCTTTGACCATCCGCCGCTGGGCTTCTGGCTGCCGGTGGCGATGGCGCAGCTGACTGGCCTGGAGCATCCCTTCATCTATCGGCTGCCCTTCGTGGCGCTAGGCGGGCTGACCGGCTGGGCGCTATGGCGCATGGGCTGCATCCTGGGCGGTGCACGCGCGGGGCTGTTCACGGTGGTGCTGTGGCTTGTGGCGCCGCATATGGTCTTTGGCAGCGGGCTTTTCGTGGTGCCGGATGCGCCGCTCAATGCGGGCGGCGCGCTGGCCATTCTGGCACTGCTGGCGGCAATGCGCGCCGGGCCGGAACGCCGCCCGCGCCCGGCGGTCTGGCTGGGTTTCGGGGTCGGGCTGGCGCTGGCGCTGGCCTCGAAATATCAGGCCGGGTTGCTGGCGCTCGCGGCGCTGGGGTTTTTCCTGTTCACACCGCGCTGGCGGCCCTGGCTTGCGCATCCCGCGCCCTGGGCGGGGGCGGTGCTGGCGCTGGCGGGGCTGTTGCCGGTGCTGATGTGGAACCTGCAAACCGACTGGGCCTCGTTGCGGTTTCATGGCGGGCGCACGGGGGGCGGTTTCGCGCCTGGCAATCTGGCGGCGATGAGTGCGGCGCAACTGCTCTATCTGTTGCCGCCGGTGCTGATGCTGGCGCTGCTGGGTCTGCGTGACGCGCTGCGCCTCAAGACGGCTGGGGGTATTGAGGCGTGCGGCGGTGCGCGGCTGCTGGCCTGGGCGGCGTTGCTGCCGTTGGCGGTGTTCACGCTGGTTTATGCTTTCGGCACCGATACCTTGCCGCACTGGACGATGCCGGGCTGGCTTTTCGCGCTGCCACTGGCCGGTGCATGGCTGGCGCGGGCCAGCGCAACGGTGCGCCGCCGCGCAGGCTGGTGGCTCCTGGGCTTTGGCGTGCCGGTCTGGGCGCTGTTGATGGCCTTCGCACTGCATCTGCCCTCCGGGCTTCTGACCCGCGGGATGGAGCGCACCCCCGGCTGGGACCGCCAGACCGAGATCATCGACCTGCGGGGGCTTTCCCCGGCGCTGGCGGCGGCGGGCTGGCTGGATGGCGCAACGGCGCTCGCGGTGCCGGGATGGATGGAGGGTGGGCAGGTCTCTACGGCGCTGGGCGGGGCGCTGCCTGTGGCGGTGCTGGGGGCGGACCGACGGCATTTCGGTTTCCATGCGCCGCCGCCGGCGGGGCGTTGGCTTATGGTGCTGGTGGCGCATGAAAGCGCGCGGGATACCCTGCCTGCCCTCGCCGAGGCGCTGGCCGCCGAGGCCGGGCGCGGCATCACCCGTGCCGGGCTGACGGTGCTGCAACGCGGCGGGCGCGACCATCTGGCGGTCGGGCTTTACTGGCTGGAGGCCGGAGCCGACTAGACGGTCCTGGGATTTCAGCCCTCAGTTCCTGGCCCTCAACGCACCGCGCGCCAGAAGCGGATCATCAGCGCGATAGCGGCCACCATGAGCCCGATCACCAGCCCGAACCACAGCCCCACCCCTTCAAAGCCCAGAATGAAAGCCAGCGCATAGCTGACCGGAATGCCGATCAGCCAGTAGCTGACCGCGGCGATGATCATTGGCATCTTGGTGTCCTGGATGCCGCGCAACAGCCCCATGGCCATGGCCTGCCCGCCATCAGCCAGTTGAAAGAGCGCCGCCACCATCAGCAGCGTAACCCCCAGCGGCACGATCACCGCGCGCTCGGGGTCGTCAGGGTTGAGGAACAGCCCCACCATGGCCTCGCCGAGCAGGAAATAGATCAGCATGGTTGTTACGGCCACCAGCATCGACAGCACCACCGCTGCGCGCGCTGCCGCCCGCAGCCCTTCCAGATCGCCCCGCCCGCGCGCCCGGCCAACAAGCACCGTGGCGGCGTTGGACAGGCCCATGTGGATCATGAAGAACATTGCCGTGATCTCCAGCGCGATGGAATGTGCCGCCAGTGTCTGCGTGCCCAGCCAGCCCATCATGACCGCCGAGGCAGCAAAGAGCCCGGTTTCGGCCAGCATCGCCAGGCCGATCGGCAGGCCCAGCGCATTGACCTGCCGCATGGCCGACCAGTCCGGCCGCCAGAAGCGGGTGAGCAATGTGTAGCGGCGCAGCGCCGGCAGCCAGGCGGCATAGGCCAGCATGACGGCCAGGGTGAAAAGCTGCACCAGCACCGAGGCAATCGCCGCCCCCCGCGCGCCCATTTCCGGCACGCCGAGATTGCCGAAAATGAACACCCAGTTAAGCCCGGCATTGACGAACACCGCCGACACCGTGACCCAAAGCACGACCTGCGTGCGCCCCAGTGCCGCCAGATAGCTTTTCAGCACCATCACCAGCAGCGCCGGCCCCACCCCCAGCCCGACGATGCGCAGATATTGCCCGCCCAGATCGGCGATCTCGGGCTCCTGGCCCATGCGAGCGAGAAGCGCCTCGGAAAAAAAGAAGATCGGCAGCACCAATGCGGCATAGCCCAGCGACAGCCACATGCCCATGCGCGTGGCGCGGCGCACTTCGGTATCGTGATCGCCGGCGGCGGCGGTGGCGACCATCGGCATCACCGCATTGGCATAGCCCGCGCCCAGCGTGAAGAAGGTGAAGAACACCGTTGCCCCCAGCGCCCCGGCTGCAAGGTCGCTCACACCGTACCAGCCCAGCATGATCGTATCGGTCACATGCAGCGAAAACTGTGCCATATGGCTGCCGATCAACGGCAGACCCAGCACCAGAACGGCGCGCGCATTCGATCTGAAGCTGTGGGCGACAGGAGCGGTCATCTGAGGTATCCGGCGGAGGGGGGCACCCGTATCAGGCGCCGAGGCGCATTTATGCACGAGTATAATAACGAGGGAAAGCCCTGCCAGAACAACCGGAACGAGAAATTCAGCGACTGGCGAGAATGACCGAAAGAACGCCCAGCACCAGCGCCAGCCCGGCCAGCGCCTCGATGCCGGCCACCAGTTGCCGCCGCGCCGTGCCGCGCAGCCCGCGCCCGCCCCACAACAGCCCGTCGCGCCCCAGGCTCAGCGCCAGCGCGACCATCACCGCAACGCTGCCGGTTCCCAGCGCCATGGCATAAGTGCCGGCAATGCCAACCCACAACAGCCCCATCTGCCAACTCAGCAGCAACAGCACCAGCGCGCCCGAGCAGGGCCGCACCGCGACCGCGGCCACCAGCGCGGCGATCTCGCGCGGGCTGGTGGCGCGCAGCAGGGCCTCGGGCGGGGGCAGATGGGCGTGGCCGCAATCGGGGCAGGGGGGGGTGGCAGCGTAGTGCAGCGGTGCCGGGCGTGCGCCGTCGCGGGCACTGGCAAGCATGCGCGCGGCCGGGCCAACCGGCGCGTCGCGTGGCACGCCGGCTGATGCCGTGGGCGGGCAGGCTGCGGGGGGGGATGTTGCCTGTTGCAGCCTTGTGACGGCGCGCCACAATAGCCACAGGCCCACCACCAGCATTGCCGCCAGCGCCAGCCATGTCATGGCCCCGCGATCAAGCGCTTCGATCTCGCGCCGGCCCAGCCCGGCCAGCCCGGCCATCGCCAGCACCAGTGCCACCGCCACACTGGCCTGCGCCATTGCCGCCAGAAGCCCGATCCCGGCCAGCCGCAGCGCCGGCACCCGCCGGGCCACGCCATAGGCCCCCAGCAGTGCCTTGCCATGGCCCGGCCCGGCCGCGTGCACGAAGCCATAGGCCAGGCACAGCCCCATCAGCGCCCAGAACGCTGCCTGCTGGCCGCCATGAACGCCGCGCAACTGCAGCGCCATTCCGTTCTGGAACTGCGCCTGCGCCGCCAGAAGCCAGCGCCCAGCGGGGGCCAGAAAGCCCTGTAGCGCCGGGGCCAGCGGCCCGGCCAGAATGGCCCAGATCAGCGCTGCCGCGCAGGCCATGAAGATTGCAAACCGGCTCATGGCGCCCTTCTAGCGCGGATTGCGCGCAAGATGAACCATGCCGTGCCGGGTCTGCGCGGGGATTGGCCGGGTGTTCGGATCACGCTGCGCTATGGCGCTCGTATTCGGCGCGCGCGCGGGCCCAGACGCCGGTTTCCTGCGCGCTGTTCAGCGTATCGAGCCCGGCCAGATGGGGCAGCAGCTGTGCGGCGAAATCCTGCGAGGATTCGACCGGCAAGAGCGAGGGCAGATTGTCGATGGCGGTAACATCCAGCACCGGGTTCTCATGCACACGCAGCGCCGGCGCGGCCCAGTCGGTCACGCGGTCATAGACCTTGATGGGCGAGAAGTCGGAGGCCGGATCGCAGGCGATATCGCCGATCACCCGGAGCGCGCGCGGCGCGGCGAGCGCTGAGGCCGGCACGAAGACCGGGCAGCCGGGCCGTGCCAGGATGCAATTGAGAAAGATCGCATGGGCCAGCACCTGGGGGAAGGGGCCGCCATGCGCGGTCTCGGCCATGTCCCAGCGGGTGACGGACAGATCGAGCGCCGCGCAGAGATCGGCGGCACCAGTGCCCACCCGGCCCAGCGCGCCAATCACCAGCGCATCGGGGCGTGCGGTGCCGGTGGCCAGTGCGGTGTGCAGATCGGTGTTCAGATCGGCCAGCAGGGCAGCGCGGTCGCGGTAGCGACTGAGCGGGCCGCAAAGCTTGCCGCTTGCCTGCGCGGCCCAGCATTTCACGGCCACCGTCGCCCCGGCATAACCGGCCCAGTAGCCGAAGGCCGCCACGCGCCGGCCTGCCTCGTCGGTCAGCGATTCGAGGTCATAGAGCACCCCGCCCCCGGCATGAAAGCGACGCAGCAGTGTCTGCCCGGCGGGTTGGCCCTTGTAGGCATGGCCAAAAAGGATGTGGCGATGCACCAGTGGTGTGTCGTCCTCGGGCAGTTCCTTCAGCCCGAAGATGATGGCGTCGCGCGGCGCCTGCGGCCAGCTGCCGTGGGGCGCGGCCGCGCAACCGGCGGCCAGATAGGGTGCGATCGGCAGCGCACGGGCGGGGCAATGCTCGATGGTGATGCGAAAGCCCCGCGCGATCAGCGCCGCGGCCCCCTCGGCGGTGATGCCCACGCGCTCCTCGTTGGGGCGTTGCTCGGCGCGGATCCAAAGATGCACCATGATCAGATCCCTGCGAAGGTTTCGGCAAGAATGGCGGCCAGGGCCCGCGCATCGGCCTCGGTAAAGGCATCGGGCTGGTCGCTGTCGATGTCAAAGACACCGATCAGTTGCCCCTCGCCGTCGAACACCGGCAGCACCAGTTCCGAGCGCGTGGTGGAGGAACAGGCGATATGGCCGGGGAAGGCATCGACATCGGCGACCAACTGCACCGCACGCTCGCGCGCCGCCGCGCCGCACACCCCGCGCGAGAACGGGATCACCAGACAGCCATGCCCGCCCTGATAGGGACCGATCTTCAGCAGATCCGGTGCCACGATGCGGTAAAAGCCCGTCCAGTTGAAGCGGCCATCGGCATGATGGACCTCGCAGGCAAGCGTGGCCATCAGCGCGATGGTGTCGGTCTCGCCTTCGGTGAGGGCGCGGATGCGCGCGGCAAGTGCGGGATAATCGAGGGCTGGAAGGTCAGGCATCGGGCGACTTTCGATCGGGCAGCTTGCGGTTGTCTGGCATCCACATGCCATGAAGGCCCTGGCGAGGGAAGCCGGCAGCGTCAGAGAAACGCGCGAAAGATCAGTGGCGCCAGCAGCGCCGTCAGCACCGCGTTGAGCCCCATGCCGATCCCGGCATAGGCTCCGGCGCGCGGATGCACCTGAAAGGCGCGCGCCGTGCCGATGCCATGCGCCGCCGTGCCCACCGCCAGCCCGCGCGCGCGCCAGTCGGAGATGCGCAGCGCATTGAGCAGCGGCGTAGCCATCAGCGCGCCGGTCATGCCCGTCAGCAGCACCAGCACAGCGGCCAGCGTCGGCGATCCGCCCAACCCCTGCGCGATGCCGATGGCGACCGGCGCGGTGGTGCTTTTCGGTGCCAGCGCGGCCAGTGTCTCGGCATCGACCCCCAGCGCCCGGGCGATGCCCAGCGCCGAGATCAGCGCCACCAGCGAGCCCACGAGCAACCCGGCCAGCACCGGCAACAGCGCCTTTCGCAACCGCCGTCCCTGCTGATAGAGCGGCACCGCCAGACAGACCGTTGCCGGCCCCAGCAGGAAATGCACGAATTGCGCGCCCTCGAAATAGGTGGCGTAGGGCGTGCCGGTGAGCAGCAGAACCATGGCCAGCAGGATCACCGCGATCAACACCGGATTGGCCAGCGGTGCGCGGCCGGCGGCCTGCGAAAGCGCATCGGCGACGGCATAGGCGGTCAGCGTCAGGGTCAGCCAGAGCAGTGGTCCCGATGCCAGATAGCTCCAGATTTCGGCGAAATCACGCATCGCTCTTGCCCTCGCCCTCGCTTTCGCCCTTACTTTCGGTGGCACCCGTCAGCCGTGCGACCAGTACGAAGGCCAGCGCGCCGGCCGCGATAGCCAGCGCCGTGGAGATCAGGATTGCCAGTGCCAGCGCGCCGGCCTGCGGGCCAAGGCGGTCCAGATGCCCGACAACCCCAACCCCGGCAGGCACGAAGAGCAATGCGATATGGCGCAAGATCCCCTCGCCCAGCGGCACAACTAGCGCCGCCACGCGTGGCGATGCCGTCAGCAGCACCAGCATCAGCCCCATGCCGATCACCGGCCCCGGCACCGGCAGGCCCAGCCCGCGTGCCATGGTCTCGCCAAGAAGCTGGCACGACAGGATCAGGACAAGGGCATGAATCATGCCGGCGCTCCATGGCAAGGGATTGGGCAGCACGCGATGCTGCGCCGGAAGCACCCGCCGGTGCAAGCCCTTCCGGCGCCAATCCGGTCGGCGCCAACCCGTCGGCGTCAGTTGCCGAGCGTCAGGGTGAATTCGTCCTCGAAACAGCTGCGCAGGGCGACGAATTCCTGAGCGCTCTCCATGGCAAAGACAAAGACATGCAGCGCGTCATTGTTCAGCGAGACGCGGCAGAAGACCTCGGCGAGCGGCGAGGCAAGCGCCAGCAGCGCGGCTGTGACGGTGGCGAGGGAAAGGGTGAAATCGGTCATGACAGAGGCTCCATAAGCGTTGGGGTTCGCCTGGCTGGAGCGGGCAATCGGGACGGCGCAGGCTGGGATGGAACCCTGATGCCCGTTGTGGCCCGTGAGGGAAGCGGGCACTTTGTCGCGGTCGGTTTACCTGGGTTCGCGTTCCAGCAGGATGCGCAGGGCTGCATCCAGCCCCGGTGCCGCCGGTCCCAGACGCGCCAGCATCTCGTTTTGGAACTGCATCGCCACCGGCAGCAGGCGTGCCACCAGGGCGTGTCCCTCGGAGGTGAGGCGCAGTTGCAACAGCCGGCGATCCTCGTCATTGACGCGCTTGGTGATGTAGCCGGCCTCCTCCAGCCGGGTCGCGGCGCGGCTGACCTTGGATTTCTCCATATCCACACGGGCCTCAATATCGCGCACTGAAACTTCGCCGGCATGGTTGAGATGCGCCAGCACCCGCCATTCGGGAATGGAGATGCCGAACTCCTCGCGGTAGCGCTCGGCGAAGGCGCGGCTGGTGCGGTTGGCGGCGCTGATCAGCCGATAGGGCAGAAAGGCGTTGAGATCGAAATCGGTGGGGTTGGGCATGCCGGCCTTTCGGGTGGTTCGGGCGAATGCTTCGGGCAGGCGCGTTGTGGCGCAGAGCGGATCACAAAGTGCAGGCAAAATCAATGCGCTTGCAATGATGCCTTGACATTGTTGCATTTGCAATGAATCTTTGGGCAAACCGCATCTGCGGTGCATCCTGCAAGGGGAGATTCGCCATGACCGAACACAGCCTGCCGCGCGGCATGGTCCGCGCCACCACCACCAACGGCCCGCATGCCGGCTACATGCCCGGTTTCGCCAATGATTTTGAAACCGAAGCCCTGCCCGGCGCACTGCCACAGGGGCAGAACAGCCCGCAGAAATGCAACTATGGCCTCTATGCCGAGCAGCTTTCCGGCTCGGCCTTCACCCAGGTCCGCCCCGAACGCACCTGGTGCTACCGTATCCGCCCCTCGGTCAAGCATACCGCGCGGTTCAGCAAGATCGACCTGCCGCACTGGAAGACCGCGCCGCATATCCTGCCCGAGGTGATCAGCCTTGGCCAATACCGCTGGGACCCGATCCCGATGCCCGCCGCCGGTGAAAGCTACACCTGGCTGACCGGTATGCGCACCGTTACCACGGCGGGCGATGTGAACACCCAGGTCGGCATGGCCAGCCATGTCTATCTGGTGACCGAATCAATGGTGGATGAGTATTTCTATTCCGCCGACAGCGAGCTTCTGGTGGTGCCGCAGGAGGGCCGGCTGCGCTTTTGCACCGAGATGGGCGTCATCGATCTGGAGCCCAGGGAAATTGCCATCTTGCCGCGTGGCATGGTCTATCGCGTCGAGGTGCTGGAAGGTCCCTGTCGCGGCTTTGTCTGCGAGAATTACGGCCAGAAACTGGAGCTGCCGCATCGGGGCCCTATCGGTGCCAACTGCCTCGCCAATCCGCGCGATTTCAAATCGCCCGTCGCCGCCTTCGAGGATCGTGAGGCGCACAGCCGGGTGGTGATCAAGTGGTGCGGCCAGTTCCATGAAACCTTCATCGATCACAGCCCGCTTGATGTGGTGGCCTGGCACGGCAATTACGCCCCCTGGAAATACGATCTGCGTGCCTACAGCCCGGTGGGCGCGATCCTGTTTGATCATCCCGATCCGTCTATCTTTACCGTGCTCACCGCGCCCAGCGCCCAGCCCGGCACGGCCAATATCGATTTCGTGCTGTTCCGCGAGCGCTGGATGGTCGCCGAGCACAGCTTCCGCCCGCCCTGGTATCACAAGAACATCATGTCGGAACTGATGGGCAACATTTACGGCCAGTACGATGCCAAGCCGCAGGGCTTCGCACCGGGCGGGTTGAGCCTGCACAACTGCATGCTGCCGCATGGGCCGGACCGCAACGCTTTTGAGGGTGCCTCGAACGGCGAGCTGCGGCCCGAGAAGCTCGACAATACCATGTCCTTCATGTTCGAGACCCGTTTCCCGCAGCACCTGACCGAATGGGCCGCGAAATCGGCACCGTTGCAGGATGACTATCTGGATTGCTGGACCTCGCTCGAGAAGAAATTCGACGGCACGCCGGGGGTGAAATGAAGCTCTATACCTATTGGCGTTCGACCGCGGCCTACCGGGTGCGTATTGCGCTCAACCTCAAGGGTGTGGCGCGCGAGGATGTCCATGTCTCGTTGATCAAGGGCGAACATCGCGGGGCGGATTTCGCCGCGCGCAATCCGCAAGCGCTGGTGCCGGCGCTGGAGCTTGACGACGGTACGGTGCTGACGCAGTCGCTGGCAATCATTGACTGGCTGGAGGCATGCCACCCGCAACCGCCGCTGCTGCCTGCCGATCCCTTGCTGCGCGCGCGGGTTCTGGCGGCGGCGCATGTGGTGGCGATGGATATTCACCCGGTCAACAACCTGCGCGTTCTGGATGCGCTGGCTGCGCGCTTCGGTGCCGATGCCGAGGCCCGGCGCGATTGGATGGCGCACTGGATGGCGCTGGGCTTCGATGCGCTGGAGGCACAACTGCCTGGCTTGCGCTATACGTTCGATGATGCCGCGCCGGGGCTTGCGGATCTGTGCCTGATCCCCCAGCTTTACAATGCACGCCGCTGGGGGGTCGATCTGGCGCCCTGGCCGAAGCTCATCGCCATCGAGGCTGCCTGCCTCGAATTGCCCGCCTTTGTCACCGCCGCCCCCGAGGCGCAGCCGGATGCCGCGGGCTGAACAGGAGAGACCATGCCGATCATGAAATCCTGGCTGGCAAGCGCCAACCAACCCGACTGCCCGTTCCCGCTCAACAACCTGCCTTGCGGCGTCTTTTCGCATGACGGCGCTGCGCCGCATTGCGGCGTGGCAATCGGCGACCGGATCCTTGACGTCACTGCCATGGAGGCCGCGGGCCTGCTGCCACTTGCCGATGCGCCGGTGCTGCAACAGGCTGAATGGAATGGCCTCATGGCGCTGGGACCGGCTGCCTGGAAGCGGCTGCGCATCATGCTGATCGGCTTTCTGGCCGAAGGATCGGAGCTCAAGGCTCAGGTCGAGGCTTTCCTGCGTCCGCAGGCGGGCGCGCGCATGCATCTACCGTTCCGGGTGGCGGAGTTCACCGATTTCTATGCCGGTCGCCACCATGCCTTTAATGTCGGCACGATGTTTCGCGGAGCTGAAAACGCCCTGCCGCCGAACTGGTTGCACATTCCTATCGGCTATAACGGGCGCGCCTCGTCGGTGGTGGTCTCGGGCAGCGATGTGCGCCGCCCCTGGGGCCAGTTGAAAGGCCCCGACGATGCGGCGCCGCGGTTTGCACCCTGCGCGCGCTTCGATCATGAGCTGGAGATGGGCGCCATCATTGGCCAGCCTTCGCAGAATGGTCAGCCGGTCAGTGTGGCCGAGGCCGATGCCATGATCTTTGGCTATGTGCTGCTCAATGACTGGTCGGCGCGCGACATTCAGGCATGGGAATATCAGCCGCTGGGGCCGTTCCAGGCCAAGGCCACCGCCACCTCGATCAGCCCCTGGATTGTTACCCGCGAGGCGCTGGAGCCATTCCGCACCACCACGCCGGAGCGCGAGAAGCCGCTGCTGCCCTATCTGCAGGAGCCCGGCCCGATGCTCTATGACATCGAACTGGAGGTGGAACTGACCCCGCGTGGCGGCGCCCCGCATGTCATCGCGCGCACCAATTACCGCGAGATGTATTATTCCGCCGCCCAGCAGCTTGCGCATCACACCACCTCTGGCTGTGCGATGCGGGTGGGGGATCTGATCGGCTCGGGCACGATCTCGGGGCCGAAGCGAGAAAACCGCGGTTCGATGCTGGAACTGAGCTGGGGTGGCAAGGAGCCGCTGGAACTGCCCAATGGCCAGACCCGCAGCTTCCTGGAAGATCACGACCGCCTGACGCTGCGCGGCCTGTGCCGGGGCGATGGCTATGTGATCGGCTTTGGCGAATGCACCGGCTCAGTGCTGCCGGCACTGAGCGATCCCTATGCCCGCTAGAGCGGCAGGCCGCTGAAGGTCTTGAGTTGATCCATGACGATCTGGCTTTGCACCCGCGCCACCGCCGGGTGCGGCAGCAGGCGCTCATGGATCAGCCGGTTGAGCGCGTTCAGATCGGCGCACCAGATGCGCAGCAGGTAATCGGCCTCGCCGGTCAGGGTCCAGGCATTGACCACTTCGCGCAGCCCGGTGATGAGCCGCGCGAAGCTCTGCGCGCCATCGGGCGTATGCGAGGCCATCTGCACCTGCACGAAAGCCTGCACGCTCAAACCGATCATCGCCGGCTCCAGCCGGGCGGTATAGCCGGTGATGTAGCCCTCGGCCTCCAGCCGCGCGCGCCGCCGGGCCGCCTGGCTGGCCGAAAGGTTGATTCGCTCCCCCAGTTCCTGCGCGGTCAGCATGGCATTGGTCTGGATTGCTGCCAGTATTTCTGCGTCTGTCGGATCAATCATGCTTGTTTTCGCTGTCCGCGGCAGGAATCGCGCTCGATCTGCGCAAAATATAGCCGCATCATGCCCCAATTCGCGCACCCTTCGCAAGCCGGTTGCGATATCCTGCATTCCAGATCACGCATTGGAGGATGTTTCATGGGTCCGTTCCCGCACGCCGCGCCCCGCGCCATCATCTCACCCGAGAATCCCGCCGGGACCGATGGTTTCGAGTTTGTCGAATTTGCCCATCCCGAGCCCGAGAAACTGCGCGAGCTGTTCGCCCGCATGGGCTATGCGCATGTCGCCAATCACAAGAGCAAGGCGATCGAGCTGTGGCAGCAGGGCGATATTACCTATGTGCTCAACGACGAGCCGGGCAGCCATGCGCGCCGCTTTGTCGAGGATCATGGCCCCTGCGCGCCGTCGATGTGCTGGCGCGTGGTGGATCGCCAGAAGGCTTTCGAACATGCCGTGGAACAGGGCGCCAAGCCGCATATGGGCGATGACCGCATGATGGATCTGCCGGCCATCGTGGGGATCGGCGGCAGCCTGATCTATTTCACCGATGCCTATGGCACCGACGATCTGACCGGCCCCTACGGCGACGAGTTCGATTTCTTCGCCGCGCCAAAGCCGGCCGGCGTGGGTTTCTATTACCTCGATCACCTGACGCACAATGTCCACAAGGGCAACATGGATCTCTGGTTCCGCTTTTACGGCGAGATCTTCGGCTTCAAGGAGATCCGCTTTTTTGACATCGAGGGCAAGTTCACCGGGCTTCTGAGCCGCGCGCTGACCTCGCCTTGCGGGCGCATCCGCATTCCCATCAACGAGGATCGCGGCGAGACCGGGCAGATCGTGGAGTATCTCAAGCGCTACAACGGCGAGGGTATCCAGCATATCGCCGTGGGCACCGAGGATATCTATGGCTCGGTTGACGAGATCGCCGAGCGCGGGCTGAAATTCATGCCGGCGCCGCCGCAAGCCTATTACGAGCTGAGCCGCAAGCGGGTGGTCGATCATGACGAGCCGCTGGAGCGGATGATGAAACACGGCATCCTGATCGACGGCGAGGGCGTGGTCGATGGAGGGGAAACCAGGATCCTGTTGCAGATCTTCTCGAAAACGGTGATCGGGCCGATCTTCTTCGAGTTCATCCAGCGCAAGGGCGATGACGGTTTTGGCGAGGGTAATTTCAAGGCGTTGTTCGAATCGATCGAGCGCGACCAGATCGAACGCGGCGTGCTGAATACCGCCTGATCCGGCATCAGGAATGCAGCGATATGGCGATTGCGCCTCGTCCCGGTCCGGGGCGGGGCGCTTTTTACTTGAAATGCCCGCCATCCTCCGCCCTAAATTGCCGCATGGTCTCTGGCCACAAGGGCAACCGGGCGCGAACCCGGTGCAAAATTCAACACGGAGGAACTTGATGATGACCAGTCTTAACCGCAGAGCCGCACTTGGCCTGGCTCTGGCGCTGCCGCTGGCCGGCATGGCCAGCCTGGCCGAAGCCCAGACCCGCAGCTATGTGCTGACCACCGCCGGCACCGGCGGCACCTATTACCCCGTGGGCGTGGCGCTGGCGACGCTGGCCAAGATCCATCTGCAAAATGCCCATGGCATCGACATGTCGGCGATCAGTTCCGCCGGTTCGGGCGAGAACACCGTCCTGCTGCGCGAGAATCAGGCGCAGTTCGCCATCATGCAGGGCCTGTTCGGTGCCTGGGCCGCCACCGGCACCGGCGCGCTGGAAGAGGCCGGGCCGCAGGAAAACCAGCGCTCCATTGCCATGCTCTGGCCCAATGTCGAGCATTTCCTGTTGCACACCAGCCTGGTTGAAACCGGCACCGCCGCCGATCTGGCCAATCTGACCGGGCGCGGCTTCTCGATCGGGGCGCGCAATTCGGGCACCGAGCATTCCAACATCTTCCTGCTGTCCAACTTCGGGTTCGACTATGAAGGCTGGGATCTGGTCTATCAGGGCTTTGGCCCCTCGATCGACACGCTGATCAATGGCGGCATCATGGGCGTGAACATCAATTCGGGCATCGGCGTTGGCACGGTGACGCGCGCCAAGGCGCAGATGGGCGATCAGATCACGCTCCTGAGCGTCACCGAGGAAGAGCTTGAGCGCTTTGACGGCGGCACCGGGCTCTATTTCCACATCACCATTCCCGGCGGCACCTATCCGGGCATCGACGATGATCTGGTGACCATCGCCCAGCCGAACTTCCTGGCGGTGAATGCCGATGTGCCCGAAGAGGATGTCTATCTCTTCACGCGCACGATCTATGAGAATCTCGGCTTCCTGTGCAACATCCATCCGGCGACCTGCGAAATGTCGCTCGACAACGCGCTTTCGGGCCTGCCGCTGCCGCTGCATCCCGGCGCCGCGCGGTATTATGAAGAGGCCGGGCTGACCATTCCGGACAATATCGCCCCGGTGGACTGAGACCGGCGCGCACCCGGCCAGCCGCTGGCCGGGTGATGCCCCGTCGCATACCGAAAACTCCCAATGCAGGGGCGCGCCCGGCGCGCGCCCCGGTTATGTGCGCATCAGCATAGCAACGAGGTCAGGATGGCATCGAACACCCCCGCCACGCCGCCGCCCGGCGACGACGAGAGCCGCTACACCCGCCCCGATGACAGCCTGCCGGGCCGGGTGGCCTTCTGGTTCGGGGTGGCTTTCGCGCTGCTGCACATCTGGTTCAACACGCTGGGCACCTGGTCCGAGCTGTGGACCTCGGTGATCCATTTCGCGGGTTTCGGCTTTCTGTGCGCGCTGCTCTATCCGGCCTGGCAGGCACGCACACCTCTGGGCCAGCGGCTGGTTCTGGCGGTGGATGTGCTGCTGGGCCTGGCTGCGCTGAGCCTCTTTGCCTATCTCTATTACAACGAGCTGGCCTTCTACCGACGCATCCAGACTACCGGCTTTGCATGGTATGACTGGCTCTTCACCGGCCTGGCGCTGGCGCTGGGGATCGAGTTCACCCGCCGCACGACGGGCTGGATCATCCCTGTCCTGATCATCCTGTCCTTCACCTACATCACCTTCTGGGGCAAGCATGTGGGCGGCGTGCTTACCTTTGCCGGGCTTCGCACCGATACGATGCTGTTTCGCATCTTCTATACCGATGACGGCATGTTCGGCACGGTGGCGCGCATCTCGTCGAGCTTCGTGTTCATGTTCATCCTGTTCGGCGCCTTTCTCATGCGCTCGGGGGCAGGGGCGTTCATCATCGAATTCGCGCAGGTTCTGGCGCGGCGCATGATCGGCGGGCCGGGGATCGTGGCGATCATCGGCTCGGGGTTGATGGGCACGATTTCAGGCTCGGCGGTGGCCAATACGGTCTCTACCGGATCAATCACCATTCCGCTGATGAAACGCGCCGGCATGCCGGCCAGAACCGCCGCCGCCACCGAGGCCGCCAGTTCGACCGGCGGGCAGATCATGCCGCCGATCATGGGCGCGGGCGCCTTTGTCATGGCCTCGTTCACGCAGGTTCCCTACCTGACCATCGCCGCGGTCTCGGTGCTGCCGGCGATCCTTTATTTCCTGTCGGTCGGATTTTACGTGCGCATTACCGCCAAGCGGCTGAACCTTGCCCCCGAGGGTGCGGGCGGCAAGACGCTCTGGCAGGTGCTCAAGGACAACGGGCTGGCCTTCTTTCTGCCGATCTCGGTGCTGATCGGGCTGATGGTCTGGGGCTATACGCCCACCTATGCCGCCGGCTTCGCGATCATCGCGGTGGTGGTTTCAAGCTGGGTGACCAAGAATCCGATGGGCCCGCGCGCGGTGCTGGAGGCGCTGGCGCTGGGCTCGAAGAACATGGTCCTGACGGCTGTGCTGCTGGTGGCGATCGGCGTGGTGATCGCGGCGGTGACGATCTCGGGGATCGGCAACACCTTCTCGCTGATGATCGGTGCCTGGTCGGGCGGATCGGTGTTCATTGCCATCGTCCTGATCGCCCTGGCATCGCTAGTGCTGGGCATGGGGTTGCCGGTGACCGCGGCCTATATCGTCATTGCCACGCTGTCGGCGCCGGCGCTGGCCGATCTGATCACCCGCACAGAACTGATCAGTGCGATCGCTTCGGGCAATATCGGCACGGCGGCGGGGGCGATGCTGATGCTGGGTTCGCCGGAACATGCCGCGCTCATCGGCCAGCCGATGTCGCGCGAACTGGCGGCCGAGATCTTTGCCGCCGCGCCGCTGGAGATGCACCGCATGATCGTCGAGCAGACGCTCAGCCGCGAGGTGATCATCGCCGCCCTTCTGGCCGCGCATCTGATCATCTTCTGGCTCAGTCAGGACAGTTCGGTCACGCCGCCGGTCTGTCTGACCGCCTTTGCCGCTGCCGCGATTGCCGGCTCACGGCCCATGGCCACGGGCTTCACCGCATGGAAGATGGCCAAGGGGCTCTACATCGTGCCGCTGCTTTTTGCCTATTCGCCGATCCTGCACGGCACACTTTGGGAAAAGCTGGAGATCACGCTCTTCACGGCTGCCGCGCTCTATTGCATGGCCGCCGCTCTTGAGGGGCATATGGAGGCCGCGATCAACTGGGTGCAGCGGGCGATCATGGCGGTGCTGTGTGCGATTCTCATCTGGCCCGTGCAGGATGCTGTGCACTGGGTGGCGCTGGCGGTGTTCCTTGCAATTCTGGGGTGGAATGTTGCTCAGGATCGGCGCAGTTCCGCCCAAGGGGCCGTCGGCTGAGGGTTTGTCACGGCGATTTTACGCAGCGCCGCTACCGGGTGGTTGCGCCAGATCAAGGCGACGCCGATATCTGGGGTATAGCCTCGGAGCAAGCTTGCACCTGTGAGGCTCGAAAGGGGGGAACAATGGATCGTCGAAACCAACCCGTCGCCTATTGGGGGCAGAGCCTTGGCTTCTGGTGCCGACTCTGGCAATCGCAGATAGAGCATTCATTGCGCTTCTGGGCGGCGTTTGCAGCGCCCTGGCCGCGCTCGGATGCCGCCGGTCTTGCCGCCGAGGCCGAGGCAATGAAGGAGATCGTGCGCGGCGCAGCCCCCTCGAAGCCCGCTCCGGAGGCTGCCCGCCCGAAAGCGCGCAAGGCGCAGGGCGCGGCCACGTCAAAGCGGACAGAAAGCCGCCCCGGTGCGGTGCGCGGCAAAGCCGGGACAAAGGCCGCGCCGCTGCACTGAGCGGCGCGCGCGATCAGTTGGGGGCGCGGTCGGCCCATCCGGCGAAGATCTTCTCCAGCGCCACCACGACGTAATAAAGCACGATCCCCAGCACCGCGAGCGCGATGAGCACCGCGAACATCAGCGGGAAGTCCGAGTTGATCTGCGCCGACTGGAAAAGATGCCCCAGCCCGCGGCCGTGCGGGGTGATGATCTCCACCAGATTGGTGCCGATGAAGGCCAGCGTCACCGCCACTTTCAGCGCGCCGAAGAACTCGGGCAGGGTTTTCGGCAAGGCGATCTTCCAGAATACCGTGAAGCGCGACGCGCCCAGACTTCGCAGGATGTCGCGGTATTCGGGCTCCAGCGTCGACAGCCCGATGGCCACCGACACGGCGATGGGAAAGAACGAGATCAGAAACGCCATCAGGATGGTGTTGAAATCGTGCTGGCCCACGAACATCAGCGCGATCACCGGCACCACGGTCGCCTTGGGAATGGCGTTGAAGCCCACCAGCAGCGGATAGAGCGCATCGTTCATGATACGGCTCAGGCCCATGATCATGCCCAGAAGCGTGCCCACCACCACGGCTATGCCCAGCCCCGCGACGGTGCGCCACAGCGTCTGCCAGCCGTATTGCCAGAACAGGTCCTGAAACCGCACATAGGCCGGCCACAGATCCGAGGGTGCGGCCATCTTGAACTTGGGCCAGCCCTTGAACCATACCAGCCATTCCCAGGCCAGCAGCAGCAGCACCATGGCGATGATCGGCACGAGAACCTTCTGCCAGTTGATTGCCATCATACCGCCTCCGCCTGTGCCCGGCCCTGGGCGATCTGGATCTGTTTGCGCAGCACTGCCAGCCGTTCGACGGATTCGGCGGTATAGAGCATGTCGAGCGGGCGCGGTCCGGGGATCTGGACCTCCATGATATACTGGGTGGTTGCCGGCCGGCCCGAAAGCACCACCACCTGATCGCCCAGATACAGGCTTTCGCGCAGGTCATGGGTGATCAGCAGCGCGGTGAAGGGCTCTTTCAGGCGCAATTCATGCATGGTTTGCCAGAGGTCTTCGCGGGTGAAGGCATCCAGCGCGCCAAAGGGCTCGTCAAGGATGATCACATCGGGTTTGTGCACGATCGAGCGGCAAAGCGAGGCGCGCTGGCGCATCCCGCCTGACAATTCCGAGGGGCGCTTGTCCTCGAAACCTTCCAGCCCCACCAGCGAGAGCAACTCGCGCGCACGGGCCTCCTTTTGCCGGCGCGGCATGCTCGGCGCGACGATCTCAAGCGGCAGCATCACGTTTTGCAGGATCGAGCGCCATTCCAGCAGTACCGGGTTCTGAAAGGCCATGCCGACCGTCTTGCGCGGGCTGCGCACCCGCTCGCCATGCAGCCAGACTTCGCCCTGATCGGGAAACATCAGCCCGGCGATCAGCCGCGTCAGCGTGGACTTCCCGCAGCCCGAGGGGCCGACAACGGCGCAGAAACTGCCCTCGGGGATGGAGATGTTGAGGTTGTCCAGCACCGGCAGCGGGCCGGACTTGGTCTTGTAAGCGTGCGTGACGCCCTTGATTTCGATGAGATTGCCCATACCGCCCCGGCTTGCTTGAAAAGGAAAGCCCGCGCCCCGGAAAGGCGCGGGCAAGGAGGCCGGCGGCGCTCAGTCCATCCGCAAGCTGCCGTCCGCGGGCAGGAAGCGATCGGTGAAGTAGCGCGCGCCATCGGGTTCGTTCTGGAACTCGTAGGTCATGGCGATCTGTTCCAGCGACAGTGCATAGCGGTCCGCGTCAATATTGCCGAGACCGTTTGCCATGACCCAGTCGGTCAGGATGTTGTCGCGCAGCGCGATCTCCAGGCGTTCGACCTCCAGATCGCTATCCAGTGCCGGGTTGCGTGCGGCGATCGCGGCGACACCAGAGGCGGGGTCGGCGGCGGCATCGCGCAGCCCCAGCGCCACGGCCCGCAGGAAGCCGGTGACGGCCTCAGGGTTTGCCTCGGCGAAATCGGTGTTGACGATGATCACATTGCCATAGAGCGCCAGGCCGTAATCGGCCATCAGCATCACGCTCATGTCCTCGGGCGGAATGCCCAGGCGCACGGTGTTCAGATACGAGGTGAAGGAAAAGCCGGTGACGGCGTCAACCTCGCCCGCGGCCAGCATCGGCTCGCGGGTGGGAAAGCCCACCGGTTCGATGGTGATGCTGGCCACATCCAGCCCCTGCTCGGCGGCAAAGACCGGGAACTGCGCCCAGGCGCCATCGGGCGGCGGCGCACCCAGGCGGCGGCCTTCCAGATCGGCGGGCGTGCTGACGCCCTGGCTGATGCGCCCGACAATGGCGAAGGCGGGCTTGTCATACATCACCATGATCGCCGTGACCGGCGCATCGGGGTTCTGGTCGATGAACTTGATCAGGCTGGCCATATCGGCGAAGCCGATCGGGAAGGCGCCGGTCGCCACTTTCGGAATGGCATCAAGCGAGCCCTGGCCCGGCGCCACCTCGACCTCCAGCCCCTCGGCGGCGAAATGGCCGTTGTCAATGGCCAGGAAATAGGGTGCGGCGGGTCCTTCAAAGCGCCAGTCGAGCGCGAAGGGCATGCTGGTCTGGGCCATTGCGGGCACGGCGAAGGCCGCGCTGATCAGGCCCGCGGCAATGAAATGTCTGGTCACGGTGAAAGCTCCCTGTTGGTTTTGACGGTGAGGCCCGTCCTGGCCCTTGCCGGGCATTGCGAGGCGGTTTCGGTTGCCGAGATACATGGCAGGAAAGCACCGCAAGGCACCTCGCGCCGCCCCTTGCACGCAGTATTACGGCACAGCCTCTCGCAAACTACAATAATTCACGAATAAGTCTTATCGGGAATTCTTGATAAAGCCCGGCGGTCCGGCTACTCCGCCGCCATTTTAGGCGCTCCGGCCTGCGAACCACTGGCAGCGATCTGCTGGATGATCCCGCGCATCAGGCTGCGAAAAGCCTCGAAGCCGGGGCCCGGTTCGATGCGCGCCTCGTCAAGATAGAGCCGGCGGTCGATTTCGATCTGGATGACATGCATGCCGTGCGCCGGCTGCCCGTAGCGCTGGGCAATATAGGCGCCGGCAAAGGGGCTGTTGCGGGCCACGCGCAGGCCGGCATGTTCGAAAATGGCCTGCACGCGCGCCAGCAGATCCGCACCGCAGGCAGCCCCGAACCGGTCGCCCAGCACGACATCGGGGCGTTTGCCCCCGCGCAGCACATGGCCGGCGAGCGCCTCATGGGGCATGGAATGAATGTCGCACAGCAAGACCTGGCCGAATCGGGCATGCTGGCGCTCCAGCATGGTGCCGACTGCGGCGTGATAGGGCCGCCAGTAATCGCGGATGCGGGCCTCGGCCTCGGCCATGGTGATCTTGCCGCGGTAGATCTGGCGCCCGTTGGCCACCACCCGCGCGATCACCCCCAGCCCCGAGGCCACCCGCGGATTGAGCGCCCCGCGCGGCGCCCCGGCGATCAGCGCGGGGTCCAGCTCGGTTTCGGCGCGGTTGAAATCGACATAGGCGCGCGGCACTTCCGTAGTGATCAGCGGTGCGCCGAAACCCGGTGCATCGGCCAGCAGCAGATCGACATAGGCATCCTCCGAGGAGCGCAACACCGACAGCTCCACCTGGGCGCGTTCCAGCATGTTCCGCGGGTAGATCCGCCCGCTGTGCGGCGAGGCAAAGACCACATGGCTGGTGATCCTGGCGGGTTCGATAATCTGCACGGCATGCGGCATGCAAGCTCTCCTTCAGGCGCCAGTATAGCGCCGAGATTTAGCGCGCGGAAAGGTCTTGAACATGGCAGCGAGTCCTTTTATAGACGCCGGTGTTGACGCGGTCCCGCCCGCGTCCTTTTTCGTGGTGCCGACGGCAGCATGGCAGGGTGGGGCCAGGTCAGGGCGCGTAGCTCAGTGGTAGAGCACTACGTTGACATCGTAGGGGTCACAAGTTCGAACCTTGTCGTGCCCACCATCGCCCAGTCAGGGCGAGCAATCACCGCGCTCCGCAAGGGGCGCAAGGAATTTCAAGGCGCTCGCGCGCCGCGAAGAGGAGAAGGCCGATGAAGGTCAGAAATTCGCTGCGCTCGCTCAAGCAGCGCCATCGCGATTGCCAGATCGTGCGTCGCAAGGGCCGGGTCTATGTGATCAACAAGACCCAGAGGAAGTTCAAGGCGCGTCAGGGCTGATCGCCGCGCCGGACTGCCCGTCAGACAATCAAAACCGCCAGACCCTCGGGGCTGGCGGTTTTTTCTTGTGTTGGAGGGGGCATGCCCCCGGCGCGAACCGGCCGGGGGCTGATGGGGGGCTGACGGCTGTGCCCGTTCAGTCGAACATGCGCAACACGCCTTCGGTCATCAGCCGGGCGACGATGCCCTGCGTCAGATAGCCTGTCACCGGCAGATCGGCGTCGCGCTGATAACGGCGGATGGCGCGGCGGGTGTCTTGGTCGATCACGCCGTCGGGCGGGCCGGGATCGTAGCCCAGCGCCGCCAGCCGCTGCTCGATGATGACCAGCGTGAAGCGCGGCAGGCGCATGGCCGCTTCCTCGGCGCGGGCGGCCTCGATCTCGGGGCGGGGGCGGCGCGGGCGGGCCAGCTCGTCGATGCGCGCATTGGCCTGATCGGCGAAGGCGCCATCGGGGAAGGCGCGCAGATAGGCACGATAGGCTTCCACGCTGTCGTTGTTGCGGGCCGCGTCCCAGGCGGTGCGGTCGCGCCCCAGCGCGGCGCGGCGGCGGTCCTCGTCGATCTCATCCAGCCGTTCACGGGCGATGCCGGAAAAGATGCCGTCGGGGAAGCGCTCCAGATAGGCGCGCAGGCCCGCCTCGTCGCGCCCGGCGCCGGTGTCGCGCCAGAAGGCGCGGTCGCGGCGCTCCTCCTCGGCCTGGCGCTCGCGGGCTTCGGCCTCCAGTTCGGCAGCGCGGCGGGCGGCCTGCCCGGCGAGTTGGAAGATCTGGTCGCGGTCCAGAAAGCCGTGCTGCCGATGGCCGTTGCGCGCCTGCCAGGTGGTGATCGCGGCGCGGGTGGCCGGGCCGAATATGCCGTCGATGCCGCGCGGGTTGAAATTGAGCAGCGTCAGGTCGCGCTGGATGGCGCGGCGCTCGTCGCGCGTCAGTCCGAGCGCGGCCTCGATGCGTTCGGGGGTGTTTTCCAGCCGCTCGATGGCCATGCGCGCCTCATCGGCAAAGAGCCCGCCGGGGAACTCGTCAAGATAGGTGCGATAGGCCGCCAGCGTATCGGTTTCGCTGGCTTCCTGCCAGGCGATGCGGTCATGGTCGAGGGCGGGAGCATGGGTGGCGGGCAGGAAGCTCAGATAGGGCGGATCGAAGCCTTCAAGGCGCAGTTGCCGGCCATTTTGAACGGCACGGCCCAAATTGCTGCCCGCAAGCGCGATGTCACGCAGGAAGCCGGCGATCTGCGGCGCCGGGCCGCGCACCAGGCTGACGCCCTGCGGCACGTTCACCGCCGGGGGCAGTCCGGCGACCACCCCGGCGCCGGGGCGGTTGGGGAAGCCCAGATCGGCCAGCGCCACCAGCGCCCCGCCCTGCACCTGCCCGGCAATGGCCAGCACGCTTTCCAGCCGGATGCCTGTGGTATCCAGATTGGCAAGGCTGGGGCTGCGGGTATCGGTTCCCATCAGCCAGACCCCGTTTGCAGCATGCAGCACATAGCCGGAAAAGACGATCACGACGCGCTCGGCGCGCCGTGCGGCGATCTGCTCGTCGAAACCGGCGAGGGCTGCGCGCATCGCGGCGGCGGAAAGATCGGTGGCCTGATCGACGGTGAAACCGGCGCGCTCAAGGCGCGATGCGCCATCAAGGACCACACCGGCCCCGCGTGCGTCGCGCAGCGCATCGTGCGATTCGTTGGCGAGGAACAGCGCCAGCCCGGAGGCCAGCGCGGGCCCGGACAGCCCCAGACAGACGATGAACAGTGCGATCAGACGAGCAGCCATGAAAAACCCTCCCTTATGGGCGGGGTCCGAAAGATCACTCGTAGCTGCGCAGATCCTCGATCACCTTGCCGTCGTTGGGCAGGGTGCCGGGCGGCACCAGCTCGACCTTGCCCCGCAGCTTGAGCGTATCAAGCAGCGTGTTCTCATACAATTTCGGATTGGCCGCACGGGTCTCGATCCGCACCGTCATCACGTCCATTTCACCTTCACGGGTGGCAATGACGCGCGCGCGGCTGACTTCCTCGTGGCGGGAAACGAAGGCGGCCACCTGTTCAGGGCGCACGAACATGCCCTTGATCTTGGTGGTCTGGTCGGCGCGGCCCATCCAGCCCTTGATGCGCAGATTGGTGCGTCCGCAAGGACTGGTGCCGGGCATGATGGCGCTCAGATCGCCCGTGGCGAAGCGGATCAGCGGGTAATCGGGGTTGAGCGATGTCACCACCACCTCGCCGACCTCGCCATGTGGAACGGGCGTGCCGGTGCCGGGGCGCACGATCTCGACGATCACCCCCTCGTCGATCACCATGCCCTCCAGGGCTTCGGTTTCATAGGCGATGTTGCCCAGATCGGCGGTGGCATAGCATTGCCGGCAAATGATGCCGCGATCGGCGTAAAGCTGGCGCAGCGAGGGAAACAGCGCCCCGCCGCCGACCGCCGCCTTGGTGATCTTCAGTGCCACGCCGGTCTCGTCGGCCTTGTCCAGGATCACCTTCAGGAAATCCGGTGTGCCGGCATAGGTGGTGGTGCCGATGTCATGCGCGGCACGCACCTGAAGCTCGGTCTGGCCGGTGCCGGCGGGCAGCACCGCCGCGCCCACCGCGCGCGCGGCGTTTTCAAACATCATGCCGGCCGGCACCAGATGATACGAGAAGCAGTTCTGCACGATATCACCGCGCCCCACGCCCAACGCATGCACGAAGCGCCCCAGCCGCCACCAGTCGGCGCTCGTGTTGCCCGGCTCGTAGATCGGGCCGGGGGACTGGAACACATGGTCGAATTCCGCCGCCGGGCGCGTGGTGAAGCCGCCAAACGGGGCGGTCCGGGCCTGGGCGACGGTCAGTTCGGACTTGCGCAGCACCGGCAACGCGGCCAGCGCCTCGACTGTGACAACGCCAGCGGGCTCGACTTCGGCAAGCGGTTGCACAAGTCCCGGCGCGGCCTTGGCGCGTGCGATCTGTTCAGGCAGGACGCGCGCCAGATCGGCGGCACGCTGATCGGCCGAGCGGGTTTCAAGGGTGTCGAAATATGTGCTCATCGTATCCTGCGGGGTTGCCCCCCTCCCTGAGACCGGCGCTGGCACCGGCCTGTCCGTCGCGCCGCTCACCACCCTTCTGGCGTGTTCCGCTTCGCGTGTTTGTCGTCGCGTTCTGGCGTCTTGCGGCTCAGGCCAGCCAGCGCTTGCGGCGACGATAGCTGCGCACGTCGCGGAAGCTTCTGCGGCCCTTGTCGGACATGCCGAGGTAGAATTCCTTCACATCGGGGTTTTCGCGCAGTGCCTGGGCGCTGCCCTCCATCACCACGCGGCCGTTTTCAAGAATGTAGCCGGTATGGGCGAAGCGCAGCGCGACATTGGTGTTCTGCTCGGCCAGCAGGAAGGTCACGCCCTGCTCTTCGTTCAAGCGTTTCACGATGTTGAAAATCTGTTCCACAAGTTGCGGCGCAAGGCCCATTGACGGCTCGTCCAGCAGGATCGTTTCAGGGCGCGACATCAGCGCCCGGCCGATTGCCGTCATCTGCTGCTCGCCGCCCGAAGTGTAGCCGGCAAGGCTTTTGCGGCGCTCCTTGAGGCGGGGGAAATAGGTGTAGACCAATTCCAGATCGTCGTTGACCGAACGGTTGCCATCACGCCGCGTATAGGCGCCGGTCAGCAGGTTTTCCTCGACGGTGAGATGTTCAAAACAATGCCGGCCCTCCATCACCTGGATGACGCCCTTGCGCACCAGATCGGCCGGGTCGCGATCCGCGACATTCTCGCCGCGATAGGTGATCGTGCCCTTGGTGATATCGCCCCGCTCAGACCCCAGAAGCCCTGAGATCGCCTTGAGCGTCGTCGATTTTCCGGCACCGTTTCCGCCCAGAAGCGCGGTGATACCGCCTTTGGCAACGTGCAGGCTGACGCCCTTGAGCACCAGGATCACATGATTGTAGATCACCTCGATGTTGTTGACCTCAAGAAGCGTTTCGGTCGCTGCGCTGGGATCGGGGCGGGTGTCGAACATGGTGCGTTTCCGTCGCTTGGGTGGGGGGGACGGGCGCGGCTTGACGCCGCCGCGCCCGTCAGGGCTTCATGCCTTGGGCTTGGTGCCGCAGGCTCAGTTCAGGCAGCTCGGGGTGATGTTGTTCTCGGCGGCGAAGGCCAGCGAGTCTTCCATCACCATCTCCATGATCATCTCACGGTCGGGCATGATCCAGTCGGTGAGCAGGCTCCAGGTCCGGGTGTTGGCGTCCCATTCCTGAATCATCGCCGCGCCCGATCCGCCATGGTTCTGGCAGCTGACCTCGAACTCGGGGCCAAAGCCGGGCAGACCCAGCCCAGCCATGCGCTCTTCGGTCATCACCAGATTGGCCATGCCATCGCGCATCATCGCCGGGGTGATCTGCGCCACGCCGTGGATCTCCTGCGCGGTGCGCGCCGATTCGACCGCCAGCATCGCGGCATACAGCCCCCGCGAGTAGAGCACCGTGCCGATCTGATCGCCCGCGCCGGCCGCACGGCCACGATCCACGACATACTGCTGGATGTCGCTGTAGATCGGATAGTCGCGCCCGGTGCCGTGCATCGCCAGCGAGCGATAGCCATGTGCCCCGGCCCCGGCAGGCAGCACGTCCTGCTCCGAACCCGACCACCAGACGCCGATGAAGTTGTTCATGTTGAAGCGGATGTTGGCCGCTTCCTGAATGGCCACGGAGTTCATCACCCCCCAGCCCCACATCAGCACGTAATCCGGGCGTTCGCGGCGGATCTGAAGCCACTGGTTGCCCTGTTCCTGGCCCGGGCTGTCAACCGCGATGGGGATGAACTGGTAGCCCAGCCGCTCCGACAGGCGGGTCAGCGTGGGGATCGGCTCACGGCCATAGGCCGAGTTGTGGTAGAGCAGCACGATCTTCTTGCCGTCGAGGCTGCCGCCGTTTTCATCCAGCAGATAGTTGATGATCACCGAGGCGCCATCCCAGTAGGTGGCGGGGAAGTTGAACACCCAGTTGAACACTTCGCCGTTCACCGAGGAGGTGCGCCCGTAGCCCATCGAATGGACCGGCACGCGATCCTCGGTGGCGCGCGGGATCAGCTGATAGGTGATGCCGGTCGAAAGCGGCTGGATGATCAGCGGATTGTCGCCGCGGATCGACTGGTAGCATTCCACGCCGCGCTCGGTGTTATAGGCGGTTTCGCATTCGGTGTAGCGGATCGGCACGCCGCCGATGCCGCCGTCGCGCTCGTTGATCAGGGTCAGATAGTCCTGATAGCCGTCGGCAAAGGCGATGCCGTTGGGTGCGAAGGGTCCGGTGCGGTAGTTCAGCATCGGAAAGTGCAGCGTATCCGCAAGCGCGGGCGCGGCTGCCGTCATGGTGACCGCAAGCGCTGCGGCCAGTCGGGTCATCTTCATTGGTTCTCCTCCCATTGGATGATGACGATTGCAGTGTCTTTCATTCGCTCCCGCCCCCCGTCAGTGGGGGAAGGGCCAGAGCCTGAGCTTGTCCTTGATGGTGCGCCACAGTGCGGCCAGGCCGTGCGGCTCGGCGATCAGGAAGACGATGATCAGCGCGCCGATGATCATGATTTCCAGATGCGCGGCCAGGTCGGTTGACCAACCGAGCTGGTTGACCAGCAGCAGCTTCAGCAGCACCGGCCCGATGATCAGGAAACCCGCGCCAAGGAAGGACCCCAGCACCGAACCCAGGCCACCGACAATGACCATGAAGAGCACCAGGAACGACTTGTCGATGCCGAAGGCCTCGCCGGCCTCGGCCGCACCCAGATAGGCGGCAAAGAACAGCGCCCCCGAGATGCCGACAAAGAAGGACGACACCGCGAAGGCCGAGAGCTTGGCCATCAGCGGGTTGACGCCGATGATCTCGGCGGCGATGTCCATGTCGCGGATCGCCATCCATTTGCGCCCCAGCGTGCCGCGCGTCAGGTTGCGCGCCAGCCAGGCGAGCGCCACGACGAAGACCAGACACAACAGGTAGATCGACACCGCCGATGCCTGCGGCCCGGTCACCGGGTAGCCCAGCACGGTTCGCGTCGGTGCCGAGATCATGCCGGTGGGCGAATAGTTGAAGAACCAGGGCGTGCGGGTGAAGAGCCAGATCAGGAAGAACTGTGCGGCCAGCGTCGCCACCGCCAGATAGAACCCCTTGATCCTGAGCGAGGGCAGGCCGAACAGCACCCCCACACCCGCCGTCACCACCCCGGCCAGCATGATCACGAAGATGATGTTGAGCCCCGGAAAGGCCACCATCAGCTTGTAGCAGGCATAGGCGCCGCAGGCCATGAAGGCACCGGTGCCCAGGCTGAGCTGGCCGCAATATCCCAGCAGGATGTTCAGCCCCAGCGCCGCGATTGCATAGATCAGGAACGGCACCACGATGGCATTGGCCCAGTAATCGTTGATGATGAAGGGCATCACCAGGAAGGCGAAGGCCAGCACCAGGTAATAGGCGAAACGGTCGCCCCTGATGGGGAAGGTCTGGTTGTCTGCGGCGTAGCTTGTCTTGAAGTCGCCGGCTTCACGGTAAATCATGTCTCAGACCCTCTCGATGATCTTTTCGCCAAACAGGCCCTGCGGGCGGAACAGCAGGAAGACGAGCGCCAGCATATAGGCAAACCAGTTTTCCGTGGCACCGCCGATGAAGGGCTGCATGAAGAAGTCGAAGAGCTTTTCGCCGACCCCGATGATCAGCCCGCCGACGATGGCACCGGGGATCGAGGTGAACCCGCCCAGGATGAGCACCGGCAAGGCCTTGAGCGCGATCAGCGACAACGAGAACTGCACCCCCGATTTCGCGCCCCACATCATGCCGGCAACCAGCGCCACGATGCCCGCCAGCGACCACACCAGCACCCAGATGAACCGCAGGCTGATGCCCACGCTGAGCGCCGCCTGGTGATCGTCGGCAACGGCGCGCAGCGCGCGGCCCTGCTTGGTGTATTGCGAAAAGATCACCAGCGAGACCACCAGCACCCCGGCAATCGCGGCCGCCCACAGCTCCAGCGTATCGAGGTAGAATCCGTAGCCTAGCCAGGCGAAGGTCAGATCATCGATGGTGGCTGACATGCCCTGCGGGATGCCCACATCAAGCCGCTTGACCTCGGCGCCCCACATGATGTCGCCCAGACCCTCAAGGAAATAGGCAAGCCCGATGGTGGCCATGAACAGGATGATCGGCTCCTGGTTGACCAGATGGCGCAGTACCACGCGCTCGACGATCCAGGCAAAGAGCACCATCACCCCGACGGCCAGCGGAATCGCCATCAAGGTGGGAATGTTCCAGCCGAAATGATGAATGCGCGTGCCGAAGACGGCGTTGATCAGATGCGCGAAGGGAACCTGCCCGGATTGCAGCCCGACCAGCGTCAGCGCTGCAAAGAGCGCCATGACGCCCTGGGCAAAGTTGAAGATGCCTGAAGCCTTGAAAATCAGCACGAAGCCAAGCGCGACCAGCGCATACATGACCCCGGCAGTCAGGCCGTTGAGCGAGGCCTCCATGGCAAAGAGTAAAGTGTCAGGCATGCCCGCCCCCCCAGAATTTGTCGTTTTGTGCTGCGCATTCAGTCATGGGCCACCCCCAGATAGGCGTTGATGACCTCCTGGTTGTTGCGCACCTCGGTGGGCGTGCCGTCGCCGATCTTCTTGCCGTAATCCATCACCACGACGCGGTCGGAGAGGTCCATCACCACGCCCATGTCATGCTCGATCAGCACCGTGGTGGTGCCGAATTCGTCATTCACATCAAGGATGAAGCGGCACATGTCCTCTTTCTCCTCGACATTCATGCCGGCCATCGGCTCGTCCAGCAGCAGGATCTTCGGCTCGGCGGCCAGCGCCCGCGCCAGTTCCACGCGCTTCTTCAGCCCGTAGGGCAGCCGGGCGACCGGTGTCTTGCGGATATGCTGGATTTCCAGGAAGTCGATGACCCTTTCGACCTTCTCGCGGTGCTCAGCCTCTTCGCGCGCGGCCGCCCCCCACCATATCGCCTGTTGCAGCATGCCCGATGACATGTGGTTGAGCCGCCCGGTCATGATGTTGTCGAGCACGCTCATCCCCTCGAACAGCGCGATGTTCTGGAAGGTGCGGGCGATGCCCTGACGCGCCACCTGATAGGGGCGCATCCGCGGGCGTTTGAAGCCCTTGTACCAGACCTCGCCCTCCTGGGGGTGGTAGAAGCCCGAAATGACATTGAGCATCGAGGACTTGCCCGCACCGTTGGGGCCGATGATCGCGCGGATCTCGCCCCAGCGGATATCGAAGCTGATGTCCTTGATCGCCACCACGCCGCCGAAGCGCAGGGTGATGTTCTTCATTTCCATCGCCACACTGCCGATCGTGCGGCCGTCGGCGGTGGTGTAACCGTCGTCTTTGGTGTCGAGCATCGGCTCTTGGTCCTCCCTGGGGGCCGGTGGCGTCATTGCGCGGCGATGCGGGCGGCGGTGGGCACCACCTTTGCGTCGCGCAATTCGAGCGTGGCCTTGATCTTGCCCTTGCGGCCATCCTCATAGGTCACCTCGGTTTCGGTGTAGACCGAGCTGGACCCGTCATAGAGCGCCGCGATCAGATCGGCGAATTTCTCCTCGATGATGCGCCGGCGCACCTTGCGGGTGCGGGTCATCTCGCCGTCATCGGCATCCAGCTCCTTGTGCAGCACCAGGAAGCGGTGCACCTGACAGCCCGAGAGCATCTCGTCCTGGGCGATCGAGGCGTTGGTTTCCTCGACATGGCCCTGGATCATCTCCAGCACCCGCGGGTGGCCGGCGAGTTCCTGATAGCTGGAATAGGCGATGTTGTTGCGCTCGGCCCAGTTGCCCACGGCGCTCAGGTCGATGTTGATGAAGGCGGTGCATTTGTCGCGCCCATTGCCGAAAACCACCGTCTCCAGGATGTTGGGGTAGAATTTCAGCTTGTTTTCCACATATTTCGGCGCGAACAGGCTGCCGTCGGCCATCTTGCCCACGTCCTTCGCCCGGTCGATGATGCGCAGATGCCCGGTGCCGGGCTCGAAGAAGCCCGCATCCCCCGTTGCCACCCAGCCTTCGGCATCCTTGGTCGAGGCGGTGGATTCGGCGTTCTTGTAGTATTCGACGAACACCCCGGCCGACCGATAGAACACCTCGCCATTCTCGGCGATGCGCACCTCGACGCCGGGCGAAGGCACGCCTACCGTATCCGAGCGCACCTCGCCATCGGGCTGCTGGGTAATGAACACGCTGGCTTCGGTCTGGCCGTAAAGCTGCTTGAGGTTGATCCCCAGCGAGCGATAGAAATCGAAGATCTCGGGGCCGATCGCCTCGCCGGCGGTATAGGCCACGCGCACCCGGCTCAGGCCGAGGGTGTTTTTCAGCGGGCCATACACCAGCAACTCGCCCAGCGCATATTGCGCCCGGTCAAGCGTCGATACCGGCTTGCCGTCCAGGATCGCCGGGCCGACGCGGCGCGCGACCTCCATGTATTTGTGAAACAGTCGCTGCTTGGCCTTGCCGGCATCTTCCATGCGGATCATCACGCTGGTCAGCATGGTCTCGAAGATCCGCGGCGGGGCGAAGTAATAGGTCGGTCCGATCTCGCGCAGATCGGTCATCATGGTCGCGGCACTTTCCGGGCAGTTGACGCAAAAGCCCGTCCAGTAGGCCTGACCGACCGAAAAGATGAAATCGCCCACCCAGGCCATCGGCAGATAGGCGAGGATCTCGTCGCTGGCGCGCAGCTTGTCGAACTCTGACGAGGCGCGCGAGGTTTCGATGATGTTGCGGTTCGACAGCACCACGCCCTTGGGCTTGCCGGTGGTGCCCGAGGTATAGAGCATGACGCAGGTTGAATCGTAGTTCAGCTCGTCGCGCCGGCGTTTGAGCTCCTCGGCGAAGCGCTGCTGCGCGGCGCGGCCTTCGGTCTGCACATCCTCCAGCCAGTTCATGCGCGCGTGGTCGTATTTGCGCATGCCGCGCTTGTCGAGATAGATGATCTGCTCGATCGAGGAGACCGACGCCTGAACCTCGATCACCTTGTCGACCTGCTCCTGATCGCCACATACGGCAAAGCGCGCACCGCAATGGTCCAGCACATAGGTCATCTCTTCGGCCACGGCATCCTGATAGAGCGGCACCGGAATTGCACCGACCGACTGTGCGGCCACCATCGCCCAGTAGAGCGCCGGGCGGTTGCGACCGATGATTGCCACATAATCACCGCGCGCCATGCCCAGTGACAGGAAACCCAGCGCCACCGAATCGACCTCCTCGGCGACCTGTTTCCAGGTCCAGGATTGCCAGATGCCGAATTCCTTTTCGCGATAGGCCGTCTGCGCACCGAACTGTGCCGCATTGCGCGCCAGAAGCGCCGGCACGGATTGCAGGGCCCCCTGCGTTGCCGTTGTGCTCACCAGTTTTCTCCTCCCACGCCGCGGTCGGGGGCATGCCCCGGTTCCGCGCTCCTGCTGCATTGGTGGTCAGCAAGTTTTACCGCATTTTTTCCCAATTCTTACGAATTGTTACAGGCGGCAGTTTGTTCCTCTGGGCAGCGCCGGGATGGCTCGCTATGTTGGCGCAAAATCGAGCCCGCCAATGATCAACACCCAACATCGCCGCCTGAACCTTTCTGCCGGCATGGCCTCGGTTGGCGTGGCCCTGACGCTGATCGCGCTCAAGCTCTGGGCGCTGGTGATGACCGGCGCGCTGAGCATGGCCGCCTCGCTGGCCGACAATGCGCTCGATCTGTTGATGTCGATGGCGGCGCTGGCGGCGATCGCCTATGCCGCGCGCCCGCCCGATGACGACCATGCCTTCGGTCACAGCTCGGCCGAGGATCTGGCGGCACTGTTTCAGGCGGTGATCGTGCTGGCCTCGGCGCTGGCGATCGGTGCGCTGGCGGTGGCGCGGCTGGTGTCCCCGGAGCCTGTGGAACTGCGCGCCGAAGCGGCGGGCATGCTGGTGATGGGCCTGTCGGTGGCGCTTACCGCGGCTCTGGTGCTGTGGCAGCGCCATGTTGCCCGCCGGACGGGCAGCCGGGTCATCGCCGCCGATTCGCTGCACTACATGTCTGACCTGCTGCCGACGCTGGGTGTTCTGGCGGCGCTGTTTGCCTCGCAGCGCTGGGGGGTGAGCGGCGTGGATACCGTGGTGGCACTGCTGGCGGCGTTGTGGCTGGGCTGGAGCGGGCTGCGGATCGCTCGTGGCGCCTGGGATGCCCTGATGGACCGCGCCGCGCCGAGCGAGGTGCTGGAGCGCATCGGCGCCATCGCCGGCAGATGGCCCGGCATCCACGGCTGGCACGACCTCAAGACCCGCACCGCCGGCAGCCGGTTGTTTATCGCGCTGCATGTCGAGATCGACGGCAGGCTTACGCTCAACGAGGCCCATGCTATTGCCGACGGGCTGGAACACGCGCTGATCGCGGCCTTTCCGCATGCCGAGGTGATCATCCATACCGATCCCGTCGGCCCCGGCTCGGGGCGTCAGGCCAAGGGCTGACACCCATGCCGCAATACCGCGCCGGGCGTCTTGCCGGCAGCGCCCGGCGGTTCAGGCCGCGTCCAGCCCGCGCCCGCGCAGCAGCGCCTCCACCCCCGGCATCCGCCCGCGAAAGGCGGTATAGAGCGCCTCGCCCTCGTTCGAGCCGCCGGCCGAAAGGATATGCCGCTCAAGCCGGGCGGCCAGTTCGGCATCGAATGGATCGCCCGCTTCCTCGAAAGCGGCAAAGGCATCAGCGTCCATCACCTCGGACCACATGTAGCTGTAATAGCCGCTCGCGTAGCCCTCGCCGGCAAAGACATGGGCGAAATGGGGGGTCGCATGGCGCATGCGGATCGCGCGTGGCAGGCCGATCTCGGCAAGCACCTGCGCTTGTTTCTGCATCGGATCGGTGGGGGGCGCGCCCTCGTGGAAGGCCAGGTCGACAAGCGCCGAGGCGATGAACTCGGCCGTGCCGAAACCCTGATCCCAGGTCGCCGCCGCCTTGAGCCCGGCGCGCAGGCCCTCGGGCATCGGCGCGCCGCTTTGCCAGTGGCGGGCATGGGTTTCGATCACTTCGGGCACCTCCAGCCAGTGCTCGTAAAGCTGGCTGGGCAGTTCGACGAAATCGCGCGCCACCGATGTCCCGGCGATCAGCCCGTGGGTAACATCAGACAGGATCTGGTGCAGCGCATGGCCGAATTCATGAAACAGCGTGCGCGCATCATCCCACGACAGCAGCGCCGGTTCGCCCTTGGCGAAATTGCACACATTCACCACCACCGGGCGCATATCGGTGCCCAGCTTGCGCTGGCCACGCATGGCCGAGCACCACGCGCCCGAGCGTTTCGAGGGGCGGGCGAAATAGTCACCGATGAAGACCGCCATGTGCCGGCCCTCGCGGGTGACTTCCCAGGCGCGCGCGTCGCGGTGATAAAGCGGCATATCCAGTGCGCGGAATTCCAGCCTGAACAGCCGGTTCGCCACATCGAAGGCGGCTGCGATCATCGCATCAAGCGACAGATAGGGTTTGAGCGCGGCCTCGTCGAAATCATGCAGTGCCAGGCGGCGCTTTTCCGAATAATAGCGCCAGTCCCAGGGCTCCAGCGGTGGCTGCATCCCGTCGGCAACCAGCAGCGCCTCAAGCGCTGCGCCATCCCCCTCGGCGCGGGCGCGGGCCGGGGCCCAGACGCGCATCAACAGCTCGCGCACGGCGCTCGGGCGGCGCGCCATCTCGGTTTCCAGCTTGTAATCGGCATAGCTGTCATAGCCCAGCAGCGCGGCACGTTCGGCGCGCAGGGCCAGTGTCTCGGCGGCGATGGCCCGGTTGTCGGTGGCGCCGCCATTCGCACCGCGCGCCGACCAGGCATCAAAGGCGCGCCGGCGCAGATCGCGGTCGGCGGAGTATTGCAAGAACGGCACGATCAGCGAGCGGTTGAGCGTGATCACCGGGCCATCCTGCCCGCGCTCGGCACCGGCAGCCCGCGCCATTTCGATCACGAAATCCGGCAGCCCGGCCAGATCGCCGGCGCTGGCGTCAAGCGGCATGAACCAGTCGCGTTCATCCGCCAGAAGATTCTGCGCGAATTGTGTGCCCAGGCTCGCCAGGCGCGCCTTGATTTCCGTCATCCGCTCGCTTGCCGCGCCTTCAAGTGCCGCGCCAGCGCGCAGGAACATGCGCCGATACAGCATCAGCACGCGCGCCTGTTCAGCGTTTAACCCCAGCGCGTCGCGCTTGGCCCACAGCGTTTCGATGCGCGCGAACAGCGCGCGGTTGCTGATGATCGCCGAGGCATGGGCCGAGAGCTTCGGTGCCAGATCGCGGCTCAACGCCTCGCGCGCGGGGTTGGAATCGCTGCCGGCGAGGTTGAAGAACAGCCCCGCCACCCGGTCAAGCCGTGCATCGGCCAGCTCCAGCGCCTCGATGGTGTTGCCAAAGTCCGCAGGCTCGGGGTTCGTGGCGATCGCCTCGACGGCGGCGCGCCCCTCGGCCAGTGCCGCGTCAAAGGCGGGGGCGAAATGGTGGTCTTCGATCACCTCGAAGGGAGGCAGCGCAAAAGGCCCCTCCCATGTGCTCAGCAGCGGATTGCTCACTGGTCTTGCCCTTTCATCTGCCCCAACATCCCTCATGACCGGCTCAGACACCCAGGCACCAGCGCATGATCGCCTTTTGCGCATGCAGGCGGTTCTCGGCCTCGTCGAAAACCACCGAATGCGGCCCGTCCATCACTGCGCTGGTCACTTCGTCCTCGCGATGCGCGGGCAGGCAATGCATGAACAGCGCATCAGGCTTGGCGACCGCCATCAGCCGTTCATTGACCTGATAGGCGCGCAGCTGATTGTGCCGGCGCTCCTTGGTGGACTGGCTGTCATGCATGCTGACCCAGGTATCGGTGACCAGCAGATCGGCACCTTGCACCGCTTCGGCAGGGTCGCGCACGATCTGCACATCGCTGCCCTTCGCGCGGGCAAATTCGATGAACTCGCGCTCGGGGTCCAGTGGTGGCGGGCCGGTGAAAGTGAAGTCGAAGCCGAACTGCCCGGCGGCCTGCAGAAACGAGGCGCACACATTGTTGCCATCGCCCGACCACACCACCTTCCTGCCGGCTATCGGGCCGCGATGTTCCTCATAGGTCAATACATCGGCCATGATCTGACAGGGATGGGTGCGGTTGGTCAGCCCGTTGATCACCGGCACGCTGGCGTATTCGGCCAGTTCCAGCAGCACCGATTCCTCGAAGGTGCGGATCATGATGAGATCGACATAGCGCGAGAGCACGCGCGCGGTATCGGCGATCGTCTCGCCATGGCCGAGCTGCATCTCCGAGCCGGAAAGCACCATCGTCTGCCCGCCCATCTGGCGTACGCCGACATCGAAGGAAACGCGCGTGCGGGTCGAGGGTTTTTCAAAGATCAGCGCCACCATCCTGCCGGCCAGCGGCTGGGTGTCATCGGGCGCGGCCTGGCCGCGGCCGTTGCGCGCGGCCTTCATCGCCGCGGCCTGGTCGATCATGGCCCGCAACGCGGCCGGGTCGGTGGTGTGAATATCGAGAAAGTGGTTCATCAGCGGAAATTCCTGCAAGCGGGGCGCCGGCCCTTGCCGTCCTGGCCCCGGTGTTGAGCGGCGGATCAGGTATCGGAAAGGCGGGCGGCGGCGTGCTCCAGCCGGTGCACGGCCTCGGCCAGATCCTCGTCGGGGATGTTGAGCGCGGGCAGCAGGCGGATGACGTTATCCGCCGCCGGCACCACCAGCACCCCGGCCTCGCGCGCTGCGGCAACCAGATCGGTATTCGGGCGCGCGCATTTCAGCCCCAGCATGAGGCCCGCGCCGCGCACCTCGTCGAAGCTCTCGGGATGCGCGGCAACCAGCCCTTCCAGCTTCTGCCGCAGCAGCCCGGCCTTGTGGCTGACTTCGGCAAGAAAGGCCGGATCGGCGATGATCTCCATCACCTTCAGCCCGACCGCGCAGGCCAGCGGATTGCCGCCATAGGTGGAGCCATGGGTGCCCGCCACCATGCCGGCGGCGGCGGCTTCTCTGGCCAGCACCGCACCCAGCGGGAAGCCCCCGCCGATGCCCTTGGCAACCATCATGATATCCGGCGTGATACCGGCCCATTCATGAGCAAAGAGCCGCCCCGTGCGGCCCATGCCGCATTGCACCTCATCAAGCACCAGAAGCGCGCCTACGCGGTCGCAGGCCTCGCGCAATGCCCTAAGTGTGGCTTCGGGCAGGGTGCGGATGCCGCCCTCGCCCTGCACCGGCTCGATCATCACCGCGCCCACGCTGTCATCAAGCGCGGCCTCCAGCGCGGCCATGTCCTCCCAGGGCAGCACCTTGAAGCCCGGCATCAGCGGCCCGAAACCCTTGGTCATCTTTTCTGAGCCGGCGGCGGCGATGGCGCCGGTAGAACGGCCATGAAAGGCGCCCTCGAAGGTCAGGATGGTGGGGCGGTCCTGGCCCTTCGCGTGCCAGTATTTGCGCACCATCTTGATCGCCAGTTCCGCTGCTTCGGTGCCGGAATTGGTGAAGAACACGGTATCGGCGAAGGTGTTTTCGACCAGCGCATCGGCCAGCGCCTGCTGCTGCGGGATCTCATAGAGGTTGGAGACATGCCACAGCGCCTGCGCCTGATCGGCCAGCGCCTGCACCAGCGCCGGATGGGCATGGCCCAGCGCATTGACCGCGATGCCCGCGCCCATGTCCAGGAAACGTCGGCCATCGGCCTCGGTCAGCCAGGAGCCTTCGCCCTTCACAAAGGTCAGGGGCGTGCGGTTATAGGTGGGCAGAACGGATGCGATCATGGCGATGCCTTCGATGGAAAGCCCATGCGTGCCAAAGGCGCGCGGGCAAGTCAATGTGCGGGAGATGGCAGGGGATCGGAGGTGCCTGACGGGCAGTGGCCGTGCAGGCATGATCAATGGGCCGGCGCTTCAGCGTCGGCGTCGCAGGTCCGGATGTGTGGCGATGCAGTCGATCATGACCCTCGCATAGCCTGCGCCGCGGGGTTTGTCGAGCGGGCATTGCAGTGGCGGGCATTGCGTTTCTTGCGCCCTGTGCCGGTTTCGCGCAACAGTCGGACCTTGCGCCCCTTGTGGTGATGCGGCTCAGGCTTTATCCCTTCGCCAAGCCAGTTGCCCAGCCGCGGAGGAGCCTTCCATGACCAACAAGCGTTTCGACAAGTCGAAACTTCCCAGCCGCCATGTGACCGAGGGCCCGGCGCGCGCCCCGCATCGCAGCTATTTCTATGCCATGGGCATTTCCGAGGACGAGATCCACCAGCCCTGGGTCGGCGTGGCGACCTGCTGGAACGAGGCCGCGCCCTGCAACATCGCGCTCAACCGGCAGGCGCAGGCGGTGAAGATGGGCGTAAAGAAGGCCGGTGGCACGCCGCGCGAATTCACCACCATCACCGTGACCGACGGCATTGCCATGGGCCATGAGGGGATGCGCTCCAGCCTGGCCTCGCGCGATGCGATCACCGACACGGTGGAGCTGACGATGCGCGGGCATTGCTATGACGCGCTGGTGGGGCTGGCGGGCTGCGACAAGTCGCTGCCGGGGATGATGATGGCAATGGTGCGGCTCAACGTGCCGTCGGTCTTCATCTATGGTGGCTCGATCCTGCCGGGGCGGCTCAACGGTCAGGATGTGACCGTGCAGGACGTGTTCGAGGCGGTGGGCAAGCATCAGGCGGGCAATTATTCCGATGCCGAACTGGCGATCCTTGAGCGCGTGGCCTGCCCCTCCGCGGGGGCCTGTGGCGGGCAGTTCACGGCCAATACCATGGCCTGCGTCAGCGAGGCGATCGGTCTGGCGCTGCCCAACTCCTCGGGCGCGCCGGCCCCTTACGAGAGCCGCGACGAATACGGCATGGCCAGCGGCATGGCGGTGATGACCCTGATCGAGCGCAACATCCGCGCGCGCGACATCGTCACCCGCAAATCGCTGGAAAACGCCGCGCGCGTGGTCGCCTGCACCGGCGGTTCCACCAATGCCGGGTTGCACCTGCCGGCCATCGCCCATGAGGCGGGGATCGCGTTCGATCTCTTCGATGTCTGCGACATCTTCCGCGACACGCCCTATTTCGTCGACCTCAAGCCCGGCGGAAAATATGTGGCGAAGGACCTTTATGAGGCGGGCGGCGTGCCGGTGGTGATGAAGGAGTTGCGCAAGCAGGGCCTGATCCACGAGGACTGCATGACCGCAACCGGCCGCACCATGGGCGAGGAGCTTGACGTTGTCACGCGTCAGGCCGACGGGCGGGTGATCTACCCGGCCGCCACGCCGATCACCAAGACGGGCGGTGTCGTCGGGCTGAAGGGCAATCTCGCCCCCGAGGGCGCCATCGTGAAGGTCGCCGGCATGAGCGAGGACGAGCAGGTCTTTACCGGCCCTGCGCGGGTGTTCGAATGCGAGGAAGATGCCTTTGCCGCCGTCAAGGCGCGTGAATACCGCGAGGGCGAGGTGATCGTCATCCGCAATGAGGGCCCCGCCGGCGGCCCCGGCATGCGCGAGATGCTTGCCACCACCGCGGCGCTGAGCGGGCAGGGCATGGGCAAGAAGGTGGCGCTGATCACCGACGGGCGCTTTTCCGGCGCGACGCGCGGTTTCTGCGTGGGCCATGTGGGGCCGGAAGCGGCGCATGGCGGGCCGATCGCGCTGCTGCGCAACGGCGACATGATCACCCTCAATGCGCTGTCCGGCGAACTGTCGGTGGCGCTGAGCGATCAGGAACTGGCGGCGCGCAAGGCCGAATGGACGGGGCCACGCAAGACGATTTATGCCACCGGAGCGCTTTGGAAATATGCCCAGCTGGTCGGTGGCGCGCGTCTGGGCGCCGTCACGCATCCCGGCGCTGGCGACGAAGCCCATGTGTATATGGATCTCTAGGGCGCGCCCCTTTGTGGCCTTGCTGGCCGCCGGCCTTGTGCTGGCGGCCTGCTTCGAAAATGCCTCGCTGAGCCGTCTGACGGGCGGCGGCGGCGGCGGCGGGGCCTCGGGGCCGGCGGCGATTGACGTGCTGGATGGGCAGGTCAGGGTTGCCGGGCCGCAGGGCTATTGCATTGACACCGATGCCACGCGGGAAAGCCAGACCGAGGCTTTCGTGCTTCTGGTGCGCTGCACCGCCAGCGCCCGCGCCACCCCGGTGCTGAGCGCCACCGTGACCGGGATACCGGCACCCGGCCTTGGCACGCCCGAAAATCTGGTCCGGCTTTCAGAATATCTGGAAACGCCGGCCGGGCTGGGGCAACTGGCGCGCAGCGGCCGGGCCGAGGATGTGCGCGTCGTTGCGCAGCGCGTGGAGGATGGCGCAGTCTGGTTGCGCATCGAGGATCGCGGCAACCCTGCCAGTTTCGATCCCGGCTACTGGCGTGCCATCCTGCCGGTGGCCGAGCGCGTGGTGACGCTTTCGGTGCTGTCGTCGCGCGCTCATCCGGTGAGCGACGAGCGTGGCCTGTCGGTGCTGCGCGATTTTGTCACCCGCATGCGCGCGCAGAATGGCGGATAGCGCCGCGCCATGCGTCAGGCCAGCGCGGCGTCAACCTCGGCGCGCACCCGCGCCGCAGCCTCCGCCTTGACCGGGCCATAGCCACGCACCCCCATCGGTGCTGCCAGCACCACGCGCCAGCGCGCCAGCGCCGCCTCGCGCTCTTCCCCCGATGCCGCCAGCTCGGCGGCGGCGCGTGCCAGAAGCGTCTCGAACCAGAGGATCAACTCGCGCTCCATGCGGCGTTCCGCATGGCGGCCGAAGGGGTCGAACGCGGTGCCCCGCAGCCCCTTGAGCCGCGCCAGCAGGGCGAAGGCCGGTCGCATTGCCCAGCCGGGGAAGCGGTGCTTGCGGGGCCGGCCACGGGCATCGGAGCCACCGGGCCAGAGCGGCGGCGCAAGGTGGTGGTTCACCCGCGCACCGGGGCCGAACTCGGCGGCGATGCGGGCGCTGAAAGCGGGATCACGATGCAGGCGGGCCACCTCGTACTCATCCTTGTAGGCCATCAGCTTGAACAGGCTCTTTGCCGCGGCGCGTGACAATGCCTCGTCGCCCAGCGCCAGAACCGGGGCCAGCGCCTTGTGCCAGCGCGCGCCATAGGCGGCGTTCTGATAAGCGGTGAGGAACTCGGCGCGCCGGTTGAGAAGCTGCTCCAGCGTTTCCTCGGCCGGGGGGGCGATGCCTGCGGCCTCTGACAGCAGCGCCGGATCGGTGGCCGCCAGCCGGCCTGTCGCGAAGGCACGGCGGTTGGCATCCGGGGCGACGCCGTTGAGCGCGATGGCGCGGTCCAGCGCCGCAAGCGACACCGGCACCAGCCCCTGCTGCCAGGCATAGCCCAGCATGATGATATTGGCGAAGACCGTATCGCCCAGCAGCGCCTCGGCCAGTTTGCCGGCGTCGAGCGCGCCAACCGTGCCGCCGACTGCCGATTCGAGCGCCTTGAGCCGTTCGGGCACCCTCAGGCTGGCGTCGCGGTTGAGCACGATATCGCCCGTTGGCATGCCGCTCAGGCTGACCACCGCGCGCGTGCCCCGCCGCAGGCAGGCCGAGGCCTTGGGGGCCGTGGAAACCACGATGTCGCAGCCGATCAGCGCATCGGCGCTGGCGGTGTCGATGCGCACCTGTTGCAGCGCTTCGGGCGTGGGGGCGAGGCGCAGATAGCTCAGCACCGGACCGAATTTCTGCGCGAAGCCGGTGAAATCGAGCACCGAAACCCCGCGCCCTTCCAGATGCGCGGCCATCGCCACCAGCGCGCCCACCGTCACCACGCCGGTGCCGCCCACGCCCGTTACCAGCAGGTCGTGCGGTTGTTTCAGCACCGGCAGATCAGGCTCGGGCAAGGTGGCAAGCGCCGCCTCGATGGCACCATGCGCGCGCGGCTCGGGCTTGCGTCGCGCAGCCCCCTCGATGGTCACGAATGACGGGCAAAACCCGTTCAGGCAGGAAAAATCCTTGTTGCAGTTCGACTGGTTGATGCGCCGCTTGGGGCCGAATTCGGTTTCCACCGGTTCGACCGACAGGCAGTTCGATTCCTTCGAGCAATCGCCGCAGCCCTCGCAGACCAACTCGTTGATCAGCACGAATTTCTGCGGGTCTTCCAGAGTGCCGCGCTTGCGCCGGCGGCGCTTTTCGGTAGCGCAGGTCTGCTCGTAGATCAGCACCGACACGCCCGGCACCCCGCGCAATTCGCGCTGCAGGGCGTCCATCTCGCGGCGGTCGTGAAAGCTGGTGCCGGCGGGAAAATCGGCGCGGCGGAACTTGGCAATATCGTCCGAGACCAGCGCGATGCGCTCCACCCCTTCGGCGTGGCAGATCGCGGCGATGGCCTGCACCGAGACCGGCCCGTCCACCGGCTGTCCGCCGGTCATGGCCACGGCATCGTTGTAAAGGATCTTGTAGGTGATGTTCGCGCCCGCCGCGATCGACTGACGGATCGCCATGGAGCCGGAATGATACCAGGTGCCCTCGCCGAGGTTCTGGAACACATGGCCCTTGCCGGTGAACCGGCTGGAAGCCGCCCAGTTCACCCCCTCGCCGCCCATCTGGATCAGCGAGGTGGTTTCGCGGTTCATCCAGGAGGCCATGAAATGACAGCCGATCCCGGCCAACGCCTTTGAGCCTTCGGGCACCCTGGTAGAGGTGTTGTGCGGGCAGCCCGAGCAGAAATAGGGCGTGCGGGTGGCGCCGGGGATATTGAGCACCCGCCCCTCGGTGGCCAGCACCCGGCGCGCGCGCTCGGGCAGGTTTTCGCCGGGGAGCAGGCGGTCCAGCCGCCGCGCGATGAGGGGCAGAAGCTGGCGCGGCGAAAGCTCGCCCGTCCAGGGAACCAGCCGGTTTCCGGCCTCATCGCGCTTGCCGACCATCAGGCGCGGCTTGTTGCCGTCCCAGTCGTAGAAATACTCCTTGAGCTGGCTTTCGATGATGCCGCGCTTTTCCTCGATCACCAGGATCTCTTCCTTGCCGGCGACGAAATCGAGCGCATTGCGGCGCGCCAGGGGCCAGACCATGCCGACCTTGTAGATGTCAATGCCCAGCCGGGCGCATTCATCGCGCCCCAGCCCCAGCAGGCGCAACGCTTCCATCAGGTCCAGATGCGCCTTGCCGGTGGTCACGAAACCAAATCGCGCGCGCGGCAGATCATGGATGCGCCGGTCGATCGGGTTGGCCTCGGCAAAGGCGAAGACGGCCTGTTTCTTGGCCTCGATGCGCTCTTCGATCTGAAAGCCCGGCAGATCCGGCCAGCGGTAGTGCAGTCCGCTGGGGGGGGGCACATAATCGGGCGTGGCGAACCGGCGCTCGGGCAGCAGGCGCACCGAGGCGCCGCTTTCCACCACATCCGAAACCGCCTTGAACCCGACCCACATGCCCGAAAAGCGCGACAGCGCGTAGCCCCATTCGCCAAAGGGCAGAAACTCGGCCACCGAGGCGGGGTTCAGCGTGGGCATGAACCAGGCCATGAAGGCCACGTCCGACTGATGCGGCATGGACGAGGAGACGCAGCCATGATCGTCGCCCGCCACCACCAGCACCCCGCCATGCGGGCTGGAGCCATAGGCATTGCCGTGCTTCAGGGCATCGCCGGCGCGGTCCACGCCTGGCCCCTTGCCATACCACAGCCCAAAGACGCCCTGCACCTGGGCGTCGGGGTTGGTTTCCACCTGCTGGCTGCCAAGGATCGCCGTGGCGGCCAGATCCTCGTTGACGGCGGGCAGAAACTCGACCTGCCGCTCGCCGAGCAGCTTGCGCGAGCGCCACAGCTCCAGATCCAGCCCGCCCAGCGGCGAGCCGCGATAGCCCGAGACCAGCCCGGCGGTATTGAGCCCCGCCGCGCGGTCACGTTGTGCCTGATCAAGCACGATGCGCACCAGTGCCTGCGTGCCGGTCAGGAACACGCGCCCTTCGCGGCGGGTGTAGCGGTCGTCAAGGCTGTAATCGTCGAGCGGGCGATGGGGGGCGTTCATGGCCGGTCCTTTCGCGGGGCTGGTCAAGGGGCTGGGATGAGTGAATTCTACACCCGCCGGCGCGAAAAGATGTGCCAGAGTTGCACCAATATCCAGTGCAAGGTTGAATTTCAGTTCAGAATTGACCATTGATTAGAAAGATCGTTTCAGGGTGAAGCATGGAACTGGAAGAACGAGACTGGCGCCTTCTGGAACTGCTGCAACAGGATGCGCGACTTTCCAATCAGCAACTGGCCGAGCGGCTGGGGATGTCGGCGTCAAGTTGCTGGCGTCGGGTGCGTCAACTGGAAGAGGCCGGCATCATCACCGCCTATCGCGCGGTGCTCGATCCGCGACGCGCCGGCAAGGCGTTTCATGCCATCATCCATGTGCAGCTCACCCGCCACTCGCGCGAGATCGTCGAGCGCTTTACCGCCGAGGTGATGCGCCATGACGAGGTGCTGGATTGCTTTGCAACCACGGGGGCAGCGGATTACCACCTGCGCGTGCTGTGCCGCGATCTGGATGCCTTCAACGCCTTCATGGAGCGCACGCTGTTCCGGCTTGAAGGCATTGCCAATATCCAGACCAATCTGGTTTTGCGCCATATCAAGAGCGCCAATGTGGTGCGCGGCTAGCGCGGGGCGGGCCAAGGGGTTGCCGGGCGGTTGCGGCCGCGTTGCAGCGCCTTGATGCGCCGTGCGATACGGTTGATGCCCTCGGGGATACGCTCGGAGGTGATGGAGCTATAGGCGATGCGGTAGTGGCTCTGTTCCGGCATTGGCTGATGAAAGAAGGCGCTGCCCGGTTCGATCAGCACGCTATCCTCGCGCAGTGCCAGTGCCAGCGTCATGGCGTCCACGCCATCGGGGGTGCGCATCCACAGGCTTGAGCCACCGGCGTCGGCCACACCCGCAATGCCGAGCCCCTCGGCGCGCACCGCCTCCAGCATCACCTTGCGGCGCATTTCGAAGGCGCGGCCCAGGCGGCGCAGCAGCGCGTCGTAATGGCCCAGCGAAAGAAAATAGGCCGCCGCGCGCATCACCAGCCCTGGCGGATGGCGCAGCACCGTGCCGCGCAGCGCGCGCGCCTCGCGAATGAAGGGTGCCGCGCCCACCAGAAACCCCAGCCGCAACCCCGGAAACAGCGATTTTGAAAATGACCCCACATGGATCACCCGCCCCTCATGGTCGAGGGATTTGAGCGCCGGCAGAGGGGCGGCACTGCCGGCGATCTCGAATTCGTAGTCATCCTCGACAACGAGGAAACCCTGCCGCGCGGCCAGCCCCAGAAGCGCATGGCGCGCGGCAAGCGGCATGGTTGCGCCGGTGGGGCAATGGTGGCTGGGGGTGCAGAACAGCACGTCGATACCGGCAGGCAGATCGGCGGGATTGAGGCCCTGCGGCCCCACCGGCACCGGCTCCACGCGGCAGCGCGTCTGGTTGAGGATCTCGCGCAGGCCGGGATATCCGGGGTCCTCGATCGCCGCCGTGCGGCGCTGGTTGAGCAACAGTTGCGCGGCCAGCCAAAGCGCATTCTGCGCCCCCAGCGTGACCAGTATCTCATCCGGGCGCGCCAGGATGCCGCGCCGGGGCAGGGTGTGGCGGGCGATATATTCCAGCAGCCCCGGATCGTCCTGTTCGAACTGGTCGTCGGTCAGGCTGTGAAAATCCTTCTGGCCCAGCGCCATCAGCGTGCAGCCGCGCCAGTTATGATGGTCAAAAAGTGTGGGGTCGGCCTGGCCATAGACGAAGGGAAAGCGGTAATCGCGCCAGTTGCGGGGCTTGCCGGCGCCCAGCATCGCCCCGCCGCGCTGGCTGAGCGCGCGCGCCCAGTCCACGCTATCGTATCGAGGCGCGTGGCTGGGGGTGAAATCCTGCGGCTGAGGCGCGTTTGGCGAGACAAAATAGCCTGAGCGCCCGCGCGCGGTCAGGTAGTCATCGGCGACCAGATCACCATAGGCCAGCGTCACGGTGATGCGGCTGACACCCAGATGCGCGGCCAGTTTGCGGCTAGAGGGCATGCGCTCGCCGGGGCGCAGCCTGCCGGCCAGAATACCCTCGGCTACCATCTGGCGGATGCGGTTTTGCAAGGTGCCCTGCACATCCGGTGCCAGAAAGAAACTATCCACCATGACGGCCATGGCCGAACCCTCCGTATCTGCGCAGTCTAGCAGGCTCTGGCTCTATTGATAGGGCCGCTCTGGCGCTATCGGGGACGGGGCACATGCGCCATTGTGCCGCCAGTTGATATCCTGCATCCGGAAGGGAGCCGCAATGGAAGACGCAGCAAGCCGCAACGACCTACAGGGCGTGATCGAGGCCGACCGCGCGCATGTCTGGCACCATCTGACCCAGCACAAGGCATTCGAAACCATTGATCCGCGAATCATCGTCGAGGGACGTGGCCTGCGGGTATGGGATGCCACCGGGCGCGAGACGCTTGATGCCGTTTCGGGCGGGGTGTGGACGGTGAACGTGGGCTACGGGCGCGAATCCATCGCCAATGTGGTGCGCGACCAGCTTTTGAAGATGAACTATTTCGCCGGTGCTGCCGGCTCGGTGCCCGGCGCGCTTTATGCCGAGGCACTGGTGGCGCGGATGCCGGGCATGAGCCGGGTCTATTATTCCAACTCGGGCTCCGAGGCCAACGAGAAAGCCTACAAGATGGTGCGCCAGATCGCCCATCGCCGGCACGGCGGCAAGAAATGGAAGATCCTCTACCGCGAACGTGACTACCACGGCACCACCATTGCCGCGCTGGCCTCGGGCGGGCAAGAGGAGCGCAAGGCCATGTATGGCCCCTTCCCGCCGGGTTTCGTGGCGGTGCCGCATTGCCTGGAGTACCGCAGCCAATGGGGCGATGTGGCCGATTACGGGCTGCGCGCGGCCAATGCCATCGAAGAGGTGATCCTGCGCGAGGGCGCCGACAGCGTGGGCGCGATCATTCTGGAGCCGGTCACTGCCGGCGGCGGGGTCATCACCCCGCCCGAGGGCTACTGGCCCCGCGTGCAGGAGATCTGCCGGAAATACGACCTGCTGCTGATCATCGACGAGGTGGTCTGCGGCGTGGGGCGCACCGGCACCTGGTTCGGCTATCAGAACTACGACATCCAGCCCGATATCGTGACCATGGCCAAGGGTGTCGCCTCCGGCTATGCGGCGATTTCCTGCACCGTCACCACCGAGCGCGTGTTCGACATGTTCAAGGACGACGCTGTGGATCCGATGAGCTATTTCCGTGATATTTCCACCTTTGGCGGCTGCACCGCCGGGCCGGCGGCGGCGCTGGAAAACATGCGCATCATCGAGGACGAGAAGCTGCTGGCCAATACGTTGGCCATGGGTGATCGCCTGATGGACAGCCTGCACGCGCTGATGGAAAAACACGCGGTGATCGGCGATGTGCGTGGCAAAGGGCTGTTTTGCGGTGCCGAACTGGTGGCCGACCGCGCCACCAGGGAGCCGCTGGCCGAAAAGACCGTAGCGGCGGTGGTGGCGGCGGCGATGAAGCGCGGCGTGCAGATCGGCATGACCAACCGTTCGCTGCCGGGGTTCAACAACACGCTCTGCCTGAGCCCGGCACTGGTGGTCAGCGCCGATCAGATCGACCAGATCACCGATGCGATCGACGGCGCGCTGGATGAGGTGATCAACGCCTGAGGCGGCCAGTTCGAGCGGATACTGGCCCGCCATCGGTTGCATGGCACGCTCGATCCGGCCGGTCCGGGCCGCGCGTGTCAGCGCCAGAGCGCGGGTTCGGCGAACTCGATGGAATTGCCGGCCGGATCACGCACATAGAGCGAGCGCGCGCCATTGGGCCAGTCGAATTCGGCCTCGATAGCGACACCGCAGGCAATCAGCCGCGCCTTCCAGGCCGCAATCGCCCGGCGTTCGGCGGCAAAGCACAGGTGCCCCGGCCCGTGCGTGCCATGCGGCGGAACCGGCAGCGCTGCATTCCCGCCGGGCACCGCCGAAGCCGTCGGATTGAACAGCAACAGCATGCCCTCGCCCAGCCGGAAGAATATATGCCTGCCGGTCACCTCGGGGCCGCGCGCCAGGCCGAGGACATGCTCATAGAAGGCCGCGCATGCTTCCAGATCTTCGGCATAAAGCGCCACTTCAAGCGCGCGGGTCACTGGTGGAGCGGGGGGCAGGGAAGCGTGGGTCATGCGGCCAGCCTGTCGCCGTGCGGCGGGGCCGTCAAGCCTGCGGTGCGGGCAGCGGGGCTGATGAAGGCCGCGCGATGAAAAAAGGGCCGGCGCAGGGCCGGCCCAGGCGCTACAGCCCGACCGGGAGGGACACCGGCCGGTGCAGGGAACCCAGGTTCACCAGGTGTCGGGGCCTTTCTCGGCAAACCGCTCGACCAGAAAATCAATGAAGGCGCGCACCTTGGGCTGGGTGAAACGGCCCGGCGGATAGACCGCATAGATGCCCAGAAGCGTGCGTGGCAGATCGGGGATCACATCTTCGACCAGCCCGTCCTGCATCGCCTGATGATAAAGAAAGCTTGGCAGATAGGCGATGCCCAGCCCCTTGACGGCCGCGTTGAGCAGCGACTGGCCGTCATTCACCGTCAGCCAGCCGGTGCCGCGCACCTGCCGCTCCTCGCCCGAGGGGGCAACAACCTTCCACACATTGGCGCTGGCCTGGTTGGAGTAATGCAAGAGCCGGTGTTCGGTCAGATCGTCGATGCGCGCCGGGCGGCCGTGCCGGGCGAAATAGGATGGCGCGGCGATCAGCCGTTGCGTGGTTTCGGCGATCTTGCGTGCGCGCAGCGTGGAATCCTCCATGTCGCCGATGCGGATCGCCATGTCGAACCCTTCCGAGATCAGTTCGACATAGCGGTTCTTGAGCACCATGTTGACGTTGATTTCAGGGAATTCGTTGAGAAACTCGCCCAGGATCGGCGACAGCAGCGCAACGCCGAAATCGGTTGTCACCGACATGCGCAACACCCCGGAAGGGGCCGATTGCATGGCCGAGACGATGCTGTCGGCCTCGCCGGCGTCATTGAGCACGCGGCGGGCGCGGTCATAATAGACCAGCCCGATTTCGGTGGGGCTGACGCGCCGTGTGGTGCGGTTGAGCAGTCGCGCGCCCAGCCGCGCCTCAAGCGAGGAGACGTGTTTGGAAACAGCGGATTTGGAAATCCCCATCTTGCGCGCCGCATCGGTGAAACCACCCTGGTCCACCACGGTGGCAAAGGCTTCCATCTCTGTCAGTCGATCCATGCCGCACCCGCCGCCATTCCGAGATTCTGGTGTTTCCGTTAGACGCTCCAATTCAGGCATGATTGTGGAGCGGCGCGGGCTTTCCTCGGACAATCGTTGCGCAAGATGGCAACAATGTCTGCCATCGGGCGTGAATTGTTTCGGTTATTAGTGCTCGGTGTTTCGCTTTTGGGTTGTTTCAAAGGGTCGCTGAAAGCCGCGCGCCCTGATCGATGGCGCGCTTGGCGTCCAGTTCGGCTGCAACATCGGCGCCGCCGATCACATGCACTGTCTTGCCGCGTGCCTCCAGCGCATCGGCAAGGGTGCGCATCGGCTCCTGACCGGCGCAGAGCACCACGGTATCGACCTCAAGCAGCCGCTCGCCCTGATCGTTGCCCAGCACGATGCCCTGATCGGTGATGGCCTCGTAGCTGACCCCGCCCAGCATGGTCACGCCGCGCGCCGCAAGGCTGGCGCGATGGATCCAGCCGGTGGTCTTGCCCAGCCGTTTTCCCGGCCGCTCGGCCTTGCGTTGCAGCAGCGTGACGCTGCGCGCTGGCGCGGGAGGGGTGGGTTCGGTCAGGCCGCCGGGTTGCGCGGCGGGGTCGGTGACGCCCCATTCGCGCTTCCATTCGGCGATGTCGAGCGTGGCGCTTTCGCCCTGATGGGTCAGGTATTCGGACACATCGAAGCCGATGCCCCCGGCCCCGACCACTGCCACGCGTGCGCCCACCGGCGCCTTGTCGCGCAGCACATCCAGATAGGACAGCACATGCGGCGCGTCCTGCCCCGGAATACCGGGATCGCGCGGGCTGACCCCGGTGGCGATGATCACGCTGTCATAGGAGTCGAGCGCCTTGGCGCGGGCCTCATGGCCCAGCTTCAGGGCGATGGTGGAGCGCGCCAGCATGGTTTCGAACCATTCGACCAGCCCGTGAAACTCCTCCTTGCCGGGGATCTGGCGGGCCAGGTTGAGCTGGCCGCCGATCTGGCTGTCACGCTCGTAAAGCGTTACGCGATGGCCGCGCTGATCGGCCACCAGCGCGGCCATCAGCCCGGCTGGCCCGGCGCCCACCACGGCGATGGATTTCGGCGCATCGGTCGGGGTGTAGTTCAACTCGGTCTCGTGGCAGGCGCGGGGATTGACCAGACAGCTTGAGATCTTGCCCATGAAGGTATGGTCAAGGCAGGCCTGGTTGCAGCCGATGCAGGGGGCAATCTCGGCGGCGCGGCCCTCGGCTGCCTTCCTTACGAATTCAGGATCGGCCAGGAAAGGGCGCGCCATCGACACCATGTCGGCGCAGCCCTCGGCCAGCACGCTTTCGGCGACATCGGGGGTGTTGATCCGGTTCGAGGTGATGAGCGGAATGCCAACCTGCCCAATCAGCTTCTTCGTCACCCAGGCAAAGGCCGCGCGTGGCACCGAGGTGGCAATGGTAGGAACGCGTGCCTCGTGCCAGCCGATCCCGGTGTTGAGGATCGTGGCACCGGCGGCCTCGATGGCATGGGCCAGTTTCAGCACCTCGTCCCAGCGCTGGCCGTTGGGCACCAGATCAAGCAGCGAGATGCGGTAGATGATGATGAAATCCGCTCCCACCGCGGCGCGCACGCGCTTCACTACCTCGACCGCCAGGCGCATGCGGTTTTCATAGCTTCCGCCCCAGCGGTCATTGCGGCGGTTGGTGTGCAGGCAGAGGAACTGGTTGATGAAATAGCCCTCGGAGCCCATGATCTCGACCCCGTCATAGCCGGCTTCGCGGGCGCGGGCGGCGGCGGTGGCGTAGTCACTGATCTGCTTTTCGATGCCTTCCTCGTCCAGTTCCTGTGGTACGAAGGGCGAGATCGGCGATTTGATCGCCGAGGCGGAAACGCAATTCTTGCCATAGGCATAGCGCCCGGCATGCAGGACCTGCATGGCGATCTTGCCGCCCTCGGCATGCACGCGGTCGGTGAGGATGCGATGGTTGGCGATGTCTTGCGGTGTAAACAGCCCCGCCGCGCCTGGAAAGACCGCGCCCTCGGTATTGGGGGCCATGCCGCCGGTGACGATCAGCGCCGCGCCCCCCCGCGCGCGCTCGGCATAATATTCAGCCACCCGCGCCCAGTCGCCGCGCTCTTCAAGCCCGGTGTGCATAGAGCCCATGAGCACGCGGTTCTTCAGCGTGGTGAACCCCAGATCGAGCGGGGCGAGCAGATGCGGATAGGGGCTGGACATGGGGTTCCTCCGGTCTGGCGATTGCCGTCCAAAGTGGAGCGGTGCGGCGCCAAAGTCACGGCAAACCTTGCGTCAAGCGATGCCGGCGGGTGCGGGGCCGCACGCGCCACGGCTATTTGGTCAAGATCAGCTTTCCCGCGCGGGTGATGCGCAGCACATAGACCTGCCCGCCCAGCAGCACATGCGCCACTGACCCGCCGCCGGTCAGTGCGCGCGCATCATGCGCCGGGGTGCCGGCACGCATGCATTCCGGCAGGGCGACGACAGGCAGAGCGGCGGCGGGCGTGATTGCTGCGGGCGTGATTGCTGCGGGTTCATCGCGGCCTGCAGGCCCGGCGGTGCCGGTATCGCTGGACGCGGCGGGGGGGTGGGCGGATTCGGGCAAGGGGCACATCGCTGGCAGGTCCGGTCAGGGAAAGGGGGGACTGCCGGGCTGAGCCGCGCGAACGAGGCAACGCAAGCGGATGGCTGGGCAGATAATAACTGACAGAAAAGATAGGGTATCGCAACCCCCGGTAATCCAGCCCTGGGTGTCACCGCTTCGGTCAGGCACGGAAGCGGCGGCGGGTTTTACCAGTGGAAACTGCGCCCGAGGGTCAGGCGGATATCGCGCCCGCGCCGTGGCTCGGCGGCGCTGAACGAGCCGTCGAGGATGTTGCGATACTGCCGGTCGAAGATATTGTTGACCGACAGTTGCACCGTGGCCCCTTCAAGAAAGCCGCGATCAGGCCGCCAGGTCAGGAACAGATCGTGCAGCCCGTAGCCATGGAAGCGATCGCCATTGGCGCGGGTCGCGCCGCCGACGAAAGTGCCCCGCCAGCCCAGATCCAACCCGTATTCATTGAAGCGATGCGCATATTCCGTCACCAGTTCGCGCGCCGGAATGGTGTTGAGCCGGTCGCCGCTGCCCAGATCGACGCCGCGCATGTCGCTGAAGGCCATGCGCGCATAGCCCCAGTTGGCGCTGTAGGAGCCTTCAAGCTCAAGGCCGCGGATCCGCGCTCGGGCGATGTTGCCGAACGAGGGCTGGCCCGGCACCACGAGCCGTTCGATCCGATTGCGGAACTGGTTGTCGAAGGCGGTGAGCTTCAGATCCAGGGTGTCGTCGGCGGAAAACAGCCCCCGCCCCTGATAGGCCAGACCCAGCTCGCGCGCGATGGCGGTTTCCGGTTGCAGCCCCAACGAGGTGGTGCCGCCCCGGAAGCCGCTGTTGAACACCTCATCGAGCGAGGGCAGGCGCACGGTGCGCGCCAGAGAGCCGAACACCGCCCAGTTGTCGCTGATCTGATAGTGCAGCGCCAGCGAACCGGCGGTGCCTGAATGGGTGATCGGCGTCCTATCTGCAGGCGGAACACCGGCGGTCGGTTCCAGCCGCACGCGGTCGAAGCGCATTCCGGTGATCACTGTCAGGCGCTCGTTCCAGATGAATTCGTTCTGCGCATAAACCCCGACGCGGCGGCTCAGCCCCTCGGGATGGGTGTCGCGCGGGGTGCCGCCGGCGCGATGAGTGCGCTCCTGGTTCGACGCCTGCACCCCGAAGGTCAGAAAATTCTGCCAGTTGTCACCCTGCGCGGTGATGGTGTTGCGCGCATTGAGCGAGACCGTGCGATAGCCATAGATGCTGTCTTGAAACAGCTGACTGGGGTTGGCCGAGGTGGCGTTGCGCTGATCGACCAGCGTGTCGGAAAACGCCAGCTGGATGCGGGCATCCAGCCAGGGGGTGTCGGCGGCGGGGTTTTCCCAGGTGATCTGCGCGGTATCGTCGGTGACACGGCGGTCGATCAGGCCGAAGACCGGGGCATTGATGTCGGCGGCATAGTTGGTCTGTTCGGCATCGCTGTGCCAGCGCGTGAGCGAAAAGCGCAACCGCTGGTCGCTGTTGTCGAAGGGCCGCCAGGTGCCGCCCAGCAGCCCCGAGGCCGCCGCCATGCCCGAGCCCCGCACCACCGTGCCGTCGCCCGCGCGGAAATCGCCCTCGTGCCGCCGGGTCAGTGCGCCCAGCACTTCAAGGCTTTCGCTGAAGCGATGCGCCATGATCGCCGAACCCATCAGCCCGCGTCCGTTGCTGTTGAAACCGGCGCGCAGTCTGAGCGCGGTATCGGCACCCGGTTCCAGAAAATCGCCGGCCTGGCGGGTTTCAAAGGCCACCACACCGCCGATCGCGCCCGAGCCATAAAGCATAGACGAGCCCGGCCCGCGCAGCACCTCGACGCGGCGGTAAAGCTCGGGCTCGCCAAAGAACGAGCCCAGGCGATATTGCTCGGAATATTTCGATACGCCGTCAACGGTGACGATGATGCGATTCTCATCCGAGGAACTGCCGGTGCCGACGCCGCGCAGGTTGAAGAACTGCCCGGTCATGCGACCGCCACCATAGCCCGAGGCGCCGGGCACCGTGCGCAGGAATTCACCGGGAACGCCGGCCTGTTCGCGCTCCAGTTCCTCGGCCTCAAGCGAGGTCACGGCCTGCGGGGTGTCGATGGCAACGCGCGCGCGGCCGGCCCCCAGGATCAGCCGGCCAAGCAGGGTGAAGGCCCCGTCGGCGGGCGCGGTGGTCTGGGCCTGACCGGGTGTGCCGGCGGCAAGCATTGTGGCCAGCGCAAGGCTGCCCAGGGCGCCGGAGCGCCGGATGTGGAACAACATGGTTTCCCCTCTTGGTCTTGTTGTTGTCGGGGCTGGCAGTGCCGCTGGCATCCGTGAAAGATTGGCGTGTGTTCAGGCCATGGCCTGCGGCAGCACGAAGGCCCCGCCCTGTGGCGGCGGGGTGCTGACCCTGAGCGCGCAGCCATAGGCGCGGCCCAGAATTTCGTCGGTGAATACCGTGCCGACCGGCCCGGCGGCCAGCACCCGGCCCTCCAGCATCAGCGTGACCGACCGGGCGAACATCGCTGTCAGGTTGAGATCGTGCATGACCGCGATCACCCCGCCGCCGGCGCGGGCGAAATCGGCTGCGAGGCGCATGATCTGCACCTGATGGCCGATATCGAGGCTGGCCACCGGCTCGTCCAGCAGCAGCCAGCGCGGCACGCCTTTCACCACCGGCTGCCAGACCTGCACCAGCACCCGCGCGAGTTGCGCGCGCGCCTGCTCGCCGCCCGAAAGCTCCTGAAAATAGCGCCCCCCGTAGCCGGCCAGGCCCACCCGTTCCAGCGCCCGCGCGGGCAGGGCCTCGGCGCCGGGGCCAAGCGCATTGCCCCCGCTCAGTCCCAGCCGCACCACCTCATGCACGGTGAAGGGAAAGGCCAGCGCGCCTGACTGCGGCAGCACGGCGCGCTGCTCGGCCAGGTCCCAGGCGGTCTGGCGCGCGCAGTCGGTGCCGTTGATCGCCACTCTGCCCCCATGCACCACCTCGCCGGTCAGCGCACGCAGGAGCGTCGTCTTGCCCGAGCCGTTGGGCCCGACGATGGCATTGAGCATGCCGGGAAGGGCGGTGAAATTCACCCCGTCGAGGATGCGGCGCTTGCCCAGCGTGACGGTGATGTTGCGGGCTTCGATCATCGCGTTCTCACAGATCGACAATGCCGCGCCGGCGCAGCAGGATCCACAGAAAGACCGGCCCGCCCAGCACCGCGGTGACAATACCGATGGGCAGTTCCGCCGGGGCGATGATGACACGCGCGATCATGTCGGCCATGAGCAGCAGCGCCGCGCCCAGCAGCGCCGCCGCCGGCAGCAGGAAGCGATGATCAGGGCCGATCACCAGCCGCAGCAGATGCGGCACGACGATGCCGATAAAACCGATCCCGCCCGACACCGCGACCGCCGCGCCGGTGGCGCCGGCGACCGCCAGAATGGCGAGGTTCTTCATCCGTTGCACCGGCACGCCAAGATGGCTGGCCGCCGCCTCGCCCAGCGCCAGCGCATTGAGCGCGCGGGCCAGCAACGGCGTGGCCAGCATCGCCAGCGCCATGACCGGCGCGGCGGCGGCGAGCTTGGCCCAGCTTGCCCCGGCAAGCGAGCCCAGCCCCCAGAACGTGAGATCGCGCAATTGCTGGTCATCGGCGATATAGACCAGAATACCCGTCAGCGCGCCCGCCAGCGCCCCCAGCGCAATCCCCGCCAGCAGCATCGTCGCAACCGAGGTGCGCCCGCGCCGCGTGGCCACGCGGTACAGGATCAGCGTGCTTGCCCAGCCGCCCAGGAAGGCCGCTACCGGCACCAGATGCATGCCGGCAATGGCCGCCGCCCAGGCCGGCAGCATGCCGCCCAGCACGATTGCCAGCACCGCGCCCAGCCCCGCCCCGGCCCCCACGCCGACAATGCCGGGATCGGCCAGCGGGTTGCGAAACAACCCCTGCATCACCGCCCCGGAAACCGCCAGCGCCGCGCCCACCAAAAGCCCGGTGATGAGCCGTGGCAGGCGGATGTCCAGCAGCACCACGCGCTCGCGCAGACCCGGCACCTCGCCGTTCAGCCATTGCCCCAGCGCGGCCCCCAGCGAAACCCCCGATGCCCCGATGCTGAGGCTGGCAACCGACATCAGCAGCACGAAGGCACCCAGCCCCACCAGCACCAGCCGGGCGCGCCCGGAGCGATCGCCCTCGGCGGCGGAATGACGCAAGGCAACGTCCAGAACCGCCATCGCCTCAGCTCCCGTAGAGCGCGCGGTGCAACGCAAGTGCTGCATCCGGCGTGCGCGGGCCGAAGCCCAGAAGCAGCAACCCGTTCATGCGGATGATGCGCCCGGCCTGGGCCGCCGGCGCGATACCCAGCGCGGGATGGGCAAGGATCTGCGCATCGGTGATCGCATGATCGCCGTCGCGGTCCATCATCAGGATCGCATCAGGGGCGGCGGCGGTGATGGCTTCGTCGCCCAGCAGCCGGTAGCCCTGAAAGCCTTGCACCGCGTTCTCGGCCCCGGCCAGGGCCATGATCCCCGCGGCAGCGGTGCCTGCGCCGGCGGCATTGATCCGCCCGCCCTGCGCCGACAGGATGAACATTACCCGCAGCGGGTGCTCGATGCCGGCGCGTGCGGCCTCGACCTCGGCAAACCGTGTGCGCAGTTCTTCAACCATGACCGCGCCGCGTGCCTCGACATCGAGCGCGGCGGAGACCTGCGCCACGCGGGTGAGCACATCCTCGGTGGTGTATCCTTCGCTGATGGAGACAAAAGGCACTTCGGCGGCGCGCAGCAGGGCAATGGTTTCGGGCGGGCCGGCGCCCTCGTCGGCGAGGATCAGATCAGGCGCAAGGCGCAGCAGCCCCTCGGCGGACAGCGCGCGCATGTAGCCGACATCCGGCAGATCCAGCACCTGCGGCGGATGGCTGGCGGTGGTGTCGCGCCCGACCAGCCGATGCTCCTGACCCAGCGCATAGACGGTCTCGGCCAGGGCACCGCCGACCACCACCACGCGCTCGCTGGCGGCGACCGGCAACGCTGATGCCAGCAGTGCAAACGCCGTCAGCCCGGCGCACAGCCGGCATCGCGAAAACGCGAAAGGCATGGCTCAGCCCTCCGTCGGCAGATCGACGAGCAATGCCTGCCAGCGCGCGGTATCGGGATCGCGCTTGCCAAACATCTGCACGATCAGCGCGCCGTCATGGTCGAATGCCTCGACCGAGATTGCCGGCCCGTGGCGGGTGGGTTTGTTCACCAGCCAGACCTCGGCCACATGATCGGCGCGCAGATGCAGGCTGAAGGCCGGATCAAGCACATTGAGCCAGGGGCCCATCGGCTCGATGCGATGCACCAGCCCGCCATGGATCTGGATGCAGCCCTGGTTGCCGACAAACAGCATCACCGGTACCTGCTGCGCGGCGGCGGCGCGCAGCGCCTGCTCCAGCGCTGCCGTGGCGAGCCGCTGCACATGCGGCGCACCGACGATGCGGTAGGCGCCAAGGCGATTCATCTTCAGCCTGGCGCAGAGCCGGTTGAACTGGTGGGTATCGGTCATTGCCGTCCATTCCTTGCGCAGGATGTCCAGCCTGGCCGGATCGGCGCGCGGGGCCTCGACGGGCGCGCGGGCGCTCAGGGCCAGATGATCGGGCTGTTCGGGCAGGCGCAGCGCGGTCACCAGCGCCTCGTAGGCGGCAATATCCGAATGCGCGCGCAGATGGACCTTGTGCACCGCATCGCCGGCGGTATCGAAGATCTGGATCGAGCGTTTCTCGCCCTCGGTCACGGCAAAACCATGCACCCAGTGGCGCGGAAACATGCGCAGGTCGATATCCGGGCCGACCACCAGCGCGGCATGCTCGCCGGGGCGAAAGCCTTCATAGGCACCGTCGCGCTCGCTCACGGCACTTCGGTTGCGCGTCAGCGCCAGCACCGGCCCAAGCCGGGCGATCAGCGGAAAGAGGTGCTCGATGGTGGGATCGATGCGCACCACCTGCTTGCCATCGACCTGTGCGGCCAGCAAGACCGCCTCGCCCAGGCCAAGGCTTTCGGCCAGATCACGGGCGCGGGTCTTGGGGTTGGCGGCGCGGGCTTCGCGCAGAGCGGCGGGCGAAAGGGTCTGTTCCAGAGCGACGAAATCGATGGCGGACATGCGCTTTCCTTATTCTTCTCAATACGATGCAGGCACGAGGCAGGCGCGTATCTGGCGAAGAAGCTGGACGGCGCTATGGGGCGGATCGAACCACGCCCATACTTGACAGATTTACTAAGACAAATTAACCAGCGGCTGCAAGTGGAAAAGCTGTGCCTGCCGCTGATCTTTTCCGCTGCTTCGCCAGCCGCCTGCGCCGCGTGCCAGCCTTCCTGCGACAATCCATTGACGGAGGGCCTCATGGCTGCCCCTTGCCGGCTGGTTCCGGCCATCCTTTCGCTTTTCCTGTGCTGCACGGCTTTGCCCGTGACCGCGGCCGACACCCTGTCCGACAGCATCCCCGAAACCCCGCCCGGCACTGCCGGCGCGGCAATTGCCATCGAGCTCAACCAGACCGATACCCAGGCCGCCGCGTGCCGCATGGTGTTTCTCGCCACGAACGCACTCGTGGCCGATATCGAGCGGCTGGTGCTGGAGGTGGTGCTGTTCGATCAGGCGCAACGGGTGGCGGCCATGACACTTCTTGATTTTCAGGATCTGCCCGCCGGGCGCAGCCGCGTGCGCTCGTTCGATCTGGCCGGGCACGATTGTCAGGGCTTCGTGCGTCTGCTGGTCAATGGCGTGGCCGAGTGTGCCGGCGCGGGGCTGAGCGTGCCGCGCTGCGAGCGTGCGCTTGCGGTCAGCGCACGCACCGCTCTGGAGGTTGTGCAATGAACCTGCTTGAGGCCCTTGCCGAAACGCTGCTGGAGGTGGCCGCTCTTGGCGGGCCGGTGGTGATGGTGCTGGCGGCAATGTCGCTGGTGGCACTGGCCGTTGTCTTGAGCAAGATCTGGCACTTTCTGCGTGCCGGTGTGGGGCGCCATCAGGCGCTGGAAGCCGCGCTTGCCGCCTGGGACGGCGGGCAGCCGCACGAGGCGCGCGCCCGCGCCGCCTCTGCCGGCAGCCATCTGGGCTTGCTCGCCGTGCTGGCAATGCAGGCCGTCGAGGAGCGACGCGGCAGTGGCGATGCGGCATTGCGCGCACGCCTGACCAGTCTTGCCGCAGAACGAATCGGGCGGCTTTCCGGCGGGTTGCGGCTGCTCGACAGCGTGGCGCAGGTGGCGCCGCTCCTGGGGCTGTTCGGTACCGTTCTGGGCATGATCGAGGCTTTCCGTAGCCTGCAGGCGGCGGGCAGCGCGGTTGATCCTTCGGCGCTGGCCGGGGGCATCTGGGTTGCGCTTCTGACCACCGCTGCTGGATTGGCGGTGGCGATGCCGGCTGCGCTGGTGCTGGCCTGGTTCGAGGGGCGGGTGATCCGTGAGGCACAATTCGCCGAGCGGCTGATCGATACCGTGCTTTGTGCCGGCCTTGGCCAGCGCGAATGCCCCTTTGATGCGGCCGCGGCCTCGCGTGTATCTGACGGGGTGGCGCATGCCTGACGCTCGCGCCATCCATCCCGCAATGTCGCGGCCGCGTGCGGGGTTGGGCCTTGCGCCAGGCGCGAAACGTCTGTCGATGACCTCGCTGGTGGATGTGATCTTCCTGCTCTTGCTGTTTTTCATGCTGAGTTCCACCTTCGCGCGTCACGGCGAACTGGAGCTGCCGCTGGCCGGTGGCGGTGCGTCGGATTTGATGAGCGCGCCGCCGGTTTTCGTGCAGCTTCTGCCCGACACGGTGCGGCTCAACGGGCAAGAGGTCGCGCTGGAGGCCCTGCCTGCCGGGATCGAGGCGCTGGCATCAGCGACCGCGCCGGGGGGGCGGATCGTGCTTGGTCTGGCGCGCGATGTCAGTGCCCAGCGCCTTGCCGATCTTCTGGTTCTGCTGCGTGGCCTTGGTGGCTGGCAGTTGCATATTCTGGGCTGAACATGCGCGCACTGCTCCCGCCCCGTCGCCGGCCAGAGCCCACCATCGGGCTGATCAATGTGGTGTTCCTCATGCTGATCTTCTTTCTCATCGCGGGGACCATCGCCTCCGCGCCAGAGCCCGAGATGAGGCTGGTTTCCCTGGCCGGGATCGAAGCTCGCGCGCCGCAGGATGCGCTGGTGCTGATGGCCGATGGACGGTTGCGTCACGGCGGGCAACAGGCCGATCTTCCGGCCTATCTTGCCAGCCTGCCCGAACCCCGCATCGCCCGTCTTTTGCCCGACCGCGACGCGCCCGCCACCCGGTTGCTTGAGGTGGCGCGCAGCCTGCGCGAGCAAGGCGCCGAGCGCGTTCTGGTCCTGACCGAGCGGGCGCTGCCATGAGGGTTTTCCCTGCCATCAGCCAGGCCATGCGGCCATGCGCTGCCCATCCCCTCGCGGGTCAGGTGCAATGCCCGCGCGTTTCGGCCAGCGCCGTGCGAGCCCAGGCGCGCGGGCCGGGGCCGGCGGCCGTGGCGCTGGCGATGGTGTTGTCGGTATCACTGCATCTTTCGGCGATGGCGGCGCTGGTCCCGCGCGATGCGGTTCTGGTGCAGGGCGGCGGGGCGCAGGCCGAGGCCGCGCAGGGCAATGCCTTTGCCGATTTCGCGGAAGGGGCGATCCCGGTTGCCCCCGGCGCGCAGGCAGGTGCCGCGGCAGTTGTTGTCGCGGCGCCGTCTGCTGCCATGGTGCCCCCGGTCGTGCCGGCGCTCACCACAGCCGCGGTTTCGCCGCAGACACCGCAGCCGCCCCGGCCAGCCGAACGCTCTGACGCCGTGATGCAAGCGCCTGCGGAACCCGTTGTGGAAATGGCACCCGTTTCGTCAGTCGATCCCGCAGCGAACCCCGCCGCACCAGCAGCGCAGCCGGAGCCGAACCCGTTGCCAGCAACGGCTGCCTCCCCGGTTTCGCCTTCGGTGCTCGAATCGGTGCCTGAGGTCGCGGTGCCTGAGGTCGCCGTGCGCGAAGCCACCGCGGACACCCCCCGACCGCGCGCGCGTGCTGCTGGCGGTCCATCGCAGGCAGCCGGAAATGCGACCCAAAACGCCCGGCGCGGCACCGCCGAGGGCCGCGAAGGCGCCCGCGCCGCCGAGGCCGGGGCAGGCGCGGCAGCGAGCGCTGCGGGGAATGCGGCGGCGTCGAACTATCCCGGCGAGGTGATGCGCCGGATCCAGCGCACCCGGCAGGTGCGCACCAATGCGCGCGGTCGGGCGATTGTCGGTTTCACCGTTGCGACGAACGGGGCGCTGGCGACTGTCAGCCTGCAGCGTGGCTCGGGCAGCGCCGAGCTTGATCGCATCGCGCTGGACCATATCCGTCGCGCCGCGCCCTTCCCGCCGCCCCCGCACGGAGCGCAGCGGGCGTTCTCGTTCGAGTTCGTCGGCCGTTGAGCGCATTTGCCCGCAACCGGCGCTGCGACCGCGCCGAAGGCTGGCCATCCGCTTTGGAGGCTGGTTGCCTAGAACAGATCCACCTCGCCGGCCACTTCGGCGACTGGGGGGCGGCGCTGCACGGCGGCGGGCTTGACCGGATCGGCGAAGGTCGAATCAAGCAGCAGAACCTGCGCCCGCCCGCTGGTTGGCCAGAAGCGCACCCGCCGCCCCTGCGTGCCGCCCAGCGACTGGCTGGTCAGCCGGATGCCCTCGTCCTTGAGGAACTTCATGGCGAAGTCGGCATTGTTCTGGCCGATGTTCGACAGGCTCTGGACCACGCGCGCGCCGCCAAAGATCTTGGCCTCAAGGCGCGCGCGGCTGGCACCGGCGCGCAACAGCGCGTTGATGAGCTGCTCCATGGCATAGGCGCCATACTTGATATTCTGGCCATCACGGGGATCGGCGCCCGGCAGCAGGAAATGATTCATGCCTCCGATCTTGCGCACCGGATCGAACACGCAGGCGGCCACACAGGAACCCAGGATGGTTGTCAGCATGTCGCCTTCACGGTCTGAAACGTGAAACTCGCCCTGAATGATGTTGATGCTTCGGTGTTCATTGGCCAGCATGGCAAGTCCTCAGCCAGCAAGGGCGTTGTTGTCGCGGCACGCCATGAGCACGGCATTTCCGATACGGTTGAGGGGAAGCTCCTGCATTGCCGCGCCCAGCTCCACCGCCGCGCGCGGCATGCCATGGACGGTGCAGGATGCGCGGTCCTGTGCGATTGTGCGGCCACCATTGCGACGGATCTCCAGCAGGCCCTCGGCGCCGTCGCGGCCCATCCCGGTGAGCAGAACGCCCACCACCGCCGGGCCAAGCTGTGCGGCCGAGTGAAACAGCATGTCCACCGAGGGGCGATGCCCTGAAACCGGTTCGCCATGCACCAGCTTGCAGCGCGGCGACCGGGTGCCGCGAATCACCAGATGGCGGATGTCATCGGGTGCGACATAGATCTGCCCTGGCACCAGTGGCGCACCATCGCGCGCCTCGCTCACCGTGGCCAGGCAGTTGCGGTTGAGCCGCTGGATGAAGCCGGCTGCGAATTCCGCGCGGATATGCTGCACGATCAGCGTCGGCGGGCAATCAGCCGGAAACGCGGACAGCACGCTCAGCAAGGCCTCGATCCCGCCCGTCGAGGCGCCGATCACCACACAGCGCGAAAAGGGCGCGACCGTCGCGCCGATTGATGCGCTGGCAGCACTCCTGACGCTGGCGAGGCCGGGTCGCGACGATCGCGCGCTGCGCCCGAGCGCTCGCAATATCTCATGCGCATCATAGGTTTCATCGACAGTGACGAATTCCAGCTTCTCGCTGACATTGTGCCGGCTGCCGAAGATCACGCAGCGCAGGCCAAGGGCCACCAGCAGCGCCCGATACATCAGGAACTCCGGCTGCACCGCCATCTCTTCGCAGATGAAGGCGACGTCAGGCTGGTGCAGCTCGGTCAGGTTATAGGCGTCGGTCAAGGTGCGCACCGGTTCGAGCAGTTCGATGGAACTGTCCGCCGCAATCTGCGGGGCGAGGCGGCGGAGCCGGATTGGTCTGTCGTCGGCGATCAATACGCGATGCTGAGGCACAAGCTTCTTCCCTGAACAATGAACGCGGCGCGACCCGCCTGCTGGCTTCATGTTTGGCGGTAAAAAGTTAACGGCAATCAAACGACTGGCACCTCGTCGCGCCGTTGAATGGGATTGTTTCCGTTAAGACGTTTTTCACCTGCTGGCCGTAATCCAGAAGGACAGGCCAGTGCCCGTGCTCCCCGGCGGGGCAGCCCATGGCCCGGCGCAAGAACCGCAACAAGAAACGATTCGGAACCCATCATGGAAGCAAGACGGCACCACGAAGACCCGATCGGCGAGCGACTGGCTTTCCTGGGTCTCGATCATGCTACGCGCCAACGCATGCAGGCCATTGCGCCGCAGACCGACCGGGCATTGGCACGAGCGCTTGACAGATTTTACGTTGCGGTGCGCGCCCATCCTGAAACTCGGCATTTCTTTCGTGACGAAGCCCATATCGAATCGGCCAAATCGCGCCAGCAGGCGCATTGGGCACGCATCGCCAGAGGCGATTTCAGCCCGGCCTATGAAGAGGCGGTGCGCAAGATCTTCCTGGTTCACACCCGAATCGGCCTCGATCCGCGCTGGTATATCGGCGGCTACGCGCTGGTGCTGGAAGAGCTGATCGCCCAGAGCCTGCGCGGCGGCGCGGGCGGGATCTTCGGGCGCGGCGGCGCATCGGATCAGACGGTGCGCGATCTGGGCGCGCTGGTGAAGGGGGCGGTGCTCGATATTGAGCTGTCGATTTCGCATTATCTGGAGCATCTGGAGGATGAGCGGCTCAAGGCCGATACGGAGCGCAAGAATGCGATCAGCATGCTGGCGGCCGCACTGGAGCGGGTTGCCGAGGGCGATCTGAGCGTTTCCGTCGATGCCTCTCTGGGGGCTGATTCGGGGCCGCTTGCGACCAGTTTCAACCGCGCCATGAGCAGCCTGCGTGACATCATCGGCCAGGTGCGGCAGTCCTCGGGCAACATCCGCACCGGCGCCAGCGAGATTGCCCAGGCCTCCGACGACCTTGCCCGGCGCACCGAGCAGCAGGCCGCCAACCTGGAGCAGACCGCCGCCTCGATCGACGAATTGACGCGCGCGGTGCGCGAAACCGCCGAGCGCGCGAAAAAGGCTGATTCGACCGTTGCCAATGCGCGTGCCGACGCGACCAAGGGCGGCGAGGTGATCGGCCAGACCAAGCGCGCCATGGAGCAGATCGAAGCTTCGTCGAAGCAGATGAGCCAGATCATCGGCGTGATTGACGAAATCGCCTTTCAAACCAACCTTCTGGCGCTCAATGCCGGAGTGGAGGCCGCGCGCGCCGGCGAGGCCGGCAAGGGCTTCGCGGTCGTCGCCTCGGAGGTGCGCACCCTTGCCCAGCGCTCGGCAGAGGCTGCACGCAACATCAAGTCGCTGATCAGCGCCAGTTCCGAGCATGTGCGCAGCGGTGTCGGCCTGGTTGAAAACACCTCGGATGTGCTGATGCGTGTGGTCGATGCCTTTGGCGAGGTCAGCACGCTGGTCAGCAACATGGCCACCGCCGCCCAGGCCCAGGCCACCAGCATCTCCGAGGTCAACGGCTCCGTCGGCCATCTGGAGCAGATGACCCAGCAGAACGCTGCCATGGTCGAACAGACCTCGGCCGCCGGCGCGTCCCTGTCCCGCGAGGCCAGCGTGATGTCCGGGCTGGTCGAAAGGTTCCGGGTGGGAGCGTGACATCATGCATCAACCCGCAACGCTTTCCTCGTCGCCTCTCGTTCAACCGGAGCCCGGAGCCACCCTCCTGTTTCGATCCACCAGGGAAAAGATCATGAAAGGACCGTTCAAACTCAGCTCTTGCCTGGACAGCCAGGCGGCCGAGCAGCTTGGTGCCGCGCTGACACAAAAGCGTGGTGAGCCCGTGACAATCGACGCCGCCGAGGTTTCGTTCGTTGGGGCGCTGGCTTTGCAACTGCTGATTGCCGCGCGTCGGCAATGGCTCGAAGACGGCCTGTCGTTCGACATTGCCGGTGTTTCCGATGAATTCCTCGATGGGGTGAGGCTTCTGGGCATCAACCCCGACGAGCTTGGTGTGGCGTACAACCCGGAGGTGGTGCAATGAGCTTGCGCGTGCTTGCCGTCGATGATTCCCGAACGATGCGCAATCTGCTGAGCGCAGCGCTTTCGCAGGCGGGCTTCGATGTCCATCTGGCTGAAGATGGCGAGGACGGGCTGCAACGCCTGACCGAGTCCAATCCGGATGTTGTCATTACCGACATCAACATGCCCCGCCTCGACGGCTTTGGTTTCATCGAGGCGGTGCGCGGCAGCATGCGCAACCGTTCGCTGCCCATTCTGGTTCTGACCACCGAAAGTGCGCCCGAGTTGAAAGAGCGTGCGCGAGCCGCCGGGGCAACCGGCTGGATCGTCAAGCCTTTCGATGAAGTGAAACTGGTCGCCGCGATCGAGCGTGTGGCCATGCCAAGAGGTGCGGCATGAGCATCGTTATCTCCGACGACTTTCGCGAATCCTTTTTCCAGGAATGCGAGGATTTGCTGGAAGCCATGAACGATGGCTTCCGTCTGATGGCGGATGATCTGCATGAAATGGAGACCGTGCATGCGGTTTTCCGCGCCGTGCATTCGATCAAGGGAGGTGCCGGGGCCTTCGGGCTCGATGCGCTGGTCGATTTCGCCCATCATTTCGAAACCGCCCTCGACAAGCTGCGCTCGGGCAAGCTGGAGCTTGATGACGACGTGATGGCGCTTTTCCAGCGCTGCGGTGATCATCTGGCCGATCTGGTGGCCGCCGCACGCGATGGCAGTGAGCCCGCCGCCGAGGTCAGCGCCCAGCTTCATGCCGATCTGGAGGCGATCATCGGCACGCCACGCGATGAGGGGACCGAAGCGCCCGAATTCATGCCGCTCGGGCTGGACATGGACCTGTCCCTGCCCGCGATGAGCCTGTCGGCGATGCGCTGTTTCTCGATCGAATTCGAAGCCTTTCCCGAGCTGTTCCGCTCGGGCAACGAGCCGGTTCTGCTGTTTCGGGCACTGGCCCGCCTGGGCACGCTCGGCGTGACAGCCGATACCGGCAATATCCCGGCTTTCGATATGCTTGATGGTGCCCAGCCGCACATGACCTGGCAGCTGACGCTGGAAACCGAGGGCTCCGCCAGCGACATCGCCGAGGCATTCGAGTTTGTCGAAGGGCTGTGCCGGCTTGAAATCACCGAGCAGGAGACCGAAGCCATGCCAGATCTGGATGCACCCCTGCCGACGCTTGAGGAACTGACCGGCGGTGGCGTTGATGACGGCGGTGCCGGTGTGCAGGAAGCTCCGGCCAAGGTTGCCCGCGCCGCCAAGCCTGGCGCCGCGAAGCCCGAGAACGCCAGCAAGGTTGCGGGCGCCACCATCCGTGTCGATCTTGAGCGGGTGGACAAGCTGATCAATCTCGTGGGCGAACTGGTGATCAAGGAAGCGATGCTGTCGCAATCGATCAACCAGATGGCCTTGCCCTCGGAGAGCGATGTTTCGGTCGGCCTTGAAAGCCTGAAGCAACTCGCCGGTGAGATCCAGGAAGGCGTCATGGCGATCCGCGCCCAACCGGTCAAGCCGATGTTCCAGCGCATGTCGCGCATCGTGCGCGAGGCAGGCACCGCCACGGGCAAAAGGGTGCGTCTGATCACCCAGGGCGAGCATACCGAGGTTGACAAGACGGTCATTGAACGGCTGGTCGATCCGCTGACCCACATGATCCGCAACGCGGTGGATCACGGGCTTGAAAGCCCCGAGGATCGCCTCGCCGCGGGCAAGCCCGAGGAGGGCACGGTGATCCTTTCGGCGGCGCACCGCTCCGGGCGGGTGATGATCGACATTTCCGACGACGGTGCGGGTATCAACCGCCCCAGGGTGCGCAAGATCGCCGAGGAAAAGGGTCTGATCTCGCCGGGCGCAGAACTCAGCCCGACCGAGATCGACAATCTGCTTTTCCTGCCCGGTTTCTCGTCCAAGGAGGAGGTTTCGGCACTTTCCGGCCGTGGTGTCGGCCTGGACGTGGCGCGTTCCGAGGTGCTGGCGCTTGGCGGGCGGGTGTCGATCACCTCGACCCCGGGCGAGGGCACGACCTTTTCGATCAGCCTGCCGCTCACCCTCGCTGTTCTGGAGGGCATGGTCTTCGATGTCGCGGGGCAGACGATGGTGGTGCCGATCACCGCGATCCAGGAAACCCTGCAACCCAAGACCGCCGAGATCCAGCCCATCGGGCAGGATGGGCGGGTGGTAATCAACCGCGACAAGCTGGTGCCGATCGTCGATCTCGGCGAGGTGTTCGGTTTCCGCCGGGCGCCGGAATCGCTCGACAATCACGTTCTGCTGCTGGTGGAAACCGACAACAACCGCCGCTGTGCATTGATCGTCGACGGTATCCAGGACCAGCGTCAGGTCGTCATCAAGAGCCTGGAAAGCAACTATGGCCATGTTCAGGGCATAGCGGCGGCCACCATTCTGGGTGACGGCAGAATTGCACTCATCATCGATCCTGACGGGATCATCCGCGACGCCGGCGGCCATGCGGTCGGCGATTTCCACTTTGCTGCAACGGGGTAAAACCATGCTCGACGAAATGACCAATACGCGCTCGATGGACCGTGAAGTCGTCGCGTTCCGTGTGGCCGGCCAGGATTTCTGCATCGACATCATGTCGGTGCGCGAGATCCGCGGATGGACCGAAACCACGATCCTTCCGCATGCCCAGCGCTACGTGAAAGGGGTGATCAACCTGCGCGGCTCGGTCGTGCCGGTGGTGGATCTGTCGGAACGCCTTGGCTTGGGGCAGATCGAACCGGGCCCGCGCCATGTGATCATCATCACGGTGATCGATTCGCAGACCGTCGGTCTGCTGGCCGAAGTGGTGTCGGACATCCTGACGGTGAATGACAACACCATGCAGCCGGTCCCCGAGATCGCCTCGGAATCGGCGCGCGCCTATATTTCGGGCGTGGTCGTGGCCGATGAGAAGATGATCCGCAAGATCGATCTGGCACGGGTGCTGCCGACCACCGGGAAAGAGGCCGCATGAACGCCCAACTGCCCATGGCTGGTGGCGATGCGCGCGAGCTTGCCATCGGCGACAAGGAGTTCCGCCTGCTGGCGAAACTCGTCCATGACGAGTGTGGCATCGTCCTTGCCGAGGCCAAGCGCGGGCTTGTCGTCTCGCGGCTCGCGCGCCGGTTGCGTGAGCTGAACATGGCGGACTTCTCAGGCTACTGCCGCCTTTTGCAAAGCCCTCAGGGCGAAGCCGAGCGCGAACACCTGATCTCGGCGCTGACCACCAATGTCACCCGCTTCTTTCGTGAGGATCACCACTTCCGTGCACTGGAAAGAGACATCCTGCCGGGCCTGATAGAGCGCGCGCGCAAGCGCGGCCGCGTGCGGATCTGGTCGGCGGGCTGTTCTTCCGGGGAAGAGCCTTACAGCATTGCCATGGAGCTGCTGGACCAATGCCCGGACGCCGCCGATCTGGACATCCGCATCCTGGCCACCGATATCGACCCGAAGGTGATCGCCACGGGGCAGGCGGGGATCTATTCGGAAGCCGGTCTGGAAGGTGTCAGCAAGGCGCGCCGTACCCGCTACTTTTCCGCGGCACCGGGGCGGCCGGGGCATTTCAAGGTGGCTGACGGGCTGCGTGCGCTGATCAGCTTTGCACCGCTCAACCTGATCGCGCGCTGGCCGATGCGCGGACCATTTGACGCGGTCTTTTGCCGCAACGTGGTGATCTATTTCGACAACGCCACGCAAGAGGTTCTGTGGCAGCGCTTTGCCAGCATCATGGCGCCGGGAAGCCATCTGTTCATCGGGCATTCGGAGCGTTTGGGGCGCGCCGCCGAGGAACAATTCGTCACCGCCGGGATCACCCAGTACCGGCGCACTGCGGCCGGTGCCAAGGCGCCAGCCGACAAGATCTGAATCGAGGAGCAGCCGATGAGTATCAAGAACCAGCTTCATGTCATGGTGGTCGATGACATGGCCACGAGCCGCGGCCTGATCATTCAGGCCCTGGAATGGATGGGCATTCGCAACATCGATTTTGCCACCGACGGCGCGACGGCATTTCAGCGCCTGGCGGCCAAGCCGGTGCATCTGGTGGTGTCGGATTTCAACATGCCAGGCGCCGATGGGCTGACGCTGCTTGAAGGGCTGCGGCGCAATCGCACGACGCAGCGCATCGGCTTCATTCTGGTCACCGGCGTGGCCGATCCGGCAGTGCTCAAGCGCGGGCAGGAGCTGGGCATGAACAATTACATCAAGAAACCGTTCTCGCCGGAGGGCCTGAAGGCCTGTATCGAGCGGGTTGTCGGCAAGCTTTGATGGTCTGCTGGGAAGGCCCCTGAATGAATGCTATGCCCCTCAAATCAGTGCTGCTGAACGCAGCACGAGAGATAGAGCGCCTCTCCGAACTGGCCCGCGAGATTGACGAGGCCGTCGGAACGGTCTCGTTGTCGGGTGCCCAGATCCCGCTGTCGCAGGCGCAGACCCTGCAGCGGGTTGACCTGCTGCGCCAGTCGCTGGAGTGCATGACCGAGTTTATCGGGCAGGTGGCGCAGCAATCAAACGAGGGGGCGAATATCTGTGCCGATGCGGCGGTGCGCAACATTCCGCTGCGCGATCTGGCCCGCAATCTGGTGGCCGGCCCGGTTGGCGCGGCAGGAGGGGCGGCAGCGGATGGTGGCCAGGAAACGCTGTTCTTCTGAGCCTTTCGTCCTGTCGGCGGGCTCCCGGCGGCGGGGTGCAATGGGTGAGACACATTCGTGTGGGAGCAACCCTGCATGAAGCGTCATCTCGAATAGGCCCTGCTGTCCGCCATGACGCTCCGCCGCCTGCCGGTGATCAACGCGTGATCACGAAAGGTGTCGTTGCGAGACGGCTCATGTGCCGCCGGGAGCCCTGCAAGGGGTGGGCGCTTGCGAACCCGACAGCCGGACGCGGTTGCAAGAAAACCAGAGGGCGCAAGGCTGGAAAGCGACGACAGGCCAGCGCCCGGAAGGCGGCGGCTCACACCAGAACGTCGATCGGTTCCTGTTGTCCCACGCCGAAGACGCGCTTGTAGCGTTCAACCTCGGCTTTCGGCCCCATCGCTTTCAGCGGGTTGTCCGACAGCTTCACCGTCGGCCGGCCATTGCTCGAGACTGCCTTGCACACCAGCGAGAAGGGCGCCAGGCTGTCACGGGCGGCCAGCCCTCGGAAGTCGTTGGTCAGCATCGTGCCCCAGCCATAGCTGGCCTTCACCCGCCCCTTGAAGCGTGCATGCAGTTCCTCGATCCGGTCGACATCCAGCCCGTCGGAAAAGATCACCAGCTTCTCGCGCGGATCCTCCCCGCGCTCCTGCCACCAGCGGATCGCGGTTTCCGCCCCCTTCACCGGATCGCCGGAATCGATACGCATGCCGGTCCATTTGGACAGCCATTCGGGCGCACGGGCCAGAAACCCCTCGCTGCCATAGGTATCGGGCAGGATGATGCGCAGATTGCCGTCATGTTCTTCGTGCCAATCGGCCAGAACACGGTAGGGCGCCTGCGCCAGTTCGGCATCGCTTTCGGCCAGTGCTGCATAGACCATGGGAAGCTCATGCGCGTTGGTGCCGATCGCCTCGATATCGCGACGCATGGCGATGCGGCAGTTCGACGTGCCGATGAATGCCTCGCCCAGCCCTTCGATGAGTGCCTGCACGCACCAGTCCTGCCACAGGAAAGAATGGCGCCGGCGGGTGCCGAAATCGGCCAGTTTCAACCCGTCCAGCCGCCGCAGTCGTTCGACCTTTTCCCACAGCCGGGCCATGGCGCGGGCATAAAGCACCTGCAGTTCGAACTTGCCCATCCCCTTCAGCACGGCACGTGAGCGCAACTCCATCAGCACTGCCAGCGCCGGGATCTCCCACAGCATGACCTCGGGCCAGGTGCCTTCGAAGGTCAGCTCATACTGGCCATCGCGCCTTTCCAGATGATAGGGGGGCAGGCGCAGTGCTTCGAACCACTCCATGAAATCCGGGCGGAACATCTGCCGCTTGCCGTAAAACATGTTGCCGCGCAGCCAGGTGCTTTCGCCGCGTGTCAGGCTCAGGGAGCGCACATGATCGAGTTGCTCGCGCAACTCCCCCTCGTCGATCAACTCGGCCAGACGGATGGAGTGGGTGCGATTGATCAGGCTGAACGTTACCCGCGTATCGGGGCGGTTGCGAAAGATCGACTGGCACATCAACAGCTTGTAGAAATCGGTGTCGATCAGCGAGCGCACGATCGGGTCGATCTTCCAGTTCTGGTTATGCACGCGGGTTGCGATATCGACCATGGGCGGTGGCTCCGTTCGGGCATTGACCGGCGCAGTCTTACAGCCCCGCAAGGGGCATGGCAAAGGCAGATGATGGCGCGGCATGACGGCAATTCGGTTGACAGCCAGCGCGGCGCTGCCGATACCGCGCAAGACAGGCTCGGAGAAGCGACATGGCGCATCAGATCGGGGTGATCGGGGCAGGGGCGTTCGGCACGGCGCTGGCCATTGCCCAGGCGACGGACCGCAAGGTGATGATCTGGGCACGCGATCCGGCGCAGGCGGCGCTGATGGAGCGCCGCCGCGAAAACCCGGCCCGCCTGCCCGGTGCACATTTGCCGAAGGCGCTGGAGGCATCCGCCGATCTTGCCACGGTGGCTGCCGCGCCGGTGCTGTTGCTTGCCGTGCCCACCCAGACGCTGCGCCCGCTCTTGCTGGCGCAGGCAGGGCCTCTGCGTGGCCGCACGCTGGTTGCCTGTTGCAAGGGGGTGGAACTGGGCAGTGGCCTGCTGCCGACGCAGATCATTGAGGCCACGGTCCCGGATGCGCGCGCAGCGGTGCTGACCGGACCGAGCTTTGCCACCGATCTGGCGGCAGGCAAGCCGACGGCCCTGACCCTGGCCTGCGCCGGTCCGGGCGGCGAAGCCTTGCAGGAGGCATTGGCGGTACGCAACCTGCGCCTATACCTGAGCGATGATCCGTTGGGTGCGCAACTGGGCGGGGCGTTGAAGAACGTCATCGCCATCGCCGCCGGGATCGCCATAGGTGCCGGTCTGGGCGAGAGCGCGCGCGCGGCGCTGATGACGCGAGGCTTTGCCGAAATCGTCCGCCTGGCCGAACAACGCGGTGCGAAACCGGAAACGCTTTGGGGCTTGTCGGGCTTTGGCGATCTGGTGCTGACCTGCACCTCCGAAAAATCGCGCAACTTCCGTTTTGGCCTGGCGCTGGGGCGCGGCGATCTGCCCGACGCAGCCCTGACCGTCGAGGGGGTGGCCACGGCGCATGCCATGGCGCAGGGCGCAGGCGTGGATGCGTTGCCGGTGATCAGCATGGTCTCGGCGCTTCTGGATGGGCGCGTGGCGATGGACGAGGCGGTCGATTTGCTTCTGTCGCGTCCGCTCAAGCGCGAACTGGGCTAGGAGGCACGGCTAAAGCAGCCCCAGCGTGCGAAAGCTGCTTTCGCGTTCCTTGCCGATGATCAGATGATCGTGCAGCGCGACCTGAAGCGCCTGCGCGGCGCGGGCGATCTGTTCGGTCATGGCGATATCCGCAGCGCTGGGCGTGGGATCGCCCGAGGGGTGGTTGTGCACCAGAATCAGTGCCGAGGCGTTGAGTTCCAGCGCCCGGCGCAGCACCTCGCGCGGATAGACCGGAACATGATCGACAGTGCCGCGCCCCTGTTCCTCATCAGCGATCAGCGCATTCTTGCGATCCAGGAACAGCACGCGGAAATGCTCGGTCTCGCGGTGCGCCATGGCGGTGTGGCAATAGTCCAGCAGCGCATCCCAGCTTGACAAGACGGGGCGGTTGAGCACCCGTGCGCGGGCCAGCCGCTGGGCCATGGCCTCGGCCAGTTTCAACTCGCAGATGACGGCTTCGCCCACTCCTTCGATCTGCGCCAGCCGGGCGGGGTTGGCGCTGATGATACTTGCCAGATCGCCAAAGGTTTCCAGGAGCCGGCGCGCCAGCGGCTTCACATCCTGCCGGGGAATGGCGCGAAACAGCAGCAGTTCGAGGAGTTCGTAATCCGGCATCGCCGCCGCGCCACCCTCCATGAGGCGGCTGCGCAGCCGTTTGCGATGGTCGCGCAGATAGGAAGGCAGCCGCGCGCCCGTGGCCGTGGCGGCGGGGGCAAAGAGCGGCAGGGCGGGTTCATCAAGGGCGTGCGGGCGCGGCATGCCACATTGCTGCCACAATTTCCCTAACGGCTGGTTAATGCCGTCCGTCGCACCGACCGGGCACAAACCCGTTTCAGCCGGTCATGCCGTCCCAGAAGCTCTTGACCTTGCTGAAGAAGCTCTGGCCTTCGGGGTTGTTGTCGGCGCTCAGAGATTCAAACTCGCGCAGCATTTCCTTTTGCCGCGTGGTCAGGTTTACCGGAGTTTCGACATGCAGTTCCAGCAGCATGTCGCCCTGTCCTCCGCCGCGCAGTGCCGGCATGCCCTTGGCGCGCAACCGCATCTGCTTGCCGGTCTGGCTGCCGGCGGGAACCTTCACCCGCGAGCGCCCGCCGTCGATGGTCGGCACCTCGACCTCGCCGCCCAGTGCGGCGGTGGCAAAGCTGATCGGCACGCGGCAGAACAGATCAAGCCCGTCGCGCTGGAAGATCGGATGCTCGCGCACCTCGATGAAGATATAAAGATCGCCCGAGGGCCCGCCGCGAAGCCCGGCTTCACCTTCGCCGGAAAGCCGGATGCGCGTGCCGGTTTCAACCCCCGCGGGAATGTTGACGCTGAGCGTGCGCTCCTTTTCCACCCGGCCCGCGCCCTTGCATGCCTTGCACGGGTTCTTGACGATCTGGCCCAGCCCGCCACAGGTGGGGCAGGTGCGCTCGACGGTGAAAAAGCCCTGTTGCGCGCGCACCTTGCCCATGCCCGAGCAGGTGGGGCATGTGACCGGCTCGGCCCCGCCTTCGGCGCCGGTGCCGTTGCAGGCGTCGCAAGCCGAAAGCGAGGGCACGCGGATGCTTTTCTGCACACCGGCATAGGCTTCTTCCAGCGTGACGCGCAGATTGTAGCGCAGATCCGAGCCCCGGCTGGCGCGCTGGCGCGCTCCGCCGCGCCCGCCGCCCATGAAGTCGCCGAACAGATCCTCGAACACATCCGAAAAGGCCGAGCTGAAATCGCCGCCCGGATGCATGCCGCCGCGTGGTCCGCGCGCGCCATTGCCCATGCCCCCCTCGAAGGCGGCATGGCCGAAGCGGTCGTAGGCGGCCTTTTTTTCAGGGTCCTTGAGCGCCTCGTAGGCTTCGTTGACTTCCTTGAACTGCGCCTCGGCGTCGGGCTTGTCGGCGTTGCGGTCGGGGTGCAACTCCTTGGCCTTCTGCCGATAGGCTTTCTTGATCTCGTCGGCCGATGCGCCGCGGGCCACGCCCAGCACATCGTAGAAATCGCGCTTTGCCATCCTGGACCTCGTCTGAAAGGCTGGGGCCCCGGCCCGGTTCTACCGGCCGGGGCCCCTTCCGTGCCGCGGATCAGTCGCGGCGCTTGTTGTCATCGAGATCCTCGAAATCGGCATCGACGATGTCGTCATCCACCGGGCGGGGCTCTTCCTCGCTGCCGCCTTCAGCCGTTTCCTGCTGGGCCTTGTAGATCGCCTCGCCCAGTTTCATCGAGGCTTCGCGGACATTGTTGATGCCCGATTTGATCTTGTCGGCATTGTCGCCCTCAAGCGTATCCTTGAGCGCGGCGATGGCCAGTTCGATCGCCTCAACGGTGGTTGGATCAACCTTGTCCTTGTATTCCTCAAGCGACTTCTCGGTCGAATGGATCAGGCTTTCGGCCTGGTTCCTGGCCTCCACCAGTTCGCGGCGCTGCTTGTCGGCCTCGGCATTGGCTTCGGCGTCCTTGATCATTTTCTCGATGTCGGCATCGGTCAGCCCGCCCGAAGCCTGAATGGTGATCCGCTGCTCCTTGCCGGTGCCCTTGTCGCGCGCCGAAACGCTGACGATGCCATTGGCGTCGATGTCGAAGGTCACCTCGATCTGCGGCATGCCGCGCGGTGCGGGCGGGATGTCCTCAAGGTTGAACTGCCCCAGCATCTTGTTGTCCTGGGCCATTTCGCGCTCGCCCTGGAACACCCGGATCGTCACCGCATGCTGGTTGTCCTCGGCGGTGGAGAACACCTGGCTCTTCTTGGTGGGGATGGTGGTGTTGCGGTCGATCAGCCGGGTGAATACGCCGCCCAGCGTCTCGATGCCAAGGCTCAGCGGCGTGACATCCAGCAGCACCACATCCTTCACGTCGCCCTGCAGCACGCCGGCCTGAATGGCCGCGCCCATGGCCACCACCTCGTCGGGGTTGACGCCCTTGTGTGGCTCCTTGCCGAAGAACTTGCCGACCTCTTCAAGCACCTTGGGCATGCGGGTCATGCCGCCGACGAGGATCACCTCGTCGATATCGCCTTTTGACAGGCCGGCATCCTTGAGCGCCGCCTCGCAGGGTTTGAGGGATTTCTTGATCAGGTCGCCCACCAGCGATTCCAGCTTGGCGCGGGTCAGTTTCATGACCATGTGCAGCGGCTGGCCGGTGTTCTTGTCCATCGAGATGAAGGGCTGGTTGATCTCGGTCTGCTGGGAAGAGCTGAGCTCGATCTTGGCCTTCTCGGCGGCCTCCTTGAGGCGTTGCAGCGCCATCTTGTCGAGCGACAGATCGACGCCATGCTCTTTCTTGAACTCGTCAGCCAGGTAGTTGACGATGCGCATGTCGAAATCTTCGCCACCGAGGAACGTGTCCCCGTTGGTCGATTTCACCTCAAAGAGGCCGTCGTCGATTTCCAGGATGGTGATGTCGAAAGTGCCGCCGCCAAGGTCATAGACGGCGATGGTCTTGGTTTCCTTCTTGTCCAGCCCGTAGGCCAGTGCCGCGGCGGTCGGCTCGTTGATGATGCGCAGCACTTCCAGCCCGGCGATCTTGCCGGCGTCCTTGGTGGCCTGGCGCTGGGCGTCGTTGAAATAGGCCGGGACGGTGATCACCGCCTGCGTGACCGGCTCGCCCAGATAGCTTTCGGCGGTTTCCTTCATCTTCTGAAGGATGAAGGCCGAGACCTGGCTGGGGCTGTATTTCTCGCCGCGCACCTCGACCCAGGCGTCGCCATTGCCGCCATCGACGATCTTGTAGGGGACAAGCTTCTTGTCCTTTTCGACCTCGGCGTCACCCAGGCGGCGGCCAATCAGGCGTTTGACGGCGAAGATGGTGTTGGTCGGGTTGGTGACGGCCTGGCGTTTGGCCGGCTGGCCGACCAGGCGCTCGCTTTCCGTGAAACCCACGATCGAAGGCGTCGTGCGCGCGCCTTCGGAATTCTCGATCACCCGGGGTTGCGAGCCGTCCATGATGGCCACGCAGCTGTTCGTTGTCCCGAGGTCGATCCCGATGACTTTGCCCATGATATGCTACCTCTTTCCTTCGGCGATAATGTGGAGCGACGGTCCCATCAGGCTCCGGCGCTCCGATCCCTTGATCCGCGCGGCCCGGTTCCGGCCTGATCCCCCACGGGGCAAGGCCAGCGCCGGTTCCGCCCGGCTTCGTGGGCTATATAGGGAGGGGCCAGAAGCGCTGCAAGCGTCACCCACCTGTGATTTTTGCATGATTTTGTAATGTGTCGTCGCTCTTTGTGCTGATCGTGTGTCGTTTGGGCGCTCTCGCCACGCCCGGTTGCCCTTTTGCGCCGCTCCGGGCATCGAGGGGGTCATTCCTGCATGAGCGCAATGATCAGCGGCAGGCTGGCCACGCTTATCGCCGTCGAGATCAGGATCGCCGCCGAAACCCGTGCCACGGCGACATTGAAATGCTGCGCCAGGATATAGACATTGCCGGCCACCGGCAGTGCCGCCGCCGCCACCAGCACCCCGGCGGCATAGGGTGGCACGCTGAACAGGTAGAAGGCCGCGAAGCCCACCGCCAGCGGGTGCAGAAACAGCTTGGCCAGGCTCAACCAACCGGCCACATTGACCCGTTCGGCGGTGTTGTTGGCCAGCGAGGCACCGATGGCAAACAGGGCGCCGGGCGTTGCCGCGGCACCCAGAAGCGTCAGGAAGGCATTGACCGGCTGCGCCAGGTCCAGCCCCGTCGAAGACCACGCCAGCCCCGCGCCCATGGCCACGATCATCGGGTTTTTGGCCAACCCGACCACGATCACCCGCGGCAGATCGAACGAGACCCGCCCCCGGCTTGAAAGCGTCAGGATCACCGTCAGCAATGAGGAAAACACGATCAGGTCGATCACCAGCACCAGAAGGATCGTGCCGATGGCGGCCTCGCCCATCAGCAAGGCCAGCATCGGAACGCCCAGAAAGCCGGCATTGCCGATGATCGAGGTATGGGCCTCCATCGCGGCTTCGGGCAGCGGGCGGCGGCGTGCGAAGGCGACGCTCAGCGCGATCAGATACACGAAGGCGCAGCCCCAGAGATAGGCCACCGCCGCGCGCGGCTCGAAGATATCGCTCAGCGACATGTTGGCCGAGAAGCCGAACAGCATGGCCGACAGCGCGAAGTAGAATACGAATTTTGTCAGATAGGCTGTCGCTTCACGCGAAAAGAAGCCGCTGCGCCCGGCCCAGTAGCCCAGGCCGATGACGGCAAAGAACGGCAGGGTCTGAGTGAATACAGCCAGCATTCCATCGCGCTAGCACAGCAATTGAGGGCCCGCCAGAGGCATCGGCCCGGGCCGGTGTGGCCCGGGCCGGGAGGGGATCAGAAGTTCAGAGAGACATCGCGGTGATCGGCCAGGCAGCCGGCCACCTGAAGCGCGGGTCCACGCTCCAGCCGTGGCTGGTCGCGCAGGCCCAGCGTGTTGCGGGTTTCTGCTTCCAGCGCGGTCAGGCCGGCCAGCAACGAGCCGCGCGCCTGCGCGCGCCATTCGGCTTCGTTGCGCGCGGTGGCGGCCAGTTCTGGGGCGAAATCGGCGGCCCGCTCGGGCGAGGCGCGCCGCCCGCTCAGATGCCCGCGCAGATCGCTCAGCGCGCTGCGCAGACGGTCGCCGCCGGCCAGCATGCCGGCATCGCGCTCAAGATCGCGCAGTTCGTCCGCCAGCACCTCGGGGTCGTCCTGGCCGACGCGGGCGGCCAGCGCCTCGATCGGTGCCACCAGCGCAGCGAAACCCTCGGCGGCCTCGATCTCGGCGGCAATGTCGCGGAATACCTGATAGGCTCCCTCGCTGGCGCCACGGAAGGCGCGCCGGGCATCCTGCTCGGCACGGTTGAGTGCCTGGAACTCGCTCTGGGCCTCGCCCCACCCGTCCGGCACCGTTGCGCGAACCGTTTCGATCGCGGCGCGCAGTTCGGCGATGCGACCCTCGATGCGCTCGCGCGCCGCGATCGCTTCGGGCGCGTCACCGCGATAGTTGCGCAACTGCCGCTCCAATCCGTCGATCAGTCGCTGCTGGCGTTCGGCCTCGCGGCGGATGGCGCGCACCTCGCGGTGCAGCGGGCGGTAGTCCGGGGTGGCGGCGGTGATCTCCGCGCGCGATGCCTCGAAGGTGACAAGCAGCGGGAAGGCGCTTTCATAGCCTTCCAGCGCGCCCTCCAGCGCCTGCGCCCGTGCGGCGGGCAGCATGGTGGTGTCGGTAGCCCGCAGATCGGCGATCATGCGCCGCACGGTGGTTTCCTGCGCCGGGATCTGCACCGAAAGGATCTGCTCGACACAATACTGCAGGCGCGGATTGCGTGGCGGCGGCGCGTTTTCAGACAGGAGTGAAACGCGCGCCGGCAGATAGTTCACCAGCGGCGGGAAGTAGCCAACGATCACCAGCGACGCCAGCTGCATCATGATGAAGGGCACCACGCCCTTGTACATGTTGATCGTCTTGACCGTTCGATGCGCGACCCCTCGCAAATAGAAGAGCGCGAAGCCGAAGGGTGGTGTCAGGAAGCTGGTCTGGATGTTCAGCCCGATCATGACCCCCAGCCAGATGGCGGTGACATTGGCTTCGGGGTTCATCAGCAGGATCGGCGCGACGATCGGCACAACGACGATGGCGATCTCGATAAAATCCAGGAAGAAGCCGAGCAGGAAGATCACCGCCATGACGATGATGAACTGCCCCCAGAATCCGCCGGGAATGCCGGTCAGATAATCCTTCACCAGATGCTCGCCGCCAAAGGCCCGGAACGCGGCGATCAGCATGGCCGCACCCAGCAGGATGATGAAGACCAGCGAGGAGGTCTTGGCGGTTTCGATCATCACCTCGCGCAGGGTGTTGTCGATCTTGAGCGTGCGCCAGGTGCTCCAGCCCAGCGCGATGAGCAGCCCCACCACGGCCAGCGCCGCCATCGTCACGCCCGCCTGATGGCCCGAGACATCGAGCTGGCGCACATTGAGGTTGTAATTCGCGCCCAGCGCCCAGATTGCCAGCAAGGCGCCGATGGCGATGGTTGCCGGCCAGTAGCGCATGCGCCCCTTGTAGAGCTTGTAGCCGGCCATCACCGTCGCGCCCGCGGCGCCGACCGCGCCGGCCTGGGTGACGGTGGCGACGCCGGCAATGATCGAACCCAGCACCAGGATGATCAGCAGCAGGGGCGGCACGATGGCAAAGAACACGTCAGCCCAGAAGGCGCGGTCCATCTTGCCCTCGATCGGCACTGCCGGGGCGCTTTTGGGACGCAGCAGCGCAAAGCCGAGGATATAGAGGATGTAAAGCCCCACCAGGATCAGCCCCGGAATCAGCGCGCCCATGAACATGTCGCCCGCCGATGTGGGGATCACCGACAGCTCGGAGGGCATGGCAAATTCGCCGGTGGCCTCGCGGTATTCGGCCAGCCGCAACTGCCCGGCCTGATCGACCGCCGAGCCAAGCTGGTCAGCCAGGATGATCAGCACGATCGAGGGCGGAATGATCTGTCCCAGCGTGCCCGAGGCCAGCACCGTGCCGGTGGCCAGCGGCTGGCTGTAGTTGTTGCGCATCATCGCCGGCAGGCTGATCAGGCCCATGGCGACCACCGTCGCACCGACGATGCCGGTGGTGGCGGCCAGCAGCGCGCCCACCACGACGACCGAGATGCCCAACCCCCCCGGCAACCCGCCGAAGAGTTTGGCCATCGTCACCAGCAGTTCCTCGGCGATCCTCGAGCGTTGCAACATGATGCCCATGAACACGAAGAGCGGAATGGCGATCAGCGTGTCGCGTTCAGCCTCCCAGTAGATGCCTCGGAAGTTTGTCACCCCGGCGCTGAGCCATTCGATGGCCGTGCCATGCATGAAATAGGCGCTGGCATTGCCGGCAAACAGCCAGCCGCTAAGGGCGGCGAGCCCGATGGTGATGATGGCCGAGCCCGGCAGCGCGAAGGCCACCGGAAACCCGATGCCCAGCGTGAACATCATCATCAGGACAAGGACGGCGAGAAAGAAGATTTCCATGAGTGCTTATCCCACTGCCGGCATGGTGTCGGCGCCGGTCTCGTCGGTGGTGGCATTGGGATCATGCTCGTCGCGCCAGTCGGCGGCGGCCTTGAGCAGATAGGAGGTGAATTGCAGCAGCATCGAGACCGCAAAGACGCCGAGGAACACCGCGAGCGTGTATTTGGTCATCATGCCATAGGTCTGCTGGCCCTGTTCGAAGCGCAGGAAGGGGCCGATCAGCGTGCTGGCATTGGTGGCCGTGCCAAGGATGAGGATGATCCAGCACAGCGTCATGCCCAGCACCAGCGAGCCCAGTCCGTTGACCAGCGCCCGCGCCCGGCGGCTCATCGAGGAATAGAACACATCGACGCGCACATGGGCTTCGGTGGCCAGCGTATAGGCCGATGCGAACAGAAAGAGCGCAGCATACCACATGCGCACCAGATCGGCCATGAACGGCTGCTCATAGGAAAAGATGAACCGCCCGATGACCATCAGCAACTGCACCACCACCACCAGCAGCGCCAGCCAGAAGAAACCCAGCGTGCGGGTGAAAAGCGCGATGACGAAGCCGGCAAACATCAGCGGCACATGCACCATTGGTCCACGCGCGCGGGCCTGGCCCATCTGCGTCGCCAGGTCACTGCCCAGCAACCCCGGCAGCAGCCCCTCGGCGCGCAGCCATGAGATTGCGGTATCGCCGAGGCCCACCAGCAGCACGGCAAAGAAGCAGGCGCGCACCAGATAATTGGTCAGCCCCGCGATGCGATCGCTGTCGGTGCGGAGGGGTTCGTTGCGACTGCGCATGACCAGCACGACGGCGATGATGGCCGCCAACGCGTAGAAGCTGGCCGCCAGCCACCCGTCCCAATTGCCTCGCACGAAGGCCATGGCGCCGGACTGGCGTTGCCAGTGCACCAGGTAATTCTCGATCAGGAAGGCGAAGGTCACGGTTACAGTGCCCCAGGCAAACAGCCTGAGCGCGATCGGGCCGGCGCCGGTGGCGGGGGATGTAGTCGGCATGGATCAGTCCTTGTCGAGCCGTATCGAGCCTGGTTGAGCCTGGCCGGGCCGTGGCCGGAGCCGCCGGTTGCCACTGCTCAGGGTTTCGGGCCGCTGTGTCGGCAGGTCTGTTCGGGCGTGCGATTCAGGTCTGGCAGGGTACCAAAAAGCGGGCGAGCCGGAGCGCCTTGCGCGCCCCGCCCCGCCCCATGGCACTACCGGGCCGGATCACTCGATGCCGAGCACCCGGTTCCGCTTGAAGGCGAATTCCTGCTCGGAGATCATCAGCCAGCGGCCGACTTCGGCGCGCGCCTGCACGAAGGCTTCGTGCATGCGGTTGGCCGCGTCCGAATGCTGGCGGATCTCGTCGAAGACTTCCTCGGCAGCGGCGCCGAAGGCTTCGAAGATCTCGTCGCTGAACTCGCGCATCTGGATACCGTGATCCTGGATCAGGCGGTCCAGATAGCGGCCGTTGTTGGCGTTGTATTCCGCCATCATCCGGTCGTTCTCCATGTGGCAGCAAGCCTGAATGGCGCGCTGCTGCCAGCTCGGCAGGCTGGTCAGCCAGGACTTGTTGAAGGTCAGCGACAGTGCCGGTCCGGGCTCCTGCGGGCCGGGGTTGTAGTAGAAGCGCGCGGCCTGGTGCAGGTTGAGGTAGTAATCGTTCCAGGGGCCAACCCACTCGGTGGCGTCGATGGCGCCGGAAACCAGGTTTTCATAGATCTGGCCGCCGGGCAGCGAAACCACCGACACGCCCATCTTCGACATCATCGAACCGCCGATGCCGGGGATGCGCATGCGCAGGCCGCGGAAGTCCTCGGGCGAGTTCATTTCCTTGTTGAACCAGCCGCCGGGCTGACAGCCGGTATTGCCTGCGAGCCAGCCCTTCAGGCCGTATTCGTCGGCAACCTCGTCCCAGATCTGCTGGCCGCCCATGTAGTGGATGAAGGCGTTTTGCTCCAGCGCGGTCAGCCCCATCGGCACGGCGGTCACATAGGCAAAGACCGGGTGCACGCCGAGCCAGTAGTAATCGGCAGCGTGGAAAGCCTGGGCATTGCCTGCGGCCACTTCGTCGAACACGTCGAAGGCACCGACGCGCTCGCCGGCGGCGTAGTATTCGGGGGCGATGGCACCATCAGTGGCTTCCTCGATCAGGACGGCCAGACGCTGAGCGCTGGTGCCGAGACCGGGAAAATCGCGCGGCCAGGTCGAGACGATCACCATCGGCGTGCGGCCCTGGGCAACTGCCGGTGCGGCAAGGGTGCTGGCCGCAGCCGCAGCGCCGCCGAGTGCCGAGGTTCGCAGGAATGAGCGACGATCCATGTATTTCCTCCCATGGTTTCTTGCTTGCCAACCCCGAACGGGGCTGATGAGTGAACTTATAAGCACACAACGCTTGCCCTGAAAACAGCTTTTCGTGCCGTTTTGACGGGCCTGCGCCGCCCAAACCTAGGCTGCGCATCGCCCTTGGGCAATGCAAATTCGCCGCAATGCTGCGGGTTTGGCCTGGCGTTGGGCAGGCCCGTGCGCCGGTTCAGGCGCGGTTGCGCAAATTCAGGTAGTTTGCCAAAAAAATAATCGCCGCGCCCAGGAAAACCCAGGGGTCGAGCGCCTCGGCATAGAGCCAGACCCCGACGAAGGCGATGATCGGCAGGCGGGCAAATTCCATCGGTGCGACGGTGCTTGCCGGTGCCAGCGCCAGCGCCGAGGTCAGCGAATAATGCGCGGTCAGCCCGGTAAGCCCCACCACCACCAGCCAGGGGATCAGCGCCGCCGATGGCCAGGTGAACCCCCCCAGGAACGACAGTGCCAGCCCGAAAACCGTCTGCGACAATGTCATCCAGAACAACACGCACAGCACGCCGTCATGGCGCATCAGCTTCTTGGTCAGCATCACGTTGAGCGCAAAGCCCACCGCCGCCAGTATGCCGGCAAGATGCCCCGCGTTGAGTGGCTGCACGCCGGGCTGCGCCACCACCAGAACCCCGATGAAGCCGATCATCGCCAGGCCAAGCTTGCGCAGCGAAAGCCGCTCGCCCAGCACCAGAGGGGCCAGCAGAACCACCCAGATCGGCATGGTGAATTCCAGCGCCACCAGCTGCGAAAGCGGGATCGCCATGATGCCGTAGAACCACAGGTTCTGCCCGGCGAAGTGAAAGATGTTGCGGCTCAGATGCAGGCCCGGCTGCGCGGTGTGCACCTGCGTCAGGCCGCGTGTGCTCAGTGACACAATCGCGAAAACGATGCCAAAACCGATCAGCGAGCGCCAGAACATCAGCTCGAACGTGCTCAGCTCTAGCTGCACCGCGCGCCCGGCCACCGCCATCAGCGTGAAGGATGCGATCGCCCCGCACATCCAGGCCGCTGCCTTCAGCGGTTGCGGCTGACCCTCGCGCATTTCGGCGCCGGCTGCCGCCCCGCGCCCCATGCCTGGAATGACCTGCTTCATCGTCCGGGCCTCCTTCGGCGTGGTGATGGCGCATCGGCGCGCCGGGGGCAATGACGAATCCGGGCTCAGCGGGCGTCGTGCGGCAGATAGGGGCGCGGTGCCGGCCCGTCATAGAGCGTCAGCGGACGGATCAGGATGTTGTTGCGGCGCTGCTCGAGGCATTGCGCCAGCCACCCCGGCATCCGCCCGATGGCAAAGATCGGCACATAGAGATCCATCGCTATCCCGTGCAGCTGATAAATGACCCCCGAGTAGAAATCCACATTCACATTCAACCCATGGCGCGCGTAGGGCTTCATCGCCTCAACCACGGCTTGCAGAATCGCATACCATTGCGGCTGCCCCATCTCCTGCGAAAGTTTCTGCACCCCGTCGCGCATGTGCCGCGCGCGCGGGTCCTCGGCGCGATAGACCCGGTGACCAAAGCCGGTGACGGGTTCGCGTGCGGCGCGGCGGGCCTGCACATAGGCGGCGGCATTTTCCGGTGCGCCGATCTCGGCGACCATGCGCATCACATCCTCGGCGGCGCCGCCATGCGCCGGCCCGGCGAGCGTGGACAAGGCGCTGACAATGGCGCCGTGCAGATTGGCCTCGGTGCCCACCGTCACCCGCGCGGCAAAGCTCGATGCATTGGCGCCGTGCTCGGCATGCAGGATGAAATCGACATCTGCCAGCCGCGCCGCCTCGGGTGAGGGTTTTTTGCCCTTGAGCATCCACAGCCAGTTCGCCGCATGGCTCAGGCCGGGATCAGGCTCCACGGGCTTGCGGCCTCGGCGGATCGCCTCATGCGCGGCGATAATCACCGGCACCTGCGCCGTCAGCCGCAGCCCGTTGGCCACGAACCCCGCCTCGCTGGCATCAGCGCTCTGGGGCTCCAGCGCCGCCAGGGCCGAAACCGCGGTGCGCAACACATCCATCGGATGACCCTGCGCGCAGGCGGCGATGATATCGTGGATACTGCCCGGCAATTCGCGCCCGGTCTTCAGTTGCGCGTCATGTCCGGCCAGTTCGGCGGCGGTGGGCAAATCACCGTGGATCAGCAGATAGGCCACTTCCTCGAAGGTCGCGTGCCTGGCCAGATCGTCGATCGAATAGCCGCGATAATGCAGCGTCCCGGCGCGCCCGTCGATATCGGACACGCCCGAGCGTTCGAAATAGACCCCTTTCAGGCCGCGGTTGATCTTGACGGTCTCGGTCATATCGGCAGTCTCCTGTGGCAGTAATCGCGGAGGGCGAGATGGCAGTGCTGGAACGGGCGCGTGCGGCGGTGCGGGGGATGGGGGCGCGGATCGTGCTGCCAGAGATCGAGGATGCGCGCATCATCGCTGTCGGCGCGCGGCTGCGTGCCGAGGGGCTGGCAGAGCCGGTTTCGCTGGCCCAGGCCCGCCCGCCCGCGGCCTATGTCGAGTATCTGTTGCGCGCGCGGCCTGGGCTGAAGCCGGCGCTGGCGCTGCGGATGCTGCAAAAGCCGCTGATCCGCGCCGCCGCCATGGTCGCCGCCGGCGAGGCCGATGCGCTGGTCGCCGGTGCTGCCAGCCCCACCCGCCGGGTGATCGAGGCCGCGGTGCTGACCATCGGCATGGCCGAGGGCGTCGCTACTCCGTCGAGCTTCTTTCTCATCTGCCTGCCCGACGGGCGCGAATTCGTTTTTGCCGATTGCGCCGTCAACATCGCCCCCGATGCCGGGCAACTGGCCGATATCGCGCGCGCCTCGGCGGCTTCGGCGCAGGCGCTGCTGGGGCGGGCCGAACTGGCGCTGCTGTCCTACTCCACCGGTGCCTCGGGGGCGGGGCCAAGCGTCGATACCGTGCGCGCGGCCAGCGAGATGCTGCGCGCCGAGGGCCACGCCATGGCCGGTCCCGTGCAGGCCGATGCCGCGCTCAACCGCGCCATCGCGGCACAAAAAGGGGTGCCCGAGGCAGGCACGGCCAATGTGCTGATCTTTCCCTCGCTCGATGCCGGCAACATTGCCTACAAACTCATGCAGGAACTTGCCGGGGCACAGGCGATCGGCCCCTTCCTGCAAGGCTTCGCGCGCCCGGTCTGCGATCTGTCGCGCGGCGCCACGGTCGAGGATATCGTCGCCGCCAGCATCCTGACCCTGGCGCTGGCCTGACATTCGCGCCCAGCGCCGTCCCGTCTTTGTGCTGCAAATATCCTCGGGGAGAGCCGCCGCAGGCGGCGTGGGGGGCAGACAGCCCCCCTTTCGTGCCGGTCGCGCCGGTCTCAACCGCTTTGCGGGCGCATGTCGGCCCGGTCGATCCCGGCCACCACCACCGGCTTCTTCATGGCATCGCGCCGGAAGGGTTCGCCCAGTTCCTGGTTGATCAATGCCTCGATCAGCGTTGTGCGCCCGTGCTTCATCTGATCCTCGATGGCCTTGTTGAGCCTCTCGGTCAGTTCTTCCATGGTGCGCGCCTGCAAGCCCTGCAAGCCGCAGGCGCGCGCGATCCCGGCATAGGAAACCTGTTCGTCCAGCTCGGTGCCGACGAAATTGTCGTCATACCAGAGTGTCGAGTTGCGCTTTTCGGCACCCCATTGATAGTTGCGGAACACCACCATGGTCACGGCCGGCCATTCCTTGCGGCCAATCGCCGTCAGCTCCGTCACCGCGATGCCAAAGGCCCCGTCACCGGCAAAACCCACCACCGGCACATCGGGGCAGCCGATCTTGGCGCCGATGATCGCCGGCAGCCCGTAGCCGCAGGGGCCGAACAGCCCCGGCGCCAGATATTTCCGCCCCGCCTCGAAGCTGGGATAGGCGTTGCCGATGGCGCAGTTGTTGCCGATGTCCGAACTGATGATCGCCTCTTTCGGCAGCGCCGCCTGGATCGCGCGCCAGGCCATGCGTGGCGACATCCAGTCCGGCTTGTCGGCGCGCGCGCGCTGGTTCCAGCTGGTGCCGGGGTCGTCGTCCTCATGGTCCATCGAGGACAGCCGCTGCGCCCAGGCCGATTTGCGCTGCGCTATCTCGGCGCGGCGCGCCTCGCGGTCGGTATCGCCGGCGCTTTCGGAAAGCCGCGCCAGGATCGCATTGGCCACCTGTGCGGCATCGCCCACCACGCCCACCGCGATTGTCTTGGTCAGGCCGATCCGGTCGGGGTTGATATCGACCTGGATGATCCTCGCGTCCTTTGGCCAGTAATCGAGCCCGTAGCCTGGCAGGGTGGAAAACGGGTTCAGCCGTGTGCCCAGCGCCAGCACCACATCGGCCTTTGCAATCAGCTCCATCGCCGCTTTCGAGCCATTGTAGCCCAGTGGTCCGGCAAAGAGCGGATGCGAGCCGGGAAAGGCGTCATTGTGCTGATAGCCCACGCAAACCGGCGCATCGAGCCGTTCGGCCAGCGCCATCGAGGCCGGAATCGCCCCGCCGATCACCACGCCGGCGCCGTTCAGGATAACCGGAAAGCGCGCCTCCGACAGCAGTTTCGCGGCCTGCGTGATGGCATGCGCGCCGCCCGCGGGGTGTTCGAACTCAACCACATCGGGCAGGTCGATATCGACGACCTGGGTGAAGAAATCGCGCGGGAAATTGATCTGCGCCGGTGCCGAGCGGCGCCGTGCATTCATGATCACCCGGTTGAGCACCTCGGCGACGCGCGAAGGATCGCGCACCTCTTCCTGATAGGCGACCATGTCCTTGAAGAGCGCCATCTGCTCGACTTCCTGAAACCCGCCCTGGCCGATGCTCTTGTTGGCCGCCTGCGGTGTGACCAGCAGCAGCGGCGTGTGGTTCCAGTAGGCGGTTTTCACGGCGGTAACAAAATTGGTGATGCCGGGGCCATTCTGGGCGATCATCATGCACATCTTGCCCGAGGCGCGGGTGAAGCCATCTGCCATCATCCCGCCGGAGCCTTCATGCGCGCAGTCCCAAAACGTGATGCCGGCGCGCGGAAACAGATCCGAGATCGGCATGAAGGCCGAACCGATGATGCCAAAGGCATGTTCGATCCCGTGGCGTTGCAACACCTTGATGAAGGCTTCTTCGGTGGTCATTTTCATGGTCGTTTCCCCGCACTGTCGCGCGCCGCGCTCAAGGCGGGCTGATGGATGCCACAATCGCGGATCATGCGGCAAAAGTTTAGGGCCAGCCTTGACCGTTGCATGATGCCAGTTTGGAGGTGCGCCGCCAGGCTGGCCCTGCGCCCTTGGCATGCCCGCCAGCGCGTGCACGGGGCTGGCAGTGCTGCGGGGAATCGCTTATATCCGCACCATGGATCAGGGCCGTGCCAGCACCGGCCTGCCCTTTCGCAAGATGCACGGGGCGGGCAATGATTTCGTGATCATCGACTCGCGCGGGCGCGAGCCGGCGATGACGGCTGCTCTGGCGCGTGCGATCGGCGATCGCCGTCGCGGGGTGGGCTACGATCAGCTGGCCGAATTGTACCTTGGCGCCAGTCACGAACTGTTGCTGGATTTCTGGAACGCCGATGGCTCGCGCGCCGGAGCCTGCGGCAATGCCACGCGCTGCGTCGTCGATCTGGTGTTGCGCGAAAGCGGCGCCGAGCGCACCAGCCTGCGCACCGCGCGCGGCCTGTTGCATGCCGAGCGCCGCGATGGCCGGATCTGGGTCAATATGGGTGCGCCGCTGATGGACTGGCGCGACATTCCGCTGGCCGGGCCACAGGATGCGCGGCACCTGCCCATCGAGGGTGCGCCGGTTGCAGTGGGCATGGGCAATCCGCATTGTGTGTTTCTGGTCGATGATGCCGAGGCCGTGGCGCTCGAGGCCTGCGGCGCGGCGCTGGAGCATCACTCGCTTTTCCCCGAGGCCACGAATGTCGAATTCGCCAGCCTCGCCGGGCCGGAGCGGTTGCGCATGCGCGTCTGGGAACGTGGCACCGGCGTCACGCTGGCCTGTGGCTCGGGTGCCTGTGCGGTCGCGGTTGCCGCGCATCTGCGCGGGCTGTGCGGGCGGCAGGTTGAAATTATGGCCGATGGCGGGGTGCTGGGCGTGGACTGGCGCGAGGATGGCGTCTGGTTGACCGGCCCGGTTGCCGATGTCTTTGCCGCCACGCTGGACGCGGGTTTTCTGGCGGCTGCGCAATGAACGCGCCGGTTTTCACCACGCTCGGCTGCCGGCTCAACGCCTACGAGACCGAGGCGATGAAGGAGCTTGCCGCGCGGGCCGGGGTGGAGAATGCGCTGATCGTCAACACCTGCGCGGTGACTGCCGAAGCCGTGCGCAAGGCGCGCCAGGAGATCCGCCGCCTGCGCCGCGCGCATCCCGGCGCGGCGATCATCGTGACCGGCTGCGCCGCCCAGACCGAGCCCGAGACCTTCGCCGCCATGCCCGAGGTGACGCGCGTCATCGGCAATCATGAAAAGATGCAGCCCGAAACCTGGGCCGGGCTGGCGCCTGATCTGATCGGCGCGACCGAGCGCGTGCAGGTCGATGACATCATGTCGGTGCGCGAAACCGCGGGCCATCTGATCGACGGTTTCGGTACCCGAAGCCGCGCCTATGTGCAGGTGCAAAACGGCTGCGATCATCGCTGCACCTTCTGCATCATCCCCTATGGGCGGGGCAATTCGCGCTCGGTGCCGGCGGGCGTGGTGGTAGAGCAGATCAAGCGGCTGGTGGGCGCGGGCTATAACGAGGTGGTGCTCACCGGGGTCGATCTGACAAGCTGGGGCGCCGATCTGCCGGCCACGCCAAGGCTGGGCGATCTGGTGCGGCGCATCCTGAAGCTGGTGCCCGATCTGGCGCGCCTGCGCATCAGTTCCATCGATTCGATCGAGGCCGATCCGGCGCTGATGGAGGCCATCGCCACCGAGCCGCGCCTGATGCCGCATCTGCATCTGTCGTTGCAGGCGGGGGATGACCTGATCCTCAAGCGCATGAAGCGGCGCCATCTGCGCGACGATGCCATCCGCTTCTGCCTGGAGGCGCGCGCGCTGCGCCCGGACATGGTGTTCGGCGCCGATATCATCGCCGGATTTCCCACCGAGACCGAGGGAATGTTTGAAAATTCGCTCGGGCTGGTCCGGGAATGTGGCCTGACCTGGCTGCATGTCTTTCCCTACAGCCCGCGCAAGGGCACGCCGGCGGCGCGCATGCCGCAGGTGGCGGGCACGGCGGTTCGCGAGCGCGCGGCGCGGCTGAGGGCGCTGGGCGAGGCGCAGGTTTCGGCGCATCTGGCCGCGCAGCAAGGCCGGGCGCACCGGGTCTTGATGGAGAGCGCGCGCATGGGGCGCACCGAGCAATTCACCGAGACGCTCTTCACCAGCGATCAGCCCGAGGGGGCGATCGTGGCGGCGCGGATTTCCGGGGTGCAGGCGGGGCGTTTGCTGGCGGCTGCCGCCTGAGCGGGCGCGGTGCCGAAACACAGGGCAAGACCCCTGGCAAGACCCCTGGCAAAACCCCTCTTGATTTCCCCGCGCCCCTGGCTTAACCCCCGCTCAGGCCTAGGGGTATAGCTCAGTTGGTAGAGCATCGGTCTCCAAAACCGAGGGTCGGGGGTTCGAGTCCCTCTGCCCCTGCCAGGCCCTTTCCCATTTCATGTTGACCGCCGGCCAGTGCATTGCAGCATGGTGCCCGCTGCCGGTTGTGCCTATGCTGCAACCGGGTCGGTGACGGTGGCAAGGGGCAGCGAAGGGGCAGCGCGGCGGGGGGCAGCAATGCGGATCATCGTGCATATCGGTGCGCACAAGACGGCAAGCACCCATCTGCAACTGGCGCTGGAGCGCGGGCGCGCGGCGCTGGGTGCGCGCGGGGTGGCGGTGTTCGGCCCCGATCAGTTGCGACGGCGCGGGCTGGGCTTGCCCGAATACCTTTCCGCGCCCGCCGGTAGTGCCGAGGCGCATGGCGCGCGCATCCGCGCGGCGCTGGGCGCGGGCGCCGAGCGGCTGGTGGTGTCGGACGAGAACATTCTGGGCAATGCGCATAATGTCGAACTGATCCGCACCGGGCGCTTCTATCCGCGCGCGGCGTCCCGCCTTCAGGCGCTTCTGGCACTGCTGCCAGCGGGTGAGGTGACGCTGGCGCTGGCGATCCGCGATCCGGCCCGGTTTCTGACCTCGGCCTATGCCCAGCGCCTGATGAGCGGCAAGCTGGAGCCCTTTGCCGATTACATCGGCGCCCTGCAACCGGCCACACTGCGGTGGAGCGATCTGGTGGGCCGTCTGCGGGGGGTGGTGCCAGGCGCCGGCTGGCACATCTGGCGCTACGAGGATTACCCCGCCGTTGCGCCGCGTGTGCTGGATGTGCTGCTGGGCGGACATGCCGCACTTGCCCGCCCTGGCCCCGGCATCGCCCATCCCGGTCTCTCGGCACGCGCGCATGCCGCGCTGATGGCCGAGGCTGCCGCGCTGGCCGGGCTGGGCGAGGCGGCGATCCGTGCCCGCGTGGCGGAACTGCGCCGCGCCTTTCCCAAGGCGCCGGATGCGCCGGGCATGGCGCTGTTCGATGCCGATGCCCTGCGCCGCAGCGCCGCCGCCTATGGCGAGGACACCCTTGCGCTTGCCGCCTTGCCGGGGGTCTGCGTGCTGGAGCCGCCCTGCACCGGCGGCAAGGCTTGAAAAAGCATCGTCATGCGGATAGATGGGCGCAAAGGGCGGCGGCATGCCGGCCCGTTCGCTCTGTTCCCGAAGGTATCGCCATGGCCAAGACCAACCCCTTGACGTTCATTCAGCAGGTGCGCGCCGAAACCGCCAAGGTGGTTTGGCCGACGCGCCGCGAGGTCACGGTCAGCACCATCATGGTGCTGGTTCTGTCGGCGCTGACGGCGGTATTCTTCTTCTTTGTGGACTGGATGATCCGCATCGGGCTGGGCGCGCTGCTGGGCGCGGTGGGCTGAACATCGCGCAGTTGTGGCATGGGCGCCGGTTTTGCGCCACGCGGCACTTGAAAACCGGCGTGAGGGGCGATAAAGCCTGCCTCAACCTTTGACAGAATGGCGCGCACCGATTCGGTGCGCACATTTTTTGCTTGTCGGAGTGTTGCGATGCGGCGGGCTTTGATGGCCGGATCGGGGAATTGGAATTTGCGGTGGGCATGCCCACCCGTTGCGGGGTTAGGTTGCATGGCGAAGCGCTGGTATTCGGTGAGCGTGCTCTCGAATTTCGAAAAGAAGGTCGCCGAGCAGATCCGTCAGGCCACTGCCGAAAACGGGCTTGAGGACGAGATCGAGGAAGTGCTGGTGCCCACCGAGGAAGTGATCGAGGTGCGGCGCGGCAAGAAGGTGACGAGCGAGCGGCGCTTCATGCCGGGCTATGTTCTGGTGCGCATGGAGATGAACACCCGCACCTATCATCTGATCAACTCGATCAACCGCGTCACCGGCTTTCTGGGGCAGCAGGGCAAGCCCAGCCCGATGCGCGATGAAGAGGTCAACCTGATCCTGAACCGCGTCGAGGAGGGCGAGGCCGCGCCGCGCAACCTGATCCGCTACGAGATCGGCGAGCAGGTGAAGGTCAATGAAGGGCCGTTCGAGGGCTTCTCGGGCATGGTCGAGGAAGTGGATGACGACAACAGCCGCCTGAAGGTGATGGTGTCGATCTTTGGCCGGCCAACGCCGGTCGAGCTGGAATTCGCGCAGGTGTCGAAAGTCAACTGAGCGATGTCTCGTGGGAGATGCCGGGCAGGCTGAGCCTGTGCGGGTCGGACCACTAAGCATGCCCCTGCGCCGGTTCGCTTCGGGGCGGTGAAAAAGGAGAGGGCCAGATGGCCAAGAAGGTAATTGGGCAGCTCAAGCTGCAAGTGAAGGCGGGGCAGGCCAACCCCTCGCCCCCCGTCGGCCCGGCTCTGGGTCAGCGCGGCATCAACATCATGCAGTTCTGCAAGGACTTCAACGCGAAGTCGGCAGACATGGAGCCGGGCTCGCCGGTTCCGGTGGTGATCACCTACTACCAGGACAAGTCGTTCAGCATGGAGCTGAAGACCCCGCCTGCGTCGTGGTATCTCAAGAAGGCCGCCGGTCTGAAGCCGGTGGGCAAGCGCAACCGCGCCAAGGGTTCGGGCAAGCCCGGCCGCGAGGTTGCCGGCAGCGTCACCGTCAAGCAGGTGCGCGAGATCGCCGAGGCCAAGATGAAGGATCTGAACGCCGTCGATATCGAGGGTGCAATGCAGATCATCCTTGGCTCGGCCAAGTCCTGCGGTATCGAGGTGAAGGGGTAAACCATGGCCAAGCTTGGAAAACGTACCCGCGCCGCCCGTGAGGCATTCGCCGGCAAGTCCGAACTGCCGCTTGAAGAGGCGCTGACCCTGATCAAGGGCAACTCCAACGCCAAGTTCGACGAGACTGTCGAGATCGCGATGAACCTGGGTGTCGATCCGCGCCATGCCGACCAGATGGTCCGCGGTGTGGTCACGCTGCCCAACGGCACCGGCAAGACGGTGCGCGTGGCGGTTTTTGCCCGCGGCCCGAAGGCCGATGAGGCCAAGGCAGCCGGGGCTGATATCGTTGGCGCCGAGGATCTGATGGAAACCATCCAGTCCGGCAAGATCGAATTCGACCGCTGCATCGCCACGCCGGACATGATGCCGCTGGTCGGCCGTCTGGGCAAGATCCTGGGGCCGCGCAACCTGATGCCGAACCCCAAGGTCGGCACCGTGACGATGGATGTCACCCAGGCGGTCAACAACGCCAAGGGCGGTGAGGTCCAGTTCAAGGTCGAGAAGGCCGGGGTGATCCATGCCGGCGTCGGCAAGGTCTCGTTCAGCGCCGAGCAACTGGCGCAGAACGTGCGCGCTTTCGTCGATGCGGTCGCCAAGGCCAAGCCGTCGGGGGCGAAAGGGGCCTATCTGAAGAAGGTCTCGCTGTCGTCGACCATGGGGCCCGGCGTGAGCGTCGATCTGGCCTCGGCGACGGCCAACTGAGATTTGCCCACCGCCCCGCAAGGTGTGGGGGGCGAATGGCGGGGCGGCTGCGGCAACGCAACACGCCCTGTCCTGTCCGAGACGGCGGGTGCCGCCAGGGGTTTTCCCGAACGGCTTAATGTCCTGCCTGAGATGGGGAACGAGACGGATTTGACCGGGGCCCGCTTGCATGCGGGGTGCAGACCTCGGGCGGTTTTGGCCTCGGCTCCCTTGCGGACCCGAACGCCCCCTCGCGGGGCATATATGAGCCGGGGGGCAACCCCCAACCTTGGAGTAAACCTGTGGATAGAGCCCAAAAAGAGAAAGTGGTCGAGGAACTCGGCCAGATCTTCGAAAGCTCTGGCGTGGTTGTGGTTGCACACTACGCGGGTCTGACGGTTGCCGAGATGCAGGGCCTGCGCGCGAAAATGCGTGAAGTGGGTGGGTCCGTGCGCGTTGCCAAGAACAAGCTCGCCAAGATCGCCCTTGAAGGTAAGCCCTGCGCAAGCATTGCCGATCTTCTGACGGGCATGACCGTGCTCGCCTATTCCGAAGACCCCGTCGCCGCGGCGAAGGTGGTCGAGGAATTCGCCAAAACCAACAAGAAGCTGGAAATTCTTGGTGGGGCGATGGGCAGCGCGGCGCTGACGCCGGATGGTGTCAAGGCCGTGGCATCGATGCCGTCGCGCGAAGAGCTCATCGCTCAGGTCGTGGCTTGCATCGGCGCGCCGGCTGCGAACATCGCCGGGGCCATTGGCGCACCTGCTTCGAACATCGCGGGCATCCTCTCCACCCTGGAGGAGCGGGAAGCCGCTTGAGCACCCTGAAGACCCGGTTGTGGGCAACCCCGCCCCATGCCGGAACACATCTGTCAGAATGGAAACGGAAAAATGGCTGATCTGAAAGCACTCGCCGAGCAAATCGTGAACCTCACGCTGCTGCAGGCTCAGGAACTGAAGCAAATCCTCAAGGACGAATACGGCATCGAGCCCGCCGCCGGCGGCGCGGTGATGGTTGCCGGTCCGGCGGCTGGCGGCGACGCCGGTGCCGCTGTCGAGGAAAAAACCGAATTCGACGTTATCCTGGTCGAAGCTGGCGCCAACAAGATCAACGTGATCAAGGAAGTGCGCGCCATCACCGGCCTGGGCCTGAAAGAGGCCAAGGATCTGGTCGAGGCCGGCGGCAAGGCCGTGAAGGAGCAGGCTCCGAAGGCCGAAGCCGAAGAGATCAAGAAGAAGCTCGAAGAGGCTGGCGCCAAGGTCGAGCTGAAGTGATTGGCAGGGTGCGGCGCACCCTGACCCTGTGATCTGGCTGGGTCCGGCATGTTCCGGGCCCGGCCAAAGCTGTTTCTGGCTGGCGCTTCCTGCGGAGCGTCGCCCAGAAGCAGCACGGGCTCGGGAGCGAACCGGTGGGACGGTTCGCAGGAATGGAGCCCGCGCTTCTGTTTCGCAAGCGGCAGCACGGCCGAGGCCCCACGGCGCGCGCGCCCGCGAAAGAATGAAAGGTGATACCGAGCATGGCTCAGACCTACGTTGGCCAGAAACGCATCCGCCGGATGTTTGGCAAGATCCGCGAAGTCCTGGAAATGCCGAACCTCATCGAGGTTCAGAAATCGTCCTATGACCTGTTCCTGCGCTCAGGCGACAGCGACACGCCGCTGGACGGCGAGGGCCTGATGGGCACCTTCCAGTCGGTCTTTCCGATCAAGGATTTCAACGAGACCGCGGTTCTGGAATTCGTCAAGTACGAGCTGGAAAAGCCCAAATATGACATTGAGGAATGTCAGAACCGCGACATGACCTATTCGGCGCCGCTGAAGGTCACGCTGCGGCTGATCGTGTTTGATGTCGATCCCGACACCGGCGCGAAATCGGTCAAGGACATCAAGGAGCAGGAAGTGTTCATGGGCGACATGCCGCTCATGACGCCCAACGGCACCTTCATCGTCAACGGCACCGAGCGCGTGGTGGTCAGCCAGATGCACCGCTCGCCGGGCGTGTTCTTCGACCATGACAAGGGCAAGACCCATTCCTCGGGCAAGCTGTTGTTCCAGTGCCGCATCATTCCCTATCGCGGCTCCTGGCTCGATTTCGAATTCGACCCCAAGGATCTGGTCTTTGCCCGTATCGACCGTCGCCGCAAACTGCCGGTGACGACGCTGCTTTATGCGCTGGGCATGGATCAGGAAGGCATCATGGATGCCTATTACGACACGGTGAGTTTCCGGCTTGAGAAGGGGCGCGGCTGGGTCACCCGCTTCTTCCCCGAGCGCGTGCGCGGCACCCGTCCGACGATTGATCTGATCGATGCCGGCACCGGCGAGGTGATCCTCAAGGCCGGCGACAAGGCCACCCCGCGCATGGTCAAGAAATGGATTGACGAGGGGCATGTCACCGAGCTTCTGGTGCCTTTCGAAACCATCGTCGGCCGGTTCGTGGCGCGTGACATCATCAACGAGGAAACCGGCGAGATCTGGGCCGAGGCGGGCGAGGAACTCACCTGGGAGCTGGACCGCGACGGCGAGGTCAAGGGCGGCTCGCTGAAAGTGCTGCTGGATCAGGGCATCACCGAATTGCCGGTGCTCGATATCGACAGCATCAATGTCGGCCCCTATATCCGCAACACCATGGCCGCGGACAAGAACATGAACCGCGAGCAGGCGCTGATGGACATCTATCGCGTCATGCGTCCGGGGGAGCCGCCCACCTTTGACGCCGCCGCGGCGCTTTTCGACACGCTGTTCTTCGACAGTGAGCGCTACGATCTTTCTGCCGTGGGCCGGGTGAAGATGAACATGCGCCTGAATCTGGACAAGCCGGATTCGCAGCGCACGCTGGACCGCGACGACATCATCGCCTGCATCAAGGCGCTGGTGGACCTGCGTGACGGCAAGGGCGAGATCGACGATATCGACCATCTGGGCAACCGCCGGGTCCGCTCGGTGGGCGAGCTGATGGAAAACCAGTATCGCCTGGGCCTCTTGCGCATGGAGCGCGCGATCCGCGAGCGCATGTCCTCGGTCGAGATCGATACGGTGATGCCACAGGACCTGATCAACGCCAAGCCGGCTGCGGCGGCGGTGCGCGAGTTCTTCGGCTCCAGCCAGCTCAGCCAGTTCATGGACCAGACCAACCCGCTTTCCGAAGTGACCCACAAGCGCCGCCTTTCGGCGCTGGGGCCGGGCGGTCTGACGCGCGAGCGCGCCGGCTTCGAGGTGCGCGACGTGCACCCCACGCACTATGGCCGCATGTGCCCCATTGAAACGCCCGAAGGTCAGAACATCGGCCTGATCAACTCGCTGGCCACCTATGCGCGCGTCAACAAATACGGCTTCATCGAGACGCCGTATCGCAAGGTTGTCGAGGGGCAGGTCACCGATGAGGTGATCTATCTGAGCGCCACCGAGGAACAGCGCCATGTGATCGCCCAGGCGAATGCCACGCTCGACGGGGATGGCCGCTTTGTCAACGAACTGGTCAGCACCCGGCGTGGCGGTGAATTCGTGCTTTCGCCGCGCGAAATGGTCGATCTGATCGACGTTTCTCCCAAGCAGCTGGTGTCGGTCGCGGCCTCGCTCATTCCGTTCCTGGAAAACGACGACGCCAACCGCGCGCTCATGGGCTCGAACATGATGCGCCAGGCCGTGCCCTTGCTGAAAAGCGATGCACCGCTGGTCGGCACCGGGATCGAGGGGATTGTCGCGCGCGATTCGGGCGCGGCGATCATGGCGCGCCGCTCTGGTATCGTCGATCAGGTCGATGCCCAGCGTATCGTCGTGCGCGCCACCGAGATGACCGAGGCTGGCGAGCCGGGGGTCGATATCTACCGGCTGCGCAAGTTCAAGCGCTCGAACCAGTCGTCGTGCATCAACCAGCGCCCGCTGGTGAAGGTGGGCGATCTTGTCCAGCGCGAACAGGTGGTGGCCGATGGCCCCTGCACCGATCTGGGCGAACTGGCGGTGGGGCGCAACGTGACCGTCGCCTTCATGCCCTGGAACGGCTACAACTATGAGGACAGTATCCTCATCTCCGAGCGTATCCTGAAGGATGACGTCTTCACCTCGATCCATATCGAGGAATACGAAGTGGCCGCGCGCGACACCAAGCTCGGGCCGGAAGAGATCACCCGCGACATCCCCAACGTGGGCGAGGAAGCGCTGCGCAACCTTGACGAGGCGGGCATCGTCTATATCGGTGCCGAAGTGCAGGCCGGCGACATCCTGGTGGGCAAGATCACCCCCAAGGGCGAAAGCCCGATGACACCGGAAGAGAAGCTTCTGCGCGCCATCTTCGGCGAAAAGGCCAGCGATGTGCGCGACACTTCGCTGCGCCTGCCGCCGGGGGCCTATGGCACGGTCGTCGAGGTGCGAGTGTTCAACCGTCACGGCGTTGACAAGGATGAGCGGGCGCTGCAGATCGAGCGCGAGGAGATCGAACGCCTGTCGCGCGACCGCGACGACGAGTTGGCGATCCTTGAGCGCAACATCTATGCGCGCCTCAAGCAGCTGATCCTTGGCAAGGTGGCGGTGAAGGGGCCCAAGGGCATCAAGCCGAACTCCGAGATCACCGAGGATCTGCTGGAAAGCCTGAGCCGTGGCCAGTGGTGGCAGCTTGCCCTGTCGGAAGAGGCCGACGCGCAGGAAGTGGAGGCGCTCAACGCCCTTTATGACCAGCAGAAGCGCGCGCTCAACCACCGTTTCGACGACAAGGTCGAAAAGGTGCGCCGTGGCGATGACCTGCCGCCGGGCGTGATGAAGATGGTCAAGGTCTTCCTGGCCATCAAGCGCAAGCTGCAGCCGGGCGACAAGATGGCCGGACGTCACGGCAACAAGGGCGTGATCTCGAAAGTGGTGCCCGAGGAGGACATGCCGTTCCTCGCCGATGGCACCACGGTCGATCTGGTGCTCAACCCGCTGGGTGTGCCTTCGCGCATGAACGTGGGGCAGATTCTGGAAACCCATATGGGTTGGGCGCTGCGCGGCCTGGGGGTCCAGATCGACGAGGCGTTGCAGGAATACCGCCGCTCCGGTGACATGACCCCGGTGCGCGACGCCATGCGCATCGCCTATGGCGACGAGGTCTATGACGCGGCCTTCTCCGGCATGGACGAGGAAGCGCTGGTCGAATCCGCCGGCACCGTCACCGGCGGCGTGCCGATCGGCACGCCGGTCTTCGACGGCGCCAAGGAGGCCGATGTCAACGCCGCGCTGCTGAAGGCGGGTTTTGATGTCTCGGGCCAGTCGCGGGTCTTCGATGGCCGTTCCGGCGAAGAATTCGCCCGCTCGGTCACTGTTGGCACCAAGTACATGCTGAAGCTGCATCACCTCGTCGATGACAAGCTGCACGCGCGTTCCACCGGGCCCTACAGCCTGGTCACGCAGCAGCCGCTGGGCGGCAAGGCGCAGTTCGGCGGGCAGCGACTGGGTGAGATGGAGGTCTGGGCGCTGGAAGCCTATGGCGCCGCCTACACCTTGCAGGAAATGCTGACCGTGAAATCGGATGACGTTGCCGGCCGCACCAAGGTCTATGAGAGCATCGTCAAGGGCGAGGACAATTTCGAGGCCGGCGTGCCCGAATCCTTCAACGTTCTGGTGAAGGAAGTCCGCGGCCTCGGCCTGAACATGGAACTCCTGGACTCGGAGGAAGGCGAATAAGGCGCGCGCGACAGCGCCCCTCTGCCCCACCCCGATCCGATTCAAGGAACCGAGCATGAACCAGGAACTCACCACCAACCCGTTCAACCCGCTGGCCTCGCCCAAGCAGTTCGATGAAATCCGCGTCTCGCTGGCGAGCCCCGAGCGGATTCTCAGCTGGTCCTACGGCGAGATCAAGAAGCCTGAAACCATCAACTACCGCACCTTCAAGCCCGAGCGCGACGGGCTGTTCTGTGCCCGTATCTTCGGGCCGATCAAGGACTATGAATGCTTGTGCGGCAAATACAAGCGCATGAAATATCGCGGCGTCGTCTGCGAGAAATGCGGTGTCGAGGTGACGCTGCAGAAGGTCCGGCGCGAGCGCATGGGCCATATCGAACTGGCCGCGCCCGTGGCGCATATCTGGTTTCTGAAATCGTTGCCCTCGCGCATCGGTCTGATGCTGGACATGACGCTGCGCGATCTGGAGCGGGTTCTCTATTTCGAGAACTACGTGGTGATCGAGCCGGGCCTGACCGAGCTGCACTACGGCCAACTGATGACCGAGGAGGAATACCTCGATGCGCAGGACCAGTATGGCGCTGACGCCTTCACCGCCAATATCGGCGCCGAGGCGATCCGCGAGATGCTGGCCAATATCGACCTGCAGGCCGAGGCCGACAAGCTGCGCGAGGAGCTGAAGGAAGCCACTGGCGAGTTGAAGCCCAAGAAGATCATCAAGCGGCTCAAGGTCGTCGAAAGCTTCCTGGAATCGGGCAACCGGCCGGAATGGATGGTGCTGACCGTGCTGCCGGTGATCCCGCCGGAACTGCGCCCGCTGGTGCCGCTCGACGGTGGCCGCTTCGCCACTTCGGACCTCAACGATCTCTATCGCCGGGTGATCAACCGCAACAACCGCCTCAAGCGGCTGATCGAGCTGCGCGCGCCCGATATCATCGTGCGCAACGAAAAGCGCATGTTGCAGGAATCGGTTGACGCGCTCTTTGACAACGGTCGTCGCGGCCGGGTCATCACCGGCAACAACAAGCGCCCGCTGAAATCGCTCTCGGACATGCTCAAGGGCAAGCAGGGCCGGTTCCGTCAGAACCTGCTCGGCAAGCGCGTGGACTTCTCGGGCCGTTCGGTGATCGTGACCGGGCCGGAACTGAAGCTGCATCAGTGTGGTCTGCCCAAGAAGATGGCGCTGGAGCTGTTCAAGCCCTTCATCTATTCGCGCCTTGAAGCGAAGGGGCTGTCCTCCACCGTCAAGCAGGCCAAGAAGCTGGTCGAAAAGGAGCGCCCCGAGGTCTGGGACATCCTTGATGAGGTGATCCGCGAACACCCGGTGCTGCTCAACCGCGCCCCGACCCTGCACCGTCTGGGCATCCAGGCGTTCGAGCCGATCCTGATCGAGGGCAAGGCGATCCAGCTTCACCCGCTGGTCTGCTCGGCCTTCAACGCCGATTTCGACGGCGACCAGATGGCCGTGCATGTGCCGCTTTCGCTGGAAGCCCAGCTTGAGGCGCGGGTGCTGATGATGAGCACCAACAACGTACTTTCGCCCGCCAACGGCTCGCCGATCATCGTGCCGTCGCAGGACATGGTGCTGGGGCTTTACTACACCACCATGATGCGCGAGGGCATGAAGGGCGAGGGCATGATCTTCGCCGATATCGACGAGGTCGAACATGCGCTGGCCGCCGGCGAGGTGCATCTGCACGCCAGGATCCAGGCGCGCATCATGCAGATCGACGAAGACGGCAACGAGGTGATGAAGCGCTATGAAACCACGCCGGGCCGCATGCGGCTCGGCGCGCTTCTGCCGCTCAATGCCAAGGCGCCGTTCGATCTGGTCAACCGGCTGCTGCGCAAGAAGGACGTGCAGAACGTCATCGACACCGTCTATCGCTACTGTGGGCAGAAGGAATCGGTGATCTTCTGCGATCAGATCATGGGGCTGGGCTTCCGCGAGGCTTTCCGGGCCGGCATCTCGTTCGGCAAGGACGACATGCTGATCCCCGAAGCCAAATGGGAATTCGTCAACGAGACCCGCGATCAGGTCAAGGAATTCGAACAGCAGTATCTGGACGGTCTGATCACCCAGGGCGAGAAATACAACAAGGTGGTCGACGCCTGGTCGAAATGCTCGGACGCCGTGGCAAACGCCATGATGGGCGAGATTTCCGCCGTGCGCCATGATGAGGAGGGCCGCGAGCTGGAGCCCAACTCGGTCTACATGATGTCGCATTCGGGCGCGCGGGGTTCGCCAGCGCAGATGAAGCAGCTCGGGGGTATGCGCGGGCTGATGGCCAAGCCTTCGGGCGAGATCATCGAAACCCCGATCATCTCGAACTTCAAGGAAGGTCTGACCGTGCTGGAGTATTTCAACTCCACCCACGGCGCCCGCAAGGGTCTGGCCGATACCGCGCTGAAGACCGCAAACTCGGGCTATCTGACGCGCCGTCTGGTCGATGTCGCGCAGGATTGCATCGTGCGGATCGACGATTGCGGCACCGATCGCTTCATCACCGCTTCGGCGGCGGTGAACGATGGCGAGATCGTCTCCAGCCTGGGCGAGCGCGTCCTGGGCCGGGTGACCGCCGAGGATGTGGTGCATCCCGCAACTGGCGAGGTGATCGTCGCACGCAACGTGCTGATCGACGAGCGTGACGCCGATGCCATCGAGACATCGGGTGTTGCCACGGTCAAGATCCGCTCGCCGCTGACCTGCGAGGCCGAGGAAGCGGTTTGCGCGCGTTGCTACGGGCGCGATCTGGCGCGCGGCACGCTGGTCAACAAGGGCGAGGCGGTGGGCATCATCGCCGCGCAGTCGATCGGCGAGCCGGGCACGCAGTTGACCATGCGGACCTTCCACATCGGCGGGATCGCGCAGGGCGGCAGCCAGTCGTTCCAGGAAGCCGGCCAGAACGGGGCCATCGAGTTCCGCAACGCCAACGTGCTGGAAAATGCCTCGGGCGATCTGATCGTCCTGGGCCGCAACATGCAGATCGCCATCATCGACGAGAACGGGGTCGAACGCGCCAGCCACAAGCTGACCTACGGCACCAAGCTCTTCGTGCGCGAGGGCACGACGGTCAAGCGGGGCGACAAGCTCTATGAATGGGACCCCTACACCTTGCCGATCATCGCCGAGAAAAGCGGCAAGACCAAGTTCGTCGATCTGATCGCGGGCCTTTCGGTGCGCGACGAGACCGACGATGCCACCGGCATGACCCAGAAGATCGTGACCGACTGGCGCTCGGTGCCCAAGGGCAGTGATCTCAAGCCCGAGATCATCATCATGGATCCCGAGACCGGCGAGCCGATGCGCAACGAGGGCGGCAATCCGGTGACCTATCCGATGTCGGTCGATGCGGTTCTGTCGGTCGAGGATGGCCAGGAGGTCAGGCAGGGCGATGTGGTGGCGCGTATTCCGCGCGAGGGTGCCAAGACCAAGGACATCACCGGCGGTCTGCCGCGGGTGGCGGAACTGTTCGAGGCACGCCGGCCCAAGGACCACGCGATCATCTGCGAGATCGACGGCTATGTGCGCTTCGGCAAGGACTACAAGAACAAGCGCCGCATCACCATCGAGCCGGTGGACGATAACGTCGAGCCCGTCGAATACATGGTGCCGAAGGGCAAGCACATCCCGGTGCAGGAGGGCGATTTCGTCCAGCGCGGGGATTACATCATGGACGGCAACCCCGCCCCGCACGACATCTTGCGGATTCTGGGCATCGAGGCGCTGGCGAACTACCTCATCGACGAGGTTCAGGACGTCTATCGCCTGCAGGGCGTGAAGATCAACGACAAGCATATCGAAGTGATCGTGCGCCAGATGCTGCAGAAGCTCGAAATCCTCGACAGCGGGGAAACCACGCTGCTCAAGGGCGAGACGGTGGACAAATACGAGTTCGACGAGATCAACGACAAGGCCATTGCGGCGGGTCTGCGCCCGGCGCGCGGCGAGCCGATCCTGCTGGGCATCACCAAGGCCAGCTTGCAGACGCGTTCGTTCATCTCGGCCGCCTCGTTCCAGGAAACCACCCGCGTGCTGACCGAGGCTTCGGTTCAGGGCAAGCGCGACAAGCTGGTGGGCCTGAAGGAAAACGTCATCGTCGGCCGGCTGATCCCGGCCGGCACCGGCGGCGTGGCCACCGCGACGCGGCGCATTGCCGCCGAGCGTGACAACAAGGTGATCGAGGCGCGCCGCGCCGAAGCCGAGGCCGCCGCCGCCCTGGCCGCCCCCGAGGCCGACAGCGGCTTCGAGCCTGCCGGGGACGACAGCGCGCTCTGAGCGCGCCGGGCCCCGTGGCCATCCCTGAACTCTGGCCCTTCCGCGTATCCCGCGGGAGGGCCTTTTCGTGCCGGCTTCCCTTCGGGCGGCGGTTGCGTCACTCTGCACAGCGGGGCAGGAGCCGTCATGTCAGCAGCATTTCATAACCAGATCAGCGTGCTGATCCGTTTTTCATATCCGGCAGCTTCAGGGTTTCGCGCCGCGCGCGAGGGCGTCGATCAAGCCCGCCGCCTGCTCTACGATCCTGCGCGGCTGGCGCGGCGTTTCCGGCTGTTCGAGACATTGGCGCTGCCGTCGCTGCTGGCCCAGAGCGCGCGCGATTTCACCACCATCGTGCTGATCGGCGAGGACATGCCGGCCACCGCGCGTACACGCCTGCAAGCGCTGCTTGCGCCGCTGCATGGCGCGCGCATCGTCGCCCTGCCGCCACTGCCGATGTTTGGCGCCACGCGGCGCGCCTATGACGCCGCGCTTGACCCGCACGCCACGCATCTGACCTCCGTGCGCCTTGACGATGACGATGCCATCAGCACCGATCTGGTGGCCCGGCTGAAGGCGATGGTGCCTGGGGCCGTGGCGCTGATGGGCGCGCAGGAGCCGCTGGTGATCAGCCATCAGAACGGCCTCTTTGCGGAAATTGCCCCCTCGGGCAACCGGGTCTATGGCGTGGTCGAGCGCAGCCCGCTGGGGATCGGATTGGCGATGGTGGCGCCGGTCGGGCGGCGTGATACGATCTTCTCGCGCAATCACCGGCTGTTGGGGCAGTTCTATGGTTGCCTGTCGGATGCCGTCATCCCGGCCTTCATTCGCACCGTCCATCGTGACAACGATGCCGAGCCGCATGCCTCTGGCCAGGTGTTCGACCTGTCCGACGCGCAGGCTGATACGCTGCTGCAAACCCGATTTGCCACCACGCTGGATGCGCTGCGCGCATTGCCAGCCTGATCCTGCAAGGCAAGACGCGATGCAATCCGACAATACCCGCGGCGCGCTGATGATGATGGCCGGCATGGCGGCCTTCACCCTCAATGATACGCTGATGAAGCTGCTCTCGGCCGAACTGCCGCTGTTCCAGGCGCTGTTTCTGCGCGGGCTGCTCACCACGCTGACCTTCTACCTGATCGCCCGGCGCATGGGGGTGCTGCGCATCGCGCTGGCCGGGCGCGACCGTCGGCTGATCGTCGTGCGCGTGCTGGCCGAGGCTGCTGCGGCCTGGTTCTTCCTGACGGCGCTATTCAACATGCCGCTGGCCAATCTGACGGCGATCCTTCAGGCGCTGCCGCTGACGATCACGCTGGCCGGTGCGCTGTTTTTCGGCGAGTCGGTGGGCTGGCGGCGGCTTCTGGCCATCGCAGTGGGTTTTGCCGGCGTCTTGCTGATCGTGCGGCCGGGGGGCGAGGGGTTCGACCATTTCGCGGTATTGGCGCTGATCTCGGTGGTGTTTGTCACGCTGCGCGATCTGGTGACGCGGCGCATGTCGCGCGCGGTGCCCTCGATGACGGTGGCGCTGTTCACCGCTGCCGGCGTGACGCTGTTTGCCGCCATCGGCGCGTCGGGCGAGGATTGGGTGCGCCCCTCGGGGCCGGCCTGGGCGCTGATTGCCGGGGCGTCGGTGTTCATCATCGGCGGCTATCTGCTGAGCATCATGGCGGTGCGGGTGGGTGAATTGGGCGTGGTCTCGCCGTTTCGCTACACCGGGCTGGTCTGGGCGCTGGTGCTGGGGCTGCTGGTGTTCGGTGAATGGCCTGACGCCATCACCCTTGCCGGGGCCGCGCTCATCGTGGCGACGGGGCTTTTCACCTTCTATCGCGAGGCGCGCGCAGCCCGGCGTGCGGCGCGCCAGGCGGCTCAGACGACGGCGCGGTAGCCTTTGCGCAGCTGATCGGCGCAGATGCCGAAAGCCTGCCTGAAAAGCGTTTCGCCCGCGACGTCCAGCAGGGCCAGCGGCGCATCGCCGTGAAAGCCCGAATCGTTCATCGGGCTGACCCCGCGCACAAACATGTCCGGATCGGTCCGGGTGAGCGTGGGCATGTGCTGCCAGATGCGGGCGTGGTTGAAGTTCATCACGGTCAGCCGCTCGCCGGGGCGGGCCAGCATGGCCAGCGCCGGGGCCCAATAGGCGCGCTTCACTGCTGCTGCGCGCAGTCCCTCGGGGCCGGGGCACAGCAGATGCCCATGATTGAAGTCAATGGCCAGAAAACGATGGCGTGCGGCCAGCGCCCCGGCGTCGCCGGCCACCCGGCGCAGCCGCTCGACGAAGCGCAGGTTTACTGCATCGTCATCATCGAGCCGGAACTGCAGGCAGGGCTGCGACGAATCACCACGCAGCCGGTTGATGGCCTGTTGCATGACCGTTCGGTGCGGCCCCGGCGCATGGGCCCGGATCACCGCTTGCGGCAGGTCTGAAAGCAGGTCGTAAAGCCGCTCGCGTGCCCACAGCGGCAGGTCATCGCCGGTCACCACCAGAAAGGTGAAATCGGGGTCGGTCTGGGCACGCAGGCAGGGCAGGGTGACGTGTTCGAAGAAGCGGAACCGGGCCTCCAGACGGGCCGGCTCATACAGATAGCGTGCACGCTCGGCGGCATCGTCATGGGTGATCTGAAAGCCCCCGATCGCCGGGTAGGAAAAGCGGCACAGCCCGATCACTTGCGGTGTCCGGGGCCCTGAGCCGCTGCGCGATCCGCGCTGATTTTTCCATCGCGCAAGCAATGACACGCCCTGGCCCCCGTGTTCCGGAAGATGACGGTAGCAGTCGCTCCGGTTCCGGCCAAGCCCCCGTTGACAACCCTTCCGACTCCCCCTATACGGCGGGCACCTCGCACCGGTATGGCAACAGCTTGGCGCGAGGGCTTTAGTGATCTAGTGGTCATGATCCGGGTTTCACCGCCCCGATCCTCTGGAATTCCACCGCGGCGTTTCCGAACACGGCAACGCATGCGGTTTTGTGTTTTGCGGACGCGCAGGGCACGAAATGACGAAATGCCCCCGGAAACCCCGCTGACGAGTGGAGGTTGAACGGGTTGCAAGATAGGGCGAACAGAATGCCGACGATCCAACAGCTGATCCGCAAGCCGCGGCAGCCGAAAGTGAAGCGCTCCAAGTCCATGCACCTGGAGCAGTGCCCGCAGAAGCGTGGCGTTTGCACCCGCGTCTATACCACGACGCCGAAAAAGCCGAACTCGGCAATGCGTAAGGTCGCCAAGGTGCGCCTGACCAACGGCTTCGAGGTGATCAGCTACATTCCCGGTGAAAAGCACAACCTGCAGGAGCACTCGGTGGTGCTGATCCGCGGGGGCCGGGTGAAAGACCTTCCCGGTGTGCGTTACCACATTCTGCGCGGCGTTCTGGATACCCAGGGTGTCAAGGATCGTCGTCAGCGCCGTTCGAAATATGGCGCGAAGCGTCCGAAGTAAGGAGAGACCAGCATGTCGCGTCGTCACGCTGCCGAAAAGCGCGAAGTCCTGCCTGATGCCAAGTTCGGCGACAAGGTTCTGACGAAGTTCATGAACAACCTGATGGTTGACGGCAAGAAATCGATTGCCGAATCGATCGTCTACAACGCGCTCGATCGCGTTGAGAAGAAGCTCAAGCGCGCTCCGGTGGAGGTGTTCCACGAGGCGCTCGACAACATCAAGCCTTCGGTCGAAGTTCGCTCGCGCCGGGTCGGCGGTGCCACCTATCAGGTGCCCGTCGAGGTGCGCGTGGAGCGCCGCGAGGCGCTGGCAATTCGCTGGCTGATCACCGCCGCTCGCAAGCGCAACGAAAACACGATGGAAGAGCGCCTTGCCGGCGAGCTGGCCGATGCGGTGAACAACCGCGGCACCGCCGTGAAGAAGCGCGAAGACACTCACAAGATGGCTGACGCGAACAAGGCGTTCAGCCACTATCGTTGGTAAGGAGCTGCGATCATGGCACGCGATTATCCGCTGAACCTGTACCGCAACTTCGGGATCATGGCCCATATCGACGCGGGCAAGACCACCACGACCGAGCGGATCCTCTACTACACCGGCAAGTCGCACAAGATCGGCGAAGTGCACGACGGTGCTGCGACCATGGACTGGATGGAGCAGGAACAGGAGCGCGGCATCACCATCACATCGGCGGCGACCACCACCTTCTGGGAAAAGACCGAGGATGGCACGAACCCGCTGACGCCGAAGCACCGCTTCAACATCATTGACACACCGGGTCACGTGGACTTCACCATCGAGGTGGAGCGCTCGCTGGCGGTGCTTGATGGTGCTATCTGTCTGCTCGACGCCAATGCCGGCGTTGAACCGCAGACCGAAACCGTCTGGCGTCAGGCCGACCGCTACAAGGTGCCGCGCATCGTGTTCGTCAACAAGATGGACAAGATCGGCGCAGACTTCTTCAACTGCGTGAAGATGATCAAGGACCGCACCGGCGCGACCCCGCTGCCGATCGCTCTGCCGATCGGTGCCGAGGACAAGCTCGAAGGCATCGTCGATCTGATCAAGATGGAAGAATGGACCTGGAAGGGCGAGGATCTCGGCGCTTCCTGGACCCGTCAGCCGGTCCGCGACGAGCTGAAGGACCTGGCCGAGGAATGGCGCTCCAACCTGATCGAACTGGCAGTCGAGCAGGACGACGATGCGATGGAGGCTTATCTCGAGGGCAACGAGCCCGACGAGGACACCCTGCGCAGGCTGATCCGCAAGGGCACGCTGGCGCTGGACTTCGTGCCGGTTTCCGCCGGTTCGGCCTTCAAGAACAAGGGCGTGCAGCCGCTGCTGAACGCAGTGATCGATTTCCTGCCCTCGCCGCTGGACGTGCCCGCCTACATGGGCTTCACCCCCGGCGACGAGACCGAGACCCGCAACATCGAGCGTTCGGCTGATGACGCGCAACCTTTCTCGGCACTGGCGTTCAAGATCATGAACGATCCGTTCGTGGGCTCTCTGACCTTCACGCGGATCTATTCCGGCGTCCTGAAGAAGGGCGACCAGATGCTGAACGCGACCAAGGGCAAGAAAGAGCGCGTTGGCCGCATGATGATGATGCATGCCATCAACCGCGAAGAGATCGACGAAGCCTTTGCCGGCGACATCATCGCGCTGGCTGGTCTGAAGGAAACCACCACCGGCGACACGCTGTGCGATCCGGTGAAATCGGTGGTTCTGGAAACCATGACCTTCCCCGAGCCGGTGATCGAGATCGCCGTCGAGCCGAAGTCGAAGGCCGACCAGGAGAAGATGGGCATCGCGCTGGCGCGTCTGGCCGCCGAAGACCCCTCGTTCCGCGTCGAAACCGATTTCGAATCGGGCCAGACGATCATGAAGGGCATGGGTGAGCTTCACCTCGACATCCTGGTCGATCGCATGAAGCGCGAGTTCAAGGTCGAGGCCAATATCGGTGCGCCGCAGGTGGCTTACCGCGAGACCATCAGCCACCTGGCCGAGGTTGACTACACGCACAAGAAACAGACCGGTGGTACCGGCCAGTTCGCGCGTATCAAGCTGGTCATCGAACCGACGGCGCCCGGCGAGGGCTACAGCTTCGAATCGAAGATCGTCGGCGGTGTGGTGCCGAAGGAATACATCCCCGGTGTCGAAAAGGGCATCAAGTCGGTGATGGATTCCGGCCCGCTGGCCGGCTTCCCGGTGATCGACTTCAAGGTGGCGCTGATCGACGGCGCCTACCACGACGTCGACTCCTCGGTTCTGGCCTTCGAGATTGCCGCGCGTGCGGCGATGCGCGAGGGGCTGAAGAAGGCCGGCGCCAAGCTGCTTGAGCCGATCATGAAGGTCGAGGTGGTGACCCCCGAGGAATACACCGGCTCGATCATCGGCGACCTGACCAGCCGGCGCGGCATGGTGCAGGGGCAGGACACGCGCGGCAATGCCAATGTCATCAACGCGATGGTGCCGCTGGCCAATATGTTCGGCTATATCAACAACCTGCGCTCGATGTCCTCGGGTCGTGCGGTGTTCTCGATGCACTTCGATCACTACGACGCCGTGCCGCAGAACATCTCGGACGAGATCCAGAAGAAATACGCCTAACCGGTGTGGCGGGGAGCACCCCGCCCTACCACCCCCCGTAGGGCGGGCCACCCGCCGCAACCGACATTCGAATGAGGAGATGCCACCATGGCGAAGGCAAAGTTTGAACGGACCAAACCGCATGTGAACATCGGGACCATTGGTCACGTTGACCACGGCAAGACGACGCTGACGGCTGCGATCACGAAGTATTTTGGCGAGTTTCGTG
>JBKBMS010000003.1:0-327720 GCA_046295695.1 Pararhodobacter sp. | reverse complement strand
CTGCGGCTCGCTGGCCTTCAACATCGACGTCAAGGCGATCCTCGAGGGTTGGGGCCTGCGCGAGGGCGCCAATTCCGACCCGGCCGAATTCGTCGTCGAAAAGGCCTTTGTCGGATAGGGGCTCGGCAGGCTGGCGGCAAGGCGGCGCACTTCCACCGATCCGGCGGCGGCTGCCCGGGCCCCTCTCAGCCCGGCGGTGCGCGGCCTGAACCCTCGGCGGGTTGCGCGGCCTTTTGCAGATCCCGCGCCACCCAGCGCATGGCTTCCTCGACCAGCGCATCGCCATCGCCGGCTTCGATGAGCGCGTTCAGGCTGTGCAGGGCGCGCGCGATCTCGAATTGCGACAGGCCACGCTCCTGCGCACGAAACAGCTTGGGGTGTTCGGTGGGCTGCAGGCGCTCGCTGATGGACAATTCCTCATGCAGTTTCTCGCCGGGACGCAGGCCGGTAACGACGATCTCGATATCGCCATCGGGATTGGCGCGATCGCGCACCGTATAGCCCGAGGATTCGATCACCTGCCGCGCCAGATCGGCAATCCGCACCGGCTGCCCCATATCGAGCACGAAGATCTCGCCGCCGCGCGCCAGATTGCCGGCCAGCAATACAAGCTGCGTGGCCTCCTGCACGGTCATGAAAAAGCGCGTGACCGCCTCATCGGTCAGGGTCAGCGGGCCACCGTTGAGGATCTGCTCCTGAAAGAGCGGGATCACTGAACCCGAAGAGCCCAGCACATTGCCGAAGCGCACCATCGCGAACACCGTCGAGGGCGAACGCCGCGCCATGTCGCCGACCAGAATTTCCGCCAGCCGCTTGGTCGCGCCCATCAGCCCGTTCGGGCGCACCGCCTTGTCGGTCGAGATCAGGATGAACCGCTCCACCTCGGCGGCCATCGCCTCCTGGGCGGCGGTCAGGGTGCCAAAGACATTGTTGCTGACACCGGATTCCGGGTTGGCCTCGACCAGCGGCACATGCTTGTAGGCGGCGGCATGCAGCACCACCTGCACGCCATACCGGCGAAAGGTTTCGCGCAGCTTGCGCGCATCCGTCACCGAGCCCAGCACCGGCACGATCTCGCAGCCGCCCTCGGACAGCGCGCTCAACTCGCGCTCGATGGTATAGAGGGCAAACTCCGAAAGCTCCAGCAGCACCAACCGCGCGGGCTTGCACCCCAAGACCTGCCGCCCCAGTTCCGAGCCGATCGACCCCCCCGCTCCGGTGATCATCACCGTGCGCCCGACATAGGCATCGCGTCCGGCCTTGAGCGTCTCATCCAGCCGCGCGCGGCCCAGAAACGCCTGCGGCAACACCGGCGTCAGCTTGCCAATGATCTCTTCCTGTCCGACAAGCTGCGCGAACGAGGGCAGGGCCTGAACCTCGACGCCAAGATCGGCGACCCGGCGTGCAATCTGCGCCTGGCGTGGCGCGCTCAGCGAGGGCATGGCCAGCAGCACCCGATCCACCGACAATTCGCGGATCAACGCCTCAAGCCGCTGCGGCGCATGCACCGGCAGCCCGGCGACGGTGATGTTGTGCAAGACCGTGTTGTCGTCGATGAAAGCCACCGCACGGATCGCGGCATGGGTCTTGAGCGCCAGCGCCAGTTGCATGCCGGTGGTGCCCGCACCATAGATCAGCACGCGCGTTGCCGGAACCTCGCGCCGGTAGAGAAACAGCAGGAAGCGCAGCAGGATCAGCCGGCTGATCGCGCCCATCACCAGAAACAGCATGGCAAAGATCACCGGCACGCCGTTGGCCTGCGGCAGGGCCGGCGTGTCGTTGATAACCACCAGCGCCACCGCCAGCGCCAGAGCCAGCAGCGCGCTGCGCCCCATGGCCGAAATCTCGTAGGACTTGAGCTGGATGCGCGGCAGACCCAGAAGCATCGAAAGCACGCCGGCGATCAGCGTCAGCAACAGCAAGCGCGCGGCATTGTCGGCAAACCAACTGAGCGGCAACAGATGCCCGCCCAGCAACAGCATCGTCCCGTAGTATGAAGCGGGAACCAGCACCAGATCGAGCATCAACAGGATCGTCTGCTTTGCGCGACGCGAAAGCGACTTCACGAAATCCAGCATGACGCCCCTCTCCAAACTCCTGCCGCGCGCCATCGCTGGCCTTGCCCGATGCTCCGCCGGGCCCTGATTACGCCCTGACGCCGGCGGCCACAGCGGGGCGATACTGCGCGAATTGTCGCCACGCTTCGAGTCTTTTATGGTGTAGACGATTGCGCGCCAAGCGACGTTACGTCAAAAGCCGGGCACGGATCGGCATTTTTCCGCCCGCCAGCTACATTGCAACGTTTTCGGCGATCCGCTAGCGTTCGCTGATATAAGGTATTTCCGGAGGCCGCATGCCAGAAATCACGAAGGCTGTTTTCCCTGTTGCCGGCCTTGGCACACGTTTTCTTCCCGCCACCAAGGCAATGCCCAAGGAATTGCTGCCCATCATCGACAAGCCGATCGTTCAATATGCCGTTGAAGAAGCGATCGCAGCTGGCATCACCGAGCTGATTTTTGTTACCGGGCGCAACAAGCGCGCCATCGGCGATCATTTCGACGCCAATCTTGAGCTTGAAGCGCAGCTTGCCGCCAAGGGCAAGCATGAGATCCGCGACATGGTGCGCAATATTGTCCCCGAGGGCGTGAGCTGCATTTTTGTGCGCCAGCCCGAACCGCTGGGCCTGGGCCATGCGGTTCTGTGCGCGGCGCCCGCCGTGGGCAGGAACCCCTTCGTGGTGCTCCTGGCCGACGATCTGATGAAGGGCCCCAGGTTGCCGACGGCGGATCTGGTCGCCGCCTACAAGCGCAATCCGCGCACGCTTCTTTGCGTTGCCGAGGTGAGCGCCGAGGATGTGCCGAAATACGGCATCGTGCGACCCGGTGCGCAGGATCTCGGCGACCAGATCGCGGTTGCCGGGTTGATCGAAAAACCCAGGCTCGAAGATGCGCCCTCGCGGCTTGCCTCGTTCGGGCGCTATGCCTTCCAGCCGGAGGTGTTCGATATTCTTCGCGGCCTGTCGCCCGGTGCCGGCGGCGAGATACAGCTCGCCGATGCCATCGACATCCTGGCCGGTCAGGGCAAGGTTGCGGCGCTGCCCTGTATTGCACAGCGTTACGATTGCGGTGCGAAGTTCGGCTATCTGACGGCGATTGTCGATCATGCGATTGACCACCCCGAATACCGCGAGGCGTTCTTCGCGCTGATGCGCGAACGTCTGGCCGCGCATGATGGCGCCGTTGCGCCGGCTGCCGGCGGCACCGTCCCCACCGGAACCGATACGCGGTGATTTTCCGCAGTATCCGGGCACAAGGCCGCCGCGCCGGCGCGTGGCGCAGCGGAGTTGAAACATGAAGCATGTTCTGGTCACGGGGGGGGCGGGCTATATCGGCTCGCATGCCTGCAAGCTTCTGGCACAGCAGGGCTATGTTCCCGTCACCTTTGACAATCTCAGCACCGGCTGGGCGCAGGCGGTGCGTTTTGGCCCCTTCATTGAGGGCGATCTGTGCGACCCCGCAGCGCTCGATGCCGCCTTCACCCGCTACGCGCCGAGCGCGGTGATGCATTTCGCCGCCTTCAGCCGTGTCGGCGAGGCCGTCGAAAACCCCGGAAAATACTGGCGCAACAACGTAATCGGCTCGCTGACGCTGATCGAGGCAGCGGTCGCAGCAGGATGTCTGGATTTCGTTTTTTCCTCGACCTGCGCCACTTACGGCGATCAGGACGGGGTGGTTCTGACCGAAAGAAGCCCGCAGCATCCGACCAATGCCTATGGCTCATCCAAACGCGCGGTCGAGGAGATGCTGCGCGATTTCGAGATCAGCCACGGGCTGCGCTCGGTGATCTTTCGCTATTTCAATGTCGCCGGCGCCGACCCCGACGGCGAGATCGGCGAATGCCACCGCCCCGAGACACATCTGATACCGGTCATGCTGGAGGCCATCGACGGCCAGCGCCCGGAACTGGTGATCCACGGCCAGGACTATCCCACCCATGACGGCACCTGCATCCGCGATTATGTGCATGTCGTCGATCTGGTCGAGGCGCATCTGCTGGGCCTGCGCTGGCTCGAATCCGGCAAGGGCAGCCGGGTGTTCAACCTGGGCACCGGCTCGGGGTTCACCATCCGCGAGGTGGTCGGACACTGCCGCGCCGCCACCGGGCGAAACGTGCCTTACCGTTTCGGGCCGCGACGGCCGGGCGATGCGGCGGCGCTGGTTTCCGGCAGCCATACCGCCATCGAGGAACTGGGCTGGGATCCGCACCGCTCGTCGCTCAAGCGCATGATCGCCGATTCCTGGAACTGGCACCAGAGCGGCGGGTTCGACGTCTGAACGGCTCGCATCGGCGGGCCACCCTGAAAGCAAAGCCGGCGGCCCTGACCGCGTAGCCTCAGACAGCGGCGACGAAAGCCGCCGGCGCGTGTCCTTCGCGCCGCGCATCCAGAAACGCGCGCGCGGTATCCAGCGCCTCGCGGATCGTCACATCCATGTCCAGATAGCGGTAGGTGCCCAGACGGCCCATGAAGGTCACGCCCTCCTCGGTCCGCGCGCGCGCCATGTAATCGGTCAGAAGCGCCCTCTCCTGCACCAGCCGGATCGGATAATAGGGAATGTCCTCAGCACCACAGGCGCGCGAATACTCGCGGTAAAGCACGGAACCCTCGTGGCTTTCCCAGGGCGCGAAATGCTTGTGCTCGGTGATGCGGGTGAAGGGCACGCTTTCCTCGCCATAGTTCATCACCGCACAGCCCTGCCAGTCGCCGTGATGGGTGAAGCGCTCGAAATCCAGCGTGCGGTAGCCCAGATGGCCCAGATCGCAGCCAAACCAGCCATCGAGGGGGCCGCTGTAGAAAACATGATCGTATTGGTTGGCCTGCTGGCGCGTGAAGCGGGTGTTCAGATGCACGTCGATCAGCGGATGATCGAGGATACCCGCCACCATCGCCGTGTAGCCCTGCGCCGGCATGCCCTGGAAACGGTGGTTGAAATAATCGTCTTCATAGCTGAAGCGCACCGGCAGGCGCTTGAGGATGCTGGCGGGCAGTTCGCGCGGGTGGCAGCCCCATTGCTTGCGCGTATAGCCCTTGAAGAACGCCTCGTAGAGCGCCGGGCCGACAAAACGCAGTGCCTGTTCCTCGAAATTCTGCGGCTCGGTGATGGAGCGGTCGGCCTGGGCCTCGATGAAGGCGCGGGCCTCGTCCGGGCGCAAGGTCTGGCCGAAGAACTGGTTGATCGTCAACAGGTTGATGGGCAGCGAATAGACCCGCCCGCCGGTCGTGGCCTTGACGCGGTTCTTGTAGGGGTGGAACTCGGCGAAACGGTTGACATAGTGCCAGACTTCGCTGTCGTCGGTGTGGAAGATATGCGGGCCATAGCGATGCACCATCACGCCGGTCTCGGCGCAGCGCTCGGTATGGCAATTGCCGGCGATATGATCGCGCGCCTCGATAACGGTGATGCGATGCCCGGCCTCGGCCAGCAACCGCCCCGTCACCGCCCCGGAAAGCCCGGCACCGACCATCAGAAGTCTCTCGCTCACCGTGCCGCTCCGCTGCTCATTCCATCCCCATGCGCGCCAGATAGCGCTCGATCAGCGCCACATCGGTCGGATTGTTGAGTTCCCAGAACGCGGCACCCTGCCCCTCCACCTCGACGGCGGCGATTTTCTGCCCGGTTTCCAGAAAGCGCAGTTGTTCAAGCCCCTCGGCGCGCTCCAGCTCGGTTGCGCCAACCGCGCCATAGCTGCGCAGCGCCGGCTGCCGATAGGCATAGAGCCCGACGTGATGAAACACCGGCACGGCCGCTGCCGGATCCAGGGGCGCGCTGACATGCGGGATCACTTCCTTCGAGAAATAGAGCGCATTGCCCTGCTGGTCGCGCACCACGGTCGTTGCCCCCACGCGCCCGGCGCGCCGGTCCGCCAGAAAGTTCTCCAGCGCCTCGTGACTGCACCGCAGGATCGGCGTGGCCACCTGGCAGGCGGGGCGCGCGTGCATGGCCTGGACCAGCGCGGCGATGAAATGCGGTGGGGTCAGCGGCGCATCGCCTTGCAGATTGACGATGATCTCGGCGGTAATGCCGGCGCGTTCGACGGCCTGGGCCACACGCTCGGTGCCATTGGCGCATTCGCTGCCGGTCATGATTACCGAAACACCGATGCGCCCGGCCTCTTCGGCGATGCGCGCATCGTCGGTGGCAACATGGATGCCGCTCAATGCCACGGTCTCGGCGGCACGGCGCGCGGCCATCACGGTGCGCTCCAGCAAGCTGCGCGCCACGCCCCCGGCGCCACGCAGCGTCACCAGCGGCTTGCCGGGATAGCGCTGCGAGGCGTAGCGCGCCGGAATGATGATGCAGGCCCCGCTCATCAATCGCGACACCCGCACTGTTGCCGCGCCGCCGGGGGGCGCGTGCAAGGCTGGGTGCGGTCGGTCGAAAGACAGGGATGCTGCATGGCACCTGACCCTAGTGCGCATGGCGCGGAGTGTGAAGCGTCTTTGCAGCAGAAAGGCCGCGCATCGGCGGCGATGCTCTTCACCCCATGCGGCTAGAGATTGCCGTCGATCCAGCGCGCCATCAGCCCACGATCGCGAAAACATTCATCCGGCACATTGCGCCGCTTGATCCGCGCCAGCCGTTCGGCAAAGGCCACCTGGCGCGCGCTTGGCGCGGCGGATGGCACCGCCGGTCTGAGGCCGGCCTGATATTCGATCCAGCGGCTGAGCGCGCGACGATCCTGCTGGACCTCCCAGGGCAGCACCACCTGATTGCGCAAGGCCAATTTGCGCGCATAGGCCAGTTGGCGCGGCGTGGCAGGCAGAGTTCCGGTATCGGCTTCCATGAGAACGGCTCCCGTTCGACAGAAGCCAATTCTGGAATAAAACAAGAACATTGTCAATGATATTGTGGCCGCTTAGAAGTCGGACACAACATGTTGATCAAAGTGGTGATGGCGTCTATGCCGGCGCCGGTTCATTTGCCGGGGCCACATTCCTGCGGTCCAGCTTGTGGCGCAGCTTGCTCAGCCCCAGCGAAAGACCGCTTTCATAACTGACCTCCGGCGGCTTCAGACCATGCGCGAAGAGCTGTCGGCGCAGCTCATGGGTGGTGCCGGTCAGCATCACCTCGATGCCGCGCCGCCGCGCCTTGTGCACCAGCCCCTCGATCAGATGCGCGGCCGAGGAGTCGATCAGCGTGACATCCGAGAAATCAATCAGCAGCCCGCGATAGCGGTCCGATATCCGGTCCAGCACCCGCCCCACCGAGGCCGTCGCACCAAAGAAGAATGCCCCGCGGATACGGTAAACCACGATCTCGGGGTCAATGGCATCCTCTTCGGCGGCCGGGACCGGGTGGCGCTGCTCGACCACCTCGGCCGCTTTCGACATGCGATGGATGAACAGCACCGAACCCAGCGCAAAGCCGACGATGATCGCCTCGGTCAGATCGCGGAACACGGTCAGCAGCAGCGTGACCATCAGCACTGCGGCATCGGCGCGCGCCCCGCGAAACAGTGCCCGGATGGCATCGCGCTCGATCATGTTCCAGGCCACCACCGCCAGCACCCCGGCCAGGCTGGCAAGCGGCACAAAACCCACCAAAGGCGCGGCCACCAGCATGAAGGCCAGGATGAAGACCGCATGCAGCATGCCCGCCACCGGCCCATGCGCACCGGCGCGCACATTCGTCGCGGTGCGCGCCACCGTGCCCGTGGCGACCATGCCGCCGAACAGCCCCACCGCCAGATTGGCCAGCCCCTGCGCGACAAGCTCCATGTTCGAATTGTGCCGCTGACCGCTCATCCCGTCGGCCACCACCGCCGACAGCAGCGCCTCGATCGAACCCAGAAGCGCGAATGCGATCGCATTGGGCACCACCGCCAGCAGCAGGGCAACATCGAACTGCGGCAGCGCGGGCATCGGCAACCCCGCCGGCACCGCTCCGAAGGCCGACTCGATGGTCGGCGTGGGCAGGCCCAGAAGGGTTGCCGCGCCGGTGGTCGCCACCACGGCCACCAGCAGGTTGGGCAGCCGTGGTGCCCAGCGCCTGAGCGCGACGATCAGAAAGATCGTTGTCGCCGCCAGCGCCATGGTGACGCCATTGGCGCTGGGCAGGCTGGCCCATAGCACCGGCAGTTTTTCAAGCACCGGACCGGGCTCTGGCCCGGTCAGGGTAAGACCAAGCAGATCCTTGATCTGGCTGAAAAAGATGATCACCGCAATGCCCGCTGAAAAGCCCACGGTGACGGGAAAGGGAATGAACTTGATGTAACTGCCCAGCCGCAGAAAACCGATCAGCAGCATCATCGCACCGGCCAGCATGGTTGCCAGGATCATGCCCGCCAGCCCGTGTTCGGCCATGGTGGCCGCCATCAGCACGATGAATGCCCCCGCCGGCCCGCCGATCTGGTAGCGGCTGCCGCCCAGCGCGGAGATCACAAAACCACCGACAATGGCCGTGTAAAGCCCCATCGCCGGCGTGCCGCCCGCAGCAATGGCAATCGCCATCGAGAGCGGCAAGGCGACAATCGCCACCGTCAGCCCGGCCAGGGCATCTTGCCGGAGGCGGGCCAGAGTGTAGTTGTCGCCAAGGACGTCAAGCAATGCGGGTGCGAAGCGTTCGGGAGTGGCATGCGGCATGGTAATTCTCATTCCGAAAAATGAATACAAACGCCCAGGCCGAAGCGATTGCAACCCCTTCGGCGACATTCTGCTCGCGTCTGGCGCCGATCAAACCGGCAGAAAGGCGCCCGTCTCGGGATCAAGGTAATCGAGCCGGCCTTCGCCGATGTCCTTCCAGAGCCCGTGCAGGGTCAGGGTGCCGGCCTCGACGGCGGCACGCACGAACGGAAAGGTCATCAGATTGCCCAGTGAAATGCGGATCCCTTCGCGCTCCAGCTCAGAGATTCGCACCTCGGGGTCATCAATATAGGCAACATTGTCATAGCCGGGACGCAGGTTCAGCAGCCAGCGCGCAACGAAGCTCTCGCTGGCTTCGACGTCGCCATGCGCGCCACTGCAAATCTCGTCGCAACCACGAATTCCGCCGCAGTTGGAATGGCCCAGAACCACCAGGTGCGCTACTTTCAGCACCGTCACCCCGTATTCGACTGCCGCCGAAGTGCCCTGGTTGCGATCATCGGGCAGGTAGGGCGGCACCATGTTGGCGATGTTTCGGTGAATGAAGAACTCGCCAGCATCGGCGTTGAAAATCGCCTCCACATGCACCCGCGAATCACAGCATGCAATGATCATCGAGCGCGGGTGCTGCCCCTGATCGGCAAGATGCAGATACCAGCTCTTGTTCTCGGCATAAGTTGTCGATTGCCATGCCCGGTAGCGGTTCACCAGGAATGTCGGCAGCTTTTGCGCGTGAACCATTGTGAAGACCCTTTCTGAACCCCGCGCGACGGTGTTAGTCTTATATTGTAAAGAATTCGACCTTTTTTCCTTCTCGCCGACAAGGGTTTGTTAGCCCGCACCAGTCAGCATCAGAGCCGGTGGATGAAAAACGGTCAGAAGAGGTGTGGGTGTGACCAGTGTTCTTGAACTGAAGCAATCCGATCGCATCATCATTGATGCGGCGCGGCTTGAGCAACTGTTTCAACAATTGGGTGATCGCGCCGCCGAGGCGCATGTGATGGATACCGTCGAGGATATCTCGGATCGGCTGGCGGAGATCGAATGGCAGTATCGCCACGGCAACCTCGCCGAGGTGGTGCCGCGCGCCCAGCGCGTGACCGGGCTTTGCAGCGACATCGGCCTGACCAGTCTGGCACGGGTCGCGCGCGATCTGGGCATTTCGGCGGACCGGGGCGATCTGGTGGCCTTCCGCGCAGTCTGGGAACGGCTGGTGCGCATCGGCGACCGATCGCTGGCACAGGTCTGGGAAATGCCCGGCCTGTCGCTCTGACGGCAGGGCAGGGCGGCGGTGCACTGGCACGCGCCGGGCGGATACTCTAGGCTGGGCGCAATCCTTCCAGCCGCGAGCCCCGCATGCGCCCCACGCCCGCCTTTGCCCCCGCCGATCACCCCGCGGTTCCCCTCTATCTGATCGCCGCCGAGGATTGCGCCGACTGGCTCGACGCGCAGCCCGAACGCATCCGTCACTGGCTGGAGCTTTTCGGCTTTCGCGCCGTCGCGGGCGAGGTTGTCGCGGTGCCCGATGCCGCTGGCGGCCTGGCGATGGCCGTTGTCGGGCAGGGCAATGCCGGCCAGCAGAAACGCCAGCGCTTCATCCTCGGTGCCGCTCGGGCGCGCCTGCCAAGGGCGACCTATCATCTGGCCAGCGCCCACCCGGCACCCGCGCTTGAGGAACAGGCGCTGGGCTGGCTTCTGGCCGGCTATCGTTTCGAGCGCTTTCGCCGCGACAGCAGCAGCGATGCCTTGCCCGCGCTCAGGGCGCCATCCGGCATTGATGCGGCACGGCTGGAGGTCATTGCGGCGGCCGAATGGCTCACGCGGGATCTGATCAATACGCCGGCGGCCAACATGGGCCCCGAAGAGCTGGAAACCGCCATGCTGGCCCTGGCCGAGGAATTCGATGCCCAGGTCTCCGTGACCTATGGTGACGATCTGCTGGTGGAAAACTTTCCCCTGATCCATGCCGTCGGGCGCGCGTCCGAGCGCACGCCGCGCCTGCTCGATCTGCGCTGGGGCGAGACCGGCCCGCGCCTGACGCTGGTTGGCAAAGGGGTCTGTTTCGATACCGGCGGGCTCAACATCAAGCCCGGTGCCTCGATGGGCTTGATGAAGAAGGACATGGGTGGTGCGGCCACGGTTCTGGGGTTGGCGCTGATGATCATGGCACTGGGCTGGAAGTTGCGGCTGCGCGTGCTGATCCCGGCGGTGGAAAACGCCATCGACGGCTCTGCCATGCGCCCCGGCGACATTCTGAGCGCGCGCAACGGCCTGAGCGTCGAGGTCAACAACACCGATGCCGAGGGGCGGCTGGTGCTGGCCGATGCGCTGGCGCTCGCCGATGAGGAACACCCCGATGCGCTGGTCTGCATGGCCACGCTGACCGGCGCGGCGCGGGTCGCGCTCGGTGCCGATCTGCCACCCTTCTACACCGATGACGAAGCCCTCGCCGGTGCCCTTGCCGAAGCTGCGCGCGCCCATGCCGATCCGCTCTGGCGGATGCCGTTTCATGATCCCTATGAGCCGATGATCGAGCCCGGCATCGCCGATCTGGACAACGCGCCCTCGGGCGGGATGGCCGGTTCGATCACCGCGGCGCTGTTCTTACGCCGTTTCGTGCGCGAGAGTGCCCGGTTCGTGCATTTCGACATCTATGGCTGGCAGCCCGTCGCCGCGCCAGGCCGGCCCAAGGGCGGCGTCGGGCAGGGCGCGCGGGCATTGCTGGCCGCCCTGCCGCAGGTGCTGGGCCCGGAGATCGAGGGCGGGGCATGAGCGACCGCCGTTTCTGGCGTGCCAATGACCAGGTAGCCCATGTCAGCCTGCGCGGGCAGGTCGAGGGGCGGCGCTTCACCGAGGGTCAATGGCATCGCATCGCGCCGCCGCTGACCGATCTTTGCGCCGAACCCGGTGGCGCGCGCGACCGCCAGTTGCTCATGGGCGCGCGGTTTTGCGTGATCGACAAGGCAGGCGCCCATGCCTTCGGCTTCGATGAGGACGATGGGTATTGCGGCTGGACCGAGGCCGGCGCGCTGGCTCTGGACGCGCCGGTGACGCACTGGCTGGCGGCACCTGCAAGCCATCTCTATCCCGCGCCCGACATCAAGACCCGCGAATTGGCCGGCCTGTCGCTGGGCGCGCGGGTGCAGGTGCTGGAAAGCCGGGGCGATTTCGCGCGCACACCGCCGGGCTGGCTGCCGCTTCGGCATCTGCGCACGCTGGACGCCCCGCTTGACGATCCGGTATCGGTGGCGCGCGGTTTTCTGGGCACGCCCTATTTGTGGGGCGGCAACAGCCGCACGGGGATCGATTGCTCGGGGCTGGTGCAGGCGGCGCGACGGGCCTGTGCGCTACCCTGCCCGCCTGACAGCGACCTTCAGCGCCACCTGCCCGGCACCCCGGTTGCCCCCGATGCGCTGCGACCTGGCGATCTGCTGTTCTGGAAAGGTCATGTGGCGATGCTGAGTGCGCCGGATGTGATCATCCATGCCAATGCACATCATATGGCGGTGGTCGAGGAGGCGCTGCAACCGGCGCTGGCACGGATCGCCGCGTCGGGATCGCCGCTTCTGGGTTGCCTGCATCCGCAACCCTGACCGCAAAACCCTGAAGGGGCCCGCCGCCAGACAGACGACGGGCCGGTCCGGGGCTCAGTCGCCGTGGGAATGCCCGTGCGAATGGCCATGCGAGTGCCCATGTGCATGGCCGTGCGCGCCCGGTCCGGGTTGGCGCTCCAGATCGACCGGAATGGTGATTTCCATATCGTCACCCTCCTCGAAGATCAGCGTGACGCTGACCTCGTCGCCATGCGCCAGCGGGCGCGAAAGCCCCATGAACATGATATGCGCACCGCCCCGCTCCAGCGCGAACTCACCCTCGCCGGGGATCGCGAAGCCTTCTTCAACCTTGATCATGCGCATGACACCGGCATCATCCTCGCGATGGGTGTGCAGCTCGACGCGCGCGGCAATGTCCGAGCGCGCGCCGATCAACCGGCGCTCGACCGCGCCATGATTGACCAGCGTCATGAATGCCGCGCCCGATTGCGCCGCCGGGCTGGAGACCCGCGCATAGGGATCGACGACATGGATGCCCTCGCAGGCAAGGGCGGGAAGGGTGATGAACGCGGCCGCAGCCGCCAGAATCAGCGAACGAAACATGGTGTTATTCCTGTCTTTGGATTGGGTCTGCTATCGAGTGATGTCAGACCGCGACAGGCGGCGCGCGCGTGCGTTTATGAACCGTTCTGCCGGTGGCCGGCGCCGGCAGGTCGCGCAGGGCATGCTCCAGCGCCGCCAGCACCTGTGGCGGCGCTGGCAGCACGGCGGGCCCCGCCGTCAACGCCGAAACCGCCATCACGCAATCCGGGCAGGGCATCATCGGCCCGGTGGGCTGGCCCTGCGCATCCACGCTCACCACCACCATGCCATAGCCGGTGCAGAGCACCATTTCGCCCACGGCCCGTGCCTGCTGGCGCGCCACCGCCATGGTGACGCTGCTGGCCATCACGGCCAACACCAGAAACAGCACAGAAAGGGCGCGCATGAACTTCATGGCAGTCCTTCTAGCACCGTGCGAAGCCCACCGGAAGCCTCAGATCTGCGACCAAACGCGCGGCACCATGGCCTTGATCCGCCCGGCATGGCCCGGCGGGGCAGCCAGGGTGTCGGCGGCCAGTTCCAGCGCGGCGGCGTCAAGCGTGGCGGCGGGCTCCAGCCGGTCCACCAGCCCCCAGGCCAGCGCCTCCTCGGCGCTGATGCGCTGGCCGGCCATCAGGATCATCCGCGCCCGCGCCGGCCCGATCAGCGCCGCCAGGCGCACCGGATCGGAAGGTTGCGGCAGAAAACCCAGTTTCATCACCGGGTAGAAAAAGCGCGCTTCAGGCACGGCGATGCGAATGTCGCAGGCCAGCGCCATGCCGAAAGCCCCCCCGGCAAGCGTGCCGTTGAGCGCCGCGATGGTCAGGCAGGGCAGGCCCGCAAGCCGCGTCGAAACCGCCTCCCAGAGCGGATCGGTGGCAAGCCCCGCGCGCGCCTCATCCAGATCGGCGCCGGCGCTGAACACCCGCCCCGTGCCGGTCAGGATCAGCGCCTCGGCGCGCCCCTCGGCGTCATCGAGATGTGCCAGCAGCGCCTCCAGCATGGCGCGCGTCAGCGAATTGGCCTTGTCCGGACGATTGAGGACCAGCCGCCACAGTGCACCATCCTCCCGGCGCTCGATCATGCCTGCAGGCCCAGCCGGGCGCGCACCGCCTCATCGCGCAACGAGACTTCGCCACCGCGAAACTCATCGGCATCGCTGCTGCACATCCACAAGAGCGCCCGCGCCGGCCATTCGGGCGGCACATGCACCGACCAGTCCAGCTGGCTGACCGGGTTGATGCCAGAAGCCTTGATCGCCGCCTGCATGTCGGTGGCCACGGTACCCGGCGACAGGCTGAGCACGCGCAGCACCTGCCCCGCTTCCAGATGCGCGGCACGCGTCAGCATGATCGCCCCGGCCTTCGAGGCGCAATAGCCGCTCCAGCCCTCCAGGGGGTTGTAGGCCGCGCCGGAGCCGACGGTGATGATGGTGCCGCCGCCGGCGCTGCGCATCACGGGAATCGCCGCGCGCATGCCGTGAAAGACTCCCTTCAGGTTGATGTCGATCTGGCGCCCCCAATCGCCGGGATGGGCCTTTTCCAGCGTTGCGATGGGCTGGATCGCGCCGGCATTGTTGATCAGCACATCAAGCGCGCCAAAGCGGTCCTGCATGGCGGCAACCGCCGCCTCGACCTGCCCGTAATCAGCCACATCGCAGGGCAGAAGCAGCGCGCCGGTCTCGCGCGCCACGGCATCGAGCGCCTCGCTCGGACGCCCGGCCAGCGCCAGCCTTGCGCCACGCTCGGCGAAAAGGTGGGCGGCGGCCGCACCGATACCGCGGCTGGCCCCGGTGATCAGCACGGCCTTGCCGGCGATGGCACTTTCCCAGTCTGGCGTATTGGTCATGGTCGGCTCCCTCGGCTTTCGGCGGGCGAGCGCCCGCATCCTCTCGCCCCCGTTGGTAGCGCGCCGAATCCCGCCTGACCATACCCCGCAAACGGCTTTTCCCTTGACCGGCGCGCGGCCCCGGCCAAGACTGCGCCATCGCGTCAGAAAGTGGAGCTCCTGCCATGCTGTCCCGTCTGTTTCACCCCGGATCGCTGTTGGCGCCGCTGCTACTATGCCTGACGCTGGTGCCGGTTTCAGCGCAGGACATGCGCGCAAAGGATGCCTGGGATGCCCTGCGTGCCTTCGCGCAGGGGGCCGGACTGGCCGTCACCTCGGCGGGAATCGATCAGGACGGGGCGGCGCTTGTCGCGCGCGATGTGCGCATCCACAGCGCCGAGAACCCGGCGATGGCCGCGGCGCATCTGCCGCTGCTGCGTCTGGAGCCACGCGGCGCGGACGGGGTGGCGCTGCTGCTGCCGGCGGGCGGCACGCTGCACAGCGCCGAAGGCAACAGTGAATCGCGCCAACTGGCGATCGAAACCGATGGTGCGGTCCTGATGGCGCTGGACGAGAACGCGCTGCGCCTCGCCCCGCAGCTTGACCTGCTGCGGCTGACCCTGCTTGAGGCCGCCCGCAACGGCCGCCCGCTGAATGAGCGTTTCGATCTGCGCATCGCCGAGCTCTCGGGCCATCTGCACGTCACCGGAGAGCCGCAGATCAATGCCGAGGGGCAGATCCGCGCGGCAAGGCTGGCCTATGAGTTCTTCCAGCACGATACGCTGTTCATCGAGAGCCTGCGCGATGAGGAAATGGAGGTCATCGGCCCGGCGCTGGCCTTCACCCTCACCGAGCTGCAACTGCTCGATGGCGAGCCGGCCTTCCTGGCGCGGGCCTTTGCCGGTGGCTTCTCTGCCCGGCTGGCCTTCGAGGCGGAGGCCTCCAGTTCGCGCTCGGTGCAACGCATGGACGGGCTGGCGATCTCGGTTGTCGGCGCCAGCGGGCATTCCGACGGGCTGCTGACGCTGGAAGACGGCATGCTGACCCTGAGAGGCGAAAGCCATGACTCGCGGTTTTCCGGCGAGGCCGCGGGCATCACCGGCGAGGCCGGAATCGCGCGCGCCGCCAGCAGTCTGCAACTGCCGCTGACCGCCACCGCCGACGAGCGCCCCTTCGGGCTGACCTTCGAGCTGTCCGGCGTCGAGGCCAGCCCTGAGACCTGGGCGATGCTGGGTGCTGCCGGCATGGCGGGCGATATCGCCGATCTGATGTTCGGCATTACCGGCCACGGGCGCTGGCTCTATGAGATCACCGAGGAGCCACCCGCGGGGGATGCGCCGATCGATTTTTCGCGCATCGCGCTGGATGGGTTGACGCTGCGTTTTGGAAGCGCCACGCTGGACGGGCGCGGCGAATTCGCGCTTGAACCCGGCAGCCTGAGCAGCCCGGAGCCCTTCGAACAGGGGAGCGGCGATTTCACCTTCGAGCTTACCGGCGGCGATGCGCTGCTGACCCGGCTTTCCAGCGAAGGGCTGATCCCCGCCGATCAGCAGTTTCTGGCACGCATGATGCTCAGCGCATTGGCCCGCCCGGTGGGCGAGGATCAACTGCGCTCGGAAATCGCCATCCGACCCGGCGGGCAGATACTGGTCAACGGGCTGCCGCTGCCCTTCTGAGCACCGCCCGCAACCGCCAGAACAAGACAAGCCCCGGCGTCACCGCCGGGGCTTGAAACCTTGTCGCACAGGCGTCGATCAGGCCGTCGATCAGCCCTCGGCCTTCTCCTCGGCGAGTTCCTGGCCGGTCTCCTGATCGACCATCTTCATCGCCAGGCGCACCTTGCCGCGATCATCAAAGCCCAGAAGCTTGACCTTCACTTCCTGGCCCTCCTTCAGCGCGTCCGAAGGATGGTTCAGGCGCTTGTTGGCGATCTGGCTGACATGCACCAGCCCGTCGCGCTTGCCAAAGAAGTTCACGAAGGCCCCGAAATCGACGATCTTGACCACCGTGCCGGTATAGACCTGGCCCACTTCCGGCTCGGCCACGATCGACCAGATCATGTCATAGGCTTTCTTGATCGCCGTCTGGTCGTTCGAGGCGATCTTGATCACGCCATCATCGTTGATATCGACCTTGGCGCCCGAAACCTCGACGATCTCGCGGATCACCTTGCCGCCCGAGCCGATCACTTCGCGGATCTTGTCGGTGGGGATGGTCATGGTCTCGATCTTCGGCGCATACTGGCTGAAGTCCTTGGCCGAGGAGAGCGCCTTGCTCATCTCGCCCAGGATATGCAGCCGGCCGTCGCGGGCCTGGGCCAGCGCCTGTTCCATGATCTCGAAGGTGATGCCCGAGATCTTGATGTCCATCTGCAACGAGGTGATGCCGTTTTCCGTGCCGGCGACCTTGAAATCCATGTCGCCCAGGTGGTCCTCGTCGCCCAGAATGTCCGACAGGACGGCAAAGCGGCCATCGTCTTCCATGATCAGGCCCATCGCCACGCCAGCCACCGGTGCCTTCAGCGGCACGCCGGCATCCATCATGCTGAGCGAACCGCCGCAGACCGTCGCCATCGACGACGAGCCGTTGGATTCGGTGATCTCGGAGACGATGCGGATGGTGTAGGGGAAATCGGTTGCCGCCGGAAGCACCGCCTGCAGCGCGCGCCATGCCAACTTGCCATGGCCGATCTCACGCCGCCCCGGAGGGCCAAAGCGCCCCACTTCGCCCACCGAATAGGGGGGAAAATTGTAGTGCAGCAGGAAGTTCGACTTCGAAGTGCCGGTCAACGCGTCGATGAACTGCTCGTCATCGCCGGTGCCCAGCGTCGCCACGCAAAGCGATTGCGTCTCGCCACGGGTAAAGAGCGCCGAGCCATGGGTGCGCGGCAACACACCGGTTTCCGAAACGATCGGCCGGATGGTCCTGGTGTCGCGCCCATCAATGCGCGGTGCGCCGTTTATGATGTCCCCGCGCAGGATCGAGGCTTCGAGCTTCTTCATCGCCGAGCCAAGGTTCTCGTCGGCGAGTTCATCCTCCGACAGGCCCGCCTTGATGCCGTCGCGCGCCGCAGAAATGGCGTTCACGCGCTCCTGCTTGTCTTTCAGCGCAAAGGCGGCGCGCATCTGCGCCTCGCCCAGCCCCTTGATCTTGGCATAGAGCGCCGCATAGTCGGGCGCGGCAAAGTCGAAGGGTTCCTTTGCGCATTCCTCGGCGAAGTCGATGATCAGGTCGATCACCGGCTGGCAGCTTTCATGCGCGAATTTCACCGCACCCAGGATCTCGGCCTCGGAAAGCTCATAGGCTTCCGATTCGACCATCATCACCGCGTCGCGGGTTCCGGCGACCACCAGGTCCAGCCGCTGCTCGGGGTTGTCGCGCAGCTTCATCATGTCGTCACATTCGGGGTTGAGGACATATTCGCCATCAACAAAGCCCACGCGTGCGGCCGCGATCGGCCCCATGAAGGGCACACCCGAGATGGTCAGCGCCGCCGAAGCGGCAATCATCGCCACGATGTCGGGCTCATTGACCAGATCGTGGCTGAGCACCGTGCAGATCACCAGCACTTCATGCTTGAAACCGTCCACGAAGAGCGGGCGGATCGGCCGGTCGATCAGCCGCGAGGTCAGCGTTTCCTTCTCGGAAGGACGCGCCTCGCGCTTGAAGAAGCCGCCGGGCACCTTGCCTGCGGCGTAGTAGCGTTCCTGGTAATGCACGGTCAGCGGGAAAAAATCCTGGCCGGGCTTGGCCACCTTGGCGAAGGTCACATTGGCCATGACCGAGGTTTCGCCCAGCGTGGCGATGACCGAACCATCCGCCTGACGAGCCACCCGGCCCGATTCGAGCGACAGGGTTTCCTGGCCCCACTGGATCGATTTCTTGGTAATTTTGAACATTTCGTTTCCTATCTGAAGCCGCCAGGACCCTCCCGGCAGCCGTTCCATACGGGCCCCATGCCCGTGGCCATGCTTGTTTTGCCACTGCCCCCCTTCCAGGCCCGGGAAGGAAAGCGGCCTGCGGATCGCTCGGGCACGATTGCCCGGACCCTTGTTGTGAACAGGCCCCGGAGTCTCCTCCGGGGCGCTGATTTTAGCGGCGGATGCCGAGGCGCGCGATGAGCGACTGGTAGCGCCCTTCATCCTTGGCCTTGAGGTAATCCAGCAGCTTGCGGCGCTGCGCAACCATCATCAGCAAGCCACGGCGGGAATGGTTATCCTTCTTGTGGCTCTTGAAATGCTCGGTCAGCGTGCTGATCCGCGAGGTCAGGATCGCCACCTGCACTTCGGGCGAGCCGGTGTCACCCTCCTTGGTGGCGAATTCCTTAATGACGCGGGCCTTCTCTTCAACGGTGATCGACATCGGGGTCTCCTGTTCATGAAAGGTTGAGGCACAAGCCGGGATGTCGTCCAGCAGGGCCCATGGAGGCACCCCCGCGCGCGTGAACGGCAGGGATGGGGCCGTATAGGCGAAGCACACCCAAAACGCAACCGCCGATCCGGCGACCAAGGTTGGTGGTCTGTCGCATCGCAGAACGGATCGTTCGGCCGGATATTCTCGTTTTGTTCACATTCATGCCCTATGCCTTGAGGCTGTGATCTTGCTGCGGCATTGCGAAACTGGAGGCGGAAATGTGGATGTTGCTGGGATTGGTCGGCGTGCTGGTGGCAAGCTCGATCGCGGATTCGTTTCTGCGCTACGATCCCCCGCCCGAGCCCGGCGAGCCAGCGGATGAGCCCCCGTCACCCGAAACCGGCGATCTGCTCGACGATCCCGCCCCCGGCCCATCCGGCCCCGACCCGTCCGACCCCGAATTGCCGGACCCCGAACAGCCTGACACTGGCTCCGAAACGCCCCGGTCTGTCGATCCCTGGGAAGGCCGCTGGCGCGATGACGCGTTTCGCAGCACCGACACACCGCCCGCGGATGCCGAAGCCGTCCTGCGCGTGCTCGGCGATGGCGGCGGCACGCTGCATGGCGGCGAGGGCAATGATACGCTGGTCGGTGGTGACGGCCCGGACCGGCTGAGCGGCGGCGAGGGCGACAATCTGCTGCTGGGCGGTGCGGGGCATGACACGCTTTCCGGCGGGCCGGGCGAGAACACGCTGATCGGCGGGGCGGGCGACGATCTGCTGCTGGCCGGCGGCGGGCGCGCGCTGTTGCTGGGCGGCAGCGGCGACGACCGGCTGGTTGGCAGCGCGCAGAATGACACACTGGCCGGCGGCACCGGCAATGACACGCTTTCGGGCGGCTGGGGCGATGATTTGCTGCTGTCGGGAGAGGGGAGCAACCTGCTGTTCGGCGGCGCCGGGAACGATACGCTTGTGGGTGTTGCGTTTGACGCCGCCGGGCGCGACATTGGCGGCACCAACACCCTCAACGGTGGCGCCGGGGACGATCTGATCATCCTGGGGGCGGGCGATATTGCCCATGGCGGCGAGGGGGCGGATACTTTCGTGCTGGGCGACTGGCTGATCGGTGCACCGCCCGCCACGATCCTCGATTTCGACCCGCAGACCGACCGGCTGATCCTGGCCTATGACGCCAGCGCGAACACGGCCCCTGCCATCGCCCTGCGCGCCGTGACCGAAGGCGGGATGGAGCTTTGGCTGGACGATGCGCTGATCGCCCGGCTTGGCAGGGTCGAGGCGCTTGATGTGGCGCGGGTGGAACTGCTGCCCGTCGAGCCGTCGCCGCTGGTCTGACACCCGTTGGCAACGGCTTGCAGCCATGCCGGGCCAGCCCGTCGTCCGGCGCTCCGGAGGCCAATGACATCTGAACGCCACATCTTCCCCCCGACGGCTATCGCCCGAACATGGCATTGGGCAACAGCAGCGCGATCTCCGGAAACAGCACCAGCAGCACCACCGCCACCACCATCGCCCCCCAGAACGGCATGATGCCGGCAAAGATCGTCTCCAGCTTCACGTCGCGCGCAATGGTAGAGACGACAAAGCAGTTCACCCCTACCGGCGGGCTGATCAGCCCCATCTCCAGCACGATCACCATGATCACCCCGAACCAGATCGGATCAAAGCCCAGCGCCAGAATCACCGGAAAGACGATCGGCAGGGTGATGACCAGCAGCGACAGCCCCTCGATGACCATCCCCAGCAGCGCGTAAAGCACCAGGATCACGATCAGGGTGCCATAGACACCAAGCCCGGTTTCGGTGAAGGCGCCCGCAACGATGCCCGGCAGGCCCGAAAGCGCGATGAAGGGCGAAAAGACGCTGGCGCCGATCAGGATCAGAAAGGCCATGCCCGTGGTGCGCAGGGTGTCACGCACCACGTCGCGCAACACCGCCCATTTCACCTGCCCACGGATCACCAGCATGACCGAGGCAAAGAACGCGCCCACTCCCGCCGCTTCGACCGGGGTGAAGATGCCCGTGTAGATGCCGCCAATCGTCAGTCCGATGATGGTGAAGATCCCCGTCGCCCGGCGCGTCGCGCGCCAGCGCTCGGCGCGCTCGAAACGCGGGCCCGGCGGGCCTTCCTGCGGGCGCAGCCGGGTGACGATGAAGATCGCCACCAGAAAGAGCGCCATCAGCATCAGCCCCGGCAACACCCCGGCAATGAACAGCCGGCCAATGGATTGCTCGGTGAGGATCGCGTAGAGCACGAAGCCGGTGGAGGGTGGAATGAGAATGCCCAGCGTGCCGCCGGCCGCGATGGCCCCGGTCGCCAGCCGCCCGCCGTAGCCGTAGCGACGCATGTTCGGATAGCTCACCCGCCCCATCGTCACCGCCGAGGCGATCGACGAGCCCGACAGTGCGGCAAAGCCCGCGCAGCCCAGCACCGTCGCCCCGGCAAGCCCGCCGCGCACATGCCCGATCCAGCGATAGGCCGCATCATAGAGATCGCGGCTCAGCCCCGAGGCCGCCGCCAGATTGCCCATCAGGATGAACAGTGGCAGCACCGAAAGCTCGTAATAGGAGGCCACTGAAAAGGTCTGCCCTGAAAGCGTGTAGGCCGCCGCCGTCCAGCCGGTCAGCGCCACGGTGCCCAGAAGCCCCGAGATCAGCATGGCGATGCCCACCGGCACGCCCAGCGCCATCAGCGCAAACAGCCCGCCAAAACCAAGCACTCCGATCAGCGCCGCGCTCATGCCAGCCCCTTCCCGCGCCAGGCTTCAAGCGCGAACAACGCCGCCGAGATCAGAAACGATACCGCCAGAACGGCATAGAACGGACCATAGGGAATGCGCAGCAACATGGTCGTTTCTCCGAACATCGCCGCCTCGCCGGCATTCACATGGCAACGCCACGCCAGATAGAGCAGCACCGCCGCCGCCCCCAGCGCCGTCACACGGTGCAGCCAGCGCCGTGGGCTGGCCGGCAGGCGCTGCACCAGGAATTCAATGGCGATCGCGCGTCCGGCTGCGATGCACAGCGGCACCGAACAAGCCACGACCAGAACCAGGAGGATCTGCACCAGATCGCCGCTACCCAGGATCGGACGGTTGAGGAACGAGCGCATCAGCGCATCGGTCACGGTCAGCCCCATCAGCGCCAGCAGGCCCAGGGCGCCGGCCAGTTCCGCCAGCGCCAGCACCGGGCGCAGGGCATGCGGCAGAGGCGTGGCCGCCCCGCCGCCCGGCGCCGCTGCGCCGGGATCGTCGTCATCTTCCGGATCGGTCATCTTGCACTATCCGCTGCGGCTCAGTCGGCGCTGCGGAAACGGTCGACCAGCGCAATGCCGTCAAACCCGGCCGCCGCGCCCTCGGATTGCAGGAAGGCGTCGAGCGGGGCCTGCATCGCGGCTTCGAATGCGGCCACGGCGGCATCGTCGAGGGTGATCATCTCGACATCGGCCTCTTGCAGGATGGCAATGCCCCGGTCCCCCGCGCCACGAAACGCCTCGGCCGCGCGCAGCGACAGATCGCGCCCGGTATGCGCCCGGATCAACGCCTGATGCTCGGGTGACAGGGCGTTCCAGCTGGTGCGGTTCATGATCAGCGTGAAGGTCGCCAAAGAGCCGGGCGCGTTGAGCGTGACATAGCGCGTCACCTCCTGCAGGCTGTAGGAACCCACCGCCGAAGCGTCGATCATCACCGCATCCACCACTCCGGTGCTCATGGCGTTATAGGTCTCGGTTGCCGCCAGCGAAACCGGAATGCCGCCCCAGGCCTCGATGATCGCCGCCGAAACCGGATCGGGCACGCGCACTTTCAGCCCGCGCATGTCCTCCAGCGAGCGGATCGGCCGGTTGCGCGAAAAGAGCAGCGAGGGGTTGTTGGTCCAGAAGGCCAGCAACTCGACCTGGGTGAAATCCTCCTCCAGCGCGGCGATCTCGTCCCAGATCCGCGCGGTGGCCTGTTCGGGGCTCGAAAACAGCCCCGGCACATGCAGCAGCACCGAGCGGCGGAATTGCGCGGGGGTGTATTGCGGCAGGCTGAAGGCGATATCGGCAATGCCGGTGACAACACGGCGGTATTGCTGCCCCGGCCCGGCACCCAGTTCACCCGCCGGATAGACCCGCACCCGCAACTCGCCGCCGGAAGCCTCGGCCAGCGCCTCGGCGAGCGGGGTCATCACGTGACGGTCCATCGGATGCTGCGGCGACATGAAATGCGCCAGTTTCAGCTCGGTGGCGGCCAGCGGCGCTGCGGCCAGCGACAGCCCGACGGCCAGCGCCGCCAGAAGGGTTTTTGGCATGATCTCTCTCCCCGGTGTTGCGACCGTTCTGCGGCCGTGGTCCTTTCGGCTATCGCGCCACTCCCCCGGCGCAAACCGATTATCGTTGTTAATGAGATGATTGACAATGTAAACCACATTTGTCAAGCATGATTGCAAGGAGCATGCCAAATGACCGAATACCGACTGCACAAACGCCTGGGCTACCGGGCATCGCGCCTGACCAAGATCATGCAGAACCGGCTGGAAACGGCGCTCAGCGAACACGGGCTGACGCGCCTGATGTGGTGCGTGATGACCGGGGTCGGCGAAGAGGGCGTGCAGACCCCGTCGGAGCTGGCCGATTACGTCGGCGTCACGCGGCCCACCATCTCGCGGCTGCTGAAATCGCTTGAGGCGAGAGGCCTGCTTCAGCGCATCAACGGCAGCACCCGCGACGGGCGCTCGGTGCGCATCGAACTGACGGCGCGCGGGCAGCAGATCACCGATTCGATGCGCGGCGTGGTGGACCAGATCAACAGCCATTTCACCACCAAGCTTTCGCCCGAACACCTGGCCGCTGTGCTGAGCGGGCTGGAGCTTCTGGCCGACGGCGAGGAACAGTCCCTGACCGATTTCTGACGCGCCGGCCCGCGCGGTGCCGGCCGGCAGACCCTTGCAAGAGAGGCATTGAAGGCACAGCATGCGGATCTTTTCCTACAAGAACCGGCCGGTCCATCTGGGCCCCTTCCCGCTGGAACGACTGGCCCGCACCCATGCCTCCCCCGATCTCGCAAGGCTGCCGACACAGGCCCCGCTGGCCTTTGACCATGCCGATCCGGAATCGCTGATCCATGCGATGGCGCGCTTCATGGGCATGTTCGATACCGTGCGCGACGGGGTCATCGCCCATGATCCCGCCGAGATTTCCGACGATCCCGCCGAACGCAGTCGCCACCTGAAGGCCGCGGCCTATTATTTCGACGCAGCCCAGGTGGGTGTAGCGGCGCTGAGCCCGGCGCATCATCTCGAACGCCCCTGGCGCAACCCGATGATCGACACCCTGCGCCAGGAGCTTGAAGCCGGCCAGCCCACCAGCCATGCGGCCGGCATCGACGCGATCTATGCCGATGTGCTCGACGCCGCGCGCATCGAACACGGCCCGGTGCGCCATCACCGTTTCGCGCTGGTGTTCGCGGTCGGCCATGCGCGCGATCCCCGCCCGGACGAGCCCGGCGCTGACTGGCTGCACGGCACCCAGGCCCAGCGCGCGGCGCTTCTGGCGGCCAATACGGCGGTGGTCATTTCCAGCTATCTGCGGCTTCTGGGGCATGAGGCACGCGCGCACAGCGCCACCACCTCAGAGGTTGATCTGCGCCGGCTGGCGGTTTCGGCGGGGCTGGCGGGCATCGTCGAGGCCAAGGGCGGGGTCGAAAGCGTCGAAATCGAAAACCCCTATCTGGGCCGGCGCTTCGGGCTGGCCGTGGTGACAACCACCCTGGATCTGGCCGCCGATGCGCCACTGGGCCCGCAGGCCGGGCGCAATGGCTGGCGCAGCCACGGGCCGGACTGGTGGCTGGGGCGCGGCACCGCATTGAGCGCTCGCGGCGCTGTGGCCTTTCGCAACCGCGATTTCCGCATGGGGCCCTATCCGTTCGAACGCATTGCCCGGCGCGACACGCCGACAACCCTGATCGACGAGCCGCGCGTGCCGCGCTTTCCCAAACGCGCCGATTTCTTTGCCCGCGCGCTCTTTGGCGATATGGGCAAGAACGTGCAGGAGGCGGCCAAGGGCGGGCATTATGTGGTGAAAAGCCCGATCGGCGCCTGCGCCCGCCGCGCGCTGGGGGCGCTTTTGCTGTTGCAGTTCGGCGAGGCGCGCGGCCCGGTCTCGGCCAATGCGGCGGACCCGGTGCGCAATGCCGACAATCTGAAGGCCGCCAGCTATTATCTGTCCGCCGATGCCGTCGGTCTGAGCCGCGTGCCCGAATGGGCCTGGTATTCGCATGATTCCGGCGGCGCGCCGATCGCCCCCTATCACCGCAATGCCGTCAACCTGCTGCTCGATCAGGGCCATGAGACGATGGAGGGCGCCAGCGGCGATGACTGGATCTCGGTGGCACAGTCGATGCGTGCCTATCTGCGGTTTTCGCTGCTGGGCGGGGTGATCGGCGAACAGATCCGCCGGCTGGGCTATTCGGCGCGGGTTCATTCGGTGATCGACGGCGAGGTGCTGCAACCGCCGCTGCTGCTGCTTTCCGGGTTGGGCGAGGTCAGCCGCATCGGCGAGGTGATCCTCAATCCCTATCTGGGGCCGCGGCTGAAATCGGGCACGGTGACCACGTCGATGCCGATGGCGCATGACCGGCCCATCGATTTCGGCCTGCAACGCTTTTGCGACGCGTGCAACAAATGCGCGCGTGAATGTCCCTCGGGTGCCATCACCGCCGGGCCGAAGCTGATGTATAACGGCTACGAGATCTGGAAGTCGGACGCCGAGAAATGCGCGCGCTACCGGCTGACCAACTCGGCCGGCGGAATGTGCGGGCGCTGCATGAAAACCTGCCCCTGGAACCTGGAGGGGCTTTTCGCCGAGGCCGGCTTTCGCTGGCTGGCCATGACGGCGCCAGGTTCCGCGCGGCTGCTGGCGGCGCTCGATGACAAGCTGGGGCGCGGCTCGATCAACCCGGTGAAGAAATGGTGGTGGGATATCGAGCTGGCCACCGACGGCAGGCGCTACGTGCAGGCCGGGGCCACCAATGAGCGCGACCTCAACACCGGGATCGATCTGAAATACGAAGACCAGACGCTCGCGGTCTATCCCGCCGATGTGATGCCCCTGCCCTATCCGGTCACCCAGCCACTGGACCGCGAAGAGGGCATCCGCCGTTACCGGCAGATGCTGACCCCGGCGCAGTATCGCGCGCGGCTGGCGCAGGGCGATACTGAAGGGCTGGCACCGCAGCCCCGCCAGCCCGAGGGCGAGCCGCCGGTGTTTCAGGTGGTGGTGGGCAGGCGCCAGGATCTTTCCCGCGATGTGGTCCGCTTCGAGCTGCAATCCCCCGATGGTACCCCCCTGCCGCCTTTCACCGCCGGGGCGCATGTCGATGTTGTCATCGCACCGGAGTATCAGCGCCAGTATTCGCTGGCCGGCGATCCGGCGGATCGCTCGCGCTATGTGCTGGGCGTGCAGCGCGAGGCCGGGGGGCGCGGTGGCTCGTTGCTGATGCATCGGGTGTTCCGCGAAGGCCGCAAGATCCATATCTCGCCGCCACGCAACCATTTCCCGCTGGATGAGGCGGCGCCCTTTTCGCTGCTGATGGGTGGGGGGATCGGCATCACCCCGCTTCTGACCATGGCGCACCGGCTGCACGCGCTGGGTCGCGATTTCGCGCTGCACTACAGCGCCGCCAGCCGCGAAAGCAGCGGTTTTGCCACCGAAATCGAGGCCGCGCCCTGGGCGGCACGCGCGCAGATGCATTTCTCGCGCGAGAGCGGGCGCGCCGATCTGGGCGGGCTGATCCCGCCCTGGCGCGCGGGCATGAAGCTCTATACCTGCGGCGGCGAGCGCTACATGGAGGCGGTTTTCGCCGCCGCGCACGCCGCCGGCTGGCCCGAGACCGCCCTGGCGCGCGAGTATTTCAGCGTTCCCGAACTGCCCGACTACGTCAACCACCCTTTCGTGCTGGAACTGATGCGCTCGGGCCACCGGCTGGAGGTTCCCGCCGGGTGCAGCGCCACCGATGTTCTGGCCGAGGCCGGCATCCCGGTGGCCACCAAATGCTCGGACGGCATCTGTGGGGTCTGCGCCACCAGACATGCCGGCAACACCGAGATCGAACACCGCGATTTCGTGCTCTCCGCCGAAGAGCGCCAAAGCAAGATCGTGCTGTGCTGCTCGCGCCCGCGCCAGGCCGGTGGTGTGCTGCGCGTGGATCTCTGAACCGCCAGCGCGGCGGTTCGTGCCGCTTTCGGGGGCGGTCATCGGTTTTGCCGCTCCCTTCGGCAGCAGCGCGCGAAACCCCGCGGCGCCAGACAAGAATCGCTTGGCGGAACGGAGGATTCGTGACACGAATTTGATCAATGGATAAAAAACCAGCCAAAGCAACCACGGGGACAAAGCCATGACCAAGCCAACCGATCGCCGCTCTGCTGCCTGGATCACCCGCCGCAGGCTGCTTGCAACCACCGGCACCGCCGCCGTCGCACTGGCCGGCGGCACCGCCTTTCCGCTGCGCGCACGCGCCGACGAGCCGCTGCGGGTGGCCGGCATCTATACCGTTCCGGTTGAACAGCAATGGGTCAGCCGCATCCATCTCGCCGCCGAAACCGCCCAGGGTCGTGGCGACATCAGCTATACTTTCACCGAAAATGTCTCCAACACCGATTATGCCCGCGTCATGCGCGAATATGCCGAAGCGGGCATGCAACTGATCATCGGCGAGGTATTCGGCGTCGAACAGGAAGCGCGCGAGGTGGCGGCGGATTATCCCAATGTCGCCTTCCTGATGGGATCGAGCTTCAAGCAAGATGATGCCCTGCCCAATTTCGCCGTCTTCGACAACTACATTCAGGACGCGGCCTATCTCAGCGGGCTGATCGCCGGGGCGATGACCGAAAGCGCCAATATCGGCATGGTCGGCGGCTTCCCCATCCCCGAGGTCAACCGTCTGATGCATGCCTTCATGGCCGGCGCGCGCGAGATCAACCCCGATATCCGCTTTCAGGTCAGCTTCATCGGCTCCTGGTTCGACCCGCCGCGCGCCAAGGAAACCGCCTTCGGCATGATCGAGGCCGGCGCCGATGTGATGTATGCCGAGCGCTTCGGCGTCTCGGATGCGGCGCAGGAGCGCGGCGTGCTGGCAATCGGCAATGTCATCGACACCCAGGCCGATTACCCCGATACGGTGGTGGCCTCGGCGATCTGGCATTTCGAACCCACGCTCGATGCCGCCGTGGCGGCAGTCAAGGCGGGCAACTTTGTCGCCGATGATTACGGTGTCTATTCCTTCATGATCAACGGCGGTTGCTCGCTTTCGTCGCTGGGCACATTCGAGGGGCGGGTGCCCGCCGAGGTGATGGCGCTGGTTGCCGAGCGTGAAGCGGCGATCCGCGCGGGCGCGTTCGTTGTCACGATCAACGATGACGAGCCGCGGTCCTCGTAAATGCCGCAAACGCAAACCGCACAGGCGCCGGTCTTGCGCCTGTGCAACATCACCAAGCGCTTCGGCGCGCTGACCGCCAACGACGCCATCTCGCTCGATCTGCATCGCGGCGAGGTGGTGGCGCTGCTGGGCGAAAACGGCGCCGGCAAGACAACGCTGATGAACATTCTCTTCGGCCATTACACCGCCGACGAGGGCCATGTGGAGGTTTTTGGCCAGCGCCTGCCTTCGGGCAATCCGCGCGCCGCGCTGGGGGCCGGCGTGGGCATGGTGCATCAGCATTTCACCCTGGCCGAGAACCTCACCGCGCTGGACAACATCCTGCTGGGCACGCGCCCGCTCTGGCACCCCGGCCTGCACCGTGCCGGCGCGCGTGCGCGGGTGCTGGAGCTTTCGCGCCGCTTCGGCCTGGCGGTGAACCCTGACGCAAGGATCGGTGCGCTCAGCGTCGGCGAGCGTCAGCGCGTCGAGATTCTCAAGGCGCTTTACCGCGATGCGCGCATCCTGATCCTCGATGAACCCACCGCCGTTCTGGCCCCGCAAGAGGCGGAGGCGCTGTTTGCCACGCTGCGCAAGATGCTCGCCGAGGGACTTTCGGTGATCTTCATCAGCCACAAGCTGCACGAGGTCATGGCGATTTCCGACCGGGTGGTGGTGCTGCGCCATGGCCGACAGGTGGGCGCCGTCCCTACCGCCAGCACCGATCGCCACCAGCTTGCCGCGCTGATGGTGGGCAGTGAGGTCCACGCCCCGGAGGTGCGCCCCGGTCTGCCCGGTGCCACGCTGCTGGCGCTGCGGGGCGTCAGCACGCCCCGGCGCGGCAATGCGCCGGGCCTGCGCGGGGTCGATCTGGAACTGCGCGCCGGGCAGATCGTCGGGTTGGCCGGGGTTTCGGGCAATGGGCAGGCGGCGCTGGCCGGGCTGGTCGCCGGGCTTGAAACACCTGAAGCCGGCCGGTTGGAACTGGCCGGGGAAGCGTTGCAGGGCTGGTCGCCGCGCCGGGCCATGCGCGCCGGCATCGCCCGCATCCCCGAGGACCGCCACGCCACCGGCACCATCGCCGATTTCACCCTGACCGAAAACGCCATTCTTGAGCGCTACAACCGCCCGCCCTTTGCCCGGCGCGGCTGGATGAACTGGGCCGCCGCCGATGCCTTTGCCCGCCAGTTGATCGAAACCAATGATGTGCGCTGCCCTGGGCCGGACACGCCGATCCGGCTGCTTTCAGGCGGCAACATGCAAAAGCTGATCCTGGGGCGCGCGCTTGATGGCGAGCCGGCGGTGATCCTGGCCAACCAGCCGGTGCGCGGGCTCGATATCGGCGCCATCGGCTTTGTGCACCGGCAATTGCTGGCGGCGCGGGCACGCGGCGCGGCGGTGCTGCTCATTTCCGAGGATCTGGACGAGGTCATGGCATTGTCAGATGTGATCCATGTGATCTACGAGGGCCGCCTTTCCCCCGCCTTCGCGCGCGGCACCAGGACCGCCACCCAGCTTGGTGTCTGGATGGCCGGCGAGGGATTTTCCGGAGTGACCCATGCGGCTTGAAGCCATCGCCAACCCCTCCTGGACCCGCCGGCTGGGCTTTCCGCTCGTCGCGCTGGCGGCGACCGTGCTGCTGGGCTCGGCGCTGGCGATGCTGGCCGGAGCCGACCCTTTTGCCACGCTCGGGCTGATCGTGAAGGGCGCGGCGGGATCGCGCTTTGCGCTTCTGGAAACCCTCAACCGCGCCACGCCGCTCATCTTCACCGGGCTGGCGGTGGCGGTGGCCTTTCGCGCCAAGCTCTGGAACATCGGCGCCGAGGCGCAGCTCTATGCCGGCGCGGTGATGGCGGTGCTGCTGGGCACGGGCGCGCTGGGCTGGCCCACGGGGTTGCTGTTGCCGGCCATGGCCGCGGCAGCGATGCTGGCCGGCGCGCTGATGCTGCTGGGCCCGGCGATTCTGAAGGTGCGCTTCGGTGTCGATGAGGTTGTCACCACGCTTCTTTTCAACTTCGTGGTGCTGCTCTTCGTCTCGATGCTGCTGGAAGGCCCGTTGAAAGACCCGATGGGCATGGGCTGGCCGCAATCGGCACGCCTGACGCCCGAAGCCCGACTGCCGCGCATTGTCGAGGGCTTGCGGCTGCATTGGGGTTTCGCGCTGGCGCTGATCGCCGCCGGGCTGGTCTGGCTGATCCAGAAGCGCACCACGCTGGGCTACGAAATGCGCGCGGTGGGGCTTAGCCGGCAGGCGGCCGCGTTTGCCGGCATCCCGGTGGGCCGGGTGGTGCTGAAGACCGCGCTTCTGTCGGGCGGTCTGGCGGCGCTGGCGGGCTATTCCGAAGTGGCGGGGCTGAAGGGCAACCTGACGCTCGATATCAGCCCCGGCTTTGGCTACACCGGCATCATCGTCGCCATGCTGGCGCTGCTGAACCCGCTGGGCGTGGTGGTGACGGCGATCTTTGTGGCCGGGGTCTTCGTCGGCGCCGACAGCATGAGCCGCGCGGCTGGCGTGCCCAGCTATATCGCCAATATCATGCTGGCCACGGCGTTGCTGAGCATGGTGCTGGCGATCCAGCTTTCGCGCTTTCGGATAAGGTGGGGCTGAGCCATGGCCGAGATCCTGGACATCCTTCTGTCCGCCAGCTTCTGGGCAGCGGTGATCCGCATTGCCTCGCCGCTGATCTTCGCCACCATGGGCGAGTTGATCTGCGAACGTGCCGGAGTGCTCAACCTCGGCATCGAGGGCATCATGGTGGCGGGTGCCTTTGCCGGCTGGATGGCGGTCTATTCGGGCCTTGGGCTGTGGACTGGCGTGGCGGTGGCGATGGGCGCGGGCATGCTGTTCGGGCTTTTGCACGCCACGCTCACCGTGCCCTTCGGGCTGAGCCAGCATGTGGTGGGGCTGGGCATCACGCTGCTGGCCACGGCGGCAAGCTATTTCGCCTATCGCCTGGCGCTGCCGCGCGTCACCACCCCGCCCCGGATCGAGGCGTTCCAGCCCCTGCCGATCCCCTGGCTTTCCGATCTGCCGGTGGTGGGGCATGCGCTCTTCACCCAGACGCCGCTGACCTATCTGGCCTTCGTTCTGGTGGCGGTGGTGTCGCTGGTGCTTTATCGCACGCCGCTGGGGCTGGCCCTGCGCGCGGTTGGCGAAAACCCCGCCGCCGTGGCCGCGCAAGGGCTGTCGGTCACCGGGCTGCGCATGGGCGCGGTGATGGTGGGTTCGGGGTTGATGGCGGTGGGCGGGGCCTTTCTGACCATGAGTGCGTTCAACTCGTTCTTCTTTGAAATGATCAACGGGCGGGGATGGATCTGCATTGCGCTGGTGGTGTTCGGCGCCTGGATGCCGGGCAAGGCGCTTATGGGTGCGGTGCTTTTTGCCACCTTCGATGCCTTCCAGATCCGCCTGCAACAGACCGCGATGGGGGCCGATCTGCCCTATCAGCTGTTCCTGATGCTGCCCTTCCTGCTGTCGATTCTGGCGCTGGTGGTGATGTCGCGCCGCGCCGCGGTGCCGGCCGCATTGATGGTGCCCTTCAACCGCGGAGACCGCTGATGTTCGATCTGATCGTGAGGGGCGGCACCCTGCCCGATGGCCGCGTGACCGATATCGCCATCAAGGGCGCGCGCATCGTCGCCGTCGAACACCTGCCCGAAACCACCGAAGCCCGGCAGGTGATCGACGCCCGCGGCGATCTGGTCTGCCCGCCCTTCGTTGACCCGCATTTCCACATGGATGCCACGCTTTCCTATGGCCAGCCGCGCATCAATGCCTCTGGCACGCTGCTCGAAGGCATCGCGCTCTGGGGCGAGTTGCGCGAACAGGCAAGCATCGAGGCCATGGTGGAGCGCGCGCTCGCCTATTGCGACTGGGCGGTGTCGATGGGCCTGCTGGCGATCCGCAGCCATGTCGATACCACAACCGACCACCTCAATACCGTCACCGCGCTGCTGGACGTGCGCGAGAGGGTCAAGGATTACATCGACTTGCAACTTGTGGCCTTTCCCCAGGACGGGCTCTACCGCGCCCCGAACGGGCGCGAAAACCTGATCCGCGCGCTTGATCGCGGGGTGGATGTGGTCGGTGGTATCCCGCATTTCGAGCGCAGCATGGAAGCCGGGCGCGACTCGGTGCGCGATCTGTGCCAGATCGCTGCCGAGCGCGGGCTGATGCTGGATCTGCATTGCGACGAGACCGACGATCCGCTCAGCCGCCATGTGGAGGTGCTGGCGCAGGAGGTGCTGCACCACGGGCTTCAGGGCCGCGCCGCCGGCTCGCATCTGACTTCGATGCATTCGATGGACAATTACTATGTTTCCAAGCTGCTGCCGCTGATCGCCGAGGCCGGGCTGGCGGCGATCCCCAATCCGCTGATCAATATCGTGCTTCAGGGCCGCCATGACAGCTTCCCCAAGCGCCGCGGCCTGACTCGCGTCAAGGAGATGCAGGCCCAGGGCATCACCGTTGGCTGGGGGCAGGATTGTGTGCTTGATCCCTGGTATTCGCTGGGCACCGCCGACATGCTCGATGTCGCCTTCATGGGCCTGCATGTGGCGCAGATGACCCATCCCGCCGAGATGCGCCGCTGCTTTGACATGGTCACGATGGAAAACGCCCGCATCCTCGGGCTGGAGGGCTACGGGCTGGCGCCGGGCTGCACCGCCTCGCTGGTGGTGCTCGATGCCGGCGATCCCGTCGAGGCGCTGCGCCTGCGCCCGGCGCGGCTGGCGGTGATTGCGCGGGGGCGGCTGGTTTCCACGCAGCCGCGCGCCGATGCACGGCTGGCGCTGCCGGGGCGTCAGGGCGCGGTCAGCCGCCGCCATCGCTCCAACCCGTAGCGCCTGCGCGCCGCGTCAGCTGGCCTGACGGATCGGGCGGCCCGGAGCGATCCGCTGCGCGGCGGCGGTGATCGCCCCGGCATCAATGCCGAAATGGCGGTAAAGATCGCCGACCGTGCCGGTCTGGCCGAAGTGCTCCACCCCCAGGGGCACGGTGCGATGGCCGGCAACCGAACCCAGCCAGGACAGCGTGGCCGGGTGGGCATCGACCACGGTGATCAGCGTGCAATGCGCCGGCAGCGCGCCCAGAAGCCGCTCGGCAAGGCTCAGGGCGCCGGCCTGCCCGCGGGCGCGGGCGCGGCGTGCGGCGGTCCAGCCGGCATTGAGCCGATCCGCCGAGGTAACCGCCAGCACGCCGATATCGCGCCGCGCCCCCATGATCTGCCCGGCCGCGGCGATCGCCTCAGGCGCCACCGCACCCTGATAGGCGATCACCACCTCGGCATTGGGGCCGGGCTCGCGCAGCCAGTAGGCGCCGTCGATCACCCCCTGGGCAAAGCCCGGATCGTCGCGGCGCAGCACCTGGTCCAGCGGGCGGGTGGAGAGCCGCAGATAGACCGCCCCGCCGGTTTCGTCGCGCAGCCATGTGCGTTCATCGGGGTCGCCTTCGCCATCGCGTTGCAGATAGTCGAAGGCCCAGCGCATGATCAGCGTCAGTTCGTCCAGATAGGCCGGCTCGAAACAGGCCAGCCCGTCCTGGCTCATGCCGATGAGCGGCGTGCCGATGGACTGATGCGCGCCCCCCTCGGGCGCCAGCGTCACCCCAGAGGGCGTGCCGACCAGGATGAAGCGCGCATCCTGATAGCAGGCATAGTTGAGCGCATCCAGCCCGCGCGCCACGAAAGGATCATAGACCGTGCCGATCGGAATGAGGCGCTCACCGAACAGGCTGTGGCTCAGCCCCGCCGCGCCCAGAAGCAGCATCAGGTTCATTTCGGCGATGCCCAGCTCGATATGCTGACCCCTGGGCGAGAAGGCCCATTTCTGCGCCGAGGGCACGCGCTGGTCGCGGAAGGTATCAGGCAGATCGGCCCGCGCGAAAAGCCCGCGCCGGTTCACCCAGCCGCCAAGATTGGTGGAGACCGTCACATCCGGGGCGGTGGTGACGATGCGCGCAGCCAGTGGCCCGCCCTGACGCGCCAGATCGTCGAGGATCTTGCCGAAACCGGCCTGGGTGGAAAGCATTCTGTCGCCGGGCGCTGCCAGTTCGGGCAGAGGCAGGGCCGGGGCGCTGAAGCGCCGCCGACCGCGTGCAAAGAACGGCACCTGCGCCAGAAAGCCGCGCAGCGCCGGCACATCGGGCACGGCGGCGAAGGGCTCCCATTCCGCCCCCTCGGCCACGCCCATCACGGCGCGGAACTCGGCCATCTGCGCCGGGGTCATCAGCCCGGCGTGATTGTCCTTGTGGCCGGCAAGCGGTGTGCCCCAGCCCTTGATCGTATAGGCCAGAAAGACCGTGGGTTGTTCGCCCTCAGCCTGATCAAACGCCTCGCAAAGCGATTGCAGGCAATGCCCGCCGAGGTTTTCCATCAGCGCCGCCAATTCCCCGTCCGAGCGACGTTCCAGCAAGGCGCTGACCGATCCCTGATCGCCCAGATCCTCGATGAGCCGCTTGCGCCACGCCGCGCCGCCCTGAAAGGTCAGCGCCGAATAGAGCGCATTGGGGCAGGCATCGATCCATGCGCGCAGCGCCACGCCACCGGGCTCGGCAAAGGCCGCCTTTTGCAGCGCACCATGCTTGAGCCGCACCACCCGCCAGCCAAAGGCACCAAAGATCGCCTCGATCCGCGCCCAGAGTCCTTCACGCACCACGCCGTCGAGGCTCTGGCGGTTGTAGTCGATCACCCACCAGACATTGCGCAGATCATGCTTCCAGCCCTCTTGCAACGCCTCGTAGATATTGCCCTCGTCCAGTTCGGCATCGCCGATCAGCGCCACCATGCGCCCCGTCGGTTGCTTGCGGCCATGACCCTCGAGCCAGTCCTGCACCAGGCTGGCAAAGATCGGCATGGCCGCGCCCAGCCCCACCGAGCCGGTAGAGAAATCCACGTCATCGACATCCTTGGTGCGCGAGGGATAGCTCTGCACCCCGCCATAACCGCGGAAGTTCTGCATCTTTTCCAGCGGCAGATTGCCCATCAGATACTGGATGGCATGAAACACCGGCCCGGCATGGGGCTTGACCGCCACACGGTCCTCGGGGCGCAGGATATGGAAATAGAGCGCCGTCAGGATCGCCGCCATCGAGGCCGAGGACGCCTGATGCCCGCCCACCTTCACCTCGCCCTCGGGTTTCGCGCGCAGATGGTTGGCGTGGTGGATCATCCAGCACGACAGCCACAGAAGCCGGCGATGCAGCACCTCCAGATGATCGAGCGCGGGCGAGCTGGGGGGCGGCATGACGGCTCCTTTCAGGCGGCTGCGGCGAGCGGATCATGCAGCGCAAAGGTAAGATCGGCAAGAATGTCGTCCAGATCCTCCAACCCAACAGAGAGCCGGATCAGCCCTTCAGCGATGCCATGCGCGGCGCGTTCCTGGGGCGTATAGGTCGAATGGGTCATCGAGGCCGGGTGCTGGATCAGGCTCTCGCAATCGCCCAGGCTGACCGCCCGGCGGATCATGCGCAACCGGTTCATCATCGCCCGTCCCGCCACATCGCCGCCGCGCAGCTCGAAGGCGATCATGGCGCCGAAACCGGGCATCTGCCGCGCCGCCAGAGCGTGCTGGGAAAAACCTTCCAGCCCCGGATAATGCACCGCGCCCACCACAGGATGCGCCGCCAGCATGCGGGCCACGACCATGGCATTGGCACAATGGCGCTCCATGCGCAGCTTCAGCGTCTTCAGCCCGCGCAGCACCAGCATGGCGTTGAAGGGTGCCATGATCGCGCCGGTCATGTCCTTCATGCCCTCAAGGCGCACGCGGGTTATGTCCTCGGCGCGGCCAACGGCGATGCCGCCCACCAGATCGCCATGCCCGCCCATGTATTTGGTCGCCGAATGCACCACGAAATCGGCGCCAAGCTCAACCGGGCGGGTCAGAACCGGCGTGGCATAGGTATTGTCCACCACGCTCAGCGCCCCGGCCTGCCGGGCAATGGCACAGACCGCCTGAATATCGACCAGCCGCATGTTCGGATTGGCCGGGGTTTCGAAATAGACAATGCGCGTGCGCGGGTTGATCGCGGCTTGCAGCGCGGCCGGGTCGGTCAGATCGACATGGGTGATGGTGATGCCGAACCGCGCCAGACCGTGGCGCATGAAGGCAAAGGTGCAGCCGTAAAGCGTGGTATCGGTGATGATCTCGTCGCCCGGACTGAGAAAGGTCCACAGAACCGAGGTGATCGCACCCATTCCCGAGGCCAGCGCCAGCCCGGCCTCGGCGCCCTCCAGATCGGCCACGCGGCGTTCCAGAAGGTCAAGCGTGGGGTTCGAGATGCGCGAATAGATATGCGCCGGCGCCTCGCCGGCAAAGGCCGCACCGCCGGCCTCGACGGTCTCGAAGGCGAATGTCGAGGTCAGGTGCAGGGGCGGGGTCAGCGCACCCTCGTGATTGGCCGGGTCATGGCCCAGATGGATGGCGCGGGTAGCGAAACCAGCATTGCGCGGCAATGACATGGCAGATCCTTTCCTGATTTTGGCCAGTCTGCCATGCCGGATCTGGCAAGTGCTGCCATTCTGTGCCACTCATGTCTGCAATATTGGCATATATTGCCATCATGAGACAAAAGGCGTGCCATGGATGCCAAGGACCGGCAGATCATCCGCGAGTTGCAGCGCAACGGGCGGCAAAGCAATCTGGAGCTGTCCGAGCGGGTGAACCTCTCGCCCTCGCCCTGCCTGCGCCGGGTGCGCCTGCTGGAGGAGCGCGGCGTGATCACCGGCTATTCCGCCAATGTCGATCCGCGTGCCTACGGGCTGACGATCACCGCTTTCATCCGTATCACGCTCGCGCGCCATGAGGGCGATGCGGTGCGCGCCTTCGAAGCGCGGGTGCAGGCCATCGACGAGATCCTCGACTGCCATCTGATGACCGGCGAGGCCGATTATCTGCTGCGCGTTCTGGTGACTGACCTGCCGGGCTATGAGCGTTTCGTGCGCGACCGGCTGCACGCGATCCCCGGCATCGCCTCGATCACCACCAGCTTTGTTTACGGCACGGTCAAATCCAGCCCGGTCTATCCCTGAACCCGCACCTGCCGCGACGGGGCATAGAGCGATCGGCGCCGCGACGGGCAGATTATCGATTCAATTTGAATGGTTGCGATCCGTGGTAACGGAACCGAAAGCACGCCCTGATAGCGCCTAGGGCAATGCGGCAATTCCGGCCGCCAATCCAGTGAGGGGCGAGAATGCGAATCAGTTCATTTTCCATGCGCACGAAACTGGCTGTCGCGGCAGCCTTTCTGGTTGCCTGTGCCGTGATGGCGGTCATCGTGCTGACAACAACACTCATGTATCGGGCCTCCGCCAACGAGGCAGAGGCGCGGGGCCGTGCGCTGCTTGGAGAATATGCCGCAACCATCTCGCAGGAACTCAATGCGATCACCATGATGGTCAATACCGGCGTTGCCGCGATCGAGGGGGCAATCCACAACCGTGTGCCCAGCCGCGATGCCCTGGGTGAGATGGTGATGCAGATGCTGCGCACCCGCCCCGACCTTGTGGGCATGACGCTGGCCTTCGAGCCCGACGCCCTGGGCGGAGATGATGATCTGTATCTGGGCCACCCATACGCCGACGCGGCGGGCCGTTTCGTACCCTATTTCTTCTTCGGAGCCAGCGGCGAGATCGAGATGGATCTGCTGGACATGAGCCCCGAGGCCGGCACGGAAGAATGGTATGATCGCCCGATCCGCGAAAATCGCACCCTGATCACTCCGCCCTATCACTACCCCGTTGAAGGGGTTGATGTCTTGATGACCACGATCAGCGGCGTGGTGCGCAATGAGGGGCAGGCCATCGGGATCCTCACCGGCGACATGGCACTGGATCGCATTTCCGCGCGTATCGGTGAATTGCGCCCGTTCGGCGATGGCCGGGTCTATCTGGTAGGCGGCAACGACCTGTGGGTTGCCCATCACGACCAGGCGCGGCTGGGCACTGCCGTTGCACCGGCAGAACAGACATTTCTGGCCGGCGCGACCTCGGGCGAGGTCTATTATGTGGAACTGGAGGGTGTCGAAAACCTGGTGCTGACCGATACCGTGCGCTTCCCCGGCATCCAGGAAACCTGGACGCTGGTCATGACGGTGCCGCGCACCACGGTCTTCAGCAATGTGACCGGCACACGCAATCAGGCCATGCTGACCGCTGCGGCAATGATGGCGGTTACCATGCTGGTGGTCTGGTTCGGGGCGCAATTTGTCTCCAGGCCGATCCTGCGCATGACGCGGGTGATGGAGCGGCTGGCCAGGGGCGAACTGGAAACCGAGATCCCCTATGGCGGGCGCGGCGACGAGATCGGCGCCATGTCTTCGGCGGTCACGGTGTTTCGTGACAATGCCGCCGAGGCGCGGCGCCTGGAAGCCGAGGCCGCGGCAAGCCGGGCCGAGCGCGAAGCCCTCGCCAGAACCGAGGCGGCACGCCAGGACCGCGTCGTCACCGAGATCGGCGCCGGGCTTGAACGGCTGGCGGGTGGCGATCTGACCGGGCGCATCCACAGCCCCGAGCATGATCCCTTCCCGGCGGAATATGATGCGCTTCGTCAAAGCTATAACGACGTGCTTGATCGTCTGTCCGAGGTCATGGGCCGCATCGCCGATGTCGCCAGTTCGGTGCGCTCGGGTTCTGATGAGATCAACGCCGCCGCAGGCGAGCTTTCCGGCCGGGCCGAAAGCCAGGCCGCCACGCTGGAACAATCCGCCGCCGCGCTCAACGAGTTGACCGAATCGGTGCGTTCGACGGCGCAGCGTTCCAGCGCCGCTGAAACCGCCAGCCGCGACGCACGTGAAGGCGCCAAGGCCGGCGTGGACGTGGTCAAGAACGCGGTCAAGGCCATGCAGCGGATCGAGGCCAGCGCGGACCAGATCACCCGCATCATCGGCGTGATCGACGACATCGCCTTCCAGACCAACCTTCTGGCGCTCAATGCCGGGGTCGAGGCGGCACGCGCCGGCGAGGCCGGACGGGGCTTTGCGGTGGTCGCCTCCGAGGTCCGTGGCCTGGCCCAGCGGGCGTCCGAATCGGCGCGCGAGATCAAGGGCTTGATCGAAGAGAGCACAGCACAGGTGGAAAGCGGCTCGGAACTGGTGCGCAAGACCGGCACCAGCTTCGAGGAACTTCTGGCACGCGCCACCGAGGTTGCCGGGCTGATCGGCGAGATCGCGGTGGCCGCATCCGAACAGGCATCGGGGCTGGATCAGATCAACGCCGGCGTGACCGAGCTTGACATGGTCACCCAGCAAAACGCCGCCGTGGCCGAAGAAACCACCGCGGCAACGACATCGCTTACTGCGAAGGCCGAAGAGCTGCGCCGCGCGCTGAGCGAGTTCCGTCTTGACCGCGCAACGGGTGGCGCGACACAAACCGCAAGTGTGGTGCCGCTGCCCGCCCGCGGCGTCGCTGCCGGCGGCGGGCGCGCCAGGGCCTGGGCCGAATTCTGAGCCCCCCGCCCCCGCCCCCGCCCCGGCGCTGACTCGAAGCGCGGGCCGCCTTTTTCATCAATCCATGGCGGCGCATCCCTTGCACAGGATGCGCCGCCTTGCCTTTGGTTGCTGGCTTTGCGGTCGGTTCGGGAAAATCACTGTCATCGCAATTTCCGTTCGCCAAGGCCGCGCTCGCGGGGGGCTGCCGACAGCCGTTTAGGGGCAACCTAACCAATGCTGCATGAATTCGTAATTTTCGTCCTTCAGGCGGTTCCGTAATCAGGTTGCAGACCCCCGGCCATCCTCACGGGTGTTCCGGGAGAGCCAGAAAGGACGCGGAAATGTCAGTCGAGAAAATAGACACGCTGGTTGTCGGCGCGGGCCAGGCCGGTCTGGCCATGAGCGAGCATCTGAGCAAACACGGTATCGGGCATCTCGTCGTTGAACGGCACCGCATCGCCGAGCGCTGGCGCTCCGAGCGCTGGGACTCGCTGGTTGCCAATGGCCCGGCCTGGCACGACCGTTTCCCCGGAATGACTTTCCCCGATGCCCACGCGGATGCCTTCATCTCCAAGGAGCGAGTCGCCGATTATTTTGTCGCCTACGCCCGGCAGATCAATGCACCCGTGCGCTGCGGCGTCGATGTCAGGGAGGTCAGACGCAAGGCTGGCCGGCGCGGCTTTGTGATCGAAACCTCGCATGGGATCATCGAGGCCAATAACGTGGTGGCGGCAACCGGCCCGTTCCAGCGCCCCGTTGTGCCGCCGGTCATTCCGGCGGAAACTGCGGTGCCACAGATCCATTCCAGCGCCTATCGTAACCCCGGCCAGTTGCCCGAAGGGGCAGTTCTGGTGGTCGGTGCGGGGTCGTCAGGCGTGCAGATCGCCGATGAATTGCAGCGCGCGGGCCGGCAGGTCTATCTGTCGGTCGGCCCGCATGACCGCCCGCCGCGTGCCTATCGCGGGCGCGATTTCTGCTGGTGGCTGGGGGTTCTGGGCAAATGGGATGCCGCAGCACCCGCACCGGGCACCGAACATGTGACCATCTCGGTCAGCGGTGCCTATGGCGGCCAGACGATCGATTTCAGGCGCCTCGCCGCGCAGGGCATGGTGCTGCTGGGGCGCACCGAAACCTGCCGCAACGGTGTGCTGCACTTCGCCGCCGATCTGGCCGAGAACCTCGCGCGGGGCGACGCCAGCTATACTGGCCTGCTCGATGAGGCCGACGCCTATGTGGCGCGCAACGGCCTTGATCTGCCCGAAGAGCCCGAAGCCCGCCGCGTCGAGCCAGACCCGGACTGCGTGCGCAACCCGGTCCGCGCACTGAACCTGGCGCAGGCGGGCATTGCCTCGGTCATCTGGGCGACCGGCTTTGCGCTCGATTACAGCTGGATGAAGGTCAATGCCTTCGACGCGCATGGCCGACCAAGGCATCAGCGCGGCGTTTCGGTCGAGCCCGGCGTCTACTTCCTGGGCCTGCCATGGCAATCGCGGCGCGGATCAAGCTTCATCTGGGGGGTCTGGCATGATGCCAGGCATGTTGCCGACCAGATTGCCATCCAGAACAGCTACATGGACTATCATCAGGCCGCGCAGCACGACGCCCGCGCACCCCAGAACGCCTAGCCAGGCAATCGCCCGATACCCCCACGGAGACCGACATGGCCCATACCCGCATCCGCAAGTTCAACACTCGCGATACCTACCCCGAGCAAAAGCTCGACAACGATCTGTGCCAGGCGGTCGTCACGCAGGGCGGGCGGATCGTCTGGCTGCGTGGTCAGTGCCCGCAAAATCTGGACGATGGCGCCAATATCGACAGCCACGACCCGGTCGAACAGACGCACAAGGTGATGCAGAACATCCGCCAGCTGATCGAGGAAGCCGGCGGGCGCATGGAGCATCTGGTGAAAGTGGTGGTCTATATCACCGATGTGCGCCACCGCGAGGCCGTCTATCGCACCATGGGCGAATACATCAAGGGCGTGCATCCGGTGTCCACCGGGCTGGTGGTGCAGGCCTTGGCGCGCCCCGAATGGCTTGTCGAGATCGACGGCACGGCCGTCATACCGGAGTGATCCCATGACCTTCTCGCTGGTCGCCCGCTGCGCCGATAGCGGCATGTTCGGCATCGCCATCGCCTCGTCTTCGCCGGCGGTGGCGGCGCGCTGCGCCCATGCCCGCGCCGGGGTTGGCGCCGTCGCCACGCAAAACGTGACCGACCCCTCGCTGGGACCGCTGGCGCTGGACCTGATGGAACACGGGCTGGATGCCGCCGCGGCCATCGCCGAGATCCGCCAGCGTGCGGACTTCATGGAATACCGCCAGGTGCTGGCGATCGATCATGACGGCAACAGCGCCATCCATTCCGGCCCAAGGGCACTGGGCATCTGGAGCGAGGCGCGGGGAATCGATGTTGCTTCCGGGGGCAACCTGCTGGCCAATCCCGGCGTGCCGCGGGCCATCGTCGCCGGGTTCGAGGGTGCCACGGGCCATCTGGGCGACCGGTTGATCGCCGCGTTGCGCGCCGGGCTGGCAGCGGGCGGTGAGGCCGGCCCGGTACATTCGGCGGGCATGCTGCTGGTGGACAAGCTCAGCTGGCCAGCGGCCGATCTGCGCTGCGACTGGACCGAGGACTGCCCCGTCGAAGCCGTCGCCACCGCCTGGGCAATCTACAAGCCGCAGCTTGATGCCTATGTCCAGCGCGCGCTCGACCCCCGCGAAGCCCCGTCTTACGGCGTGCCTGGAGACGAATGACAAAGGAGCATCCCCATGCTGGACTATACCCGCCAGGACTGGAAAAATCGCGCTGAAAAACTGCAATTCCGGGGGCAGGCCTTCATTGACGGCAGGTTTGTCGATGCGGTTTCCGGCAAGAGCTTCGACAGTATCAACCCCGCAACCGGCGCGGTGCTGACCGCGGTGGCCGAATGCGACGGTGCCGATATCGACCTGGCGGTAACCGCCGCGCGGCGCGCCTTCGAGGATGGCCGCTGGTCGCGCATGGCACCTGAAGGCCGCAAGTCGGTGTTGTTGCGCCTGGCACAGCTGATCCGCGACAATCTGGCGGAGATGGCGCTTCTGGACAGTCTGGACATGGGCAAGCCGGTGCGCGACGCTGCCACCATCGACGCACCGGGCTCGGCGCATTTCTTTCAGTGGTATGCCGAGGCGATCGACAAGCTCTATGGCGAGATCGCCCCCACCGGGCCGGGTGATCTGGCGTTGGTGCGCCGCGTGCCGCTGGGTGTGGTCGGTGCGGTGACGCCGTGGAACTTCCCGCTCGACATGGCCACCTGGAAAGCTGCGGCAGCACTGGCGGCGGGCAATTCGGTGGTGCTCAAACCCGCAGAGCAATCGCCGCTTTCTGCCCTGCGGCTCGCCGAACTGGCAGCCGAGGCCGGCGTGCCGGATGGCGTGTTCAACGTGGTGCCCGGCTTTGGCGCGACCGCCGGCCGCGCGCTTGGCCTGCATGGGGATGTCGATTGCCTGGCCTTCACCGGCTCGACGGCGGTGGGCAAGCTCTTCATGCAGTATTCCGGTCAGTCCAACATGAAACAGGTCTGGCCCGAGACCGGGGGCAAGAGCCCCAACATCATCTTCGCCGATTGCGAGGATCTCGATACCGCCGCCGATATGGCCGCCTTCGGCATCTTTTTCAATCAAGGCGAGGTCTGCTCGGCCAATTCGCGCCTCTATGTCGAGCGCCCGGTCAAGGAGGCGCTGCTGGAAAGGCTGGTGGCGCGGGCGCAAACCATGCAACCCGGCGACCCGCTCGATCCGGCCTCGAAGATGGGCGCCATCGTCGACGAGAAGCAGACCACCGGCATCCTGCGCTTCATCGACGCCGGCAAGGCCACGGCCCGGCTGGTCACGGGTGGCGAGCGGGTGCTGGTGGAGGGCAAGGGCTGTTTCGTGCAGCCGACAATCTTTGATGAGGTGCGCCATGCCGACCCGCTGGCGCGCGACGAGATCTTTGGCCCGGTGCTTTCGGTCATCGCCTTCGACAGCGAAGAGGAGGCCGTCGCCATGGCCAATGACTCGGTCTATGGGCTGGCGGCCTCGGTCTGGACCGACAACCTGAGCCGCGCCTGCCGCGTCGCCGATCAGCTTCAGGTCGGCACGGTTTCGGTGAACACGGTCGATGCGCTGTCGGCACAGACGCCCTTTGGCGGACTGAAACAATCGGGCTTCGGGCGTGACCTGTCGCTGCATTCGCTGGACAAATACACCGCACTCAAGACCACCTGGATCAAGTATCGCCCCTAGCACGGCGTCGTTCACCTTCCGCCCGCGGCTTCGGCGCGCGCCTTCAGCCCCTCGTTCGCCGCAATGAAGGCCGGGCGGAACTGCTGCACATCCATGAACCACAGTGCCACGCCGCGAAAATGCTCGCCATGAATCAGCCGGGTTCCCGCTCCCTCGGCGCGCAGGGTGAAATAGTGCTCGCCGTCAAACAGATGCGGCAGGCCCAGCCGGCCCAGCCAGCGCAATTCACGCCCCGCGTCGGCCACCAGAACGCGCGGGCGAAAGGTGATGCTGCCGCCTGAGGGTGTCTGCATCGTCAGGCGCAGCCGCTCGCCGGGCGCGAACCGCCCCTCCACGGCACGCATTCCGGGGTTCCAGCCGGCGTGTTCGGTGGCGTCGGTCAACAGGGACCAGACGGTCTGCGGCGGCGCGGCAATGAAGATCTCGGTGTCGAACCCGTCGCGCGGGGCGGTGGCAAGGGCCGCGCCGATGGCAAGGATGGCGGCAAGCGCGGTAACGACAAGGGCTTTCATGGTGCTTTCTCCTGATCAAGCGGAACGATCCCCGGATACCTCAGGATTCACTTCAATAAAATTGCATAACTTTCTTGTTCTGTTATAGAGAAATACATGAGCATTGATCCGATCCAATGGGACCATTGGCGCAGTTTCATAGCCGTCGCGGAACGCGGCAGCCTTTCGGCAGCCGCCCGCGCGCTGGGCCTGACGCAGCCCACCGTCAGCCGCCATATCGACCTTCTGGAAGCAAGTGTCGGCGCGCCGGTGTTTCTGCGCTCGCCGCAGGGCATGAGCCTGACCGAACTGGGCACACGCCTGCTGCCCGAGGCCCGCGCCATGGCCGCCGCCGCCGCCGCCCTTGAGCGCACCGCCTCGGCGCCGGAAGACGCAGCACGCGGCATCGTGCGCCTGACCGCCAGCGAAGTGGTGGGCGCCGAGATCCTGCCCGCCCTGATCGCGCCGCTGATGGCGGCCAGTCCGGGGCTGGAGGTGGAACTGGTTCTGTCAAACCGCAACGAGGATCTCTTGCGCCGCGAAGCCGATCTGGCGGTACGCATGATCCGCCCCGCGCAGGCCGGGTTGGTGGCACGCAAGCTTGCCGATGTGCCTATCGGCCTGTTCGCGCATGAACGCTATCTGGCGGCGCGCGGCGTGCCGCGCACGGTTGCCGATCTGGCGGGTCACCATCTGATCGGGCCGGATCGTGACCCGGCGATGCTGGCCGCGCTGGCCGGCACCGGCATCACGCGGCGCATGATCGGCTTTCGCTGCGACCGCGAAAGCGCCCAGATCAACGCGATCCGCGCCGGGCTGGGCATCGGCGCCATGCAGGCCGGGCTTGCCCGCCGCTGTCCGGCGCTGCGCCCGGTCATGGCGGACAGCCTTTCCTTTGCGCTGGAATGCTGGCTTGCCGTGCATGAGAACCTGCGCGCGAATGCGCGGGTGCGGCGGGTTTTCGATCATCTCGCCGCGCATCTGCCCGGCGCCCTGCGCCCCTGAACGCCGCGCCGCTGCCGGTTCAGGCGTGAATCTTGTCCACCCCGCCCGCGCCGCCGGCGGTGCCCAGCACCGCCAGACAATCGCCGGTCTGGATCAGGCCGGGAAAATGCCGCGCGATCAGCGTGCCCTTGCGCTGGGCATAAACCTCCAGCGGTTTCAGCCCGGTTCGGTCGGTGGGCCAGATCCGCGCCAGCGCCTGGCCTTTTTCCACCTGCTCGCCCAGATCGACCAGCGGCTCCACCAGCCCTTCGACCGTGGCGAAATGATAGCAATCATCGCCCGGCATATCGAGCGGGATGCTCTCGGTCAGGTCCAGCTCGCCTTGCAGGATACCGGCATGGATCAGCACATTGCGCACGCCCCGCCGCGCGATCCTGGCCGAGCGCGCCGTTGCCGTGCCGCCACCGCCCAGTTCGGTGGTGACAAAGACCTTGCCCTGCGCCTCGACGGCGGTGTCATACATGCCGACATTGTCGATCTCGCGCAGCATCAGCGTGTAGGGCGCGTTGAACGCCTGCACGGCGGCGACGCAGGCATCCTGCTGGCCCATGCTGTCAAGGTAATGCGCACAGGCGAAGGGCACGAAATCCAGCGTCTTGCCGCCAGAGTGGAAATCCAGAACGATATCCGCCATGGGCACCAGCACATCATTGAAATAATTGGCGATCTTTTGCGTGGCGGTGCCGTCCGGCGCGCCCGGAAAAGCGCGGTTGAGATTGACCATGTCGATGGGCGAGACACGTGTGGCGGCGCGAAAGGCCGGGAAGTTCATATAGGGCACGATGATCACCCGTCCGGTGATCTCTTCAGGCTTCAGTTCCACCGCCAGCGCCTGAAGCGCAATCGGCCCCTCGTATTCGTCGCCGTGGTTGGCCCCGGAGAGCAGCGCCGTCGGCCCCTCGCCGTTGCGGATCACGGTGATCGGGATCATGATGGCGCCCCAGGCGCTTTCATTGCGTGAATGCGGCAAGCGCAGGAAGCCATGGTGCACCCCGTCGGTCTCATAGGGAATGGTGGGGTGGATCGGGTTGGTGGTCATTGTGTTCAGTCCTTCACGAGCAGCTTGCGCGGCACCGAGGCCAGGCATTCGGGCGCCGTATCCGTTATGACAATGCTTTCGGTGATCTCGAAACCCCAATTCTCCATCCACAGGCCGGTCATGAAATGAAAGCTCATGCCGGGCTTGAGTTCGGTGTGATCGCCGGGACGCAACGAGCAGGTGCGCTCACCCCAGTCGGGCGGATAGCTCAGCCCGATCGGATAGCCAGTGCGGTTGTCCTTGGTGATGCCATGGCGCCTGAGCACGCCAAAGAAGGCCAGCGCGACATCCTCGCAGGTGTTGCCGGCGCGCGCGGCTTCAAGCCCGGCCTCCATGCCTTCCAGCACCGCCTGTTCGGCATCGAGGAAGATCTGGCTGGGCCTGCCCAGAAAGATCGTGCGCGACAACGGGCAGTGATACCGATGGTAGCAGCCGGCGATCTCGAAGAAGGTGCCCTCGCCGGCCTGCATCGCGCGGTCATCCCAGGTCAGATGCGGGGCGGCGGCATCGGTGCCGGAGGGCAGGAGCGGCACGATCGCCGGGTAATCACCGCCAAAGCCCAGCACCGGATCGAAGCGGAGCCCGGCATCGTAGATCTCGGCCACCAGATCGCATTTGCGCATCCCCGGCTCGATCCGCTCGAAGATGCGCGCGTGCATCCGCTCCACCAGCCGCGCGGCGTTGCGCATATAGGCCAGTTCCTGCGGTGATTTGATCAGCCGCTGCCAGTTCACCAGCGCCGTGGCATCGACCAAGCGGCCTGGCAGGTGCGTGACCAGCGATTGATGCGCGGCGGCGGTAAACCAGTAATTGTCCATCTCCACGCCGATACGGCCCTTGTGCCAGCCACGCTCGGCCAGACGCGCTGAAAGATAATCCATCGGGTGACGCTCGGCCGACTGGACGTAGTGATCCGGATAGCCGATCACCTGGTCGTCGGGCATATAGCAGGTGCGCACCGCGCCATTCGCATCCTGCCCGCGCCCGAACCACAGCGGCAGCCCTTCCGCGCCGATGACCACGCATTGATGCACATAGAAGGACCAGCCATCATAGCCGGTCAGCCAGGCCATGTTGGACGGGTCGGTGACGATCAGTGTGTCGATCCCGCGCGCCGCCATCGCGCTGCGGGTCTTTTCCAACCGGGCGGCATATTCGGCGGCGCTGAAACGGGGGGCGGGGTTGGGCATCAAGCGGCTCCTAGGTGGTGATGAGGGTGCCGGCCTCGCCGGCGCGTGCCAGCGCCAGCATGGCGATGGCGGTGTCCTGCACTCCGGTCCCGGTGAGATCGGCAATGGTGATCGCCTCGGGGCCCGAACGGCCCTGAGCATCGCCAGCCAGCACCGCGCCCAGTTCCGGCGCAGTATGATCGGCGGGCAGGAGGCCGGCAGCGATGGCGGCACTCAATTCGCCCAATTCGCGTGTCTGGCTCAGCCGGTCGGCGACGTAATGCGCGCGCGTCAGCGCGGCGGGGTCCAGTTCGTTCTTGCCATGCTGGTCCGAGCCCATCGCCGTCACATGCTGGCCCGGCTCCAGCCAGTCGGCGCGCAGGATCGGGGCACTGGCGGGTGTGGTTGTGACGATCACATCGGCCCCGCGCACCGCCGCCCGCGCATCGGCCTCGGCGCGCACCGGCAGGCCGAGGGCGGCGCTCAGCTCCGCCGCGGCGGCGCGCGCGCGGGTCGGATCGCGCGCCCAGATCACCGCCGCCTCGATCGGCCGCACCAGACAAAGCGCACGAAGCTGCATCCGCGCCTGCATGCCCGCCCCCAGGATACAGGCGCTTCTGGCATCCGCCCGCGCCAGTCCCCGCGCCGCCACCGCCCCGGCGGCTGCGGTGCGCAGGTCGGTCAGATAGCCATTGTCCAGAAGCAGCGCCCGCAACTGGCCGGTACGCACGCAAAACACCATCATCAACCCCGAGGTCGAGGGCAGGCCCAGCTTGGGATTGTCAAAAAAGCCCGGACTGACCTTGATGGCGAACCCCTCAAGGCCGGGCACATAAGCGGTTTTCACATCGACCTCACCGTTATGCGCGGCAATCGGCATCGACAGGATCGGCGGCATCACCACCCCGCCGCCGGCCAGCCGGCGAAAGGCATCATCGATGCAGTCGATCACCGGCAAGTCCAGGGCGATGCAGGCGCACAGATCGGTTTCGGTAAGGATGCGGATATCGGGCATTGGCGCTTATTCCGGTTAGGCGATTTCGCCGACGAGGATGCGGGCATGACGTGCCGGGTCGATATTGGCACCGGTCAGGGGCAGCACCACCGACCCGCCGGAACGGACCTTTCCGGCCAGCAGCGCCGCCACACCGACGGCGCCGGCCCCTTCGACAATCTCGCCCTCGACGTCGTGCAGAAAGGCGATGCCGGTGGCGATCTCGGTCTCGCTCAGCAGGACCAGCTCATCCATCAGATCGCGCACCATGGCAAAGGTCAGCCGGTTTTGCAGCCCGATCCCGCCGCCCAGCGAATCGGCCAAGGTGGGCTCTTCCGTCACTGCCACCGGATGCCCTGCCGCAAGGCTCGCCGCCATCGCCGCGCCACGCTCCATCGACAGGCCCACCACCCGCAGCGCGGGATTGCGCGCCTTCATCGCCGCCGCCACCCCGGCCAGCAGGCCGCCGCCCGAAAGCGGGATCAGCACGCAGGCGGCCTCGGGCACGTCCTCGGCCATTTCCAGCCCCAGCGTGGCCTGCCCGGCGATGACATCGGCATGATCAAAGGGCGGGATCAGCGCGAACCCTTCCTCGCGGGCCAGGCGTGCGGCCTCTATCGCGGCCTCATCCTGGCTGGCACCGATGATGCGCGCCTCGGCACCCAGCGCCTGCACCGCGGCGCGCTTGTTTTGCGGCACCAGCGCGGACATGCAGATCACCGCCTTCATCCCGGCGGCGCGCGCGGCATGAGCCAGCGCACGGCCATGATTGCCGGTGGATGCCGTGGTCACGCCGACCACGTCCGGGGCGAGACGCAGCACCGCATTGCTTGCCCCGCGCAGCTTGAAGGCACCGGTCATTTGCAGATGCTCGCATTTCAGCCAGACCGGCACGCCCAGACGCGCCTCCAGCGCCGGTGAGCGCCGGCAGGGCGTGCGGCGGACATGCGCGGCGATCCGCCGGCGCGCTGCCAGAAAATCGTCCATCACCGGGATCATGCGGGAGCGGCCTGCGTGCTGAAAAGCTGCCCCGGACCGGCAGCAGCAAGCCCGGCGGCACGCAGCATCGACCAGCCAAGCGCCTGATTGGCGCTCAGCACCGGCTTGCCCAGCGCCGCCTCGATCTGCGGGATCAGCGCCAGAACCGGCAGCGCGGTGCAGGAGATGAAGAGCGCCTCGGCGCGGGGATCATCGGCCTGGCACGCGGCGGTGAGAATGGCCTCGGGGGCGATGCGGGCAATCTCGCGGTCGTCGGCCAGGCCCAGCCCCATCGCCTGCACCACGTCAAGCCCGGCGGCGACGAAATAATCCAGAACCGGCGCAGTGGTTTGCGGCAGATAGGGGGTCAGCACGGCGATCCGCCGCCTGCCCAGATGTCGAAAACCCTGCACCGCTGCCTGCGCCGGCGCGCTGACGGGCACACCCGGACGCACCCCGCCCACCGCCTGCGCAATCGCCGCATCGCCGATCACCGCCCCGCCCGAGGTGCAGCCAAAACCCAGCGCCGCCAGCGGCAGGCCGGGCAGGATCATATCCGCCGCTGCGGCCAGGCGCGGTGCCATGGCGCGCAGGTTTTCAGGCGTGGTGGGGTTGTCGAAGGCGATGCGCGAGACATGCAGCGCCGCGCCTTGCGGCATCAGCCGCGCCAGGTCGCCTTCGATGGTCAGATCGGTTGCCAGCACCACAGCGCCCAGCCGCAGCATGCGATCAGGCAACAATGCCGGCGGGTCGGATGTGGTGGTGAACTGCGCCATGGCCCCCCCTTGCCGCGGTCAGAAAACCAGCACCGGGCAACTGGCCAGCGCCGTCACCTTGTGCGAGACAGACCCCAGCAGATACCCTTCGACCGAACCCATCCCGCGCGATGACAGCACGATCAGGTCCACCTCTTTCTCCTTGGCCCAGGCGACGATGGTGCGCGCCGGCTGGCCGGCCTTGATGAAGGCCCGCACATTGCCCGCCCCCGCCTCAAGGGCGATCTTCTTGGCATGATCAGCCACCTCACGGGCGTGATCGCGCATCGCATCGTCCATGTTGCCCGGATCATCCGGGCGCACCATGGAAAACGATGCCTCCAGCATCGAATGATGGCGATAGACGGTCAAGACCAGAAGCTCGCCCCCGGTCAGCGCGGCCAGCTCGACGGATTTCTTCAGCGCGGTTTCGGCATTGGTCGAACCATCGAACGGCACCATGATCTTTTGAAACATCGTGTCCTCCGTTACCTGAAGGCCAGATCGCGCAGAAAGAGGGCGATCTGCGGAAAGAAGATCAGCAACACCGAAACCGCCAGCAGGATCATGATGAACGGCGGGGTGCCGCGCACGACCTCGACATAGGGGCGCTTGAAGACGGCGATGGCGGTGAAGATGTCGCATCCGAAAGGTGGCGTGGCCGATCCGATGGCCACCTGCAGAACGATGATCGCCCCCACATGCACCGGGTCCAGCCCGACGGCATTGACCACCGGGGCAAAGATCGGCACCAGCACCAGGATCACCACGATCGGATCGACGAACATGCAGCCGACGAAGAACGCGATCGAGATCACCACCAGCACGCCGATCGGGCCCATCTGATCAATGCCGATGGCGCCCAGCACCGCCTGCGGCACCTGCGCGAAAGAGATGATCCACGAAAACGCCGCCCCCGCGCCGACCAGAATGAACACCACGGCCGTAATCAGCCCGGTCGAGCGGGCGGTGGCGATCAGCCCCTTCACATCAAGCGTGCGGAAAACGATCATCTCCAGGACCAGGGCATAGAGCACGCAGGCCGCTGCCGCCTCGGTAGGCGAGAAGATGCCGCCATAGATGCCGCCGATGATGATGGCCGGAAAGCCCAGCGGCCAGAGCGCCTTCTGCACGGCCAGAACACGCTCGCGCAGGGGCGCCGGGTCTTCGGTGGGCACATTGTTGCGCACCGCGTAGATCCAGCAGTAGATTGAAAACAGCAGCAGGATCAGCAGCCCCGGCCCGATCCCGGCAATGAACAGCTCGGCGATCGAGGTGTTCGAGATCACGCCATAGATGATCATGCCGATGGAGGGCGGGATCAGAAAGGCGATGTCCGAGGCATTGACGATCAGCGCCAGGGTGAAGCTGTCCTTGTAGCCGGCCTTGAGCATGCGCGGGCGCAGCGGCGTGCCGATGGCAACCACGGTCGCCTGCGTCGAACCCGAGACCGCACCGAACATGGTGCAGGCCGCGGCGGTGGAAATGGCCAGCCCGCCGCGGCGATGGCGCACGAAGGCCATCACCAGATCGATCAGCCGCCCGGCGGAATGGCCGCGCGTCATGATATCGGCGGCAAAGATGAACATCGGCACCGCGATCAACGAGGCCGGGCGGATACCGGCGAGCATCTGCGCCACCATGGTCTCCAGTTGCCCGAAACCGCCGAACACCATGTAGAAACCCAGACCTGCCGCGGCGATCAGCGGAATCATCATCGGGAAGCCCAGAAGCAGCAGGATCACCATCACCGAAAAGATCGTCAATGCCATGATCGCCCCCTCAGACTTCCTGCTCGGCGTCGTCGGCATAGCCTTCGAGCACATTGGTTGACAGGTAGATGTCCTTCTCCAGCATGTTCTTCACCGCCGTCAGCAGGTATTGCAGCCCTGTCATGAAGAAGCCCGCCGGCACCCAGACCAGCGTCCACCAGACCGGGATCTGCAAGGACGGCAGCACCCGGCCCCGACCCATCGTGGTTTGCAGATAGCCCCAGGAATACCAGGCCAGCGCGAACATGAACCCCGCTGTGACAAGCGCGATGAGGATCATCATCGCCTTGCGAATCCGCACCGGCGTCATGTCGAAAAACGCGGTCATGCGGATATGGCGGCCATGGCGGGCGGCATAGCTGATCCCGGCAAAGGTGATCAGGATGATCAGGATGCGGTTGATTTCCTCGGTGGCCTGGATCGAACTTCCAAAGCCGAAACGCCCTACCACATTGGCCACGGTATTGGCCGCCATCAGCAACACGCCGGCGGCCAGCAGCACAGCCTCGGCGCGGGCGATGCCATTGTCGATCCAGCCCAGCGGCCCCGGCAGATCCGAACGATAGGCCCCCGGGCTGGCGTCGTCGACGACGCTGACCGGCGGCGGCACCGGGCCGGCGCTGGCGGATGGTTCGCTTGGCGTCCCGGCTTTCGGGGACTTGTCGTCGCTGGACTGGGTCACGGTTCAGATCCGCCCTTGCTGGTAGGGTACGAAGACGGGAGGCCGGGGCAGAACTGACCACCCCGGCCAGTGTTCGATCAGTCGCTGACCGCAGCAAGGTCGGCGTGCATCTGCTCCAGGATCGCCCGGCCACGATCGCCGGTCATGCGGATGAACTCGGCTTCCACATGCGCGGCGGCTTCCATGAAGGGCTGGCGTTCCTCGTCGCTCAACACCACCACCTGCATACCCGGCTTGGCTTCGAGGATCGTCTCCAGCGCGCGCTCGGTCAGGCCCTCCTGGTATTCCAGGATGTAGTCGAAGGCGACCTGCACCGCATCGCGGACCAGTTGCTGATCCTCGGCTGAAAGGCCATCAAAGAAGTCCTTGTTGGCCATGAAGGCGGTGGTGAAGTTGTTGTGCCCGGTGAAGGTGATGTAGTCGGTCACCTCGTACATGCGCGTCGATTCGACAAAGAACATGGGGTTTTCCTGCCCCTGGATCATGTTCGTCTGCAACCCGCCATAGACCTCTCCCCAGGGCAGCGGTGTGGGCACCGCACCGAAGGCACGGTAGCTTTCCACCAGCAGCGGGTTGGTCATGACGCGGAAGTTCTGCTCGTTGAGATCGGCGGGGCTGCGCACCGGGTTGCGGGTGGTCATCACCACCTCTCCCTCGGGATACATGGTCAACAGTTCCAGCCCGTGCTCGGCGTAAAGTTCGGGGAACATCTCGTTGATGGCAACCGAGCTGCGGAAGAACTCATTGAGCGCCTCACCTTCCTGCGGCAGCAGATAGGGCACGAAGAACACCTGCGCCTCGGGAATCAGCGCGCCAGTGAAGCCGGGCGACTGGTTGACGAATTGCAGGATGCCGGCCTGGGTCTGTTCCATGATGTCGTCGGATTCGCCCAACGTGCCGAAGGGGAACAGCTGCACCATATGGTCGGAATTGGCCTCGATATGGCCCTTGAACTGCTGCGCGAACACGCCCTGCACCTCGTCGATGGCCTCTTCGAAAGCGTAGCGCCAGGTCTGCTGCGCCTGTGAGGCACTGGCGGCGAACAGCGCCATGGCGCTGGCGGCGATGAGCATTGTCTTGAGCTTCATGCGTTTCTCCCTTGATGTCGGGCCGCGCCCTGGATGGCACGGCTCCTTGCCCGACGAGGGAAAGCGTCACATTGTAATCATGTCAATCATGATATTGTTTCATGACAATTTTCTCAAGGCAGTCCGGCACCACGACAGGGCGAATGCCTGCGCGTGACATTCAGATCGCCAGAAAATCAGGCTCGGGCAGATTGCGCGCCAGGCGCGCCAGCGTCACCAGCGCGGTTTCCAGCATCGATTCGGACGGGGCGCCAAGGCAGATGCGGATGCCCTGCTCCGGCACCAGTTCACCGCCGATGTGAAAGGCGCTGCCCGGCGCCACCGCCACGCCGCGCAGCCGCGCCGAGTTGACGAAAGCCTGTTCATCCCATTCCTCGGGCAGGGGCAGCCAGACGTGCAGGCCATGCGGCTGGCTGCGCAAAGGCAGGCCCGTCAGGCAGCGCGCCGCCAACTGGTTGCGCCGGGCCAGTTCGCCGCGTTGCCAGTCCAGCAGCCGCTCGGCGGTGCCCTCGGTGATCCAGCGGGTGCCGATCTCGGCAATCAGCGCGGTGGCCATCCAGTTGGTCGTCAGATGCCGGCCGAACGCGGCTGTGACCTGCGCCTCGGGCACCACCAGCCAGCCCAGCCGCAGCCCCGGCAAAAGGCATTTCGTCAGGCTGGTGAAATAGAACACCCGTTCAGGGGCCAGCGCGGCCAGCGGCGGCGGACGGTCCGGCGAAAGCGGTCCCCAGGCATCGTTTTCGATGATGAACAGATCATGCTGACGGGCAATGGCAACGATCTCGGCACGGCGCTGCGGGCTCATGACCGTGTTGAGCGGACCGGTCCCCGAGGGCATGAGGTATAGCGCACGGGGGGCTTTCGCCCGGCAGAGGGCGCGCAGCGCATCGGGCTCAATGCCCTGCTCATCGCAGGGCAACCCGGCCAGCTTCAGCCCCAGATAGCGGGTCAGCGCCTTGAGCGTATGATGCCCCATGACTTCGGTCGCGATGATGCTGCCGGGGGGTGCGGCGGTCATCAGCGCCACGGTCATTGCCGCGGTTGCGCCATTGGTCGGCAGCACCAGATCGACCCGCGTTGAAAGCCCGCAGCGCTGCAACCAGGGCAGCGCCGCACCGGCATGACGTTGCAGCGTCTGGCGCGGACGAAAGGAATAGAGCACTTCGGCCGGCAGCCGCCCGATCAGCGCGCCCAGCGCCGCATCCATCGCCGCGCCGTGCAACGGGCCGGTCACTGGCGTAAGCATCGAGCAGTCGATCACCGGGTCGCCGGCATCGAGCTGCTGATAGGGCGGCGCGCGCCCCTCGCCGGGCACCGCCTTCACAAAGGTCCCGCGGCCCACCTCGCCGGTGATCGCATCGGCCTGGATCAGCATGTCATAGGCGCGGCTGACGGTCTGCACTGAAATGCCCAGCGCATAGGCCAGATCGCGGTGGGTGGGCAGCCTTTCCCCCGGAAGCAGCGCGCCTTGGGCGATCGCTTCGGTAATGGCGCGCGACAGCGATTTGTAGACCGGGCGGGTCAGGGCTTCGGGGTTTGGCAACCAGGGTGTCATGAGCCATATCATGACAAGATCAAAGCAATCTGCAAGCGCTCTCTTGACAATACCCTCCCCCCGCTGAAGATACCGCCATGCCCGCGCTGTCGCTCGATGATCGTGATATTGCCATTCTGGCGATCCTGACCCGCGAGGGGCGGATCTCCAAGGCTGATTTGGCGCGCCGGGTGAACCTCTCGCCCACGCCCTGCTGGCAGCGCCTGCACCGGATGGAAGCCGCCGGGCTGATCCGCGCCTACCGTGCCGAGATCGCCCTGGCACGGCTGGCCCCGCATGTGCGCGTCTTCGTCACTATCGAGCTGGAAAACCACCGCGCCGAGAATTTCCAGACCTTCGAACGCACCATTGCCCGTATCGACGAGATCACCGCCTGCTGGGCCCTGGGTGGCGGGTTCGATTACCTGATGCAGGTGGTGACCACCGACATCGCCAGTTATCAGGCGCTGATGGATACGCTGCTGGAAAGCCGGGCCGGGCTGCGGCGCTATTTCACCTATATCGTCACCAAGGAGGTCAAGGACGGCACACCGCCGCTGGCGGCATTGCTGGCAGGATCATCCTGACAAGGGGCAAAATTCAGGCGATTGCTTCGCTCAAGGGCAGCGCCCTGCAGACGATCCATCCGCCGGGATCGGCATAGACTCCTGCCAGACGATGACACCTGGAGGATCGATGCCCCACCCCGCCACCCGCTCCGCTCTGCCCGCCGAGCCTCTGGCCGTCCGGCTGCGCGATCCCGGCCTGCTGCGGATTGATGGCCATATCGCCGGCTGGCGCGCCGGAACCGCGCGCTTCGTCGTCACCGACCCGGCCACCGGCCAGCCCGTCGCCGATGTCGCACGCATGGATGCCACCGCTGCCCGCGAAGCCGTCGATGCTGCCGAAGCCGCCTTTGGCCCCTGGTCTGCCATGCTGCCACAGGAACGCAGTACCACCCTGCGCCGCTGGTTCGATCTGATCACCGCCCACCGCGAGGATCTGGCCCTGATCATGGTGGCCGAACAGGGCAAGCCGCTCTCAGAGGCGCGTGGCGAGATCGACTATGGCGCGGGCTTCGTCGAATTCTACGCCGAAGAGGCCAAGCGCCCTGATATAAGAGGCATCACCTCGCATCTGGCTGATGCCGAAGTGGAGCTTTGGCGCGAGCCGGTCGGGGTGGCGGCGCTGGTGACGCCGTGGAATTTTCCCTCGGCGATGGTCACGCGCAAGGCTGCGGCGGCACTGGCGGCGGGATGCACCTGCGTTGTGCATCCCTCGGCGCAAACCCCGCTGTCGGCGCTGGCGCTGGCCGAACTGGCCGAACGCGCCGGTTTCGCCCCCGGTGTGTTCAACGTCGTGCCCGGTGACGCGCCCGAGATCGTCGGCACCTGGACCGCGGATGCCCGCGTGCGCGCGCTTTCCTTCACCGGCTCGACCGAGGTGGGCCGGCTGCTTTACCGGCAATCGGCCGACACCGTGAAGCGGCTGGTGCTGGAACTGGGCGGGCACGCCCCGTTCATCGTCTTTGCCGATGCTGATCTGGCGCGCGCCGTGGACGAGGCCGTGAAGGCCAAGTTCGCCACCACCGGGCAGGATTGCCTGGGCGCCAACCGCTTTCTCATCGAACGCCCGATCCATGACGAATTCTGCGCCCGCTTCGCCGAGCGCATCAAGGCGCTGACGCTTGGCCCGGGCATGGACGATTGCGACCTCGGTCCCTTGATGCACGAACGCGCCGTGGCCCGGCAGGAGGCGCATGTTGCCGATGCCCTGGCCCGCGGGGCGCGCTGCCTGACGGGCGGGGCGCGCGATGCCCAGGGGCCGCTCTTCTACAAGCCCACCCTTCTGGTCGATGTACCGGCCAAAGCCCGGATCATGCGTGAAGAAACCTTTGGCCCGGTCGCCGCTGTTGCCCCTTTCGACACCGAGGCCGAGGTGATCGCCCGCGCCAATGCCACCGAATATGGCCTGGTTGCCTATGTGCATACACTCGACCCGCGGCGCATCTATCGCATGACGCGGGCGCTGCAATTCGGCATGGTGGCGGTCAACCGCACCAAGGTCACCGGCGCGCCGATCCCCTTTGGCGGCATGAAGCAATCCGGGCTGGGCCGCGAAGGCGCCCGCTGGGGGTTGGAGGCTTTCACCGAAATCAAGTATGTCTGCCGCGACTGGGCCTGACATCCGGGCCTGACTTCTGGGCCTGAACCCGCCGCGCCACCATCTGAAAGGACATCCGATGCTGACCAATGACCAGCTAGCGCAATGGGACCGCGCGCATTTCTTCCACCCCTCGACCCATCTGGGCCAGTTCGCGCGGGGCGAAGCGCCGCAGCGCATCATCACCGGCGGCGAGGGGGTGTTCATCACCGATCGCGACGGCAACCGCCTGCTCGATGCCTTTGCCGGGCTCTATTGTGTGAATGTCGGCTATGGGCGTCAGGAAATTGCCGAGGCGATTGCCGAACAGGCGCGCGAACTGGCCTATTATCACGCCTATGCCGGGCATGGCTCGGAGGCAGCGATCCGGCTGTCGCGCATGGTGATGGAGCGCGCGCCGGACCATATGGCGCGGGTCTATTTCGGCCTTTCCGGCTCGGATGCCAACGAGACCAACATCAAGCTGGTCTGGTATTACAACAACATCCTTGGCCGCCCCGAGAAGAAGAAGATCATCTCGCGGAAGCGCGGCTATCACGGTTCGGGGCTGATGACCGGCTCGCTGACCGGGCTGGAGCTTTTCCACCGGAAATTCGATCTGCCGCTGGAGCGCATCCTTCACACGGAAGCGCCCTATTTCTATCGCCGCCCCGATCCGGCGATGTCCGAGGCCGCTTTCACCGCCCATCTGATCGCCGAGCTTGAGGCGCTGATCGAGCGCGAGGGGGCCGATACGATTGCCGCCTTCATCGGTGAGCCGGTGCTGGGCACCGGCGGCATCGTGCCGCCGCCTGCAGGCTATTGGGACGGCGTGCAGAAGGTGCTGGAAAAGCACGACATCCTGCTGATCGCCGACGAGGTGGTGACCGGCTTTGGCCGGCTGGGCTCGATGTTCGGCAGCCAGCATTTCGGGCTCAGGCCCGACCTGATCACCATTGCCAAGGGGCTGACCTCGGCCTATGCGCCGCTTTCGGGTTCCATCGTCAGCCAGCGCATGTGGGATGTGCTGGCCCGCGGCACCGACGAGAACGGGGTGATGGGTCATGGCTGGACCTATTCCGCCCATCCGATCGGCGCGGCGGCCGGCATCGCCAACCTGGAACTGATCGACAGGCTGGGGCTGGTGGACAACGCCGCGCGCGCCGGGGCGCATCTGAACCGGGCGATGGCCGCGGCACTGGGCGATCATCCCAATGTCGGCGAGGTGCGCGGCGAGGGGATGCTTTGCGCCGTCGAACTGGTGGCCGAGCGCGAGGGGCGGGTGTTTTTCGACGCCACCGAAGGCGTGGGTGCGCGGGTCGTGGCGGCGATGCTGCGCCGTGGCGTGATCGCGCGGGCAATGCCGCAGGGCGACATTCTGGGCTTTGCCCCGCCTTTCTGCCTGAGCGAGGCCGAAGCCGAGCATGTCGCCGCCGTCACCGCTGAAGCGCTGCGTGAAGTGCTGGACTGAGGGCCCTCATCTGCCGCCGGGGGCGCTGCCCCCGCACCCCCGGGATATTTGTGGCACAAAGACGAAAGCGCCTAGCGCACCATGATCCGCGCGCCATCCGTCAGCGTGTTCGGCGGGAACAGCACAACGGCGGTGCCCGCCGACAGACCATCGAGCAGCTCGACGCTTTCGGCGCCGCGCTGGCCCGGCACGACCGACGTCAGCAACACCCGGCCCTCCTGCGCGCGAAACACCGCCCAGCCATTGCCTTGCCGAAAGAGCGCGCCGTGCGGCACCTGCAGCGCCTCCGCGCTTTCCCAGACGCGCAGCGCGACATGCACGCGGTATTGATCGCCCAGCCCGACAAAGCTTTCAGGGGGCGAGAGGAGGTCCAGTTGCACGCGCACGCGCTGCTCCTCGATCCCCAGCGCCGAGACGCGGGTGAAGGCGGCAGGCTCGATCCGGCGCACACGCGCCGCCAGTTCACCTTCGCCCCCCAGCGCGTGACACGCGCCAAGGTGCCAGGGCTCACCCGCAGCGCATCGGTGGACAGCAGATCGACCTCGATTTCGAGATCGGTGATATCGCCGATCGTCACCAGCGGCGTGCCGGCCGTAACCTGACGCACGTTGCGATCGCTCACCTCCAGAACGGTGCCGGTCAGGGTTGCGTGCAACTGCACACAGCAGTCGCCCGCGGCACCATCGGGCAATGCTGTCGCTTCCGGCCCCACAAGCTGCGCGCGGGCGCGTTGCAGGCTGGCCAGACGCAGCCGGTGCTCGGCTTCGGCGCTGGCCAGCGCCTGACGCGCCTGATCGAGCGCGGCGCGCAGATCGTCGAACATGCGTTGTGGAATGGTGCCCGCAAGCGCCAACCCCTCACCGCGCGCGTATTGGCCTTGCGCATGCTCCAGGGCCGATGCCGCGCGTTCGAGATTGGCCTCGGCCACGGTAACGCCGGCCTCGGCCTCGGCGATGGCGGCCTCGGCCTGCGCGCGGCTGCGGGCATCCATCAGATCCGGCACGGCAGGCCGGATCACCGCCACCACCGTTTCGCCACGCATCACCCTGTCGCCCACCTGCACCGGGGCGCGGATGGTCGCCCCGGATATGGGCGCGGTGATGACATGCGGGTCGCGCACACGCGTCACCCCTTCGGCGCTGATGCTCACCTGCATCGGTGCGCGCACGGCAAGGGCCAGATCCACGCTCAATGGGACCGGCCTTAGCGCCCAGACAAGGGTCACCGTCAGACCAAGCACAAGGGCCATTCCGGCAAGAACGCGCATGCGTGACATCATCCCTCTCCTTTTTCGGGCTCAGTCGCGCGCCTTGAGCGCGCTGACCAGATCAATCCTGTCCAACCGCCTGCGCACGATCAGCACGGCCGCCAGCGCCGCCAGCAGCACAGCCAGCCCGGCCATGGCATAGGTTCGGCGCGAAATCGCAAAGGGCAGCTGGACGACATCGGTGGAGATCGCCTGCACCATGCCATGCGCGAAATAGTATCCCGCGAGCCAGCCCAGCGGGACCGCCAGAAGCGCCAGCAGCATCATCTCGCCCACCAGAACATAGCCCACCTCGGCGCGGGTGAAGCCAAGCACGCGCAGGGTTGCCAGTTCATGCGTGCGTTCGGAAAGCTGGATGCGCGCGGCGTTATAGACCACGCCAATCGCTATGAGCACGCCGATGGCGGTATAGATCGCCACCATCGTCAGCAGGCTTTCGGCGATGGCCGCATCAAACTGGCGGCGCACATCCTGCCAGTCCGACATGCCGGCAATCGCCGGCAGGGTCTTGATGCGTGCCTGCAGCGCGGGCAAGGCCGCATCGTCGATCAGAAGGTGGATCTGATTGACCTGCGGTGCCACGCGCATGGCAGCAAACAGCGCCTCGGCGGCGATATGTGCCTCTCCACCCAGGCCCTGACGAATGATCGCCGTCACCGGCAGGTCCAGCACCGCGCGCGGGGGGCTGAGCAGTTCGATGCGCAGGTGCGAGCCGGGCTGCACATTCAGCGTACGCGCCACCAGTTCGGGCAGAATCACTCCGTGATCGGGCAGGCTGACCGGCCCTGAAACATCATCGACCACGCGCGCCAGCTGCGCATCGCCCATATGGCCCATCAGCGCGCTCTGGCGCGACAGATGCCCGTGCGACAAGCGCGCAGGCACCGCAAACGCCCCCTCGGCCAGCAGGACGCCCGGCAGCGCATAGGCGTCCTGCACCGCGCGCGCCGGACGTGGCGCGGACAGGGTCAGTGTAACATGCTGGCGATTGCCCTGCTCGAACACACGCTCGCGCACCAGATCGATGGCATCGAACAGGAAATAGGACGCAACCAGCACCCCCACCGAGACCGATACCCCCAGCATCGTGATCGCCGCGCGCCCCGGCCAGCGCAGGACCGAGCGCAGGATCATCATGCTTGACTGGCGCAGACCAAGCGCCGCCATGCCCCGGTCCAGCGTCGCGCGCGAAAACCGTGGCGGGGCTGGCGGGGCCATGGCTTCGGCGGGGGGCAGCCGGATCGCGCTGGCGGTGGCGCGCGCAGCGCCGGCCAAGGTGGCCAACAGCGCCAGCAGCCCGGCAATCACCATCGCCCCCAGGCCCGGATCGCGGATCAGAAAGGGAAAGCGGAAGAACTCGGCATAGAGCGACAGCATCCCCTCACCCAGCCACCAGCCCGCGGCCCAGCCCAGCGATACACCCAGAAGGCCGATCAGCCCGGCCAGCTTGAGATATTGCGCGCCGATCTCCCAACGGGTGTAGCCCAGCGCGCGCATCAGGCCGATCTGCACCCGCTCCAGCGCGATCAGCCGGCCCAGAACCATGTTGACCAGAAACGCCGCGACGACCAGAAAGACAGGCGGCAGAAACAGGGACAACGCGCCCAGTTGCTGCAACTCGCTGTCCAGGAAGGCGTGGCTTGTCTGGCGCGCGCGCGTCTGCGTGCCGGTGCCGCCATAGGCCGCCAGCAACCGGTCGGTGCGGGCGATGACGGCCTCGGCATCGGCGCCATGCATCAGGCGCAGCGCGATGTCGTTCACCGCACCCTGCATGCCATTGAGCGCCGCAGCCGCGGGTTCATTCATCCAGACCAGGCCATAGGCGCGGTCATCGGGCATGATCGCACCGGGAGCGGTGGTATAAATGAACTCCGGCGAGAGCAGCCAGCCGGTGACCTGCAATTCGCGCAGCTGCCCGTTCAGCACCGCGCGAAAGCGCGCGCCCGGCACCAGCCCGTGAGCCTGCGCGAAAGGCTCGTTGATCGCCACCTCGTCCAGCCGGTCGGGATCGGGCAGGCGGCCATGGCGCAGCAGGGGCAGGTTCAACCCTTCCTCGGGGCGCGCGCGCAGCGACAGGACATGCGCTGCGGCCGACGCCTGCATGGCGTCGATGTCAAGGATGGCGGGAAAACTGAGGCGTCCGTCAACCTGCGCAACGCCCTCGATGGCGGCGATCTCGTCCAGCAGGCTGCGCGGCGCACGTGTCGCGCTCACGAACAGATCGCCAAAGCGGTGGCGGTCGTAATAGGCGCCCTGCGTGGCGACAAGCGTGCGTTGCGTGCCCTGCGCCGCCACCATCACCATCACCCCGCAAGCCAGCACCAGCGCGATGGCCAGGGTCTGCGCCCAGATCCGGCGCAGATCGCGCAGCAGCTTGCGCTCGAGCACCCTCACCAGGACACCTCGGCGGGAGCGATCGGGCGGGGGTTGACCTCATCGCGCTGAACGCGCCCGTCAGCCAGCACGATGACGCGATGCGCGATGCGTTGAATATCGGCGTTATGCGTGATCAGCACCGTTGCCGTTCCAAGACGCCGGTTGACCTCGCACAGCGCCTCCAGCACCTGAACGCCGGTCCTGCTGTCCAGCGCGCCCGTGGGTTCGTCACAAAGCAGCACATCGGGCTGCTTGGCGATGGCGCGGGCGATGGCCACGCGCTGCTGCTCGCCGCCTGAAAGCTCGGAAGGAAAATGATCCATCCGCGCCGAAAGCCCCACCAGCGCGAGCGCCTCTTCCGGGGCCATGGGATTGCGGGCGATCTCGGTCACAAGCGCCACGTTCTCGCGCGCGGTCAGGCTGGGCACCAGATTGTAGAACTGAAACACGAACCCCACATGGTTGCGCCGAAAGCGTGTCAATTCCGCATCCGAGGCGCGCGTCAACTCGGTCTGGCGGAAAAAGACCTGCCCTTGCGTCGGCAGGTCCAGCCCGCCCAGGATATTGACCAGCGTGGATTTCCCCGAGCCGGACGCGCCAAGCAGCACAACCATCTCGCCCTCGGCCAGCGACAGGCTGACACCGCGCAGGGCATGCACCGCCACCGACCCGGTGCGATAGACGCGGGTGACATTGCGGGCCTCAAAGACCGGGCGGGGCGTTGCAGCGCAATCGATCATGCGCGCAACCATGGCAAATGCCGCACCGGCCGGCGTTGACCTGCATCAACCCCGCCCGCGCGCAACATTCGCCCAAGGCAGGGCAGGGCAGCGCAACCATGACTAAGGTGCCGGCCGCGCGGTGCTGTTGGCGCCCGAACGCCCCCTGAACCGGGGCAGGAACAGGATCATGCCGGTGTGCTGCCCTCCGCCGCCTGAGGCTGTGGCACAGTCCGTTCGCCGCGCGCCTGCTCGATGTCAGGACGATACCTGTGGCGGGCATGAAACCGCGCCAGTTCAGGCTCGCTCGCGCTCTGGCCGGCAAAGGTCTTCACATAGGCCGGGATCCGGCGCATGCGGATGGCGAGGCTTTCCTGGACCTGCATCGCAATATAGCCGATCTGCACCAGATAGACCGTGCGGGCGCGCACATCGGCCTCTTCGCCCCGGATGCCCAAACGCTCGAACATCGCGCGGATCGCGGCGAGGCGGCGCTCGTCGGCGGTGTTCACCCGCGCCATCACCGCATCCGACTGATGCGCCCAGCCGCGCACGGCAAAATCGAGCCGCGGCTCGAACAGATCCTCATCCAGAAAGACGGTAATCAGGTTGAGCACACCCTCGGCGACGGTTTCGGCATAGGCATCGCAGGCATTCAGGAAGGCATTGGTGTTCTTGGCCTCCCATTCCTCCAGCAGCGCCTCCAGCAGCGCGTTTCGGTCCTTGAAAAACCAGTAGAAGCTCGTGCGCGAGATCTTCAACCGGCTGGCCAGCGGCTGGATCTTCACCGCCTCAAGCCCGGTCTCGATCAGTGCCTGTTTCGCAGCAGCAAGCCAAAGCTCGCGCGAACCGCGCCAGCCGCTGTCCTTCCCGGTCTCGGTATCATCGCCAGTTGAATCCATGGGCAGCAGCATAGGCACCGGGCGCAGTTGCCACAAGAGAAATGAACGGCATTGAACAGTAAATTGACACTTATGAACATTTCAGATAATGCTGCATGGCACCCAGGAGAAACCCATGGCCACCGATCCCCTGCTCCAACCCTATCAACTCAAGCATCTGCGGCTGAAGAACCGGCTGATGATCACCAGCCACGAGCCGGCCTACCCCGAGGACGGGATGCCCAAGGATCGCTACCGCGCCTATCATGTGGAACGCGCGCGCGCCGGGGTGTCCATGACGATGACGGCGGGGTCGGCCTCGGTTGCGCGCGACAGCCCGCCTGTCTTCAACAACATCCTCGCCTGGAAGGACGAGGTCGTGGGCTGGATGAAGACGCTCACTGACGAATGCCACGATCATGGGTGCGCGGTGATGATCCAGCTCACCCATCTGGGCCGTCGCACCCGCTGGGACAAGGCCGACTGGCTGCCTGTCATCTCGGCCAGCCATGAGCGCGAGCCATCGCACAAGGCCTTCCCCAAGAAGGCCGAGGATTGGGACATCGCGCGCATCATGGAGGATTACACCGATGCTGCCGAGCGGATGCAGGCGGCGGGTCTGGACGGGATCGAGCTTCAGGCCTACGGGCATCTGATGGACCAGTTCTGGTCGCCGTTGACCAACACCCTTGACGGGCCCTATGGCGGTAGCCTCGACAACCGGTTGCGCTTCACCTTCGAGACACTGGCGGCGATCCGCAAGCGCGTCGGGCCCGATTTCATCGTCGGTATCCGCTACACCGCCGACGAGGATCTGCCCGGCGGGCTGACGCGCGCCGATGGGCTGGAAATCTCGCGCCGGCTGAAAGCCAGCGGCATGGTCGATTTCCTCAATGTCATCCGTGGCCATATCGAAACCGACGCCGGGCTGACCGATGTGATCCCGGTGCAGGGAATGCGCAGCGCGCCGCATCTGGATTTCGCCGGCGAGATCCGTGCGGCAACCGGCTTTCCGACCTTTCACGCCGCCAGGATCCAGGATGTCGCCACCGCGCGCCATGCCATCGCCACGGGCAAGCTTGACATGGTTGGCATGACCCGCGCGCATATGGCCGATCCGCATATCGTCGCCAAGATCATGCGCGGCGAAGAGGATCGCATCCGCCCCTGCGTTGGTGCGAACTATTGCCTGGACCGGATCTATCAGGGCGGTATGGCGCTCTGCCTGCACAACCCCTCGACCGGGCGCGAGCTGGAACAACCGCATGCGATTGCGAAGGCCGACAAGCCCCGCCGCGTGGTGATCATCGGGGCCGGGCCAGCAGGGATCGAGGCCGCGCGCGTCGCCGCCGAACGCGGGCATGAGGTGATCGTGCATGAGGCCGCAAGCGAGCCGGGAGGGCAGGTCCGCCTGACGGCACAAACCCCGCGCCGGCACGAGATGCTCTCGCTCATTGACTGGCGCTGGAACGAATGCGTGCGGCAGGGGGTGCGCTTTCATTTCAACAGCCTTGCCGATGCGGCGATGGTGCGCGAGGCCGCGCCGGATGTGGTGATCGTGGCCACCGGCGGGCTGCCCCATACCGACGTGCTGACCGAGGGCAACGCGCTCGTCGTCTCGGCCTGGGACATCCTGTCAGGCGATGCGCAACCGGGCGCGAATGTGCTGATCTATGACGATGCCGGGGATTACCCCGCGCTTCAGGCGGCCGAAAAAATCGCCGCGACCGGCGCCAGGGTCGAGATCGTGACCCGCGACCGGACCTTCGCGCCCGAGGTGATGGCAATGTCGCTGACCCCGTCCATGCGCGAATTGCAAAGGCGCGATGTCACCTTCACCGTGACCTGGACGCTGGAGGCGGTGCGCCGCGACGGCAATGAACTCCTGGCGACCCTGGGCAGCGATTATGGCGGGGTCATGCGCGAGCGACGGGTCGATCAGGTTGTGGTCAACTGCGGCACCCGTCCGCTGGATGAGCTCTATTTCGAACTGCGGCCGGGATCGCTCAATCTGGGCGAGGTGGATCACGAAGCGCTGGTGGAAAACCGCACGCAGGGCCAGCGCCACAATCCGCAAGGCGCCTATCAGCTTTTTCGCATCGGCGATGCGGTTGCCGCGCGCAACACCCATGCCGCCGTCTATGACGCGCTGCGGCTGATGCGGTGCCTGTGAGGGCGACGATGCGCGGGCGGGCACCGGCCCGCGTTCAGTGCCACATGTCTTCCATCGAGGCCTTGCGCCGCTCGATGAACTCCTGCAGCGCGGCCTCGATGCCCGCATCAAGCGGCGGCGGGGTGAACTCGGCCAATTGCCGTTTCCACAACGCATTGGCACGTTGCGCGGCGTCCTGGCCGCTTTCGTCCTGCCATTTCTCGAACGGGTCGTTATCGGCAAGCTGGCTGTCCCAGAAGGCGGTCTGGTAGTTGGCCATGGTATGGGCGCAGCCGAAGAAATGATTGCCCGGCCCGACCTCGTGGAAGGCATCCAGCGCCAGCGCATTGTCATCCACCACCACGCCGTCAAGATAGCTGTGCAGCGCGCCGCACAGATCGGCATCCAGGACGAACTTCTCGTAGGACATCGACAGAAGACCATCGAGAAAACCCGCCGAATGCAGGATGAAATTGGCCCCGCAATGGATCGCCGAAAGCATCGACATCGTGCCTTCGGTCATGGCCTGGGCATCGGGCAGTTTCGAGGTGGTGAAATTCCCCGCGCACCTGAGCGGCAGGCCCAAACGGCGCGCCAGCTGGCCAATGACCAGCGAGCCCGCCGCCGGCTCGGGCGTGCCGAAGGTGGGTGAGCCGGTGCGCAACGACATCGACGACAGGAAATTGCCGAAGATCACCGGGGCGCCGGGGCGTTCAAGCTGCGTGAGCGCGCAGCCCGCCATGGTTTCCGCCAGCGCCTGAGCGATGGCGCCGGCATTGGTGACCGGCCCCATCGCACCGCCCAGGATGAAAGGCACGATGACGGCCGCCTGATTGGCGCGCGCATAGGCGCGCAGCGCCAGCGTCATCGTGCCGTCCCAGACCAGCGGCGAGTTGACGTTGACATTGCCAAGGATCACGCAGTTTGCATCGGTGAAACCGGCACCAAAGAGGATGCGGCACATCTCGATCGAATCCTCGGCGCGGTCCTCGGCGGTGACCGAGCCCATGAAGGCGCGGTCGGAATTGCGGATATGCGCCATGACCATGTCCAGATGGCGCTTGTTCACCGGCACATCGGTCGGCTCGCAGATCGTGCCGCCGGAATGGTGCAGCCAGGGCGAGGATTGCGCGAGCTTCACGAAATTCTCGAAATCCTCTAGCGTGCCGTAGCGCCGCCCGCGATCCAGATCCATGACAAAGGGCGAGCCATAGGCGGGTGAAAACACCACCGCGTCACCGCCGATCTGCACGCTGTTGGCGGGGTTGCGCGCGTGCTGGGTGAAGGATCGCGGCGCGCTCGACAGCACCTCGCGCAGCAGCCCCGGCGGGAAGCGCACGCGCACCCCCTCCACCGCCGCCCCGGCACGGCGCCAGAGGTCAAGAGCGACGGGATCATCACGAAACTCGATCCCGACCTCGGCAAGGATGCGGTCGGCAACCGCCTCGATGCGCAAAAGGTTCTCTTCCGAAAGGATGTCATGGGGCGGCAGGTTGCGCAGGATATAGGGCCGCCCCGGCGATTGTGCGCCCTGCCGCTGGATCTGCCGGGCGCTACGCCCGGCGCGACGGCCCCGCGAAACTGTCACCGCCTCAAGCGCCATCCTCTCCTCCTTCGATCGAACCTGCTTGACGGTAGCGGCCGGGAGGGCTTCAGTAATCCCACAAAATGCTCATGTTTGGGATAAGCACTGCTTATGGAAAGCCTGCGCCACCTGTTTCCCGCGCCCGGCGCGCTTTTCGCCTTCGAGGCGGCGGGCCGGCTGGCCAGCTTCACCGAGGCGGGGCGCGAGCTGGGCATGAGCCAGGCAGCGGTCAGCCATGCGATACGCGGGCTTGAACTCGGCCTGGGTCAGCGGCTCTTTCACCGCGAGCACCGGCGCGTAAGACTGACCGATGCCGGCGCGCGCTTCTTTGCCGATGTGACGCAGGCGCTGGGACTGATCCGCAAATCGGCCGGGGCGCTGCGCAGCGCGGCCGGGGGCGGGCATGTCACGCTCGCCGCCTCGACGGCATTTGCCGCCTACTGGATGATGCCCCGGCTGCAGCTTTTCCGCGATGCGCTGCCCGGAATTGATCTGCGGTTGCAGACCTCCGAGCGTGATCTGGACATCCTGACCGAGGGGATCCCGCTTGCCGTGCGCGGCGGCCACCCCGAGGATTGGCCGGAGCACGACACTCTGGCGCTCGCCGAGGAGGAGGTCGTCGCGGTGGCGAGTCCGGGCTATGTTGCCCGCTTCGGCCGGCCCGAAACGCTGGCCGAAATCGCGCGCCATCGGCTGATCCACCTCGATGAGCCCTATCGCCCGGCAGTGGATTGGGGCGACTGGTTTGAAAGCGCGGGAATGGCCCGCCAGCAGGTGCCGCGCGGGCTGGTGATCAACGACTATGTTCTGGTTTTGCAGGCGGTGCTGGAAGGTCAGGGCATCGCGCTTGGCTGGCGGCACCTGACCGAGCGGCTGATGGAGACCGGACTCTTGCTGCGCATCGGCGATCACACCATGAAAACCGGGCAATCCTTCCATGTCATCTGGCCGCGATCGCGAAGGCTTTCACCACAAGCCGAAACCGTCCGCGACTGGCTGGCCGGGCAGGCGTAAACGGGGCCACCCGGCACCGCTATCCGCGAGGGGCCGCGCCGGAGGATTGTTCGAACTGCCCGTGCTCCATCAGGAAGGCATAGCCATCGCGGATGTCGCGCGCCAGAAGGCTGGCGGCACCCTCGCCATCGCCCTCCTCCAGCCGTTTCACGATCTCGTCGTGGTAATCCAGCTCCAGGATGCCGCGCAGGTCGTTGCCGAACTGGCCGCTGAACTGGCGCAGAAAGGGGCCAACCTGCAACCACAGCGTCTCGATGAGAAACAGCAGCGAGGGCGAGCCGCAGGCCGCATAGATGCTGAACTTGAAATCATGGTTGTGCAGCAGATAGGCGTCGATATCCTGATCCTCGGCGGCAGCCGTCAGGGCAAAGGCCACCTGCCGCAGCCTGACCAGCCGCGCCCGGTCCATCCCGGCGACAGCGCGCCGTGTTGCCGCAGGTTCGCAGACCAGCCGCGTGGTCATCAGATCGGCGAAGCGCGCGCGCGTCATCGCGGGCAGCACCATCGAGCCGTTCGGCAACTGATCGAGCGCACGCAGGGCCTGAAGCCGCATCAGTGCCGAGCGCACCGGCATGTCGCTGGTTCCCAGCTCCCGCGCCAGCTTGCGCGAGGTGAGCTTGTGCCCCGGTGCAATCTGGCCTGACATCAGCGCGTGGCGCAGCCGCTCGTAAACCACTTCATGCAGGGGCTGGGTTTCAATCGCTCCAAGGCCAATCGGGGTTTGTGCTTTCATGCGCTTCTCAACCATCTTGCGCCAGTTGGTTCACAGCGTGGAGCCGTATAGCTGCCATTCGAGTTCCGTCACGGTGAGCGCCAGCGCGTCATGCTCGCCCCGCTTCACGGCGGCGAACACGTGATGCAGCGGTGCGCCAAGCAGCGCTTTCATCGTCTCGGATGCCTCGAACTGCTCGATCGCATCCAGCCAGCCACTGGGGATTGGCGGATAGCCGGCCTTGGCCTCGGCTCCGGTGCCCTCGGGGCCGGGTCCGGTGCACGCCGCGATACCGTCGAGGGCAGCCCCCAGGACAATCGCGGCAACGAGATAGGGATTGGCATCAACGCCCGCCACCCGATGTTCGAAATGGCGCGATTTTGCCGCGCCGGCGGGGATGCGCAGCGCCACATTGCGATCTTCGGCGCCCCAGGTGTTGCAGGCAGGCGAATAGACCGTTCCGGCAAAGCGCCGCCAGCTGTTGAGCACCGGCGCCAGCACCAGCATGGAGGCCGCCATGCTGGCCCGGATACCGCCGATCGCGTGAAGCATTGCCGGTGACAAATCGCCCTCGGCGGTATCGGCAAAAACATTTGCCCCCCCCGCATCGGTCAGTGACAGATGCAGATGCATGCCCGAACCCGCGCTGTGCGAGAAGGGCTTTGCCATGAAGCATGCCTCCATCCCGAAGCGCCGCGCGGTGGAGCGCAGCAGGCGCTTTGCGCGCACGATATCATCCGCCGCGCGCGCCAGATCGCGGTAGCGCAGCGTCAGTTCGAACTGACCGGCGGCATATTCCGAGATCAGGCTTTCCAGCGGCAGATCCAGCGCCGCAGCCCCTTCATAAACGGCGTCAAAGAACGGTGCCATCTCGTCCAGTTCATCGACCGACATGCAATTGGTGCCGGACAGGCGCCGCCCGGTCATCGGCGCGCGCGCGGGCTGCGGCCGGCCCTCGGCATCGCGCTCCTTGTCGACCAGATAGAACTCCAGCTCCAGCGCGCCCATGGGCGTGAAGCCCATCGCCTGCGCGCGGCCAATCTGCACCAGAAGGGCGTTGCGCGGGTCCAGCGGGCAGGGCGCGCCATCCGCGCCTTCCATCTGCAACAGCACAACACCGCGCCCCGTCGCCGTCTGATAGCCCAGCGTATGCGCCACCGGCCAGCAGCGACTGTCGCCACCACCATCCTTCATCACGGCAATGGCAACATCGACATCATGCCCCGAGACATCCTGCGCGAACAGCGATGCCGGCATCCCGCGCCCTGCGGTGAACAGGCTTTCCAGCTCATGCCGCCGGATGATCTTGCCCCGGCCGATACCGTGCAGATCGCTGAGAACAATGTCGATCGCCTGCACATCAGGATACGCGGCCAGAAAGGCCGTGGCCTCGGACAGGGATGCGCGGGGCAGCGAGAGAATGGACGTTGTCATGATATCCTGTTCATGGGGATCAGCCGGCGAAACGCGTCAAGCGCGGCCTGCACGATGGCATCGGGTGCCGTGGGGTCAGACGGATCGGCGAGGACAAAGCGCGCGGAAGCTTCCTTGGCGCCCAGCGCTCCGGCCAGCGCCACGCCCTCAGCTTCACGCCGCCCGACCAGCAGCAACGCATGCCCCTGCGCCGCCAGCGCGCCCACGATGGCAACACCTATGCCAGAGGTCGCCCCGGTTACGATTGCGCCGCTTGCTGAACCGTTCGACATGCTTTCCCTCGTCGCTTCCGGGTTGAAGTATTTTTTGCGATCGCAAAAGTCAACGCCCGACAACGCAACAGCCAGTGATCGTTCTTTCAGATTTTATATGCTTGATTATTCGGTTACGTATAACAACCTTGCCTCGTCAATCAGCCTGTGCAACCTTTGATCGCAAAAATAATCAGGGGCCGTCATGCGCCACGGAGATGCACACCCTCGGATCGCCATACTGGGTGCCGGCCTGATCGGCGTAACCTGGGCGGCACTGTTTCAGCATCACGGCGCCGATGTCCGCGTCTGGGACCCGGCGTCCGAGGCGCTGGCGGAAACTTCTGCACGCATGGCCGCGCCGCTCGCACAGTTGCGCGAAACCTCCCCCGACGCCGGGCCATGCGGCACGCTGACCCTGTGCGACACGCTCGCCCAGGCCGTCACTGGCGCCGATCTGATTCAGGAGAATGCCCCCGAAACCATTCCCGTCAAACACGCGCTCCATGCCGAGGTCGAGCCCTTGATGGGCCCGCGGGCAGTGCTGGCATCGTCCACCTCGGCGCTGACCTGGTCTGAGCTTGCCCCCGGCCTGCGCGAGCCCGCGCGGCTGATCACGGCGCATCCGTTCAACCCGCCGCATCTTGTCCCGCTGGTGGAAATCTATGGCACGGACCCGGTGCGTATCGCGCGGGCCGAGGCGCTCTATCGCGCCGCCGAGCGCGTGCCGGTGCGGCTGAAGAAGGATGCAACGGGGCATATCGCCAACCGCCTGGCCTCGGCGCTGTGGCGCGAGGCGGTATTCATGGTGCAGGACGGCATCGCGGATGTTGAGGCGATCGATGCCGCGCTGGTCAACGGTCCGGGCCTGCGCTGGTCGGTACTGGGCGCGCATATGGCCTATCATCTGGGCGGCGGCGCGGGGGGGATGGCGGGTTATCTGGCCCATCTCGGCCCCAGCCAGGAACGCCGCTGGGAGGCCCTTGGCACCCCCTCGCTCACGCCCCATGTGCGTGCCAGCCTTGTTGCGGGTGTCGAGCGCGCCGCCGCCGGCCGCAGCATCCCCGAGCTGGAGGCCGCCCGCGACAGGGCCCTGATCGCCGCGCTGCGCGCGCGCAAGGGGGCGCCCCATGTCTGAGCATGAGCGCGATCTCGCCGCCCCCCGCATCGCGCTGATCCATGCGCTTGAGGAATCGGTCGCACCGATCCGCGATGCCTTCGCCCGACTCTGGCCTCAAGCCCATACCGCCGATCTTCTCGATGCCTCGCTGTCAGCCGATCTGGCGCGCGCCGGGGGCCTTGACGCGGCAATGATCGCGCGCTTCGTCACGCTGGGCCGCTACGCCGCAAGCGGCACCGGCAGCCATGACACGCAAGCCGTGCTCTTCACCTGCTCGGCCTTCGGCCCGGCGATTGATGCGGTCAAGGCTGACCTGCCGATCCCGGTGATGCGCCCCAACGAGGCTGCCTTTGCCGAGGCGCTGGAGACGGGCGGGCGCATTGCGCTGGTCGTGACCTTCGCCCCCTCGCTGCCGGCCCTGAGCAGCGAGTTGCAGCAGATGGCGGCGTCGCGCGGCAAGGCCCTGCACATCACCCCGATTCTTGCCGAGGGTGCCCTCCCCGCCCTGAAGGCCGGTGATGGCGCGGGGCATGATGACGCCGTGCTCCGCGCCTGCAGGGGCTTGGCACCGCAGGATGCGATTGTGCTGGGCCAGTTCAGTCTTGCGCGTGCGGCGCGGGTTTTGCAGCCGCAGACCGATTGCCCCGTCTTCACCACCCCCGACAGTGCCGTGCGCGCCCTGCGCCAACTGGTCATGAAAGCCTGAAAGGACCGCATCGTGAACGAGTTGGCTGATCTGGAGGTGATGGAGCGTGAGGGCATGGTGGAAAACGCAGTCCGGCTTGAACCGGTGCTCTGGATGCGCTGCGCACCAGTGCCGGCGACAACCCTCACGTCGGCGATCTGCGCGACCCCGCCGAGGGGGGGCGGGCAAGGCCGGCAGGGTGGGGTCATGAAAACGGGGGGCGACCTGCGTCACCCCCCGTCTTGATCGTCATCTGCGGCCGAACTTGCGTTCAGGCGAGGGCGAGGTTCGTCGCCGATTCGCGACCATTACGGTCGCTTTCCAGATCGAAGGTCACAGCCTGGCCATCGTCGAGTTGACGAATGCCGGCGCGCTCCAGCGCGGTGACGTGAACGAACACGTCCTTCGAGCCATGCTCAGGGGCGATGAAGCCAAAACCTTTGGTGGCGTTGAACCATTTCACGGTGCCATTGGCCATCGTGATGTCTCCTTTTCTGTTTGCCACCCGCATGATCGCGATGGCCCGGCTCAGTGTCGTCAGGGTCGCAACTGAAGCCGAAAGGAGACAGAAGATCGAATGAAGAAGCTTTGCCCGCCCTAGATACCTGTCCACGCGTGCAATTACAAGGTGCCAGTGAAAATAAACCTGAAACGCGCCCATCTCCCGAGGTCGTTTTCGCCAGTTGTGCCCGTTCTTCTGCCGTTTTCTGGTTTTGCCTGTTTGCAGAACCGTTTACTGGATCATCGACTGGTTGTAGCTTTGGCGCCTTGTTGTCTGGGGGCTGATGCGTTCTGGCGGGAAGTCCGGGGCTGCGCGGTGCTTCAGGCGGGCCGGGTTCGGAGGCTGCGCCTTGAGGCGTTCATCGGGTGCCGTTTCAAGCGGGCCCATGTCCCGGTTCAGCAGGGTTTCCGCCGCGCGCTGGCGGTAGCGATGCTTTTCGTGCATTTCGGCGCCGAGGGGCGGCAGATGCTGATGGTGCCGTTGCGCAAGATCCGCAACGGGAAGATGGAAGAGGAGGCATGAGCATGCTGGATTGGGCAGGACAGGCGGCGATTGTCACGGGCGGGGCCTCGGGCCTTGGCGCGGCGACGGTGCGACGGCTGGCCGAAAGCGGGCTGAAAGTGGCCATTTTCGATCTCAACGAGGCAGCCGGGCGCGCTCTGGCGGCACAGATCGGCGGGATGTTTGCCAGGGTCGATGTCTCCGACCCCGCCTCGGTGGCGCAGGGCCTTGCCGATGCCGAGGATGCGCTCGGCACGCCGCGCGTGCTGGTCAATTGCGCCGGCATCGGTCCGGCGGCCAAGACCGTTTCGCGCGGGGTGGCGCATGATGCGGCGCTTTTCGAAAAAACCATCCGCGTCAATCTGCTGGGCAGCTTCTACTGCGCATCCCAGGCGGCAGCGCGTATGGTCGCGGCTGCGCCAGTCGATAGCGATGGCAATGGCGATGGCGCGCGCGGGGTGATCGTGAACACGGCCTCGGTGGCGGCGTTTGAAGGGCAGATCGGCCAGGTGGCTTATGCGGCCTCGAAAGGCGGGATCGTCGGCATGACGCTGCCCATGGCGCGCGATCTGGCCGACAAGGGGGTGCGGGTCTGCACCATCGCGCCGGGGCTGTTTCTGACGCCACTGCTGGAGGGTTTGCCCCCCGAGGTCCAGCACAGCCTTGGTGCGCAGGTGCCCTTCCCGTCGCGACTGGGCGATCCGGCGGAATATGCCGAAATGGTCGATCACATCACCCGCAATCCGATGCTCAACGGCACGGTGATCCGCCTTGACGGCGCGATCCGCATGGCACCGCGCTGAGACTGCAAACCACAGGACGGCATGCGCGTTCGCCAGCGCCATGATGCTCAGCGGAAAATTCCGGACATTCTGAACGTCTGACAAGATGCCAAACCGGGATTGCGCGCCGAAAGGAAACACCGGCGGCCGATGGCGCGTGGCCCTCAAGCGCGTTCAAGCACCTCCACCGCCAGAATGGTCGGCAGATGGCGGGCGGCCTCGTGCCAGGTGTCACCTTCATCGCGGCTTGCAAAGACCGACCCGCTGTTGGTGCCGAAATACAGCCCTGCCGGATCGCGCGTATCGCCGGCCATGGCCTGACGAAGCACGGTAAAGAAACACGATGTCTGGGGCAGTCCTTCGCGCAGGGCCTGCCAGCTCTGACCGCCATCGCGGGAGCGCCACACGGCCGCCGCGGCATCTGGCGGGAAGCGCCCCGCCATGTCGCCATTAAGCGGCAATGTCCAGAGGGTGGCGGGGTCGCGCGGGTGCACCTGGATCGGAAAGCCGAAGGTGGAGGGAAGGCCAGCGGTGATGTCGTCCCAGCTGCGCCCACCATCCGCCGAGCGCCAGACACCGTGATGGTTCTGCTGGTAGAGCAGATCTTCGCTGCCCGGCGCGCGCATCATGTTATGCACGCAATGCCCGGTTTCGCCGTCACGCGCAGCCGCGGGGTGGTCATGATGACAATGGGCTTCGGCGTTCGACAGGCGGTTGCGGCGCTCCCATGTCTTGCCGCCGTCCTCGGTGGCGAACACGCCTGCGGCCGAGATGCCGACCCAAAGCTTCTGCGGATCGGATGGATGGGCAACGATCGAATGCAGCACGAGGCCCGCCGCGCCGGGATTCCAACTCCTGGCGGAGGGATGATCGGCAAGACCCTCGATCCTGGCCCAGCTTGCCCCGCCATCGCGGCTTTGCAGCAGGCCCGCCGGTTTGGTCCCGGCATGGAGCATGCCGTGAGCGTAGCACAGCGACCATATCTGCGCATAGGCATTGCCGAACGGCAGCGCCTCGTCCGTCCAGTCGATCATTCTGGCGAAATCCGGATCATTGGCCGCCCAATCGTCCATCGAGCCTTTCGTAAGCCGGGTGAGCGCCCAGCTCTGCCCGCCATCCAGTGAGCGCCAGATGCCTGCGCCATGCCAGTCACCGCCGCCACCGGCCCAGAGCGTGCCGGTCTGCGGATCGCCGATGACATGGTTGATCGGCCAGCCATCGCAATGGGGGCCTGTCACCTCCCAGCCCGCATCGGTTTCGCCGATGAGAAACGCGCCTTTCGTGGTCCCGACGAGGATCACAATACCACCCGAAGCCATGCGTTGCCCCCTTGCAAGGATGCGCGGAGCCTATCACGAAAGAGCGCCGCCCTCAAAGAAGCTCGATGGCCGGTGCAGCCTGCCGTCAGCTCAGATCGGCGGGCAGCAGCGAGGCGGGCAGGTTCTGGTAACACACCGGGCGCAGGAAACGCCGGATCGAAAGCGTGCCGACCGAGGTGTGGCCGAAATTGGTGCTGGCCGGCCAGGGGCCACCGTGCACCATGCTGTCGGCCACCTCGACCCCGGTGGGAAAGCCGTTGGCCAGAATGCGCCCGGCCTTGCGTTCCAGCACCGGCAGAAGCCGTTGCGCCAGCGCGCTGTCGCCATCATCCATCTGTAGTGTGCAGGTAAGCTGACCATCGAGGCTGCAGGCGAGGGTTTCCATCTGCGCGGCATCCTTCACCCGCACGATCAGCCCCAGCGGACCGAACACCTCATGCCCCAGCCCCGCATTGCCCAGCCAGACATCGCCAATGGTTTCAAAGAGCTGCGGCGTAGCGGCGCGGGCTTCGCAAACCGGGGTCAGGAGCGCATTCACCCCCGGCATTCCGGCCACCCGGTCACGCCCCTGCCGATAGGCGGCGGCGATGCCCTCGGTGAGCATGGTCTGCGGCCCCACCGGCTCCAGCGCGTCGCGGGCGGCGGCGGCAAAGACCGCGGCCTCGGGCCCGTCGATCATGACGACGATGCCGGGATTGGTGCAGAACTGCCCCGCCCCCATGGTCAGGCTGACCGCCCAGCCCTGCGCGATCCCGGCGCCCCGCCCCGCCAGCGCCGAGGGCAGCACGAACACCGGGTTCACGCTGCCCAGTTCGCCGAAAAATGGGATCGGCTCGGCGCGCGCGGCGCAAAGATCGAACAAGGCACGCCCCCCGGCCAGCGAGCCGGTGAAACCGACAGCCTTGATGCGCGGATCGCTCACCAGCGCCTGGCCCACCGCGCGGTTGCCCCCCTGAACCAGCGAGAACACCCCCGGATCGATGCCGCAGCGGCGGATCGCCTCGGCAATGGCGCCGGCTACAATTTCGCCGGTGCCGGGGTGCGCATCATGGCCCTTGACCACCACCGGGCATCCCGCCGCCAGCGCCGCCGCCGTATCGCCACCGGCGGTTGAAAAGGCCAACGGGAAGTTCGATGCGCCGAATACCGCAACCGGGCCAATCGGACGCTGCACCATGCGCAGTTCCGGGCGCGGGGCGGGCTGGCGATCGGGCAGGGCGGGATCATGGCGGCGATCCAGATAGTCACCCGCGCGGATATGGTGCGCGAAAAGGCGCAACTGCCCTGTGGTGCGGCCGCGCTCACCCTCAAGCCGGGCGGCGGGAAGGCCGGTTTCCCGGGTGCCGGTTTCGGTGATTTCCGTCCCGCGCGCCTCGATGGTATCCGCAATCGCCTCCAGCAGCTCGGCGCGCGCCTCGCGGCTCGACTGGCCGAAGGACCATGACGCCGCCTCGGCCGCGGCGCAGGCCTGATCGACAATCGCCGGCGTGCCTTCGCTGAAAGCCTGTGCAGGACCATGGGCCGGGCTCGATGAAACGCGGCTGTCGGTGGCAATGCGCTCGCCAGCGATCAGATGGCAGCCATGGGGGGTATAGCTCATGGGTCTTGATCCTTCTTTCCCGAGGCACAAACCCCGAGGCTTGATGGCTTGGCCTGCACAGCACGGGCAGGCAGACAGCCCAGGAAAGCGGGCACGCTCAGGCACATGCCGACAATCTACTGATCCTCAAAATGGCCGGCCGCGGCAAAACCGCCGCCCTGAAAAACCACCGACGGATGGTCCGAGGCGGGTGGGCTGGTGCGGGCGTCCAGCGCGGCGCGGAACACTTCGGCATTGTCTTGCGGGTGCCAGCCCAGATAGCCGATGTGGCTGTTGTCCCACCAGCACTCGTCATTGGCCGAGGCGCCATAGATCACCGGACAGCCCAGGCGCGGCGCACGGAAAACCCGCTCCAGCAGGCGGATCAGATCCTCAGGGCTGAGCCAGGTGGCCAGCATGCGGTGATCACGCGGCTCGGGGAAACACGAGCCGATGCGGATGATCGCGCTCTCAAGGCCAAACTTGTCGTGGTAAAGGTGCGCCAGCGCCTCGCCGAAGCATTTTGACACGCCATAAAGGCTGTCCGGCCGCAACGGCGCATCCGCAGCCAGCAATGTCTCGCGGCGGTGAAAGCCGATGGCGTGGTTGGAGCTGGCAAAGGCGATACGGCGCACCCCGGCTTTGCGCGCCCCTTCATATAGATTGTAGGTGCCGACCAGATTGCCGTTGAGGATATTCTCGAAGGTGCTTTCAACCGACACACCGCCCAGGTGCACGACGCCGTCGCAGCCCTGCACGAGATCATGCACTGCGCCCCTATCGGCAAGATCGCATTGCACCACCTCCTCGCACGGGCCGGCGGGGGGCATTTCCGCCAGATCCGACAGGCGCAGGGTTTCGGCCAGATGGCCCAGCCGCGCCCGGCATAGCCGACCAAGGGAACCGGCGGCACCGGTGATGAGCAAACGTTTCATGCATGGCCCTCAGCGAAAGAGATTGGGCAGGGTCATCGACACCGCGGGAACATAGGTGGTCAGCATCAGCGCGACCACGATGGCAAGGTAAAAGGGCCAGATCGTCTTGACCACATGCTCGATCCTCACCTTGGCAATCGCGCAGCCGACAAACAGGCAGCCACCGACCGGCGGTGTGGTCAGGCCAAGCCCCAGGTTCATCATCATCACCATGCCGAACTGAACCGGGTCCATGCCCATGCGCACGACAACCGGCAGAAAGATCGGCGTGCAGATCAGGATCAGCGCGGCCATGTCCATGAACAGGCCCAGCGCCAACAGCGCGATGTTGATGAGCAGGAAAATGACGATCGGGTTGTCCGAGATCGAGGTCAGCAGATGGAGGATCGCCGCCGGCACCTGATAGACCGCCAGGAAATAGGCGAATGCCGTGGCGGTGCCCACCAGGATCATCACCATTGCCGTGGTGCGAATGGTCTGGGTGACGCTTTCCCAGAAGTCCCGAAGGCTCAGCGAACGGTAGAACAGCGCCGTCACCGCCAGCGCATAGATCGCACCCACCGCGGCAGATTCTGTAACCGTGAACACCCCCGAAAGCACGCCACCGATGATCACCACCACCGTCATCAGTCCGGGAATGGCACCCGCCGCCGTATAGACGACCGCGCGCCAGCCAGGAAAGACCTTGGAGGGATAGCCGCGCCTGATGGCCACCAGATAGGCCGCAACGGTCAGGCACAGGCACATGATGATGCCCGGCACGATACCCGCCAGAAACAGCGACGAAATCGAAATGCCGCCCCCCGCCGCCAGCGCATAGAGGATCATGTTGTGGCTGGGCGGGATCATCACCCCGGCAATGGACGAGGTGACGGTCACGTTGATTGCATAGTCGTCATCATAGCCCTGTTCACGCATCATCGGGATCATCACCGAGCCCAGCGCCGAGGTATCGGCCACCGCCGAGCCGGAAATGCCGCCAAACAGCATCGAGGTGAGCACATTCACCACGCCCAGCCCGCCGCGCACCCTGCCCACCAGCGCATCGGCAAAACGCACCAGCCGGATGGCGATGCCGCCACGCAGCATCAACTCCCCGGCGAAGATGAAGAACGGGATGGCCAGAAGCGAGAACACATTGATCCCGGCCACCATGCGCTGGAACACGATGGGCTCGGGGATACCCTGATAAAGAGCCGCCGACAGCGCCGCGATCCCCAGGCTGAAGGCAATGGGAATACCCATCAGCATGGTGATCAGAAAGACCAGCAAGAGGATTGTCAGACCCATGGATCAGTCCTTGTTGTTCCGGGGTGGCGCGCCGCGAAGCAGGAAATAGAGCCGTTCGGTCATGAACAGCACGATCAGCCCGCCACAGAGCACCAGGGGCAGATACTGAAACGCCTGCGGCACGCCCAGCAGCGGGATGTTTCGGTTCCATGTGCCGGCAACCAGCGTCCAGGAGTGCCAGGCCATGGCAAGGCCGAACAGCCAAAGGATCATCGCGTTGATGATCTTGAGCACGCGCTGGCCCCGTGGCGGCAACATCTCCAGCAGGAACGAGATGCCCAGGTGGAACTCCTCGCGCAGGCCGACGGCGGCAATCGGCAACGAGACCACAAGGATCAGCAGCAGTGCCAGACGCTCAGCCCAGGTGGGGGTGTCGTTGAGCACATAGCGCCCCCAGACCTGCCAGCCGGTGATCCCCACCAGAACGATCAGCGCAACCGCCCCCAGGAAGATCACTGCGGCGGCCAGGTAGTCGATGGATCTCCAGCGCATGGCGGGCCTTTCGCGTGATGGCCGGTGGCGAAACGAACCGGGCCGGGCGATCGCGCGCCCGGCCCGTGGCCTTGTCAGTCGATGGCCTGGATACGGGCCAGCAGATCGGCGATCAGCGGATCGGTGGCGAAGCGCTCATAGACCGGCGCCATGGCATTGATGAACTCGGACTTGTCGTCGAGCGTGACAATCACGCTGCCCGCCGCGCGCACCCGCTCTTCCGAGGTGCGCTCGCGCGCGGCCCAGAGGTCGCGCTGAAGCGCGGCGCTCTCGATGGCGGCCTGGCGAACGATCGCCTGATCCTCGGGGTTCATGCGCTCCCAGGTCGTCAGGGCGATGGCAAAGACCTCGGGGACGATGGTGTGCTCATCCTGGATGAAATAGCGCGCGACCTCGAAATGATTGGTCGATTCGTAGGAAGGCCAGTTGTTTTCGGCACCATCGACAACCCCGGTCTGGATCGAGGTATAGACCTCGCCGAACGGGATCGGCGTGGCGTTGGCTCCCAATGCCTCAACCATGGCGACATTGAGGTCGGAGTTCTGCACGCGGATCTTCAGCCCGGCCAGATCGGCAAGCGAGTTGAGCGGACGGCTGGCATAGAACGAACGCGCGCCACTGTCATACCAGGCCAGGGCAACCATGTTGGCATCGGCCATAGCCGCGCCGATTTCCGTGCCGATCTCGCCATCCATCGCCGCGTGCATATGCTCGATCGAACGGAAGACATAGGGCAGCGTGGTGACCTGGGTGGCGGGCACGATGTTGTTGAGCGGCGTCAGGTTGAACACCGCAAAGTCGATGCCGCCGAACTGCATCTGCTCGATCGCGAAATCCTGCTCGCCCAGCTGCGCCGAATGGTAGGTTGTGGGCCGGATGCGGCCCTCGGTGCGCTCGGTGACCAGCGCGCTGAAATGATCCATGGCAACAGAGCCGGGATAATCCGGAACATGCGTGTTCCAGCCGCGCAGGTCCTGGGCGGCGGCGGATGCAGCAACCAGCCCAAGGGCGGCGACTGAGGCAAGCAATGCACGATGTCTCATCAAGGTTTCCTCCCTTATGCCGCATCCTCGACTGCGGCGCTCCAGATGTCGAGCTTGCTAATAGTCATCTTATGACTTGTCAATCAAAATATGATGTATGCCCGAGAAGCCTTGCATTCATAGCAGGAAACTGAAAAGCTGGTCCCGGCAGACCGCCCGCCGCAGGAGACCCGCCCATGGCAGAATCAGGTGCCGCACCGCGCGCCAACCTTACCACGCGCGTCGTCGAGGCGCTGCGCGGCGAGATTGAGGGCGGGCTTCATGTTCCCGGCGACAAGCTGCCCACCGAGCCCGCCCTGATCCAGCGGTTCGGGGTCAGCCGGACGGTGATCCGCGAGGCGATCGCCGAATTGCGCGCCGAGGGCCTGGTAGAATCTCGGCATGGGGCGGGGGTCTTCGTGCTGGAGCGTCCCGGACCCGAGGGGCGGCTGACGCTGCCAGCGCCAGCCGCGGGCAAGATTTCCGCGGTCATTGAAGAGGTTGAACTGCGCGCAGCGGTCGAGATCGAGGCCGCAGGGCTGGCTGCAATACGCGCCGCACCCGCCCAGATGGCCGAAATTGATGAAGCTTATCAGAATTTTGCGCAGCTCGTGCGGCGCGGGGAGCCAACCGCCGAGGCTGATTTCGCCTTTCACATGGCGATTGCGCGCGCCACCAACAATGCCCGGTTTGAAGAGTTTCTGGCCCAGCTTGGCCGCCGCACCATCCCGCGCGAGACGCTGCGCAGCACCATCGGCGACGGGGCGCAATTGCCCAACCGCGACAGTCAGTTGAACGCCGAGCACCGCGATGTCGCCGAGGCGATCGCCAACCGCGATGCCGAGGGGGCGCGCGATGCCATGCGCCGGCATCTGATCGGCTCGCTGGAGCGCTACCGCGTGCTGGCCCGCCGGCTGACAATGATGCGGGATGACATCGCTTGACCTTCCTGTAAAGTCATCATATGTCTTTGCAAGGAATCATCACAAGCGAGTGCCGCCCATGACCCCCTCCGAGATCAAGGCCAGAACCTCTGCGGGCCTGCTGTCCTTTCCTGTCACGCATCTGGATGAACAGCTCAGGCTTGATCTGGACAGCTACCGCGCGCATGTCGCCTGGCTGTCGGGCTTCGGCGCGACGGCGCTGTTTACCGCCGGCGGCACAGGCGAGTTCTTCTCGCTGACACGCGAGGAGATCGTTGAGCTGACACGCGCGGCAAAGGATGTTTCGGGCGATGTGCCCATCATCACCGGCTGCGGCTATGGCACCGAGATGGCCAGGCAGATCGCGCGCGACGCCGAGGGGGCGGGCTCGGACGGGCTGCTGCTTTTGCCACACTACCTGATCGGCGCCCCGCAAGAGGGGCTTTATCGTCATATCAAGGCGGTGTGCGATTCCACCGCGCTGGGGGTGATCGTCTATAACCGGGGCAATTCGGTGGTTTCGGCGGAAACCCTGATGCGTCTGGCCGATGCCTGCCCCAACCTTATCGGCTTCAAGGATGGCACCGGGCAGATCGGTGTGGTGCGCGAGATCACCGCCCAGCTGGGCGAGCGGCTGTGCTATATCGGCGGCATGCCGACACATGAGCTTTTCGCCGAGGCCTATAACGGCGCCGGGGTGACAACCTATTCCTCGGCCATCTTCAACTTCCTGCCGCATATGGCGGTGGCGTTCTTCAATGCGCTGCGCGCTGGCGATTCGGCGGTGATGGAGCATTATCTGAAGGAGTTCTTCTTTCCCTTCGCGCGTATCCGCGACCGCCAGACCGGCTATCCGGTGTCGATCATCAAGGCCGGGGTGCGGCTGATCGGGCGCGGCTCTGGCCCGGTGCGCCCGCCACTGACCGACCTGACCGCCGAGGAGGACCGCATGCTTCAGGCACTGATCGAAAAGTTTCCCGCATGAAAATCACCGCTCTGCGCACCCATGTTCTGCGTCACCGGCTGGAGCAGCCGTTCCAGAGCGCGTTTTCCACCTTTCATGATCGCTGGGCCTGCCTGGTGGAAATCACCACCGACAGCGGCCTGACCGGATGGGGCGAATGCCTGGGCCCGGCAGGGCCGAATGCAGCGATTGTCAAGGCAATGGCAGGGCGGGTCATCGGGTGCGAGGCGCTCGATATCGAACCCATCTGGGCCGATCTCTACAACGAGTTCCGCGATCAGGGCCAGCGCGGTGCAACCATGACCGCGCTGAGCGGCATCGATATCGCGCTTTGGGATGTCGCCGGGCGGCATTTCGGCGTGCCGATCCACCGGCTTCTGGGTGGCGCGTATCGCAACGAGATCCCGGCCTATGCCACCGGCGGTTTTCGCCCCGTCGGGCGCGACCGCAAGGCGGCGCTGGTCGAAGAGGTCACAGCCTATGTGGCGCAGGGTTTTCGTGCCACCAAGATCAAGATCGGCTTTGGCGTGAACGAGGATGCCGAATGCATCGCTGCCGTGCGGCAGGCCATCGGCCCGGATGTGGCGCTGATGATCGACGCCAATCATGGCTATGACGCGCTGGAGGCCATCGCCCTTGGAAACCGGGTTGCGCATCTGGATATCGGCTGGTTCGAGGAACCCGTGGTGCCTGAACATCTGGCCGCCTATGACAGCGTGCGCGCGCGCCAGCCGATCCCGGTGGCCGGGGGCGAAACCTGGCACGGGCGCACCGCCTTTGCCGAGGTTCTGGCCCGGCGCAGCGTGGACATCCTGCAACCCGATGTCTGCGGCTGCGGCGGCATCACCGAGATGCGCAAGATCGTCGCCATGGCCGAGACCGCCGGCATCCGTGTGGTGCCGCATGTCTGGGGCACGGCGATCGCCATTGCGGCCTCGCTGCACATGCTGGCGACGCTGCCGCCCTCGCCCCTGCGCCATGGCGCGCGCCAGCCGATGCTGGAGTTCGACCAGACACACAACCCCTTCCGCCAGGCGATCGTCCGCGCGCCCATCGCGCATCGCGCCGGGATCGTTGCGGTGCCCGACGGGCCGGGTCTGGGCATTGAGATCGACGCCGAAGCGGTGCGCCGCTTTTCGGTCGAAGTCTAGCATGGAGCGCCGCCTTGCCGGCCCCAAACCGCGCCTGCTCATGCCACGCGGGGCCACAGATACGCAGATGCATGTCTATTTGGACGGCTTTGCCGCGCAACCCGGCGGCCCCGGCCTGCCGCCAGGCCGCGCCGGAGCAGCCGAATACCGGCAGGTGATGGACTGGCTGGGCCTTGAGCGGGTGGTGGTGACGCAGGGCAATGCGCATCAGTTCGACAACGCCAACCTGCTGACGGCACTTGCCGAATTCGGCGATATCGCACGCGGCGTCGCGGTTGTGACAGGCGCAACGCGTGATGCCGAGCTTGAGGCCCTGCATGCCGCCGGCGTGCGTGGCGCGCGGGTCATGGACCTGCCGGGCGGCGCGGTGGGGCTGGCGCGGCTGGCCGAGGTGGATGCGCGTGCGCGCAGCCTCGACTGGGTGCTGGCGGTGCAGTTTGACGGCACGCATCTGCGCACCCATCTGCCCAGGCTGGAGGCAGTCAAGAGCCGTTTCATCATCGACCATCACGGCAAGTTCTTTGACGGCATCGCGCCCGGCGACCCGCGCATTGAGGCGCTCAAGCATCTGATCGACAGGGGGAACTGCTGGTTCAAGCTGGCCGGGTGCTACGAATCCTCGCGCGCGGGCGGCCCCGAATATGCCGATGTGGGCGCCGTCGCGCGCGAGATTGTCGCCCATGCGCCCGAGCGGGTGATCTGGGGCACCAACTGGCCGCACAATGCGGCGTCGACACCAGAGGCTTACCCCGACGATGCCGCGCTGCTGGATCTGCTGCTGGACTGGGCGCCCGATCCGGCATGGCAACGTCAGATCCTGGTCGATACACCGACGCGGCTTTTCGGCTTTTGACGGTGTGCGACATCGCGCGCCCGTGATCCTGGGCCACGACGCGCGCCGCCGGAGCGGGAGAAATGACACAGATCAATGCCCCCGTCCTCAGGCGTCGATCATTGCGCGCAGAAGGTCCGGCAGAACGGCAAAATCGTCAAAGGCGCGGGCATGGGCGATGGCCTCGGGCGGGCTGCGCCGGTAGCCCTCGGTAAAGAGCGCGAAGGGTATGGCGGCGGCGCTTGCGGTGGCAGCATCGACCTCGCTGTCGCCGACAAAGACCGCAGGCCCCGCCCCCAGAACGGCAAGGGCTGCGTGCAGCGGCGCCGGATCGGGCTTGATCACCGGCAGGCTGTCGCCGCCGATCACCGTTTCAAACAGATCCGACCAGCCGAAATACGCCAGCACCGCGCGGGCCGGGCCCAGCGGCTTGTTGGTGCAAAGCCCCAGCCGCCAGCCGGCGCTGCGCAACGCCTGCAAGGCCGGCTCGACGCCGGGATAGGGCCGCGTCAGAGCATGGGCAACCTCGTATTCATGCAGGAAATGCGCCTGCATGCGGGCAGTGCGCGCGGCGTCATTGGCACCGGCCGCGGCGCGCTCCAGCCGCTCCACATAGACCCGCGCGCCATTGCCGATGAAGCTGCGCGACTGTGCGGCGCTGATCGGGTTCAGTCCCTCGCCGGCCAGCACCGCATTGCCAGCGGCCAGGATATCGGGCGCGCTGTCAATCAGCGTTCCATCGAGATCGAACACCGCCCTCATGCCGGCACCGCGTTCATGCGCCGCTCCTGCACCGGCAGATGCACGATGGCCGAAAAGGCCCCCACCGCCACGCCGACCCACCAGACCAGCGTATAGTCGCCATGGATGTCATAGAGCCTGCCCCCCAGCCAGACGCCCAGAAAACTGCCCAGTTGATGGCTGAAGAAGACGATGCCGTAAAGCGTGCCCATATAGCGCAGCCCATAGATATGCGCGATCAACCCCGAGGTCAGCGGCACCGTGGCCAGCCACAGCGAACCCATCAGCACCGAGAAGATCAACACCGAACCGGGTGTGATCGGCAGCACGATGAACACCGCCGCAACCACCGTGCGCGCGGTGTAGATGCCCGCCAGCAGATATTTCTTCGACCAGCGCTTGCCGGCCCATGCGGCGGTGATGGTGCCGACGATATTGGCCAGCCCGATCAGCGAGATCGCCACCGCCCCCAGCGCCGAGGTGGTGGTGATGCCGATACCAGCCAGAAAGCCCGTCTGGTCGATGGGGCCGCACATCTCGGTGACCATGGCAGGGAAATGCGCGGTGACAAAGGCCAACTGATACCCGCAGGAAAAGAAGCCCAGAAAGATCAGCGCGAAGGACGGGTCACGAAACGCCTGTTTCAGCGCCTGCCCCATGCTTTGCTCCAGCTCGTCGCGGCTGACCGGTGCGGGCGAGCGCATCATCGGCAGTGCGAAGAGCGCCAGCAGGATCATGCCGGCAAAGATCAGGAACACGCTTTGCCAGCTGTAGAAGGCCAGCAGGAACTCGGCCAGCGGCGCGCCAACCACCTGCCCGGCCGAGCCCGCGGCAGTGGCAATGCCCAGCGCGAGACTGCGGTTTTCATCCGAAGCGGCGCGCCCCACCACCGCCAGGATCACCCCGAAGCCGGTGCCGGCAACGCCGAAACCGACCAGGATTTCCAGCAGTTGATGCGCGCCGGGAGTAACGGCAAAGGCCGAGAGCACCAGGCCCGCGGCATAGATCAGCGCTCCGGCGACGATGGCGCGACGATCACCGAAGCGCTCGGCCAGCGCGCCAAACAGTGGCTGCCCGATGCCCCAGGCGAGGTTCTGGATGGCGATGGCCAGCGAAAACTCGGCGCGCGGCCAGTTGAATTCCTCGGCAATGGGGATCTGGAACACCCCGAACGAGGCGCGAATGGCAAAGCTGATCAGGATGATGATGCAGCCGCCAATCAGAACCGGGGTGATCAGCGGCGGGGCGGGGCGGGCGGAGGCAAAGGTGCTCATGCTTGAGTATCCGGCAGATGGGCGCGCGGCCCCCTCTGGCCTGCGGCCATTCGCCCCCGGCGTCTCTGGCAACGCATCGGGGGCAGGTGATGGGGCGTTCGGTTAACCTGTTCAGTTTTTCGCCGCCGTCAAGAGGTTTTGCTGCCGGCCTTGCGCCAGGCTCAGCGTGCCTGGGCGTGGTATTCGGGGTTGGGCTCCATGCCGGTGGCCGAAGCAACCCGGTTGGACATGTTGAAAAACCCCACGACCGAGGCGAGGTCCCAGATGTCACGGTCGGAGAGGCCCTGCGCGCGCAGGGCGTTGCGGTCATCCTCGGTGATCTCGGCGCTGGCCTTGGTGGCTTTCTCGGCGAAGGCCAGCATGACCCTCTGGCGGTTGGTCAGTTGTGCCGCGCGCCAGTTCATCACCATGGCCTCGCCCAGCGCCGGATCGCCCGAAAGCGCGCGCACCGCCGCGCCATGCGCCACCTGGCAATACCAGCAGCGGTTGATCGACGAGACCACCACCGCGATCATCTCGCGCTCAAGCTTGCTGAGCCCGCTCTCGCCCAGCATCAGATCGTTATACATGGCGGTGAAGGCATTGAGCTTTTCGGGCGAGAAAGCATAAGCGCGCAGCACATTGGGAACGATCCCCAGCTTTTCCTGACAGATATCGAAATAGCGCTGCGTGGCCTCGGGCAGGGGATCGGCCTGGGGAAGATTGAGAGCGGTGGGCGGTCTGGTCATGATGTATCCCCGAGCTGGCGGTAATGGTAGCGCCCAGCCTCGGCCATGTTCAGCGCGCTGTAAAGGGCGCGCGCGGCGAGGTTGCGCTCGGTGACAGCAAGGGCAAACCATGCCGCACCCGCCTCCGCTGCCCAATGCGCGATGCCACGCACCATGTAGCGCGCAACTCCCTGACGACGGAATGCCGGCTCGACCTCAAGCGCATGCAGCATGGCGACAGGCCCGTGCAGCGCGACAAAGGCCACCCCGGCAGCGCGGTTCTGGAACCGGGCGACGAAGGCCATGCGCGGCTCGCTGGAACGCGCCATCACCGCCAGCCGCGCCGGGCCGATGCCGGCCTCCTGCCAGAGCTGGCGCTGAATGGCCAGTGGCGGCCAGCAAGACAGCAGCGAAACCGGGCGCGGGGTTTCGGCCACGGTGGCGGCCGGGGCGGCATAAAGCAGCGTCGGATCGACCAGCGCATAGCCGCGCGCCGCCAGCTCGGTATCGAATTGCGGCTGATCGACAATCCGGAAGAGCGGCGCCTGACCGGCCGCGCGCATCGCCGTTTCGGCAGCGCCGAGCGCTGCGGCATCGAACACGCCATCCAGTGTGGCCGCACTCACGCGCTTGCCGCCCCCCGCCCCGTCGCGCAGCGTGAAAGGCCCGAGCGGGTGCTGCGCGGCGGATGGCCATGTGGCTTCGAGCGCGGCCAGCAGATCGGCAGTTGCAATGCTCATGCGCAGCCGGCCATCAGCGCGCGGCTGCCAGATGCGACAGCTCCACCATCGCCGCGTCGATCTGCCCGGCATCGGTGCCACGCACCACGACCTGTGTGCCATGCGCACCGTTGCGGATATAGGGATAGGAGCCAAAGCTGAGATCGGGGAAGCGCCGGGCAAGCCCTTCCAGCGGCGCGGCGATCTCGCCCTCGCCGCGCTGAAGGTCCAGCATCTGGCTCAAGAGCGGCGTGCCGCTGGCGAGCTGCGCCAGGACGCCCGCCACCATCGCCTGAAAGATCGCCGGCACCCCGGCCATGACATGAACATTGCCCAGGCTGAAGCCCGGTGCCGCGGAAATCGGATTGTCGATCAGCTTCGCGCCCTCGGGGATGCGCGCCATGCGCAGACGCGCGGCGTTCAGCTCCAGCCCGGTGCGCTGGTAATGGGCCTCCAGCTTGGCACGGGCATCGGCGCGCACGTCGATCGGCACGCCAAAGGCCGCGGCCACGGCATCGGCGGTGATGTCGTCATGCGTGGGGCCGATCCCGCCCGAGGTGAACACATGGTCATGCATCGCGCGCAGGGCATTGAGCGCCGTGACGATCGCAACATGCTCATCCGGCACGATCCGCACCTCACGCAGGCGAATTCCATGACCTGTCAGCGCATTGGCCAGATGGTGCATATTGGCGTCGCGGGTTCGCCCGGTGAGGATCTCGTCGCCGATCACCAGCATCGCCGCAGTAGGATTGGTCATGGTGCGGTTCCGTAATGGGGTTGCGTCCAATACCTAGCAGGCCACGCCAGGCTTTCCAATCGCCGGGTGACGGTCTGGCAATTCCGGGGGGCAGGCGCTATCTAGGGCAGGCAAGAAAGAGGATCCCTGCGTGTATCAGAACGACGGCCGCATCACCCGCGACGGCATTCGCATCCATGAACCCGGCGATTTTGCCGGAATGCACCGTGCCGGGCGGGTGGCGGCGCAGATCCTCGACGATATCGCCGCGCATGTCCTCCCTGGCCAGACCACCGCCGAAATCGACCGCCTGATCACCGAGATGGTGCATGCACATGGCGCGGCATCGGCGACCATCGGCTATCGCGGCTACCAGCATGCGAGCTGTATCAGCGTCAACCATGTGGTCTGCCATGGCATCCCCGGCACCAAGGCGCTCAGGGACGGCGATATCCTGAACATCGATGTTACCGTGATCGTCGATGGCTGGTTTGGCGACACCTCGCGCATGTATGTCGCCGGCAATCCGAGCCGCAAGGCCGAGCGGCTGATCCAGGTGACGCATGATGCGCTGATGAAGGGTATCGAGGCAGTGCGCCCAGGCAATACCTTTGGCGATATCGGCCATGCGATCCAGTCCTATGTCGAGGCGCAGCGCATGTCGGTGGTGCGCGACTTCTGTGGCCACGGGCTGGGGCGGGTGTTTCATGCCCCGCCGAATGTGCTGCATTACGGCCGCCCGGGCCGCGAGGCCACGTTGGAAGAGGGCATGTTTTTCACCATCGAGCCGATGGTCAATCTGGGCCGGCCGGAAACCAAGGTGCTGGCCGATGACTGGACGGCGGTGACGCGCGACAAATCGCTGAGCGCGCAGTTCGAACATTCCGTCGGGGTGACGGCAGACGGTTTCGAGATCTTCACCCTGTCGCCGGCGGACCGCTTCCATCCAACCTGGAAATAGGCGCCTGGCCTCGTTAGCCATTCTGGTGATCCCGGCAGGATTCAAACCTGCAACCTGCCCCTGAAAGAGGGCGGCGCTTCTGTGGTTTCGCCGGTTCGCTGAACCAAAGAAATACACCCCAGGCCATCGCCACCGCGCCGCCTCCAGTTGCACGCCGCACTGTTTGCCTTGAGGATCGGCAGGCGCGCTACCGTCTTGAGGTCGTCAACGACCATGCGCCTGGCGGCAGTGTCCTCGCCAAGGGGTTTCTGCTGACCCCGTTACCCTTGCCGGCGTGTCGTCGATGCCATGCTTCGGCCAAGAGGGTTGATCGAGGGGCGCATTCCGTGGACACTGAAACCAGACGACAGGTGGCTCAAAGGTTTTGGGGATCGCAGCAGGAAACCCGAGATGCGGTTTTTTATCAGTATTGTTTTGGTTCTGATGCTCTTGCCCGCGACCGCCGTGGCACAGGACTTTCAGGCCGGAACTACCGCCTACTATACGGGCGACTATGCTGCGGCACTGCGCCAGTTCAGGCCGCTTGCCGAACAGGGCGACGAGCGCGCACAATTCTACCTTGGGATGATGTATGACGATGGCGACGGCGTCACGGCGGACCCCGCCGAGGCCTTGCGCTGGTATCGCAGAGCCGCCGAGCAGGGCCATGCCGATGCACAGGTCTTCATGGGCTGGTCATACGAGCTGGGCGACGGCGTGGCGCGCGACTATGCCACAGCCGTGCGCTGGTATCGCATGGCCGCCAATCAGGGCGACAGTTGGGGGCAGCATTCACTCGGGCAGATGTACGAACGTGGCCTGGGTGTTGCGGTGAACTTTCCCGAGGCCGTGCGCTGGTATCGCCAATCCGCCCTTCAGGGACACAGCGATGCACAGTTTGCGCTTGCGGTATTGTATGAAGAGGGCCGTCCGCGCGTTGCGCAGGACCATGCCGAAGCTGCACTCTGGTATCGCCGGGCTGCCCTTCAGGGGCATCTTCAGGCGGGGATGCATCTTGGCAGCATGTATGAGGATGGCCGGGGTGTCGCGCAGAGCCATGCCGAGGCCGCGCACTGGTATCGTCAGGCCGCCATCGGGGGACTGGCGTCTGCACAGAACTCTCTGGGGGTGCTGTATCACAGTGGTCGCGGCGTCACACAGGACTTCACCGAAGCCGCGCGCTGGATCGGTCGCGCCGCCCTTCAGGGCGATTCGACCGCGCAGAGAAACATGGGGCTTTTGTATGTGAGCGGGCGGGGTGTCAGGCAGGACAACATATCGGCGCATATGTGGTTCTATCTTGCGGTCGAGGGCGGAAACGAGCGCGCGGCCCGCGACCGTGACGCAATCGCCGCGGAAATGACGCGAATTGAGGTTCTCGAATCCCAGACCCGCGCCATCCAGTGCCTGAGTTCGGATTATTATCAATGCAGGTAAGAAGATGGGATTGCCGGCATGAAGCAAACGGATTTCCCGTGACCGGGTTCATTCGCGCGGCCGCCGTTGCCTTGACGCTCGCGCCGGCAGCAGCGGTAGCGCAGAATTTCGACGCCGGGTTTGCGGCCTTCAACAGGAATGACTATGCCACGGCCCTGCGCGAATGGCGGCCGCTTGCAGAGCGGGGAGATGCGCGCGCGCAGTCTTTCCTGGCGATGATGTATCGCAATGGCCGGGGTGTGACGCAGGACCGGGCCGAGGCCGCGCAATGGTATCGGCAGGCCGCCGAACAGGGCGACGAACAGGCGCAGTACCATCTGGCGATGATGCACTACAGCGGCGAAGGCGTGGCACGGGACTTTGCCGAAGCTGCGCGCTGGTTCCACGCCGCCGCCGAGCAGGGCCATGCGCGCGCGCAGCATAACCTCGCGGTCATGCACTCCAATGGTCTGGGCACGACACAGGATCTGGCCGCGGCCGCGCACTGGTTTCTCCGTGCCGCCGAACAGGGAAATGCCGATGCCCGGAACAACCTCGGGGTCCTGTACCGGGAGGGTTTGGGTGTGGCGCGGGATCTGACCGAAGCAGAGCGATGGTTTCGGCGTGCGGCCGAGGAAGGCCATAGTGATGCGCAAAACAATCTCGGCCTTGTTTACAGGGACGGGCTGGGACTGGCGCAGGATTTTTCCGAGGCCGAGCGATGGTTTCACAGATCCGCCCTGGGCCGCCATGCGGATGCCCAGAACAACCTCGGCCTGATGTACAGGGATGGCCTGGGCATGGCGCAGGACCTGGCCGAGGCCGTGCGATTGTTTCATCAAGCCGCCGAACAGGGGCATGCGGGCGCGCAGAACAGCCTTGGGGTCATGTATACGCTTGGCCAGGGCGTGGAGCAGGACCATGCCGAAGCCGTGCGGTGGATTCGTCGCGCCGCCGAGCAGGGCCGTGCCGTCGCGCAAAACAACCTCGGTGTCATGTACCGCGACGGCAGCGGTGTGAACCGAGATCATGCCGAAGCGGTGCAATGGTTTCGCAGGGCAGCCGAGCAGGGCGATCTGGATGCGAGAAACAACCTTGGGGTCATGTATCGGGACGGATTGGGTGTGGTCCAGGACAATGCCGAGGCGGTGCGCTGGTTTCGCATTGCCGCCGAACAGGGCCATGCGGATGCCCGGAACAGTCTCGGCGTCATGATCTACCATGGTCAGGGTGTGGCGCAGGACCATGCCGAGGCAGTGCACTGGTTTCGCCTCGCCGCCGGGCAGGGCGATGCGGGCGCGCAGTTCAATCTTGGGGCGATGTATCACAATGGCCATGGCGCGGCGCGGCACACCGTTTCGGCGCTCATGTGGTTCGGCATGGCCGCCGAAGGGGGGCACCAGACCGCGCGCGAACTTCTGGACAGCTCCGCAACCTGGGCGTCCCCCGCAGCTTTGTCCGAGGCCCGGCAACGCGCACGCGCATGCATGACGTCGAACTACCAGGACTGCTACTGAAAGGCCGCGCCACAGGGATGATAAACGCAGCGATGTCTGGCGATGTGATTGAGTGGAGTGACCGCCGGGTTGGATCGATGAAGACCAGGTTCAACACGGCCGCTAAATGCGCTGGCATCGCACATTACATGCCCCATGACTTGCCGCGCACCGCGGGGCGCTTCATGGCCGAGACCGGGGTACCAATGGAAGAAATCGTGCAATACCTGGATACGCAAGCCCCAATATCACGCGCTCAATTTGGGCCAAACCCAGCCCAGATCACTTGCGCATATCGACTAGAGCGCTGGAATTTTGATGCCGGTCCGGTTCAAAAGACCAAAGAGCCAGCCTTGAAATCGCTTTAAGCCAGTGATTTTCTGGTGACCCCGACAGGATTCGAACCTGTAACCTGCCCCTTAGGAGGGGGCTGCTCTATCCAGTTGAGCCACGGGGCCGTCTGCCCCCTATTGGCTCGAATACTGTCACAAGGCAAGCACAACGCATGCCCGGCAGGCGTGAAAAAGCAAGGCTTTGACACCCGGTGGTTTGGCGGTAGAAAGATTGTACCGCGCGCTGGGATCTTGCTGCAGCGGGCCGTCCGGCTTTGGTTCGGCACGGTAAAGGGTGCCCGATCCGACCTCAGGAATTGACATCAGACCATGACGCAGCCTCGCCTCCCCGATCACCGCCGCCCCCTGACCCTGCGCGATGTCTCCGAAGCCTGCGGCGTCAGCGAGATGACCGTCAGCCGCGTTCTGCGTAACCGCGAGGACGTCTCCCCCGCCACGCGCGAGAAGGTGCTCGCCGCAGCGCGCACGCTGGGCTATGTGCCCAACAAGATCGCCGGCGCGCTGGCCTCGCAACAGGTCAACCTGGTAGCGGTGATCGTGCCGTCGCTGTCGAACATGGTCTTCCCCGAAGTGCTGGGCGGCATTTCCGCCGCGCTTGAGGATACCGGCCTGCAACCGGTTTTCGGGGTCACCAACTACCTGCCCGAGCGCGAGGAAAACGTGCTCTATGAGATGCTTTCCTGGCGGCCGTCGGGGATCATCCTGGCCGGGTTGGAACATACCGAAGCCGCCCGCGTCATGCTGGAAAACGCCGGTATCCCCATCGTCGAGATCATGGATACCGACGGCGCGGCAATCGATTCCGTGGTCGGCATTTCGCATCGCGCTGCAGGGCGCCAGATGGCCGAGGCAATCGTCGCCGCCGGCTACCGCAAGATCGGCTTTCTCGGCACCAAGATGCCCCATGACCACCGTGCACGAAAACGCCTTGAGGGCCTTACCGAGGGGCTCGCCGCGCATGGGTTGGCGCTGACCGATACCGAGCTCTATTCCGGCGGCTCGGCGCTCAAGAAGGGCCGCGAGATGACCGAAACCATGCTCGCTCGCCATCCCGATATAGATTTTCTCTATTATTCCAATGATATGATCGGCGCAGGCGGGCTGCTCTATTGCCTTGAGAAAGACTATGACATCCCCGGCAAGCTGGGCCTTGCAGGCTTCAATGGTGTCGATTTCCTCGAAGGGCTGCCCATGCGTCTGGCCACGATCGATGCCTGCCGTCGCGAAATCGGCGAGAAGGCCGCCAACATCATCGCCGGCAAGGGACTTGACGGCGTGATCGGCGGGTTGCGCCTGGAGCTTGCCCCCCGGCTTGAGCCCGGCGACACGATCCGACGCGGCTAGCCACGCCGCCGCTGACGTCCTGACGCCCCGTCTTTGTGCCGAAAATATCCCGGGGGGTGAATGGCCAGAGGCCAGAGGGGGGCAGCGCCCCCCTTGCCCGGCCACACTGCACGCCGAACAAGGGAAAACCCCGGGCGCGGACGCCCGGGGAATTGATGTCGGTCGCAGGCTCAGCCGCGGGTGAAATCAGGATAGGCTTCCATACCCAGTTCGGTCTTGTCGAGCCCTGTTACCTCGGCCTCCGCCTCGACCCGCAGGCCCATCGTGGCCTTGATCACCAGCCAGACAACCGCCGAGGCCGCGATCACAAAGACCGCCGTGACAATGATACCGTAGAGCTGGGCACCCAGGCTGGCTTCGCTGTTGGTCAACACCACCGCCAGCGTGCCCCAGATCCCGGCGAACAGATGCACCGGGATGGCCCCCACCACATCGTCGATCTTCAGCCTGTCCAGCAGCGGCACTGCAAAGACCACGATCACCCCGCCAATCGCCCCGATGATCGAGGCCATGCCCAGCCCCGGTGTCAGTGGCTCGGCGGTGATCGCCACCAGCCCGCCCAGCGCGCCGTTGAGCATCAGCGTCAGGTCGGCCTTCTTGAACATCACCTGTGTCAGCACCAGCGCGGCGATTGCCCCGGCGGCGGCGGCGGCATTGGTATTGGCGAAGATCCGGCTGATATCGGCCACATCACCGATGGTGCCCATGGCAAGCTGCGAAGCGCCGTTGAAACCGAACCAGCCCATCCACAGGATGAACATGCCCAGCGTCGCCAGGGCCAGATTCGAGCCGGGGATCGGGTTGACCTTGCCGTCCTTGGCATATTTTCCGATCCGCGGCCCCAGGATCAATGCACCAACCAGCGCAGCCCAACCGCCGACCGAATGCACGATGGTCGAACCCGCGAAATCCGAGAAGCCGGCCGCGTCCAGGAAGCCCTCACCCCAGGTCCAGCTGGCCTGGATCGGATAGATCAGCGCCGTCAGCACGATGACGAAGACCAGGAAGGCGTTGAGCTTGATGCGTTCGGCCAGCGCCCCCGAGACGATCGAGGCGGTGGTGGCACAGAACATCAGCTGAAAGAAGAAATCCGATCCGACCGAGGCATATTCGACATCATCGGCCTGATCGGCGGTGATGCCGACCGCTTCCAGAACCGTCGGCGCGAAAGCACCGATCCAGCCCTCGATCAGCCAGCCATTGCCCGGATACATCAGGTTGAAGCCAATCAGATAGTAGAAGAACGCCGCCAGCGAGAACAGCGCGACGTTTTTCGTCAGCTGCATCGTCACGTTCTTGGAGCGCACGAAACCGGCTTCCAGCATGGCAAAGCCGGCTGCCATCCAGAACACCAGAATGCCGCCCAGCAGGAACAGCAGCGAGTTGAAGATGAACACCACCTCGACATTGAGTGCCGTGAGCGACGCCGCCGTGGCCATGACGTCATCAAGCGCCTCGGGCGCGGCTTCGGTGCTGTCCTGGGCCTGCGCCATCAGTGGCAGAAGCAGCGCACCGGTGGCCAGCAACAGAGAATTTTTCAGTTTCATATCCGTCAACCTTTGCTGTGTTCCGCTCAAAGCGCGTCTTCGCCGGCTTCGCCGGTCCGCACTCGAATCGCCTGTTCCAGATCGATCACGAAAATCTTGCCGTCGCCGATCTTGCCGGTCTGGGCGACCTTCTGGATGGTCTCCAGAACCGGCTCGACAAGGTTGTCGGAAACCGCGATCTCCAGCTTGACCTTGGGCACGAAATTGACCGCGTATTCAGCGCCGCGATAAATCTCCGTATGCCCCGACTGCGCCCCGAAACCCTTGATCTCGGTAACCATCAGACCGCGCACGCCGACGGTGGTCAGCGCCTCGCGCACCTCCTCCAGCTTGAACGGCTTGATTGCTGCGATGATGTATTTCACGTCATGCCCCCTTCGCTTTGACTGCGCTTGATCCTGCGCGGCGCCCGGCTGAGCGCTGTGGGGCCATCACGGATGCTGCGGCTGCAAAGAGCAACGCGGGAGGGCAGCCCAACCGAGGGGCAGACGAAAAATGCCGCACTTCGATTGCACAAATTTTGACCTGTGCATAAATTTTGCACAGATCACGAAGCCGAATCATTTGGTCCGCCATCTCCACAAAGGACGCGGCAGCCTGTATTGTGACCGGCCAAGAACAGGCAGCACGGCTATCGGGCATGGCAAATTCAGGCAAACGGCATCCTCCGCTCGTGGCAGACCGGCGGGTGCAGTCGCGGGCACCTTCCAAGGGCAGCGCTGGCAATGGTGGCGGCGACAAGCCTCCGGGGCGCAGACGCTCCGGCACCGCGCCCCGGCGCGGCAATGCCGTCACGCGCTTCTTCGCGGCGATCTTCGGCTTCGTCTGGCGGGTGCTCTGGGGTGCGGTCTGGCGTGTCTCGGCGGTTCTTGCGCTGGTGCTGGCCGGCGCGACCTTCTATTTCTACGCAGCATTGCCCGATGTCGCCGAACTGCTTGATGGTCGCGCGCGTGGCTCGGTCACGATGATCGATGCCGATGGGCAGGTCTATGCCTGGCGCGGCGAAAGCTTCGGCGGGCTGATCACCGCCGATTCCGCCTCGCCGCATCTGCGCAATGCCATCATCGCCACCGAGGATCGTCGATTCTGGTGGCATTTTGGCGTCTCGCCACGCGGCATCGTCGGGGCAATCCGCTCGAACATGGCCGCAGGGCGCGGCCCGTTCGAGGGAGCGGGCGGCTCTACCATTACCCAGCAGGTGGCCAAGCTGCTGTGCCTGGGCCGCGCCTATGACCCTTCCGAATGGGCAAGCGAAGCCGCCTATGAGGCCGAATGCCGGCGTGGCTCGATCTGGCGCAAGCTTCAGGAAGTGCCCTTCGCCTTCGCGCTGGAGCTTCGATACACCAAGGAAGAAATCCTGACGATCTACATGAATCGCGCCTTCCTGGGCGCCGGTTCGCGTGGCTTCGAAGCCGCGGCGCAGCGCTACTTCAGCCGCTCCGCCGCCGAAGTCGGCCCGGCGGAGGCAGCAATGCTGGCCGGGCTTCTGGTGGCGCCCTCGTATTATGCGCCCACCCGCAACCTGCGCCGCGCGCAGGAGCGCGCCAATGTGGTGATCGGCCTGATGGAGCGCGAAGGCTATCTCACCGCACATGAATTGGCCGAGGCACGCGCCTTTCCCGCCACCCTGTCCGAGGCCGCCGAATCTCGTGCCGGCGGCTACTTCGCCGACTGGGTGATGCAAAGCGGCCCGGCCTATCTGACGCGCGACACCACCGAGGACGTGATCATCCAGACCACGCTCGACCAGCGCATCCAGCGCGCCGCCGAGGACGCGCTCAGCCATGTCTTCGAATCCCGCGTGCGCGAAGGGTCGGTCGCCGAAGCCGCGATCGTGGTGATGGCGGCCGATGGCGCGGTGCGTGGCATGGTCGGCGGGCGCACCTATGTCACCGGCGGCTTCAACCGTGCCACTCAGGCCCGTCGCCAGACGGGTTCGGCGTTCAAACCCTTCGTCTATGCACTGGCCATGGAAGTCGGCTACGAGCCTTACGACATGGTCGAGGACGCCCCCCTGACCATCAACATCCGCGGCTCCGGCCCCTGGTCTCCGCGCAATTATACCAATGATTTCATTGGTATGATAACCCTCACCGAGGCCCTGGCGCGTTCACAGAACATCCCCGCCGTGCGCATCTCCGAGGCCATGGGCCGCGAAGAGGTGCGCCGCGCCGCCAATGCCTTCGGGCTGCATTCCGAACTGGCCGAAGGCCCCGCGCTGGCGCTGGGCTCAAGCGAAGCGACACTTCTTGACATGACCGCCGCCTATGCCGGCATCCTGAACGGTGGCAGCGCCGTGCGCCCCTATGGCTTTACCGCCCTGCGCCTGGCCGGTGAAAGCGAGCCCCTGATGGGCATCGGCGGCGGCATCACCACCCGCGTCATCTCTGAAGAGGCCGCAATGCGCCTTACCTGGATGATGGCGCAGGTGATCGAGGCCCCCTATGGCACCGGGCGGCGCGCGCGGCTGTCCGACGGGCGCGAGGCCGCCGGCAAGACCGGCACCACCCAGGCCGCCCGCGACGCCTGGTTCATCGGCTTCACCGCCGATTATGTAGTAGGCGTCTGGATGGGCAATGACGACAATGCGCCCCTCACCGGTGTCACCGGCGGCGGGCTGCCGGCGGAAATCTGGCGCGAGACGATGGAGCGGGTGCATCGCGGCACGCCCCTGCGCCCGCTGCCGATGATCGCGCCCCAGCGTCCCAGCCTTGAGCCACCCACCAGCCACCAGCAACCCGGCCAACAACCGGGCGGCACCCTGGGCGATGCCATCCGCGATCTGCTCGGCGGCATCCTTGGCAACTGACGGCCCGGCGCGGCCATGCGCCCCGTCTTTGTGCGGCAAATATCCCGGGGGGTGAATGGCCGGCACGGCCAGAGGGGGGCAGCGCCCCCTTCCCGGCCACTCATCGCGCGGATTTCGGCCTATCCGGCGCGGCGCAGATCCTCGATCAGCCGGTCGATATTGCCGCCGCGGCGCTCAAGCATCGAGCCGATCTCCTGCCGCTCGGCGGCCAGCAGGTTGACGCCCTCGATGATCAGATTGAAAAACTGGTGCCGCCCGGAACGGTCCGATACATGCCAGCGCACCTCGAATGGCGCCTCGCCGCGCATGGTCATGGTGGAAATGACTTCCCAGTAGCTCTGCACCTGCCGCGCCCCGGTGACATCGGCGCGCGCGCCGATGAAGCGGCGGAACTGGCGGCCATACTTGCGCCCCATATAAACTGAAAACGCCTGCGTGAAGGCATTGAGCTGCGCCGGGCTCGCGCGCCTTGCCGCCGGGCCAAGCGCCGAACGGGCGATCACCGGCAGATCGCCATGGCGCTGAAAGAGCGCCTCGAGTTGCTGAATCATCTGCCCCTCGGCCCGGCCCGAATTGATGATGGCGTGCACCTCGTTCATGACCGTGCCGATCAACTCGCGCGCCTGCGCCTGGGTCATGGCCTGCGCCGTGCCCGGCAGCAGCGCCACAGCACCCAGACCGGCAAGACCACTCAGCAGGCGGCGTCGGTCAATCGAAGAAATCTGCATAAGGGTCAATGAAGTCGTCCTCCGTCTCGATGCCCAGATGATAGCGCCGCGCCTGCAGGAACAGAAGCCTTGCCTGCACATAGGGATCGGCACTTTGCATCACATTCGCATCAAGCAGATCGCTGTATTCCAGCAATTCGGCATAATGCGCGGCCCAGCGGGCGGCCACCGTGGCGCGATATTCCGGCCGGGTCACGGCGAAATGGTGCCAGGGGTCCAGAAAGACATCCACCACCAGACCCAGCGCGTCCCGTTCGGTCGAGGGGCCGATCACCGGCAACACCAGATAGGCCCCCTCATCCATACCCCAGATATAGAGCGTCTCGCCGAAATCACTGCGCCTTCCATGCAGGCCGATCTGCCCCGCCGGATCAAACAGCCCGCCCAGGCCGATCGTGCTGTTGATGGCAAAGCGCAGGGTGTTTTCCACCGCGCGATCAAGCCGGAATTGCAGCAGGTCATTGACCACCGTGCCCGGCACCGACAGGTTGGAGCCGAAATTGCGCACCAGCCGGCGCAACCCGTTGCCCTGGCCGGTATTGGTATCGGTGTCGCCGGCCTCGGCCGGTATCGCGCCCTGCAGTGCCAGATTGGAGTCAAACCAGGCCCGGTTGGTTGCCTCGAAGGGATCATTGATATCCTGCGCCGGCGGGCGCCCCGCGCAGGCCGACAACCCGCCAGTCACCGCCAGCACCAGAGCGAAACGTCGCAAAAGCCCGCCAATGGCCCGTTCACCGATGAAGCCCAAGCCGGCCTCCTGTTCGTTCCGTTTACCGATTGCGACCGCCGCATCGCTAAATTAGGGTTTATCAGGGCTGGCTTGGCAATGACAACCGCCGATCTGCCTTCACCGGCAGGCCCGGACCCGGCCACTGGCCAGCGGAGCCCGATACACGGAAGGAACGATGCGCGCAGCCCCCCGCTTTCATGGCGACCCGTCCGCGCCGCGCAATCCGGGCGAGGCACTGCGTCGAGGCAATCGCAGCTTTGTGCTGGCGGTGGTGGCCTTCAGCATGCTGGTCAACCTGCTGATGCTGACCGGTCCGGTCTTCATGTTGCAGATCTACGACCGGGTTCTGGCCTCGCGCGCCGAGGCAACGCTGGTGGCGCTCTTCGCGCTGGTGGGCTTTCTCTATATGATTATGGCGGTGCTCGATCACGCCCGTGGCCGGATCACGGCGCGTATCGGGGCACGGTTCCAGTCGCGGCTGGACCGGCAGATCTTTCAGGCGGTGCTGCGCCGGCTGGCGCTGCGTCCCGCCGATGCCGGCGCGCGCAGCGCCCAGCGCGATCTTGAACTGGTGCAGCGACTGCTCAGCGCGCCGGTGTTCCTGGCGCTTTTCGATGCCCCCTGGACGCCGGTTTTCATCGCGCTGATCTTCGTTTTCCATGTTGAACTGGGCCTGCTGGCGCTGGGCGGCACACTGGTTCTGCTGGCGGTGGCGCTGCTCAACCAGCGGCTGCTGCACCGCCCGTTGCGCGCCGCCGGCGAAGCGACCCAGATCGCCGAGCGCTACGGCGCGCAGATCGGCGCCGAATCCGAGACCATTCGCGCGCTGGGCATGCAGCAAAGCGCCTTCGAGCAGTGGCAGCACAGCCGCGGACAGGCGCTTTCAGCCACGGTTGCCGCCAGCGACCGGGCGGGGCTGTTCACGGTTTCCACCAAGGCGTTCCGGCTGTTCCTGCAATCGGCGATCCTGGCGCTGGGGGCCTGGCTGGTGCTGCGCGACCAGATCACCCCCGGCGTGATGATCGCCGCCTCGATCATCCTTGGCCGGGCGCTGGCGCCGGTGGAGCAACTGGTCGGCCAATGGGGTCTGGTACAGGGCGCGCTGGAGGCCTGGCGCCGGCTGGGCAGTTTCATGCTGCTCAACCCGCCCCTGGCACCGCGCATGCCGCTGCCGCGCCCGCGCGCCCAGATCTCCGTGCGCGGCGTGACGGTGGTGCCGCCGGGCAGCGATCACGCGGCGCTGCGGCTGTTGAACTTCGATCTGGCGCCGGGCCGCGCGCTTGGCGTGATCGGCCCAAGCGGGGCGGGCAAGTCCTCGCTGGCGCGCGCGGTGATCGGCGCCTGGCCACCGGCCGCCGGCAAGGTGCGCATCGACGGTATCGCGCTCGATCAGTTCGAACCCGACGCCCTGGGCCGGCTGATCGGCTATCTGCCGCAGCGTATCAGCCTGTTCGACGGCACCATCGCCGATAACATTGCCCGGCTGGACCCCGAGCCTGACCCCGAGCGCATTGTCGAGGCCGCCCGCGCCGCCGGTGCCCATGACATGATCACCGCCATGCCCGATGGCTACGATACCCGCGTTTCCGAACATGGCGGGCGGCTTTCGGGCGGGCAGGTGCAGCGTGTCGCGCTGGCGCGCGCGCTTTACGGCGACCCGGTGCTGCTGGTGCTCGATGAGCCCAATTCCAACCTCGATGCCGATGGCTCGCAGGCGCTCAACCTGGCGATTCGTGCCGCCAAGGCGCGCGGCGCGTCGGTGATGATCATGGCCCATCGCCCGGCAGCCATTCAGGAATGCGACGACCTTCTGATGCTCGACAACGGCACGCAGACCGCCTTCGGCCCGCGCGACGATGTGCTGCGCCGCGTGGTGCGCAACCATGGCGACATCGTTCGGGGGCCGGCGGCGGTGCCCGCCGATGCCCAGGCCAACAACCAGTCCGGCAGCCTTTCCGGGACCGGGGGCAGCACATGAGCCGCGACGAAAGCTGGAGCGTAGCGCGCTACCTGTGGCTTGGCGGGCTGGCCATGGTGGTGCTGATCGGCGGGGTTGTCGGCTGGGGCATGCACACCAGCATTGCCGGTGCGGTGGTGGTGACCGGCCAGATCGAGGTGGAGCAGAACCGCCAGGTCGTGCAGCATCCCGATGGCGGCGTGGTGGCGGCGATCCTGATCGCCGAGGGTGATCTGGTCGATGCAGGCCAGCCCCTGCTGCGGCTGGACGGGGCCTTGCTGCTGTCTGAGCTGGCCATCGTTGAGGGGCAGTATTTCGAGGCGCTGGCACGGCAGGCGCGGCTGGGCGCCGAGCGTGACGGCACCGATATTCTGCGCTTCCCCGACCCGCTTCTGCTGGCCATGGCCGAGCGCGCCGAGGCCCGCGAACAGGCCGAAGGTCAGCGCCGCCTGTTTGCCGCGCGCGCCGAAACGCTGGCGCGGCAGGTCGAGCAACTGGAGCGCCGGCAGGAACAGGCGCGCGCCCAGCTTGACGGGCTGAGCGCACAAAACGAGGCGCTGCGCACCGAAGCCGCGCTGCTTGCCGCCGAACTGGACACCCAGGAACGGCTTCAGGCGCAAGGTCTGACGCAATCGGCACGCGTTACCGCGCTGCAGCGCGAGGCGGCGCGCCTTGACGGGCAGCTGGGCAATATCGCCGCCGAGATCGCCCAGGTGCATGGCCGCATCACCGAAATCGCCTTGCAGATCGTCACGCTCGAAAGCTCGCGCCGCGAGGAGGCCGAGGCCGAATTGCGCGAGACCGGCGCGCGGGTGCTGGAACTCGCCGAGCGCCGGCGCAGCCTGGCCGAGCGCATCGAACGGCTGGAGCTGCGCGCGCCGGTTTCCGGGCAGGTTTACGGGTTGCAGATCACCACCCCGCGCGCCGTGCTGCGCGCCGCCGAGCCGGTGCTGCATATCGTGCCGCGCGACCGCCCCCTGCTGCTGTCGGTGCGTATCGCACCGGCTGATATCGACCAGGTGTTCGTCGGGCAGGAGGCTTCGGTCATGTTTCCCGCGCTCAGCATGCGCGATCTGCCGGAACTGCGCGGCGTGGTCACGCTGGTCTCGGCCGATGCCTTTCTGGATGACCGGATGGGCAGCAGCTTCTACCGCGCCGAACTGGTGCTGTCGGACGAGGCGCGCGGCCATCTTGGCGAGCGCCCGCTCTTGCCGGGGATGCCGGTGGAGGCCTTCATCCGCACCGAGGCGCGCACCCCGCTCGATTACCTGACCCGCCCGCTGACGGATTACTTCATGCGCGCCTTTCGCGAGAGCTGAACGCCGATCTGCCCTTTTCGCGCACGCCGCTCTGTGTTTACTTCCACGCCGCAACCAACGGAGGTTTCCGCCATGCCCCATGCCATCGACCAGCGCCTGCGCGACCTGGGCCTGACCCTGCCCGCAGCACCCGCTCCCGCCGCCAGCTATGTGCCCTATGTCATCAGCGGCAACATGGTCTATGTCTCGGGGCAGATCAGCCAGGGGCCGGGCGGGCTGATCAAGGGCACGCTGGGCGCCGATCTGAGCACCGAACAGGGCACCGAAGCGGCGCGCTTTTGTGCGCTGGCCCTGCTGGCACAGCTGCGCGCCGCCTGTGGTGGCGATTTCGGTCGCCTGCGGCGCGTGGTCAAGCTGACCGGCTTTGTCAATTGCGCGCCTGATTTCACCGAGCAGCCAAAGGTCATCAACGGCGCATCCGAGCTTCTGGTCGAGGTTCTGGGCGAAATCGGCTGGCATGCGCGCTCGGCGGTGGGCGCTCCCTCGCTGCCGCTGGGAGTTGCCGTCGAGATCGAAGCCATTTTCGAGATCGCCTGATGCGCCCCGGCCTGCACCCTGATTTCCTGACCCGTCCGATCGCGCACCGCGCGCTGCACGATCTGGCCGCCGGACGCCCCGAAAATTCGCTCGCTGCGGTGCGCGCCGCCGTCGAGGCCGGTTATGGCATCGAAATCGACCTTCAGGGCTCGGCCGATGGTGTGGCCATGGTGTTCCATGACGACACGCTGGAACGCCTGACCGCGGCCGAGGGGCCGGTGCGCGCGCAGTCTGCGGCCGCGCTTTCGGAACTGCCGCTGACGGGCGGTGCGGGCGCGGGCATCCCCACGCTGGCCGAGGTGCTGCAGGCGGTCGGTGGCCGGGTGCCGCTCCTGATCGAGGTAAAGGATCAAAGCGGCAGCATGGGGCCGGTCGATGGCGTGCTGGAGCGCGCCACCGCCGCCGCGCTGCAAGGCTATCAGGGGCCGGTGGCGTTGATGTCGTTCAACCCGCATTCGGTTGCGGCCCTGGCCGAGGCCGCGCCTGATCTGCCGCGCGGATTGACCACCTATGCCTTCCCCGCCAGCGATTTTCCGCAAGCCGCCGACAACCCGGCGCTGGAGGCCCGGCGCGCCGCGCTGGCGGCAATCGCCGATTACGACCGTGTGGGCGCGAGCTTCATCTCGCATCACTGGCGCGATCTGGCCAACCCGCGTGTGGCCGAGCTGAAAACCGCGGGCGCCACCGTTCTGTGCTGGACCCTGCGCAGCCCCGCCGAGGATGCCGAGGCCCGGAACCTGGCGGCCAATGTGACCTTCGAGGGCTACCTGCCGCCCCTCCCATCCTGATCTCCGGCTGGCCCCGCCTCTTGACAGTCGTCACCCGCCACCCAGCTTCTGGGCAGGAAACGAGCAGCGAGCACCGCGTGGATTTCAGCGTCATCGATACGATCGACCGGATTTCCCCGGCAGAATGGGACGCGCTGGCCCCCGGCGGCGAGGCGCCCCGCCCGGTTGATCCCTTCACCAGGCATCGCTTCCTGCTGGCGCTGGAGCAGTCCGGCTCGGTCGGGCCGGGCACCGGCTGGCAGCCACAGCATCTGCTGCTGCGCCAGGACGGGCGGCTGGTGGCGGCAATGCCGCTCTATGTCAAGGCGCACAGCCAGGGCGAATACATCTTCGACCATGCCTTCGCCGAAGCCTGGCAGCGCGCCGGCGGGCGCTATTACCCCAAGCTGCAATCGGCGGTGCCCTTCACCCCGGCGACCGGCGCGCGGCTTCTGGGACCGGAAACCCTGCAACCGCTGCTGCTGCGCGCGCTGCGCGACATCACCGCGCGCAATGGGATTTCCTCGGCGCATGTGACCTTCTGCACCGCCGATGAAGCCGCCATGGGTGCGCGGGAAGGCTTCCTGCACCGTATCACCACCCAGTATCACTGGGAAAACCGGGGCTTTGCCGATTTCGACGGGTTTCTGGCCGCGCTTTCGTCGCGCAAGCGCAAGGCGATCCGCAAGGAACGCGCCACGGCGCAGGGCTTTGGCGGCGTGATCCGGTGCCTCACCGGCGGCGCCATTCAGCGCCACCACTGGGATGCCTTCTGGCAATTCTATCAGGATACCGGCGCGCGCAAATGGGGGCAGCCCTATCTGACGCGCGGCTTTTTCGATGCGATGCACGAAACCATGCGCGACGACATCCTGCTGGTGCTGGCCGAACGCAACGGCCAGCCGGTGGCCGGCGCGCTCAATTTCATCGGTCGCGAAACGCTCTTTGGCCGCTACTGGGGCTGCACCGAGGATCACCCCTGCCTGCATTTCGAACTGTGCTATTATCAGGCGATCGACTTTGCGCTGGCGCAGGGTCTGGCGCGCGTCGAGGCCGGGGCACAGGGCGAGCACAAGCTGGCGCGCGGCTATCTGCCGGTGCCGGTGCATTCGCTGCACTGGTTTGCGGATGCAGGCTTTGCCCAGGCGGTGACACGCTACCTGCGCAACGAGGGGGCCGCCGTGCGCGACGAGATGGCCTATCTGGGCGAACTGGCGCCCTTCCGCAAGGAAACCGCCAGTCCCGCACCGATGAAGGGAGAAAACGATGCGACCTGAAAAACTGTCCGGCACGGTGCGCGAAACGGCACTGGCGGCGCTCGCCGGGCGCGGCTGGCAGCACGACAGCACGCGCGACTCAGTCTCAAAAACATTTGCTTTCAAGACCTTCTCTGCCACTTTCGGCTGGATGACGCAGATTGCGCTCCATGCTGAAAAACGCGACCATCACCCCGAATGGTGCAATGTCTATAATCGCGTCGTGGTGACGCTCACCACCCATGATGCCGGCGGCCTGACCGAGCTTGACCTCGATCTGGCCGCCAGGATGGACGCGATCGCCGGCGCCTGACATCCCGCAACGCCAGTCGCCTGCGCGTCGCGGGAAACGGGCTCAGAGGGCGCGCACCATCGCTTCGCCGCCTGAAATCTCGCAGGTGCCGGGCGCCTCTTCAAGATGCAGCACCTTGACGACCCCGTCCTCGGCGAGCATGGCATAGCGCTTCGAGCGCCCCATCAACCCGGCGGGCGGAGCGTCGAAGGTCAGGCCAAGGGCCTGCGAATAGGCGCCGGTGCCATCGGCCAGCATGGTGATGCCCGCATCCGCGGCGCCAGTGGCCTCGCCCCAGGCTTTCATCACGAAGGGGTCGTTGACCGAGACACAGACGATTTCATCAACGCCTTTTTGTTGCAGCTCTTCCCTGGAGCGAATGAAGCTTGGCACATGGGCCGAATGGCAGGTCGGAGTAAAGGCGCCGGGCACGGCAAAAATCACCACCTTGCGGCCGGCGGTCAGTTCGCTGACGGAAACCGGCTCGGGGCCCTTGGCGCCGATCCGGGTGAGCGTGGCCTCGGGAAGTTTGTTGCCAACGGAAATTGTCATATACGCGTCTCCTGATTAGATGTGCAGCGGTTTGGTACCCGCGGCAATATAGATCAGCGCCGCCGGGTCAGCCAGAAGCAGCGGTAAATTCCTTCAAAGGGGGCAGGCATGGCGGGCATTGTTGTGATCGGCGCGGGGCAGGCGGGGGCCTCGCTGGTGGCGAAACTGCGCGCATTGGGCCATGACGGGCCACTGACCCTGATCGGCGACGAGCCGGTGCCCCCCTATCAGCGCCCGCCACTCTCCAAGAAATACCTGCTGGGCGAAATGGAGGTGGAGCGGCTGTTCCTGCGCCCGGAGAGTTTCTACGCCGAACAGGGCATCACCCTGCGGCTGGGCAGGCCGGTCACGCGCATCGATGCCACCGCGCGCAGGGTCTGGCTGGGCGACGAGGCCATAGCCTATGACCAACTCGCTCTGACCACCGGTGCCGAGCCACGGCGCCTGCCGGAAGCGGCGGGGGGCGGGCTTGGTGGCGTTCATGTGGTGCGCCGGCTGGCCGATATCGACGCCATGGCCGATGGGTTCGTGGCCGGGCGCCGGGTGCTGATCGTCGGTGGTGGCTATATCGGGCTGGAAGCCGCCGCCGTGGCGCGCCTGCGCGGGCTGGAAGTCACGCTGATCGAGGCGGCGGGGCGTATCCTGCAACGTGTCGCCGCGCCCGAAACCTCCGATTACATGCGCGCGCTGCATCAGGCGCGCGGTGTGCGCATCCTCGAAAATACCGGGCTCGTGCGCCTGACGGGTGACGCAGGCCGCGTCAGCGGCGCCGAACTGGGTGGTGAACTGGGTGGCGGGCAGACGCTGGGCGTCGATCTGGTGGTGGCGGGTATCGGCATCACCCCCTCCACGGCGCTGGCACAAAGCGCCGGCCTGGTGCTTGACAACGGCATCGCCGTCGATGCGCGGGGCCGCAGTTCCGACCCGGCGATCTGGGCTGCGGGGGATTGCGCCTCGTTTCCCTGGCGCGGCGGGCGGATCCGGCTGGAAAGCGTGCAAAACGCCATCGACCAGGCCGAGGCGGTGGCCGCCAACATGCTGGGCGCGGGGCAGGATTATGCGCCCCTGCCCTGGTTCTGGTCCGATCAATACGACATGAAACTGCAGATCGCCGGGCTCAACACCGGCTATGACCGGGTGGTCATCCGCCCCGGCGAGGGTGCGCAAAGCCACTGGTATTTCGCCGGGGAGCGGTTTCTGGCGGTCGATGCGATGAACGATGCCCGCGCCTTCATGCTGGGCAAGCGGCTGCTGGAGGCTGGCCGCAGCCCCGATCCGGCGGCGCTGGCCGATCCGGCAACCGACCTCAAGACGCTGTTGCGCTGAGATGCGGATCATCGGCGGCAGCTTTCGCGGCACCCATCTGGCCGATCCCGGCGCGGGCGATGCGGCGGCGCATCTGCGCCCCACCACCGACCGGGTGCGCGAATCGATCTTCAACCTGCTCACCAATGGTCGCACCGGCGATCTGGTGCGCGGCCAGCGGGTGCTTGATCTGTTTGCCGGCACCGGCGCGCTGGGCCTTGAGGCGCTGTCGCGCGGTGCGGCACAGGTTACCTTCGTCGATGACGGGGCCGCGGCGCGGGCGCTGATCCGTGCCAATATCGAACGGCTGCGCGCCATGGGCACCACCCGGCTCTATCGGCGCGATGCCACCGATCTGGGCGCCAATCGCGGCCCCGGCTTCGGGCTGGTGATCCTGGACCCGCCCTATGGCAAGGGGCTTGGCGCGCGGGCGCTGGCCTCGGCGCTGGCGGGGGGCTGGCTGGCACCGGGCGCGCATGTGCTGTGGGAGGAAAACGCCCCCCAAACCCCACCGCCGGGCTTTTCCCATGTTGATACCCGCCGCTATGGCGAAACCCATGTCACATTGCTGCGGCTGACCGCGCCGGATGCCTCAGAACACGGCTGAAACCTCATACATCACCGGCTCGAAGCGTGAACATATCCCGGCGATGACGCGGTTGCGCTCGCGCATCTCGGGCGTGCGCAGCATGGCCTGGAAATCCTCGCGGCGTTGCCAGCGCGAATAGGTGGCAATGCGCGTCTGCGCATCATTGACATGGATCGCCCCACCAATGAAGCCCGGCTGGTGGCGGATCACCTTGTCATAGGCATCGTTGAGCGCCTCCAGAACATCGGCGCAGGTGCCCGGTGTCATCTCGAAGGTGCTGATGACCGTCTGGCCGTTGAAATCGGGGGTAATGGTGAGCATGGCTGCCTCCTGCTTTTGCCTCACTCTGTCACAGGTCGCGGGCAAAATCACGTCCGCCCTTTGCCCTTGAACCTGCCGACGCAGCGGTTATCTTGCGCCTCACCTCGGGGTGCCCGTCTGGGCTGAGATGCGTCATGCGAACCCGTTGAACCTGAACCGGCTAGAACCGGCGGAGGGAAGGTGCAGGACGAACCTCCACCCCAATTCCGCCCGTTGTGAATGGAGGATAAACCATGCGAAATCCGACACTTGCTGCGGGACTGCTGATGGCTACGGCCCTCGCAGCCCAAGCTGATACCCCCGTGCTCACGGTCTATACCTATGACAGTTTCGTCAGCCGCTGGGGCCCCGGACCGGCGGTCAAGGAGGCTTTCGAAGCCGAATGCGGCTGCGAACTGAATTTCGTCGGCGCCGGCGATGGCGCGGCGCTGCTGGCGCGGCTGCAACTGGAGGGCGCGCGCACCCAGGCCGATGTCGTGCTGGGGCTGGATACCAACCTGACCGCCCGCGCCGCCGAGACCGGGCTTTTCGCCCCGCACGGGATCGAGGCCGCGCTCGATCTGCCGGTGGCATGGGACGATCCGCTGTTCCTACCCTATGACTGGGGCTGGTTCGCCTTCGTCCATGACCGCGAGCGCACGCCCAAGCCGCCGGCAAGCTTCCGCGAGCTCATCGCCTCCGATCTGAGCATCGTCATTCAGGATCCGCGCTCCTCGACCCCCGGTCTGGGGCTGCTGATGTGGGTTCAAGCCGCCTATGGCGACGAGGCCGCCGCAATCTGGGAAGGGCTGGCGCCGCGCGTGCTGACCGTCACCGCCGGCTGGTCGGAAGCCTATGGGCTGTTTCTGGGTGGCGAGGCCGATATGGTGCTCAGCTACACAACCTCGCCGGCCTATCACCTGATCGCCGAGGATGACGACACCAAGGCCGCCGCTGCCTTTGACGAAGGCCATTACATGCAGATCGAGGTGGCGGGCATCGTCGCCGGCAGCGCCCAGCGCGAACTGGCACAACGGTTCATGGAGTTCATGCTCACCGATGGCTTCCAGTCGGTGATCCCCACCACCAACTGGATGTATCCCGCCGTGGTGCCGCAGGACGGACTGCCGGAGGGCTTTGAAACCCTGCACCGGCCCGATGTCTCGCTGCTGCTTTCCGCCGGCGAGGCCGCCGCGCTGCGTGACGGCGCGCTCGATACATGGCGCGGCGCGCTTGCCCGCTGACACCCTCTGGCGCCGCCGCCTGCCCGCCGGCCTTGCCGGGCTGGTGCTCATGGTGGCGGCGCTGCTCTTGCTGCTCAATCTTGGTGCGCTGGGCGCAGTGCTCTGGCGCGCCGAGTCGGGCAGCGCCGGGTTCCACAGCGCCGATTGGGCGGCGCTGCGCTTCACCCTGACCCAAGCGGTGCTTTCAGCGCTGATCTCGGTGGCGCTGGCGGTGCCGGTAGCGCGCGCGCTGGCACGGCGGCGTTTTCTGGGCCGGGGGGCGCTGATCGTGCTGATGGGTGCGCCCTTCATCCTGCCAAGCCTGGTGGCGGTGGCCGGCATTCTGGCGATCTTTGGCCGCAACGGGCTGGCCAATCAGGCGCTGGCATGGCTGGGGCATGGCGGCTTCAGCATCTACGGCCTGCAAGGCGTGCTGGTGGCGCATGTGTTCTTCAACCTGCCGCTGGCGACGCGGCTGATCTTGCAGGGCTGGGCGCGCATCCCGGCCGAACATCTGCGGCTGGCGGCGGCGCTGGGTTTTGACGGACGTGCGCGGTGGCGTCATATCGAGGGACCGATGCTGCGCCAGGTGGTGCCAGGCGCGCTGGCGGTGGTGTTCCTGATCTGCCTGAGCTCTTTTGCGGTGGCGCTGGTGCTGGGCGGCGGGCCGCGCGCAACCACGCTGGAACTGGCGATCTTTCAGGCGTTCCGCTTCGATTTCGACCTTGGGCGCGCAGCTCTGCTGGCGCTGGTTCAGGCGGCGCTGGGGCTGGCGGCGCTGCTGGCGCTGGCGCGCTTCACCCTGCCGGCCATGGGGTTGGGCGGGCTGGACCGGCCGGTGCCGCCCCCATCCGGCGGGCTGGGCCGGGTGGTCGATGCGCTGGCAATCACGCTGGCGGCAGGTTTCCTTCTACTGCCGCTGGGCATGGTGGTCTTGCGCGGGCTCCCGCATCTGGCGGGACTTCCCGCGCCGGTCTGGGTGGCGGTGGGGCAATCGCTGAAAGTGGCGGCATTGTCGGTGGCGCTTCTGGCCCTGATGAGCGCCGCGCTTGGTCTGGCCGCGCTCTGGGCGCGCCGCGCCGCACCCTGGGCCGAGGGGCTGGGCATGAGCGCGCTGCTGGCCTCGCCCATGGTGATCGGCACCGGGCTGTTCATCATGGCCTTTCCGCTGGTCAATCCCGCGCAACTGGCGCTGCCGGTAACCGCGCTGGTCAATGCCGCCATGGCGCTGCCCTTCGCACTGCGCGCCATGCTGCCCGCACTGCGCCAGGCCGAGACCGATTTCGCCCGTCTTTCGGCCTCGCTGGGGCTGGGGCTGGGCGCGCATCTGCGGCTGGTGCTCTGGCCCCGGCTGCGCCGCCCGGCAGGTTTCGCGCTGGGGCTGGGCGCGGCCTTGTCGATGGGCGACCTGGGGGTGATCATGCTTTTCGCACAAACCGGCGGCGAGACGCTGCCAATGCAGTTGCACCGGCTGATGGGCGCCTATCGCACACAGGATGCCGCCGGAGCGGCGCTGTTGCTGCTGGTGCTGTCGCTGGCGGCTTTCGTGCTGCTGGAGCGACTGGTCGGAGGAAGGGAGCCACGCCATGCTGGAGCTTGACGGATTGCGCATCGAACAGGGCGACTTTCGCCTGCGCGCCGATCTGGCGGTGGAGCCGGGCGCGCGGGTGGCCGTCCTTGGCCCCTCGGGCGGCGGGAAATCGACGCTTCTGGGCGCGCTGGCCGGTTTCGTGGTGCTCTCTGGCGGGCAGATCCGCTGGAAGGGAGCGCGCATCGACACCCTGCCCCCCGCCGCGCGTCCCTTGAGCATCCTCTTTCAGGACAACAACCTGCTGCCGCATCTGAGCGCCTTCGACAACGTCGCACTGGGCGTCAGCCCCGCGCTGCGGCTGGACCGGGCACAGCGGGCGCAGGTGCAACAGGCACTTGAACGCGTGGGGCTGGGAGCGCAGGCCAACCAGCGCCCGGCCCAGCTTTCCGGCGGGCAGATGAGTCGCGCCGCACTGGCGCGTGTCTTGCTGCGCGCGCGCCCCCTGCTGCTGCTTGATGAACCCTTTTCCGCCCTCGGCCCGGCGCTCAAGGCCGATATGCTGGATCTGGTGGGCGAACTGGCCACCGAACAGGGCGCGACGGTGCTGATGGTCACCCATGATCCTGCCGATGCCCGCCGGCTCTGCCCGCTGACGCTGTTGGTGGCCGAGGGCACGGCCGACAAGCCCGCCGCCACCGAGGCGCTGCTCAGGGCCCCGCCGCCAGCCCTGGCAGCCTATCTGGGCAAGCAGGGCTGATGCAGGGCGTCAGGGCCGCCATCAGGCCAAAAGCTGATAGACCTCGCGCGATTGATCCTCCAGTGCGCGGCGCATCTTGGCAAAGGCGGCGGCCTCGATCTGGCGGATACGCTCTTTCGACAGGCCCATCTCACTGCCCAGCGATTCCAGCGTGCGCGGATCCTCGCGCAGCTTGCGTTCGCCGATCACATAGCGCTCGCGCTCGCTGAGCACCGCCATCGCCTGACGCAACCATTGGCGCAGCGCAGCGCGGTCATGGCGCGCCTGCACCAGATCGGCGGCCTGGTCGCGCTCGTCCTCGATGGTCTCGATCCATTCGCGCCCGTCCTCATCGCCCGATTGCTGCGCATTGAGCGACATGTCGCTGCCTGAAAGGCGCCCCTCCATCATCTCCACATCGGCAAGCGGCACGCCGATCACCTGCGCGATGCGCTCGCGCAACTGGTGGCCGTCGATCACCTCGTCAAGTTCGGCAGCCTCGCGCTGAACCTGTGCCTGAACCCGGCGCAGGTTGAAAAACAGCGACTTCTGGCTCGATGTCGAACCGGTGCGCACCATCGACCAGTTGCGCATCACATAATCCTGGATCGAAGCCTTGATCCACCACACCGCATAGGTCGAAAAGCGCACACCACGGTCGGGGTCGAATTTGTCGGCGGCCTTCATCAGGCCCAGGCTCGCCTCCTGGATCAGATCGTTCATCGGTGCGCCATAGTGGCGAAACTTCGCCGCCATCGAGATCGCCAGGCGCATGTAGGCGGTGATCAGCCTGTGCAGGGCGGCCTCGTCGCGCCGGTCGCGCCAGGCATAGGCCAGCTCCAGCTCGGTCTGGGCATCAAGCAGTTCGGCGCGCATGAGCCGGCGCGAGAAGCGCCGCATTTCCACTTCATCAAGTGCCATGTCTTCTCTCCCGCTTTGTGCTCTTTACGGGCCGGGGCACCAATTGGTTCACAAGAAGATTCAGATTCCTGAATGAATCATCGCACAAATGCTGATTTGCCTCGCGCCCCTCCCCGCGTCATGCTCGGCGCAAAACCGGAGAGCATTCCATGACCTATGAACTGTGCATCGGCGATCGCGCCTATTCGAGCTGGTCGCTGCGCGGCTGGCTGCTGTTCGAGGCTTTCGGACTGCCGGCAAAGACCACCCTGGCGCAACTTTACAGCGATGATTTCGCACGGGTTCTGGAAGGCTTCGCCCCAGCCCGCACGGTGCCCGCGCTGCGCCTGCCGGAAGGCGTGGTTGTCGCCGACAGCCTCGCCATCGCCGAGGAACTGGCCACCCGCCACCCCGCAGCCGCCCACTGGCCCCCGGAACACGCCGCGCGGGCCGTGGCCCGTGCCCTGGCCGCCGAGATGCATTCAGCCTTTCAAGCCCTGCGCAGCCATTGCCCGATGAACCTGCGCATCAGCTACACCGATTGCGCCCCGCCGCCCGAGGTTCTGGCCGATCTGGCGCGACTGGAAGTGCTGTGGGCCTGGGCGCGACGCGAAACCGGCAGCAACGGCCCCTGGCTTTGTGGCGCCTATTCGGTGGCGGATGCCTTCTTTGCCCCGGTGGCGGCGCGGGTGGCGGGCTACAACCTGCCCATGGGTACCGCCGCCATGGATTATGTTCAGGCACATCTTGAGCATGCCCCCTTCCGGCGCTGGCGGGCGATGGCGCTGGCCGCCGGCCCCGATCAACCCTTCTATCGCCGCGACTGGCCCATGCGCCCCTGGCCCGGCCCCGCGCCCCTGCCCGCCGAGGCCTGCGCGGGCCCCTCGATCAACCAGGTCTGCCCCTATTCGGGCCGACCCGTCACCGATTTCCTGCGGGTGAAGGGCCAGGTGCTGGGCTTTTGCAATCCGTTCTGCCGCGACAAGACCGGCGCCGATGTCGCCGCCTGGCCACCGGCACTGTCACTGCTCAAGGCGTGAGAGCGCCCAGCGCGCGGCCTCGGCCACCACCGGATCGGGGTCGCCCAGCAAGGCACGCGCCGCGTCCGCCAGCCGCGCGCTGCCCGAATTGCCAATCGCATAGAGCACATTGCGCACGAAGCGGTTTCGGCCGATGCGCTTGATCGGCGAGCCGGAAAACCGCGCGCGAAAGGCGGCATCGTCCAGCGCCGCCAGTTCGGCCAGATCGGGGGCCACCAGATCGGCGCGCGCGGCGTATTTCGCCTCGCGCGCGGCCACGGCAAACTTGTTCCACGGACACACGGCCAGACAATCGTCGCAGCCATAGATGCGATTGCCCATGCGGGCGCGCAAATCCTCGGGGACGGGGCCATGATGCTCGATCGTCAGATACGAGATGCAGCGCCGCGCATCGAGCTGAAAGGGCGCCGGAAAAGCGCCGGTGGGGCAGATGTCCAGACAGGCGGTGCAACTGCCGCAATTCTCGCGCCCCGGCGCGTCGATGGGCAGCTCATGCGTGGTGAAAAGCGCGCCCAGGAAAAACCAGTTGCCCAGATCGCGCGACAGAAGATTGGTGTGTTTGCCCTGCCAGCCCAGCCCGGCGGCGGCGGCCAGGGGCTTTTCCATCACCGGCGCGGTATCAACAAACACCTTGATCTCGCCGCCCGCCACCTCGATCAGCCAGCGCCCCAGCCGCTTGAGGCGCTTCTTGAGCACATCATGGTAATCGCGCCCCATCGCATAGACCGAAATCGCCGCGCGCTCGCGCCGCTCCAGCAGTTCCAGCGGGTCGAAACCGGGGGAATAGGGCTCGGCCAGCATTACCACCGAGCGCGCCGCGGGCCAGAGCGCGGCCGGATCGCCGCGCCAGTGCATGCGCTCCTCCATCCAGCCCATCTGGCCGTGCCGGCCCTGCGCCACGAACTCGGCCAGCCTGCCGGCGATCTGCGGCACGGCATCGGGGCGCGTGACCCCCATCGCGGCAAAACCCTCGGCGCGCGCCCGCGCCGCGAGCGCCGCTTTCAGCGCCGGGCCGTCCATCGCCTCAGGTCTTGCGGCGCAGGTGCCGTGCAGCAGCGCACCACGGCCCCCACCGGATCAGAAATCCAGATCGGCATAATGTCGCCCCGGCGGAAAGCCCGGCACCTGATCGGCCAGGAGCGGCCGGAACGCAGGGCGTGACTTGATCTTGGCATACCAGTCGCGCACCCCCGGCGCGCGCTCCCAGTCCACATCCGAGATGTAATCAAGGCACGACAGATGCGCCGCTGCGGCAAAATCGGCCAGCGTCATCTCGTTGCCGGCCAGCCAGCGGCGATGCTCCAGCAGCCAACCCATGTAATCGAGGTGAAACTTGATGCGCTGCGCCCCGGCCTTGATCTTTTGCGAATCCGGATAACCCTTGCCCATCAGCTTCTTGTTGACCCGCTCATAAAGCAGGTTCGCCGTCACCTCGGTATGAAACTTGTCATCGAACCAGCCGCAAAGCCGGCGCACCTCGTAGCGGCCGGCGGCATCGCGCGGCATCAGCGGCGGGGCGGGGTGCAACTCTTCGATATATTCACAGATCGCCTGGCTCTCGGCCAGCATACGGCCCTCATGGCGCAGCACCGGCACCTTGCCAGCCGGGTTGCGGCGCAGGAAATCGGCGCTGGCATCCCAGTAGCGCTCCTCCACCAGTTCCACCTCGACGCGCTTTTCCGCCAGCGTCAGGCGAACCTTGCGGCAGAACGGCGAGAGCGGGACGTGGAACAGGCGCAACATGGGTGCAGGATCTCGAAGCGGAGGGAACCCATCCCTCTTGCCCCCTTGCCGACGAAAGTTCAACCGTCGAAACAGGCGGCACGGCCATCGCGGGCAATGGTGGCCGCCCCATCGGCGATCGACCGCGCCCTTCGATTGACAAAATCGCTGGGCCTTGCGGCACTGCGCGATTGCGGCGCGGGCAGCACCGCGGCCAGAAGCGCCGCGTGGCGCGCGGTCAGATCGGCGGCGGAACGGTCGAAATAATGCCGCGCCGCCGCTTCCACCCCGAACACCCCGGTATCAAGCTCGGCGATATTGAGATAGACCTCAAGGATGCGCCGCTTGCTCCACAGCGCCTCGACCATCGGTGTCATCAGCGCCTCCAGCGCCTTGCGCAGCCAGCTGCGCCCGTGCCACAGGAAAGTGTTCTTCACCACCTGCTGGGTGATCGTCGAAGCCCCGCGCCCCGCCCCGGCATCAAGCGCGCGGCGGATCTCCACCATGTCGAAACCCCAGTGCAGGCAGAAATTGGCATCCTCCGCCGCCACCGCCGAACGCGCCATGACCGGGGCGATGCGCTCCATCGGCACCCATTGCTGCGCAACCCCGCCCAACCGGCGCGATTCCTGCCACATGTAGATCCCGCCCGGCGGATTGACGAAGCGGTAGAGCGCCACCCAGGCCAGCAGCAGCGCCAGCCCCGCCACCATGCCCAGCATCGCCCAGCGCAACCCCCGCCCCAGCGTGGCGCGCAGCCAGCCGCGCCGGCCGGCCGGACGCGCCGCCTTGCCGCGCCTGCGAGATCTGGTGCTCTTGCCCATGCCGGCGAGAGAAATCATGCTCGGGGGCGCACGGTCAAGCACCTTGTCCACCACGCCGGCCCCGCCGCCGCGCGCCCGGCATGGACCGGCATGGACAAGCCCGGCGGCTGTGCTAGCCTGCGCTCAGGCTTCCGCTTCACCGAGAGGTTCCCGCATGCCCCTGCCCATCCTGCCGCTCGCGGTGCCCGTGCTCAAATATGGCGGTGTGGCACTGGCTGCCTGGCTGCTGGCCCGACGCCTCGCGCCGGCGATCCATGAGGCGCGCATCGATCAGCGCGCCGAGGACGCGCTTGATGACCTGCCCGAGGGTCTGGGCGCACGCCACCCCATCGATCGCGAGCAGCACAATCTGGCCGGGCGCTACCGGCGGCGCATCCATGTGCCGGGGCTGGACCGCACCATCGAGATCGACGCCGCCTTCATCGCCCGGTTGCGGGCCCGCACGCTCTGAGGTCCGCATGTATTCGCTTCATCACAGCCCCGCCTCGCCCTATGTCCGCAAGGTCATGGTGCTGCTGCACGAAACCGGCCAGCTCGACGCCGTGCGCCTGCTGCCCGCGACCGGCACACCGATCGATCCTGCGACCATGCCGGTGGGGCTCAACCCGCTGGGCAAGATCCCGGCGCTGGAGCGCGACGATGGCTGCACGCTCCACGACAGCCGAGTGATCTGCCGCTTTCTGGCCGAGCGCGCCGCCGCTGCGGCTGGCCCGGCGCTTTATCCCGCCGGCGCGCGGCTCTGGGAGGTGCTGACGCTCGAAGCCACCGCCGAGGGCATGCTCGATGCGGCGCTGCTGATGCGCTATGAGGCCGTGCTGCGCCCCGAGGCCCGGCAATCACCCGAATGGATCGAAGCGCAATGGAGCAAGATCGCCCGCAGCCTGGATGCCCTCGAAGCGCGCTGGATGGGGCATCTGGCCGGGCCGCTCTGCATGGGACAGATCGCCACCGGCTGCGCGCTGGGCTATCTGGATTTCCGCCATGGCGCGCGCGACTGGCGCGCCGGTCACCCGGCGCTGGACCAGTGGTATGCAGCGTTCGCCGCGCGCCCCTCGATGGTGGCCACCCAGCCGGTCGGCTGAACCCATGATCTCGCTCGCCATCGGCGTGCCTCTGGCCGAGTTTGTGACCGTCTGGAGCATCCTGGCGCTCAATATCGCCGCGCCGGGGCCGAATGTGCTGAACACGATTGCGGCGGCCATCGGCTCGGGCCGTGCAGCAGGGCTGGCATCCGCGGCCGGTGTAGGGTTCGGAATTGGCCTGTGGTGCCTGGGCATGAGCCTGGGCATGGCGGCGATCTTCGCCGCGCTGCCGCTGGCGAAACAGGCCATGACCCTGCTGGCAGCGGGGCTGCTGTTGTGGTTTGCCAGCCGGTTCCTGGCACAGGCGCAACTGGGCTTCGCCGCTGGACCCCTGGCTGAACGGGGGATGGATGCCGGCATTGCCGAGGGAGCTGCCTTTCCAGCGCGCGCGCCGGCAACGGCAACGGCGCTTCGCGCAGCCTTCCTGCGCTCGTTTTCGATCAATGCGGCAAATCCGAAGGCGCTCACCACATGGCTGGCGGTGCTGGCAATCTTTCCGGTGGCGCGGGCCGGACCGGCCGATCTGGCGCTGCTGTGCGCCGGGGCCTGTGCACTGTCGCTGGGCATTCACGCCGCCTATGCGCTGGCCTTTTCCGCCCCGCCGGCGGCGCGGGCCTATTTGCGTCTGGCACCGGCCATCAATCTGGCGGTGGCGCTGTTCTTTGCTCTCTTTGCGCTGATGCTGCTGGCATCGCTCTGGCCGTCAGGTTGAAACGCCACGGCCGTAAAACCGCAATGGGTGCGGCATCTTTACCCCATTTCGCGGCTGGACTGGGCGGAAAATCGCCGCTAAACACCCGGCTTGGAGGCTGCAGTTTCTGCGGCTCGCTTCGGCTATGCAGCCGGACCCGTGACCTTGAAATGGAGAATGCTCGTGTCCCACGCAGACGACAACGCAGGCACTCGCCGGGATTTTCTGTATTATGCGACCGCCGGTGCCGGTGCCGTCGCCGCCGGGGCCGCGGTCTGGCCGCTGGTCAACCAGATGAACCCGTCAGCTGACGTGCAGGCCCTGTCGACGATCTTCGTCGATGTCGGAGGGGTCGAGGTCGGCAGCCAGCTGACCGTCAACTTCCTTGGCAAGCCGGTGTTCATCCGCCGCCGCACCCCTGAGGAGATCGCCGAGGCGCGCGCGGTTTCGGCCGATCAGCTCAACATCGACCGCCAGTCGCGCAATCCCAACCGGCCCGGCTCGGATGCCAGCGATGAAAACCGCTCGGTCGATGATGCCGGCGAATGGCTGATCATGTCGGGCGTATGCACCCATCTGGGCTGCGTGCCGCTGGGCAATGGCGCGGGCGATTTCAACGGCTGGTTCTGCCCCTGCCACGGCTCGCACTACGACACGTCGGGCCGGATCCGCCGCGGGCCGGCACCCGAGAACCTGCACATCCCCGTAGTCCGCTTCGTGGACGACACCACCATCCAGCTTGGCTGAGGGAGTAGCCCATGTCCGGAATTCCGCACGATCACTACGAGCCGAAGACCTCGGGCGAGAAGTGGCTGCACAGCCGCCTGCCCATCGTGGCTCTGCTCTATGACACGCTCATGATCCCCACGCCCAAGAATCTCAACTGGATGTGGATCTGGGGCATCGTCCTGATGTTCTGCCTGGTGTTGCAGATCGTCACCGGCATCGTCCTGGCGATGCATTACACGCCGCATGTCGACATGGCCTTTGCCTCGGTCGAGCATATCATGCGCAACGTCAACGGCGGCTACATGCTGCGATACCTGCACCAGAACGGTGCCATGCTGTTCTTTGCGGCGGTCTATATCCACATCTTCCGTGGCCTCTACTACGGCAGCTACAAGACCCCGCGCGAAGTGACCTGGATCATCGGCATGCTGATCTATCTGCTGATGATGGCCACCGCCTTCATGGGCTATGTGCTGCCCTGGGGGCAGATGTCGTTCTGGGGCGCAACCGTGATCACCGGTCTGTTCGGCGCCATTCCCGGTGTCGGCGATGCGCTTCAAACCTGGTTGCTGGGTGGGCCGGCCGTTGGCAATGCCACGCTCAACCGCTTCTTCAGCCTGCATTACCTGCTGCCCTTCGTGATCCTGGGCCTGGTGATCCTGCACGTCTGGGCCTTCCATCACACCGGCAACAACAACCCCGCCGGGGTCGATGTGCGCAAGGCGTCGAAAGAGGAAGCCGAGAAGGACACCCTGCCTTTCTGGCCCTATTTCGTGATCAAGGATCTCTTTGCGCTGGTGGTCGTTCTGCTGGTGTTCTGGGCCATTGTCGGCTTCATGCCGAATTTCCTGGGCCACCCCGACAACTACATCGAGGCCAACCCGCTGGTCACCCCTTCGCATATCGTGCCGGAGTGGTATTTCCTGCCGTTCTACGCGATCCTGCGCGCCTTCACCTCGGATGTCTGGGTGGTGATCATCGCCAACAAGCTCAGCTTCGGCATCATCGACGCCACCTTCTTTGGCGTGCTGGCGATGTTCGGCGCGATCTTCGTGATGGCGCTGGTGCCCTGGCTTGACACGTCCTCGGTGCGCTCGGGGCGCTACCGGCCGATGTTCAAGTGGTATTTCTGGCTGCTGATCGTCGATTTCTTCGTGCTGATGTGGGCCGGCGCCATGCCCGCCGAAGGGATCTATACCAACATCGCGCTGATCGGCACGGCCTATTGGTTCGGCTATTTCCTGGTGATCCTGCCCCTGCTGGGCGTGCTGGAAAAACCGACGACCCCGCCGACGACCATCGAGGAGGACTTCAAGGCAACGATCCGGAAGTCCGCCGGCAAGGGCCCGGCCGCCGAGCAGATCCCGGCCGAGTGAGAGAAAGGAAGAGAGTGACATCATGATCAGGAAACTTGCCCTCTCGGCCCTGACCGCCCTTTCGCTGAGCGCCGCCCCGGCGCTGGCGGCCGGGGAGCTTGGCGAGATCACCGACTATTCCTTCTCGTTCGAGGGGCCGTTCGGCTCCTATGACCGGGCGCAACTGCAACGCGGGCTTCAGGTTTACACCGAGGTCTGCGCCGCCTGCCACGGGCTGCAATACGTGCCGTTCCGCACCCTGACCCAGGAGACCGGCCCGGCGCTCTCGGCCGATGCGATGCGCGCCTATGCCGCCACCTTCGAAGTGCAGGATCGCGAAACCGGGGACTGGCGCCCGGCCGGCGGGCCGGATCACTTTCCGCCCTCGGGCATGGAAACCGCGCCCGACCTGAGCCTGATGGCCAAGGCACGCATCGGCTTTTCGGGGCCTTATGGTCTGGGCATCAACCAGTTCCTCTACGGGATCGGCGGGCCGGAATACATCGCTTCGTTCCTCGCCGGCTTTGACGGGCGCGAGGAAATGCAGGCCGGCACGATGTTCTACTACAACACCGCCTATGGCGACTGGGTATCAATGGGCCCGGCGCTTTGGGAGGATGGCGTGGACTATGCCGACGGCACACCGGCAACCATCGAGCAGCAGGCGCAGGACGTGGCCGCCTTCCTCATGTGGGCCGCCGAACCCCGGCTGGCCGAGCGCAAGCGCTGGGGCTTTGTCGGGGTGCTCTTCCTGGGCCTGCTGGCATCGCTGCTTTACCTGACCAACAAGCGCCTCTGGGCCCCGGTCAAGAGCCGCGCCAAGGCAAGCTGAGCCGTTTCAGCGATACAACCGGCTTCCGGCGCGCCCTTCGGGGCGCGCCTTTCCTTTGGCGGGGCCCGGCTTCACGGCTTCCCTTTTGCCACCGCACAGGCTAGAGAGCGGCTGCAAACCCGGAGCGCGGCATGGGGCTTTTCGATATCATCATCTGGTCTGGCGCGGCCATCACTCTGCTGGGAGTGCTGGGGCTGGGAGCCTGCGTGGTCTATGTGCTGCGCCTACGCCGCGCCGGGCTTTCGGACGACGCCATGCGCGCCCGGCTGCAAAAGGGCGTGGCCTACAACATGGCCGCGCTCTTCGTTTCGGTGATCGGGCTGATGCTGGTGGTGATCGGTATCGCGCTCAAGTAGCGCCACAGGCCGCGCAGCCGGGCCGCGGGCGCGTGGCGATGCGGCGGGTCTCGCCATAGAGCGCATCATATATCAGGATCTGCCCGCCCAGGCCCTCACCCGCCGCGGTCAGGTGTTTGAGCGCCTCAACCGCCATCATCGCCCCCAGAACACCGGGCAGCGGGGCAATCACCCCGGCCTCGGCGCAGCCCGGCACCAGCCCCGGCGCGGGGCGTTCAGGAAAGAGGCACTCAAAGCAGGGCCCGCCGCGCGCCGGATCATAGAGGCTGATCTGCCCTTCCCACTGGGTAATCGCGGCCGCGATCAACGGCTTGCCCAGCCGCGCCGCCACCCGGTTCACCAGATAGCGGGTATCGAAATTGTCGGTGCCATCAAGGATCAGGTCATAATCGGCAAACAGCGCCTCGGCGCTCTCGTCGGTCAGGCGGCGATGATAGGGGCGCACGCTGACGAAGGGGTTGAGCGCCTCCATCTGCGTCTGGGCCGAAAACACCTTGGGCATGCCAATGCGCGCATCGGTATGGATGATCTGGCGCTGAAGATTGGAGCCTTCCACCACATCATCGTCGATCACGCCGATCGTGCCGACGCCGGCAGCGGTCAGATACATCAGCGCCGGCGCGCCCAGCCCGCCTGCGCCCACCACCAGAACCCGCGCCTCCTTCAGCCGGCGCTGACCCGCGCCGCCAACCTCGCGCAGGATGATATGGCGGGCATAGCGGTTGAGCTCGGTCTGTGAAAAGACCGGCGCCTGGCCCCCCGGCGCGCCGCTTTGGCCAGCCGGCGCGGCCTGCGCATCGGCGCGGGTTTGCAGCCGGCGCAGCCCGGTGCGATAGGCCAGCACCAGCGCCACCATGCCGGCCAGCACCAGCCAGAGCCGGGCATCATTGCCGCTGGCCTCGCGCAGCGCATGACCGGCAGGCAGCGTCAAGTTGATCAGCATCACCGCCAGCCAGAGCACCGCCACCAGCGCCAGCCGCAAGTGGCGCGGCAGACCCATCGCCCCGCCGCCAAACCACAGCGCCGCCGCCAGTGCCAGAACCGTCACCATTCAACCGCGCCCCGTGGAGCCAAAGCCGCCCTCGCCGCGCGCCGTGTCGCTGAGGCTTTCGGTCAGTTCGAACCGTGCCTGCACCACCGGCGCGATGACGATCTGCGCAATGCGATCGCCATGGGCAATGGTGAAGGGCACCTCGCCCAGATTGATCAGCGCCACCCCGAGCGGGCCGCGATAATCGCTGTCAATCGTGCCGGGGGTGTTGGGCAGGGTGATGCCGTGCTTCACCGCCAGCCCGGAGCGCGGGCGGATCTGCATTTCATGGCCCGGCGGGATCTCGACGCGCAACCCGGTGGGAACGATCATGCGCTGCATCGGCGCCAGCACCACCCCCGTGGCGCGCTGCCCGGATGGCAGATTGGCGCGGATATCGGCACCAGCCGAACCCGGTGTCTCGTAGCCTGGCAATGCCACACCGGCATCGGCCCAGGGCTCGCGCAGAAACTTCAGCGTCACGCTCATGCGCTCTGTCCGTTCAGATGCGCGGCGATGCGCGCCGCCAGCCGCGCGGCGACCTCGGCCTTGGGCAGGCGCGGCCAGTCCTCGGCGCCCTCCTCGGTGATCAGATGCACCGCGTTCTCATCCCCGCCCATGATGCCGGTGCCGGGCGAAACATCATTGGCCACGATCCAGTCGCAACCCTTGCGCACACGCTTGGCCTGGGCATGGGCGATGACATTCTCGGTCTCGGCGGCAAAACCCACCACCAGCGCCGGGCGCTCGGCATGGCGCGCGACAGTGGCCAGGATGTCGGGGTTCTCGGCAAATTCCAGCACCGGCAGGCCGGCAGCGCCCTTTTTCATCTTCTGCATGGCCTCCTGCGCCACGCGCCAATCGGCAACGGCGGCGGCAAAGACCGCGGCATCGGCGGGCAGCGCGGCCAGCACGGCCTCAAGCATCTGGCGCGCGCTCTCCACCACAATCACCTCAACACCCTGCGGCGGCGGCACGCTGGCCGGACCGGTGACAAAGCTCACCCGCGCACCCAGATCGCGCAGGCTGGCGGCCAGCGCCGTGCCCTGCGCCCCCGAGGACCGGTTGGCGATATAGCGCACCGGGTCAATGGGTTCATGGGTGGGGCCCGAAGTGACCAGCACATGCCGCCCGGCCAGCGGCCCGGAACCCAGCGCCGCGCGAATCGCCGCCAGAATCGCCGCCGGTTCGGCCAGCCGGCCCGGCCCATGCTCGCCGCAAGCCATATCGCCCTGATCCGGCCCCACGCTCAGGATACCATCCCCGGCAAGCCGTGCCAGATTGCGCTGCGTCGCCGGATGCTGCCACATGCGCACATTCATCGCCGGGGCGATCAACACGCGCTTGTCGGTGGCCATCAGAAGCGTCGAGGCCAGATCATTGGCATGCCCGCCGGCCATGCGCGCCATCAGATCGGCGGTGCAGGGCGTCACCACCACCAGATCGGCGGCGCGCGACAGCTGGATATGGCCCATCTCGGCCTCGGTGGTCAGATCGAAGAGATCACGGTGCAACGGCTGCCCGGCCAGCGCCGCGACAGAAAGTGGCGTGACGAACTCTTCTCCGGCGCGGGTCAGCACCGGCACCACTGTCGCCCCCTCGGCGCGCAGCAGGCGGATCAGCTCCAGCGCCTTGTAGGCCGCGATACCGCCGCCGATGATCAGCAAAATGCGCTTGCCCGCCAGCATTTAGGTCTCCCGGTTGCCTGCGCAGAGGTTATTGGTGCAGCGCGCCAAGCGCAACGGCTCACGCAGGCCATAGCGGCGGCAAACCGCGGCAAACCGGGCCCCGGAAAAAATACCCCGCCACGAGGGGCGGGGTTCAGGTGCACCCGTGGTCTAGAGATCACGGGCGCGGGCGGTAAACCATGAAATCAGCGGATGGTCCGCATCAGGCGGATTTCTCCATCTCGGTGCGGATCTGCTGGCGCAGCAGATCAATGGGAATGAGCTGCCCGTCACGCTTGAACTGCCAGTAGGTCCAGCCGTTGCACGAGGGCGCGCCTTCGAGCGCCGCGCCGACCTGATGGATCGAGCCGCGATGCTCGGCCGTAACCAGCGAGCCATCGGCGCGCACCTTGGCCAGTTGTCCGCGCGGGCTGGTCAGCACCTCGCCGGGGCGCAGCATTCCGCGCTCGACCAGCTGGCCGAAGGGCACGCGCGGCTCGGCGCGCTTGGAACTGGAAACCTCCAGCGCCGAAGCATCGAGCCGGCGCACCCTGGCCAGCCGGGCCGCGGCCACCTTGCGATAGCTTTCCTCACGCTCGATGCCGATGTAATCGCGCCCCAGCATCTTGGCCACGGCACCGGTGGTGCCGGTGCCGAAAAACGGGTCCAGCACCACATCGCCGGGATTGGTGGTGCCCAGAAGAACACGGTGCAGCAGCGCCTCGGGCTTCTGGGTGGGGTGGGCCTTGTCGCCGTTTTCATCCTTCAGGCGCTCATGGCCGGTGCACAGCGGCAGCACCCAGTCCGAGCGCATCTGCGTGCCCTCGTTGAGCGCCTTGAGCGCCTCATAGTTGAAGGTGTATTTCGCACTTTCCGACCGCGAGGCCCAGATCAGCGTCTCATGGGCATTGGTCAGCCGCTTGCCCTTGAAATTCGGCATCGGATTGGACTTGCGCCAGATGACATCATTGAGCACCCAGAACCCGGCATCCTGCAACGCCGCTCCGACGCGGAAGATGTTGTGATAGCTGCCAATGACCCAGATTGCCCCATTGGGCTTGAGCAGGCGGCGCGCGGCGGCCAGCCAGTCATGGGTGAAGCGGTCATAGGCGCTGAAACTGGCGAACTGGTCCCAGTGGTCATCGACGGCATCGACGCGGCTGTTGTCCGGCCGGTGCAGACTGCCCTTGAGCTGAAGGTTGTAGGGCGGGTCGGCGAAGATCAGATCGACGCTGCCTGCCGGCAGGCCGTTCATCACCTCGATGCAATCGCCTGCAAGGATCTGGTTCACCGGAAGCACCTGTGCCTCCTGCGTCCGGGTTTTCACTGCCATGTCTGCCTCATATGCGCCGCCGGTTTTTCTGTGGCTCGCGCTTGTTGTTATGACCCCAAGATGAGTCAAAGCTGATTCGGCGTCAAATTGTTTTTTGAATCAGCGTGTTAATTAATTTTCTTCACACAACATCTTGCGCACGGGGGCAAAGCTGCGCCGATGATGTGGGGTTACGCCCAGGGTTTGCAGCGCGGCCAGATGCCCCGCCGAGGGGTAGCCAGCGTTGGTTTGCCAGCCGTAACCGGGCCATTCGCGCGCCAGATCGGCCATGATTGCGTCGCGCGCCACCTTGGCCAGGATCGATGCCGCAGCGATCGACAGGCAGCGCGCATCGCCCTTCACCACCGCCTGCGCCGGCAGCGCCAGATCGCGCGGCAGTCTGTTGCCGTCAATCAGCGCGAAATCGGCCGGCGGATCCAGCGCCGCCAGTGCCCGGCGCATTGCAAGATGGCTGGCTTGCAGGATATTGAGCGCATCGATTTCCTGAACGCTGGCATGGGCCACCGCCCAGCGCGCGCCTTGCCGGATTGCCTGCGCCAGCCGCAACCGCGCCGATGCCGACAGCTTTTTCGAATCGTTCAGCCCTGGCGGGATGCACGCCGGATCAAGCACCACGGCTGCGGCGCTGACCGGGCCCGCCAGCGGGCCACGGCCCACCTCATCAACGCCGGCCACTGCACCAAGGCCGCGCGCCATGAGCGCCTGTTCAAGGGTAAAATCGGGCAGGGATGGTGCGTCACGCATGGTGCAGGCTTGCCATTCGCCTGCCCCCGCCGCAAGCCATTACCCCCTGCGGGAAAAGAAAGAGGCAGGCCAAGGCCTGCCTCCTGACCCGGTTCCGGGGGCAACCGGGTTTTCCAATCGTCGTCAGCGCCGGACCGGGCCAAACTGGCTACTGGTCTGTAACTGCGAGCCTTTGCGGAAACGGCCCCGCATCGGCCTTACCTTCACGCGGCCTGACGCCAGCGCCGGAACGATTGAAACCTGTTAGCGGCGCGAACGACGATAGCCGGCGTCATTCAGGCAATCAGCGTTGAAATAGTGACGGCCCGAACGGTCGCTGACACGGCACTGGCGCGGCAGGTTGCGCAGCCCGGCATCGCGCAGGCACGCGCCGTCATAGCCGTCAACGCGCATGCCGTGCTGACGATAGGTCATCTCGCAATGGCGCGGCAGATGGGCCTGCGGGCGCGGACCGGGACGCGACGGACCCGGACGCACGCTGCCACGCTCGGGGCGGTAGCCGACCTCATAGAGGCATTGCGCCACAAAGCCGCGCCGAGGGCCGCGGTCGGTCCGCATCTGGGTTTCACAGCGATGGGGCAGGCCGTGCAGGCCGGCACGTTGCAGGCACCGGGCATTATAGACATCGACGGTGCGGCCGCGCACGCGCACGGTTTCCAAACAGGCATCGGGCAGCGTCCAGCGGCCCAGATCGGTGGGCGGGCGGCGGCTGTCGTCGATGGCGCGCACCACCACGGCAACGGCGGCGATGCCCAGGAACAGGCGCAACAGGTCATCGCCGGTATCCGATCGGGCGGGGGTGGCGCTTGCGGCAATGCCGGTCAGCGCCACGGCGCCAGCGGCAAGGATCATGGTCAGGCGCCGCGTGGCCTTGCGGGTGATTGCACCAAGGCCGGGGGCGAGCTGGGTCAGGGTCAGGGCGGTCATGGGCTTGTCCTCTTGTGATTGGCTCTTGCCCGCTGTCGCAGCGCAGATGTCCGGCAGGACGGCGCCGCAGGGGGCTGTCGAATACCCGTGAGGCTGCGCCCTGCACGCCCTGCAACGCAATAACCTGTGTAAGTTATGCGATAACTAACGCCGGATCGGTCGATCAAAGCCGTGGATATTGCATAACCGCGCCCCTTTGGCCAAGGTCGCAGCCAAAGCCACCCTGCCGGCCCAAGCGCCGAATCCGGAGCCAGATCATGCGCCTTTTCGCCCAGGCCCTTGCCGCTACCCTGCTGCTGGCCATGCCCGCCACCGCCCAGTGCTACGCCGATTACCGCGCCCAGCGCAGCAATCCGGTGCGGTTTCATTATGGCGTGGTGCAACTGCCCGATCACGCCTGCGCCAATGCGCAGGCCGCCGAAGAATATCTGCGCCCGCTGCTGCAACAAGACGGCTGGATTTTTGTCGATCTATTGTCCACATTCGGCCCCGAGGGTCTGACCTCGAGGAGAGAGCGTGCTGGACAGTTTTACCTCCGCTACTGACCTTACGCGCCCCGGTTCGCGCGCGGTTACCATTGGCCTGTCGGTGATCGTGGCGATTCTGGCGATCGCGGCCTTCGTGCTGTTCAAGAATCTCCCCGATACCGGCGCCTTCAACGCCAATGTCGAGCGGCTTTTCATCGACAACGCCAATCTGACCGAACAGGCCGAGCTGCGCCTGCTGGAGATCCTGGCGCAATCGGGCACCACCTTCACCGAGGTTCTGGTCAGCTACAGGGCCGTGATCTTCGTGCTGATGGTCTTTGCCAGCGCGCTGCTGATCACCGCGCTGGTGCTGGTGCTGGCGCTGATCGCGCTCAACCGCAAGCTGGCGCAGGTGCAGAAGGCGGGGATTCAGGTTTCCTCGCTGGTGATCAGCCGGGCCGAGCGCAAGGTCTATCTCAATGATCTGGAATTCAACCTGACCGAGGCCGCGGTGGAAACCCTTGCCGCGCTGGCCGAAGCGCGCATGGACGGCGAAATGCTCAGCGGCGCGCAGCTTGAGGCGGTGATCAGCGGCAGACGTGAGAGCGATTGCGACGAGGCCGCCGGTGCCACCCGCATCAAGCGACTGCGCGACAGTCTGGGCAACCAGATCGTCAGCGAGCTGATGGTGCGCAATATCGCCCGGCAGGGCTATACGCTGGCCATCGACAAGGACGTGATCCGCATGATCTAGCCGTCGCGGCGGGCGCTCAGCGTCACATCGACGTCAACGCCAAAGCCCACGCTGCGCTCGGCCAGACAGCCCGCGTCTGCACGCAGGATCTCGGCGGTGAAGCGGGCGGTTGCGTGGCTCTCGGCATCGAGGAACTCCGCCGCCAGCGCCTGCGTGGTGAGCGAGCCCAGTTGCAGGCTGGCAATGCCGATCTCCACCTCAACCGCACCCGGCGGACCTTTGGTGCGGATGTCATCGAAGCGGATCTCCCCGACAAAGCCCGAGAACATGCCATAGCTGGTGGAAATGCCCAGATGATCATTCGAAAAGACGATCTGGCTGTGGCTGGGGTCGAGCACATGGGTTTCAGCCGACAGTGCCGGGGTTGCCAGCAGCACGGCAGAGAGGACAAGCGCGGGGCGCAGTTTCATCAAAACTCCTGCCAGGAGGGTAGGTTGCGCGCGCAACATGCCCGCTCTATGGACGGCTGGCCATTGCGTGGGATGCGCTGTGCGCTGGCGCACAAAAACCGCAGCAACCGTCCTGACTTGGCCTCTATGCACCTTCATTCCGGCAAGCGCCGGCTGGCAGGCCGCTCGTTCGCAAGGCCGCGGGTCGGGGCTGGCGTTGTTTTCCACCAAACGGCTGCCCCGGCGTCTTGTCACCGGGATGTGATCGCCAGAATCGGGTATTCAGGCGCCGAGGTGACGACCGCCGCGCGCGGTGGCCAGCACGATCTGGCGTTGCCGCTCGCGAAAGCGCGCGCGGCGGGCATCATCGAATTCGGCGATGCAATGATGGCAACTCACGCCTTCCTCATATTCCGGGCGGTCGTGATCGGCTGCAAGCAGGGGGCGGCGGCAGGCGTGGCACAGGCTGTGCCCGGTGGGCTGCAAGCCATGCCCCACCGCCACACGCTGATCAAAGACAAAACATCCGCCTTGCCAGCGGCTTGCCTCGCTTGGCACCTTTTCAAGATAGTTCAGGATGCCGCCCTTGAGGTGATAGACCTCCTCGACACCCTGCCCCAGCAGGTAGTTGGTGGATTTCTCGCAGCGGATGCCGCCGGTGCAGAACATGGCGATGCGCTTGTTGTGAAAGCGATGCTTGTTGGCCTGCCACCAGGCGGGAAATTCACCAAAGCTGCGCGTGCCGGGGTCCACCGCGCCTGCAAACGTGCCGATCGCCACTTCGTAATCATTGCGGGTGTCGATCACCACCACATCGGGCGCGGCAATCAGCGCGTTCCACTCGGCCGGCGCCACGTAATGCCCGGTGCCGGCGGGCGGGTTGACATCGGGCTGGCCCATGGTGACGATCTCGCGCTTCAGGCGCACCTTCATGCGGCCAAAGGGCATGGTCTCGGCAGGGCTTTCCTTCCACTCCAGCGCCGCGCAGCCGGGCAGGGCACGGATATGCGCCAGCACCGCGTCGATCCCCGCGCGACTGCCGGCGATGGTGCCGTTGATGCCCTCGCGCGCCAGCAGCAACGAGCCCTTCACACCCTGCGCGCAGGCCAGTTTCGCCAGCGGCCCCTTCAGCGCGGCCGGGTCGTCAAACCGGATGAAATGGTAAAGCGCGGCAACGGTCAGCATGCCCCCTGTTGCACCGGCATCGCGCGCAAGGCAAGCCCCGGTTTCAGGCAAGGATCAACTCCACAAGGAGCACGATGATCAGGAAAAAGACCGTGGCCTTCACGCCGAAAGCGATCTGCCGCCAGCGACTTGCCCGCGCCGTGTCGGCCCCCTGGCGCGGGCCAAGATCGGGCAGGAACCGCCCCAGCCGGCCAAAACCGTTTTCCGGATAGATCGCCGCCGGCTGAAACAGCGCGACGTCGCGGTGGCGCATCAGCAGGATCAGCAGCGCCCCGGCCGTGAAGCCGCCGATATGCGCCCACCAGGCGATCAGCGCCTCGGCCTCGGGATCGGGGATCAGCGCCGAGACCACATCAAGCGCGATGGACAGCCCCACGAACACGCTGGCCGGCACCAGCATCGGAACCCGAAACGCCACCAGCACCAGCACCCGCGCGCGCGGGTGCAGCAGCAGATAAGCGCCCATCACCCCGGCCACCGCGCCGCTGGCACCGATCACCGGCAACAGGGGATCGGGTGAAAAGAGCCCCTCGGTAAAGGCCCCGGCCATGCCGCAAAGCACGAAGAACACCGGATAGCGGCGATGGCCCATACTGTCCTCGACATTGTTGCCAAAGACCCACAACGCCAGCATGTTGCCCGCCAGATGCAGCAGATCCCCGTGCAGGAAGATGTAGCTGACGCTTTGCAGCGCGACGGTATCCCAGCCGGGGCCAACGGGCGCCTTGGCGGCTGCGGGGTGCAGGCTGGCAGGGGTGAAGCCGTAATCCTGATAGGACGGGTCGATCACGAACACCGCCACGCAAAGCACGATCAGCACCCAGTTGGCATAGGGTCGGCGGATATGGCGGACCGGATTGTTGTCGGCGAGCACAAGCATTCCGGGCACCTGAACGAAGAAAGGCGCGTGGCGCCCTTCGGATATACGCTTGAACACGCTCCAGAAGCGCATTCTTGGACGAAATTTTCACACACGCAACCCTGGGTGTGCGGCTTTCACGGGCACATTGCGCCAGCCTCTTCCGGCACCCGCCTAATAGCCCTTCTCAAGCTCGATGCGCAGCTCGCGCAGCACCGGCAGCGCGGCGCGCACCCGCTCCATGCCAAGCCGTTTGCCCAGATCCGCGACGACAGGGGCAATCGCGTGCAAGGCGGCATCGCGTGCCGCGCGCCCGGACGGGCTGATCGCCACGAATTTGCGCCGCGCGTCGTCCCAGTCAGGGCGGATATGCACATGCCCGGCCCATTCAAGCTTGTTGAGGGTGTTGGTCATCGCCCCGCGGGTGACATGAAAAGCCTTGGCAAGCTGCGCCGGGGTGCGTTCGTCCTGGCTGCGCGCCAGCAGGTTGAGCACGCTGAAATGCGACAGCTCCATCCCCTTGGGCAGCACTTTCGACAGGCGCGCACGGGCCAGTTGATCGGCCATCAGAAGCTCTGCGAAAAGTGCCACTGCAAGGTCATCGGCGGGTTTCACACCGGACCCTCCACAATAGGTCGGGGGGAGGCAAAGGGCCGGTCATGGCTCAGCGCCGGGACACGGGCACGGGCGCGGACCACTTCGGCCATGTCGAGATCGGCAAAGATCACACCGGGCTCGGTGCCGGCATCGGCGAGCACCTCGCCCCAGGGGGCAATGGCCATGGCGTGCCCCCAGGTGCTGCGCACCTGCCCGGTGCCGCAGGGGTGGCGACCGGTCTGCGCCGGGGCAAGCACATAGCAACCGGTCTCGATGGCGCGGGCGCGCAGCAGCACTTCCCAATGCGCGGCCCCCGTGACCGGGCTGAAGGCCGCCGGTACGCAAAGCACCTGCGCCCCGGCCTGCGCCAGGGCCCGGTAGAGATGGGCAAAGCGGATGTCATAGCACACGCTCAGCCCGAGCGCGGCAAAGGGCGTTGGCACCAGCAACGCACGATCTCCGGGCCGGATGCCCGCCGATTCGCGATAGGTTTCGGTGTCGGAGACCTGCACATCGAAGAGATGGATCTTGTCATAGCGCGCAACGATCGCGCCCGCCGGGTCGATCAGCAGCGAACGGTTGGCAAACCGGCCGTCGCCATCCTGCGTCTTGAGCACCAGCGAGCCGGCCAGCAGCCAGATGCCGGCGCGGGCGGCCTCGTCGCGCAGCAGCGCCAGCATGGGATCATCGGCTTCATGATGCAGAACAGCCTGCTGATGGCTGCGGCTGGACGAGAGACAATTCGTAACCTCGGGCGTCAGCACGAAACCGGCCCCGCCCTCGACCGCGCGACGCACCGCCGCGCGCACCGGTGCCAGATTGGCCTGCGGATCGTCGCTTGCGCAGAGTTGCAGCAGGCCCGCCCGCATCGCTCAGCCCCGCACTTTCAGCAGCGGTTCCAGCCGGCCGCTGCGCTCGAGCGCAAAAAGGTCGTCGCAGCCGCCGACATGCGTTTCGCCGATGAAGATCTGCGGCACGGTGCGCCGCCCGCCGGCGCGGTTGATCATCTCGCCCAGGCGCTCGGGCCGGGCACGAATGTCGATTTCATGGAATTCCACACCCTTCTCGCGCAGCAGTCGCTTGGCGGCATGACAGTAGCCGCAGGTCGGCGAGGTATAGATTTCAATGCGCTGCATCGGCTGCTCCCCGAAAATTCGCCCCGTGACCGGACAGAAGGGATGTAATGCGCTTTGGGCGGCCTGTGAACCGTGCATTGCCGCTGAATGCGCAAAATCCGCTGTTTGCTCAGCTTGCGCGCGCCACGCGGGTCAGCGCCACGACATCGACATCATCAGCGCCGGCAGCAAAACAGGCTTCGGCGCAGATGGCCAGTGTTGCGCCAGAGGTCATCACATCATCGACCAGCAGCACATGCCGCCCCTCGATCTGCGCGGCGCGGCGCGGGTCAACGCCTATCGCGCCGGTCAGATTGGCAAACCGCCCGTCGCGCGAGCGCCCATCCTGGGTGCCGGTATGACGCGAACGGTGCAACAGGTCAGGGCAATGCGGGCGGGCAATGGCGCGGGCCAGAGCCGCCGCCAGCACCACCGACTGGTTGTAGCGCCGCCCGTAGAGCCGGCGCCAATGCAGCGGCACCGGTGCCACCAGCGTATCGGCGCGGATCAGCGGGGCGGCGGCGCGGGCCAGCCAGATGCCGGCGGGGCGCACGGCATCGTGGCGGTCATAGTATTTCAACCCCAGAACGATGCGCCGGGCGCGCGCGTCATACATCATTGCCGCGCGGCCCCGGCTCCAGGGGCGGGCAACATGCAGGCAATCGTCACACAGCACCGGCGCGCCGTCATCCTCGCCCGGCAGCGGCACCCCGCATTTGTCGCACACCAGCCCGGCAATGAAGGGCGTGTCGCGCCAGCAGGCGGGGCACAGCGTGCCCTCCTCGCGCACCCCGGTCTCGCAGGTCAGGCATTGCGGCGGATAGACCAGCCGCAGCGCCTGCACCGCACCGGCACGCAGCCGCGCACCCAGTCCTGAAAAGACCGCGCGCCGCCCCTGCCCGTCTGGCCGTTGCTCTGCCAACATCTGCCTTCCGCTTTCCCTTGACATCGCCCGCGCACCGCCCAAACAGGGGCCATGACCCCCAGACTGACCGACCGCATCGCCCTTCATCGTTTCCGCGCCCGCGCCACCCGCGACCCGGCGCTGTTTTTGCACGATGCCGTGGCGAGTGAGGTTAACGAAAGACTCAAAGAGGTTAACAGGGCGTTTACCAAACCCGCGGTGATCACCCCTTTCGCGCAGGTCTGGCGCGAAATCCTGCCCGATGCGCGGCTGGTCGCCGATACCGATCCCCTGACGCTGGAGCCGGGCGCGCATGATCTGGTGATCCATGCGCTTTGCCTGCACTGGGCTGACGACCCGCTGGGCCAGATCATCCAGTGCCGCCGGGCGCTCAGCCCTGACGGGCTGTTCCTGGGGGTGCTGTTTGGCGGGCAGAGCCTGCACGAGCTGCGCGCCGTGCTGGCCCAGGCGGAAAGCGATCTATACGGCACGCTCTCGCCGCGGGTGGTGCCGATGGCCGAAATCCGCGATCTGGGGGCGCTGCTGCAACGCGCGGGTCTGGCCCTGCCGGTGGTCGACACCACCACCCAGCGCGTGCTCTATCGCAACCTGCGGCATCTGACGGCGGATCTGCGCGCGATGGGCGAAAGCAACGCGCTGGCCCAGCGCCATCGCCGGGCGATGCCACGCGCGCTGCTGGAACGCGCCGAGAGGCTCTATCGTCAGGAGTTTGCACCGGACGGGGGGCGTTTGCCGGCAACCGTGGAGACGCTCTATCTGACCGGCTGGGCGCCTGCCGCCGGCCAGCCGCAACCGCTGCGCCCCGGCTCGGCCACCACCCGGCTGGCCGAGGCGCTGGGCACCCATGAGATCCCGCTGGAACCTGCGCCACGGCGCGGCGATCCGCAGCGCGACTGATCGGCGCATTTGACGCCGCCCGCCTTGCCGCTATGTCAGGGCCAGCTTCAGGAAGGACGCCATGCAAGAATTGCCCGCCACCGACGATGCCGCCACTGCCGAGCCCGCCATCACCCGCTGCCCCGTTGCCCATGACACGCCCGGCGAGGGCAGGCTGCGCCATGCCCCCGCCGACCATCCGCCCGTGGCACGTGCCAAGGTGGGCGTGCTGCTGGCCAATCTGGGCACACCCGATAATTACGATTACTGGTCGATGCGGCGCTATCTGAACGAGTTCCTCTCGGACAAGCGGGTGATCGATTATCCGGCCTGGAAATGGCAGCCGCTCCTGCAACTGATCATCCTGACCAAGCGGCCCTTCACCTCGGGCGCGAACTACAAGCTGATCTGGAACCACGACAAGGGCGAAAGCCCGCTGATGACCACCACCAGAGCGCAGACCGCCGCCATCGCCGAACGCCTGCAGGGGCAGTTCGGCGAGGCGGTGATGGTGGATTTCTGCATGCGCTACGGCAACCCTTCGACGGCCTCGAAAGTGGCTGACATGATCGCGGCCGGCTGCGAGCGCATCCTGTTCTTCCCGCTCTATCCGCAATACGCCGGCGCCACCACGGCCACCGCCAATGACCAGTTCTTCCGGGCGCTGATGCAGGCCAAATGGCAGCCGGCGGTGCGCACGGTGCCGGCCTATTTTGGCCAGCCGGCCTATATCGAGGCGCTGGCGCAATCGGTGGAGCGGGCCTATGCCGCGCTGGAGCACAGGCCCGAACTGCTGGTGGCCTCCTATCACGGGATGCCGCGGCGCTATCTCATGGAAGGCGACCCCTACCATTGCCAGTGCCAGAAAACCTCGCGGCTCCTGCGCGAGCGGCTGGGCTGGGCCGAGGGCGCGATCCACACCACCTTCCAGTCGGTCTTTGGCTCCGAGGAATGGCTGCGCCCCTATACCGTCGAACATGTCGCCGAACTGGCGGCATCGGGCGTCAAGCGGCTGGCCATGGTGGCCCCGGCCTTCGCCGCCGATTGCATCGAGACGCTGGAAGAGATCGAAGGCGAGATTCGTGAAGCCTTCGAACACGCCGGGGGCGAGGAATTCACCTATATCCCCTGCCTCAACGATGATGCGCTGCATGTCGAGGCGCTGTGCTCGGTGATCGCCGAGAACCTGCGCGGCTGGGCCGAGTAAGCCACCCAGGCTGCCGGCCAGGCCGGTCGGCAGCACGTTCAGGGCAACGGTCAAAAGAAAACGGGACGGAGGTTACCCTCCGCCCCGTTCACCAGAACTGTTTGCCTGCGATCAGCGAGCAGCCACAGCCAGAGCAACCAGCAGCAGCAGCGGGATGATGATGCCAGACGCCGACGACGACGAATGAGCAACGATCACTTCCGGCTCGATGATCGGCTCGACATACGAGCCAGCCATAGCTGCGGTGCCAGCGACTGCGATCAGGGCAGCGAGAGCAAGTTTCTTCATGTTAACCTCCAGTATTCGCGCGCCATCGAGTTTTTGATTGAGGACGATAGACGCGCACCCAAGACGATACCTCGTATCTCGTCTGAAAGCACCTTGCGGGCAGAAATGCAACGGGTCAAGTGGCTCGTTTCACACCCTTTGCGCGCGATGTCGTCAAATTAGCAACACTTGGGTTCCGACCCGCGCATAGCCGAACAGCTCGGCGATATGCTCGTTGTAAAGCCCGATACAGCCATTCGACGAACGCCGCCCGATCTTGCGCGTGTCATGGGTGCCATGGACCCGGTAATAGGTCCAGGAAAGGTAGAGTGCGTGCGTGCCCAGCGGGTTGTCGGGGCCGGGGGGCACGAACTCGGGCCATTCGGGATTGCGCTGGCGCATGGCCGGCGTGGGGCGCCAGGAGGGGCCCTCGACCTTCTGCACAACCGAGGTGCGCCCGCGCCGCGTCAGATCCTCGCTGATCGGCACCGACGAGGGGTACAGGCGATAGATGCTCTGATCGGCAGACCAGAAATGCACGCAACGGCTGTCGATATCGCACAGGATCGCGCCGTTGTTGAGGTTGGAGAAGTAGTCGCGCCAGTGCAGCGTGCGGAAACTCGACAGGTTGCGCCGGGCGGTTTCGCGCACCGCGGTTTCCATTTCGGTGCTGCCCTCCATCACCTGCGCCAGCACCGCCGGCGCGGAAAGCGCACCGGCAGCGGCCGAGGACGCAAGCAGGAAATGGCGACGGCTGAGCCCTTTGCGAGGATCGAAGGTCATGGTCATTTCACCCTTGTTCACGCAAATTTCAGCGCGTTATATGTCAAATTTGCCTCGCTCGCAATGGAACCGACAGGCATCACGCCGAGTTGCGTTTGAACTTCGAGGCGTCAGCCGCTATGGCGGTTCGCGTATCATTTATGGAATCGCCATGCCCAGCCCATTGCTACCCGCCATTGCCGCCCTTGCCACCCTGGCCGCCTGCACCACCGCCGGCACGCCGATGCGCATGGGCCCCGATGGCCGGCCAATCCCGGTGGTCTATCGCATTTCGGCGGCAGAGGTCCCCCGCGTTCAGGTGCGCATGCGCGACGCCATCAATACCGTGCGCGCCCAGCAGGGCCTGGCGCCGGTGGAACTCAACGCCGAGCTGACCAGCGCCGCCGCCACCCATGCGCGCGACATGGCCCTGCAGGGCCGGCCCTGGCATTTCGGCTCCGATGGTTCCTCGCCGATCGACCGGGTGCAGCGGGTCGGATATGGCGGGCATTTCCTCGGCGAGTTGATATCGGAAACCTTCGAGACCGAGCTGGAAACCCTCACCGCCTGGCTGGAGCAGCGCGAAACCCGCACCGTTCTGCTGGAGCCTCGCATGCGCGAGATCGGCTTTGCCTGGCATCAGGAGGCCAATGGCAAGCTGTGGTGGACGCTGACCACCGGCACCCCGCGCGATATCGCGATCGCCGGGCGCTGAGCCAGCCGGCGCGCACCAGAACCCGGCGTGCACCGGCAGGGCGCTTTCAGGGATAGATGGTGATCGGCGTGCCGTCGCGCACCATGGCATAGATCAGCTCGATCTCGCGGTCGGTGACGGCAATGCAGCCCTCGGTCCAGTCACCGCGCGCGCGCCGGTGGTTCGGCCCCCGACCATGGATGAAGATATCGCCGCCGGGCCGCCAGCCGTTTTCCTCGGCGCGGGCGACATCCTCCTCATTGGGATAGGAAATCCCCAGCGACAGATGAAAGGCCGAACGCGGGTTACGCCGGTCGATGACATATTCGCCCTCGGGGGTGCGCCGATCGCCCTGGCGCTGTTTGTGGCCCTCGGGGTTGCGGCCAAGCTGGATGCGGAAACTGCGCAGCACGGTGTCGTAATGCATCAGTTCCATGGTGCGCGCTGCTTTGTGCACGCGGATCTGCGTCACCTGCGGCCCATCATAGCTCAGAAATCGCGGGCCAGAACTGCAAGCCAGCAGCACCATGCCCAGAAGGGCCACAAGGGCAAAGCGAATCATGCACACACCTGCTTGAATTGAGGTGCCTAATGCCGGATTTTCCTGCCTCGCACCAGAAATTCCACGCGTCACAACTCGCCGCGCAGCGCCCGCCGGATCACTTCTGCGTCACCCGGATTGCCCACCAGCGCCGCGGCCTCGGCCGGGTGGACCCAATGCGCGCTGTGGCCCGGCTCGGCGGGGGCGGACAACCGGCGCACCGGGCGGGCCAAATAGATCGTGCAGAGCTTTTCCGCCCAGAGGTTGTATTCGGGCATGAAGGTGAAGCGCCGAAACGCCGCCAGCCGCCGCAGTGGCGCGATGCGCCAGCCGGTTTCCTCATAGACCTCACGGTGCAGCGCCTGCAGCGCGCTTTCGCCCCGATCGATCCCGCCGCCGGGAAGCTGGAACTCGTCATGCGGGATCTGCTGATGCGTCAGCAGCACCCGGTCGTCGCGCACAAGCAGCGCATAGGCCCCCGGGCGGCGGCGGTAGTGCTGTGCGCTCTCGCGCGGCTCACCATAGCGCGGAATCATCGATTGCCCCCGAATCGGCCCCGGCGCGGCATTGCCCCTTGGCCCAGACGGGTTGCTTCCTATATGGAGGGGCCAAAGCCAAGCCCCTGACGTGAAGGTTTCCCATGACCCTCGGTGCGCAAATCGCCTGGGACGATACCGTCCTGCCCTTCCAGCTTGACCGCAGCGACATTCGCGGCCGCGTTGCGCGGCTGGATGGCGCGCTGGAGCGCGTGCTGGCGCAACATGCCTATCCGCCGCTGATCGAAGCGCTGGTTGCCGAGGCGGTGCTGCTGACGGCGATGATCGGCCAGACACTGAAGCTGCGCTGGCGGCTTTCGCTGCAGATCCGTGGCAAGGGGCCGGCGCGGCTGATCGCCACCGATTACTTCGCCCCCGGCGAGAATGGCGCCCCGGCGCGTATCCGCGCCTATGCCAGTTTCGACCGCGATCGCCTCGATGAAAGCGCCACCCCCTTCACCCAGATCGGGGAAGGCTATTTCGCCGTGATCATCGACCAGGGCCCCGACATGACGCCCTATCAGGGCATGACACCGCTCGCCGGTGGCTCGCTTTCAGCCTGTGCAGAGACCTATTTCGCCCAATCCGAGCAATTGCCCACCCGCTTTGCCGTCAGCTTCGGCAAATCCACCCTGCCCGGACAGAAGCCACTCTGGCGGGGCGGCGGCGTGATGTTGCAGCATCTGCCAAAAGCCTCGCCCCATGCGAAGGGCGATGCCAGCGGCGAGGGCGGGTTGCTGGCCGCCGCCGACATGCTCGATGGCGACGAGGCCGAAAACTGGAACCGCGCCAACCTGCTGCTCGATACCGTCGAGGATATGGAACTGATCGGCCCGGCGGTGCAGCCCACCGACCTCTTGATGCGACTTTTCCATGAAGAGGCACCGCGCGTGTTCGATGCCCAGCCGCTGAGCTTCGGTTGCACCTGCTCCGAGCAGAAGGTGCGCAACTCGCTGTCGATCTATTCCGCCAAGGACATTGCCACCATGACCACCGCCGAGGGCCAGGTCACCGCCGATTGCCAGTTCTGCGGTGCGCATTATGCACTGGACCCCGCCACCCTTGGCTTCGAGGCCAGCCATGAGACGCGCGCCTGACCTGCTGGCACGGCTGGCAGCCGGACAGGCCCCGGCGATGCCGGGCTCGTCCGATTTTGACCTCAATCCCGGTTTCCGGCATCCGCCGCAGACCCGCCTGCGCCCGGCGGCAGTCCTGGTGGGCGTCGCCGAAGGCTCTTCCGGGCCGGCCGTGCTGCTGACCAAACGCGCCTCCGGGCTGCGTCACCATGCCGGGCAGATCGCCTTTCCCGGCGGAAAGATCGACGCCGGCGATGCCGATGCCACCGCCGCCGCGCTGCGCGAGGCACGCGAAGAGGTCGCGCTCGATCCGGCGCAGGTCAGCGTTCTGGGTCATCTGCCGCCGCATGAAACCGTCACCGGATACTCCATCACGCCCATTCTGGGCCATATCAGAGACGGTTTTTCACCCCAGCCGCAACCTGGCGAGGTGGAGGAGGCATTCTTCGTGCCGCTCGCCCATCTGGCCGATCCATCGAACTATCGGGTGGAGCGGCGGCTCTGGCTGGGGCAGTGGCGGGCCTATTACACCGTGCCCTGGGGCCCCTATTACATCTGGGGGGCGACGGCACGCATGCTGCGCGTGCTGGCCGAAAGGCTGGGACCATGAAGACCGGCATCAGGATCGGCGGCGACTGGCTGAAGGATCCGGCGACCCAGGCGGTTCTGGGCATGTTGACGCAGGCCGGCTACCATGCGCTCTGCGTCGGCGGCTGTGTGCGCAACGCGCTGCTGGGCGTGCCGGTGGCCGATATCGATATCGCCACCAACGCCTTGCCAAGAACCGTCTCTGATCTTGCTGAAATGGCAGGTTTGCGCCCCGTGCCGACCGGCATCGCGCATGGCACGGTGACCGTGGTGGCGCAGGGCCGCGGCTTTGAGGTCACCACTTTTCGCCAGGATGTCGAAGCCTTTGGTCGTCATGCCCGCATCGCCTTCAGCACCGATCTGCACCATGATGCCGCGCGGCGCGATTTCACCATGAATGCCCTCTATGCCCGCGCCGATGGCACGCTGCTTGATCCGATCGGCGGGCTGGATGATCTGCGCGCGCGCCGGGTGCGCTTTGTCGGCACGGCGGCGGCGCGCATCCGCGAGGATTATCTGCGCGTGCTGCGGTTCTTTCGCTTCTATGCACAATACGGCGACCCCGCGCAGGGTCTTGACCCCGAAGCCCTGGCCGCCTGTGCCGAGCATTCCGCCATGTTAGAGACACTTTCGCGCGAGCGTATCGGCGCCGAAATGCGCAAGCTTCTGGCAGCGCCAGACCCCGCGCCCGCCGTGTCGGCGATGGCGGCCAGCGGTGTGCTGGCGGCTGTCCTGCCCGGTGCGAGCGCGCAGGCACTGCCCATCCTGGTGCATCTGGAGGGTGACAAGCCCGGCCCATGGCTGCGCCGACTGGCCGTTCTGGGCACTGAGGATACCCCGGAACGCTTGCGCCTTTCACGCGCTGAAACCCGTGATTTCAGCCTTGTCAGAGACTATATCGCCCGCCCTGACCGGCCTGCCGCGCTGGGCTACCGGCTCAAGCCGGGGCTGGCCGCGGATGTGGTGCTGGCGCGTGCGGCACTTTTTCAGACCGAGCCCCCGGCGGATTGGCAGGCGCAGATCAAACGCGGGGCGGGGGCACAGTTTCCGCTGCGGCCCGCCGATCTGATGCCCACCCTTGCCGGCCCAAAGCTGGGCGATGCTCTTGCCCGCGCCGAGGCCCACTGGATCGCCAACGACTTCGCTCCTGACCGCGCGGCGCTGAAAGCCCTGGTGCTGGGCGGTCGCTGACACGCCGGCGCCACCGTCGCACGCCTTGCAGGCAGAAACGTCAGCGCTATCATCACCAAGGCTTTCCTTTCTGTCACACGAGGATTAGATCGTCTGCACATGTTAAGGAACTTACCGGATCGTTTCCGTGCTGAGATTGTTCGAAAACCTCGTTGACCCCTATACCCGCTACGTGGAGACCGACCATCCGCCGCAGCGGTTATGGCCATTTCTGCGCCAGTACATGGGCCCGTTCCGCGGGGTTTTCATCGGCGCGGCGCTGATGTCGGTGGTGGTGGCCTTCGTCGAGGTCGGGCTCTTGTGGTATATGGGCCGGGTCATCGACCTGCTGGAAACCTCGGGCCCGGCCGGGTTCTGGCAACGCCATGGGCTTGAGCTGATGCTGGCGGCGGGCTTCATCCTGCTGGTGCGCCCGGTGTTGCAGGCCCTCGACGTGGGGCTGATCAACAACGCCATCCTGCCAAATTTCGGCACGATCATCCGCTGGCGCGCGCATCGGCAGGTGCTTCGTCAGTCCGTCGGCTGGTTCGAGAACGATTTCGCCGGGCGCATCGCCAACCGCATCATGCAGACCCCGCCCGCCGCCGGCGAAGCGGTGTTCCAGATCTTCGACGCGATGAGCTTTTCCATTGCCTATATCCTTGGCGCGGCGATTCTGCTGATGGGCGCCGATCCGCGGCTGGTGCTGCCGCTGCTTGTCTGGCTGGCGCTTTATGGCGCGCTGGTGCGCTGGACCATCCGCCATGTCACCCCGGCCTCGCAGGCTTCGGCCGATGCGCGCTCGGCGGTGACGGGCCGCGTGGTCGATGCCTATGCCAATATCCATTCGGTCAAGCTTTTCGCCCATCATGACCGCGAACTGGCCTATGCCCGCGAAGCCATCGAGCATTCGCGCCGCACCTTCCAGAAGGAAATGCGCATCTTCACCATCATGGATCTGTGCCTGGTGCTGCTCAACGGGTTTCTGATCGTCGCGGTGGTGGGCTGGGCGATCTGGCTGTGGTCAGGCGATGCGGCCAGCCTGGGCGTGGTGGCCGCCGCCGCCGCGCTGGTGCTGCGGCTCAACGCCATGACCGGCTGGATCATGTGGGCGGTGAGTTCGTTCTTTCGCAATCTCGGCGTGGTCGCCGAGGGGATGGAAACCATCGCCCAGCCGATCGCGCTGACCGACGCCCCCGATGCCCGCCCCCTCGATTTCCGCGAGGGGCAGATCGAACTGCGCGGGCTGACGCATCATTACGGGCGCGCGTCGGGCGGGTTGCAGGATGTCGATCTGACGCTGCGGCCGGGTGAGAAGCTGGGCATCGTGGGCCGTTCCGGAGCGGGAAAATCAACCCTGGTAAAGCTGCTTTTGCGTTTCTACGACGCCGAAAAGGGCCAGATCCTGATCGACGGGCAGGATATCGCGCGCGTCACCCAGGACAGTTTGCGCGCCCGTATCGGCATGGTCCAGCAAGACACCAGCCTGCTGCACCGCTCGGTGCGCGAAAACATCCTCTACGGCCGACCTGACGCCGGCGAGGCAGAGATGATCGCCGCCGCCCAGCGCGCCGAGGCGCATGAGTTCATCCTTGATCTGAGCGACCCCGAAGGAAACCAGGGCTATGATGCCCGCGTCGGCGAGCGCGGGGTCAAGCTTTCGGGCGGACAGCGCCAGCGCATCGCGCTGGCGCGCGTAATCCTCAAGGATGCGCCGATCCTGGTGCTGGACGAGGCCACCTCGGCGCTCGACAGCGAGGTCGAAGCGGCAATCCAGGAAACCCTTTACGGCGTGATGGAGGGCAAGACGGTGATCGCCATCGCGCACCGGCTTTCGACGATCGCCCGGATGGACCGCATCGTGGTGCTTGATGATGGCCGCGTCGCCGAGACCGGCAGCCATGACGAGCTGCTGGCGCGCGGCGGGCTATACGCGCGTTTCTGGGCGCGCCAGTCCGGCGGCTTCATCGGCACGGATGACGGAATTGACGGGACCACCGGATGAGTCTGTCAAGCCTCATCCCCGCCTTTCGCCCCGCTGACGGCCCGCCGCCGCGCCGGTTGGGGGCGTTCTTTCGCTGGGCGCTGACCGGTGCCTGGCCAGGCATTGCGCTGGCCACCGGCATCGCCGCCATCGGCGGGGTGGTCGAGGTCATGGCCGCGCTTGTGCTGGGCTGGGTGATCGACGCCGCGGTGGGTCATGCAGGCGGCAGCTTTTTTGCCCAGAACTGGTTGCTGCTGGCATTGTTCGCGGCCTTCTTCCTGATTCTCCGCCCTGCGGCCTTCGGGCTGAACTCGGCGGCAAACTTTCTGACCATCGCGCCCAATGTCGACCCGCTGGTGCTGTCTCGGCTCAACCGCTGGACGATGGGGCAGGATATCGGCTTCTTCGACAATGATTTCGCCGGGCGCATCGCCCAAAAGCAGATCCAGACGGCGCGCGCACTGACCGAGGTGGTATCGGAAAGCATCAACACCGTTGCCTTCGCGCTGGCCTCGCTGCTTGGCTCGGCGGTGCTGGTGGCCGCCATCGACTGGCGGCTCGGTGTGGCGGTGCTGGCATGGTCGCTGGCTTATCTGGTGCTGATCCGCGCCTTCCTGCCGCATATCCGCAAGCGCGCGGGTGCGCGCGCCGGGGCACGCGCCATGGTGACGGGGCAGGTGGTGGATACGATCACCAACATCCGCACCGTCAAGCTTTTCGCCCATGCCCGCCACGAAGACCGAAACGCGCTCGATGCCATGGCGCGCTTTCGTGAAAAGGTGCTGGCCTTCGGGCTTGTCTCGGCCTTTTTTCGCTTCTCGCTCATGCTGCTGGCCGGCGTGCTGCCGGTGGCGCTGATCGGCGGTGCGCTCTGGCTCTGGAGCCATGGCCAGGCCACGCCGGGCGCCATTGTCGCCGCCGGCACGGTGGCGATCCGGCTGGCGCAGATGACCGGCTGGGTCAGTTTCACGCTCATGGCGATCTATGCCAATATCGGCGAGGTCGAGGACGGCATGCGCACCCTTACCGCACCGCATGCGCTGCGCGACGCCGATGATGCCTATGCCCTGCCCCGCGTGCATGGCGAGATCCGTTTCGACGATGTGGCCTTTGCCTATGGCCGGCGCAGCGGCGGGGTGGAGCATATTGACCTTTCGGTCGCGCCCGGCGAACGCATCGGCATCGTCGGCGCCTCGGGGGCGGGCAAGACGACGCTGATGGCGCTGCTGTTGCGGCTTTATGACGTTGAGGAAGGCGCGGTGCGCATCGACGGCCATGACCTGCGCCGCGTCACCCAGGAAAGCCTGCGCCGCCAGATCGGCATGGTCACGCAAGACACCGCCATGTTCAACCGCTCGGCGCGCGACAACATCCGCTATGGCCGCCCCGAGGCCACCGATGCCGAGATCGAGGCCGCTGCGCGCGCCGCCGAAGCGCATGATTTCATCCTGGATCTGTGCGACGCCACCGGGCGCAAGGGCTATGACGCGCATCTGGGCGAGCGCGGGGTGCGGCTTTCGGGCGGGCAACGCCAGCGCATCGCCCTGGCGCGCGCCTTCCTCAAGGATGCGCCGATCCTCGTGCTGGACGAGGCCACCTCGGCGCTCGACAGCGAGGTGGAAGCACAGATCCAAGCCGCGCTGGAGCGCATCATGCAGGGCAAGACGGTGCTGGCCATCGCGCACCGCTTGTCCACGATCGCCCGGATGGACCGCATCATCGTGCTCGAAGCCGGGCGCATCGTCGAAACCGGCAGCCATGAGGAATTGCTGGCGCAGGGCGGGGTCTATGCGCGATACTGGGCGCGCCAGTCGGGCGGTTTTCTGGGAGTCGAGGAAGAGCCGGCATGATGGATCTTGAAACGGTCGCTGCCGCCGATCTGGGGCGCAGCCTGCAGGGTCTGGGCGTCAACCTGCTGTGCCGTGACGTGCCGGCGATGGCGCGCTTTCTGGCCGAGGCGCTGGGCCTTGGCGTGCATCGCCTCAGCGCCGATTTCGCGCTGGCGCGCCATGACGGGCTGCTGATCCAGCTGCATGCCGATGGCACGTATCGCAACCATCCGCTGTATACGATGCTGCCCGAATCGCCGCCACGCGGGATGGGATTGCAGCTCTATCTGTTCGGCATCGAGCCCGATCTGGCCTGCGTGCGCGCGCCCGCCGCCGGCGGCATGGTGCTGGAGCCCCCCGCGGACAAGCCGCACGGCCTGCGCGAAGCCACGATCCTCTCGCCCGAGGGCTATGCCTTTTCGCCCGCCGTGCCCCTGCCATCCGTGCCCCTGACCGCGCCACCCCGGCCCGACAGCACGGCATGAGCGCACCGCAGCAACTGATCGTCGAGCGCCTGGGGCATCGCGGCGAGGGGGTGGCGCAGGGCATCTTCATGCCCCGCGTGCTGCCGGGCGAAACCGTCGAAGGAATAGTCGAAGCGGGCCGCATGGCCCAGCCCCGCATCCTGACCCCGGCGACCGAACGGGTGGCACCGGGCTGTCGGCATTATCGCGGCTGTGGCGGCTGTGCATTGCAACATGCGCGCGATGATTTCGTTGCCGACTGGAAGCTTGGTGTGGTGCAGCGCGCGCTGGCCGCGCAGGGCCTCTCTGCGCCGTTTCGCCCGCTGCATACCTCGCCCGCGGGTTCACGCCGGCGCGCCACGCTGGCCGGGCGGCGGCTGAAATCGGGGGCGCTGGTGGGCTTTCACGCCCGCGCCTCGGACAGCCTGACCGCCGTGCCCGATTGCCGGCTGCTGGACCCGGCCCTGATCGCCGCCTTGCCCGCCTGCGAGGCGCTGGTGCTGGCCGGCGGCGCGCGCAAGGGCGAGATGGCGCTGCAAGTGACGGCGCTCGATACCGGCGTCGATGTGGCGGTGCGCGGCGGCAAGCCACTGGATGCGGCGTTGCGCCAGAGCCTGCCGCAGATCGCCGGGGCGCATCGGCTCGCCCGGCTGAGCTGGGAGGGCGAGGTGCTCTATCAGCCGCAGCCGCCGGGACTGCACTTTGGCCGGGCGCGGGTTTGTCCGCCGCCAGGGGCCTTTCTGCAAGCCACCGCGCAGGGCGAGGCGGCGTTGCTGGCCGCCATGCGCGAAGCGGTCGCCGGCGCACGGCATATGGCCGATCTCTTTGCCGGTTGCGGCACCTTTGCCCTGCCGCTTGCGGAACAAGCCGAAGTTCACGCCGTCGAGGGCGAAACCGCCGCACTGGCCGCGCTCGATGCCGGCTGGCGGGGCACCCAGGGGCTCAAGCGCGTGACCACCGAGGTGCGCGATCTTTTTCGCCGCCCGCTCCTGGCTGATGAACTGGCGCGCTTTGACGCGATCGTGATTGACCCGCCGCGCGCCGGCGCCGAGGCCCAGATGCGCCAGATCGCCCGCGCCCGGCTGCCGGTGGTCGGCGCGGTATCGTGCAATCCGGTGACTTTCGCACGCGATGCGCGCCTTCTGTGCGAGGCCGGCTACCGGCTGGACTGGGTGCAGGTGGTCGATCAATTTCGCTGGTCGGCCCATGTCGAGCTTGCAGCGCGCTTCCGGCTGGACCATATCGACTGAAAATCGAGCCGAGGCCCGAATGAGCACCAGCATGACCCCTGCCAGCATGACCCTGCGCGAAAAGACCGCCCGCCTTCTGGATCAGGCGATCGTTCGCAACGGCATCATCGCCGTGATCCTGTTCAACGCCGTGCTTCTGGGGCTGGAAACCTCGCCCGAGGTGATGGCCGTCGCCGGGCCGCTGATCATCGCGCTCGATACCGCCTGCCTGGCGGTCTTCGTGCTCGAGCTGGCGCTGAAATTCTTTGCTTTCCGGCTGTCGTTCTTCCGCTCGGGCTGGAACATCTTTGACTTCATTATCGTCGGCATTTCCCTGATGCCCGGTGCGCAGACCTTCAGCGTGCTGCGCGCGCTGCGCATCCTGCGCCTGTTGCGGGTGGTGTCGGTCTCGCCCTCGCTGCGCCGCGTCGTCGAAGGGTTCATCCGCGCGCTGCCGGGCATGGGCTCGGTCTTTCTGCTGATGGGCATGCTGTTCTATATCGGCGCGGTGATGGCCACCAAGCTCTTTGGCGAAAGCTTCCCCGACTGGTTCGGCGATCTGGGCAATTCGGCCTATTCGCTGTTTCAGATCATGACGCTGGAAAGCTGGTCCATGGGCATCGTGCGCCCGGTGATGGAGGTCTATCCCCAGGCCTGGCTGTTCTTTGTGCCCTTCATCATGGTGACCACCTTCGCGGTGGTGAACCTGCTGGTCGGTCTGATCGTGAATTCGATGCAGGACGCCCATAACGAGGAAGCCAATACCCGCACCGGAGAATACCGCGACGAGGTTCTGGCGCGGCTGAAAGCCATCGAGGCACGGCTGGAAAAGGTACGCAAGTAGGCCCCGCTGGCGCCTGCACCCCTGACGGAGCGCGACTGTCAGCGCAGGCCGGTCTGCTTACTGCGGCAGATGGCAGCCATCGTGCACGGGCGGGCCGGTGTATTCGAACAGCGCGCAGGACACATCATCCGCGAAATCCTCGCTGCCGGCCCAGCGTGAAAGCTCCCACATCAGGGCCTCCAGAAGCGCCATGCCGCGCAGTTCCGCCAGTTCGCCCAGCATGCGCTCCAGCCCCTCGTTGCCAAGTTGCTCATCCGCCGCATTGGCGCATTCGATCACCCCGTCGGACAACAGCAGCAAGCGATCCCCGGGATTGAGCTGCATCTCGAACCCTTCAAACTCGGCGTCTTCGATCAAGCCGATCGGCAGGCCGCCATCGCCCAGAAAGCTGATCGTGCCATCGGCATGCTGCACCACCGGATGCGGATGCCCGGCCTGCACCATGCGCACGCGCCCGTTCCGGCGGTCGATCTCGGCATAGCCGAGGGTGACATAGCGCTCGGTCTGGATCTCGGACATCAGGAGCCGGTTCATGGCCTGCGCCACATCGGCAGGATCGCGCCCTTCGGCACCGCTGGCACCGGCGCGGATGGCGATGTTGTGCTCCCCCGAAGCGCCGGAAAGCAGCCCGGCCAGCCGTGCGGTCATCAGCGCCGAGGCCACCCCATGCCCGGAGACATCGAAGGAATAAAGGCCCAGCAGCCGCTCATTGATCTCGAAGCAGCCCACCATGTCGCCGCCGATATGGCCGCTGGGGCGCAGCAGCATGCTGACCTGCCCGACATCGAAATACAGTTCGCGCTCGCGCAGCAACGATTGCTGCAGGGCGCGCGCCTCGATCAGGTCACGATCCAGCGAATCATAGAGCTGCTGCAGGCGCACCAGTGTATCGCTCAGCACCTGGTTGTTGGCGCGCAGATCACGCTCCATCGCCAGCACCCGCTCGCCAGCCTTGATGCGCGCGCGCAGTTCGCCGGTATCGACCGGCTTGGGCAGAAAATCATCGGCACCAACCTCCAGCCCCTCGGCCACGGCGGCCTTATCGGTCTTGGAGGTCAGCAAGATGAAGTAGATGTAGCGATCGGTGTTGAACTGGCGCAGCGCGCGACAGAATTCGATCCCGTTCATGCCCGGCATGATCCAGTCCGACAGCACCAGATCAACCTCGACCTGCTGGCACAGCGTCAGCGCCTCGGACCCCGAGGACGCCTGAAGCACGTTGAAGCCGCTGTTGCGCAGCGCCGAGGCCACCAGAAACCGCTGGGCGCGCGAGTCATCCACCACCAGCACATTGCGGATCGCCCGCTCGGTCGGCGGCGGAATCGCGGGGAGTTTCTGGGCGGCCGAAACAGACACCTGTCACCTTTATACTCGTGCCCCATTGTTGTGTGCGCAACAAATTAAGAATTTCTGAAAGCGGGATTTGTTTTGCCCCCCTCCTTTATGGTAACTTGGCGCGAACAGAGCGCCCCAGTATGTCGGGGCAGGTCTGAAATGTTGGGGCGAAGTATGATTGATTGGTCACAAGTAAATGAAATGAAGGCTGAAATGGGCAATGATTTCAACGAAGTCGTTGCCATGTTCCTGGAGGAGGTCGGCGAGGTGATTGCCCGGCTGGAAGCCGCGCCCGATCACGACACCTATGCCGCCGATCTGCACTTTCTCAAGGGGGCGGCGCTCAACCTGGGCTTCAACGACTTTGCAACGCGCTGCGAGATTGGCGAGCAGCTTGCCAGCGAGGGGCGCGCCGCCGAGGTCGATCTGGCGGCGATCCTGGCCAGCTATCACGGCTCGCGCGAGGCCTTTTCGCTTGGGCTGAACCGCAGCGCGGCCTGATCGCTCATCCCCGGCATATCGCTCATCCCCGGCGCGCAGCCTCGATATCAGCTGCCGCGGCGGGTGGTGACGGGATTGGCAAGGCTCAGATCAGAAAACCCGCCAGCGTCTCGTCCAGCGTGATGTCACGATAGACAAATCCGGCGCTTTGCATCCGCGTGAACAGGCGGGCAAAGTTCTCCGCCTCGGTGGTCTCGATCCCGATCAGCACGGTGCCGAAATTGCGGGCCGATTTCTTCAGATACTCGAATCGCGCGATGTCGTCCTGGGGGCCCAGCATCTCCAGAAAGTCGCGCAGCGCGCCAGGGCGTTGCGGCAGGCGCAGGATGAAATACTTCTTCAGCCCCGAATAGCGCAGGGCGCGCTCCTTGACCTCGGGCAGGCGCTCGAAATCGAAATTCCCCCCGGAGGTGACGCAGACCACCGTCTTGCCGGCAATCGAATCGCCAAGATCGGGCAGCGCATCGACCGCCAGCGCACCGGCGGGCTCCAGCACGATACCCTCGACATTGAGCATCTCCAGCATCGTCACGCAGATGCGATCCTCCGGCGCAATGAGCACATCGGCGGGGTCGATACCGGCAAGATGCGCAAAGGTCTGTGTGCCGATCCGCGCCACCGCCGCGCCATCGACAAAACTGTCCACCGACGGCAGCGTCACCGGCGCGCCGGCCTCCAGCGCCGCACGCAGGCTGGCACCGCCCTTCGGCTCGATGAAACGAAACTGCGGGCCGTTCGCGCCGCTCAGGTAGCGCCGCACCCCCGAGGCCAGCCCGCCACCGCCCACCGGCAACACCACCAGATCGGGCATCCGCCCCAGTTGCTCCAGTATCTCGACAGCAACGCCGGCCTGTCCTTCGATCACATCCGCATCATCAAAGGGCGACAGGAAATACCCGCCGCTTTGCGCGCAATAATCCTGCGCCGCTGTCAGGGACTGGTCGAAATAGTCGCCGGTCAGCCGGATTTCCACCTGCTCCCCGCCGAAAATGCGGGTCTTGTCGATCTTCTGGCGCGGCGTGGTGATGGGCATGAAAATCACGCCGCGCACGCCGAAATGCCGGCAGGCATAGGCCACGCCCTGCGCATGATTGCCGGCACTGGCACAAACGAAGATTGCCTGATCCGGGCGCGCGGCAAGAACCTTGCGCATGGCGTTGAAGGCGCCGCGCAGCTTGTAGGAGCGCACCGGCGTCAGATCCTCGCGCTTGAGCCAGATCTCGGCGCCATGACGCTGCGAAAGATGGTCATTGCGTTGCAGCGGCGTCGGCTCGAACAGCGAGCGCAGGGCTGCAACGGCAGCACGGGCAGAGGCGGAAAAATCGTCCATGCTTTCCTCTACTGTGCATCACGAGTGCGGAAAAGGCCCTACTTCATGCTGGTCACCGCTTGCGCGCACGCGCAATGATGCGCTTGGCTTCATCTTTGATTCGGTTGTCCAATGCCCGCCGTCCCGCGCTTCCTGCTGCCAGTGTTTCTTGTGTTGCTGGTGGCCTGCGCCGACCGCGAGCGCATCGACCTTGCGCAACCCGCGCCCGAGGGCCAGCCGCTGCGCACCGTGCTGATCGCCACCAGCCGGGAGCCCGATGGCGAATTGGGCCTGCCCGGCCGCAGCCGCACCAGCACGCTGGGTTTCGGACGCTTCGACGTGGTCATCCCGCGCGCGCATGTCACCGGCCAGCTTGACGCGCCGGCCCGTGGTGCCCGCTTCGACCCGGATCGCCATTTCGCGCTGGCCGGTTCACAGATGATGGATGCGCGCGCTTTCCGCGGTGCCATCGCGCAGCAGCTCTCGGCGCTGCCGCGAGGCCAGCGCGAGGCGGTGATCTTCGTGCACGGGTTCAACACCAGCTTCATCGAAGGGGTTTACCGCGTCGCCCAGCTTGGCCATGACCTCAACCTGCCGGGGCTGGCGCTGCATTATTCCTGGCCCTCGCTGGGCGTGCCGCTGGCCTATGCCCATGACCGCGACAGCGCGCTTTTTGCCCGTGACGGCCTTGAGGCAATGATCCGTGAAACCCTGGCTGCGGGTGTGCCACGGATCGTGCTGGTGGGTCATTCGATGGGCGCGCATCTGCTGATGGAAACCCTGCGCCAGATCGCCTTGCAAGGCGACAGGCAACTGCTGGATCGCCTGGGCGGGGTGGTGCTGATCGCGCCGGATATCGATATCGACCTGTTCAATGCCCAGGCCCAGCGGATCGGCCGGCTGCCCCAGCCCTTCCTGATCATCACCTCGCAGCGCGACCGGATCCTGCGGCTTTCGGCTCAGCTGACCGGCCAGCGCGAACGGCTGGGCAACATGGGCAATCCCGCGCCGCTCGGTGATCTTGAGGTAACACTGGTCGATGTCAGCGCCTTTTCCACCGGAACCGGGCATTTCACGGTGGGCACATCGCCGGCGCTGATCCAGTTGCTCGAACAGGCCGGCATCGTGGATGCCGCGCTGGGTGCCGATCAGGCCGGGCGCTTGCCGCTGCTGCCGGCCACCATTCTGACGATCCGCAACGCCACCCAGATCATCCTGGAACCGCTCACCGAAACCGCGCGCGCCGGCGGCTAGCGCCGGCGCCGCAGATAGACGTAATAGGCTCCGGCCCCACCATGGCTGCGGTGGGCCTGGCGCAGGTCCAGCACCAGCGCACCCAGCGGTCCGGCACGCAGCCATTGCGGCACCTCATGTCTGAGCGCCCCCGCACGGTGCGGCATCGGGCCGGGAATGTCCTGGGGGGTGGTGCGGCCCTTGCCGGTAATCACCAGAACCAGCCGCAAGCCGCGCGCATGGGCCTGCATGATGAAACCGCTCAGCACCGGCTGCGCCTGCGCCAGACTCAAGCCGTGCAAGTCCAGCCGCGCCTCAGGTTCGAGCTTGCCGCGCATCATCCGGGTATGGGTGTTGCGGTCCATCTGCACCGGCGCTTGCGCCAGCGTACTGGCCACCGGCTGGGCAAGATCAAGGGTGACGCGCGGGGCGGCACGGGCCGGGCGGTTGACCGGCGGCGGGGCTGCGGGCAGCGCCGGCAGGCGCGGTGGCGGGGCGGCCGGGTCTGGCTGCGGCCCGCCGCGGGTCGCGGCCGCCGGAGAGGGCGAGGGTTGCAACCGCCGCGTGGTGCGCGCCACCCGCTGCCACAGGGCTTCTTCATCCTTCGACAGGTCACGCCAGCGTGCCATGGCCTACCACCCCGGCGCGGAAGGCGCCGAGACCGCGCGAAACGCCAGTTCGACCGGCAGCAACGTCACCATGCGCCCGCGATCGCGAACCCGGCGTGCGGCCTGTTCGCCGGTCTCGCCGGTGCCCATGAACAGATCGCCCCGTTGCGGACCACGAATCGCACCACCGGTATCTTGGGCCACCATCAACCGGCCGCCTGCCTCGCGTTGCACCCAGACCGGCGCCCCCAGCGGCGAGTAGGCCGGGTCAACGGCCAGAGAACGCCCCGGCGTGAGCGGCACGTCCAGCGCGCCCAGCGGCCCCAGTTCGGCGGGATGATCCGGCAGCAAACGAAAGAACACATAGGACGGATCATGATGCAGCAACTGGCGCCCGGCCTCGGGATTGTTGCGCACCCAGGCCCGAACCGAACGCGCCGAAGCCTGATGGCTGGCGACGATCCCCCGCCGCACTGCCTCGGCGCTGACCGAGCGGCGCGGATGGCCGTTCTGCCCGCCCCAGCCAAGCCGCAGCACGCGCCCATCCTCAAGGATCAGCCGTCCGGAGCCCTGCATCTGTAGAAAATAAAGCTCAGCCGGGCTGCGCAGCCAGGCCAGTTCCAGCCCGCGCCCGCTCAGCGCCCCGGCGTCGATCTCGGCGCGGCTGGGGCCGGTCTGGGCACCGGCAAGCTCTGGCGGAAGGCGATAGGCCGGCACCTCGAACCCCGAAGCAGGCGCTGAAGCAGCGCGCAGTTCGGGCTCGAAATAGGCGGTGAACAGCGCGGTTGCGTGCCCGCCAATCAGCACCGGGCGAAAGAACCGCTCGAAAAAGGCGCGCGGATCGGGGCCGGCGGCAGCACCAAAGGCGCACAGGGCGCGCCACTCGGGATCATCAAGGCGGTGGCAGGAACGCAGAAAGGCTTCCAGCGCGGCACCATGATCATCAACCTCCCAGCCGGCAAGATCGTCGAAATCCAGCAATTCGGCGCCCGAGGCACCGGCCGGCTGTGCCAGCCCGAGGCACAGCGCCAGCGCCAGCGCCCGCATCAGCCGCCCGTCGCTACCAGCCGCCAGTTGGGATTGTCGCTGCCCATCTTGCGCGCAAAGGTCCAGACATCGCGCTGCTGCTTCACGGCGCTGGGGTCGCCCTCGACGATCTCGCCCTCGCGGTTGCGTACCACCGAGGTCAGTTCGCCGACAAACCGCACGGTCAATTCGGCCTCGCTGCGCTCGGCGTCGAAGGCGGCCTCGGTCAGTTCGACCTCGCGCACACCGACGAAACTGGCTTCTACACGCAGCCCCTCGCGCTCGCGCCGCTGCACCACCTCGTCGAAACTTTCGAACACATCGCGCGACAGCAGCGGCACCAGATCATCCAGTTCGCCCCGCTCGAAACCCATCACGATCATCTCATAGGCCTGTCGGGCACCGCCCAGAAACTCGCCGACATGAAAATCGGCATCGATACGCTTCATGGCGGCAAGCGCCTGCGCTGTCGGCGAGCCGACGGCGGCATGATCGGCGATGTCGTGATCGACGCCACCCTCGATGACGTCGAAATTGCGGCGGCTGGTGGCTGGCGCATCCGAAAGCGGCTCGGGCGGCTGCTCATATCCTTCGCGCGTGCCCAATACGCTCCTGAGCCTGAGGATCAGAAAGATTGCGATGCCGGCCAGAACGAGAAGTTGAATCACGGCGGAGTCCATAGTGTCCTCAACGGGAATTGCAGGCTTGGTTTCAAGCGTTGAATGGTTATGTAAGGTGCGCGGGCGGCCAAGTCCACCACAAGCGCCCCAATCAACGGAAATCTGACCGGAATTGCGATGCCCCTTCTGCTTGCGCTGCTGCTTCTGCCCCTGATCGAGATTGCTTTGTTCATCATCATCGGTGGGTGGCTGGGCCTGTGGCCAACGCTGGTGCTGGTGGTTCTGGGGGCGCTGACGGGCGTTCTGATCCTGCGCGGCCAGCGCGAGCGCGCCGAGATCATGATGCGCGGCGGGCTGCGCAATGTCTCGCCGGGAACATTTCTGGCGCAGGGCGCCTTTCGGCTGGTGGCGGCGCTGCTGCTGATCCTGCCGGGTTTTCTGACCGACGCCCTGGGCCTGGTCCTGCTGGTGCCGCCGGTGCAGCGCGTCCTGGTCGGTGCCATCGCGCTCAGGGTGCGGGTTGAAACCGCGCCGGGTGCGCAACAGGGCGCGGGTCGGCGGGGCGGGCCCGGCAATATCATCGACGGGGAATACACCGTGGACCGCGAAGAGCCTGCCGCCCCCTCGGGCCGGCAGCACATTGATGGCCCGCACAGGCATTGAGGCAACCCCGCGCACCTGCTAGAACCCCCGCAAAGCAACAAGATGACCCAGGAGACCCCTATGGCCGAGAATGGCAATGGCACCGCAGCACCCAACGGCGGTCAGCCCGCAGCGCAGGCCGGCACACCGCCGCAGGTGAAGCTGCAGGTGCTGGCGCAGTTCATCCGCGATCTGTCCTTCGAGAACGCGGTGGTGCGCGGTGACGGCAAGCTGCCCGCCGGCCAGCCCGATATTCAGGTGCAGGTCAGCCTCGATGCCCGCAAGCGCGAGACCGACGGTCACTACGAGGTGATCACCAAGTTCCGCATCGAATCCAAGAGCAAGGAAGACAGTCAGACGCTGTTCCTGCTGGAGCTGGAGTATGGCGGGATCTTCCTGATCGAGGGCGTGCCGCAAGAGCAGATGCACCCGTTCCTGCTGATCGAATGCCCGCGCATCCTGTTCCCGTTCGCGCGCCGCATCATCTCGGATGCCACGCGCGATGGGGGCTTCCCGCCGCTCAATCTGGACATGATCGATTTCCTCGCGCTTTACCGTCAGGAGTTGCTGCGCCAGCAGCAAAACAACAAGGGCGCGACACCGGTTGTCTGATGGCCCGTGCCGACACCGGCACGGCTGAGTTTTGCGGGCGGTCGGACAATCCGGCCGCCTTTTGCGTCTGAAATCCTCAATCGCCAGTAATTTCTTAACCCTTGTCGCGCAGTCTTGAGCCTGTCCTTGCCCAAGCAGCGGATCGAAACCGTGAGCGATACAAATCAAGCACCGTCGCAGGCTCCGGCATCTGCACGCCGCGCCCAACGGCAGGAGCGACAGGCGCGCGTCGGTATCCTGCGCAATCCCAACCGGCCCCCCCTGCCCCCGGCGCGCAAGGCGGCGTTGATGGGCAAGTGGCCGCGTCTGCGCAGTTCGCGCCGCCCCACCAATATCGAAGCAGAGCTGGAAGCCGCTGTCGCATCCGATGTGCAGGCGCATGCGGCGTCCGATAGCGGTGCCATGGCCCCACCGGGCACCAGGCACGATGCGGCCGCCAGTGCCGAAACCCGCGCGAGAGGCCCGGCAGCGCCCATCGTCACCCAGAACGACGATCAGGTAACCGGGATCGACATTGCCGGGCTGATGGACTCGGTGCGCGATATCGGCCGCAGCGCATCAACGCGCAAATCCTATGCCGCCGATCTGCGCGCCGCCGAAGCCGATCTGGGCCCGCTCAATTCCCGCGCCACCGAGACCCCTGCGGCATCCAGGCCAAGAGCCGGCGATACCGCCCGCGCTGGCGCGTCATCTGCCGCCACCACAGCCGCGACGCAGTATTCAGTGACCGATGACGATGCGCCGCCGCAGCCGGTGCGGAACATGCCGCTGCGTGTGGCAATACTGGCCGGGGCTGCTTTGGCAATCCTCGCGCTGACGCTGCTGCTTGGCTAGTCGCGCACCCGCCCCCGGAGCCGACATGCCAGCCCCCGAAATCCGGTTCGGTGTGCCTCGGACGATTTGCGATTAACCTTGCCAATGACGCGGGATAGAAGATCGGCCAGACCCCTGGCCGATCACGGCCACCCGCTGCAAGGACACCCAGATGAAACAGCCCCGCGCCTGGCAACGCATGCTTTCGGGCCGCCGGCTGGACCTGCTGGACCCGACGCCGGTGGATATCGAACTTTACGACATTGCGCATGGGCTGGCCTTTGTGGCGCGCTGGAACGGCCAGACGCAGGGCGACTGGCCCTATTCGGTGGCCGAGCATTCACTGCTTGTCGAATCACTGCTGGGCCGGCTTTCGCCCCGCCTTGAACCGCGCTGGCGGTTGGCCGCGCTGCTGCATGACGCGCCCGAATACGTGATCGGCGACATGATCTCGCCGGTCAAGGCGGCTGTCGGGCCGGGCTACGGGCTGCTTGACGCACGGCTGACCAGCGCCATTCACATTCGTTTCGGACTGCCCGCGCAGCTGCCGGTGACGGTGAAGCGGCTGATCAAGAAGGCCGATCGCATATCGGCCTGGCTGGAGGCGACGCAGATCGCAGGATTCACCCCCGCCGAGGCCGACCGCTTCTTCGGCAAGCCGCCCGCCGGCAGCGCCGAGGGCATCCGCATCACCCCGCGCCCGCCGATCGAGGTGCGCGCCGATTTCATCGCCCGGCATCGCGCGCTGGAAGCCGCCATGGACGGGCGCTGAGGCACTCAGCGCGGGCTGCGCTTGGCCAGGATGCGTTGCAGCGTGCGCCGGTGCATGCTCAGCCGGCGCGCGGTCTCCGAGACATTGCGGTCGCATTGCTCATAGACGCGCTGGATATGTTCCCAGCGCACCCGATCCGCCGACATCGGGTTTTCCGGCGGTTCGGGCAGAGTGCTGCCGCTGCGCGCCAGCAACGCATTGACCACCTCCTCGGCATCGGCGGGCTTTGACAGATAGTCCGTGGCACCGATCTTGACCGCGGCAACCGCGGTGGCGATGGCGCCATAGCCGGTCAGCACCACGATGCGGCAATCCGGGCGGCGCTCGCGCAGCGCCTCGACGACATCGAGCCCGTTACCATCCTCCAGCCGCAGGTCGATCACCGCATAGGCCGGCGGGCGGGCCAGCGCCAGGGCCCTGCCGGCGGCAACCGAACTGGCGGTCTGCGGCACGAAACCGCGCCGCTCCATCGCCCGCGCCAGCCGCTTGACGAAGATCTCGTCATCATCGACCAGAAGCAGCGAGCGGTCCTCGCCAAGATCCAGGGCACCCGTGTCGGTCATTCGCGCCACCTTCCGTTCTGCTTGCCGAGGATCTAGGCGCCGGGGCCGGGAAGGTCAAACATTGATGCATAACAGGGGCCGGTTTTCGGCCTTGCCAGAGGGTCAGGCGCGTTCGATGAAGCACTGCACCTGACGCGCCATATCGGGGGCGGACTGATCGCGCCGCAGCACCTCGACGAAACCATGCCCGGGCAGCACCAGGTAGCTGAAGGTCGAATGATCGACGAGATAGAATTCATCCTCGCTCGGTTGCGCGGAATAGAAGGCGCGATAGGCGCGCGCCGCGGCGCGGACCTGCTCGTCGCTGCCAGTCAGGCCGATCATGCGCTCATGAAACACCGCCGAGAACTCGGCCAGCACCTCGGGCGTATCGCGGCGCGGGTCGATGGTGATGAAGACCGGCTGCAAGACATGGCCCTGTTCTTCCAGCAGTTCAACGACATGGGCATTGCGCGCCACATCAAGCGGGCAGACGTCCGGGCAGAAGGTATACCCGAAATAAAGGATGCTCGGCATGGTGATGACATCGGCATCGGTGACCTGACGCCCGCTCTGGTCGATCAGCTCGAACGGCCCGCCAATCGCCCCGGCGCCGCCCTGGATGGCGGTTGCCCGGCACTGCGCGAAACGGTCATCGCCGCGCCCGGCGAATACCATCCAGCCCAGCACGCCCAGCATGCCCGCCACCAGCCCCGCCGCAACCAGACTATAGATCCGAATCATTTGCACCTCCTTGGTCCGCGCCGCTTGATGCCGCAGACCCCGCGCCCTAACAATGCCTTTCCACCCCGCCGCGACAACAGGCCGCCGATGCTTCCTCCACTGCCATCACCGACCGAGGGCCTGATGCACCGCGATATCCGCGGCCATTGGGTGCGGCTGGAAACCCTGACGCGGGTGCGCTGGCTGGCGGTCTCCGGGCAGGTGGCGGCGCTCAGCATCGGCTATTGGGGCCTGGGGTTGCAGTTCAACCTGACGCTGTGCCTGCTGATCGTCGGGGTTTCGGTCATTGCCAACTTGCTCAGCAGCGCCGTCTTTCCCCGCAGTCGCCGCCTGTCGGAAACCGAGGCGCTGCTGACGCTGCTCTTTGATACCGCGCAGCTGTCGCTGCTTTTGTATCTCACCGGCGGGCTGGGCAACCCGTTCGCGCTGCTGCTTCTGGCACCGGTCACCATTGCCGCCACGGCGTTGCAGCTGCGCAGCACATTGATCCTGGGGCTGGTGGCGATCGCGCTGGCCACGCTGCTGGCGCTGAACTTCGAGCCGATCATGCTGCCGGGCGGCAACACGCTGATCCTGCCTGATCTTTTCCGCTTCGGCTTCTGGCTGGCGCTGATTGTCGGCATCGCCTTCATCGGGCTTTATTCGCGCAGCATCGCGGCCGAGAAACATGCCCTGACCGAGGCCCTTCTGGCCACCCGCATGGCGCTGGCGCGCGAGCAGAAGCTCACCGATCTGGGCGGCGTGGTGGCGGCGGCGGCGCATGAGCTGGGCACGCCCCTGGCCACCATCAAGCTGGCCAGCGCCGAGCTGATCGATTCCCTCGCCGCGTTGCCGGAGCTGCGCGAGGATGCGGTGCTGATCCGCGAACAGGCCGAGCGCTGCCGTGAGATCCTGCGCTCGATGGGGCGGGCGGGCAAGGATGATCTGCACCTGCATCATGTGCCGCTGGAAACCCTGCTGCGCGATGCCGCCGCGCCGCATGCCGAGCGCGGGCGTGTCATTCGCTTTTCCTGTCAGCCCGGCGCGGCGGCATCGGGCGCGGTTGCCAGCCGCATGCCCCAGGTGCAGCGCGCGCCCGGCGTGGTGCACGGGCTGCGCAACCTGATCCAGAACGCCGTCGATTTCGCCGCCGCCGAGGTCCGGGTCGAGGCCGAATGGGATGCCGGCACGATTCGTATTCGGGTGATCGATGACGGGCCGGGCTATCCGGCGCATCTTCTGGGCCGGCTGGGCGAGCCCTATCTGCGCGACCGGCGCGAGGCGCAGCGCAGCGACACGCGGCGCGAATACGAGGGCATGGGCCTGGGTCTGTTCATCGCCAAGACCCTGCTGGAGCGCTCTGGCGCGGAGGTTGGTTTCTTCAATCAAAACAATCGCCAGCGTGGCACATCCGGAAACGATCTCCGCCAGGGCGCGGTGGCCGAACTGCGCTGGAATCGTGCCGATCTGGAGGTCGATCCAAACCGCCCTCTGGGCGCAAACATCCCGCACGAGACCGTTTCCAGACCAGAGATGAACACAGGATTGCCAAAGTATTAACTGCAATTTAACCAATATTTCCGCAGATAGCTGCTATTCGCTCCGGTCGAGCGGGGCATGAGGCAGGATGAATGATGGATAACTCGCTGGTCTTCGCGTTGGTTCTGGTTGCAACCTCGGCACTGACGGCAATTGCAGCCCTGATGATCGCATCGGCCCTGACGCGCGGCACCCGGCAGAACCCTGCCGCCGACCTTGGAAACAATCGGTTGGACGCGGTGTTCCTGTTCAACAATACCGAGCTGGTCGATGCCAACGACCGTGGCGAGGCGCTGATCCGCTCGATCAGCGGCAGCGCACCCGATGATGTCGAATCGGACGATGCCGCCTGGCAGAAGCTTTCGCGCTTTCTGGCAGGCGCCTTTCCGGATCTGGCAGCGGATCTGGCGCGACTGGCGCAAGCCGGGCAGATCAGCCTGACTGCGGTCGATGGCTCGGGGCTCAGGCTGCTGGCCGAGTGGCTGGACGGCACCGCCCGGCTGACGCTTTGCGACACCAGCGCCGAGGAAGGCAGCGTAATTCTGGACCGGCTGAGCTTTCGCGCCATGGAAGATGAGCTTGCCATGTTGCGCACCACCACCGAACAGTCGCCGATCCTCAACTGGCGCGAGAACCTGCAGGGGCAGATCGTCTGGGCCAATGGTGCCTATATGCGGCTTCTGAGCGAGGCCCATGAAGGCGAGGTTGTCGGCTGGCCGCTGCCGCGCCTGTTTCCGCTTGGCGAGCCGGCGGTGGCGCAGCGCGTGGGCCTGCCCTGCGGCCCCAATGGCCAGGAGCACTGGTTCGATCTGACGCGCACCGCCGATGAGAAGGGGCATCTGGTTTTTGCCCTGCCCGCCGACGATGCCTATCGTGCGGAAAAGACCAAGGGCGAGTTCATTCAGACGCTGACCAAGACTTTCGCCACCCTGCCCATCGGGCTGGCGGTGTTTGACCGGGCGCGCCGGTTGCAGCTGTTCAACCCGGCGCTGACCGATCTGACCGGTCTGGAGCCGGAATTCCTGCTGTCCCGGCCCGGAATCGAGGGGTTCTTGAACCGGATGCGCAACAAGCGCGTCCTGCCCGAACCGCGCGACTACGAAAGCTGGGCCAAGCGCCTTACCGAGATCGAAAAGGGCGCGACGCAAAGCGATTTCGAGGAAACCTGGAGCCTGCCCAGCGGCCAGACCTACCGGGTTTCGGTCAGCCCGCACCCCGATGGGGCGCTGGCCTTCCTGATCGAGGACATCACCTCGGAAACGCATATGGCGCACAACTTCCGCTCCGAGCTGGAAACCGGGCAAACCGCGCTGGACATGCTGGAAAGCGGCATTGCGGTCTTCAGCCAGGACGGCCAGCTCATCATGACCAATGCCGCCTTCGATGACATCTGGGCTTTCGAGGGCGACGCCACGCTCGCCGGGGTCAGCCTGAGCGAGGCAATCACCAACTGGCGCGACGTCAGCACCGATGCCGCGCTTTGGGACGCGATCGAGGCTCTCGCCGCCCCGGACAGCGCCGCCGGCGCCCTGGAAGGCGTAATGGAGCTTGGCGACGGCGAGCGCTTTGCGGTTCTGGCCAGCCGCGCCGCCAATGGCACTCTGATGGTGCAGTTTGAGAGCCTGCACATCGAAGACGCCGTGCCCGTGCGGCCGCAGCAGCAAGATGAGGGCCTTGAAAGCCCGACTTTGCGCCGCAGCGTTTCCGGGCGCGGCGCCCAGGTGCTGCGCGCCAGCGCCTGAGGGCCGGCGCGGATCACCCCGAGCGCGCCGCACAAGGCCAGACAGGGGCCGGACAGGGGCCGGACGGGGCCAAATGAAAAGGGCAGCCTCACGGCTGCCCTCATTGCTTGCGCTGCGCAATGGCTCAGATCGACGCGTCAATCCAGCTGGCCAGTGCCGCCTTGGGCGCGGCGCCGACCTTGTTGGCAACGATCTGACCGTTCTTGACCAGAAACAGCGCCGGAATGCCGCGAATCCCCATGGCCGCAGTGACCTGCGGGTTTTCATCGACATTGACCTTGGCAATCTTCACCCGGCCGGCGTATTCGGTCGAAAGCTCTTCAAGCGCGGGACCGATCTGCTTGCAGGGGCCGCACCATTCGGCCCAGAAATCGACGACGACGGGGATCTCGCTGTCGCGCACCTCTGTATCAAAGGTGGCGTCGGTCACGGCTACGGTGGGCATTGGCTTTCTCCGATCGGCGGGTTTCGGTGGCGTTGCGATTGTAACTATGGGCCGCCCCCCTTCGGGTCAAGGGGCGGGCTGATCATGCGCGCGTATCACCAGCCGGATCGTCGGGCGCCATGCGATCCGCGTTGCCCGGCGCACCCGCCGCGCGCGCCAGGGCATCCCCGGTCAGTTGCGACGGTAACGCCATCAACTGCATCGTCGAGGTCCAAAGCAGCGCCGTTTCGATCTTTCGCCCCGGATAGAGCGCGCCCAGCAGATGCCCATAGGCCCCCATCTGCCGCAACAAGCCTTCGGGCACGGCCTCAGGGGCTGGCGGAACCACACGGTTCGTCTTGAAATCGACCGCCAACACATGGTTGTCAGCGACCAGCAACCGGTCAATCACCCCCAGCATCGGCTGGCCGTGCCAGTTACCACAAAGCGCAACCTCGGTCATCGCCGCACCACCCAACATCCGCGCAAGCGAGGGCTCCTGTGCTGCCGCATCCAGCAATCGCAACACCTCCTCCAGGCAAGCGGCCCGCTCCTCGGCGCTGGCATCGGGATCAGCCAGAAGCGCCACGCCGGCCTGCGCACGTGCGCTGACGGGCAATGCCGGCAGATGTTCAAGCAACCGATGCACCAAGCGGCCCCGGCGCAGGGCAATGTCCTCGGGCTCGCCGGCCTCGCCGGCCAGCGCCTTCGCCCCGCCCAGATCAGAAGGGCTGAGCGGTCTGGCCGCGGCGCGCGGCGCCGGCAGCGGCGCCATCAGTGCAGCGGTGTCACTGGCCAGGGGCCCAGCGGGGGCCTGCGCGGCATCGCCTTGCACCGCGAGCACCCCGGAGATGGCCGGCTGCGCCGATGGCCAGATGCCATGTTCAAACCGCATGCCGCGCCCGGTCGGATGCGCCTGGGCCCAACCGCCCAGCGCCGTCATCGCCGCCTGCAGCCGGGCATACCAGCAATCCGCCGTTTCGGTATCGCCGGCACCGGCGATGATCAGCCAGCGCTCGGCGCGGGTCAGGGCAACATAGAGCAGGCGATCATTTTCCTCGCGGCGGGATTCCGCCTGTTCGGCATCGGCGATGCGCTGCGCCTCGGGGGCCTCCTCGGCATTCGCGCGCAAGATCGGCTGGCCATCAACCACGGCAAGGCTGGAGCGGCTGGTATTCTTTCGTGCAGCCGTATCGGGCAGAATGACGATCGGCGATTCAAGCCCCTTGGCGCCATGCACCGTCATCACCCGAATGCGCCGCCCCGCTGCTTCCGGCTGGCGCTTGATCTCGGCATCGCTGGCCTGCAACCAGTTCACGAAACCATCGATCGAGGGGATCTGGCCCTGCTCATAGCGCAGCGCCAGACCGACAAAAGCCTCGATCGCATCCTCGGCCTCGGGGCCGAAACGGGCCATCAGCCGGCGGCGGCCGTCATGGCGGGTCAGCGCCCGTTCCAGCAATTCGTAGGGGCGCAGAAAATCGGCCTGGCCACGCAGATCATCCAGTATGGCAAGCGTTTCACCGCTTTGCGGATCGGCACGCAGCCGCGCCCAGAGATGCTGCGCACCACGGCCCTGCGCCAAGCGATAGAGCCGGTCCTCCGACCAGCCGAAAAGCGGCGACCGCAGAACGGCGGCCAACGACAGATCATCCTCCGGCAGGGCAAGGAACTTCAGCAGCGCGATCAGGTCCTGCACGGCCAGTTGCTCGCTCAGCACCAGCCTGTCCGCTCCCGCAATCGCCAGCCCGCGTGCCTTGCAGGCGCGAATCAGCTCATGGAACAGCAGCTTGCGACGCTGCACAAGGATCAGGAAATCGCCCTCATGCACCGGGCGCGCGCCCTCACCCTCGCCGATCCGCTCGCCGCGCTCGATCATCGCGTGAATCTCATCGGCTATGATACGCGCCAGCTGCACCTCATGATTATCCTCGCCGGGGCGGTCGAGAGGGTCATCCCAGGCACCGGGATCTTCGGTTTCGGGGCGCGGGACGGCGGGCCACAGATCAACCCGGCCCGGCATCGTGGCGTGGAAGGCAAGGTGCTCGACCGCCCCGCCCATCCCTGCCGCACCGGACTGCGGCGCAAAACAATGATCGACCAGCCGCAGCACCGCCTCCGAGGAACGGAAGGAATGTTGCAGCTCCATATGGTTGAGCCGTTGTCCGGCATCGGCGAGCGCGCGATCAAACTGGCTGCGCATCCGGTCAAAGCCACGAAGATCGGCCCCCTGAAACGAATAGATCGACTGCTTCTTGTCACCGACCACGAAGATCGTGCGCAGGGCCTCGCGCGCACCCTGCCCGGCGGTGAATTCCTGCGTCAGCCGCTCGATGACCGCCCATTGCTGCGGGCTGGTATCCTGCGCCTCGTCGATCAGGATGTGATCAATCCCGCCATCAAGCTTGAACAACACCCATTGCGCCACCTGCGGATCGCTCAGGAGCCGCCGCGCGCGGAGAATGAGATCGTCGAAATCCAGCCAGCCACGGCGCGCCTTGGCGGCCCCGAGCGCCACCGCCCAGCGGCGGGCAAAGGCATGCAGCGCGCGGCTGCGCGCCAGAAGCGCCAGCGCCAGCCGACGCGGGCGCGCCGCCTCGACGCGGCGGGCAAGATCGTCAAGCGCATCAAGCAGCGGCACCGCCGCGGCCAGCCGCACTGCCTTGGTGCCCAGCTTGCCCAGCTTGGCGGCGTGGGGTGTGGCCGCGCTCCTGGTGAAGAGCAGCACCTTTTCAAGTGCTGCCAGCGCGGCGATGCCGGGCGTGGCGGCGGCGGCAAGCCCCTCGGCAAGCCGCTGGTCGGTGGTGCCGCCGACAAGAAGCAGCGGCACCAGCGCAGAAACCAGCGCCGCCTCGCCGCCCAGAAACACCTCGTCGATCAGGTGCGCTTCGCTGTCATCGGCCGAAAGGCCCAGAAGCTCGGGCAGGTCCGCGACGGGCTGGCCAGGTTCAAAAACGTCTCTGTGCTTGCCCAATTCGTCAAGAACCGAGAGCAGCGTGGCTTCCGGCACCAGCGCCGCCAGATCGCGCAACAAGACCGCGTCAGCGCCGGCGGCGAGATCTTCCAGAAGTTCAAGCTGGAGCTGGCGCAGGCTGCGTTCCTCGATCTCGGTGAAATCCGGCGGCACCCCGGCTTCCAGCGGAAAGCGGCGCAACAGGGCGCTACAGAATGAATGGATCGTCTGGATCTTCAGCCCGCCGGGGGTTTCGATGGCCCGCGCAAAAAGCCGGCGCGCACGCGCAATTACCTCGGGGTCAGCATCGATCGATTCCCCCAGCCCCGTCAGCGCCGCCTCCAGTTCGCGCGCCTCCAGCATCGCCCAGGCGCCCAGTCCCGCGAACAGGCGGTTCTGCATCTCGCTGGCGGCGGCCTTGGTATAGGTCAGGCACAGGATGCGCTGCGGCTCCACCCCGCGCAGCAAGAGCCGCGCCACACGGTTGGTAAGCACGCGGGTCTTGCCCGAACCGGCATTGGCCGACAGCCAGGTTGAAGCCTCGGGCGCGGCAGCGGCAACCTGACGGCGCGTCGGCTCATCCATCCTGCTCTCCCGCCTCATCGCCTACCAGAATACATTGCGCCGGGTCGCTCAACTGCCATTCGCCCATCCGCGACAGGTGGTCGTAATCGCTGCGATCGCTGTCTTTTGTCAGCGCACGGCGCGCGGCATAGCCCTGTTCGCGGCGCCGGTAAGCGCCAATCAGGCAGGCGAACTGGGCGCGGTGGTCGTGCAGCGACTGCGGCGAAACATCGGCCTCGGACAGTTTGAACCCCGCCCCCAGTCCCACAAAGGCCGCCCCGGCAACCTCGGCGGCATCAAGTGGATCAAAGGCACCATCCTCGGCCATCAGCGCCAGCAGGATGAGCTGCTTGTCGAAATGCACCTGCTGACTGGTGCTTGGCAACTGCCCGGTCTTGTAATCAAAGATCATCAGCCGCCCATCAGGCAACAGATCGATCCGGTCAGGCTGGCCGGTCAGGGTGAAGTCCAGCGCCGGCAGCCGAAGCGCGCCGCGCCGCTCGGTCAAAACCGGTGTGCCGGGGGTTTCGGCGTGCCAGCGCACGAAGGCATCCGCGACGCCGGCCAACCGCGCCTGCCAGAACACGCGCGTGGCGTGCCAGGGAACATTCTCGGCAAGAATCGTCTCTGATATGGCCAGAAACGCGGCGCTGTCTCCCACCGATCCCACCGGATGAGCCCGTGTATAGGTTTCGACGATGCGGTGCAGAACGGTGCCGCGCAGCCGCGCATCGGCCTGCGGCGTCAGCGGATCGAGCGGGCGAAGCCCCAGGACATGCCTGGCATAGATATGATAGGGATCGCGGATCAGGTGCTTGATCGCGGTGACAGGCAGCGTGCCGGGTCGCACGTGAAGCGGCGGTGCCGGCGCCGGGCGCGGGTTGCGCGCCGCACAAGACGGCGGCACCGGCGAAACATCGGCTTCGAACCGCTGCGCGCGGTCCTGCCATTGCGCGCCGCGCGCGATCATCGCCCGCAAGGCGTTCGGCCCGTCTTGCGATGGCAGACCAGCAATCAGGTTCTTCAGACGGTTCAGCCAGCGCGAGGGGATGGTTTCGGCCTCGGCATCGCGCAGCGCGCGGGTCAGCACCACCTGCCGCGCCCCGATCGCCTGCTGGAAATCATGCGCCGAAAGGCCGATGCGGCGCTCGGGCAGCAGCAGTCCCGCGTCCAGCCGCATGCGACGATTGAACCAGGGGTCAGGCTCGGGCGCAGCGGGCCAGATGCCGTCGTTGAGCCCCGCCAGAACCAGCAGGTCGGCATCCTGGGCACGGGCCTCCTGCGGACCCCAGATCATGATATCGGGGTGGCTTGCGACGCTTTCACGCACCGGGCGTCCGGCAAAAAAGGTCTCTAACAAGGCCAGATAGTCGTCCTGCTGCAGAAACCCGCCGGCCTCGGCGTCGGCTTCGAGTGCGGCAAAGAGCGCCGCGGCCTCGACCCCGGCAGCCTCCTGCCAGAGCGCACCGGCCCCCTGCCCTTCATCCGCCCCCGCGGCCAGAGCTTCAGCCAGCGCACGGTGGTGCGCGAGCCAGCCGCCCAATGGCTGCTCCTCGGTGGCCGTTGCCGCATCCATCGAGCCCAGGACCCGCTCCAGCCAGGTTTGCCAGGCAGCACGCGCCGGATCACCTTCAGCCCAGTTGCGCAGCGCTCCCGCATCGGCACGAGCGATCGACTTCCGGCGCAACCAGAGCTCCCAGTCGCGGGTGTGGCGCAGATGCGGGCCGCGCCCGGCCGCGCTATGCGTGATGGGGTGCTTGAGCAGTGCGATCAGATCGGCTGCGACGGGAACCCCGGCCAGCGATGCGGCGCTCAAACGCAAGAACCGGCCCGGCGCGGACAGGCCGAGCGGTCGCCCGGCGCTGTCATCCGGGCGGAGGTGCCAGCGGTCAAGCGCCGCCGTGACCTGGCGAGCGATCGCACGATCCGGCGTTATCAGTGCCGCTTTCTTGCCGTTCAGCGCCGCGTCACGCAGACAGAAGGCAATGGCAAGGGCCTCAGCGCGCGGTGTGGTTGCCTCGACAAGCGAAAGCCCCTGCGTTGCTGCCAGAAGGTCGCCCAGCCCCGGACCCTCGGCCAGCCAGCGATCGGTGACTGGCGCCGGGCGCAGCGCCAGCGAGACCAGACGGTTGCGCGCCGGATCGGGTGCTTGCGGTCCCGCCCAGTGCTGCACCGCCTCGGCGGGCAGGTCGAGCGCGCGCAGCAAGCGGGCAAAGCGGAACTGGGGATGGTCCTCGCCCAGCAGGGGGTCGTCGAGCGCCCCCCAGACCGACGCCGGCATATCGAAGTCAAACCCCGGCAGGATCACCGCGCCCTGCGGCAGGCGCGCCACCGCCTGCATCAGCCGCGCCGTGGTGCCGCGCGAGCCGCTGGAGCCGGCAATCAGGATCGGATGCGCGGGCGGCGCGGCGTGCCAGCCATCAACCAGACGCTCGACCGCCTGCCGCTGGCGGGCCGCGGGATCGGCGCCCATCTCAGGTGACAGAAAGCCTGTGATCAGCCGGATAAAGCGCAGCGAACGCTCCCAATGCGCAGAATGGTTGCTGACATCAAGGCGGTCCAGCCGCACCAGATCGACAGCCTCCATCTGCATCTCGTCAAGCAGCCGCGCCAGGCTCTCGGCCAGGGCAAAGGCGGCGCGGCGCGGGGCCAGGCCGGGCTCGGCCTCCAGGAGCTTGCGCACCATCTGCGCCAATTCCAACCGGCGACGCAGTGGCGAGACAGGCATCGCGCCCGGCAACGGCGCAGCGCCCAGATCAGCAACCAGCCCAAGCTGCGGCACAAACCCCGGACCGGCGGCAAGAAACGCCGCGCGCACCCGCTCGCGCATCCGCGCGGTGTTCAGCAGGATGCGCACGCGCGCCATGGCCTCGGGCGGATGCGTGCGCAGGCGCGCGTGCAGCCCCCGCACCAGCGCCGCGGCGAAATCGGCGCCCGGTTCCTGCGCGAAGATCCGTGGCTGGTCGGTTGCCTCAAACATCGCCATCCTCCGGCAGCCGCGCCGCCCAATCGCGATCCGCGCTGAAAAACCCAAGCTGACGCGCATCACCGGCCATAGCCGAAAAGCGCAATGTCAGAGCCTTTTCTGGCCGATCCGGCCCCAGCCTTTCGGGCCATTCGACCAGACAGAGCGCCTGCTGAAAGGCATCGGCAAGCCCCAGTTCCAGCGCCTCGTCGGGGTGGGTCAGCCGGTAGAGATCGGCATGCCAGATCTCGAAGCCGGGGCCATCATAGACCTGAACCAGCGTAAAGGTCGGCGAGGGCACATCTTCCGGCGCGGCAAGAAGCGCCTGGATCAACGCCCGCGCAAAATGGGTCTTTCCGGCGCCGATAGGGCCCTCCAGCAGCAGCACATCGCCCGGCCCGAGCGCCGGCGCAAGCGCGCGGGCGAAGCGGGCCATGGCCTCGGCATCAGGCAGATGAAGGGGCGGGCGAAGCGGTGTCATGCCACCACCTTAGCGCCGGCATCGGGCGGCAACCAGAGGGGCAATGCCCGCCGGGGCGCTTGCAGCATGACGGGTGCGGGGCCATATAGGGCGGGCAGCAAAGCGAGGCAGGCAATGGCGGATGACAACAGGTTTCCCGGCTGGCACGGCACAACCATTCTGGCGGTGCGCCGGGGTGGCGAGGTGGTGGTGGCCGGCGACGGACAGGTGAGTCTGGGGCAAACGGTGATCAAGGGTTCGGCGCGTAAGGTGCGGCGGCTGAGCAAGGACGGGCGCGAGGTTGTCGCGGGTTTTGCCGGCTCGACGGCGGATGCGTTCACGCTTCTGGAGCGGCTGGAAAAGAAGCTCGAATCCCTGCCCGGCCAACTGGCGCGCGCCTGCGTGGAACTGGCCAAGGACTGGCGCACCGACAAGTACCTGCGCAACCTGGAGGCCATGCTGATCGTCACCGATGGGGCGGATCTTTACGTCATCACCGGTGCCGGCGATGTGCTGGAGCCCGAACATGACGTGACGGCCATCGGCTCGGGCGGGAATTACGCGCTGGCGGCGGCGCGCGGGCTGATGGAGAGCGACCTGAGCGCCGAGCAGGTCGCCCGCAAGGCCATGGCCATCGCCGCCGAGATCTGCGTTTACACCAATGGCACCCTGACGGTGGAGAGCATCCGCAAATGACCGACCTGACCCCCCGCGAGATCGTCTCCGAGCTGGACCGGTTCATCATCGGCCAGGCCCCGGCCAAGCGCGCGGTCGCGGTGGCGCTGCGCAACCGCTGGCGGCGCAAGCAGCTTGACCCGGCCCTGCGCGAGGAGGTCTATCCAAAGAACATTCTGATGATCGGCCCCACCGGCGTTGGCAAGACGGAAATCTCGCGCCGGCTGGCAAAGCTGGCGAAGGCTCCGTTCCTCAAGGTCGAGGCGACAAAATTTACCGAAGTGGGTTATGTCGGACGCGATGTCGAACAGATCATCCGCGATCTGATGGATGGTGCGGTGGTGATGGTGCGCGAACAGATGCGCGACGATGTCCGCGCCCGCGCCCAGAGCGCCGCCGAGGAGCGGGTGCTCGATGCCATCGCCGGCACCGATGCCCGCGCCGGCACCCGCGATCTGTTTCGCCGCAAGCTGCGGGCCGGCGAGCTGGATGACACCGAAATCGAAATCGAGGTGGCCGAAGCCGCACCGGCAATGCCGATGATGGAACTGCCGGGCATGCCGCCGGGCGGCATGAACCTGGGCGAGATACTGGGCAAGGCCTTTGGCGGGCGCACCAGTCGCAAGCGCATCACGGTGGCCGAAAGCCACGAGCTGCTGATCAGCCAGGAGGCCGACAAGCTGCTCGACGACGAGGCGGTCAAGACCGCCGCGCTGGAGGCGGTGGAGCAGAACGGCATCGTGTTTCTGGACGAGATCGACAAGGTCTGCGCGCGCGCCGAAACGCGCGGCGCCGATGTCAGCCGCGAAGGCGTGCAGCGTGACCTGTTGCCGCTGATCGAGGGCACCACGGTTTCCACGAAATATGGCCCCGTCAGGACCGACCACATCCTGTTCATCGCCAGTGGCGCCTTTCACGTCGCCAAACCCTCGGATCTGTTGCCCGAGCTTCAGGGCCGCCTGCCGATCCGCGTGGAGCTGCGCGCGCTCACTGAAGAAGATTTTGTCCGCATCCTGACCGAGACCGACAACGCCCTGACCCTGCAATACACGGCCCTTCTGGGCACCGAAGCGCTGAACGTGCGTTTCACCGAAGATGGCATCGCCGCGCTGGCGCGCATTGCCGCGCAGGTCAACGAGACGGTGGAAAACATCGGCGCGCGGCGGCTCTACACGGTAATGGAGCGCGTGTTCGAGGAGCTGTCCTTCACCGCGCCCGATCGTGCCGGCCAGGAGGTGGTGGTGGACGGCGCCTTCGTCGAGGGCAATATCGGCGAACTGGCGCGCTCGGCGGATCTGAGCCGCTATGTGTTGTAACTCAAGCCAGGCCACTGCGGCTTCCGTTAGGCTCGTGCGCAGGGCAAACTATGGTTGCGCGAATGTCGGCTCGCTTCGGGTATCAAGGCAAATACGGACATCCCCGCTGGGATCTTCAATGCGCTGGATCGGATAGAGGCGCCAGCAGGCGAGCACCATGTGGTGGCGCAAGGCGCGTCGGCGTCGATCTTCCAAGGTCATGTTGAACCTTGGGTTGCGCATGAGTGTCCGGACCGCATCGCGCGCATGATGGAGCGGGCCGAGCGTGGGCTGGGTTTCTTGACCAGCGTATGCCCGCGCTTGATCCTCTATCTTCAGCCTGTCACATTCAGCCTCAAACTGTGGCGGCGGGTTTTCTGTACACTGCGCAGAAAGTGCATCTGCAACAACATAAGTTATGTCGCGGTAGACCGCCGCAGAGCGCCTGGCAGCGGGAACGTTTTGCCATAGCCTGCTGAGTTGGCTCATCAACCAAATTACATCCAGCTCCGCCAGCTTGCGCAAGCGCACCTCCAGTTCCGCGTTCATGGCGATAGATTTTGACAGTGCGTAGAGACTAGCCTGAACGTCTTAGGACATGGTTTCAAACAGAAACTGTTGGGGTCCTTCGCTAGCCGCCGCCTCGGCAAGACTACGGATCTGTCCATCTGCTCGATTGATCTCGCCAGCCACGCTTGCCGCTTGCAGCCCATCCGAAGCAGTCTCGGCAGCAAGTTGCGACAGCAGCGTCAAAGCAATAGCATCAAAGCAATCAGGTATCGATCGGCGCGGTCCACATTGTTGAAGGCGGGAAGCAAGCGGTTTGCCTGAAAATCTGGAATGCCGCCCGGGTAGTCGATTTCCTGGCGCAGGGCCGAGCACGCAGCAAGAAGAGACACCGAAAGAACAACGACAAGACGCATAATAGATGCCACAAGATACAGATCACAGAATAGTGAGCAGTCTCTTTCCGGTTGATCCTTGAGTCAGCGATTCTCTATCACGCCATATGCCGCGCCATTCTATCTCGCACCGCGTCGGGCATCGGCGCCGATCGGCGGGTCTGCGGATCAAAGAACACCTCGGTCAGATCGTAGGTGGCATGCACCGCGCCGGTTTCGACATGGCGCATGCGCAGCTGAAAACTGACCGAGCGCCCGCCGATCCGTGTGACCGCGCCGTCGATGATGAAGAGATCGCCTGCCTTCAGTTCCTGAATGAAATTTGTCTCGGCCTTGGCGGTGACGATATGCACGCCATGGCGCGCCAGCATCGCCTCAAGCCCGACGCCCAGCGCGGCGTATAGATGAAAGGTGGCATCATCGAAAAAGGGCGCGTAATGGCGCACATTCATATGGCCAAAGATGTCGTGGTGCCAGGGATGCACCACGCCGCGCAACAGCTCCAGCCGGGCGGCGCCGGCCGGAGCATGCGTTGTTGCCTCAGGCATCGATGACACGCTTTTCGACATAATGGCCGTAGATCGTGGTCAGGATGCTGACGCCCACCAGAAGCGAGGCCCATTGCACCACGAAGGCCCAGACGAAGCCCAGAAACGGCGAGAGCGCCGCCAGCCAGCCAGCGGGCAGGTTGACCGCCCAAAGCAGCACCATCGAGGCCACCGCCAGCACCACGAAGGACGCGCCGCTGGTCCCGGTGGCATACCAGGCCTCGCGCAGCGCGATGCGGTTTTGCAAGGCGGCCGAAGGCAAGATCGGCGAGATCCGATAGGAGACATAGGCCACCGGGATCCACACCAGGAAGAACAGGATCAGCCCGCCCAGCACCATGCCCGGCGTGCCGCCCATCATGAAGGGTGCCGACAGCAGCCCGGCGACGATGCCAACGGGGATGGCCACAACCAGGATCACCAGAAAGAAGATCACCCCGGCGATGAAATATGCGCCAAGCGCACCGCCATTGAACACCGGCATGAAACCCGCGGGGCGCTCCTCGGTCAGGATGAAGCGGTGCCATGCAACGGCGATCCACAACGCGCTGAGCGCCTGCACCAGCCAGATCACGAAGGCCCCGCCCCAGGGATAACCGCCAGACATCATCTGGTGCGACATGTCATCTCCCAGATAGACGAACTGCACGCCCAGCACGATGGCCAGCACAAACTGCACCGCCATCAGCACAGCCGAGATCCGCAGCGCGGTATCGAGATTGTTGACCACCATGCCGATCGCATGGGTCAGGATCGAAATGCCCTTCATACTGTCCCTCAATCAATGTGTTTGCGTTCGCCAATAAGCGCTGCGGCGGGTTTTGCTGTCAACGGTTTCTTCGCCCTGAGGGGGCGCTCCGGGGCGGGAGCGGGTGTTGCGAAGCGCTGGCAAAGCGGATAGCGAAGGGCAAACCTTCTGCACTGGAGTTTCCCATGTCCGCGCCCAAGAAAGTCGTGCTTGCCTATTCCGGGGGCCTCGACACATCGATCATTCTGAAATGGCTGCAAACCGAATACAACTGCGAGGTGGTCACATTCACCGCCGATCTGGGCCAGGGCGAAGAGCTGGAACCCGCGCGCGCGAAGGCCGAGATGCTGGGTATCAAGCCCGAGAACATCTATATCGAGGATGTGCGCGAGGAATTTGTGCGCGATTTCGTCTTTCCGATGTTTCGCGCCAACGCGCTCTATGAGGGGCTTTACCTGCTGGGCACCTCGATCGCGCGGCCACTGATCTCCAAGCGGCTGGTTGAGATCGCCGCCGAAACCGGTGCCGATGCCGTGGCCCACGGCGCCACCGGCAAGGGCAACGATCAGGTGCGCTTCGAGCTTTCGGCCTATGCGCTCAACCCCGATATCAAGGTCATCGCCCCCTGGCGCGAATGGGACCTGACCAGCCGCACCAGGCTTCTGGAATTCGCCGAGGCAAACCAGATCCCCATTGCCAAGGACAAGCGTGGCGAGGCACCCTTCAGCGTCGATGCCAATCTTCTGCACACCTCCTCCGAGGGCAAGGTGCTGGAAGACCCCGCCAAGGAGGCCCCTGATTTCGTGCTCCAGCGCGTGGTGCCGGTGGAGCAGGCCCCCGATACGCCGGAAATGGTGGAAATCACCTTCGAGCGTGGCGATGCGGTGGCGATCAACGGCGAGGCGCTTTCGCCCGCCACCATCCTGACGCGGCTCAACGAACTGGGCGGCAAGCACGGGATCGGTGTGCTTGATCTGGTGGAAAACCGCTTTGTCGGCATGAAATCGCGCGGCATCTATGAAACCCCGGGCGGCACCATCCTGCTGGAGGCCCACCGCGGCATCGAACAGATCACGCTCGACAGCGGTGCCGGGCATCTGAAGGATTCGATCATGCCGCGCTATGCCGAATTGATCTATAACGGCTTCTGGTTCGCTCCTGAGCGCGAGATGCTGCAGGCGCTGATCGACAAGAGCCAGGAGCATGTCAGCGGCACCGTTCGGGTGAAGCTTTACAAGGGGTCGGCGCGCACCGTGGCGCGCTGGTCCGAGCATTCGCTCTATTCCGAGGCGCATGTGACCTTTGAAGATGACGCCGGCGCCTATGATCAGAAGGACGCCGCGGGCTTCATCAGGCTCAACGCGCTGCGGCTGAAGCTGCTGGCCACGCGCAAGCGCCGGCTGGGGCTTTGAGGCCGGGATCGGCAGCGCATCGGGGCCGGCCACGCCGGCCCCTTTTCCTTTTGTGGTCGCCTAGGCTGGCGCGGCACTAACCCCCCGCAGCAGCACCGCCACGACCAGATCGCCGGTCACATTGACAGCGGTGCGGCACATATCCAGCAGCCGGTCCACGCCAAGGATGATCACCATGCCCTCGACGGGAATGTTCATGCTGCTGGCCACCGAGATCAGAATGGCAATGGACACCCCCGGCGTGCCCGGCGCGCCGATGCTGGAGCCCACCAGCGTTGCCACCACCACGGCAATCTGGGCGCCGCTCAGTTCCACCCCGGCCAGTTGCGCCAGAAACAGGATCGCCAGCGCCTGATAAAGCGCGGTGCCGGCCATGTTCATCGTCGCACCCAGCGGCACCACCAGATTGGCTATTCCCTCAGGCACGCCCAGCCGCCGCGCGGTCTGGATGGTGACCGGCATCACCGCGGACGAGCTTGAGGTGGAAAACGCCAACAAAAGATTGCCGCCGGCGGCCTGCATGAAGCGCACCACCCCCACACCCGCCGCCATCCACAGCACCAGCAGATAGATCACCAGCAGGATCGCCAGCCCCAGCAGCACCGCCGCAACATAATGCGAAATGCCGAGGATCGTCTCCAGCCCGATACGCATGACCAGTTGCGCCATCAGCCCGAACACCGCCAGCGGCGCCAGAAACATCGCCCATTTGACGATATTCATCGAAATCGACAGCAGCGCATCCATCAGCGCCATGAAGGGCGCGGCGCGCGCGCGGTCAACCTGCGTGACCGAAACCCCCACCAGCAGCGCAAACACCACCACCGCCAGCATATCGCCCTGCACGATCGAGGCGGTGGGGTTGGTCGGCAGGATATTGGCGATCAGATCGGGCAACGAGGTTGCGCCTGTTGGCGCGGCAGCGAGGCCCGGAGGGGTGCCGGGAAGCGCATCGCTCGCCGCACTGCTCACCGCACCGCTCGTTGCATCGCCCGCGCCGGAGAAGCCGCCCAGCGCCCGCCCCGGTTGCAACCATTGCGCCAGGCCCACGCCGATCAGCGCCGCGGTGGTCGTGGTCAGCAGAATGAACCCGGCCAGTCTGAGCCCCACTGCGCGCAGTTCCGCCCCCGAGGCTGCGCCGGCCAATCCGCCGACAATGGAGGCAAAGATCAACGGCACCAGCACCATGGCGATCAGCGCCAGAAAGACCCGCCCCGGAAGCGCCAGCCACAACCCCAGAACCTCGGCCGTGTCCCGCGCCACCAGCCCGGCCCCCTCGCTCAGCGCAAAGCCCAGCGCAAACCCGAGCGCCATGCCCAGCAGCACCTGCGCCCAGAGCCGTGTGGTGATCCAGACCCGCAGCTTGAAACGTTGGCTGGACAAATTCATCGCATGGGCGGGTTCAGGTGCCTGTGACATGCCGCCACTCAACCATATGCGGCTTGCACCGACAACCGCGCCCCGGCTTGACGCGACGAACCCGTTGCCCCGCGCCATCGCCGCGACTATGCCTGCACCGACAACCGGAGGTCCGCCATGTCCCTGCCCGATATCGCCGCACGCATCAACCGCGCCCTGGAAACCCGCCCCTTTGAAGGCTCGCTGAAGTTCGATTGCGGGGAGGCGGGGGTGCTGGTGCTGGCCGATGGCAAGGCCGGACTTGCCGATCGTGCCGCCGATTGCACCATCGCGCTGAGCGAGGACAATCTGGTCAAGCTGCTGACAGGCAAGCTCAATCCGATGACCGGGGTGATGACGGGCAAGCTGAAGGTCAGCGGCAATCCGGCGGTGGCGCTGAAACTGGCCAAGCTGATCGGCTGAGCGCTACCAGAAAAGCGCGACCAGCCCGATCCAGAAAAGCGCCCCAGCCCCGACACCGATCACCACGCCTGCCCCGGCGGGCAGCGAAGGCCGCCCGTCAAGGGCCGGTGTGGCAAGCCGTGCAAGGCCAGAGAGGTCGTTGTGTTTCATTGCGGCGGCACCCGTTCACTGGCGGCAAGTGTGGCCGCCAACCCTTACCATCCGGTTAATGGGGGCAGGAACGCGGGCAAAATGCGGTCTTTTCGTGTCGTTTACCGGTCTGCGCAGGTGGGGCCGCGATGGCCTCGTCACCGCAACGTGACTTGCCGTGGCGCCCGAAAGCCCCAACCTTGCACCAAAGAAGGAGGGCTGCATCATGCTCTATCGTTGGTTTCCCGCGGCATTTGCCGCACTCTTCATGCTCGTGGCCGCCTTCGCCTTGCCGGCGCAAGCCCAACGGCTGGAAACCGCGCTGGTCGCCGGCGGGTGTTTCTGGTGCGTGGAATCCGATTTTCGCCGCGTCGATGGTGTGGTTGATGTGACGGTCGGCTTTGCCGGCGGGCATGTCGAAAATCCAAGCTATGAGGCCGTGGTGCGCGGCGGCACCGGGCATCGTGAGGTGGCGCGCATCACGTTTGATGCCGGGCAGATCAGCTATGCGCAGATCCTGCATCTGTTCATGCGCTCGATCGATCCACTCGATGCCGGCGGGCAGTTCTGCGACCGCGGCGAAGCCTATACCACCGCGATCCTTGCAACCCCTGAACAGCGCGCCACCGCGCAGGCCGCGCTCGATGCGGCGCAGGCAGCGCTGGGCCAGCCACTGGCAACGCCGCTGCTGGACATCGCGCCCTTCTACCCGGCCGAAGCCTATCATCAGAACTACCCCAACAGCAGCGACATCGTTCTGACGCGCTTTGGCCCGCTGACAAAATCCGCGGCCTACCGGCGCTACCGCACGGCCTGCGGGCGTGATGCGCGGGTTCAGGAGATCTGGGGCGAGGATGCACCCTTTGCGCGCTACTGAGCACGAAAAGCGTCACTGAGCCGCCAGAAAAGCCTCTGCTTCGGCGCGTTCTGGCATGGCTTCGGCAGCGCCCAGGCGCGTGACTTGCAGGGCAGCGGCAGCGGCGGCATAGCGCAGGGCTTCGGCGGGCGGCAGGCCACGGTCCAGCCCCGCCACCAGCGAGCCGGCAAAACAGTCGCCGGCGCCCGTGGTGTCAACGGGCTGGACCTTGAACGCCGGCACGAACAAGGGTGCCGCGCCGTCGCCGATCCATTCCGCGCCCGCCGCGCCGCGCGTGACCACCACCGCCTCGACCGGCAGATCGCGCAGTGCAGTGCCGGTTTCGCGCATCAGCGCCTCGGCCTCCAGCGCGTTGAGCAGCAGATGCGTGGCATGGCCCAACACCTCCAGCAAAGGCGGCAGTTCGAAAGGGGCGGCGGAATAGAACACCCGCGATCCGCGCGCCCGCGCGGCTCTGGCAGCAAGGCTTTGATGCGAGGTTTCGTTTTGCAGCATCAGGCTGTCGTCCGGCCCGGCTGCCAGAAGCGCGCGGGCAATCATTTCCGGCGATTGCGCGCGGTTGGCGCCAGGGTGGATGAGGATCGAATTCTCGCCCGCCGGATCGACGGCAATGACGGCATGGCCGGTTGCCGCAGGCACACGGGCAATGGCCTCCAGGCTCAGGCCATGGGCGCCAAGCTGGTCGGCGATCCAGGTATCATCTGCCCCGATCGCGCCGATATGCACCACTTTCGCACCAGCCCTGAGCGCCGCCACCGACTGGTTGGCACCCTTGCCGCCCAGCCCGCGGTGATAGCCATCGACGGCGAGGGTCTCGCCCGGCAGGGGCAGATGCGGGACGCGGTAGACATGGTCAATGTTGATCGATCCAAGGTTGAAAACCGCCATCGCGCGCCTATCCGACCCGGCTGGCGGCCATCACCGCCAGATTGAGGATGTCATTTACCGTGGAGCCGCCCGAGCAGATCTGGATCGGCTTTGACACCCCGGTCAGGATCGGCCCGATGACGGTTGCCCCGGCGACCTCCTGCATCAGCTTGACCGAGATCGACGCCGAATGCCTTGCCGGCACCACAAGGATATTCGCCGGGCCGGAGAGGCGCGAAAACGGATAATTGGCCGCCGCCGCGGGATTGAGCGCAACATCGACCGTCATTTCGCCCTCATATTCGAAATCGGCCTTCAGACGGTCCAGCACCTCGGGGGCGCGATGCATCTTCGAGGCGCGTTCTGAATCTGGGTAGCCGAAGGTCGAAAAGCTGACAAAGGCCACGCGCGGCTCCAGCCCCAGTCCGCGCGCCACGCCGGCGGCCTTGATGGCGATATCGGCCAGATCGTTTTCATCCGGCCATTCATGCACCAGCGTATCGGCAATCAGCAGGATCCGGCCCTTGTGCAACAGCACCGAAACGCCTACCGCGCCATCCTGCGCGCGGGCGTCAAAAACATGGTTGATCATGTCCATCACCAGCGCCGATTTGCGCGTCGCCCCGGTGATCAGCCCGTCGCCATGGCCATGTGCCAGCATCAGCGCGGCAAAGATGTGCCGGTCGCGCGAGGCCATGCGGTGCACGTCCTTCTGATCGAAGCCCTTGCGCTGCAAACGCTCATAGAGGAACGCCTTGTAGGTGGTCAGATGCCGGGTATTGGCGGCATTGACCACCTGCAACTCGCGCACCGCATCGCCAAGGCCCGCTGTCTCAAGCCGGCGGCGCACATCCTCCTCGACGCCCACGACCAGCGCCTTTCCCAGCCCGGCGCGCTGGTAGGCCACCGCGGCACGCAGCACGCGCTCGTCATCGCCCTCGGCAAAGATCATCCGCGATTGCGCCTGCCGGGCGCGCGCATAGAGGCTTTGCTGGATGCTCGCCGTCGGGTCCATGCGCGATTTCAGGTTCAGCTTGTAGCTTTCCATGTCGATGATCGGCCGACGCGCCACGCCGGTATCCATGCCGGCCTTCGCCACCGCCGGCGGAATAGTGAAGATCAGCCGCGGATCAAAGGGCGTGGGGATGATATAGTCGCGCCCGAAACTGAGCTTGCGCCCATAGGCCATGGCCACCTCGTCTGGCACATCCTCGCGCGCCAGTTCGGCCAGCGCACGGGCGCAGGCGATCTTCATCTCGTCATTGATGGCACGAGCATGAATATCGAGCGCACCACGGAAGAGATAGGGAAAGCCCAGCACGTTGTTGACCTGATTGGGATAATCCGAGCGCCCGGTGGCGACGATGGCATCGGCGCGCACGGCATGAGCCTCTTCCGGGGTGATCTCGGGGTCGGGGTTGGCCATGGCAAAGATCACCGGGTTCTCGGCCATGCTGGCGACCATCTCTGCTGTCACGGCGCCCTTGGCCGAAACCCCCAGAAACACATCCGCTCCCGCCATGGCCTCATCCAGCGTGCGCGCTTCGGTGCGTGCGGCATGGGCCGATTTCCACTGGTTCATCCCCTCGGTACGACCCTGCCAGATGACGCCCTTGGTGTCGCACATGATGCAGTTGTCCTGCTGCGCGCCCATGGCCTTCAGCAGTTCCAGGCAGGCGATGCCTGCAGCCCCGGCCCCGTTGAGCACGATCCTCACATCCTCGATGCGCTTGCCGGTCAGCTCCAGCGCGTTGATCAGCCCCGCCGCACAGATCACCGCCGTTCCGTGCTGATCATCATGAAAGACCGGAATGTCGCACAGCTCCTTCAGCCGCTGCTCGATGATGAAGCACTCGGGCGCCTTGATATCCTCCAGATTGATGCCGCCGAAGGTTGGCGACATCAGATGCACCGCCTTGATGATCTCCTCGGCATCCTCGGTATCGAGCTCGATGTCGATGGCGTTGACATCGGCGAAGCGCTTGAACAGCACCGCCTTTCCTTCCATCACCGGCTTGGCGGCCAGCGCGCCCAGATTGCCCAGCCCCAGAATGGCCGTGCCGTTGGAGACCACCGCCACCATGTTGCCCTTGGTGGTGTAATCATAGGCCAGGCCCGGATCGCGCGCGATCGCCTCGACGGGAACCGCAACGCCGGGGCTGTAGGCCAGCGAGAGGTCGCGCTGGGTGGCCATGGGTTTCGAGGCGATGATCTCGAACTTTCCGGGCACGGGTTCGAAATGATAGGCAAGCGCCTCTTCAGGGGTGGTTTTCGATTTACGGGTCATTGGCGGCGCTCCTTCCCTCTTGATTTCTGCATAGCGTCCGCTTCAAGGCAGAACAACCATGACGAAATCGGCTTTTCGCCGTCGGAGCGGTTTTGTAGGGTCACGCCGGACAGGATGGAGAGCCCCGTGACCGCGCAGAACGCCAATGTAACGCCGATGATGGCGCAGTTTCTGCAAATCAAGGCACAGCACCCCGATGCGCTGCTGTTCTACCGGATGGGCGATTTCTACGAGATGTTCTTTGACGACGCCGTGGCCGCCGCCGCCGCGCTGGACATCGCCCTGACCAAGCGAGGCCAGCATCTGGGCGAGGACATCCCCATGTGCGGCGTTCCGGTGCATGCCGCCGAGGGCTATCTGCTGACGCTGATCCGCAAGGGATTTCGCGTGGCCATTGCCGAGCAACTCGAAGACCCGGCCGAGGCCCGAAAGCGCGGCGCGAAGGCGGTGGTGCGGCGTGATGTGGTGCGGCTGGTCACGCCGGGAACCCTGACCGAGGACAGCCTGCTGGAACCCCGGCGGCACAGCTTTCTCGCCGCCTATGCCGAACTGCGCGAGGCCGGCGCCCTGGCCTGGGCCGACATTTCCACCGGCGAACTGCGGGTGATGGCCTGCCCGCGCGTGCGGCTGGCGCCGGAGCTGGCGCGACTGGCCCCGCGCGAGCTGATCGTTACGGCCGAAATGGAGCCGGATCTGCGCGCCATGGGCGAGGAATTCGGCCTGGCGCTGAGCGCACTGGCGCGCGCCAGTTTCGACAGCGCCGGGGCGCAGAAGAGACTATGCGCGCTCTTCGGGGTGAGCACGCTGGACGGGTTTGGCAACTTTGAGCGCGCCGAGCTTTCGGCACTGGGGGCATTGGCCGATTATCTTGATCTGACGCAGCGCGGCCAGATGCCACTGCTGCGTCCGCCGGTGCGCGAATCCGCCGGAAGCGTCATGCAGATCGACGCCGCCACACGCCGCAATCTGGAGCTGACGCAAGCCATGGACGGGCGGCGCGAGGGCTCGCTTCTGGCGGCAATCGACATGACGCTGTCGGCCGGTGGCGCAAGACTGCTGGAGCGCCGGGTCGCCGGGCCCTCGCGCGATCTGAAAACCATCCACACGCGCCAGGGCGCGGTGGCGCATCTGCTGGAGGACGACATCCTGCGCGAAGATCTGCGCGCCAAGCTGCGCCAGGTGCCCGATATCGACCGCGCCCTGGCCCGTCTGGCGCTGGAGCGTGGCGGACCACGCGATCTGGCGATGCTGCGCGCCGGTCTGATCCAGGCAGGCAAGATCGCCGAGCGCCTGAGCGATCCCACGATCCCGCCGCTGCTGGCCGAGGCCGCCACCAGCCTGCGGGGCCACGAGACGCTGGCAGAGCGGCTGGATCATGTGTTGATCACCGACCCGCCGCTGCTGGTGCGCGATGGCGGCTTCATTGCCGAGGGTGTGGACAGCGAACTGGATGAAGCCCGCCGCCTGCGCGACGAAGGCCGCGGCGTGATCGCCGCAATGCAGGCGGATTACGCCAGCGAGACCGGCATACCGGCGTTGAAGATCAAGCATAACAACGTGCTGGGCTATTTCATCGAAACCACGGCAACGCATGCCGCGCGCATGCTGGCACCGCCACTTTCGGAGCGGTTCGTTCACCGGCAGACCACCGCCAATCAGGTGCGTTTCACCACGCTGGAACTGTCAGCGATGGAAACCCGCATCCTCAATGCCGGGGGGCAGGCCCTGGAGATCGAAAAGCGGCTCTTCGAGGGGCTGCGCGCCGAGATCGTGCGGGCGGCCGGGCCGATCCATGCCGCAGCGCGCGCGCTGGCCGAGATCGATCTGGCGGCAGCGCTGGGCGAGCTGGCGCGGCTGCGCAACTGGTGCCGGCCCCGCGTGGATGACAGCCGGGCTTTCACCATCGAGGGAGGGCGTCACCCGGTTGTGGAGCTCGCGCTGATGCTCACCGGTCAGGCCTTTGTCGCCAATGATGCCACGCTTTCGCCGACGAAGGACGGTGCCGCGATCTGGCTGGTGACCGGGCCGAACATGGCCGGGAAATCGACCTTCCTGCGCCAGAATGCGCTGATTGCGCTGCTGGCGCAGATTGGCAGCCATGTGCCGGCAAAATTGGCGCATATCGGCCTGGTGGGGCAGTTGTTCAGCCGGGTTGGGGCATCGGATGATCTGGCGCGGGGGCGTTCGACCTTCATGGTAGAGATGGTGGAAACCGCGGCGATCCTCAATCAGGCGGATGCGCGGGCCTTCGTGATCCTTGATGAGATCGGGCGGGGAACGGCAACCTATGACGGGCTGTCGATTGCCTGGGCGGTGCTGGAACATCTGCACGAGGTCAACCGCTGCCGCGCGCTTTTTGCCACCCATTACCACGAAATGACGGCGCTGGCGGAACGGCTGGACGGGGTGGAGAACGCCACCGTCGCGGTGCGCGAATGGGAGGGCGATGTTGTCTTTCTGCACGAGGTGCGGCGCGGTGCGGCGGACCGATCCTACGGGGTTCAGGTGGCGCGGCTGGCCGGTCTGCCCGATGCGGTGATCAGCCGTGCCCGCGCTGTTCTGGCAATGCTGGAGAAGGGCGAGGAGGGCCAGCGCAGCGCGCGCGGGCTGATCGATGAGTTGCCCCTTTTTGCGCGGCCCGTCCAGCCGCCGGCGCAGGTGGTGCGGGAATCAGCGGTGGAGGCGCGCCTGCGCGAGGTCTTCCCCGACCAGCTGACGCCGCGCGAAGCGCTGGCGCTGCTTTACGATCTGCGCGAAATGCTGGACGGGTCAGCCAGCGGGCGTTGAGGAGACGCCAACCTGCGCCGGGCGCAACAACTGGTCATGGAGCCGGAAGCCATCGGCCATCACCTGAATGATCTGCCCGGCGGCGAAGTTGGGCACCGGTGCTTCGAACATGGCCTCATGCAGGTGCGGATCGAAAGGATCACCGGGCTTGGGGGAAACCCGCTCCACACCGTGGCGGCCCATCACATTGATTAGCTCGCGCAGCGTCAGCTCCACCCCTTCGACCAGCCCCTTGGCCTTAGCGCGGCTTTCCTCGTCAGCGACGCCGAGCGCGCGGGCAAGGCTGTCATAGACCGGCAACATGTCGCGCGCGAGGCGCGAGGCGCCGTAGATCGACGCTTCGCGGCGGTCTTTTTCGGCGCGCTTGCGGGTGTTTTCAAGATCGGCAAGCGCACGCATCAGGCGGTCGCGCATTTCGGCGCGCTCGGCCTCGAAAGCGGCGTGAGCCTCGGCCAGCGCGGCAGCGGGATCATGGGCGGCGGATTCGACGCCGGACGCGGCCTGATCGGATTTTTCTGTGCCTTGGGGCTGTGCAGCTTGTGGCTGCGCGTCGTTTGGCCGTGCATTGTTTGGCTGTGCCATGTCTTCCTCAGTTCACTCAGACCCCAGATCGTTGAGCATGCGTCCAACCAGCTGGGCCGTATAATCGACGATCGGCACGATGCGGCCGTAGTTGAGCCTGGTGGGGCCAATCACGCCGACCGCGCCGATGATCTTGCGATCAGCGTTCATATAAGGAGAAACCACCAGAGTGGAACCCGTAAGTGAGAAAAGCCGGTTCTCCGAGCCGATAAAGATGCGCACACCCTCACCCTTCTCGGTCAGCTCCAGAAATTCGGCGATATCGCGCTTGCGCTCCAGATCCTCGAACAGCTCGCGGATTCGAGCGAGGTTTTCTTCATCGGTCTGCTCAAGAAGATTTGCGCGCCCGCGCACTATGAGCCGTTCCTGCGGCTCGCCTTCGTTTTCCCAGATCGCCAGACCGCGCTCAACGAGATCGGAGGCGAGCGAATCAATTTCACGGCGGCGATTGGCGATATGGCCCTGCATGCGCTGGCGAAGCTGGCTGACGGTAAGGCCGTTGGCCATGGCGTTGAGAAAATTTGCTGCCTCTCGCATCGCCGAGGGGGTGAGGCCAGGCGGCGGCGTGAAAACACGGTTTTCGACATGCCCATCGGCGAACACCAGAACGACAAGCGCGCGCTCGGATGAAAGCGAGACAAATTCCACCTGGCGGATCGCCGCTTCATGTTTTGGCGCCAGAACCAGGCTGGCACCGCGCGTCAGTGTGGACAGCGCGCCGCTGACGCGATCAAGCATCGTGGAAACATCGCGCTCGTTGCTGCTGCGGGTGGCATCCAGCATTTCACGGTCGGTAACAGCGACTGGGTTCACCTCCAGCAGACCGTCAACAAAGATCCGCAGGCCCTGTTGGGTGGGCACACGCCCGGCAGATACATGCGGGCTTTCAAGCAGGCCCAGGTACTCCAGATCCTGCATTACATTGCGGATCGTCGCTGCCGAAACCTTTTCGCTGAAATCGCGCGTCAAGGACCGCGAGCCAACCGGCGTGCCGGTGGACAGATACGCCTCGACAACCCGGCGAAAGACCTCGCGCGAGCGCTCGTTCATTTCCTGAAGAAGCTGGCGGTTTTCGGACATCGGATGCTTCTGGCAATATCGTTTGGTTAGGTGACGCCATGCGCGCCGTCAATGCGGCTTGCGCCGGGCGGTATTGGGCCTGTATTTGAAACCTTTGGCAAGAAGAGGTCTGCACAATGCGCCCATCGAAAAGGCAGTTAGACGAACTGCGCCCCGTTTCCATTGAAACCGGAGTGATCAGGCATGCCGAGGGTTCGTGCCTTATCAGGGTAGGCGATACGCATGTGCTTTGCTCCGCATCCCTTGAAGAACGCACCCCACCATTCTTGAAAAACACTGGGCTTGGCTGGGTTACGGCCGAGTATGGCATGTTGCCGCGCGCCACCACAACCCGCAACCGGCGCGAGGCCACCCAGGGCAAGCAAACAGGAAGAACTGTTGAGATACAACGGCTTATAGGAAGATCACTGCGCGCAGGCATCGACCGTGCGGCGCTGGGAGAGCGTCAGATCACGGTAGATTGCGATGTGTTGCAGGCTGATGGCGGAACCCGGTGCGCGGCCATCACCGGTGGCTGGATTGCGCTCAGGCTGGCGGTAAACCGGCTGCTGAAGGCCGGGACGATTTCAAGCGACCCGATTGTCGATCATGTTTCAGCGGTATCTTGTGGGATCTACGCCGGACAGGCGGTGCTTGACCTTGACTACGCCGAGGATAGCGAGGCTGCCGTGGATGGAAACTTTGTGCTGCTGGGCGACGGGCGGCTGGTTGAGGTGCAGATGTCGGCGGAGGGCGCGGTCTTTTCCCGCGAACAGATGGATCGGCTGCTGGATCTTGCACAGGGCGGTGCGGCTCAGCTTGCAGCGGCCCAGCGGTCGGTCGTGTGATGCGACGCTTTCAGGATCGGCAGTTGCTTGTAGCGACACATAATGCCGGGAAACTTGAGGAGATGCGCGCACTTCTGAAGCCCTATGGGGTGGCTGTCGTTGGCAGCAGTGAAATGGGCCTGCCGGAGCCTGCGGAAACCGAGAGCACCTTTCTTGGAAACGCGCGAATTAAGGCCCATTTTGCAACCCGAGCGACCGGATTGCCAGCATTGGCGGACGATAGCGGCATCGAGGTGTTGGCGCTGGACGGGGCGCCCGGGGTTCATACCGCTGATTGGGCAGAGACCGGGAGTGGGCGGGATTTCATACTGGCGATGACGCGCACCCACGATGCGCTGGTCGCGCGTGCAGCGCCAGCACCCTGGAGCGCCCGCTTCCAGTGCACTCTGGTGCTCGCATGGCCGGATGAGCACGATGAGGTTTTTACCGGCACGGCGAATGGGCATCTGGTTTGGCCAATTCGCGGGCATGATGGCCACGGGTATGACCCGATGTTCGTGCCGGAAGGAGAAACCCGAACATTTTCTGAGATTTCCGCGCAAGAAAAGAACCGGATCAGTCATCGCGCAAAAGCAATCGCAGCACTCGTCAGAGGCTGTTTCACGTGAAACAGTCGCCTTCAGATACTCCTGCAACCACAAGTCGTGCCGAAGAGGACTGGCAGAATGGAGGATTTGGCCTCTATATTCATTGGCCTTATTGCCAATCAAAATGCCCCTACTGCGACTTCAACAGCCATGTGGCGAAGCACATTGATCAGGGCTTGTGGCTGAGCGCCCTCAGCCGTGAGATTGACCGTGTCGCCGCGCTCACATCCGGACGGATGTTGCGTTCAATCTTCTTTGGTGGCGGCACGCCTTCGCTTATGGCGCCAGAGACTGTTTCCGGCCTCGTTGAACGTGCGCGTGCGGCATGGCGGCAAGAGAATCGCCTTGAAGTCACGCTTGAGGCCAATCCTACCTCTGTTGAAGCCGAACGCTTCGAAGCATACCGTGAGGCAGGAGTTACGCGCGTATCTATTGGCATTCAGGCTCTGGACGACAATGATCTGCGGCAGCTGGGGCGATTGCACAGTGTTGCTGACGGCCTGAAGGCCTTCGAGCTGGCCCGCAAGATTTTTCCGCAGGTGAGTTTTGACCTTATTTATGCGAGGCAAAACCAAAGCGCGCGGGAATGGCGCTCTGAACTTCAACGGGCGCTCGCATTGGAGCCAGATCACTTGTCTCTCTATCAGCTCACGATCGAACAAGGGACACGATTCGGTGAGCTGTATAGCCGCGGGAGACTTTCAGGGCTGCCTGATGAAGATCTGGGAGCTGAGCTTTATGAGATAACCCAGGATCTCTGCGCTGAAAACGGCCTTCTTGCCTATGAAGTTTCCAACCACGCGCGCTCCGGGCACGAGTCGCTGCACAATCTGATCTATTGGAACTATGGTGACTACGCCGGGATCGGACCTGGGGCACATGGCCGACTTACAAAAAGCGGTATTCGCCACGCAACAATCGCCATTTCTAATCCAAAGGCGTGGCTTCGGGCAGTCGAAACCTTCGGCACTGGAGATGAGTCCACGACAGCCCTGTCATCAAGAGACCAGGCTGCGGAGTTTCTGATGATGGGACTGAGGCTGCACGAAGGGATTGACCCTGAGCGATTTCGTCTTCTGAATGGGGTTGCTCTGGATGATGCAAAGGTACGCGACCTGATGCAAGGCAGGCATCTTGAAAACTGTGCTGGTCGTATCAGGGCAACAGAGAAAGGGAGGGGCGTTTTGAATGCCGTACTAAGGCATCTGCTGTAAGCCCCAACAAATCTCACGATCAGCGAACGGACGAAAGAAGCTGGCACAATTGATCCAGCTGCTCGAGCGACTTGTAACGAATATTCACTTGCCCCTCGCCACCCGCGCGATGGTCAATAACCACAGTCATCCCCAGGTTGGCAGAAAGATCGTCCTCCAGTACCTTCGTGTCGGCGTCTTTGGCAGAACGGGGTTCACGAGCAGTCTTGCGTCCAACAACCTGTCGCGCCAACGCCTCAGTTTGGCGAACAGACAGCCCCGCACCAACAACCTTTTTCGCCAGCTCCAGGGGATCTGAGGCCGTGATCAGCGCCCTCGCATGCCCCGCGGTCAGCTTGCCCGAAACAACCATAGATTGAACTTCTTCGGGAAGCGTAAGCAACCTCTGAAGATTGGCGATATGGCTCCTGCTCTTTCCAAGCGCTGTGGCGATCTTTTCTTGGGTGTGTCCAAATTTCTCATGCAGTTGCTGGTATCCATGCGCCTCTTCGATCGCATTGAGTTCGGCGCGCTGTATGTTCTCGATGATCGCTATTTCCAGAACCTCGGAATCGCTGAACTCTCGCACCAGAACGGGCACCTCATGCAGGCGTGCAAGCTGTGCCGCGCGCCATCGGCGCTCTCCCGCAACGATTTCAAACCGCTCCGACTGGCCGGGCAGCAAACGAACGATCAGCGGCTGGATGATACCTTTCTCCTGGATCGATTGGGCAAGATCCTGAAGAGCGTCCTCGTCAAACTTGCGGCGGGGCTGATCGGGGTTTGGCTGGAGGGACTCGACGGGCAGCGATCGCACACCTTTATCGGTACTCGCAGCTATATTATCCTTCGAGGGATTATCAAAGGTGTTTTGATTGACGCCAAGCTCTGCCATCAAGGCAGGCAGCCCGCGCCCAAGACTGCGGCGCTCATGTTTTCGATCAGCCATGGCGTGTTGCCTCCAGTCTGGTCTGATTGTTTTCCAAGAATTCCCGCGCAAGAGAACGATACGCGGTAGCGCCCTTCGAGTCGCTTTCGTATTGCAATACGGACATGGCAAAAGAGGGGGCTTCGCTCAGACGGACATTTCGTGGAATCACTGTTTTATAAACAAGCTCTCCAAGGGTTTCGCGGGCGTCGGCCTCTACTTGCTGCGCGAGATTGTTGCGTTGGTCGTGCATGGTGAGCAACACGCCCTCAACACGCAATCTGGCATTCGCGGTTTGGCGGATTTCGCGAATAGTCAGCATCAATTGGGAAAGCCCCTCGAGCGCAAAAAATTCACTTTGCAGAGGTATCAGAACCGAATCAGCCGCCACCAGCGCATTCACAGTGAGCAAATTCAGCGAAGGCGGGCAGTCAATAAGCGCAAAATCGAAGCTTTTCTGCGCATGGCTTGAACCACGAAGCGAATCCCTCAGCAGGAACGAGCGTTTGTTGATGCTGTAGAGATGAACATCGGATGATGACAACTCGGTAGTAGATGGAATCACCACAATTCCGGGCGTAGATGATTGCCAAAGAACCTCTTCAAGCTCCGCCTCTCGCAGCAAAAGGTCGTAGACAGTCAGCTTTCTGTCCTGTTGTGCAATGCCAAGCCCGGTTGACGCATTGCCTTGCGGATCAATGTCAACAACCAGCACTCTTTTTCCGAGCTCTGCCAGAGCAGCACCAAGGTTGATGGTGGTTGTTGTCTTTGCCACCCCACCCTTCTGATTTGCAACGGCTATAATTTTCATTTGCGGGCGCCCTGCATACGGTGGATCTGCGTTATGCGCAGAATACGGGAATCGGGGTCAACCTTGCTGCCAATAACCTCTAGATCAAATCCCCAGTTTTGTCTCGCAGCGCTAATCTCATTCGCATATTGCCTGCCTTTCATCAAAAGCGCATACCCGTCCTGCCGCATGTGTAATTCAACATATTGCAGGAGCAGGTCAAGGGGAGCCAGCGCTCTGGCTGAAACCAAATTGGCTTCCTGCCCCGGCAGATCTTCTATTCGGCCGCACTCTACACCAGCATTCAGGTTCAGCTCCTCGATCACTATGCGGAGGAAGCTCGCCTTTCGCTTGTCGCTTTCAGCAAGAACAAACTGGACATCGGGAGCAAGTTCTTTGGCGATGATTGCATTGACAACTGCTGGAAGTCCACCTCCGGAACCGAGATCACACCAGCGCCTTACATCGTCATCCCGGTAAGCAAACAGCTGTGCCGAGTCAATAATATGCCGGCGCCATGCATCCACCTTGCTGGTCGGCGAAATCAGATTGATTGCGTCTGACCATTTGAGCAACCGATCAAAGTATAACTCCAGGCGGTCAATTGTTTCACGTGAAACACGAACGCCGGCCATGCTGATTTCATCCTGCCCTATCGGCACGCTGCCTGTCTCCCTGGTCTTTGATCCGCAAGATCAACAGCATGGCAGCGGCCGGCGTCATTCCCTCTATGCGGTTCGCCTGCGCTAGAGATGACGGCTTCGCCTGTATCAATTTTTCTCTCAGCTCTGCAGAAAGACCTGGAATCGTACTGAAATCGAAGTCTTTGGGCACTGCGATCGTCTCGTCTCGTCGAAGGGCTTCAATCTCCGCTTCCTGACGCCTTACATAGGGTCTATACGTTGCTTCGATCTTGATTTGCGACAAATCACACAAATCGACTGCGGAGAGCGATGGATCTATTGAGCACGCCTCGGCTTCACTGAACTCATTCATCGAAAGCAGATCATAAAGTGATCGCCGAACGCCATCGCTCCGGATGTGGATGCTTTTTGCGCTCAACTGATTGGGCGTGAAAACCGTTTCGCAAAGCCTCTCCCGAAGCGATGACAGGCGTTCCATCTTCTGGTTAAATGCAATCCTTCGATCTTCTCCAACGCAGCCCAAGCCCAGACCGACAGGTGTAAGTCGTTGATCCGCGTTATCAATTCTCATGGACAAACGATACTCGGCACGCGATGAAAACATTCGATACGGTTCGGTCACGCCGCGACTGGTGAGGTCATCTATCATTACGCCGATATAGCCATCGCTCCGCGAGAATATCGCAGGCAAAAGATCCATGGACACAGCGGCTGCGTTCATCCCCGCGACGATGCCCTGCGCTGCGGCCTCCTCATATCCGGTGGTGCCGTTGATTTGGCCGGCAAGAAACAGTCCAGGCAAATCACGAGACTCGAGGGTGTTGTTGAGCGATCGCGGATCTACAAAATCATACTCGATCGCATAGCCGTGCTGAAGGATTTGCACATGCTCAAGGCCCTTTATCGTTGTGATGAAGGCCTCTTGAATGTCGCATGGCAGCGATGTTGAAATTCCGTTTGGATAAACGGTGTCGGTATCAAGCCCTTCAGGCTCCAGAAAAATCTGGTGGGTGTCTTTGTCAGAAAAACGCACTACCTTGTCTTCGATTGATGGGCAATAACGCGGCCCAACACCTGAAATATTACCTGATCGCATTGCTGACCGATGCAGGTTTTCGACGATTATCTCATGTGTTTTTGCATTTGTAGCGGTCACACCACATGCGATCTGGCGCGCCTCGGGCCGCCGATTTAAAAAGGACAGCATAACCGGGTCTTGGTCGCCCGGCTGCTTTCCCACTGATTCCCAATCAATTGTCCTGGCACTCAGTCTCGCTGGTGTTCCGGTCTTCAGTCGACCAAGCGGAAAGGGAAATTCCTCCAGACGCTCCCCGAGACGACGCGAAGACTTTGCGCCCTGACGGCCGGCGGGAATACGCTGGTTCCCAATATGAATTTCCCCTCGAAGGAATGTTCCCGATGTCAACACAACAGCCCTTGCCTGCAGCTGCACCCCGTCCGCCGTTTCTATGCCAACGACACGGTCAGCCTTGACGAGAAGATCGGTAACCTCTGCCTCAATAACTGAAAGGCGATTCTGCTTCCTGGTATAGCCAGCAACAAAACCGCGATAACGATCCCGATCCGCCTGAACTCGCGGGCCCTGCACCGCTGGCCCTCTGGATCGGTTGAGCAGCCTGAACTGAATTCCGGCATAATCACCTGCACGGCCCATTACCCCATCCAGCGCATCGATTTCCCGAACCAGATGGCCCTTGCCCAGCCCCCCAATTGCAGGGTTGCAAGACATCACACCAAGGTCGCTGGATCGAAAGGTCACAAGCGCTGTGTCTGCGCCTCGCCGGGCGGCTGCATGCGCGGCTTCAACGCCAGCATGCCCACCACCAACAACGATTACATCGAACTGTTTCACGTGAAACACTCCTACTTGCCAATGCAGAAGGCGGAGAATATCTCTCCAAGCACATCGTCGGCATCCACTCTTCCCACAATACCGTCCAGGGCTCGAATCGCCAACCGAACTTCTTCAGCAATCAATTCCCAGCGCTCGTTGCCTGCGGCTAGCCTCCTGGACGCCATGCTCAGATGACGGTGCGCACTGGACATCTTGGAAAAATGCCGCTCGCGTGAAAATACGGAAGAACCACCGCTGCGCTCCTTTAGCCGGCCCTCGATCTGACATATCAGATCCGTCAGGCCCTGCCCCGTCTTTCCGGAGATCCCCGGCACTCCCCAGAGGTCGGATTTCGAAAGAATCATAATGTCTTGATCATCCCAGGATTCCGGCTCATCGTCCGGGTCACTTTTCAGGTAGATGCGCAAATCGGCTTGTCGAGCCCGCTCTTTGCCACGGTCAATCCCCAGCTTTTCTATGCTGTCATCGGTGTCGCGCATGCCAGCCGTATCGATCAAGGTAACCGACAAGCCGCCAATCTCCATGCGCACCTCAATGACATCGCGCGTAGTGCCCGCCCACTCGGATGTGATGGCCGCCTCGCGCCCAGCGAGCGCATTCAGCAAGGTCGACTTGCCAACATTCACGCTGCCAACAATGGCAACCTCGAAACCATCGCGAATCTGCTCGGACGCCCGCCTGCCTGACAGTTCCTGTGCCAAACTTTCTTGAACCCGCTCCAGTGGTGCGCGGATATGGTCGACAAGATCCTCTGGAAGCTCCTCATCAGAGAAATCCAGTGATGCCTCAATCATCGCCAAGGCCTGAATCAGACTGCCGCGCCACCCATCCAGAAGCTTGGACACAGTCCCGTCCAGAACGCGCTGCGCCAGCTTCCGCTGCGATTCTGTTTCCGCTGAAAGAAGATCGGCCAGCCCTTCAACCTCTGCCAGATCAAGGACGCCCGTCTCAAACGCTCTCCGTGTGAACTCCCCAGCCTCAGCCGAGCGAACGCCTGGAGTGGCCAGAATCTCTTTCAAAAGCGCGCGAACAACAGCCGGGCTCCCATGTATCTGGAACTCCGCAACCTGATCGCCAGTAAAGCTTTCCCCCTTTTCGAAAAGCAGCACTAATCCTTCGTCGATGAGCTCGCCGTCCGCCCCTCTGATGCGGCAAAGCCGGGCCACTCGCGGCTCTGGCGTCTGTCCGGTCAGCTTATGGCACACATCCCAGGCCAGCGGCCCTGAAACCCTGACGATGGCTACGCCTGCCCTCCCGCTTGCAGTGGCCAAAGCAACGATCGTGTCCATTCATACGTGCCAATTACGAATTCATCGAATCAAAGAACTCGGAATTCGTCTTTGTTTGTTTAAGCTTGGAGATCAGGAACTCGATCGCATCGGTGGTTCCCATCGGGTTCAGGATGCGCCGCAAAACGAAGGTCTTTTGCAAATTGTTGCGGTCAACCAGGAGCTCTTCCTTCCGCGTCCCTGACTTCAGAATATCCATCGCCGGGAAGACCCGCTTGTCGGCAACTTTCCGGTCAAGAACGATCTCGCTATTCCCGGTGCCCTTGAACTCTTCAAAGATCACCTCATCCATGCGGCTGCCGGTGTCGATCAACGCCGTGGCAATGATCGTAAGCGAGCCACCCTCTTCGATATTCCGCGCTGCACCAAAGAACCGCTTCGGACGCTGCAATGCATTGGCATCAACGCCGCCCGTCAGCACCTTGCCCGACGACGGCACCACGGTATTGAATGCCCTGCCAAGACGCGTGATAGAATCCAGCAAGATTACCACATCCCGCTTGTGTTCAACCAGGCGCTTGGCTTTCTCGATTACCATTTCTGCAACGGCAACATGACGTGACGCCGGCTCATCGAAAGTCGACGATACAACCTCACCTTTCACGCTACGCTGCATATCGGTCACTTCCTCGGGCCGCTCGTCGATCAACAGAACGATCAGGTAGCATTCCGGATGATTGCTGGCGATCGAATGAGCGATATTCTGCATCAAGACCGTCTTGCCAGTTCTCGGCGGTGCAACAATCAACGCGCGCTGCCCCTTCCCCAATGGCGCGACAATATCGATGATCCGCGCGGAACGGTCCTTTATGGTCGGATCCTCGATCTCCATCTTCAGCCGCTCGTCAGGATAAAGCGGGGTGAGATTGTCGAAATGAACCTTGTGTCGGGCGCGTTCCGGATCGTCGAAATTGATCTTCGTGACCCGCGTCATACAGAAATAACGCTCATTCTCGGCCGGTGCCTGAATGACGCCTTCTATCGTGTCGCCCGTCCGAAGCGAGAACTGCCGGATCATGTCAGGCGAGACATAAATATCATCAGGGCCCGGCAGATAGTTGGCTTCGGTTGAACGCAGAAACCCGAAGCCGTCCTGAAGGACCTCAAGCACACCATCACCGGAGATTTCCCAGCCCTCTTCAGCACGCTCCTTGAGGATCGAGAACATCATCTCGCCCTTGCGCATGGACGGTGCGTTTTCAATCTCCAGCTCTTCGGCCATTGCAAGCAAGGCTGCCGGGGTCTGCGCCTTGAGATCAGCTAGATTCAAACGGCTCTCGGCCATGGATAGACCCTCCTGATGCTCAATGGCACCGCACTGGCAGATGATATGTCTTCGGGAAACAAAAGCACCGGACGGCACTTTGCGGATGCGTTTATTATCAAACGCACACCAAGTCAATGTTGCTCAAAACTTCACCACAGCCCCTAGAACGATCAGGACCATCAAGACGGTCGGCACCTCGTTCATGAGTCTGTATTGCCGCCCGCTCAGCTGGCTCTGCCCCATACGCAGGATGCGCCGTTGCCTGGCCAGCCACATATGGAAAATGGTCATACCCAAGATGCCGAAAAGCTTTACCCAGACCCAAAGCGCAGAAAATTCGACAACGCCCGGCATGCTCACCAAGGCCAGCCCCATCGCCCAGGTTGCAATCATTGCAGGATTCATGATCACTCTTAGAAGCTTTTCTTCCATTATTTCAATGGTTTGATTTGGCTCTGGATTATCGCCTCGTTCCACGTGGTAAACAAAGAGCCGCGGCAGATAGAACAACCCCGCCATCCAGGCGATCGCTGCCATGATGTGAAACGCTTTGATCCAGAGATACCATTCCACAGGCATTCACTCTGCCCCCCTATAAATCAGAAAGAATTTATAGAAGAGATGATGATGATGTAGAGCAGGGGACAAGACGTGTTGGAGAGTTTTCCACAGATAAATCCCCATAGAATATAACAAAAGTCACAAGATGGATCTATTAAAAAACATTGTATAACAAAGACTTATAACAAAAAATCGAAAAGCACATACCCTTTTTTGATCCTTGTGCAGAGACCAGGACATACAGTTTCCACTGTTGATAACGTTGGGCGAACATCTTGACAGATCGCCATCCGACAAGCGAAGCCGGTTTCTGGCCTGTCCTGGCTGCTCTTCATGATGTCCTCACACCGGGTTATCCCCATGACTGTCCTCGTACTTGCATCATCCTCCGAAATTCGGGCACGGCTGCTGCAAAACGCCGGGCTCGAGATCGAGATCTGCCCGACACGCATCGACGAAGACGCGCTTCGCTCGGCGATGGCTGCCGAGGGGGTAAGTGCACAGGATATGGCATCAACCCTTGCCGAACAAAAAGCGAGGAGAGCTGCCCTCAAGAAGCCCGGAAGGCTGGTGCTTGGATGCGATCAGATCCTTGATTTCGATGGCCAGACACTTGCCAAACCTTGCGCACCATCCGATGCGCTGGATCAACTGGCGAAGCTTCGAGGGAACACCCACCACCTCCATTCGGCAGCGGTCCTCTGTCTTGACGGAGCACCAATCTGGCGCAAGGTTTCCACGGCGCGCCTGACCATGCGGCAGTTCAGCGACCCCTTCCTTGCCGACTATGTTGAAAGCTATTGGCAGGCGATTCGCCATTGTGTCGGCTGCTATCAGATCGAGGCATCCGGCATACGCCTGTTCGAGCGCATCGAGGGAGACTATTTCACCATCCTCGGCCTGCCGCTGCTGGATCTCCTGAATTTTCTGACCCTACGTGGAGACATTCGCGCATGAGCACGGGCATCAGGCTTGCAGCGGTCATCGGTAACCCAATCACGCATAGCCGCTCGCCAGTTCTTCATGGCCACTGGCTTCAGCGGCACGGCATAAAGGGGCAATATGTTCCGCTGCAGGTGCGGGAAAATGATCTGGAAGCCTGCCTCCACCTGCTGCCGCGAATAGGCTTTGCCGGCATCAATGTGACGCTCCCTCACAAGGAGGCTGTCTTGCGGCTTGCCGACAGTTGCAGCGCAACAGCGCAACGTATTGGAGCCGCCAACACACTGACATTTGTGAACGAAACAATCGAAGCCGACAATACGGATGCTTATGGTTTCACGTGGAACATTCTGGACCATGCGCCCGGCTGGGAGCCCGGACTGGTCGCTGTCATCGGCGCTGGAGGTGCCAGCCGTGCCGTGGTTGCCGCATTGCTGGACCGCGGCGCACAAACCATCCGCATAACCAACCGCCGGATGGAACGCTCTGAGCAGATCGCCAATGATTTCGGAGGCAAGATGAAGGTTGTTCCCTGGCAAGAGCGCCATGCCATGCTGGCTGAATGCGACACACTCATCAACGCCACCTCTCTTGGCATGCAAAACGCGCCCCCGCTGGATCTGACCCTTGACGACCTTCCTGCAAATGCATTGGTGAATGATCTGGTCTATGCCCCGCTGAAAACCGACCTTCTGAAGCGCGCCACCGCGCGCGGAAACCTTGCAATCGATGGCCTGGGCATGCTGCTTCATCAGGCCGTTCCGGGGTTCGAGCGCTGGTTCGGTATCAAGCCAATGGTTGACAAGGCATTGCGCGACGCGGTCCTGGCACCATGACATTCGTACTTGGCCTGACCGGCTCGATCGGCACCGGAAAATCAACCACCGCAAAGATGTTTCGATGCGCCGACATCCCGGTCTGGGATGCCGACGCCGCAGTGCACGCGCTTTACGCTGAAAACGGCGCTGCGGTCGATTCCCTTTCGCAGCTCTGTCCCAGCGCTCTGATCAATGGTGCAATCGACAGAGAGGCGCTGAAGGAATGGATCGCTCGCGAGCCCGACGCATTGTGCCAGATCGAGGAAATCGTGCACCCGCTGGTAGCCAGGGACCGCGCAGTATTTCTTGCACAACATCGCCATGCCGGCACCAGGCTTGTTGTTCTTGATGTGCCGCTCTTGTTCGAATCAGGCGCTGATAAGCTTTGCGATGCGGTGCTTGTCGTCACGGTTGATGCCGATATACAGAGGGAACGAGTGCTTGCACGGCCAATGATGACGCCTGAGCATTTCAAAACCCTGCTCGCCAAGCAGATGCCGGACAATGAAAAGCGCGCACGCGCAACCTATGTCATCGAAACCAGAAGCCTCGATCAGACGCGCGATGCCATTGCCGCCCTGATCGAAAAACTAAGTTCGGAATGACCGATGCGCGAGATCGTCCTCGACACCGAAACCACAGGATTTGAGCCCAGCGAGGGCCATCGCATTGTCGAGATTGGCGCGGTTGAACTGCTCAATCACATGCCGACGGGCAGAACATACCACCAATATATCAACCCGGAGCGCGACGTTCCCGCCGAGGCTTTTGCCGTTCACGGCCTCAGCACCGACTACCTGCGCGATTTTCCAGTCTTTGAGGCTATCGCTGATGATTTTCTGGCCTTTGTGACTGGCGCGCGACTGGTCATTCACAACGCCGCATTCGACATGAAATTTCTCAACGCCGAGCTTGGCCGGGCCAACCGCACCCTGCTGCCAAACGACCAGGCAATCGACACGCTGACGATGGCTCGGCGTAAATTTCCCGGATCACCAGCCTCGCTCGATGCGCTCTGCCGCCGCTTCGGTGTCGACAATTCAGCACGGGAAAAACACGGCGCGCTTCTGGACAGCGAAATCCTGGCCGAGGTTTATCTGGAGCTGATCGGCGGTCGCCAGCCTGATCTGGCGCTTTCCGTACAAAGCGGGCAACGCATCCGTCAGTCACAGCCGCAATGGCGTCCACAGCCCCGCCCCGTCCCGCTTGCGTCCCGCCTGAGCGCGCCCGAGCAGGAAGCCCATGCCGAGCTGATTGCAAAAATAGGCGAAAAGGCGCTTTGGGGCAGATATCGGTGAGCCAGATCGAACAGGCTGATGCGCTGGTCATCGGCGCCGGGCCTGCCGGGTTGATGGCTGCGGCGGAGCTCTTGCAAAGCGGGCGGCGCGTGATTCTGGCGGAAGCCAAACCCTCAGCGGGGCGAAAGCTCCTGATGGCCGGAAAATCGGGCCTCAACCTCACCAAGAACGAATCGCCTGATCAGTTCATCAAGGCTTACGGCGAAGCGGCACCATATCTCGCACCGATGATTGCCGAATTTGGCCCACGCGCAGTGTCCGCCTGGGCAGAGAGCCTTGGTCAGGGCGTGTTTGTCGGCTCCTCGGGCCGAGTATTTCCAATCAGCATGAAGGCCTCACCGCTTTTGCGCGCCTGGCTGAAACATCTGACAGCCCAGGGCCTGATGCTGCGCATGCGGTGGCGCTGGCTTGGTCTGAGCAATGATGCCGTGAACCCCGCCATGCGCTTTGCCACCCCGCAAGGCGAGCACTCCCTGTCCGCCCGATGCACGGTATTGGCGCTTGGCGGTGCAAGCTGGTCACGCCTCGGTTCTGACGGGCTATGGTCACGGATCCTGTGCGACAAGGGCGTCGATCTCGCACCCTTCCAGCCAGCCAACATGGGCTTCAACGTGGCCTGGTCAGCGCATATGGCGGCGCATTTCGGCGCACCGCTCAAGGCGATTGATCTGGTTGCAGGGCCATATCGTGCGCATGGTGAGATCATCATTTCCCGGCATGGCATCGAAGGTGGCGGCATCTATGCGGTGAGCCGCGCCATACGAGAGGGCCATGGCCTGACGCTGGATCTTTTCCCCGGCCGTGACATCGCGGATCTGACCGAGCGGTTGCGGGGGCGTCCGGCAAGGGAATCCCTCACCAACCGGCTTCGAAAAGCCCTTGGGCTGACCGGTGCCCGTCTTGCCGTCGTGCTGGAGTTCATGCAGCCCACACCCACCGACCTGGCGACAATTGCAGCCCATCTCAAGGCCCTGCCAGTGCGCCTTCAGGGGCCGCGCCCGCTCGATGAGGCAATTTCGGTCGCCGGTGGAATTCGCTGGGAGGGCCTTGACGGAAACCTGATGATCAAGGCGTTGCCCGGCGTCTTTGCCGCCGGCGAAATGCTCGATTGGGAGGCACCGACCGGCGGCTATTTGTTGACAGCCTGCCTTGCAACGGGCCGCTGGGCCGGCCGCGCTGCCGCGCGATGTTCAGAAGATGCAAACCCCGGCCGCGATTATGCCACCTGATCTGATGAACCGCCCCGCAAGCCGATCACCGCTGCGGAAGGGATGACAGTCCCGCAAGAACTCGGCCTGAAAGGTTCCTGCCTCCGGATCCGGCATGATCCTGAGCGCGTCAAAGCCTAAAATCAACCGTGAAAGCGGATACTGCGCCTTGTACACCGCCTCCTTTATACAAAAGATCACCCGCGCCAGGTGGCCGGCATGGGCCTGTGCTGAAAGCCAGGCGCGTTCCTCGGACATCAGAACGGTATCCAGAATATCCACCGGAAGCGCGGAATCGGGCTCGATATCCAGGCCAAGCGACCGGATCGCGGGGTCGGCACTGATGACGGCGGCACAGATCTCCGCGCCATGGCTGATCGAGCCTTTCAGCCCCGCGGGCCAGATCGGAGCCCGGTCCGGCGCCATGGCGATCGCCTGCGCGCTTAGCCCAAGGGAGCGCATTGCCAGATGCGCCGCCAAACGTCCCGCCGTGAACTCAAGCCGCCGAGCCGGCATCGCATTGGCGATGGCCGATTGTTCCACGTCAAACAAGGGAGCCTGCTTTCCCTCGGCCAGCCCTGCCAGCTCAAGCTCAACCCCGTCTGGAAACAGCCCTCGCAACGCGGCGCGAAGCTCTGGCGTTGCTTCGGTACCCGGCGAGGCCCCCGGCCGCATCAACCACTCTGCCCCATACGGCCGGCACGCATCGCCCGCCGCCGCGCCATGGCGTCAAGGCGCCCGGCGCCAGCCGGCACGCCCGGCCCGGCTGTGGGTTTGGTCTCGGCAGCAGGCGTGGCCCCATCGTTCGAATGTCGAAACCGTTTCTCAATATGTCGGGCCAGGTCGCCAAGAACCGGAAAACGGAAGACATCGGTGATCGAAAGCCCCGGAAGCGAAAGCTTCTCGCGAATTTCGCGATGCGCCTGAACCGCAAGCAGGGAATGTCCGCCAAGCGCGAAGAAATTGTCCTTTCCGCGTATCTCGGCAACGCCGAGAATGCCGGACCAGATCGCCGCCAGCTCCGCTTGCAGGCCCTTGGTGGCGGTATTTTCAGTGCCATCCACGCGCGCCAGCGGCGCATAGGGTGCCGGTAGCGCCTTGCGGTCGATCTTGCGGTTTGGCGTCAACGGAAAGGCTGCAAGGGCAACAAAATGCCCCGGCACCAGATGCGCCGGCAGCGCCTTGCGTGCCTGTTCGCGCAGCCGCTCGGTCTGTTCGGCTTGCGGGCCCACCAGATAGGCCACCAGCCGCACATCCCCCGGCACGTCTTCGCGCGCCACAACCACAGCCTGTTCGATCCCCGGCAACCCCTCCAGGAATGCCTCGATCTCTCCGGGTTCGATCCGGTGCCCCCGGAGCTTGATCTGATGATCCGCGCGCCCCAGAAATTCCAGCGTGCCGTCGGCTGCCATGCGCACCAGATCGCCGGTGCCATAGATCCGCTGCCCGCTCACCGGCTCCAGCCTGAACCGTTCCGCCGTCAGTTCCGGGCGGTTCCAGTATCCGCGCGTCACCCCGGCCCCGCCGATCCAAAGCTCGCCTGCGGCACCAACCGGAACCGGGCGCAGCGCCGCGTCCAGCACATGCACGCTGGTATTGGCAATCGGCTGGCCGATAGGCGCCGTTGCGCGTTTGCCTCCGACCATGCCGGTCGTTGACCAGATCGTGGTTTCCGTCGGGCCATACATGTTTTGCACCAGCGCATCGGTAATTTCGACCAGGCTGCCCGCCAGCGCGCCCGGCAGGGCTTCGCCACCAATCATCAGGTTCTTCACCTGCGCCAGCGCCGCCCGTGCCTTCGGATCGGCGACAAGCATCCGTGCCATGGAGGGGGTGCATTGCAGATGGGTCACACCATGGCGCAGAATCTGCCCGGCGACAGAATGGTCATCTGCGACCACCTGTTCATCGGCATTGGCCCGGCGAACCACCTCGGCCAGCGGGTATAGCCCCTCCATGACCTTCTCGGCCTGAATGCCGTAATCGATCAGGCAGGCAACCTCGGTAACGCCGATCGCCTTGATCTGCTCCACCCGCGCCAGACAATCCTCAACCGTTCCAAACAGGCCCGAATCCTCGAAATAGCGGTTGAAGGCGTGTTCCAGTATTCCCTCGACCTCGTCGGCGCTCAGGCTGCGCAGGTCGATATCCATTGGCGTTGTCGCACCCTTGGGCCGCTTGAAGGCCGGGAAGGACCAGGCATATTGCTTCACCAGCGCGGCGGCGGACAAAAGATAACTCTTCATCGGCCCGCGCGCGGTTTCGCGCGCCAGTTCGCGGCTTCTGGCCACATAGGTATGCAGCATCAGCGTGACGGTGAAATCTCCGGGGTCATGCCCCACGCCTCGCAGCGCCTGGTGATAGATCCTGATCTTCTCGGCGACCTCGTCGATCGACTGCCCCAGCAGATGGGTCAGGACATTGGCGCCAATCTCGCCTGCCTCGCGCCAGGTCTCGGGGTTTCCGGCGATGGTCAGCCAAAGCGGCAACTCCTTTGAAACCGGCCTTGGCAAAGACTGGACCGCAACCATCTCGCCGCCACGGTCAAGCGCGACCTCTTCGCCGCGCCAGAGCCGACGCAACGTGTCGATGGTTTCGAACATGGCCTTCTTGTTGTTTGGCGGTGCGTTTTCAGGCCGCAACACAAAATCGACCGGATGCCAGCCCGAGGCAATGCCCAGCGCGGCACGGCCATTGGTCAGATTGTCGATCACCGCCCAATCCTCGGCGATACGCAGCGGATGGTGCAGCGGCGCCACGCAGGAGCCGGCGCGCACGCTGATGTTTCTGGTCACCGCCGCAACCGCTGCGCCGGTCACTGCCGGGTTGGGGTAGGGCCCGCCGAAGGCGTGGAAATGGCGCTCCGGCGTCCAGACGGCGCAAAAACCGTGGGTGTCGGCAAAGCGCGCACCCTCCAGAAGCAGCTCGTATTTGCGCGGGCCAGGGCCATCGTCATTGCCCCAGTAAAACAGGCCAAAATCCATCTTCTGGGGAGAAACCGCCACCGAATTTCCAGAAACCAGCAGTCGGCCCTCATCCGAGGTCAGCACCAGCTTGAATCCGCGCGCGAGGGTCCAGAACAGTTCCAGCACGGAAATATCAAAGCTCAGCGAGGTCATCGCCAACCATACCCCCGACGAATCATGCCGGATCCGGGCATCCATGCCGGCAAAGAAATTGGCGACATTGCAATGCTCGACCATCACGCCCTTGGGCTTGCCGGTCGATCCCGATGTATAGATCAGATAGGCCAGATGCTGGCCCTCTGCGCCGCCTTCCGGGTTCCCGTTGCTGCTGTTGGTCAGGCGGATATCGGTATCCAGAACCAGAAGATCGGCGGCATGTTCGGGCAGCAGGTCGATCAGCGCCGCTTGCGTCACCAATACCGGCGCACCGCTGTCGGCAAGGAAATGCGCAAGCCGCTCGGCGGGATAGGCGGGATCCATTGGCACATAGGCACCGCCGGCCTTGAGGATGCCCAGCGCGCCGATCAGCAGGTCGGGCGAGCGGTGCACGCACAGCGCCACCGGCACATCCGGCCCCACGCCCAGGCCGCGCAGGACATGCGCAACCTGGTTGGCACGGGCATTCAACTCGCCATAGCTGAGCGTGAGCGATTCAAAAACCAGCGCCGGGGCGTCCGGGGTTCTGGCGGCCTGGGCCTCGAAGGCGCGGCTGATCGTCTGGTTGGCGTCAAAGGCGCTGGCGGTATCATTGACCGAGGCCAGCAAGGCCCGCTCGCGCGCGGTGAACAGATCAAGAGAGCCCAGCGCCGCCTCACCCGGGGCCTCGGCCAGATGTGCGATGCGCTCGGCAAAAAGTGCAATCTCTTCGGGTGCCAGCCGCGCGGCATCGCCCACCAGATGCAGGCCCGCCTCATCGCGAACCAGGCACAGCAGGGTTCCGGCGATAGGCTCGGCGGCATCGGAAATCCCCAGATGCGGTACCGAAAGCGGGGCCAGTGCCCGATCGCGCGCAATCAGATCGCGCGGAAAGCCCGGGTATCGGGCGGTCAGGTCGGCGCTGGCGCGGAGCGATCCCTCAAGCGCCGCAAGGCAATCGCCCTGTAGTTCCAGCGGCACCCAGGCGGCGATGTCAGCCGGTGCCGCGGCATGGCTGGCCAACACCGGCACCGGCGCATAGGCCATCCCCCGCCCGCCCCCGATCCTTTCGCCAAAGAGCGCCAGAATCGCCGCGGCCCGTTCTGGCGTGACCGCCGGCAAGGCATGGCTCACCATGTCATGCCCCTGGCCTTGACGCGTGCCCGGCAGGTCGGCAGGCCGGAACGCTGCCAGCGCGCGGCGCCAGTGCTCCTCGCCAGCCGCCAGCCGGCTCAGGACCGCATGCACGGCCTCGGCATTGGCCCAGCTCAGCACCTCGCCCGGTGCGGCAATGGTGCCGGGCGCAGCCGGCAGGCCATTCAGGCAGATCAGCCCCTCCAGCCGCACCGCGCCGTCAGCGCAGGCCACAAGAACTGCGCCCTCGCCAACTTCGAGCACCTCGCCCGGCACGCCGCTGCCCGCGGCCGCCTGAGCTTGCGTCACGGCAAAGACCCCGGCGGCGCTTTCGATCCTGGGCAGCGTCAGGGGGTTCCAGTAGGCACCATGATCAAGCGCGCGCACCAGCCGCACCAGCGCGGCGGCGGGCTGGGAAAAATCAAGCCGTGCAGCCGCTTCCGGGCGCGCATCGCGCAAGAAGAGCCTGCGTAACGCAGGCTCTTGCGGCGTGCGATCCGGCACCCCGGCTTCGACGGCGGCCATCACGGACGGAAAGCTCTCGATCGCGCTGGCAAAGCAGCGCGCATTCACGCTGAAGGCAGTATCCTCGGCGGTGATGTCGAACAGCACCTGCTCGATAATGGCACCGCCATCCACCGCGCCCTCGATCAGATGCCAGGTGATGCCATGGCGCGGCTCGCCATTGAGCAGTGCCCAGACCGGCGCGTTCAGGCCGGCATAGCGGGGCAAGGGCCCGTCATGAAAATTCACCGCGCCAGAGCGGGCGAGCGCCAGCACGCCTTCGGGCAGCAGCGTCAGGTTGGCAACACTGAACAGCCAATCAAAGCCCTGCTCCAGCTGCACCGCCAACCGGGTCTCCAGGCCCGGCCCCGGAGCGATGACGGCAATTCCCGCATCTTCGGCCCAGGCGACAATCTCGGCATTGTGGCTGACCACCGCAGCAGCTTTGTGCCCACGCTGAATGGCGATCCGTGCGCATTGCACGAGAAGCGATTCATTGCCGACAAAAACGCAGGACAAGGGAGCCATGTCAGTTCTCCGAACGCGGGCCGAAACCCAGGCTATGTGTCAAAAAATCAAGGAAAAAATAGGGCGGTGCATGGTGCTTGCGGCGCTGCGCCAGCGCTCGGAGACCATAAAGGCCCAGCCCCGCCATATGTGCGAGCGTTGCCGCGCCAGCATAGACCCGGCCGTGGTTCTTGGCAAAGTAGCGCCAGCGCGAGTCGAACCAGTAGCGCGGCACGCGGGACCAGGTCTTCATGCCGGTGCTCACCGATCCCAGATGTTCGACCCGGCTTTGCGGCACATAATGCGCAGCCCAGCCTGCAAGCGCGGCGCGACGGCACAGATCGGTCTCTTCGAAATAGAGAAAGAACGTCTCGTCAAACAGGCCCGCAGCATCAAACACCTCCTGGCGGATCATCAGGCTCGCGCCGGCCAGCCAATCCACCCTTTGGCAGGATTGCGGTTGCGCCAGCGCGACGATGCTGTTTTTCAGCAGGCGCGAAATCGGCCCGGTCCTGGCGGCGCCCTCGAACTCACTGGCGATCGAGGGAAAACGGAATGCCGTGACATGCGGCTCACCGGCGGGCCCGTGAATATGGCTGCCAGCCAGCCCCAGGCCGGGATTGGCCATCATGTGTTCCCGCAGTGCATGGATCGCATCGGGTGCGGGAAAGGCATCCGAGTTCAGCACATAGACAAAATCGGCGCGCGCGCCGCCGGGCAGGCCGGCGCGGATGCCGAAGTTGTTGCCCGCGCCATAACCGCCGTTGCGCCCTGATTGCAGCACACGCACGCGCGGCCAGCCAGCGGTTTCGTGGCTCAGCGTTTCGAACGAGCCGTCCTGCGAATCGTTATCGACAATGGTGATTGCGCCCTCGATCCCTTCCATTGCCACCAATGCCGCGCGCGCCGCCTTCAGGGTCATTGCCGCGGTGCGCCAGTTCAGGATGATGCAATGAACCCGTGCACTCATGCCCGCCCCTCGGCGCTGCGGATCAGCGCGCGCAATTCAGCCGCCAGCACGCGCACATTCGGCTCCAGAACCATGGAATCATGATCGCCCGGAACCTCATGCACGCTCAGATCCGGCATCCAGCGCGACCAGTCATTATCAGGCAGCACATATTCCCTGGCGCTGCTTACCCAGCGCCCGCCGGAAACCTTCCAGCGCCGGTCAAGCGGCGGACGAAACAGCACCGTGCGCCCGTCATAGACGTCCAGTTGCACCAGGGGCAGCGCGTTGCGAAAGGCTGCCTCGATGGCGCGGTTGTGAAAGCCCGATTCCGCCTCGCTCATGCGTTCGGCTTCCATGCGACGCTGTTCTTGCTGCCATGCGCGCCGCGCCTGCCACCATTCACGCAGATAGGCGGGCCCCTTGCGGCGCAACTCGTGCAGCTTGATCAGTGCCTTGTCGGTGCGGCTGAGCGTCTGGCGCTGGGGCAGCGGGGTATCCAGCAGCACCAGCAGCGCCACCTCTTCGCCCTGTGCGCGCAAGGCCCGCGCCATCTCCAGCGCCGTCAGCCCCCCGCCCGAAAAACCGCCCAGCAGATAGGGCCCCTGTGGCTGCACCTGGCGCAGCTCGGCCAGATAGTCCTGCGCGGCATCGGCCAGCGAGGCGTGCGGCGGCTGATCACCCAGCAACCCGCGCGCCTGAAGGCCGTAGAAGGGCCGCTCGCTGCCCAGCAGATTGGCCATGTGGCGCAGGTTCAGAACATTGCCGAACATGCCCGCAACCAGGAAGAAGGGCCGCTCGGCACCGCCTTCGCCCTCGTGCATCGGCACCAGAAACTCGAAGCGTTGCACCGAACGGCTGACAGGCGCGGGCGCGGTGCTGCCGCCCTGGTGCACACCGCCGTCCTGCATGGCAATGCCCAGCCGCTCGGCGATCAGCGCCGCGCAGCGCGCGATGGTCGGCGCCTCAAACAGCACCGAGATCGGAAAATCCACCGACCAGGTTTTCCGGACGCGGGCGAAAAGACGCACCGCAATCAGCGAATGCCCGCCAAGATCAAAGAACCCGTCCTCGACCCCGACACCCTGCACGCCAAGCAGATCCTCCCAGAAGCCCACCAGCATGCGTTCGATATCGTTGCGCGGCGCGACATAGTCGCTGGCCAGATCCGGACGCCCGAAACGGGTGGATTGATCGACCGGGGCGGCCAGCGGCACGGCGGCCTCGGCGATCAGCGCCGGCATCGACAGCGACGAGACATAGATCTGCGTTTCAGGCAGCGCGAGGGCGCGCAGGAAGGCATCGCCCCCCTCAAGCGGCCTGATGCCCAGCGCCAGATTGCGCGCCAGCCGCTCCTCGCCGGGGGACAGGGCGCCGCCCTCCGTGGCGTCCTGGTCAAACACCACTTCGGCGGGCAACAGCGGCACGGCGGCGGAAAGGCCATGCTCAAGCCGCTTGATGGTGAAGCGCTCGATCTCGGCGCAGACAGCGCCTTCGGCATCGCCCAGGGTGATATCGAAGCTGGCGAAGCCGGGCTCTGCCGGGGCGATGCGCACCCAACTGACAACCGCCGCCGGCAGCGATCTGAACACCCGCAGCGCGGCATAGGAAACCGGCACCCAAAGGGCCCTGGCGCCGTAGCGATCCACCAGCCCCATGGCCCAGCCGGTGGCTAGATCCATCAGTGCCGGATGCAGCACATAGCCCTCGGCGAGATCGCCGCGATAGGCAGCAGGCAGCGCCAGATGGGCGATCCCTTCCCGCTGGCCCAGCGCCGTGCGCCGCAGCACCCGCCAGCGCGGACCAAAGACCAGATGCGCATCCTGCGGCGAGCGCAGCCCGGCCTCGTCCTCGGCGATGGCAGCCTGGCAGCGCGCCATGATCGCCGCCAGATCGAGCGGCGCGGGTTGCTCCAGCCGGCCCAGCACCAGCCGTGCCTGGGCATGAAGCTGATAACCCTGCCTGCCACGCAGCGTCACGTCCGAGCGCAGCTCGAAATCATAACCCGCGCTGCTGCGCTCCAGCGTGACGCGGATGGCGCGCGGAGCACCCACCTCCAGCGCGCGCTGGAACACCAGATCGCGGATTTCGAACGCCCCGGCCTCGCCCTGGGCGCGCAGTGCCTGTGCCGCAATCTCGATGATCCCGGTGCCAGGCAGGATCGCACGGCCGTCGCGCGTGCGGTGCTCATCGAGCACCCACATGTCGGTGGCATAGCGGGCGCTGAAGCGCCGATTGCCACGCGCATCCTGTCCCGCCTCGAACAGCAGCGGCAAATCAACGGGGCGCGGCGGCAGCGCCGGAAGCTGGCCCAGTCGCCTGGCCATGGCTTCGGCGGCCATGCCGGCCTCGGCCCAAACGCCCCAGTTCAGCGCCAGAACCCGTGTCTTGCCATGGCGTCGGGCGCGGGCAAAGGCGTTGAGATACTCATTGGCCGCGACGTAATCGACCTGCCCGGCTGGGGCGGTCAGCGTCGAACTGGAGGCAAAGAGCACCATCATCGCCACCGCGCCATCGGGCAGCAGCGTATCGAGCACCCGCAAGCCATAGACCTTGGGCGCCAGAACCGCGTCGATGCTGGCGCCGGTCTTGGCCAGCAAGGGCGCATCCTCGATATGCCCGGCGGCGTGGATCACGCCATGGATCGGCCCCCAATGCGCGTGCAGCCGCGCCAGGGCAGCGCGCATCTGGTCGATATTGCACACATCGGCCGCCAGAGTCAGAACCTCGCCGCCCAGCGCCTCCAGTCGCTCGACCGCCAGAATACGGCGGGCGCGCGGATCGGCGGGATCGTCGCGCAGCCGGGCCCATTCGCCGCGCGGGGGCAATTCGCCGCGCGCCAGAAGCGCGATGCGCGCGCCCGTCTGGCGGATCAGCGCTTCGGCCACGCTCAGCCCGACACCGCCAAAACCGCCCGTCACCAGCCAGACGGCGCCTCGGGGCAGATCTGCCTCCGCGGGGACCGGCAAGGCCAGGGGGCGCAAGCGCTGCTCGTAGCGCCTTCCATTGCGCAGCGCGGCGATGCGATGGCCCGGATCGGCAAGCAGTTCTTCGAGTATCCGCCATGTCAGAGACGTATCCGTGCCTTTTCCGCGCGGATCGGCGGGCAGATCGAGCGTGCCGATGGTCAGCCCAGGAAGCTCACGTGGCGCGACGCGCGCGGGGCCGGCGATCAGCGCCTTTTCCGGCCAGGCAAGCGCCTCGTTGCGGGTCTGGGCGGCGCCACGGGTGATCACGCTCATATGCAGCGGTGCGGTGATGCCCTCGGCCCCGAGCGCCTGGGTCAGAAACAGCAGGCTGTAAAAGCCCTGCTCAAGATTGCGCTGAAACAGGTCCGAACCGGCGCGCACCCTGCAGCCGCTGTCGGCCAGCCAGAAATGCGCCACCCGGCCAGGCCACGCGCCTTGCGCCACCAACCCCTGGACCAGCTGGTCATAGGCTTCGCGCCCGCGTTCGGGTGGCAGTACATAGCGCGCCTCACCCAGACGGCGAAAGGCATCGCCGGCGCGCACCTCGATCACCCGGTGCCCGGCGGCGCGCAGCGGCGCCATGACGGCCTCGGCGATCCCGTCGTCATCGGCGAAGATCAGCCAGGTTTCAGCCGGCAGATCGGCAAGCCCGGTTTCGACGTCAAGCGCGCAGGGCGCCGATTGCGGCACCCAGTGCAGCCGCGTGCCCCATTGCTCGATCGCGTCAAGCCGCTCGGGGGCGGGCAGTTCGGCGGGCTGTTGCTGCGTGGCGGGGGCGATGAAATATTCGCTGCGCTGGAAGGCATAGCCCGGAAGCGGCACGCGCTGGCGCGCTGCCTCGCCCCAGATCTGCGCCCAGTCGAAATTGGCACCCAGCGCCCAGAGCCGGCCCAGCAGACCCATGTGATAAAGATCGTCGGCGATCGCCTCGTCGGGGTGGCGGAGCGCGGCCAGAACCTGCTGCGCGGGCACCGTGCCCTGCATGCGCACCAGGCTTGAGAGCGCCTTTCCGGGGCCCACCTCAAGATAGATGCGGTTGGGCGCTTGCGCGAGCGCGGCGATGCCATCGGCAAAGCGCACCGTGTTTCGCAGATGTCCGACCCAGTAGTCAGGGCTGGTGGCGTCCTCGGGGCTCAGCAGCGCACCGCTGCGGTTGGAGATGATCGGCAATTGCGGCGGGTTGAGCGTGAGCCCGGCGAGAAAGTTGCGAAATGTCGCCAGAATCGGCTCTAGCATGGCGGAATGGGCCGCAATATCGATGGCGATGCGTTGGCTTTCCACGCCCGCTCGGGCCAACGTTTCGGCCAGCGCCGCCAGTGCGGCATCGGGGCCGGACACCACCACCAGTTCGGGTGCGTTGATGCTGGCGATATCCAGATCCGGGCCCAGATAGGGTTTCAGCGCCGCCAGCGACAGCGGCACCGACACCATGCCGCCCGCAGGCACGCTGTCAAAAAGCTGCCCGCGCAGATACACCAGATCGATGCAATCCTCGAAGCGCATCACCCCGGCCAGGCAGGCGGCGGTATTCTCGCCCATGGAATGACCGATCAGCGCCGTCGGCCTGACACCCCAGCCGATCAGCATCTGCGCCAGCGCGTATTCGGTGATCATGATCAGCGGCAATTGTACCGAGGGCTTCTTCAGCGTCTCGGCGGCGGTTGCCTCGTGGCCCGGCTCGGGCAGCCAGAGGGCGCGCAGGTCATAGGCGAGCCGTGGTTGCAGATGCGCCAGCCCGCGATCCATCCATTCGCGAAACAGCGGCTCGGTCTCATAGAGATCACGCGCCATGCCGGGATATTGCGCGCCCCCGCCGGGGAACATGAACACAACCTCCGCGTCATCGAGCGCGCTATGGGTGAACACCCGTCCCGGCGCGCCGGTCTCCAACAGTTCGGCGGCCTCGGCATGGGTTTCGGCAACCACCACGCGCCGGCGCTCGAAGGCGCGGCGCCCGTCATGCAATGTCCAGGCGATATCGGCCAGTGGCTGGCTCGGATTGGCGCGCAGATGCTTGGCCAGATTGGCGCTGGCGGCATCAAGCGCGGCATTGTTGCGCGCCGAGAGCGTGAGCAGCTGGAACGGCCAGTCGCTCTGCGGGCTGGGCGCGCGCGCGGGAGCCTCCTGCAGGATCGCATGGGCATTGGTGCCGCCCACGCCCAGCGAGTTGACCGCCGCGCGGCGGGGGTGCCCGCGGTTTTGCCACGGCGTCAGCCGGTCATTGACCGCAAACGGGCTGGCGGCGAAATCGATCGCCGGATTGGGCGCCTCATAGCCCAGCGAGGGCGGCATCTCCCGGTGGTGCAGCGCCAGCGACGCCTTGATCAGGCTGGCCACGCCGGCGGCGGTATCGAGATGGCCGATATTGGTTTTCACCGAGCCGATGCGGCAAAAGCCGGTGGCCTCGGTGCTCTCGCGGAAGGCCTGGGTCAGGGCGGCCACCTCGATCGGATCGCCCAGATAGGTGCCGGTGCCGTGACATTCCACATAATCGACGGTTTCGGCCGGCACTTCGGCCAGTGCCAGCGCCTCGCTCACGGCGCGCGCCTGCCCCTCGACGCTGGGCGCCAGATAGCCGGCCTTCTGTGCGCCGTCATTGTTGATCGCCGTGCCGCGGATCACAGCCCAGATGTGATCGCCGTCGCGGCGGGCATCGTCCAGCCGGCGCAGCACCACGCAGCCCGCGCCCGAGCCGAACACCGTTCCCTGCGCGCGGTGATCGAAAGCATGGCATTCGCCATCGGGCGAGAGGATCTCGTTTTCCCTGTAGAGATAGCCGCGCCCCTGCGGCATCTCCACCGTCACGCCGCCGGCCAGCGCCATGTCGCATTCGCCCGACAAGAGCGCCTGCGCCGCGTAATGCACTGCCACCAGCGAGGTAGAGCACGCGGTCTGGATATTCACCGAGGGCCCGCGCAGATCGAAGATATGGCTGACGCGGGTGGACAGGAAATCCTTGTCATTGCCGGTGTGGCGCAACAGGAACTGGCCCACATCGCGCACCAGCTCACTGTTGGAGCACAGGTTGAAATAGAAATACGACCCCATCCCGCAGCCGGCATAGACACCGATGGTCCCGGCAAAGCGCTCGGGCATCCGGGCGGCGTTTTCCAGGGCTTCCCAGGCGGTTTCAAGAAACTGGCGATGCTGCGGATCAAGGATCGCAGCCTCCCTGGGGGAAAAACCGAAGAACTCGGCGTCAAAATGCGCATAGCCCTCAAGGGGGGCGCTGAAGGGAACGTAATCAGGACGTTTCAGCAGTGCCGGGTCTTCACCGGCGGCCAGCAACTCTTCCTCGCTCAGTCGGCGAATGGTGCGGATGCCGGCGCGCAGATTGTCCCAGTATTGCCCCACCGAGCCGGCGCCGGGCAGATGCGCGGCCATGCCGATGATGGCGATGTCATGCTCGCGCGAGGTATCTTGGTGGTCTGAAGCCATTGGGTATCCGGCCGCTGCTCGGCTTTTGAATTGTTGTTTTGGAAACAATACCCCGTTTCAGGCGAATTTTCCTCAAAAACAGGGCGACATGATGGCGCATAGCCGCTCCGGCACTGGCCGTCAGAGATGCGTGCGCGGATGCCGGGGCAGCGCGGGCGGGCGCTGCACCGGCTGAACCTGACCAAGAACCACGCCCTCATGCCGGGCGGCAAGGGCGCGGGCGCGGTTGTGTGCTGTCTTTCGCGCCATGGCCTCGGCATGGCCCAGCAGCGCGCCCGCCATGAGCCATGTGAAGGGGATCAGCGTGGCGTTGGGCAGCAGGTCCAGCAGGTTTGCCGCCAGAATCAGCGCCAGCGCCGAAACCGCCAGCGACACCGGCGGCGCATGGGTGCGGCGCGCCTGCCACCAGAGCGACACCAGCGGCAGACACAGCAGCCCGAACAGCGCCAGATAGCCCAGCCAGCCGAAATGGCCAATGGTGATGATCCACTGCCCGTCAACGACGATGCGGGTGGTGCCGGTGAGCGGATCATGCGGCACGAAGCGCCCCCAGCCACCCCAGCCGAACAGCAGCTTTTCCTCGACATGGGCAATGATGCGGTCTTCGTTGGTGAACCGATATTCAAGCGATTGCGCCCGGTCTTCGCTGATTTCGGCCACCTGCTGGACCAGCAGGCCGGTCGGGACCAGCCCCGAGCCGCGTAGCAGAGGATAAGCGATCACCAGAAGCGCCAGCGCCGCCGCCAGTGCCAGTTGCGCCCGTGGCCGCAGAAGCACCAGCACCGGCAGAAACACCAGCGTCAGCGCGATCGGCCCGAACGAGCGACAGAGCAGAACCAGACCGAGCGTGAACACCACCAGCGCAACCATGCGCCCACGCCTTGCCGCCGGGGCCAGCAACGCCAGCGTCATGGCTGCCATCGCACACATGAAGGCAAAGAACGCCACCCACAGCCCATGCGGCATGAAAACGAAAGGCCGGTAGCTGCCGCCGCGAATGGCCTGAACGAAATCATGCTGAAAGAAGCCATAGACCCAGGTGTGAAGCTGCGGGCTGAAACGGACCTCGATCAGCATTGGCCCGGCATAGAGCAATGCGGCGATCACCAGCGCGCGATGGATCTCGCGGATCGCGGCCTCGGTATGAAGCAGGCTGCGCGCCAGAAACAGCGGCAGCATGACCAGAAACTGATTGGCCAGCGCCGAGACGGAATCATAAAGCCGCAACCCCGGCAGTTCTGCCCGCACCAGGCCGCTGCCGTGAAAAACGGTAAGACTGCCAATGCGCTCGATGCCAAAGCGCACCGGCTCCAGGTTTGTCAGCACCGTGACCGCCGGGCTGAGCACGAAGGCCACCAGCAATATCCGGCCAAGCCATGAAGCAGGCCAGAAACCGGGGCGACGGCCCAGCATGAACAGACAGGCCGCAAAGGCCGAGAGATTGGGAATGGTTTCCTTGTTCAGCGCCGGAATGCCGGGCAGGTTGATCGCGCTGATCTGCGGCAGGATCATGTAGCCGCCCAGCACCGTCCAGATCAGGGCCCGCTCGGCGCTGAGCGTGCGAAACAGCACCACCACCACCAGCGGCCAGCCCAGCAGCGCCAGCAGCGCCAGAGAATTGCCGATGTTGATCATCGCGCGCGCATGCCCCCGCGATACCCCTGCCCGTTCATGCGCCGTGCCGCTCCCTGCCGATGCGCGAATTGCTTGCCAATGCCGCCCCGCTGTTGGGGGTTTCCGGCGATGCCCGCGCGCGATTATAACAGCTTGCATTCAGCCTGTCTGTATCGCCCGAAAGGCCCGGCAATTGGAATTCCTCTTTCCTCCCCACCGCATAGCGATCACCCACGCCGATGCGGCGGCGCTTCTGGCCGAGGTTTCGGCACGGCTTCAGCGTGGCCAAGGCTTTGCGCTGGCGACGATCAACCTGGACCACCTGGCCAAGTTGCGGGGCGATGCCGCTTTTCGCGTGGCCTATGCCGCGCAGGATCTGGTGGTAGCCGATGGCAACCCGGTGGTCTGGCTGTCGCGGCTGGCGGGGCGGCCGGTGCGGCTGGTGCCCGGCTCGGACCTGGTGGTGCCGCTGGCGCAGGTGGCGGCGCGGAACGGGGCGCCGGTGGCGCTGCTTGGTGCCACTGAAGAAACCTTGAGCGCTGCCGCCAGCGCCTTGCAGACGCTTGTGCCGGGGCTGGAGATTGTCGCGCGGCTTGCCCCGCCGATGGGGTTTGACCCTGAAGGCCCGCAGGCCGGCGCGATGCTTGATGCCTTGCAACAATCGGGCGCGCGGCTGTGTTTCCTGGCGCTGGGCGCACCGAAACAGGAGATCCTTGCCGCGCGGGCCCGCACCCGGTTGCCGCAGACCGGCTTTGCCTCGATCGGTGCGGGGCTGGATTTTCTGGCCGGCACCCAGCGCCGCGCCCCGGCCTGGATGCGCGCGCTGGCGCTGGAATGGCTCTGGCGCATGGCGTCGAACCCGGCGCGGCTGATGCCCCGCTATGCGCGCGCGGCAAGGGTGTTGCCGGGGCAGGCGGTGGCGGCGCTGCGGTTGCGGCTGGGGCGGCGATAGCGGCTCATTTGTATTCGATCAGCCGTGGCTGCTTGCCCATCATGCGCCGCCAGTGAAAACGCAACGCGCCCAGCGACTCGGGCAGTTTGCCGAGCGTGTTGAAAAAGGCCGCCAGCCAGCCAAGCCGGGGCGCGAGCCGGATCACCTGCACGGGGTAGGCCAGCAGCAGGGCCAGCGCGCCCGGATGCAGCGCCAGCGTTGCCAGCAGAACGGCCAGCGGCAGCATCAGCCCCCAGCCCAGCGCGCGGCGGTATTCGCGCAGCCGGAAGGGGCGGCCGTTGTCGGTAAAGCGGGTGGCGGCCTCGGCAAAGGAATATCCCGCCCGTTCGCTGCGCCGCCACCATTGAGCAAACCGCGTCATGGCGGCGTCATGCAAGGTCATTTCGGCATCGATGCGCCAGACCTGCCAGCCAGCGGCGCGCAGCCGCAGGCACAGTTCAGGCTCTTCGCCGGCAATCAGCTCGGCGCGGTAGCCCCGTTGCGCGGCAAGCGGGTCATAGCGCATCAGGGCATCGCCACCGCAGGCCAGCGCCGGGCCGAGTGGCGTGTCCCATTCGGCATCGCAAAGCGCGTTATAGGCCGATGCCTCGGGGAAGCGTTCGCGCCGGCGCCCGCAGACTACGGCGGCGCGCGGCGTGGCGTCCAGAAAGGCGATGGCAGTGTCGATCCAGCCCTCGCGCAATTCGCAATCGCCGTCGATGAACTGCACCAGTTCGGGCGGATCATCGGCCAGCCGTTGCAGTCCGGCGTTGCGTGCCCGCGCGGCGGTGAAGGGCTGCGTGGGATCGAGCGTGACCACCTCGGCACCGGCGGCGCGTGCGGCATCGGCGCTGCCGTCGGTGGAGCCTGAATCGACATAGACCACGCGGCGCACCTGTCCGCTGAGGGCTTTCAGGCAGGCCAGAAGCCGCGCTCCCTCGTTGCGCCCGATCACCACTGCATCAATGCGAGAGCCGGCACCGCCCGCAGCCGGAAACTGCGCGCGCGCGCTCATGCTCAGGCGGCCCGGCCGGCAAGGATCTGTGCGCCATGCTCGCGCAGGTAGATCCGCAGCCAGGGGGTGAAAACTTCGGGGGTGGCTTCGATCTCGGCGAGCAGCGCACCCGGTTCGACAAGGCGGGTCTGCATCACTTCCGACGGGTCCGGATGCAGGCCAAGATCATCGGGGGCCTCGGCACGAAAGAGATCGACCAGTTCATGCTCGATCATGCCATTGCCGACCTCGGCGCGGTATTCGACCTGCCCGCGCGGCTCCAGCGCCAGCCCGGAGATGCCCAGCTCCTCCTGCAGCCGGCGCTGCGCGCAGGCCAGCGGCGCCTCACCCCAATGTGGATGCGTGCAGCAGGTATTCGCCCATAACCCCGGCGTGTGATACTTGCCCAGCGCTCGGCGCTGGATCAGCAACTGTCCGCGTTGCAGCACGAAGACCGAAACCGCCGGGTGGCGCAGGCCAGCGCGATGCACCTCAAGCTTGTCCATCGGGCGCAGTTCGCCGTCGATCCAGCAGGGAATGGTATTGGCCATCGCGCCGATCCTTTGGCTTTGGGCGGGGGGCAAGGGTCTGTGGGACGCCTCTATGCCTCAAAGCGCGTGCCGGTGAAAGAGGGCGCCATGGAAAGCGGCCGCGCTCAGAAGAGCTGCGCGGCGATCAGCGCCATGCCCAGCACGAGAAGCCCCAGGCCGGTGAACCAGATCATCCGGCGGCGCTGGCGTTCGCGCGGCGAACTGGCAAACGGGATCGACACCACCGGCCGAAGCTGCAATTCGCGCTCCATCTGTTGCGCGGTGCGCAGAACCGGGCGCAGCACGTCGAGCAGATAGGCAAGCGACAACCCCAGCACCAACCCGCCCAGAATCCCCACAGCGGCGATCTGCCTGCGGCTGCGCGATACCGGATATTCCGGCACCAGCGCTGCTTCCAGCAGCTCGAAGCGTTCGGCCTGCTGGTCATCCTCGATGCGCTGGCCGATCTCGGCGTCGCGGCGTCGTTCTGCGGTTGATGTAAGTTGCGTCTGCAACTGGGCGATGCGCCTTTCCAGGGCATTGAGTTCGCGCTCGACCTCGGGGGCGCGCAGCAACAGGCCATGAATTGCGTCGATGCGGCGAGTGACCAGCGCGGCCTCGTCGACGCGGCGCGCGATGTCGTCTTCAAGCTGGGCGATCCGGCGCTGGGTGACGGTGCGCTGCGAACCGGCATCAAGCCCGGCAAGTTCCGAGCGCATCTGCACGATCTCGCGCTCGATCGTCAGGCGGCTGTCCTCCAGCCGGCCCAGTTCGTCGCGGCGCAGCACCAGCGCGGCGGGCAGCAGAGTTTCGTTTTCGGACTGATAGGTGGCGATGCGGTCCTCCAGAAGGGCGATTTCGGCCTCCAGGCGGGCCTCATCTTCCTGATAGAAACGCAGGGTCTGTTCCGCGCGTTCCTGGCGCGCCGATGCGCTTTCGCGCAGCAGCGCTTCGGCCAGTTCGTTGCTGATGGCGGCAGCGGCTTCGGGGCGCGAGGCGCTGGCGGTGATGATCAGTGCCGACAACCCGCCGCTGGCACCGGGCATATCCTGCGCGGCGGCGATGGTCTGTATGGTGATTGACTGGCGCAGCAGCGTCACACGTTCCGTCGCGGTGAGCGAAAGCCCTTCGAACAGGCCATGCCGGTCGCCCAGCGCCAGCAGGTTCTCGCGCGACATGAGTTGCTGCTCGATGGCCTGCACCCGGCGCGTCAGCGAGGCGGAAACCTCGGCGGCACCATCGCCGATCACCGGATTGATGACCTGAATCACCGATGTCGCGGCATAGATGCGCTCGGAATTGAGTGCGGCAAGCACGCCCAGAAGCGCCCCAAGAAGTGTGAGCAGCGCAATCAGCCGCATCCGTCGCCGCAGCCAGCGGATCAGCTCGGGGATGGTCTGGATCGGTCCCATCGACGGCTCCGTTCAGACCCGCGCCGCGCCGCGATCGCGCGGGTCGGGATCTTCGGATTTGTTGAGGATCACCCCCAGCAGCGGCACCTGACCCTCAAGGATGCGCTCGCATTCGGTGATGTCTTGCGCCTGGGTAGCGGTGCCATCGGCGACCAGCAGGACGGCGTCGAGCTGGGGCAGCAGGCTGGTGCTCAACGCATCGCCCAGCAGCGGTGGCAGATCGAAGATTGCGACATCGGGTGCCAGAAGCTCCATGAGATGGCGCATTGCATCCACGACCGCGGGATCCTGCACCAGATCGGCGGCGCGCGGGATCGGCGTGTCATTCAGCGCCAGGGCCAGGTTGGTGCCGATCCGCAGCAGATGCTCCTCCGGGGCGGTTTCGTCGCCAAGCAGGCTTTCCAGCGGGCCGGGCGGGCGCAGCCCCAGCTTCTTGGCCAGATCGGGCGCGCCCAGATCCATGTCGATCAGCAGCACCCGCAGCGTCTCCAGCCGCGAAAGACTGGCGGCAAGACCGGCGGCAATGAAGCTGCGTCCGGCACCGCGCCGCGGCGAGGTAACGCCGATGCGCCGCCAGTTGTTGGCGCGCACCAGACGCATGAGCTGGGCGCGCAACTGGTCCAGGGCGGCGGCGGCGGCGCTGTTCCGGTCGATGGAGTGAAGCACGCCATGGCGGGCGTCGATGGTATCGAGGCTCTGGGCGGCAATCGGAAGATCCTGCCAAAGGGCCTCGGTATCGGCGCGCCGCGGGCTGGCACGATGCATACCGGGCAGCGGGCGAATGCGTCCCTGCAACAGCGGTTCATGGCGGATTGGCCGGGTTTCAGGCGTTGGCGCATCGGCTGGCTGCGACGGGTCATGCCGGCCCCAGCCGAGGCGTTGTTCCAGGATCCGCGTATTGATCATGTTCTATCGTCCAAGCTGTCCGGTTCCGGTTTTGGCGCGCAGGGCGGGATCAGTGCCTGACGGCTGCCCGATTGTTGGCTCCAGCCTAGCGCGTTTTGCCGCTCAAGGCTGTCACAATTAGGGCAATGCGGTGTCAGTGCAGGGCTAATTCGGTGGCCACAGCATGCCGGAAAAGCTGGGCCAATCGCCCGCGGGAAAGCCGGGCAGCGCAGCCAGCGCCGGGCCATGCAGCCATAGCGCCAGTCCGGCCAGCCCCGCCGCGGCCAGGCCCATCGTCAGATCGTGCAGCCCGTCCCACGCGTCATGGCGGCGGGCCAGGCGCACCACCAGCGGATAGCTCAGCAGGGCGCTCAGCCCGATCGCCCCGGCAACCCCCGCCACGCCCAGCGCCGGCGCGGCCAGCAGCATCATGCTCACCATCAGGCAGGCGCGCGTGGCGGTCAGCGCGAAGAAGCCGCGCGAATCGCCCGAGGCCAGCGCCACCTGATCGTAGGTCAGCAGCAGCATCTGCGGCAGCAGCGCCACGCTGATCACCACCAGCACCGCCGCCGAGGCTGCATAGCGCGCATCATAGAGCAGCCCGACCAGCCAGAACCCCCCCAGGGCCATCGGCACGGCGAGCAGCAGCTGCAACAGGCTCAGCGCCATGCGGATGCGCCGCAGCCGCGCGAAATTGGCCGCCGAGGCCGATGGCGGATTCTCGCGGTAGATCGGGATCATCATCCGTCCGATCAGCGCCTGCCCCAGCAGCAAGGGAAAACTCGCCAGGAAATAGCCGATGTTGTAGACCCCCAGCCCCTCGGCATTGAGCACCCGGCCCAACACCAGCTTGTCGCCATGCAGCAGCGCAAACCCCGCCACGGTGCTCAGGAAGATCCATTTGCCGAAGGTGATCAGCTCGCGCATCGCGGCGCGTTCCAGCCGTGGGCGGTTGACGATGCCGGGCAGCAGCGTCCAGCCCAGCGCCACGCGCAGCGCCGCCGCCACGATATTGCCCACCACCAGCGCCCAGACCGAACCCCAGACCCAGGCCAGCACCACCATCACCACGACGCTGACGATCTGGCTGATCAGCTCCAGCAGGGTCAGACGGCCCAGAAGCATGTGGCGTTGAGCAGTTTCAAGCCGTGTGGGCTGGGCGGCCAGCACCAGAAGGCTCACCGCCGCAACCGGGATCAGCTGCAACAGGATGGGCTCGCCATAGACATGCGCCATGGGCCAGGCCAGCGCGCAGCCCGCCACGAACAGGATCACCGAGCGGATGATCTGCAACGTCCAGGCGGTGTTGAGAAAATCGGGCTCATCGCCGCGCGCGCTGCGCTGGATCCCCGGAGTGATACCGATGTCGGAAAACATCGTCAGCCCCACCAGAACCACCGTTACCAGCGCCATCAGCCCGAAAGCCTCGGGGAACAGAAGCCGCGCCAGAATCAGGTTCGCGCCCAGCCGCACCGCATTCGAAAGCGCAAAGCCAAGGGTTGTCAGCGCCGAGCCTCGGGCCACGCGGGCCAGCATGCCGCTACCGCCGATACGTTCGATGACCTGTAGCGCCAACACCAGACTCCCATCCCCTTGTGCGGGGGCCGCAAAGGGCCTCTCCGGGCAAGCGGAAACTCGCCCGAAGGTTACGGCCTATCAATGGCCCAGCACAACCGTCCGGGCAAGACCGCGCGAATTTCTTGAAATCGCCCGAATTCATCACTAGCGCCATAGGGCAGACCCTGAAGGTGCCCGCGTGAAGATCGGCTATATCCTCAACACCTACCCCTCGCCCTCGCACAGCTTCATCCGGCGTGAAATTCGTGCGCTGGAGCGGCAGGGGTTTTCGATCCACCGTTTCGCCATGCGCCGTTTCGAGGGGGCGCTGGTCGATCCTGCGGACCACGAGGAAGTGGCGCGGAGCGAATATGTGCTGGAGCAGGGCGCACGGGTGCTGCTGGGCGCGGCGCTGGTGCTGGCACTGCGCAACCCGCCGCGGTTTCTGGCCGCGCTGGGGCTGGCCTGGCGGATCGGCTGGCGCTCGGATGTCGGGCCCTGGCGGCATCTGATCTATCTGCTGGAGGCGGCCTTCGTTGCTCGGCGTGCGGCCGCGATGGGCCTGGACCGGCTGCATGCGCATTTCGGCACCAATCCGGCCTGCGTGGCGATGCTGGCGCAGGCTTTGGGCGGGCCGGCCTACAGCTTTACCGTGCACGGCCCCGAGGAATTCGACAAACCCGGCGCCATCGCGCTGGGCGAAAAGGCCGAGCGCGCCGATTTCACGGTGGCGATCAGCGCGTTCGGGCGCAGCCAATTGTGCCGGCTGGTGCCGCATGCGGTCTGGCAAAGGCTGCATGTGGTGCGCTGCGGCATCGAACCCGCAGCCTTCGCCGAAACCACGCCGCTGCCCGCCGGGCGTCCGCTGGTGCTGGTCAATATCGGCCGGTTTGTCGAACAGAAGGGCCAGCTTCTGTTGCTCGATGCCCTGGCCGAGGTGGTGGCGCGCGGTGTCGATGTGCGGCTGGTGCTGATCGGTGACGGACCGATGCGCGCGGCGATCGAGCGCGGCATATCGCGCCTCGGTCTGGGCGGGCATGTGCGGCTTGCCGGCTGGCTGGACGAGGCCGGCGTGCGGCGTGAGATGGAGGGTGCGCATGGGCTGGTCTTGCCGTCGTTCGCCGAGGGTTTGCCGATGGTGGTGATGGAGGCCATGGCCGCCGCGCGCCCGGTGATCGCCACCTGGGTGGCCGGCATCCCCGAGCTGATGCACCACGGAAAGACCGGCTGGCTGGTGCCCGCTGGCGATACCGAGGCCCTGGGCGAGGCGATCACCGACATGGTGATGGCCTCGGAGGCGACGCTGGCACGCATGGCCAAGACCGCGCGCGCCTGCGCGCTGACGCGCCACGACATCGACGCCCAGGCCGCGGTTCTGGCACGGCTCTTTGCTCAGCGCCCCCGCACCCAGCCCGATTGAGCGCCCCGGCCCAGCCGCACCGCCAGGCTGACCACGCCATAGACCGCAAAACCTGCCGGATCGCGCAGCAACACGCCCAGCAGCCAGCCGATACCGGGGCGCGGCGTGTCGTCATTGGCGATCAGTCCCGGATAGAGCGCGGCGATCTCGGCCACGCCCTGATCCTGCCGCCGCCGCACCCGCACCAGTGGCCGCAACCCCTCGACCAGCGGCCATTGGTAGCGGCCAGTCACGCCGATACGCTCTGCCGGGGCGAAATGCAGCCGCACGAAAGTATCATCCGAGATGATCGGCGGAAAGGCACCCCAGCGCGCGCGCCCGGCTGCATTGACGGCAAAAAGCCCGAAACCCGGCACACCCTGCGCGACGAAGGGCAGGCGCACCCAGAAACGCGCATAGGCCCGGCTGATGGCACTGCGCGGGCGCAACACCTCGGGCTGGCCCGAGGCATAGCGCGGCGCGTCCCCGGCAAGGGCTTCGGCAAGCTGGCGCAGCAATGGCGGGTTGAGCGTGACATCGGCATCCAGATAGACCCGCGCACCATGCCGGGCCTCGGCGTCGCCGGCGTTAAGCGCGCCGGGCTTGCCCAGCGCCGGCAGTTCCAGTACCCGCAGCGGGTTGCCGCGCGCGGCAAAGGCCGGCTGGTGACGGCGCGCGCGGGTGGCGGTATCATCGGTGCAGCCATTGGCCACCACGATCACCTCGAAATCCGCCGGCTCGGCGGCCAGCAGCGAGTGCAGGCAGGCATCGATATAGCCGGCTTCATCACAAGCCGGGACGATCACGCTGAGCGCCGCCGGGCTGCTCATGGCTGCGTGGCATCCATCAGGGCCTGCCAGCGCGGGTTGGCATCATCCAGATGGCGCAACGCCCCCCAGCTGCCCCAGATGGTCGGTGCGTAGATGTCGCTGTAGGCGTTGAAGGGTGCCGGCGTCAGCGCGTTCCAGCCTTCGATGAGGGCGCGGTAAAGCGCACCCATCTCGGCGCTGTAGTTGAGCGCGGCAAAGAAGGCCACCAGTTCGGCATTGTCATGCTGCGCCGGTTCCACCACCACATGCGTTCCGCCCTCATACATCACCAGCGCCAGATCATGCGCCGCCGCCGCGCGCGCGTGATGGGCCAGGGTATGCTCCAGCAGGTGGCGCACCGAGTTTTCCCGTTGCCCCGAAACACCGCCATCGAGCAGTTCGCGCCCGGCGCGCTCCAGTGCCAGATCAAAGCGGTGCTTGTGAATGAAGGCATCGCGCGCCGCACCGGCAAGCCCGTCGGCCTCGGCGCGCTCCCCGGCGGCCTGCGCGCTTTCGGCCAGCCAGTCGCGCAGCATCGGCTGGCGCTCCTCGGTATGCAGTTCGGCGCTGAAATAGCCGGTCACGGCATAGGCGTCGAAGGCGTGATGCGGGGCGCGGTTGCCGGGCGCCTCGGCCTGCCAGAGCGGCGCATTGAGGATGTCCTGCTCCAGCCCCAGCCAGCCGGTGAAGATACCCAGCACCCGCACCAGCCGCTCGGGGCTTTCAGCAAAGACCTCGGCGGCGATATCCATGACCTGAGCGGCGCGCAGCGCGTAGAACTGCACCCAGGCCCATTCCTGGCCCCAGCGCGCGCGGGCGTTCTGCTCTGCCCAGTCAGCCTGCGCGAAAGACCAGTTCCAGACCTCGTTGGAAAATTCGATCCAGGCGCGCAGATCGGGGCGCAGCCCGTCGCGCACGGCCTCGGTGAAGCGGCGCACGAAATCGTCATCGGCCAGATGCGGCAGGGTGAACCAGGGTTCGGCGCCGGTCTGGTTGGCAAGCGCCAGCATCACCTCAAGCGGCACCCCGTTGCGCGCCCAGGTGTAATCTTCCGGGCGGGGGCGCTCGTGCCAATGCGCCATGGTCGCGTTATTGGTGCGCATCCAGTCCATGAATCGCAGGTTCTCGGCATCCCCGATGCGCGCCAGCCAGTCCGGGTTGAAGATCTCACCGCGCTCGAATGCATCCAGATGGCGTTCATGAACCACGCTCAGGTTGCGCAGATCACCGCGCCGGAACTCGATGCTGACTGCCCCCGCGCCGGGGGCGAAATCGAAACTGGCGCTGCGTCCGGCATAGCGCACATTGCGCGCCGCGCCACCAAAGCCCAGCGGTGCCGAGCCCTCCCAGCGGGCATGGTAGCGCCCGGCCATCGAGGTCATTTCAGCGGGCAGATCGGTCAGCACCAGGGTCGAGACATGGCTCAGCGCGGGCGGCACGCGCAGCATCCAGCCATCGTCATCCAGAAAACCGCCGTCTCGCAGCTCGGCCTCGTCCATGCCGCCCCACTGGCCGGGGCGATGGCCGATCCAGGCGCGCGCGGTGCGCATCACGTCGATGAAGGGCGCCTGGGTGCTCCAGTCGTTCAGATCGGCGAGGTTGAAGGCCAGATGGCGCCGCCCCTCGCGTGGTTCGAAACCGGCATGCGGGCCCTGGGCGAGTGCCGATGTGCCCAGCCAGACCAGTATCAATGACGCAACAATCCGGATCATGTGCTCAGTCCCCCGTTGTGGCCATGCGTGGTATACCCGTCACCGGCAGAGACCGCACCACCTCCCAGACCACGCGCTTCATCAGCGCCGCGGCTTCGGGCGAGGGGGGGGCGGCGGGCGTGCCATCGGCGCGCATCAGCCGGTGCGGCAGGCCCGTGACGGGGCGCTGGTAAAGCACCGCCATATGCGTCAGGGCAACCAGATACTGCCCCTGGTCGTTGAGATGGATGGTATCGGGCGTGCCATCGCTATTGCGTGCAAAAAGCGCGTGCGGACCATCCAGCCCGGCAACCGCGCCCTCGGTTTCCAGCGCCCTTGCCAGCGCCGCCAGCACCCGCCCGGCGGGAATGACATGCACCCCGCCCAGCGCCGGATCGGCCCAGCTTGGTGCCAGAAGCCGGCCCTCCCAGAGCGCGGCGGGGTCGGCATCGAGCCGGTTCAGCCAGCCCTCGGGGTGTTCCAGGTCGTGCCATGTCTCATAGAGGTAGAGCCGCACGTCGGGGCGGGCCTGCCGCGCGGCCTGCGCCCAGCGGTGAAAATAGGCCGCGCCGTCATGCCAGCGCAGGGCATCGCGCAGTTCAACCATCTCGGTCAGGATCACTGCGTCATGCGTGCCGCTGGCGATGGCCTCATGCGCGGGGCGGAAACGGGCATGCGCGTTTTCCTCGGCGAAGCCAGTGATCTCAATGTCCTCTTCCCAATGCGCGCGCAGCGGCGTGCCCCAGCCAAGCTGGCTGGCATGAATGTGGTCTGGAAAGCCCGCCGCATGGGCGAGCTGTTGCAGCATGGCAGGCATGTCGCGCCCCACCAGGCTATGCCCCAGATGAAAGACGTGCAGCCCCTTGCCGGGCGGGTCCAGTGGCGGGGCATTGGCGGGCACGGCCGCCAGCGGTGGCAGCGCCGCGCGGTTGTGCCACCACAGCCAGGCGGCCAGTGTTGCACCCAGCATCAGAGCCATGAAAATCAGCAGGCCAACTATGCGCTCCATGGCTTCCTACAAGCTGTCCGGTCTTGCGATGTCTTGCTCATGACACCGATTCTGGATGGACTTTTGCCGGGATACCACTCTTTTGTCGAATCCGGTTTGAGTAACGGATTCGCTGTCTTGTCGGCACTGGTCATTCTCTCTGATACCTCGGTCATCGAAACCTCTGGCGGCGAGGTGGTGCTGGACGTGGCTTTCGTCGAGGCCATGAAGCTGCATTGCCAGCTCTGGCCGGGGCGGGTGCGCGGGGTGGTCTGGCAGGGTGCGACGCAGATCGAGCACGGCTTGCGCTACAGCCCCGACAGGCTGGGCTTCGATCTGGTGGTGCTTCCGGCCGGGGAACCCCTGCCTGAACTTCTGCTTGATGAGGCCGGGCTGGTCTATTGTTCCGCCGATGACTGGCGCCATCTGCATCTGGGCGAGGCCATGCGCCATCGTATCGGGCGGCTGGTGCTGTCGGTGGAGACCACCCCGCTGGAGCGATTCATGCAGGCCCTCACCCAGCCGCAAACGGGCGGTCGGTTGCGCGCGGTGCTGGCGGTGCTGCGCCATGAGGTCGCGCTTCGCCACGCCCTGCACAATGCCGACGGGCTGCATTTTCGTGCCTCGGGTGCCGAAATCGGCTATCGCTGGTTCAACCGTGAAGTGCTGGTCTGCACCGCAAGCCGGTTGCGCACCCCGATGCTGGCCCGCCCCGCCGAGAAGGCCGCCCGCGCCGAGCGGTTGCGCAGTGGGGCGCCGTTGCGGCTGATCTATTGCGGGCGGCTGGATCAACCCTCGGGCGCGGCCGACCTGCTGCCGCTGGCACAACGGTTGCAGGCACGAGAGCTGGATTTCTCGCTTGAAGTTATCGGTGCCGGTCCGCTGGAGGCACGCCTTCGTGATGGCGTGGCGTCGCTGCGGCTGGACGAGCGGGTAATCCTGCGCGCGCCGATGGCCTTTGAAACGGCACTGGTGCCGCACCTGCGCCGAAGCGCCGATCTGATGCTTGTGCCCAACCGCGCTGCCGCGGCGCGGGTGCAGGCGATCGAGGCGATGGGCTGCGGTGTGCCGGTGTTGGCCTATTCCAGCCCGGCATGGAAGCGCGTCAGCCGGCTTTCGGGCGGTGGCTGGGCCTGCCGGCGTGGTGCGTCGGCGATGGCTGACAGGATCCTGACCCTGAATGGCGACCGCGAAGCGCTTGTCGCCGCGTCGAAAGCCGCGGTGAGTTTTGCCCGTGCGCATACGTTCGAGGCCGGCTTCATGCACCGCATGGCGCATCTGCGCACCATCGCCGGGCTGGATTGACCCCTGCAAGGCCGGCGTTTGCGTCAGTCGAGACGGAACTCGGCAATCTCGGTGCGTTGCAGGAAAAAGCGGTTGTCGTCCGAAATGGTGGTGGCGCAGAGCCGGCCGCGGGCATCGCGGGTGATGCTGATGCCCTCATGATTGTCGAACGCACCGGGCCGGGTTTCGACCAGCGTTTCCGGCCGGTCCCAGTGGCCGGGGCGGATGCGGCTGATGCGACTGGCAAAGGCGGGCAGGCGGAATTGTCGCTCCAGCAGGTAGAAATTGCCATCCGGGCCGAAATCCGCGCCGACCGGTGCGAAACTGCCACGCCGCGGCACATGGCCGATGATCTGCCAGTTGCGCCCCGGATCGGACTGCCAGCCACGGGTATCGAAGCGAAACACCGGAAAGGCCCCATCAATGGGTGTTTCGGGCAAAGTGTGGAGCCGGTCCGCGCTGTCAATGGCCAGCGCTTCGAGCGCGCCATTGCCGGGCATGCGGGTGAAATACGGGTGGCGTGGCAGATGGCGCGCCACACCGCCCGGCTGCGCGTAGGCGGCAACGCGGGTGCGTGCGCCGCCCTCGAAGGCGATATAGAGGGTGCCGTCCGAGCCCAGGGCCAGCCCTTCGCTGTCGCCCGCCGGCCCGCGCAGCGCGGCACCGTCAGGCCCGCGCACCGGGTGAATGGCGCTGACCTCGACACCGGTGATGCCCTCGTCGGCATCGCGGATCAGCCGACCGGCATAGAGCCAGGCACGATCGCTCAGCGCCAGGAAATGCTGTCGGTCATCATGAAGGTGCAGCGCCGAAAACCCGCCGAAACGGGCATCACGCTCGCGCCAGACAAAGAGCGTATCGGCCCCTTGCCCGCCAATCTGCGCCGAGCCACGCATCGGCATCGCGGCGCTCAGCCCCAACAGGGCCAGAAAGCGGCGGCGGCGCAAACGGGGCGGCTCTGACAGGGTGGCTGATGACGGATCGGACATTGCGGTTGCACCCTAGCGAAAGGTGCCCGGCAGGAAAAGCGATGCCGTGGCGAAGCCTCGCACCAATATGCTTGCGTTTTCACAAGGCGAGCACTATATGGCGCTTGAAAGCGGTGCTTGCGGGTCCAAACCGAAAGCTCCACCGGGACATATGCACGGGCCGCTTGGCCCGTTTTTTCGTTTCTGGAGGTCTGCCATGAGCGACCCTGACCACAACTCCGCCCCCGACCATGGCGCCACCTCGGATCTGGTGGCGCGCACGGCCATCGACCGGCGGCTGGCGGAGATCGTGCAGCCGGTCATCGAGGGCATGGGCTACGAACTGGTGCGCCTGCGGCTGATGGCCGGCAAGGTGCGCACGCTGCAGATCATGGCCGACCGCCCCGAGGGCGGCATCGAGGTCGATGACTGCGCCGATATCTCGACCATGGTTTCCGCCGCGCTCGATGTCGATGACCCGCTGGAAGACGCCTATGTGCTGGAGGTTTCCAGCCCCGGCATCGACCGTCCGCTGACCCGGCTGAAGGATTTCGATGTCTGGTCCGGCCATGAGGCGCGGATCGAAACCGGCGAGCTGATCGACGGGCGGCGGCGCTTCAAGGGCGTGCTGGCCGGCATCGAGGGCGACGAGGTGCTCATCGAGATCGAGGAAGGCACCATCGGGCTGAAATTCGACTGGCTGTCAGATGCCAAGCTGGTGCTGACTGACGCGCTGATCGCCGAGATGCTGCGTCAGCGCAAGGATGCCGGCATCATCAACGAAGACCAATTCGACGACATTGAAACCGACACCGCTTCCGAGGAGGAGTGAGCCATGGCCATCACCAGTGCCAACCAGCTTGAGCTGTTGCAGACCGCCGAAGCGGTGGCGCGCGAAAAACTGATCGACCCCGAACTGGTCGTGCAGGCGATGGAGGAAAGCCTCGCGCGGGCCGCCAAGTCGCGCTACGGGGCCGATATGGACATCCGGGTCACTATCGACCGCAAGACCGGGCGCGCCAGCTTTACCCGCGTGCGCACCGTGGTTGCCGATGAAGAGCTGGAAAACCACCATGCCCAGTTGACCGTCGAGCAAGCGAAACCCTATCTGGACGCGCCCCAGATCGGCGACGAGATCCGCGACGAGGTGCCCCCCGTCGAGCTGGGCCGCATCGCCGCGCAATCGGCCAAGCAGGTGATCTTGCAAAAGGTCCGCGAGGCCGAGCGTGACCGCCAGTATGACGAATTCAAGGACCGCGCCGGCACCATCATCAACGGCGTCGTGCGCCGCGAGGAATACGGCAATATCATCGTCGATATCGGCCGCGGCGAGGGCATCCTGCGCCGCAACGAGAAGATCGGCCGCGAAAGCTACCGCCCCAACGACCGCATCCGCTGCTTCATCAAGGACGTGCGCCGCGAGGCCCGCGGGCCCCAGGTGTTCCTCAGCCGCACCGCGCCCGAATTCATGGCCGAGCTGTTCAAGATGGAAGTGCCGGAGATCTACGACAACATCATCGAGATCAAGGCCGTTGCCCGCGACCCCGGCTCGCGCGCCAAGATCGCCGTGATCAGCTATGATTCGAGCATCGACCCGGTGGGCGCCTGCGTCGGTATGCGCGGCTCGCGCGTGCAGGCGGTGGTCAATGAACTGCAGGGTGAGAAGATCGACATCATCCCCTGGAACGAGGATCAGGCAACCTTTCTGGTGAATGCGCTGCAACCGGCCGAAGTGTCGAAAGTGGTGATCGACGAGGATGCCGGCCGCATCGAGGTGGTGGTGCCCGACGAGCAGCTTTCGCTGGCCATTGGCCGGCGCGGCCAGAACGTGCGGCTGGCCAGCCAGCTCACCGGGCTGGATATCGACATCATGACCGAAAGCGACGAATCAGCCCGCCGCCAGGCCGAATTCGCCGAGCGCACCAAGCTCTTCATGGATGAGCTGGACGTCGATGAGATGATGGCGCAGCTTCTGGTTGCCGAGGGCTTCACCGACCTTGAGGAAGTGGCCTATGTGGAGATCGACGAGTTGCTGTCGATCGACGGCTTCGATGAAGACACCGCCAACGAGTTGCAGGCCCGTGCCCGCGACCGTCTGGAGGCAATCAACACTGCCGCGCTGGAAAATGCGCGCGCGCTGGGCGTTCAGGACAGTCTGATCGAATTCGAGGGGCTGACCCCGCAGATGATCGAGGCGCTGGCCAAGGACGACGTCAAGACGCTGGAGGATTTCGCCACCTGCGCCGACTGGGAACTGGCCGGCGGCTGGACCACGGCGAATGGCCAGCGCATCAAGGATGATGGCGTGCTGGAGCCGTTCGATGTCAGCCTTGAGGAGGCGCAGCGCCTGATCATGACTGCACGGGTCATGCTGGGCTGGGTCGATCTGGCGGATCTGGAACCTGACACCGATGCGCAGGGCGAAGGGCTTGACGAGGACGCGCCTGAAGCCGGCAGCGAAGAGGGCGAAAACAACTAGGGAGAGGGCGCCATGGCGCGCGGCGGTAGGCCGAAAGAGAGCGACGGCCCCGAGCGGCGTTGCATCGTGACCGGCGAGAGCCAGCCGTGCGGCGGGTTGATCCGCTTTGTCATCGGCCCGGATGCGCAGGTGGTGCCGGATCTTTCGGGCCGCCTGCCGGGGCGGGGGATCTGGGTCTCGGCTGAACGGGGCGTGCTGGAGCAGGCGGTCAAGCGCCGGCTCTTTGCCCGCGCCGCCCGTCAGCCGGTCACGCTGCCTGCTGACCTGCCCGCTCTGGTGCATGATCTGCTGGCCCGCCGGGTGATCGATCTGGTCTCGCTGGCGCGCAAGGGTGGGCAGGCGGTGGCGGGTTATGAGAAGGTGCGCGACTGGCTGGCACGGGGCGATGCCGCGGTGCTGATCCAGGCCCATGACGGCTCGGCGCGCGGCAAGACCAAGCTGCGTCCGCCGGCCGGGCCAGAGAGCCATATGACCTGTCTGAGTGCGCAGGAATTGGGTTTGGCTTTCGGTCGGGAACATGTGATACATGCCGCGCTTGCCGCTGGCGGTCTGGCTGCGCGTGTAGTAGAGGAAGCGGCAAAGCTCGCGCGGATGCGCGGGCAGATCGGCGTATTGGTCGCCGGAGAGGATACGAAAGACGCATGAGCGATACAGACGGTAAAAAACCCCTTGGACTGCGTGGCGGTTCGACCCCCGGACAGGTGAAGCAGAGCTTCAGCCACGGGCGGACCAAGGCTGTCGTGGTCGAAACCAAGCGCAAGCGCGTCGTCGTGCCCAAGCCGGGTGCGGGGGCTGCGGGCACGGGGGCCATAAACACCAACAAGCCGCAAGGACCGGGGGCTGGCCCGACGCGCCGCCCCGCGGGGATTTCCGATTCCGAGATGGAGCGCCGCCTTGCCGCGGTGCGCGCCGCCAAGGCCCGCGAGGCCGATGAGGCCGTTGCGCGCGCCGAGGGCGAGCGCCAGCGCGAGGAAGATCGCGAGCGCCGCCGCGCCGAGATCGAGGAACGCGAACGCGAGGAGCGCGAACGCGAGGAGGCCCGCAAGGCCCGCGACGAGGAAGAGGCGCGTCTGGCTGCCGAGGCTGTTGCACAGGCGAAAGCCAAGGCGGCTCCGGCGATCGAGCCTGCCGCTGCCCCGGCAGAGCGCAGCGCCGAACGGAATGCCGAACGGGTCGCTGCCAAGCCGGCGCCCGCGGCGGCACCGCGCAAGGCCGAGCGCGAGCGCGAGGAGCGCGATTCGCGCGCCAAGGCGCGCGACGACGGCGGCCGGCGTTCGGGCAAGCTGACGCTTTCGGCCGCGCTGGAAGGCGAGGGCGGGCGGCATCGCAGCCTGGCAGCGATGAAGCGCAAGCAGGAGCGCGCGCGCGCCAAGGCGCTGGGCATGGGCCAGAAGGCCGAGAAGCAGGTGCGCGAAGTGCAGCTGCCGGAAACCATCGTTGTGCAGGAACTGGCCAACCGCATGGCCGAGCGTGCCGCCGACATCGTCAAGTCGCTGATGAAGATGGGCATGATGGTGGCGATGAACCAGACCATCGATGCCGATACCGCCGAACTGGTGATCGAGGAATTCGGCCACAAGGCAGTGCGGGTTTCGGATGCCGATGTCGAGCAGGTGATCGACACCGTCAAGGACAAGCCTGAGGATCTGCGCCCGCGTCCGCCGATCATCACCATCATGGGCCATGTCGACCACGGCAAGACCTCGCTTCTGGATGCGATTCGCAAGACCAGCGTGGTTTCGGGCGAGGCCGGTGGCATTACCCAGCATATCGGCGCCTATCAGGTGCGCACCGATTCGGGCGCGCTGCTGACCTTCCTTGACACGCCGGGACACGCGGCCTTCACCTCGATGCGCGCCCGTGGCGCGCAGGTGACCGATATCGTGGTTCTGGTGGTGGCCGCCGACGATGCGGTGATGCCGCAGACCATCGAGGCGATCAACCACGCCAAGGCCGCCAAGGTGCCGATGATCGTGGCGATCAACAAATGCGACAAGCCCGATGCCGACCCGATGAAGGTGCGCACCGATCTGTTGCAGCACGAGGTCGTCGTCGAGGCGATGTCGGGCGATGTGCAGGATGTCGAGGTTTCGGCGATCACCGGCAAGGGCCTGGACACGTTGCTGGAGGCAATCGCGCTGCAGGCTGAAATTCTGGAGCTTCAGGCCAATCCCGGACGTGCCGCGATGGGTGCGGTCATCGAGGCCAAGCTCGATGTCGGCCGCGGCCCGGTGGCAACGGTTCTGGTGCAGCACGGCACGCTCAAGCGCGGCGACATCTTCGTGGTCGGCGAGCAATGGGGCAAGGTGCGCGCGCTGATCGACGACAAGGGCGAGCGCGTCGAAGAGGCCGGCCCATCGGTTCCCGTCGAGGTGCTGGGGCTCAGCGGCACGCCTGAGGCAGGCGATGTGCTCAACGTTGTCGAGACCGAGGCGCAGGCCCGCGAGATCGCCGATTACCGCGAGCAGGCCGCCAAGGACAAGCGTGCCGCCGCCGGTGCCGCGACGACGCTGGAGCAGCTCATGGCGCGGGCCAAGGCGGATGCCGATGTGTCCGAACTGCCGGTGCTGGTGAAAGCCGATGTGCAGGGCTCGGCCGAGGCCATCGTTCAGGCGCTGGAAAAGGTTGGCAACGACGAGGTGCGCGTGCGCGTGCTGCATTACGGCGTTGGCGCGATCACCGATTCGGATGTCGGCCTGGCCGAAGCCTCGCGGGCGCCGATCATCGGCTTCAACGTGCGGGCCAATGCCTCGGCACGCCAGAGCGCCAATCAGAAGGGGGTCGAGATCCGCTATTACTCGATCATCTATGATCTGGTGGATGACATCAAGTCGGCGGCTTCGGGCCTGCTGAAGGACGAGGTGCGCGAGAGCTTCATCGGCTATGCCGAGATCCGCGAAGTCTTCAAGGTCTCGAATGTCGGCAAGGTGGCCGGCTGTCTGGTGACCGAGGGTGTGGCGCGTCGCTCGGCGGGTGTGCGGCTGCTGCGTGACAACGTGGTGATGCACGAGGGCACGCTGAAGACGCTCAAGCGGTTCAAGGACGAGGTCAAGGAAGTGATCTCGGGGCAGGAATGCGGCATGGCCTTCGACAATTACGATGATATCCGCCCCGGCGACATCATCGAGATCTTCGAGCGCGAGACCGTCGAGCGCAAGCTCTGATCCGCGCGGCATGACGGAGCAGGCAAAGGGCCGGCGACAGCCGGCCCTTCGTGTTTGTGGCGGGGCAGGGGCTTTGCCCCTTTGGGCTGCGCCCATTCACCCCAGGATATTTTCGGCACAAAGACGGGCCGCGGGCGCCCTTCAGGCGGCGAAGTCGGTGACGGCGTAGCCCTGAAGATAGAGCAGTGCCGTCAGATCGCCGTGGTTGATGCGCAGCGCGCATTGCGCCGCGACACTGGGCTTGGCGTGCAGCGCCACACCGGCACCGGCGCGGTGCAGCATGCCCAGATCATTGGCGCCGTCGCCCACCGCCATAACCGCCTCGGCGCCTATTCCCAGCCGCGCGGTGATTTCCTCCAGCGCATCCACCTTGGCCTGCCGTCCGAGGATGGGTTCAGCGACCTTGCCGGTCAGCCGGCCATCATCCGCCAGAAGCGTGTTCGCGCGGTGTTCATCGAAGCCCAGCGCCCGCGCGACATGCGCGGTGAAGGCGGTGAACCCGCCCGAGACCAGCGCCGCATGCCCGCCATGGGCCTTCATCGTCGCAATCAGCGCCCGTCCGCCGGGGGTGAAGCTGATGCGTTCGGCAAGAACGCGGTCGATGATGCCCTCATCCATGCCGGCAAAGAGCGCTACGCGCGCGCGCAGGGCGGGTTCGAATTCGAGTTCGCCATTCATCGCGCGGGCGGTGATCTCGGCGACCCGCGCGCCGAAGCCGGCCAGATCGGCAAGCTCGTCGATGCATTCCTGCTGGATCATCGTGCTGTCCATATCGGCCAGCAGCATTGCCTTGCGCCGCCCGGCCGCGGGTTGCACTGCCAGATCAATGCCCAGCGCCTGCATCGCTTCCCAGACATCCCATTGATTGCCCGGCGGGGTGGCGAGGTCGAACTCGGCCGCGATGCCCGGGTTGAGCCAGCGCGCCTCGCCGCCGCCCCAGGCATTGCGCAGCGTCTCGACGGTGGTGGCGTCAAGCCGCGGATGGGCCGGATTGGTGATCAGCGTGGCGACATGCATGAAAGTTTCCGATCGTGGACTGGGTATGTCGGTTTTGTTCGTTCAAGCGCCGCCTTAGAGCAATTTATACCCTTGCGCCAGTGTGGCGCGGGCCGTATCTGCGTTCGTGGGACACCCCTCCCCAACGAGGGGCGACTATCTGGAAGGATACCATGACCGACCCCAAGACCCCGGCTGCGCGGCCGGCAAATCCGTGTTTCTCTTCTGGCCCTTGCGCCAAGATCCCCCATTACTCGCTGGACATGCTGTCGGATGCGCCGCTGGGCCGCTCGCATCGTGCCGCGGTGGGCAAGGCCAAGCTGGCCGAGGCGATCGAGCTTACCCGCGAAGTGCTGGGTGTGCCGGCCGATTACCGCATCGGCATCGTGCCCGGTTCCGATACCGGCGCGGTGGAGATGGCGCTCTGGTCGCTTCTGGGCGCCCGCCCGGTGGAGATGCTCGCCTGGGAAAGCTTTGGCGAGGGCTGGGTGACGGATGTGGTGAAGCAGCTCAAGCTCGACGCCACGGTGCGCAAGGTGCCCTATGGGCAGATCGTCGATTTCACGCAGGTGAATTTTGACCGCGATGTGGTCTTCACCTGGAATGGCACCACTTCGGGCGTGCGGCTGGCGAATGGCGATGCGATCCCGGCGGACCGCGCGGGCCTGACGATCTGTGACGCGACCAGCGCGGCCTTTGCCATGGATCTGCCCTGGGACAAGCTGGATGTGGTGACCTTCAGCTGGCAGAAGGTGCTGGGCGGCGAGGGCGCGCATGGCATGCTGATCCTGAGCCCGCGTGCCGTGGCGCGGCTGGAAAGCCACACACCCGCCTGGCCGCTGCCAAAGATCTTCCGTCTGACCAAGGGCGGCAAGCTGATCGAGGGCATCTTCAAGGGCGAGACCATCAACACCCCCTCGATGCTGGCCGTCGAGGACTATCTGGTGGCGTTGAAATGGGCGCGGTCCATCGGCGGGCTGTCCGGGCTGGTGGCGCGTGCGGAGGCCAACGCGCGTGCGGTGTGGGAGTTCATCGCCACCCGCGACTGGATCGCCAATCTGGCCGAAGACCCGATGACGGCATCAACCACCAGCGTCTGCCTGAAGTTCACCGATCCCCGCATCAGCGACGGCGCGAGTTTCGCCAAGGCTGTCGCCAGGCGGCTGGAGGTGGCCGGCGTGGCGTTCGATATCGGTGCTTACCGCGATGCGCCGCCGGGTCTGCGCATCTGGTGCGGCTCGACGGTGGAGAGCGCCGATGTGGCGACGCTGATGCCTTGGATCGAATGGGCCTTCGAGGCCGAGATTGCCGCGCTGCAAGCGGCCTGACCCCCTGACATCTGCCCCCGCCACAAGCGCGGGGGCTGCCAACCCCGTTGAAAAGGAGCCCGCCATGGCCCCCCGCGTTCTCGTCTCTGACAAGCTGTCCGAAACCGCCGTCCAGATCTTCCGCGATCGCGGTGTCGACGTCGATTACCTGCCAGATCTGGGCAAGGACAAGGAAAAGCTGGCCGAGGTGATCGGCCAGTATGATGGCCTGGCCATCCGCTCGGCCACCAAGGTCACCGAGAAGATCCTGGAAAAGGCCACCAACCTCAAGGTCATCGGCCGGGCCGGGATCGGCGTGGACAATGTGGACATTCCCGCCGCCTCGAAGCGCGGGGTGATCGTCATGAACACGCCGTTCGGCAATTCGGTCACCACCGCCGAACATGCCATCGCGATGATGTTTGCCGTGGCGCGTCAGTTGCCCGAGGCCAGCACCAGCACGCATGCCGGCAAGTGGGAGAAGAACCGCTTCATGGGGGTGGAGCTGTTCAACAAGACGCTCGGCGTGATCGGTGCGGGCAATATCGGCGGCATCGTCTGCGACCGGGCGCTGGGGCTGAAGATGAAGGTGATCGCCTATGACCCCTTCCTCAGCGAGGAGCGCGCCAAGGCGATGGGGGTGCACAAGGTCGAGCTGGACGAACTGCTGGCCAAGGCCGATTTCATCACCCTGCATGTGCCGCTGACCGACAAGACCCGCAACATCCTGTCGGCTGAAAACATCGCCAGGACCAGAAAGGGTGTGCGCATCATCAACTGCGCACGCGGGGGGCTGATCGATGAGGCGGCGCTGGCCGGAGCGTTGAAATCCGGCCATGTGGCGGGCGCGGGCCTTGATGTCTTTGCCGTGGAGCCTGCGACCGATTCGCCCTTGTTCAACCTGCCCAATGTGGTGGTGACCCCGCATCTGGGTGCCGCGACTACCGAGGCGCAGGAAAACGTGGCGATCCAGGTGGCCGAGCAGATGGCCGATTACCTGCTGACCGGCGCGGTGCAGAACGCGCTCAACATGCCCTCGGTCACCGCCGAGGAAGCCGCCGTCATGGGGCCCTGGCTGAAGCTCGCCGCGCATCTGGGCGATTTCGCGGGCCAGCTGACCGACGAGCCGATCCGCGCCATCAACGTGCTCTATGACGGCGCGGTGGCGCAGATGAACCTCAAGGCGCTCAATTGCGCGGTGATCGCCGGGGTGATGAAGGCGGCCAATCCGGATGTGAACCTGGTGTCGGCGCCGATCGTCGCCAAGGAGCGCGGGGTGCAGCTTTCGACCACCCAGCAGGAGAAATCCGGCGTGTTCGATGCCTTCATCAAGCTGACGGTGGTGACCGATACGCGCGAGCGCTCGGTGGCGGGCACGGTCTTTTCGGACGGCAAGCCGCGCTTCATCCAGATCAAGGGCATCAATATTGACGCCGAGGTTGGCGCGCATATGCTCTATACCACCAACGAGGATGTCCCCGGCATCATCGGCCTTCTGGGCAATACGATGGGCAAGAGCGGGGTCAACATCGCCAACTTCACGCTCGGGCGCTCGGGTGCGGGCCAGGATGCGATCGCGCTTCTGTATCTGGATCAGGCGATTGACCCGAAGGTGGTGGAAACGCTGCGCAATACCGGCATGTTCCGCCAGGTGCGGCCGATGCGGTTTGACGTGGCCTGAGGCAGCCTGACCGCCGGGGGAGGGGGCGCTGCCCGTTGCGGGCGCCTTGCGCTCATCCGCCCCCCGGCGTATCTGCGCCAGGATGACAGGCTGGCCATCGGGGGGCCCATGATCCGCACCTATGCCATCGGCGATATTCACGGTCATCTGGACCAGCTTGAACGCCTGCATGAATGGATCCGCCGGGACCGGGCGCGGATCGGCGATGCAGAGGCGCCGGTGGTGCATGTCGGCGATCTGGTGGACCGCGGCCCGGATTCGCCCGGGGTGGTCGAGTTTCTGATGCGCGGGCAGTTGCGCGGCGAGCCCTGGGTGGTGCTGAAGGGCAACCATGACCGCATGCTGACCCTGTTTCTGGATGATCCCGGCAAGCCTGATCCGGCGCTGCGCGCCGATCTCACCTATCTGAATCCAAGGATCGGTGGCGGTCAGACGCTGGAAAACTACGGTGTTGTCCGGGCGGCCGAGCGGCCGCTCGCGCAGGTGCATGCCGAGGGCGTCGAAGCCGTTCCGGCGCCACACCGGGCGTTTCTGGCTGGCCTGCCCGCCTATCATCTGCGCGGCGAGGTGCTTTACGTTCATGCCGGGATCGTCCCCGGCGTCGCGCTGGAGGCCCAGACCGAGACCGACATGCTGTGGATTCGTGGCCCGTTTCTGAACCATACAGCGCCACATCCCTGGCTGGTGGTCCATGGCCATACGGCCATCGAGGCACCGACGCATTACGCCAACCGGGTCAATATCGACAGCCGCGCGGCCTATGGCGGGCCGCTGAGCGCGGTGGTCATCGAGGATCAAGCCGTCTATCTGCTGTGCGCCGAGGGCCGTGTGCCCCTGCTGCCGGCAGGCTGACCCAGGCCTTCAGGGGGCTCTTTTAACCTCCGGTTCACACCTGTTTGCTATTTCTGAACATGGGTGAAGAAATAGGTGGTGGGATGAGCCGGCAAAACCAAGCCGCGCCCGTCATCATCAAAAGAAAGAAGATCGTGCGTGGCGCTGGCCACCATGGTGGCGCGTGGAAAGTCGCTTATGCCGACTTTGTCACCGCCATGATGGCCTTCTTTCTGATGATGTGGCTTTTGGGTGCAACGACCGAAGCGCAACGCAAGGGGCTGGCGGATTATTTCACGCCGTCGATACCGATCAACCGGGCATCATCGGGCGGTGTGGGAATGTTCGGCGGCAACGATGTCCAGAGCCGCGAGGATATCGGCCCCGAGACGAATCAGGGGCTTCCAGACCATTTGGCTGATGATCGAACGGATGCCGAAGCCTTTGAAATGCTTCAGGATCGTCTACAGGGCATGGGGGCCGAAAGCGCCGTCATGACCGAGGCGCTGCGCCATATCGTGACCCGTGTGACCGATGAGGGATTGGTGATCGAGCTGTTCGATCTGCCCGGTGCGGCGCTTTTTGACGTCGATACCGACCGGCCCACGCCCGTCATGGAGGTGCTCTCGGGTATTCTCAGCGATGTTTTCGGCATGGTGACCAATTCGCTCGCGATCGAGGGGCATACGCGCAGCTACACGCTGGTGCAGGCCAATGATCCACGCTGGACCTTGTCGATGAGTCGCGCCGGGGGCGTGCGTCGCATGCTGGAGGATCGCGGCTTTGATCCGCAGCGCGTGGCGCGCGTGGCGGGCCATGCCGATCGCCGCCTGGTGGTGCGTAACCCAATGGCCGCGCGCAACAATCGGCTGGAGCTGATCTTGCTGCGCAGCGCGATCTAGCGGCAGCGGGACAGGGCGATGGCCCGCCATGCGCGGGCCATCAGGGCCGGGGTGCGGAAAAACCTTCGCGTATTAGGATGGCATTAACACCGTTCGGTCAGTGTCTGACGCAAGTCACACAGGCCAGAAAGGTTTGCCCATGTCGTCGCTCTACTCTTCCTTCAATGCCGGCATCTCGGGGCTCAATGCCAACGCGACCCGGCTTTCGGTCATCTCGGACAATATCTCCAACTCGGCCACCGCCGGCTACAAGCGCCAGAGCGTATCATTTCAGTCGATGGTCATGTCGCAGGGCGGTGCCGGGACCTATATGGCGGGGGGCGTGCGCTCCTCGACCATGCGCCTGATCGATGAGCGCGGCGCGCTCAGCTCCACGTCAAATCCGACCGATCTGGCGGTCAACGGGCGCGGTTTCCTGCCGGTGACCAATACCAACAGCGGCGGCAACATGCAGCTCATGCTGTCCACGACCGGCTCGTTCCGCCCTGATTCCAATGGCATCCTGCGCAATGAACACGGCCTGGCGCTACTGGGCTGGCCGGCCGCGCCGGATGGCACCGTCGGCACCCATTCGCGCGATACGATCGGCTCGTTGCAGCCCATCCAGATCAACCGCACGCAGTTCAACTCCGATCCGACCTCGGAAATCAGCATGCGCCTCAACCTGCCGGCCAGCGAAACCCGTGCCGGCGCGGCGGGCGGGCATCATGACGTGACGCTTGAATATTTCGACAATCTCGGCTCGCCGGAAGCGCTGAACATGCGCTTCGAGCCGGTGGTGCCGGGTGCGGGTGCATCGAACGAGTGGAACGCCACGATCACCGATTCGGAAGGCAATGTGATCGGTGAATACATCGTCGAATTCGACAGCGTGCAACCCAATGCCGGGCGTATCCTTTCGGTGACGCAGCCGCCGATGGGCGCGGGCGCCCCTTATGATCCGCTTACCGGTGATCTCGGGGTCACCGTCGGCGGGCAGGCGCTCCGCCTCAATATCGGCATGCCCGGCAGCGCCGATGGCATGACGCAGATGGCATCGAGCTTCACGCCGGTTTCGATCACCAAGAACGGCTCGCCGGTGCAATCGCTCCTGAGCGTCGAGGTCGATGCCTCGGGGATGTTGCGTGGCATTTATGACTCGGGCCTGGTGCGCGCCATCGCGCAGATCCCGCTGGTCGATGTGCCCAACCCCAACGGATTGATCTCGCTTGATAACCAGGCGTATCGCGTCTCCGAAAACAGCGGGCCAATGTTCCTTTGGGATGCCGGGGACGGCCCCACGGGCACCATCCTGGGTTTCACGCGTGAGGAATCGGCGACCGATATCGCCGCCGAGCTGACGCATATGATCCAGACCCAGCGGGCCTATTCATCGAACGCCAAGGTGATCACCACCGTCGATGAAATGCTGCAGGAAACCACCAATATCAAGCGCTGATCCGGCGCTGCCAGGAGCTGATCCATGAGCATCAACCTTGCCATGAATGCCGCCATTTCCGGGCTTGGGGCTTCGACCCGGGCCATAGAGGTGGTATCATCGAACGTGGCCAACGCCATGACCGAAGGATATGCCACGCGGCAGATCCAGCTCAGCTCTTCGGTGGTGGGCGGCACCGGCAACGGTGTTCGCGTCGTCGGTGTCGAGCGGCAGGTCGATCCGGTGCTCAACGGGCTGATGCGCAAGGCCGGCGGCGCGATGGCCGGGGCAGGCGCGCAGGCGGGCTTCTGGACAACCCTCGAACAGGCGATCGGCTTGCCTGGTGATCCGCACGGGCTGACCGGCAAGGTTGCCGCGCTGGAATCGGCGCTGATCGCCTCGGCGGCGCGCCCGGATCAGGACCATCTGCTCAAGGCGGTGGTTGATGCTTCGAGCGATCTGGTCAGGCAGCTCAACCAGCTTGAAGACCAGGTGCAATCCCTGCGCCACCGTGCCGATGTGACGATCGCGCGCGATGTGGCCGATCTCAACCAGGGGCTGGAGCGCGTTGCCCAGCTCAACCGCGACATCGTCAAGCTTCAGGCGGCGGGGCATTCGGCACTGGGCCTGGTCGACGAACGCCAGGCCATGATCGATTCGCTTTCGCAGATCGTGCCGATCAAGGAACTTCAGCACACCGACGGGCGCATCGTGCTCTATACCGAAGGCGGGCAGCTTCTGCTCGATACCAAGCCGGCGGTTTTCGGGTTCACGGCAAGCCCGGCGATGGACGCCACGATGAGCCTGCAAAACGGCCAGCTCAACGGGCTCACCATCAACGGCCGCGATGTTTCGACCGGGCCCGAAGGCCCATTGGCGGGCGGGCGGCTGGCGGGCAATTTCGCGGTGCGCGACCGTGATGCGCCGCAGGCGCAGGCCGCGCTCGATGCCATTGCCATGGACATCATCACCCGCTTCGAGGACCCGGCGGTTGATCCTTCCAATGCCCCTGGCCAGCCGGGCCTGTTCACCGATCTCGGCCTGCCGTTCGATCCGCTGGAAACGCAGGGTCTGGCCGGGCGGATCTCCGTCAATGCCGCCGTGCGCCCTGATGCCGGGGGCGATCTGTGGCTCCTGCGCGACGGGCTGGGTGCGGCAATGCCGGGGCCGGTGGGTCATTCGGCGCAGATCCAGCGCTGGATCGAGGCGCTTCAGGTGCCGCTTGTCGGGCCGTCGGGGGGGGCCGCGCGCAGCTTCTCTGACAGCGTTGGCCAATCGATCTCCGGTCTCAGCCAGGCGCGGCAGGCGGCCGAGGATCGCAGCGGCTATGCGACGGCCTATCAGACCGAACTCAAGCAGAGTGCGCTGGCCATGGGCGTCGATGTCGATGCCGAGATGCAGCGCCTCATGCTGATCGAAAAGGCTTATGCAGCGAATACGCGCGTGCTGCAGATCGCCGATGAAATGCTGCGCAGAATGCTGGAGATCTGATCATGAGCTGGACCTCGCTCGGCAGCCTTTCCCTGCCCTTTCAGATGCAGCGCCACGGGGTTGCGCTGCGCACCGAGATGGCGCGCCACAGTGGCGAATTGAGCACCGGCATGGTGCAGGCCCCGCAGCGCCATCTGCGCGGCGATCTGGGCGCATTGGCCTCGATCGAATCGCGGCTGTCGCGCATCGAGGCCTATGACAAGGCGATCATCCAGAACTCCACGCTGCTGGAGGGGGTGCAAAGCTCGTTGCAGCGGGTTTCGGCGCTGGGTTCGCAGCTCTCCAGCCAGGTGTTGACCGCCGTGTTCACCGATTCGGGCGCTCAGTCCTATGCCGCTTCGGCAAAATCGGCGGTTGCGGCGATGGAGGACATGATCTCGGCGCTGTCGCTCAGCGTGGCCGGGCGCACGGTCTTTTCCGGCGCCGCGCTGGACCGTGGGCCACTGCCGACCGCCCAGGACCTGATGGCAGAGGTTTCCGCGCATGTGGCGGGGCTGACCGATGCCCAGGATATCGTCGATGCGCTGGAGGATTTCTTCATGCAGCCGGGCGGCATCTTTGAAACCACGATCTATCGTGGCGAGGGCGAAGCGCCGCGCGCCGCCATCAACGATGATGAGCGCGCGCCGCATCTGCCGAATGCCGCGCATCCGGCGATCCGTTCGCAGTTCATGGCCACCGCGATGGCGGCTCTGCTCGACAATGGCGCTGTCAATCTTGATGCGATGGGGCAGCGTGAACTGGCTCTGGCCACCGTTCAGGCGATGGAATCCAACAACCAGGGACTGACCGACCTGCAGGCGCAGATCGGCTTTGGGCAGGAGCTGCTGGATCAGCGCCGCATCCGACTGTCGCTGGAAAAGGACGGGCTTCAGGTTTCGCGCCACGGCATGATCGGTGTGGACGAGTTCCAATCCGCCAGCCACCTGGAGGAAACGCGCCACCGCCTTGAGCTTCTTTATGCCGTGACCGCTCGGGTCTCGCGCCTCTCGCTGCTGGAGTATCTGCGATGATCAAGCGCCTGCTGGCTTGCCTGCTTCTGATCGCCTTCGCCCAGAGCGCGGCGGCGAATGTCCGGTTGAAGGACCTGGTGGAATTCGACGGCGTGCGCGGCAACGATCTGATCGGCTACGGCCTGGTCGTGGGCCTCAATGGTTCCGGCGACGGTATACGCAATTCGCCCTTCACCGAAGATATCATGGCCAATATCCTCGAACGGCTGGGCGTTAACGTTAATGGCGAGCAGTTCCGTCCGCGCAACGTGGCGGCAGTGCTGGTCACGGCCACGCTGCCCCCCTTCGCCCGCGCCGGCTCACGGGTGGATGTAACGGTTTCGGCCATCGGTGATGCGCAAAGCCTGTATGGCGGCACGCTGGTGATGACGCCGCTCAACGGTGCCGACGGGCAGATCTATGCCGTCGCGCAGGGGGCGGTGATTGCCGGCGGCGTCACGGCACGCGGCGAGGCGGCGCAGGTCACGCAAGGAGTGCCCACCGCAGGCACCATTCCCGGCGGCGCACGGATCGAACGCGAGGTCGATTTCGAACTCGCCTCCTTGACGCGCATCCGACTGGCGCTGCGTCAGGCCGATTTCACCACCGCTCTGCGCATCGAACAGGTGATCAACGGCCATTTCGGGCGCGTTACGGCCGCGATGCAGGATGCCGGCACCGTGGTGCTGGACATTGCCTCCACCCAGCAGCCCACGGCGGCGCATGCGATCAGCCAGATCGAGAATCTGGTTGTCAATCCCGGCGCGCGTGCGCGTGTGGTGGTTGATCAGCGCTCCGGCACGATCGTCATGGGCGAAGATGTGCGCATCAGCCGCGTGGCCGTGGCCCAGGGTGGGCTGACGCTGCGCGTCGAGGAAACGCCGATGGCGGTGCAGCCCAATCCCTTCACGCCCGGCGAGGTGGTGGTGGTGCCGCGCACCCGCGCCGAGATCGAACAGGCGCCCGGCATCGGCCTGGCCGAGGTATCCGGGGCCACCTCGCTGGCCGAGGTCGTTGCCGGGCTCAATGCCCTCGGTGTCGGCCCGCGCGACATGATCGACATTCTCAACACGATCAGCGCGGCCGGCGCGCTGCATGCCGATCTGATCGTGCGCTGAGCGCAGGGCGGCGGCGGGTTGCCTGCCGCCGCCCTGCCGCGCTCAACCCCGGCGGATCAGATCCGCGGCCTTTTCGGCGATCATCAGCGTCGGCGCATTGGTGTTGCCGCTGGTGATCACCGGCATCACCGAGGCATCTGCCACCCGCAGCCCGTTTACCCCGTTCACCCGCAAATCCGGGCCGACCACGGCGCGCGGGTCCGTGCCCATGCGCGCCGTGCCGACGGGGTGAAAGATGGTGGTGCCGATCTGCCCGGCGGCGGCGATCAGTTCGGCCTCGGTCTCGGCCTGGGGGCCGGGGCGGAACTCGGCAGGGGCGTAGCGTGCCAATGGTTCGGCGGCCATGATGCGCCGGGTCAGACGGATGGCGCGCGCGGCGATCCGCCGGTCAGCCTCGGCGGACAGGTAGTTCGGGGCAATTTCTGGCGCGGCCAGCGGATCGGGGCTGCTCAGGCGCACATGCCCGCGGCTCTCGGGGCGCAGATGGCAGACGCTGGCGGTGATGGCGGGGAAATCGTGCAGCGGCTGGCCAAAGGCATCCAGGCTGAGCGGCTGCACATGGTATTCCAGATCGGCGCGTTCGACCTGTGGGCCAGAGCGCGCGAAGGCCCCCAGCTGACTGGGCGCCATGGACATCGGCCCGGAACGCCGGAGCAGATATTCCAGCCCGATCCGCGCCTTGCCGAACAGGCTGTTGGCCATCGTATTGAGCGTTTTCGCACCGTCCACGCGATAGGCCAGGCGCAGTTGAAGATGATCCTGCAGGTTCTCGCCGGTATCGCAATCATGGCGCACCTCAAGGCCCATCGCCTGCAGCGCGGCACCGGGCCCGATGCCGGCAAGCTGCAACAGTTGCGGCGAGCCGATCGCACCTGCGCAGAGCACCACCTCGGCCCCGGCGCGCACGACATGATCCACCCCGCCCTGACGATAGCGCAGACCGACGCAGCGCCGCCCGTCAAAGACCAGCCCCAGCACCTGCGCCCCGGTTTCGATCTTCAGATTGTCGCGCCCGCGCGCCGGCTTGAGAAAGGCGCGCGCGGTGTTCCACCGCCAGCCGGAACGCTGATTGACCTTGAAATAGCCCACGCCCTCGTTGTCGCCGGTGTTGAAATCACTGCTGGCGGGAATGCCGCAGGCCACGGCGGCGCGTGCCCAGTCGTCCAGAATATCCCAGCGCAGGCGCTGATTTTCCACACGCCATTCGCCGCCCGTTCCGTGCAGCGCGGGGTCGGCGGGGCCGGCGGCATAATCCTCGTGTTTGCAGAAATAGGGCAGCACATCATCCCAGCCCCAGCCGGTCAGTCCCATCTGGCGCCAGTGGTCGTAATCGGCGGCCTGGCCGCGCAGGTAGAGCATGCCGTTGATCGACGAACACCCCCCCAGCACCTTGCCACGCGGATAGAGCAGGCTGCGTCCACCCAGCCCCGGTTCGGCGCGGGTGCGAAAGCGCCAGTCGGTGCGGGGATTGTCGATGCAATAGAGGTAGCCGATCGGCACATGCACCCAAAGGTAATTGTCGCGCCCGCCGGCCTCCAGCAGCAGCACGCGCGCGCTTTCGCTCAGGCGGTTGGCGAGCAGGGCACCGGCGCTGCCCGCGCCAACGATGATGTAATCCCAGTCTGCCATGCCATTCCCTTGCCCGGCGCCGCGCCGGATGGCCTGCAGGTTAGCATCTGCGCCCTGCGTTGCAACGGCGCCGATCGCAGGTTTAGCGGCTGGGAGCAGGATTTACGCAATGGCTAGCGATTGCCGAATCGTGCTGTATTTGCTACGAAATGCGACGCGTTCCACCAAGACGCAAAGACGGCCGCAAAGGCCGCACACCCCTGTTCAGGACCGAGGCAGACATGAAAAAACCCTTCCTGGCCGCGTTCACCGCGCTGGCGCTTCTGGTACCGGGCGCCGCTTTGGCCGGCCCGATCGAGACAGCATGCAACCGCTCCGACCGTCCGGGCGCCAATCGCGCGCTGTGCCGTTGCGTCGATGCCGTCGCCCAACAAACCCTGACGCGCTCCGAGCAGAGCCGCGCGGCACGGTTCTTTGCCAATCCGCAGATGGCGCAGGATGTGCGCATGTCGCGCAGCGCGGCCGATAACGAGTTCTGGGCGCGCTACCGTGCCTTTGGCGAGGCTGCCGAACGCACCTGCGTGCGCTGAAGCTCAGCCGGAAGCCGGGCCAGCCTTGCGCGCCCGCCACAGCGTGAAGAGCCCGGCAAAGACCACGATCACCGCACCCAGCGCCACATTGGGCCGCAGGGTTTCACCAAAGACGGTGATGCCCAGCGCAGCGGCAAAGACCAGTTGCAGATAGGCGAAGGGCTGGATGGCGCTGGCTTCCGCCACCTCGTAGGCGCGGATCAAGAGCCAGTGGCTCAGCGCCGCAGTCAGGCACAAAAGCCCCATCCAGGCCCAGTCGGTGGCGCTCATCGGCTCCCAGAACCACATGCCGACAGCCGTGGTGAACACCGCCCCTGCCGTGCCGGTCCAGAAGAAGCTGACCGCGGCGCTGTCCTCGCGTGCCACATAGCGCGTCAGCAACCCGTAAACGGCGAACATCAGCGCCGCCAGCAGCGGGATCAGTGCCGCCGGCTGAAAGACCCCGAAGCCGGGTTGCAGGATGATCAGCACGCCAAGAAAACCGATGCCGATGGCAACCCAGCGCCGCCAGCCGACATGCTCGCCCAGCAACGGGCCGGAAAGCGCCGCCACCAGCAGCGGATAGACGGCAAAGACGGCATGGCTTTCGACCAGCCCCAGCAGCACGAATCCCGCCACCATCACGCAGACCTCGGCGGCCAGGATCAGCCCGCGCAGCGCCTGGATGACCGGTCGCCGGGTGCGCGCCGCCTGCCGGATGCCGCCGGCCTTTCGCCGCGCGATGGCGATGACGAAGGCGGCGAAGAACCAGTAGCGCACCATGATCACCATGAAGACGTTGTATTCCCCCGCCAGATGGCGCGAGATCCCGTCCTGCATGGCGAAGACGAAGGTGGTGGCGATCATCAGCCAGATGCCCAGGCGGGTGTTCTGCTCGGTCATGGGCGGGGTTCCAGCACACCGGCGCTCATATGGCGTTTGCGTCCGAAACCGGGGCTGCGGCTGACGCGAAAACCTGCCGCCTCCAGCGCCCGGCGCACATGGCCGGCGGCGGTGTAGGTGGCAAAGCTGCCGCCGGGGCGGGTATGGCGGGCGATCTGCTCCATCAGCGCCGCGCCCCAGAGTTCAGGGTTCTTGGCTGGCGAAAAGCCATCCAGAAACCAGGCATCCGCGGCATCCTGCCATTGCGGCAGCGTTTCGCGCGCATCGCCGATGATGACCGTGACCTCGGTGCCAGGCAGCGCGAAGCGCCGCACCGGGCCCTCGGTTTGCGCCCAGGCGGCCACCAGCGCAGGCGCCAGCGGCAGGTCGAAATGCGCCAGCGCGCGGGCCATATCCGCCGCGGCCATCGGATAGGCCTCGAATGAGGTAAAGCCAAGCCGCCCTTCCCCTTCCAGCGGGCCCGTCCAGTGTGTCAGCGCGGCCAGCAGGTTCAGCCCGGTGCCAAAGCCCAGCTCGGCGATCGAAAAGCCCGGCCGGTAGCGTGCCGGCAGTTGGTTCCCGGCCAGAAAGACATGCTCGGCCTCGGCCAGCCCGGCGCCGATGGTGAAATAGGGATCATCGAAGCGGCGGCTGACGGGTGTGCCGCTCTCGGTCCAGGCAAGGGGGGCGGGCTGGCTCATGCAGGGTGTTTTCGCTATGGATGGCGCGACCATGGCGCGCCGCAGGGGGAATGACAATGGCACAAATTGCGGTGATGGGGGGCGGTGTTTTCGGCCTTTGCGCGGCTTATGAGCTGGCCCTGCGCGGCGCGGCGGTGGCGGTGATCGAGCGCGCGGCGATCGGTGCGGGGGCGTCGGGCGGGCTGGTTGGCGCACTGGCCCCGCATGTCCCCGAGAACTGGAACGCCAAGAAGGCGTTTCAGCTTGAAAGCCTGCTGATGGCACCCGATTTCTGGGCCGGTGTGGCGCGCGCCGGCGGCATTGATCCGGGGTATGCGCGGCTGGGCCGGGTGCAGCCGCTGAGCGACGAGGCCGCCGTGGCCTGCGCCCGCGCCCGAGGCCTGGGCGCTGCCGAGCTGTGGCTGGGCCGCGCCGAATGGCGGGTCTGCCGCGCTGATGCGGTGCCGGGGCTGCGGCTGGCCATGCCCGAAGGGCTGGTGGTGCATGATACGCTCACCGCCCGCCTTTCGCCGCGCGCCGCGGGCCGGGCGCTGGCATCGGCGATCACCGCGCTGGGCGGCGAGATCCGCCAGGGCGAAACCCCGCCGCCCGGCGCGCGGGTGATATGGGCCACGGGTGCCGCCGGGCTGGCGGCGCTGGGGCTTGATCTGGGCGTGCCGATGGGCGGGGCGGTGAAGGGCCAGGCCGCACTTCTGGCCGCCGACTGGCGCGATGCGCCGCAGGTTTTTGCCGAGGGGCTGCATATCGTGCCGCATGCTGATGGCACGCTGGCGCTGGGCTCGACTTCGGAACGGGTCTTTGCCGATCCGCAGACCACCGATTCGCAGCTTGACGCATTGATCACGCGGGCCTGCGCGCTCTGCCCTGATCTGGCCGATGCGCCGGTGATCGAGCGCTGGGCAGGATTGCGCCCGCGCAGCCCCTCGCGTGCACCGATCGCCGGCGCATGGCCGGGGCGGCCGGGGCAGTATGTGCTCAATGGCGGGTTCAAGATCGGCTTTGCCATGGCGCCGAAACTGGCCGGCGTGATGGCCGATCTGTTGCTTGATGGCCATGATGCCATTCCGTCCGGTTTTCGCGTCGAGGACAATCTGCCCGGTGCGCGCGCTGCTGCCGGCTAGAGCCGGCGCAGCAGTTCAGGGGTGGGCCAGCCATCGGCGGGCAGGCCAAGCTGGGCCTGCACATCCTGCACCGCGGCGCGGGTATTGGCACCCAGAATGCCGGTCACGCCGCCGGTGTTGAAGCCGCGCGCCTGCAACCGGCGCTGCAATTCGCGCGTCTGTTCCCGGTCCAGGCCCGGAGCGGGATTGCCGGCGTCATAGATCGGCGCGCCCTCCAGCCTTGTGGCGAAATAGGCCGCCGTCAGCACATAGGTAAAGCTCTGGTTCCACTCGAAGAGCGCGCGGAAATTGGGAAAGATCAGGAAGGCTGGCCCCTGATGGCCCTGTGGAATGATCACCGAGGCACGCATGTTGCCCGAAGGCAGCGCGCCGTGGCGCGGCGCCACGCCAAGGCGCTGCCACTCCGTCACCGTCATTTCCGTGCGCAGCCCGGTCAGGCGCAGATCCAGCCCCTGGGGAATGCGGATCTCATGCAGCCAGGGTTCATTGGGGCGCCAGCCGTGATGGCGCAAAAGTGCTGCGCCCGACATCACCGCATCCGCCAGCGAGCCGCGCAGATCGATGCGCCCGTCACCGTCGCCATCGACGGCAAGCCGCAAGATATCGCCCGGCAGCATCTGCACCATGCCGATCTCGCCCGCCCAGGCGCCGGTGGTGGTGGCCGGGTCCAGCATGCCCCGGCGGTAAAGTTCGATCATGGCCAGAACCTGCGGGCGAAACAGCTCTGGCCGGCGACAATCATGTGCCAGCGTCACCAGCGCATTGGCGGTGTTGAAATCGCCCTGAAAGGTGCCGTAGTCGGTCTCGAAGGCCAGAAACGACAGCATGATCGCCGGCGGCACGCCGAATTGCTGGCGCGCGCGCTCAAAGAGCGCCGACTGGCGCTGCGCCATCTGCCGCCCGCGATCAAGCCGGTTCTGGCTGATCAACTGGCGTGAGAATTCGATGAAGGGCTGGGTAAAGAACCCCTGTCCCCGGTCGCGTTGCAGCACCGCCTGATCCTGACGCACGGTGCGAAAGAAGCGATCCACCACATCGCGCGGCTGGCCCTGTTGCAGGGCCTCGGCCTTCAGCCCGTCGACGAAGGCGTTGAAGCTGCCGCCGCAGGCCGTGGCCTGGGCGGCAACCGGGCTGGCGAGAGCCAGGGCGGCAACGAGGGCAAGGCGACGCAGGACGGGCATGGCACACTCCACTTTTCGCCAAGCCTAGCAACCCCTCGCCCGCCGGCCAAGCCCCTCAGCGATCATGCGGCGCATCGAAAGCCGGCACCGGGTTGATGGGGATGATGCGATGCGGGTTAATCGTGGCGTGGCTGTAGTGATAATGGCGCACGATATGATCCATGCGCACCGTCGCAGCCACGCCCGGATGCTGGTAAAGCGCGCGCGTATAGGCCCAGAGACTGGCATAATCGATCAGCCGCTTGCGGTTGCATTTGAAATGCAGGTGATAGACCTGGTCAAAACGCACCAGCGTGGTGAAAAGCCGCCAGTCGGCTTCGGTCAGGGTGTCACCGGCCAGATAGCGGTTTTGTGCCAGATGGCCCTCCAGCCAGTCCAGCGTTTCAAAAAGCGGGCCTACCGCCGCGTCATAGGCTTGCTGCGTGGTGGCGAAGCCGGCCTTGTAGACACCGTTGTTGAGCGTGTCATAGATGCGGGTGTTGAGCGCCTCGATCTGATCGCGCAGCGGTTCTGGCCAGTAATCGGTGGTGTTGCCGGTCAGCCCGTCAAAGGCCGAATTGAACATGCGGATGATCTCGGCGCTCTCGTTGGAGACGATGGTTTCGCGCTGCCTGTCCCACAGCACCGGCACCGTCACCCGCCCTGACGCCTGCGCAACGGCGCGGGTATAGACTTCGTGCATGAAGCGCGCACCATGCAGCGTATCGCCGGTGGCGCCATCGAAATCGGTGCGAAATTCCCAGCCGTTGTCCAGCATGTCCGGATGCACCGCGGAAACGCTGACATGCGCTTGCAGCCCCTTGAGCACGCGAAAGATCAGGGTGCGATGCGCCCAGGGGCAGGCATAGGAGACATAAAGATGATAGCGCCCGCTCTCGGCGGCAAAGCCACCCTCGCCGGAGGGGCCGGGGGCGCCATCGGCCGTCACCCAGTTGCGAAAACGCGCAGTGTCGCGCTTGAAGGCGCCACCCGTTGCGGCGGTGTCATACCATTCATTCGACCATTTTCCGTCGATCAGTCGTCCCATTGAAAGCTCCTTTTGATCGCCTTCAACATGGTTGTGCGGCCGCGAGGGGGCAACTCGCGCCACCGCGCAGCCCCTGTGCAACAGGGAACGAAACAATTTCCGTGTGGTTACCAAAGCGTAACTTGTTTTTGCCCCAATCGGAGCCATTATCAACCTTGCACAGAATCGAGGCCGCCATGCTGGAACACCTGCCCGAAGACATTCGCCGCGGCCTTGAAGTTGCCCGCCTTCGCGCCGCGCGCCAGCGCTCGCGGCTTTGCGTGCATGTCAATGACGCGGTCTTTCCGGTGCTGCGCCACTGGGAGGGCGGCTTCGCCGTCGAGGCCCGGCGCGTGCCGCAACTGCGCGGGCTGGTCGATCTCTTTGACGGGCCGCGCCAGATCGCGCAGTGTCTGATCATCGCCAGCGAGAATGACGGCACCGAGATGGTCTATGAATTCAAGCGCTCGACAGCCGTTGCCGAGACCCCGGTGCGCGACTACGCCGAGGACCGCCCCGCTCCCTTCGGCCTGCTGCCGCGGCTGATCTGACCCCGCGTGGCTTACTGCAGATCGCCAAAGGCGGCCTGCAGGCGCGCAACCGCATCTTCGACGCGCGTGCGCGGCGTGGCGATGTTGAAGCGCAGAAAGCCCTCGCCCCCCTTGCCGAAGCTTCCGCCATGATTGGCGGCAATCTGCGCCTGGCTTTCGACCCGTTGCAAAACCTCCGTCATGCTCATGCCGGTGCCTGAAAAATCCACCCATTCCAGATAGGTCGCCTGAAGGGGCGTCACCTTCAGCCCTGGAATGGTGCCAATCCCCGCTTCAAAGATCTGCCGGTTGCCATCGAGATAGTGCACCAGCGCATCGACCCATTGCGCACCCTCGGGGCTGTAGGCGGCGGTGGCCATCTCCAGCCCGAAGGAATTGCCGGAAATGCCGATCGCCGCCATCGTCGTGGCGAATTGCGCGCGCAGCCGTTCATCGGGAATGATCACATTGCCGGTATGCGAGCCGGCGATGTTGAAGGTCTTGGTGGTGGCGGTCAGCATCACCAGCCGGTCGAGGATATCGGGTGCGGCCAGCGGCATGGGGATGTGCCGGAAGCCGGGCATCACCAGATCGTGGTGGATCTCATCGGAGATCAGCACCAGGTCATGGCGCTGGGCAAAATCAGCCAGGCCGCGCAGTTCCGCCTGTGTCCAGACCTGCCCGCCGGGATTGTGCGGCGAGCACAGGATCACCATCTTTTCGCGCCCGGTCATCTGCGCGTCATAGGCGGCAAAATCCATCACCATGCGCCCGTCGCGCTCGACCAGCGGACATTCCACCACCTTGCGCCCTGCGGCACGGATCACCCGGGCAAAGGCATGGTAGACCGGGGTGAACAGCACCACACCGTCGCCCGGTGCGCTCCAGGTCTGCACGCAAAGCCCGGTGGCGTTGACCAGCCCATGCGTGGTGAACACCCAGTCCGGCTCCACCGTCCAGCCATGGCGGTTTTCCATCCACCAGCGGATGGCAGCCATATAGTCGCGCTCATCGCCGAAATAGCCATAGACACCATGCGCCAGCATTGTTTCCAGCGCGCGCTGCACACCGGCCGGCGGGCGAAAGTCCATATCCGCTACCCACATCGCCAGCCCCGTATCGGGCGAGACTCCATAGAGCTTTTCCATCATGTCCCATTTCGCCGCATGGGTGCCACGCCGGTCGATGATCTCGTCAAAATTCATAGGTGCCTCCACAGACTTCGCGGCAGAGTTGCCGCTTGCGCGGCAGGGTTCAAGCCCCAAACGCATCAGCGCGGGCGCATCCCCCGTTGCGAACTGCGCGCGCTTGCCCTAAATCGCGGCCATGACGATACGTCCCATCCTGCTTCATCCTGATCCGCGGCTGAAAAAGCCCGGCGCACCGGTGACCGAGATCACCGACGAGATCCGCACCCTCGTCGCCGACATGCTGCAAACCATGTATGACGCGCCCGGCATCGGGCTGGCGGCGCCGCAGGTCGGTGTGCTGCTGCGGATCTTCGTGATGGATTGCATCAAGGACGAGGGGGCCACGCCCCGGCCGATGGTCCTGATCAACCCCGAAATCACCTGGCGTTCGGATGAGCGCAACACCTATGAGGAAGGCTGCCTGTCGATCCCCGAACATTATGCCGAAATCACCCGCCCGGCGCGGGTGCGCATGCGCTGGCTGGGGCTCGATGGCGCCCCCCATGAACAGGAATTTTCCGGGCTCTGGGCGACCTGTGCGCAGCATGAGCTGGACCATGTCAACGGCAAGCTCTTCATCGATCACCTTGGCCCCATCAAGCGTCAGCTGATCACCCGCAAGATGGAAAAGCTCAAGCGCGAGCGTGCCCGCGCCTGACCCCGCCAGTCTGGTCTTTGTGCCGAAAATATCCTGGGGGTGAGGGGCGCAGCCCCGAGGGGGCAAAGCCCCTTCCCGGTATCGGGACACGGTGCTAGACCTGCGCCATGTCCATCCTGCCGATCCTCACCTTCCCCGATCCCCGCTTGCGCCGGCCGGCCCTGCCGGTGGCTGCCGTCACACCGCAGATCCGCCAGCTTGCCGCTGACATGCTGGAAACCATGTATGCCGCGCCGGGCCGCGGACTGGCCGGGCCGCAGGTTGGCGTCATGGTGCGGCTTTTCGTGATGGATTGTACCTGGCGCGACGGCCCGCCCACGCCCCGCGTCTGTCTCAACCCCCAAATCCTTGAAGCCGCCGATGCCCTGATCGGCCATACCGAGGGCTGCCTGTCGATTCCGGGCCTGACCTGCGATGTGCGCCGCCCGGCCTGGATCACCCTGCGCTGGAGCGATCTGGACGGCAACGTGCAGACAGAGCGACTGGAAGGTTTCGCCGCCACCTGCGCGCAGCATGAGCTGGACCATCTCAACGGCCGGCTCTGCATCGATCTGCTCGGCGAGGCCGCGCGCGTCGCCGCCTCGCCGGTGCTGGCGGCAATGGGTTCGCCATGATCCGCCCCTTCATCCCCTGGCCCGATCCGCGGCTGCGCAGTGCCGCCGCCCCGGTCGATACCGTCACCGAGACGATCCGCGGCCATTGGCAGGACATGATCGACACCATGGAGGCCATGCCCGGTGTCGGCCTGGCCGGCCCGCAGATCGGAGTGATGCTGCGTCTGGCGGTGGTCGATGCCTCGGAGGCGCGCGGCCAGGCGGTGTGCATGGCCAACCCCGAGGTTCTTCATGCCAGCGTGCAACTGCGCCCCCATGATGAGGCCAGCCCCAACCTGCCCGGCGTCTGGGCGCGAATCGAGCGACCGCGGGCGGTGACGGTGCGGTTTCTCAATACCGATGGCCTGCCTGAAGAGCGCGATTTCGTCGGCCTCTGGGCAACATCGGTGCAGCATCAGATCGACCATCTGAACGGGCAGATGTATTTCGACCGGCTGAGCAAGATCAAACGCGACATGCTGCTGCGTCGTGCACGCAAGCGGCAAGGCGGCTGAACGAAGGGGCAGACCGATGCGCGTGATCTTCATGGGAACCCCCGATTTCTCGGTGCCGGTGCTGGACGCATTGCATACCCGTTACGAGGTGATCGCCGTCTATTGCCAGCCGCCGCGCCCGGCGGGGCGGGGCAAGCAGCCGCGCCCCTCGCCGGTGCAGGCGCGCGCCGAGGCGCTGGGCCTGCCGGTGCGCCATCCGCTCAGCCTGCGCAACCCCGATGCCCAGGCCGAATTTGCCGCCCTTGATGCCGATGTGGCGGTTGTGGTGGCCTATGGGCTGATCCTGCCGCAGCGGGTGCTGGATGCGCCGCGCCATGGCTGCCTGAACATCCATGCCTCGCTCTTGCCGCGCTGGCGCGGCGCGGCGCCGATCCAGCGTGCGATCATGGCCGGCGATGCCGAAACCGGGGTCTGTATCATGCAGATGGACGCCGGGCTCGATACCGGCGCGGTGCTTTTGCGCGCCACCACCCCCATCACCGGAGACGACACCGCCGCCAGCCTGCACGACCGCCTCTCGGTGATGGGCGCGCGGCTGATCCTGCGCGCGCTGGCCGATCTGCCTGATCTGGTGCCCCAGCCCCAGCCCGAGGCCGGCATCACCTATGCCGCGAAGATCGACAAGGCCGAGGCCCGGATCGACTGGCAGGCCCCCGCCGAACTGGTGGCCCGCCGCATTCGTGCGCTCTCGCCCTTTCCCGGCGCCTGGTGCGACACGCCGGCCGGGCGGCTGAAACTGTTGCAGGCACATGCGCTGCCCGTATCGGCGGCGTCCGCAATGCCGGGCACGGTCATGGCGCAAGATACCCCGCAGGCGCTGGTCATTGCCTGCGGCGCGGGAGCGGTGGCGATCACGCTTGCCCAGCGCGAAGGCAAGCGGCCGCTGCCCGCCGGCGCGCTGCTGCGTGGCCTCGACCTGCCCCCCGGCACCCGGTTGGGCGGTTGAACGGCACGCCTTGCGGCTCTGGCGCGTTGCAGCCGGTGTCTCTAGTGCTTACCTTGAACGGAAGGCTGGCAAGGGGCCGGCAGGGGGCAGGCGGTGCTGAAAGATCACATCCGCTGGATACTGGGCCGGGGCGAGCGGCTGGATCTGCCCCGCGACCGGGCTTTGCCGGTGCCCACGCTCTGGCTTCTGGGCCGCACCGGGGCGGGTAAATCCTCCATCGTGCGGGCGCTCACCGGCGCGGCCGAGGTGGGCAGCGGCTTTGCCCCCTGCACGCGCACGGCCCGCGCCTATGACTTTCCGCCCGATCATCCGGTGCTGCGCTTTCTCGATACCCGTGGCCTTGATGAGGCGGGCTACGACCCGTCGGAGGATCTGCACGCCGCCGAACAGGGCAGCCATGCCGTGCTGGCGGTGCTGCGGCTTGATGATCCGGCGCAGGGCAGTGTTGTCGAAGCGCTGCGCGAGATTCGCCGCCAGCGCCCGCGGATGCCGGTTCTGGCGGTGCACACCGGTGCCGACCTGATCGCCGATGCCGCTGCCCGCGCCCGCTCCCGCGCGCAGATCCAGGCGCGGCTCGATGCGGCTGCTGGTGGCGCGTTGCCGTCGATCGAGCTGGCATTGCCAGAGGATGGCCCGGCGGAGCTGGCGCTGGCCGAGCTGCGCGAGGCGATTGCCGGAATGTTGCCTGAACTGGCGCTTCTGATGCTGAAAGAGCGCGACGAGGACGAAGAGGCCCTGCGCTTTGCCGCGTTGCGCCCGCTGGTGTTGTGGTATGCCGGGGCGGCTGGCGCCAGCGATGCTGCGCCGCTGTTGGGCACGATCAGCGTGCCGGCGCTGCAGGGCGCGATGCTGCATGCGCTGGCGCGGCGCTACGGGCTGGAATGGACCCGCAAGCGCATCGCGCTGTTCGCCTCGGCGCTGGGCAGCGGCGCGCTGCTGCATTTTGCCGCGTGGCACGCGCTCAGGCAGGTTGCCAAGTTGGTGCCGGTGGTGGGCCAGACACTGGGTGCAGCCGCCGCGGCGACCGCAAGCTTTGCCGCCACCTATGCGTTGGGCCGGGCGGCCTCGGCCTGGCTATACCGCAATGCGCGCGACGAGCCGCTGGAGCCCGCCGAACTGCGCCGGCTCTATGATCAGGCCATGCGGAGGGCGCGTGATGTTGCCCGGTGAACGCCTGCGCGCCGCCTTTCTGCGGTGGAACCGGCTGGGCCTGGCGGGGCTGTTGCTGCTGCCGCTGGGGCTGAGCACGGTTCTGGGTTTCCTGTGGTTGCACGAGCGCGGCTGGCTTTTGTGGTTCGTTCTGGGCACGGTGGGGTTGGTGGTGGCGGTGCGCGTCGCACGGCTGGCGTTGCGTTTGCGCCGGCCCGCCGAGCCGGCACCGCGCACGATCGAGGCCACGGCGATCGATCCGGACTGGAATGCCCGCGAGCAGGAAATCTATGCCCGCGCCCAGGCTTTCATCGCCGAGCGCCTGCCCGCGCCGCTGCCCTGGCAGGAACTGCCCGCCGAGGCGCTGGCCGTGGTGGAACTGGTGGCCGCCGAGCTGTCCGGGGGCAAGCGCAGCGCGCTGGATTTCACCCTGCCTGAGGCGCTCTTGCTGATTGACCGGGTCTCGTTGCGCTACCGTGAATTCCTGCGCCGCCACATGCCCTTTTCCGACCAGCTTTCGGTGCGCGCGCTCTACTGGATATGGCGGCGCCAGGATCAGGCTCTGGTGGCCTGGGAAACGGGTTTTCTGGCCTGGCGCGGGGTGCGGCTGGTGCTCAACCCCGCCGTGGGCCTGATGCGCGAGGTCGAGCGCGCCGTCACCGCCGGGCTGCATGACCGGTTGAGCGATCATTTCCTGCGCGATGCCCAGGCGATCTTGCTGGAAGAGGCCGCGCAGGCGGCGGTCGATCTCTATTCGGGGCGGCTGCGCTTTACCGATTCCGAACTGGCGCGTATCAGCCCCGAGGCCGATCTGCGCGATCATCAGCGCCTGGCCCTGCCCGACGAGCCGCTGCGGCTGATGGTGGTGGGGCAGGTCAGTGCCGGAAAATCGACGCTGATCAACGCGCTTCTGGGCACCGAAGCCGCCGAGACCGACATGGCTGCAACCACCGACCGGGTGAACGTGCATGAAGGCGCGATCGACGGCGTGCCGTGCAACTTCATCGATACGCCCGGACTGGACGGGGGGCAGGATAGCGCGCAGGCTGGCGCACAGACCCTGCCGCCAGCGCTTCTTGACGATCTCGCCGAGGCCGACATGATCGTCTGGGTGGTGCGCGCCAGCCGTCCGGCCCGCGCCGCCGACCGGGCATTGCGCGCCGCGCTTGACGCACGCCTTGCCGCGCTGCCGCTGCGCCGCCGAGCGCCGATCATCCATGTTGCCAGCGCCGCCGACACGCTGCTGCCCGGCTGGCCCTATGCCGAAAACCGCCTGCCGCGCGATGCCCAGAACCGGGTGGGTCAGGCGATGGCCGCCATTGCCGCCGATCTGGGCACCGATTCGGTGATCCCGGTCTGCGCCGTGGCGCCGGAATGGAACCTTGACACGCTTGGCGAGGCCCTTGCCGCCGCCATCCCCGAAGCCTTGATGACCCAGCGCAACCGCCGGAGGCTGGCCGCAGAGCGGCAGGGTGACGGGCTGCGCCAGAACCTGGCGCGGGCGGGGCGCGGGCTGGGCAAGGGTGCGCGGTTGCTGGGCAAGCGGTTGATGCGCCGATCACCCTGACGGTGGGCGGTCCTGCGGGGGGGTGCCCGCCGGCTTGGCAGGGCGTTCACCGGGGCGTTCGGGGGGGTGGGGGCGTTCCATCACCATGCCGGCCAGCGCCGCAGCGGCGACCAGCGCCAGCCCGCGCGGCCCCAGGCTTGCGCCGGTGAGCGTGACGAGGGCTTGGGCATAGCTGGCGCGGCGTTCCGCCATCCAGCGCCGGTCACGGCGGTTGAGCAGGGCCACCAGCGCCAGCACGGCAAGCGCCAGCGCCGCGAAGGCCACCGCCGCGAAACCCGCTGCCAGAACCGGATCGCCATGGCGCGCCAGCCAGAGCACGCCGGCCACCACCGCGCAGGCATAAGCCGTCAGCCCGGCCACGGCCGCCAGCGCATAAAGCCCGGCGTTGCGCCGCTTGGCCTGCGCGTAGCGCCCGGCATCGTGCAGCGCCAGGCGGGCAAGGCTTTCCAGAACCGCGTGCATCAGCGCCTCATGAGCAGGCCAAGCACCAGCCCGCCCAGCGCCGCCAGCCCCAGCGATTGCAGCGGGTTGGCGCGCACCCTTTCAGTGATCTCCGCCTCCAGCCGCGCCAGTTCGCGCTGCAGTTCCTCGACGGCGGCGTCGGGGGCTGAATGGACGCCGGCCTGCGCCTCGTTCCAGCGGGCACTGCCATAGGCCCGGATCATGGCGCCCAACTGCCCCATATCTTCGCGCAGGCGGCGGATCCGGGCCTCGATCTCGGCGCGCTCAGGAGCCTGCGGCGGCGTGTCTGTGGCATTGGTGCTGTCGCTGGTCCCGGCGGCTTTGGTCTGGGTGCGTTTTTCGGCCATGGCGGTCTCCATCGCGGTTTGCAATGTCAGCCTGCACGGCAGGCATCAGTGCCATCATGCCGCCAAAAGCGATGCAAGGCCATGATCTTGATCAGCCAGGGCGCGCCACAACCCCACGGGCCGGGCATCAATGCAATGCCGTCTCAGTGCGTGCTGGCATCAAGTTCTGCGACGATGGCATCGCCCATTGCCGTGGTTGAAACCGGGGCGCCACCCTCGGGGCCCATCAGATCGGCGGTGCGCAGCCCGTCGGCCAGCACCCGCTGCACCGCGGCCTCCAGCCGGTCGGCCTCGGCGCCCTGACCGAAGCTGTAGCGCAGCGCCATGGCGAAGCTCAGGATGCAGGCAATGGGATTGGCCTTGCCCTGCCCGGCGATATCGGGCGCCGAGCCATGCACCGGCTCATAGAGCGCCTTGGGCCGGCCATTGGCCATTGGCGCGCCGAGGCTGGCCGAGGGCAGCATGCCCAGCGAGCCGGTCAGCATGGCGGCAAGATCGCTGAGCAGATCGCCGAACAGGTTGTCGGTGACGATCACATCGAACTGTTTTGGCCAGCGGGTGAGCTGCATGGCGCCGGCATCGGCATACATATGGCTCAGCTCGACATCGGGATAATCCTTGTCATGCACTTCCTGCACGACCTCGCGCCACAGGATGCCCGATTCCATGACATTGGCCTTTTCCATGGAACAGACCTTGTTGCCGCGCTTGCGTGCCAGTTCGAAGGCCGAGCGCGCCACGCGGGCGATCTCGCTTTCGGTGTAGCGTTGGGTGTTGATGCCGACGCGCTCGTTGCCCTCGGTGAAGATGCCGCGCGGCTCGCCGAAATAGACGCCCGAGGTCAGTTCGCGCACGATCATGATATCGAGGCCGGCCACCACATCCTTCTTCAGGCTGGAGAAATCGGCCAGCGCATCGAAGCATTGCGCCGGGCGCAGATTGGCGAAAAGATCCATCTCCTTGCGCAGGCGCAGAAGGCCACGCTCGGGCTTCACGCTGAAATCGAGCCCATCGTATTTCGGCCCGCCAACAGCACCCAGCAGCACGGCATCGACCGCTTGCGCCTTTTCCATCGTGGCATCTGCCAGCGGCGTGCCATGCACGTCATAGGCAGCGCCCCCCACCAGATCCTCGTTGACATCGAACACGAGCCCGCGGCGCGCGCCGAACCAGTCGATGATCTTGCGCACCTCGGCCATGACTTCGGGGCCGATCCCGTCGCCGGGCAGGATGAGAAGGGAGGGGTTGGGCATTGCGGCACCTCTTGGCTGGAGTTGTCATCGCCTAGCCTGCACCTGCCGGGGCGTCAAGGTGGCGGGGCGGCGGGATGGGCAGGCGCGGTGTTCGGTGGTGCTGCGGGGGCAATTCTGCTATCATCGCGGCGGAAGTGATCAACCGCCTGGGAGGGAGAGCATGACCAAGCATATTCTTGATCGGCCGCGCAGCGCCGCACAGGCCCGGCTGGCGCGGTTTCTGGAACTGGCCCGCGCGCAGGGTCCGCATAACGCCAGCCGCAGCCTGCACCAGCGCAAGCGGAGCCAGAAGCAGGCCAAACTGGCCATCTATACCGCCATCCAGCGGCGCGGCGAAGCCTGAACCCCGCCCGCTTCTGGCCTCGGTCAGGCAGGGTCAGGCCCTGTCGGCCTCGCCCAGCACCGGTGCCGGCAGATCCGAGGCGCAGCGCTCGCCGTCAATCACGAAGGGCGAGCGCACACCCTTGAGCGCGCCCGCGTCCGCCGTTGCAAAATCCAGCTCCATGCCGCGCGCCCTGACCTGCGGATCGGCAAAGACCTCGGCCATCGAGTTGATCGGCCCGGCCGGCACGCCCTGGGCCTCGCATTGCGCCAGCAGATCGTCCTTGCTGAAGGTGCGGGTGGCCTCGCTCAGCGCGGCGGCCAGCGCCTCGCGGTTGCGCACGCGTTCGGCATTGCTCGAATAATCGGGATGGGCGGCCAGATCCTCGCGCTCCAGCAGCCGGCACAGGCGCTGGTGCTGGGCATCATTGCCGGTGGCGATGATGATATGGCCATCGCCACATTCAAACACCTGATAGGGTGCCAGATTGGGGTGGATATTGCCGGTGCGCCCCGGCGGCGTGCCGGTGACGAGGTAGTTCATCGCCTGATTGGCCATGACCGCGACCGCTGAATCAAGCAGCGCCAGATCCAGATGCGCGCCCTTGCCGGTGCTGTGACGCTCATGCAGCGCGGCCAGAATGGCGGTGGCACCGTAGACCCCGGTGAACAGGTCGGTCACCGCCACGCCGACCCGGTGCGGCTGGCCTTCGACCGGGCCGGTAATCGACATGAGCCCGGACATGCCCTGAATGATGTAGTCATAGCCTGCGCGGTGGGCATAGGGGCCGTCCTGGCCGAAACCGGTGATCGAGCAATAGATCAGCCGCGGATTGATCGCCGAGAGGCTGGCATAATCCAGCCCGTATTTCTTCAGCCCGCCGACCTTGAAATTCTCGATCACCACGTCAGCCTCGCGCACCAGATCGCGAACCTTCGCCTGCCCCTCCGGGGTGCGGAAATTGGCCACGACCGAGCGCTTGCCGCGATTGGTGGCGTGAAAATAGGCCGCTACCGGCTGGCCCTCTCGCTCGATGAAGGGCGGGCCCCAGCGGCGGGTATCATCGCCTTCGGGGGCCTCCACCTTGATCACTTCGGCGCCCAGATCGGCCAGCGTCTGCCCGGCCCAGGGCCCGGCAAGGATGCGCGCAAGTTCGATCACCCGCACGCCCTGCAAGGGTTTGGCGCTCATCTTATCGTCCTGCAGCTTCGGCGATTGCGGTTTCGAACTCGGCATAGCTCATGTTGTTGTACAGCCGGCCGTTGATCATGAACGACGGCGTCGAGCGGATGCCGTCACGCTCGGCATTGACGCGATAGACCTCCATCAGTGCGGTGGCCATGTCGCGGTCGGCCAGGCAGGCGTTGAGCTCGTCATCGCTCATGCCGGCGCGCCGACCGATGCGGCGCAGGTTCTCTGCCACCTGACCGCCGTCCTGGGCGCCCGCCCATTCGCGCTGCCCCTGATAGAGCATCTCGACGATGCCATGATAGCGCTCTGGCCCGCCGCAACGTGCCACCAGTGCTGCCCACAGGCCATAGGCGTCGAAATAGACCTCACGCTTGATGATCTGCACCTGGCCGGAATCAACGTAGTTCTCGACCAGCTGGCGATAGGCGCCCTGGTTGAAGTTGGCGCAGTGCGGGCAGGTGAACGAGGAATATTCGATGATCGTCACCGGGGCGTCAGGATCGCCGAGCGTCATTTCCACAACGCGCGACAGATCGAGCGCTTGTGCGGTGCCGGACTCATCGGTGCGGGCAGTGTTGTCGGCCGTGATCTGGGTTGCCGGCGCGATGGATTCGGCGATCTGATTGTCGCGCATGAACGCATATCCGCCCAGCGCCACCGCCGCCACGGCAGCGCCGAAGATCAGCATGTTTCGTTGCATTATGTATCCTTTCATTCGGCATCCGGCGGTTCGGTGCCGGGGCCCTTGTGTCGTGACAAGACATTCTCTGCAAGACGCTCCAGCGCGGCCTTGAGATCGTGATCGCCAACGCCTTCGGTCAGCCCGCCGGCCACCTGCCGTGCCCGTGCCAGCGCCTGTGGCGAGGGTGGCGCGATATTGCCACCGGCTGCGGCACCGGCTGCGCTGAAGGGGGTGGCGGCCTCGGCAAAGCCCTGCGGCGCGGTCTGGGTCAGCTGGATATGCGCGATGGCGGCATAGCCGTAGCAGGCGTTCACCCGCTCCTTCAGGCGCGGAAGCTGCATCTGCACCAGCGGCGCCGCCGCACCCGAGGCCAGCACCGTGAGCGTCGCGCCAAGCCCGCCGCGTCCATAGCCGACCTTGACCGGCCGGCACAGCGCCGCCAGTTCAGCGCCGACGATCTCGGCCCAATGGGTCAGCAGCCGGGTGGCGGCAAAACCGCGTGATTCTCCAGCCTTGCGGATCGGCTCGCGCAGCAGGCCCACGGCCGGCTCGAAACCGCGCATGCGCCGCACGTTGCGGGTGGAGGCACTGGCCTTGGGCCCTTTGGGGCTGGCGGGATCGGTCATGAACGGGCGGTCTTTGCTGCGGCGGGCGGGTTGTTGTCCGGCGCGCGCTATCTTACGCAGTTCCAGACCCGACGCCAGAGCCGCAGGGGAGGGCCTCGCAACAATGTGTGAAAACCGGAACAACCACCCGCGCCCGCCCCGCGCATCGCGGCTTGCAGTGCCCGAGGGCGCAGAACGGATCGATGCGGCAGCCTGCGGCGCGGCGCTTCTGCGCTGGTATGATCGCAACGCGCGGGTGCTGCCCTGGCGTATCGGCCCGGCCGAAAGCGCCGCGGGCCAGCGCCCCGACCCCTACCGCGTCTGGTTGTCCGAGATCATGCTCCAGCAAACCACGGTTGCGGCCGTGCGCGGCTATTTCCAGCGGTTCGTCGCGCGCTGGCCGGATGTGCACAGTCTTGCCGCCGCGCCCGATGCCGAGGTGATGGCCGAATGGGCCGGGCTTGGTTACTACGCGCGGGCACGAAACCTGATCGCCTGCGCGCGAGCCGTGGCGGCGGCAGGCGGGCAGTTCCCGCGTGAGCGGGCGGCGCTTCAGGCCCTGCCGGGGATCGGGGCCTATACATCGGCGGCGGTGGCTGCGATTGCCTTCGACGCGCCCGAAACCGTGGTCGATGGCAATGTCGAACGGGTGGTGGCGCGGCTCTTTGGCGAAACCGCGCCGCTGCCGGGCGTCAGGCCGCGACTGGCTGCGCTGGCCGCCCGACTGACGCCGCAAAGGCGCCCCGGCGATCATGCTCAGGCAATGATGGATCTGGGCGCGACCATCTGCACCCCGCGCAATCCGCGCTGCATGGATTGCCCGCTGCAAGGGTTCTGTCAGGGCCAGGCGCAGGGAATTGCGGCCAGCCTGCCGGCGCGCGCCGCCAAACCGGCCAAACCCCTGCGCCACGGCATCGCCTATATTGCCCGGCGCAGCGACGGCGCGCTGTTGCTGGAGACCCGCCCTTCGCGCGGGCTTCTGGGCGGCATGCCGGGCTGGCCCGGCACCGACTGGCTGGCCGAGGGTGCGCCCGCGCCCAATCCGCCGCTGAAGGCCGACTGGCAGCTTTTGCCGGGCAGTGTGCGCCACACCTTCACCCATTTTCATCTGGAACTGGGCGTGGCGCTGGCGCAAGTCGATGCCGCGGCCGCACCGGACCGCGGCGCATTTCATACCGGCTTCGATCTTGCCGCGCTGCCCACGGTGATGCGCAAATGCTGGGACCATGCGGTTGCGGCATTTCCCGCGCTTGGAGCGCCCGGAGCAACGCGCTAAGCTGCCGGCAGATCCGATCGCAGAGGGGGCCAGAATGCCTGCCGACACCCAATCACCGCACGCCGCGCGCCGCCACAGCGGCACGGAGCGCCTGGCCTCGGCGTTGCCCTTCTGGCTATCGCTGGTGATGTTGCCACTGGTGGCGCTGGGCGCGCTCTGGGGCGGCTGGTGGCTGGCGCTGGTGCCGTTCTATGGCATCGGCATGATCACGCTGCTGGATCATGTGACCGGGCTCAACGACGAGAACCCCGATACCGCAACCCCGGTGACAAAGCTTTTCTGGTATCGGCTGATCACGCTGGTCTGGCTGCCGCTGCAACTGACGCTGATCTTTGGCGGGCTCTGGTGGGTGCGCGCGAGCGATCATCTTAGCCCGCTTGAGGTGATCGTGCTGTTCTACGGCATCGGCGTGGCCTCGGGCGCCATCGGCATCACCTATGCGCATGAACTGCTGCATCAGAAAAACCGGCTGGAGCGCTGGCTGGGCGATCTGCTGCTGGCCTCGGTGCTCTACAGCCATTTCCGTTCCGAGCATCTGCTGGTTCACCACCGCTATGTCGGCACCCCGCGCGATCCGGTGACGGCACGCTATAATGAGGGGTTCTGGCGCTATTTCCTGCGTGTGCTGACGGCCTGCCCCGGCTCGGCCTGGCGCGCCGAGGCAATGATGCTGGCCCGCAGCGACCGGCCTGTCTGGCACCGCAGCAACCCGTTCTGGAAATACACCGCGCTTCAGGCCGGGTTTCTGGTGCTGGCGCTGTGGATCGGGGGCTGGGCGGGGCTGGCGCTTTTTGTCTGGCAGGCATTCATTGCCGTGCTGCACCTGGAGCTGACCAATTACATCGAGCATTACGGCCTGACGCGCAAATATCTGGGCGAGGGGCGGTATGAACATGTGCTGCCGCGCCATAGCTGGAATGCCGCGCATCGCGCCTCGAACTGGCTGTTGATCAACTTGCAGCGCCATTCCGATCATCACTACAAGCCCGACCGGCGCTTCCCGCTGTTGCAGACCTATACGGCTGACGAAGCGCCGCAACTGCCTTTCGGCTACCCGGCGATGGTGGTGCTGGCGGTGGTGCCGCCGGCATGGCGGCGGGTCATGAACCCGCGGGTGCGGGCCTGGCGACGGCAATTCTACCCCGAGATCACCGATTGGGCGCCTTACAAGGCCGGCGCGACGCCGGTGCCGCGCGGCGCGCCCTGAACCTTGCCGATCCGGTCCTGATCCTGCGCGCTCCAATTCAGCGGGCGCAGGATTTCGGCGATCTGTCCGCGCAACCAGCGATGTGCGGGGTCGTTTCGCATGCGTCGGTGCCAGATGGCGCATAGATGGGGCGGCGCGATGGCGATCGGCGGCCAGTAGAGCACCAGATCGCCCCGCGCCTGCCGCGCCAGCGCCAACTGCGAGGGGAAAAGCGCGATATAGTCGCTCTGCGCGATGATATTGGCCACACCCTCGAACACCGGCACCGTCACCGCCACCCGCCGCGAGCGACCCGCGCGCTCCAGCGCCATGTCGGTCTGGCCATGAAACTTGCCCTCGGGCGAACACAGCACATGGCCCAGTTCGCAAAACAGATCGAGCGGCAGCCTGCTGCCTGGCGCCAGGCCGCGCAGGCGCGGATGATCAGGCCGGGCGATCACTACAAAGGCCTCGGCGAACAGCGCCTCATGGTCCAGCCAGGCGGGAAAGGTGGTTTGCGGGACCAGCGCCAGATCGATCTGGTAGCGATTGAGCGTATCGACATGGTTGTCGCGCACCAGATCGACGAGTTGCAGCCGGACACCGGGCGCGGCGCTGCCAACCCTCCGGGCCAGCGCCGGCATCAGCAGCGCGGCAAAATAATCGGTGCCGGAGATGCGGAAATCCAGCACCGCCTGCGCCGGGTCGAACTCATCGGGGCCGCGCAGCAGGCTTTCCAGCCCGGCAAGGGCATCGCGCAGGGGCGATTCCAGACGCTGGGCAAAGGCCGTCGGCACCAGCCGCTGGCCCTGCCGCACGAAGAGCGGATCGCCTAGCGCGTGCCGCAGCCGCCCCAGCGCCGCCGAAACCGCCGGCTGCGAAAGCCCCAGCCGGTCGCCGGCGCGCACCGTCGAGCCTTCGCGCAACAGCGCGTCAAGCACCCGCAACAGATTGAGGTCGAAGCCAGATAAATTTATCACACAAATAGATTATATCAGATCAATCAGTTTATCAAATTATCTAAGCGGTGGCATGATCGCCTGATCAACAGGGAGGACAGCCATGAAACCGATGCTTGCCTTTGCACTCGCCTTTGCCCCTGCCGCACCCGCCCTTGCCAGCGGACTGGACCATCTGCCGCAGCTTTCCGATGTTGCCCCGCAGGCGGTGGCCATCAGTCCGCATGTGCCGCATATGGGCATGCACTATGCCAACCCCGCCGAACTGCCGACCGGGCCGATCTACTGCGTGATCGAGGGCCGCGTGGTTTGCGTGGAATACATGTTTACCGCCGCCGCGCTGGGCGATGGCATGGACTGGACGGGCCTTCTGCCCGGCTTCGTCACCCCGCCGATCAGCCATATCGACCTTGAGCACAAGCCCGATGGCGTCGGTCCCTTTGCCGAGCCGCTTTACCAGTTGCATGTCTATTTCGTCTCGCCAGAGCTTCTGGCCGCGCATTGAGGGTTTGGTGATGCAGGATCTTCTTGACAAAAACGCCTTCATCGTCGGTGGCGGCTCGGGGATCGGGCGGGCGGCGGCGGGGCTGTTTGTGGCGCGCGGTGCCGCCGTGGTGCTGGGTGGGCGCGACAGCCAGCGGCTGGCCCGCGCCAGGGCCGAGCTTGGCGCGGCGGCTTCCGCCCTGCCGCTCGATGTGACCGATCACGCGCAGGTCGAACGCGCGGTTGCGCAACTGCCGGCGGGGGGCGTGGACTATCTTGTCATCACCGCCGCCACGCTTTCGCATGGCCCCTTCGCCGACCAGCCGGTGGCGGCGGCGCGGGCGCTCTTTGAGTCAAAGTTCTGGGGGGCTTATGCGATGGTGCAGGCTTGCCTGCCCAAGCTGCGTGATGGCGGTGCGGTGGTTCTGGTTTCCGGCGTGCTCAGCCGCCGGCCGGGGCTGAACTGCGTGCCACTGGGCGCGGCCTGCGCGGCACTTGAAGGGCTGACGCGCGGGCTGGCACTGGAACTGGGGCCACGGCTGCGTGTCAATTGTATCGCGCCGGGCATGGTGCGCACCGAACTGCACGAGCGCCACCCGCCCGAACGCCGCGAGACGATGTTTGCCATGACCGGATCTTCGCTGCCGGTGGGCCGTATCGGCCGCCCCGCCGAGATTGCCGAGGTGGTGCTGCTGGCGGCGACCAACGGCTATATGACCGGCCATGTGCTTGATGCCGATGGCGGGCATTGCGTGCGCCAATACGCTGCCGCCTGAACTGCGCTGCAGTCGGGGCGGCAGGCGGGCGGCGAGGGGACATCCGTTTCAATCCGGGGCGGGTAGCCCCAGTTCTCCCTCCAGAAAGCGCTCGAACGCATCCAGGTTGACCGGCTCGAACTGGCCGAAAGCCTGCATCCAGACCGAGGCGTCACGCAGCGCGTCGGGCTCCAGCTTGCACCATTTCACCCGCCCGCGCTTTTCCTGGCTGATCAGCCCGGCCGCCGCCAGGATCCCCAGATGCTTGGAGACCGCCGCCAGCGACATCGGCAGCGGCGCGGCCACATCCGTCACCGCCATGTCGTCTTCCAGCAACATCGCCAGGATCGCCCGCCGCGTGGGGTCGGCAAGCGCCATGAAGATGGCGTCGAGCCGGGCCTCGGCTGCGGCGGCAGCGGCGCTGGCGGCTGTGGACGCTGAACTGGTTGCTGCGGTGGTGGCGGGGTTCGACATGGCGCCAGCTTGGCGCTGGCGCGCGCAATGGTCAACCATTCGGTTGAATGTCGACCATGTTCCGGTTTGGTCGAAGATGGGCTTGCCCTCCATGTGGAGACAATAAATTAATAAACAAAATCATATCCTTGTGGTAAAATCATAGCGCTTGACTCTGTCCCGTCTGCCGCCTAGGTTCCGCCCGACCGTCCAAAGGGCCCCGTGCCATGACCGAGCCGAATGATCTGGAGCGCCTGAAGGCGCTTGACGCACGGATCGAACGGCTCAAGGCCGCCGGTGCGCCGGCGCCCCGGAAGGCGGACAGCCATGTGATGGCGCAACACGCCTGGCGCATGGTGACGGAGCTTGTCGCCGGTCTTCTGATCGGCCTGGGCATCGGATTCGGACTGGACGCGCTTTTCGGCACGCGGCCGCTGTTTCTGGTGCTGTTCATTTTGCTGGGGCTGGCCGCCGGAATCCGCGTGATGATGCGTTCCGCCGCCGAGGTCCAGCGCCAGAGCATGCAAGAGGCGGAGCGATCCGCCGAGGATCGAGGGGAAAAGGATCGTGGCTGATACGAACGGCGGTTTTGCCATCACTCCCATGGATCAGTTCATCGTGCGCCCGCTCTTTGGCGGCGAGGCGGTCGGCCTGTTCACCATCACCAATGTCACGCTGTGGCTGGCGCTGACGGTGATGGCGGTGACGCTGCTGCTGGTTGTGGGCAGCCGTGGCCGCGCCCTGGTGCCGACCCGCGGCCAGTCGATTGCCGAGGTGCTTTACAGCTTTGTCTACAAGATGGTCGAGGATGTCGCCGGGCATGACGGGGTGAAATACTTCCCCTACATCATGACGCTGTTCATGTTCATCCTGTTTTCCAACCTGCTGGGCCTGCTGCCCTGGTCCTTCACCACCACCTCGCATATCGCGGTGACGGCGGTGCTGGCGGGGGCGGTGTTCATCAGTGTGACGGTGCTGGGCTTCGTGCTGCACGGCGCCTCGTTCCTGAAACTGTTCTGGATTTCATCGGCGCCGCTGGCCCTGCGCCCGGTGTTGGCGTTGATCGAGATCATCTCGTATTTCGTGCGCCCGCTGAGCCACTCCATTCGTCTTGCCGGCAACATGATGGCCGGGCATGCGGTGGTAAAGGTGTTCGCGGGCTTTGCCGCGGCGCTGGGTGTTTTCGGGTTCATCCCGATCCTGGCGGTGACCGCGGTCTATGGGCTGGAGCTGCTGGTGTCGGTGATCCAGGCCTATGTCTTTACCATCCTGACCTGCGTCTATCTGCGCGACGCGCTGCATCCGCATCACTGATGCGGCGGTGGCCGGGACGCTCCGGGTCCGGTTCAATCAATCTGCCAATTCCAACTTAAGGAGAGATCACGATGGAAGGCGATATCGTTCAAATGGGTGCATACATCGGCGCTGGCCTGGCCTGCATGGGCATGGGCGGGGCTGCGGTCGGTGTGGGCAACGTTGCCGGCAACTTCCTGGCGGGCGCGCTGCGCAACCCTTCGGCCGCACCTGGCCAGACCGCGACGCTGTTCATCGGCATCGCCTTCGCTGAAGCGCTGGGGATCTTCTCGTTCCTCGTCGCCCTTCTGCTGATGTTCGCCGTCTGATCCTGAACACCCGTGATCCTTGCGCCGGATGGAAGCATCGCTTCCGTCCGGCGGATACGGTGACATAGGAGGACGACATGGCCGCAGAAGCCACCAGCGCGGCGGGCATGCCGCAACTTGAATTCTCGACCTTCCCGAACCAGATCCTCTGGCTCGTGGTGGCCTTGGTCGTGCTCTATCTGATCCTGTCGCGTGTGGCGTTGCCGCGCATCGGTTCGGTTCTGGCCGAACGTGCGGGCACCATCACCAATGACATCGCCGCTGCTGAAACCTACAAGCAGCAGGCCGCCGAGGCCGAGGCCGCCTATCACAAGGCGCTCGATGATGCCCGCGCCGCCGCCGCGAAGGTCATCGACGAGGCCCGCGCCGAGATCCAGAAGGATCTGGATATCGCCATTGCCAAGGCCGATGCCGAAATCGCTGCCCGCACCGTCGAATCCGAGCGCCGCATCAACGAGATCCGCGAAAGCGCCGCGGCGGCTGTGGCCGAGGTTGCCAAGGATGCCACCAAGGAGATCCTGGCCAGCTTTGGCGTCAAGGCTGATGCCCGCTCGGTGACGGCGACGGTCAATGCGCGTCTGAAAGGGGGTGCGGCATGAAAAGCCTGCGTCTTTCGCTCCCCGTGCTGCTGACCGCAGCACCCGCGCTGGCCGCGGTCGAGGGCAAGCCCTTCTTCTCGCTTTACAACACCGATCTTGTGGTGGCGATCGCCTTCGTGATCTTCATTGGCATCCTGGTCTATTTCAAGGTGCCGGGGCTGATCGGTGGTCTGCTGGACAAGCGCGCCGCAACCATCCGTGCCGAACTCGACGAGGCCCGCAAGCTGCGCGAGGAAGCCCAGGATCTGCGCGCTTCCTTCGAGAAGAAGAAAACCGAGGTCAAGGAACAGGCGGAGCGGATCATCGCCAAGGCCAAGGCCGATGCCGAGCTCGCCGCCAGGCAGGCCCGCGCCGAGCTTGAGCTTTCGATCGCGCGCCGTCTGCGCGCTGCCGAGGAGCAGATCGCCTCTGCCGAGGCCGGCGCGCTGCGTGAAGTGCGCAACCGTGCGGTTTCGGTGTCGGTTGCGGCGGCGGGCGAGCTGATCGCCAAGAACCTCGATGCGGCCGCTGCCGGCAAGCTGGTCGAGGATTCGATCAAGGTTGTCGAGACGCGCCTGCACTGAGCACGCCTCGCGGCACAAGGCCCCCCTGACCTGCGGGACCGGGGGGCCTTCCCATGTTAGGATCGTTCCGGCGAGTGGTGTCGCCAGCCGGGCGCTGCACTGAACGGATGGGCCATGGAGCAGATACTATCGCTGGCAGGGCAGAATCTGCTGTCGCCGATCATCCTGTGTTTCGTGCTGGGCCTTGGCGCGGCGCTGGCGCGCTCGGATCTGACCTTTCCTGAAGCGATCGCCAAGGGCATGTCGCTCTATCTGCTCTTTGCCATCGGCTTCAAGGGCGGGGCGAGCGTGTCCGCGCATGGGGCCGATCTGCGGTTGGGTGCGGCGGTGCTGGCCGGGGTGGCGCTGTCGCTGGCGCTGCCGTTTGTTGCCTTCGGGCTGCTGCGCATGCTGGCGCGGGGCGTCTCGGCCACCGATGCGGCGGCGGTGGCCGGGCATTACGGTTCGATCTCGATCGTTACCTTTGTTGCCGCGTCCTCGTTGCTGGGGGCGCAGGGCATTCCCTATGAGGGGTATCTGGTGGCGGTGGCGGCCGCTATGGAGGCGCCGGCGATCATCTCGGCGCTGTGGCTGGCAACGTGTTGGGGTGCCGGGGGGCGCATCACCCCCGATCTGTGGCGCGAGATCCTGCTCAACGGCTCGATCGTTCTGCTGCTGGGGGCCTTTGCCATTGGCTGGATGACCGGCGAGCGGGGTCTGGCCGAGGTGGCGCCGCTGATCGTGACCCCGTTCAAGGGGGTCTTGTGCCTCTTTTTGCTGGATATGGGCATTGTTGCCGGGCGCGGGCTGCGCAGTGCGCGGGGCATCATCACGCCGGGGGTGCTGGTCTTCGGTCTGCTGATGCCACTGGTCGGCGCCTCGACAGGGCTGCTGGCCGGCCTGGTGCTGGGAATGAGCACCGGCGGGGTGGCGGTGCTGATGGTGCTGGCGGCCTCGGCCTCGTATATCGCGGTGCCGGCGGCGATGCGGGTGGCCTTGCCGCGCGCCAATCCGGCCCTTTATCTTACACTGGCGCTCGGCATAACATTTCCCTTCAACCTGACGCTGGGCATCCCGCTCTACATGGCTGTTGCCAGCGCCCTGACCGGAGGCTGAAGCATGCAGACCTATCAGGCGAAGCGCGTCGAGATCATCATCGAGGCGGTGATGGAAAGCCAGATCACCCGCACCCTGACCGAGGCCGGGGTGACCGGCTTCACGATGCTGCCGGTTCTGGGTGGCTCCGGGCGTTCGGGGCACTGGACGCGCGACGGCAATGTCAGCCGTGCCGGCGGGATGCTGGCGGTGATCTGCCTGATCGCGCCGGAACGGCTGGATATGCTGCTGGAGACGCTTTTTCCGGTGCTGGACGAGCATATCGGCGTGGTCAGCGTGTCGGATGCGCAGATCCTGCGTGCCGAGCGGTTCTGAGCCGGGGGAATCGAGGGTTGCCCTGCTGGCCGGCCGGCGCCTAGGCTTGGCCAGCGGGCTGCGAGGTGGTGGCCCTGTGATCACCAGCAACAGGAGTATGTGCCGATGGGACGCCGCGACGAGCTGATCGCCCGCTATGCCGAAGACCTGCGTCAGAAATGCGGGATCGAGCCGGACATGGGCCTGCTGACCAAGGTGACCGTCGGCTGCGGCCCGTCGATCTATGATGCCGATGCCGCCACGGTCGCCGCCACTCAGGCGCATGAGATCGAAACCGTCAAGCGCAGCTATCTGATGAAGAAGCTGGGCCTCGCCAATGGCCCGCATCTGGACGAGGCAATCAACGCCGTCATTGACACCTATGGCCGTTCCGAGCGCAACAAGTATCGCGCGGTGGTCTATTACATGCTGTGCCGGCATTTCGGCAAGGAATCGGCCTATGGCTGAAACCGCGTCGGTGCACGGCATTTGCCTAAAATGCCCGACACTTGCCCTTTGCGATGGCCTGCCGAATCTGGCATCACTTACACATGGGCCAGGATGGTCCGGAGCAAATTCCGAGATCCCGTGTGTGGTGCGAAGGGCACGTGGGGGATGATGGGGGGTTCCGGGCGCTCGGAGCCCCCCATTTCGTTTCCCCCACAGCCAATGAATGCGCGCGGCCTGATCGTCATGGCCGCCGATCTGCGCTTTGCATGGCGGGCGAATCGGCCACCCACCCCATGGATGCAGCGACCAACCCCTGTTCGCGCGGCGCCCGCGTGCCGGGCTCAGGAGCGGTCATCAAACCCGAACTGTTCATAATCGCGCCAGTAGGCGTCGCGCGCGGCGGCGATGATATCGGCATCATCGGGGGGCGGATCAAGCTGCGCCGGCCAGTCGCCCGTCCAGGGGGGTGCAGGCTTGCCCAGGGCGCTTGCCAGCGCCGCCAGGTCAACGTCCAGCCGGCCCTCGCGCAGCACATGATCGGGCGGGGCAAGTTGGCAAAAGCCCTCAAGAAGTGCTGCCTGACTGGCCCAGAACGGCCAGGGCTGAAGCCCTGTCTGCCCGTTCAGGCTGGCGCGCACGAAGCGCAGATAAGCCAGAAACGCCGCATCGCACGCGCCGCGATCGCGCTTCGCGGCCTTCAGGTCAACGCCGTAAAGCCGCGTCAGATGTTCACGCACAGGCTTCACCTCGTCGCTGAGCACGCGCTGATGAAACGCCGCCCAGGCGCGGCGCAGCGGGTGGCGCAGCACGGTGAAGCTTTGAAATCCGGGGTTGGCGCGGCGCCAGTCGCGCAGCGTCACCTGTGTGAACCCGCTTTTCAACGCGTCGATCGCCACGCCATCAAGCTGCGCCAGCCATTGCGCCACAGCGCCCTCGGGTGCGCCGCGCAGCGGCATGAACAGCAGCGGCGTGCGCGCACCGGCCATGCAGGTCGGCACCATGGGTCCGCGACGGGGCTCGAAATTGGGCGTGCGCCCCAGATCGAACCGGTCAAGCCGCGCCAATCCCTCGGCGAGCGCCTCGGGGTTGGAGAGTTTCTCCTCGGCGGATTCGGGATTTTGCTTCTTCAACTGCCGCGAGGGGGCCTCGATGCGCGCGTCAACCCCCAGCCACTGCGCCAGCCCGTTGAGAACCGCAACATCGTTGAGATCGTCATAACCGATGTAGAAGGCGCTTTGCCCGCTGGTCTGCAAGGCATGCAGGATGGCGCGCTGCGCGGCCTGGTGGCGCGCGACATGGGCTTCGAATTCGGCAGCGTCGAAGGCCACTTTCGCGCTTCTCAGGCGCACCACGTTATGCAGCTTCCACTGGTCCGTCGCCGCGGCGATCTTGCGCGATATGTAGCTGTCGAGCGGGTTGCGTGTCAGCACGATCTTGGCACAGGCGGGATCGGCCAGCACCTGCGTGCGGATGCGGGGGCTGTGGTCGTGAAACAGCCGAAACCCTACCATCCCGCCCTGCGCACGCACTGCCTTCAGCAGCGTGAAGGGATCGGCTTCGCGCTGCGCAAAGGTGACGCCGGCATAGTCAGCGGTGCGCGGCTTGTTGATGAACACCGGGTTGAACAGCTCGCCATGGCAGGTGATGCCCTCGAAAGCGTTGAGGTGGCTTTCCAGCAGGTTCGAGCCGGTGCGCATTTCCGCCAGAATGACGAACGAGGTGAAGCCGGCCATCATTTGATCCGCTGCGAAGGGCCGGGTGCATCGGCGCCAAGGGGAAAGTCGCCCATCAGCACCGGCTGCATGCCGTGGTTGCGAAGCGTCTGCAAGAAGGCGCCGAAGCCGCGCAGATCCACCAGATCGGGCAGACGCAGGAAGCGCGCCGGTTGCTGAGGCGCAATCTCGGCGAAGATCTGATGCAGCGGCTCGGCGGGCGATTCCAGAAATTCCGCCATGCTCCATATGCGCACCTGCGCGCGCACCGAGGGCGCGCGCAGGATCTCCAGCATGCGGGTTTCGCGCCGTTGCAGTTGTGCGGCTTCGCGCCGGAGCGTGGCAAATTCCGCGCCGGAGCGATAGAGCGGCACCGCCCAGGCGCCTGAAATCACCGAGATCTGGGCATTGGCATCGGTTGCCATGAAGTCCAGCAACTCGTGGTCCTTGCCCTGGGTGTCGGCGGGGCCGATCTGGAAGCACTGCCGCTCGCCGCGCGTGGCCCAGAGCAGGTTGCACAGAAAGGCGCGCGGGTTGTAGTCGCGCAGCGCGGCGTTATCGGAAAGCCCGCCGGCAAAGACCTTTTCGCGCCCGGCGAATTCGGCCTTGTGGGGGGCAAAGAGATGCCCGTGCACACGGCAGTTGCCTGCCGCTGCCAGCCAGCCCTCGAAATCCTCGAACACCTCGGCAAAGCCCTGAAACACGGAATAGGGCGCGGCGGTCTTGCCGTTCTCGCGGTCGCGGGCGGGAAAGCGGCTGGCCATGTAGAGCCCGGCGCGTCCGCGCACGCGCTGCGCGGTGGCGCGGGCAAAATGACGGTCGATCCGGCTGGGCTGCGGCTCGGCCTCGGAGGGGGGGCCTTCGCTCGGGGTCAGAAACTGCGCATAGAGCCGCCCGGCACCCGGCCAGATCTTGCGCGCCATGAAACAGTCCGAGCGCTTGAGCAGTTGCAGATGGTCGTCATAGAACACATGCGGCCGGCCCTGATGATCGAACTTGCCCAGCGTCAGCGAGCGGCTTTCGATACGCGGCGAATAGAGCCGCACGAGGGTCTGGAAATAGCTTTCATCGGGGATCCAGACCTGGCGGAAATAGCGGTCATGGACCTTGCGCGCGGGATCATCGAGCAGCGCGCCCAGTGTTTCGCGCGTCAGGCACCACCATTGCGAGCCGATATGCGGCACCAGCCCGTCGGGCATGGCGCGGCGGATGCCAAGCCCGCGTTGCAGATCGACCAGCCGGTCGAACAGCCATTTGCTGCGCTTGAAACCGACTGGAAAATAGAGCGAAAAACGTTCTTCGGACAGGCCGCCCTTGGTCCAGTTGACGTCATCGACATTGACCGATTCGATGAAATCGGTGCCCGGATGGCGGGCCAGGAAGCCGGCCAGCTCATCGACCGGGCGCAGCGGCAGGCAGGCGCCCGAGGCCGCATAGACATGGCGCACCTGTGGAAACCCCGCCAGCAATTGCCGTGCTGCGGTCTGCATTGCCGCCACCAGCGACCAGGTGCCCCATTCGCAGCGGTGCCGGCGGCAGAACTGCACCTGCGCCAGATCGGCCAGCGCGGCAACGAAGCGCGCATGCTCGGTGGCACCAAGGCGCGCATCGACATGGATTACCACCGGGCAGCCGGCTTCGGCCCAGAACCGCGCCACCCGCGCCGCACGATCGAGCGCGGTGTGCACCAGCATGACAAAGCCCAGCCGCGCGCTCATGCCCAGTTCCCTTTCGACATCAGCCCCAGGATTTCAAGCTGGCGCCAGTTGATCAGCCGCTCGGACCATTTGCACCACAGATCGGGGTTTTCCTCCAGTGCGGCGTGATAGGCGGCATATTCCCGTCCACCGTGGTAATGCTCGCCGCGCTCCAGTTCCTCGCGGGCCTTGTCGCTCAGCGTGGCAAGGAATTTTGCATGCAGCAGGCAGCCCGATGCCTTTTCGCCGCCGCTGGTGTCATAGACCAGGTTCAGCCCCCGCGGCAGCAGCATATGGGTGGAGCTGACATAGGCATAGGCGCGGTGCCATTTGACCAGCGGGATCTTGTTGAGCGCCGGGGACCCGGCGGGCTGATCGGCAAAGAAGGCGCGCGCGCGCGGCCCGCCCTGGATCCACAGATTGCGCAGGCGGGAGTTGCGGGTGATGGTATAATTGGCAGTGTCGAACCAGCAGGCGATATCGAAAGGGTTCTGGCCCTCGATGCAGGGCTGCGAAACCAGCGGCCCCTTTGGATACATGTCCAGCAGGAGCGTGCCGAAGGAACGGATGCCGGCGGCATCCAGCCAATCGGTCAGTGCGCGCAGCGGCCGGGTATCGTGAAACGGATAGATCAGGAACTCATCGACATCGACCACCAGTGCCCAACGTCCGTGCGCATGGCGCGCCAGCAGCGCGTTGACCCAGTCGATACCGTGGCGCGCGCGGCTGTAGCTGGCTTGCGTGACCCAGACCGAGGTATCGGGCTGGGTGGCCAGATATTCGGCGCTGCCATCGTCCGAGCCGTTATCGACGAACAGAAAATGCTCGACCCCCAGCTTGCGGTAGTAGTCCAGAAAGAACGGCAGGCGCGCGCGCTCGTTGCGCAGGGTGCAAAACAGCAGCAGGCTGTCGCCGGGCAGACCGGCGGTGCGCTGGATGAGGGGTTTGAGCTCGCGTTGTTTCCACCGGGCGCGCAGCTTCCATCCCTTGCGCATCCACCGCAGGCGGTATGACGACCAAAGCCCCAAACCCGGCTCCCTTCCGCTTGTTAAGCAACCCTTACGGGCCTCGGTCTAACCGGTTACGATTTCGGATTGAAACAAAAAAGCGGCGCGGGCGTGCTCAAGCCCAGCCGCCGTGCGACATCAGCCCCTCGGCTTCAAGCTGGCGCCAGCCCCGGTAGCGGGTGGAGGCATCGCACCACAGATCAGCACCGTCGATGAGCGCATCATAATAGTCATCGAAAGCACCCGGCTCGCCGAAATGCTGGCGGCGCTGCTTTTCCTCGGCGGATCTGGCGCTGATCATTGGCAGGAACTTGGTGTGCAGCAGGACACCTGAAACCAGCTCGCCGCCCTTGGTGTCATAGACATGGTTGAGCCGGCGCGGCAGCATCGAATGGGTGGAGTTCACATAGGCATAGCGCCAGTGCCACTTGACCAGCGGGATCTTGGAAAGCGTTGGTCCGCGCCGCGGGTCCTGTGCGAAGAAATGCCGCGAGCGCGGCCCGCCCTGGAGCCACAGATATTCCAGATCAGCCTTGCGGGTGATGGTATAATTGGCGCGGTCGAACCAGTGCAGCACATCAAGCGGGTTCTGGCCGGATTCATGTGCGGCGCGGTTGACCGGACCCTTTGGGTAGAGATCGAGCATCAGCGCGCCGAAGCTCGTGATATCCTGCGCCTCCAGCCATCCGGTCAGCGCCGGCAGGGGGCGGGTCTCGTGGTGGGGATAGACCAGCAGCTCGTCGGCATCGACGCTCACGCACCAATGGCCGTGGCCATGGCGCATCAGCAGCCATTGCAGCCAGTCCATGCCGAACCGCGCCGCGCGGTAGCTGGCCGGGGTGGACCAGAGCGAGACATCGGGCTCGTCGTGCAGCATCTCGGCGCTGGCGTCGGTGCTGGCATTGTCCACGAACAGAAAATGCGAAACCCCCAGCGCGCGGTAGTGCTTCAGAAACCAGGGCAGCCGCTCGGCCTCGTTGCGCAGGGTGCAAAACAGCAGCACATCGCCGCGCCGAATCCGGTTGGTGCGATCGGCCAGCGGGTGAAGCTGGCGGCGTTTGCGAAACGCGCACCAAAGCCGCCACTGGCGCTTTCGTCGCCAGCGCCATGCCTGCCAGAGAGCGTTCAGGGTTGCCATCGCCTCATCCTGCCAGGGCCGGATGCCGGCCCGAATGCCAGCATCGTGCCAGAAAGCGCCGCGCAGGGGAATGAGCGGCGGGCGACGAGCGGCGCGCAATGAGCGGCATGGCGGCAAAGGGAGTCTGGACCCCTTTGCCTGACCGTGACCGGGCGGCAACCGGCCTATTCGGCGGCCTGGCGCATGGCCACCATGGAATAGAGGTAATCCTCAAGCTCGTCGCGCAGATCCTCGCGCGCCAGCCCGAAGGCGACGGTGGCTTGCAGGAAACCGGCCTTGGAGCCGCAATCGAAGCGTTGGCCCTGGAAGCGATAGCCATGGACGCTGTTGCCGGTTTCGATTTCGCGGGCGATGGCGTCGGTCAACTGGATTTCGCCTCCGGCGCCGGCCTGCTGGCCTTCGAGATTGCGCAGCACCTGCGGCGACAGGATATAGCGCCCGATCACCGCCAGATTCGACGGCGCGGTGCCCGGTGCGGGCTTTTCGACCATGCCGCGCACCGGCAGGAGCGGGCTGATCGAGGGCGGCACATCCAGAATACCGTAGCTCGATGTCCGCTCGGCCGGCACTTCCATGGCCGCCACCATGTTGCCGCCGGTCTCGGCATAGGCTTCGACCATCTGCTTCAGGCAGGGCTTGTCGGCGGCGATCACGTCATCGGGCAGCAGCACGGCGAAGGGCGCATCGCCGATCAGATGGCGCGCGCACCAGACCGCATGGCCCAGCCCCAGCGCCTGATTCTGGCGCACATAGGCAATGGCGCCGCTGTCCATGTTGGTGGCGTTCAGCACCTCAAGCAGATCGCGCTTGCCCTTGGCGCGCAGCGTGGCCTCCAGCTCGGGCGCGCGGTCGAAATAATCCTCCAGCGCGCCCTTGCCGCGCGAGGTGACGAAGATGAACTCGGTGATCCCGGCGGCGCGCGCCTCGTCGATGGCGTATTGAATGAGCGGGCGGTCCACCAGGGTCATGATTTCCTTGGGCACCGATTTGGTGGCGGGCAGAAAGCGCGTGCCCATGCCGGCGACGGGAAAGACGGCTTTCGTTACTTTGTGTTGCATCGGATCATCCACCTGTTTGCTGCTGTCACGCGGTGCCGGGCACCTCTGCGGCAAGAATTGGTTAACGATCCGGGCGGGAATGGGGCGATGAACGGCTGATTTGTTGCTTTTTTCGGGACGATCCGCTGCGCGCGCGCCCCATTCCCTCAGTGCAGCACCACGCCGGGCGCCAGCGCCAGAAAGAACGGGTTCTCATAGCCCGGTTTGCCATAGGTGAGGGGGCTGTGATCATCCATGCGCAGAACCTGCCCGCCGGCACCCAGCACGATGGCCTGGCCGGCGGCGGTGTCCCATTCCATGGTGCGTCCAAGGCGCGGGTAGAAATCGGCCTCGCCGGCGGCCACCAGACAGAATTTCAGCGACGAGCCGGCGCTTTTCACATCGGCCACCTCATAGCGCGCGATATAGGCATCGGTTGCCGCATCGCGGTGCGATTTCGAGGCCACGACGCGCAGCGCGGTATTGTCGGGGCGGGTTACGGCAAGTGGCGTGCAGGTGCCGGATGTGGCGCTGAAAGGGCCGGCCTCCTCGACGCTGCGTCCTTCAGCGGTGGTGTAGAAGAGCCGCTTGCGCGCCGGTGCATAGATCACCCCTCGGGTTGGCACCCCCCGTTCGACCAGCGCGATATTGACGGTGAAATCGCCGCGGCGCCTGACAAATTCCTTGGTGCCGTCAAGCGGATCGACAATCAGGAAACGCTCGGCATGCGCGCCATGGGTGGCGGCCTGTTCCTCGGTTACCAGCAGCAGGTCGGGGAAGGCCGCGCGCAGCCCGGCGCTGATGAGGGCATCGGCGGTCTCGTCGGCCTCGGTCACGGGGCTGGCATCGGCCTTGTGGCGGGTTTCGAAATCGGGGCGGGAATAGACCGCCATGATCGCCGCGCCAGCCTCAAGCGCCAGTGTGCGGAAAACGGTTTCGATCTGGCGGTAGAAGTCATCACTCATCTTGCGCTCCCGGTTTGTGCCGCGCCGACCGGGCCGCCCTGCGGTTGATCGAAGCGTGCTTTGCGCATATCCTCGGCAGCAACATCAATGCAAGCATTCGCCGTGGCTGCGGCGGCGGGAACGGGACTGATGCTCAGCAACCGCATGAACCGCTCGGCGCTGGTCACGGCGTTCACCATCCTTGAGCTGATCTTCCACGCCGCCGTGCGCTCGATCCGCAAATCGCATGGCAATGCGGTGGTGGGGCTGCTGATCAACATCGCCCAGACGCTGATCCTGGTGGTGGTCTTCTACATCATGTTCCTGATCATCGGCATGGGCGCGCGCGGCATCCGTGGCGATTTCATGCTTTACGTGATGACCGGGATCTTCCTGTTCATGTGTCACGTCAAGGCAATGACGGCTGTGGTGCAGTCCGAGGGGCCGACCTCGCCGATGATGAAACACGCGCCGATGAACACCATCGTCGCCATCGGTGCGGCGGCGCTGGGCGAGCTTTACATCCAGCTCCTGTCGATGCTGGTGGTGCTGTTTCTCTATCACGCGATCTGGCAGCCGCTTGAGGTGCACGCGCCGCTGGGGGCGTTGATGATGCTGCTGCTGTCGTGGTTTTCGGGCGTGGCGATCGGCATGATCTTTCTGGCGCTCAAGCCCTGGGCGCCCTCGCTGGTGCCCCTGATGTCGCAGATCTATTCACGCGCCAACATGGTGGCTTCGGGCAAGATGTTCGTGGCCAATTCGATGCCGGGCTTCCTGCTGGTCTATTTCGACTGGAACCCGCTTTTCCACACCATCGATCAGGCGCGCGGCTATGCCTTCCTCAATTACAGCCCGCACTACACCTCGGTCCTTTATCCGGTCGTCATTTCGCTGGTGGCGCTGGTGATCGGCCTGATGGGTGAGTTCTACACCCGCCGCCATGCCTCGCTCAGTTGGGGCGCCAGACATTAGGAGGCCCTCATGCGCCTGATTGCCGTCTTGCTGCTTTCGTTCGGCATGTTTTCCAGTGCCGCCGCCGCGCAGGATTTTCCCGCGCTCTACCGGGTTACAGGGGTGAGCGCCGATGACGTGCTCAACATCCGCACCGAACCCAATGCCACCGCGCCCATCATCGGCGGCTTTGCCCCCAACGAGCGCGGCATCGAGGTAATCGGTCTGGCGCCCAACGGTCGCTGGGGGCTGGTCAACCGGGGCGAGCAGGCGGGCTGGTCGTCGATGCGCTTTCTGACGCGCGAACATGGCGGCAGCTGGCGCGACGGGCAGATGACGCTGGCCTGTTTCGGCACCGAGCCCTTCTGGCACATGCCGATCTTCCTGCCGACCCATCGCGCCGAATTTCATACCCCCGATGGCGGTGGCTTCGAACTGGTCACCGCAACCGGCGCGCTGCCGACCACCGCCTTTCCGCCGACATTGGCGATACCCTTTTCCGGCACCCGCGAGGGGATGGCCGTGTTGCGCACCGCGGTCTGCTCGGATGGCATGAGCGACCGGCTCTTCGGGCTGGAGGCGCAGATCTATTGGCGCGGCGATACCGCCGGCCTTTCGGGCTGCTGCACGCTGGCCGATTGAGCACGCGCGCCGGGCCGGCCCGAGAGGGCCCGTGCAACAGGGGTTGCCACTGCCGGCGGGCTGACGCAAGTTGCACCTGTTAAGAATAGAAGGTGCATAGTGAGCGCGCTCTACATCGATGCCGATGCCTGCCCGGTGCGGGATGAAGCCCTGCGCGTGGCGCTGCGGCACGGTGTGGCGGTGCATATGGTATCGAATGGCGGCATCAGGCCGGTCGATCACCCGCTGGTGCATATGGTCTATGTCGATCAGGGCGCCGATGCCGCCGACCGCTGGATCGCCGAGCGCACCGGCCCCGATGACGTGGTGGTGACCGCCGATACGGTCCTGGCGGCGCGTTGCATCGACAGCGGCGCGCGGGTGCTCAGGCCCAATGGCGAGCCGCTGAAGCCGGCCAATATCGGCTCCGTTCTGGCGATGCGCGATCTGGCCGCCGATCTGCGCGCCGCCGATCCTTTCAGGCAAGGGTCCGGGCGCCCGTTCAGCCGCCAGGATCGCGCGCGTTTCACCGAGATGCTGGAGCGGCTGCTGGCGGGCACGCGGCGGCGGCCGGCATGATGAGGGCGCTTCCCTCGACGGCGACGCTGGGCGCGCTTTGTGCCATCGGTGCTTCGGCGGGGTTCACCGTCAATGACATGGCGGTGAAATACCTCAGCAGCGATTACGCCATGCATCAGGTCATCCTGATCCGCTCGGGTATCGCGCTGGCGCTGACGCTTGCCATCATCATGCCGCTGACCGGCGGGCTGGGGCAGATCCGCACGCGTCGCCCGCTGACGCATCTGTTGCGCGGGCTTTTCGTGGTGGCGGCGAACATGGCCTTCTTTCTGGCGCTGGCCGCCATGCCGATTGCCGATGCGACGGCGATCTTCTTTGTCAGCCCGATGGTGATTGCGCTCTTTTCCGTGGTCTTTCTGGGCGAGACCGTTGGCCCCTGGCGCTGGTCGGCGATCGGGCTGGGGCTGGTGGGGGTGATCATCATGATCCGTCCCGGCACCAGCGCCTTCACGCTGGTTGCGCTGCTGCCGTTGCTGGCGGCGGTGTGCTACGCGGCGCTACACACGCTGACGCGCAAGCTGGGGGTGAGCGAAAGCGCGGCGACGCTGGCTTTCTATATCCAGCTCACCTTCGTTGTGTTCAGCGGCGCGGTGGGGCTGGGCATCGGCGACGGGCGATTCGATACCGGGGGGCATGCCTCGATGGCGTTTCTGACCCGCGCCTGGGTCTGGCCCGCAGCGGCCGATTGGCCGTTCTTCGTGCTTACCGGCCTGGGCAGCGCCATCGGCGGATTGCTGATTTCGCAAGCCTACCGGATGTGCGAGGCGGCGATGGTGGCGCCGCTGGAATATGTGGCCATGCCGATGGCGATATTCTGGGGGTTTGTCATTTTCGGCGAATGGCCCGATCTGCTGTCCTGGACCGGGATCTTGCTGATCCTGGCCTCGGGGATCTTCATGATCTGGCGCGAAACGCGCACCGCCAGCCCCCGGCCCTGAAACACCGCCTGGCGCGGCCTCGCACCCGGCAGGGCGGGCGTCAGGTCAATGTGGTGCGCAACTGGTCGGTCACGCGCACCAGTTCGGCGGCGATGCCGGGTTCGGAAAGGGCATGGCCGGCCAGCGGCACCATGCGCAATTCGCTGCCCGGCCAGTTGCGATGCAGCTCCCAGGCGGTGACGGGCGGGCAGATCATGTCCAGCCGGCCCTGCACGATGGTGCCGCTTACGCCGGCCATGCGGCTCATTCCCGCCAGCAGCGCGCCGTCATGGCCCAGAAAGCAGCCGCTGCTGAAATAGTGGTTTTCAAGCCGCGAGAAGGCGCGCGCATAGTCGGCCGGCGTTTCAAACCCGGCACGGGCATCGACGGTGGCCAGCGCGTTTTCCCATTCCGCCCAGAGCCGGGCAAAGCGGGTTTCCTGCGCATAGACACCGCAAAAGAGGCGCGTGCGATAGGCGGCGATGAGGTCATGGCGCTCGGACTCGGGGATCGGATCGACGAATCGTGCCCAGAGCTCGGGAAAGAACCGCCCGGCGCCGCCGCCATAAAACCAGCGCAGTTCCGCCTGCGTGCCCAGAAAAACGCCGCGCAGCACCAGATAGGCGGCGCGCTCGGGATGGGCCTGCGCATAGGCCAGGGCCAGCGTCGCGCCCCAACTGCCGCCGAACAGCACCCAGCGCTGAATGCCCAGCACCTCGCGAATCGCCTCGATATCGGCCAGCAGATGCGCGGTGGTGTTGGCCTCGATGCTGGCATGGGGCCGCGAGCGCCCGCAGCCGCGCTGATCGAACAGCACCACGCGATAGACATCCGGATCAAAGAAACGGCGCATCATCGGGCTGGCGCCGCCGCCCGGCCCGCCATGCAGCACCACCACCGGCAGCCCGTCAGGGCGTCCGCATTGCTCGACATAGACATGATGGCCGTCATCGACATCGAGCATGCGCCGCTCGAAAGGCTCGATCGGCGGATAGAGATGGGCGGCTGCGCTGTTTTGCTCTGGGGACTTGTCCATCATCTGTCCTATATACCGCTCTCAGGGGTCCCTTCCATGGGAACAGAGCCAAAACCGAAGCCGGAGCCACAGATGCAGTCCAGCACAATCGACCCGACCGAGATTGCCAAGTTCGAGGCGATGGCCGCAGAATGGTGGGATCCGCATGGAAAGTTCAAGCCGTTGCACATGCTTAACCCATGCCGGCTGGACTATATCACCGGTCAGATCGCCGCCGAGTTCGACCGCGACCTTGCGCAGGTGAGGCCGTTTTCCGGTTTGCGGCTGCTGGATATCGGCTGCGGCGGGGGGTTGCTGTCAGAGCCGATGGCGCGGCTGGGCGCCGAGGTCGTGGGAGCCGATGCCGCCGCGCGCAATATTCCCGTGGCGCAGTTGCACGCCCGCCAGCAGGGGCTGGCCATCGACTACCGCCACACCACCGCCGAGGATCTGGCCGGCGCCGGCGAGCAGTTCGATATTGTTCTCAACATGGAAGTGGTCGAGCATGTGGCCGATCCGCTGGCCTATCTGAGCGCTTGCCAACAACTGCTCAAGCCCGGCGGCCTGATGATCTGCTCCACGATCAACCGCAACATGAAGAGCTTTGCCATGGCCATCGTCGGTGCCGAATATGTCATGCGCTGGCTGCCGCGCGGCACCCATGACTGGCGCAAGTTCATCACTCCTGACGAGCTGGAAGCCTTGCTGCGCCAGGCCGGGCTGCGGCCGGTCGATCGCAAGGGCATGGTGTTCAACCCCGCCGGGTGGTCGTGGTCACTGTCGGCGCGGGATCTGTCGGTGAATTATGTCACCGCGAGCGTGAAGCCGGGCTGAACCTGGCCACGGGGGGCTTTGCCCCCTCTGGGCTGCGCCCATTCACCCCCAGGATATTTGCCGCACAAAGACGCGCGATGTGTTGGCGCGGCTTCTTCTTGATGCTGCGGCTTGACTCTGTGGCGGGCTTGGCCTAGGGGCTGGGCAATTCTCCGGAGGCTGTCTGCTTCCGGTCCCATCGCTTTTGCGGGGATCGCCATCCGTCAGCGCGTTGCGCCCACGGGTGCGACACTGCATTCTAGCATCGCCACTGCCCCCGGCAGTTATGGAAACGGTCAGAAAGGACGAAGGCCCATGTTCGAAACGCTTTCCGAACGCCTTGGCGGTGTCTTTGATCGCCTGACCAAGCAAGGCGCGCTCTCGGCCGAGGATGTGACCGCGGCGCTGCGCGAGGTGCGCGTGGCGCTTCTGGAGGCGGATGTCTCCTTGCCGGTGGCGCGCGATTTCATCAAGCGGGTGCAGGGTAAGGCGACGGGTTCGGCGGTGACGAAATCGGTCACGCCGGGCCAGCAGGTGGTGAAGATCGTTCATGACGAGCTGATCGCCACCCTGCGCGGCGGGGACGAGCCGGGCAAGCTGAAGATCGACAACCCGCCCGCACCGATACTGATGGTCGGTTTGCAGGGTTCGGGCAAGACCACCACCACCGCCAAGCTGGCGCGCCGCCTGAAGGAGCGCGAGGGCAAGCGCGTGCTGATGGCCAGCCTCGATACCAACCGCCCCGCGGCAATGGAGCAGCTGGCGATTCTGGGCAGCCAGATCGGCGTCGATACGCTGCCCATCGTCAAGGGCGAGGGCGCGGTGCAGATTGCCCGGCGAGCCAGGCAGGCAGCGACGCTGGGTGGTTACGATGTCTATATCCTCGACACCGCGGGCCGGCTGCATATCGACACCGTGCTGATGGACGAGGTCCAGGCGGTGCGTGATGTCGCCAGCCCGCGGGAGACGCTTCTGGTGGTCGATGGCCTGACCGGGCAGGACGCGGTGAATGTTGCCACCGAGTTCGACGCCAAGGTCGGCGTTACCGGTGTGGTGCTGACGCGGATGGATGGCGACGGGCGCGGCGGTGCGGCGCTGAGCATGCGCGCCGTCACCGGCAAGCCGATCCGGTTTGTCGGTCTGGGCGAGAAGACCGAGGCGCTTGAAGCCTTCGAGCCGGAACGCATCGCCGGGCGCATTCTGGGCATGGGCGATATCGTCGCGTTGGTGGAAAAGGCGCAGGCAACGCTTGAGGTGGAACAGGCCGAGCGCATGATGAAGCGCTTCCAGAAGGGCCAGTTCAACATGAACGACCTCAAGGCGCAGCTTGAACAGATGCTCAAGATGGGCGGCATGCAGGGCGTGATGGGCATGATGCCGGGCATGGGCAAGATGCAAAAGCAGGCCGAGGCGGCGGGCTTTGATGATCGCATGCTGAAGCGCCAGATCGCGCTGATCCAGTCGATGACCAGGAAGGAGCGCGCCAACCCGGATGTGCTTCAGGCCAGCCGCAAGAAACGCATCGCTGTCGGCGCCGGGCTGGAAGTGTCCGAGCTCAACAAGCTTTTGAAGATGCAAAAGCAGATGGCCGATGTGATGAAGAAGATGGGCAAGGGCGGCATGCTGAAACAGGCGATGAAAAGCATGTTCGGCAAGGGCGGCGCGCCCGATCCTGCCAGCATGGACCCGGCGGCGATGCAGGCTGCGGCGCAGCAGTTGCAGGGGCGCATGGGTGGCGGGCTGCCCGGCCTTGGCGGCGGCGGTCTGCCGGGCGGGCTTTCGGGCCTGGGCTTTGGCAAGAAGAAATGACGTGCGCACCCGCCATAGCGCTGGCCGGCGTGCCGGAGTTGCGCACCGAGCGGCTGATCCTGCGCGGGCCCGAGTTGCGGGATTTCGAGCCCTGCGCGGCCTATGCGGCGTCGGATCGTTCACGCTTCACCGGCGGGCCGATGACGCGCGAGCTGGCGTGGCGGGCCTTCTGCCACACCACCGGACACTGGGTGCATCGCGGGTATGGCCCCTTCACGGTTGAAACCCGTGATGGGCTGATCCTTGGCTGTGTCGGCCCGTTCTTTCCTGAAGGCTGGCCCGAACCCGAGATCGCCTGGACCATCTGGAATGTGAGCGTCGAGGGACGGGGTTATGCCTTCGAGGCGGCACAGGCGGCTCTGCGCCATGCCTATGGCGCGCTGGGCTGGAGCACCGCGATCAGCATGATCAACCCGGACAACGAGCGCTCCGTCGCGCTGGCACGCCGGATGGGCTGCCGGCTTGATGGAAGTTTTCAGCACGAGCGCTTCGGCCTGTGCGATCTCTGGCGCCACCCCGGACCGGATGCACTGGTCGATGGCGGCATGGAGGCCGACGCATGAACGCCTCCACGCCTCTTGCCGGCACGCAAGCCTCTATCCCGGTGCTGGAAACCGAACGGCTGATCCTGCGCGCCCCGGAGGAGCGCGATCTGGACACGCTCGCGGCCTTTTATGCCAGCGAGCGCTCGCATTTCGTGGGTGGCCCCTGTGATCGGTTCCAGTCCTGGATGCGGCTTCTGGGCGGGCTGGGCCATTGGGCGCTTCGCGGCTATGGCTGGTGGGCGGTCGAATGCCGCGTGAGCGGCGCGCTGGCCGGGCGCGTTGGCGTGGTCCTGCACGAGGGTTGGGACGAGCCCGAACTCGGCTGGCATATCTATGAGGGTTTCGAGGGGCGCGGCTATGCTTTTGAAGCCGCCAGCGCCGCGCGCCGCCATGCCGCCGAAAGCTGGGGCATGGGGCCGCTGATCTCGTATATTGTCGCCGAGAACCATCGCTCACGCGCGCTGGCCGAGCGGCTGGGCGCCGTGGTGGAGCGAGAGGGCAGCGTGGTGGGCCATCCCTGCCTGGTCTATCGTCATCCCGCTGCGGGGAATGCCGCATGACCGCCCCGCATCTGACCCCTGTTCCCGGGCGTGCGGCCGATTTCGGCGCCATCCTGCGCGCCACCCTGCCGGTTCTGCGCACCTCGCGCACTGTGCTGCGCGCGCCGCGCCTTGAAGATGCGACCCTGTGGTGCACGATCCTGACCGATGACACGGCGGGGCATCTGGGCGGGCCGTTTGATCCGGACAGCGCGTTTGCCGATTTCGCGGCGACGGTGGGCATGTGGCTGCTGCGCGGGCACGGGATGTGGACGGTGACGGATCATGACGATGCGCCGCTGGGATTCGTGCTGATCGGCTTTGAGTCCGGCGACCGCGAGCCCGAACTGGGCTTTCTGTTCTGTGCGCATGCCCGTGGTCGTGGGCTGGCCTTTGAGGCGGCGCTGGCGGCGCGCGATCACGCGCTGGATGTGTTGGGGTTGCCCGGCCTCGTCAGCTATATTGCCCCCTCGAACGCCCCCTCGCGCCGGCTGGCCGAACGGCTGGGCGCGCGGCTGGAGGGGCTTCTGGCCTATGCGGGGGATGATGAACCTTCGGAAATCTGGCGCCATTTCCCAAAGGTGCCGGCATGAGCGACAAGGCGAAGGAGGGACGCATGAAGGACGATAGCAAACGTGCCGCAGAGCTGCTGCGCGAGCATCGCGAGTCGATCGACCGGCTGGATGCGATCCTGGTCTATACGCTGGCCGAGCGCTTCAAGCACACCCAGGCGGTGGGCCGGCTGAAGGCCGAGCACGCGCTGCCCCCCTCGGACCCTGCGCGCGAATCGCGCCAGATCGAGCGGCTGGAATGGTTGGCCAGCGAGGCCGATCTCGACCCCGAATTTGCAAAGAAATTCATGAACTTCATCATCTCGGAGGTGATCCGTCACCACGAGAGGTTGCAGAACTGACCCCGAATTGGCGCCCGGTCCCGGCGCGCCGCAACAGCCATCCAAAGGAGAAACCCATGGCTACCAAAATCCGTCTCGCCCGTGGCGGCTCGAAAAAGCGCCCGTTCTACGCTATCGTCGTCTCGGACTCGCGCATGCCGCGCGACGGCCGCTTTCTGGAGAAGGTGGGCACCTACAACCCGCTGCTCGCCAAGGACAGCGAAGAGCGCGTGAAAATGGATATGGAGCGCGTGCAGTTCTGGCTCGACAAGGGCGCACTGCCCACCGACCGCGTGGCGCGCTTCCTGGAAAGCGCCGGCGTGCGCACCAAGGCCGAGCGTTCGAACCCGAACAAGGCCAAGCCGGGCAAGAAAGCCCTTGAGCGCGCCAAGGAAAAGGCCGCGAAGGCCGAAGCCGGCGCTGAATAAGGCCGGCTTGGGGGGCTTGCCCCCCTTCCCCGGACCTGCCCGATTCCCCCCCGGCGACGGTGTTGGCAGATCATGAGGCGCGCGTCATGAGCAAGGATCTGGTCTGTGTCGGTGCCATCGCCGGCGCGTTCGGTGTGCGGGGTGAGGTGCGGCTGAAAAGCTTTTGCGCCACTCCTGCGGCGATCGCCGATTATGCGCCGCTCTTGTCGGAGGATGGCAGCCGCAGCTTCGGCGTGAGCCTGCGCGGCAGCGTGCCGAACGGGCTGGCGGCGAAGCTGACGGGGGTGGACAGCCGCGAAGCCGCCGAGGCCCTGCGCGGCACCCGGCTCTATGCCGAGCGTGCGCGCCTGCCCTCGTTGCCGGATGACGAGTTCTATCATGCCGATCTCATCGGCCTGACGGTGCTCGATACCGGCGGTGCGGAACTGGGCCGCGTCTTGGCGGTGCTTAACCATGGCGCGGGGGATCTGCTGGAAATCCGTCGCGCCGGTGCCGATACCGTGCTGCTGCCCTTCACCCGCGCGGCGGTGCCGACGGTTGACCTCGGTGCCGGGCGCATCATAGCCGACCCGCCGGAGGGGCTTTTCTGATGGCGGATGCGCGGCCCTGGACGGCGCGCGTCGTGACCCTGCTGCCCGAGGCGTTCCCCGGCGTGCTTGGCCTTTCGCTGACCGGCAAGGCGCTTGCGCAGGGGTTCTGGGCGCTGGAGCCGATTGACCTGCGCCCCTTTGGCGAGGGACGCCACCGCAATGTCGATGACACCCCTGCCGGCGGCGGGCCGGGCATGGTACTGCGCGCCGATGTCATGGAGCGCGCGCTGACGGTGGCGCGGGCAGGTGCCGGCCCGCGTGAAAACTGGCCGCTGGTCTATCTGTCGCCGCGCGGGCGGCGGTTTGATCAGGGCATGGCGCGCCGGTTTGCCGCCGGCGCCGGCGTAACGCTGATCTGCGGCCGGTTCGAGGGGCTGGACGAGCGTGTGATCGAACATTTCGGCATCGAGGAAGTGTCGATGGGCGATTTCGTCCTCACAGGCGGCGAGATTGCAGCAACGGCCTTGATTGATGCCACTGTCAGGCTTATACCGCGCGTGCTTGGGAATCAGGCATCCACGGAAGAGGAATCGTTCTCGGAAGGGTTGCTGGAGCACCCGCACTATACCAAACCCCCTGTCTGGGAAGGCCGCACGATACCGGAGGTTCTCTTGTCCGGGCATCATGCAAGAATTGCCGACTGGCGCAGGGAGCAGGCCGAAAGGCTGACCAAGGAACGCCGCCCTGACCTCTGGCGGGCTTACTGTGAACACCACGGTAGGGACCCGGAAAGAGACCAAGAGCTCTGAGGGCGCATTCACGTCGCGGGCAACACCGCGCTTATGAGAAGGAAGTTCGCGATGAACCTGATCGCGCAGATTGAAGCCGAGCAGATTGCCGCGCTCGGCAAGGATATACCCGATTTCAAGCCCGGAGACACCGTGCGCGTGGGCTACAAGGTCACCGAAGGCACACGCTCGCGGGTGCAGATGTTCGAGGGCGTGTGCATCAGCCGCCGCAACGGCAACGGCATCGCCGGCTCGTTCACCGTGCGCAAGATCTCGTTCGGCGAGGGTGTCGAGCGCATGTTCCCGCTCTACTCGACCAATATCGACAGCATCACCGTGGTGCGCCGCGGCAAGGTGCGTCGCGCCAAGCTCTATTATCTGCGTGATCGTCGCGGCAAATCGGCCCGGATCGCCGAAAAAACCAACTATCGCGCCCTGGATCGTGCCGCGACCGGCGGCGAAGGCTGAGGAACAGAGCCATGAAAAACGGCATTCACCCCGAATATCACCTGATCAACGTCAAGCTCACCGACGGCACCGTGGTGCAGATGAAATCGACCTGGGGCGGCGAGGGCGACACGCTCGCGCTCGACATCGACCCTTCGGTTCACCCGGCCTGGACCGGTGGCAGCGCCCGTCTGATGGACGCGGGCGGCCGGGTCTCGAAGTTCAAGAACAAATACGCCGGCCTGGGTTTCTGATCCCGGCCTTCACGGCAAGCAGGGGCGCGGCAATGCCGCGCCCTTTGCTGTTGTGCCCCGGCACGATGCGCGATTGCCCATACGCGATTGCTTGCGCATTCACGCAGGTTTGACTAAGCCCCGATGAACCATCAGTAACGGCTTTGGGGATAGCGAGCGGCATGGCGCATATCATCGTCACCGGCAACGAAAAGGGCGGATCGGGCAAATCGACCACCGCCATGCATGTCGCCACGGCGCTGGCGCGCATGGGGCAGCGCGTCGGTGCGCTTGATCTGGACGTGCGCCAGCGCAGCTTTGGCCGCTATATCGAAAACCGCATCGCCTTTTGCCAGCGCGAGGCGCTGACCCTGCCGACCCCGGACTACCGCACCCTGCCCGAAGTGGATGCCGCCCAGATCGGCCCTGATGAGAATGTCAGCGATCACCGGCTCTCGCAGGCCATGGCAGGGCTTGATGAAAGCTGCGATTTCATCGTCATCGATTGCCCCGGCTCGCATACCCGCATGAGCCAGGTGGCGCATTCTCTGGCCGATACGCTGATCACGCCGCTCAACGACAGTTTCATCGATTTCGACCTGCTGGCGCGGATCGACCCCAACACCAACAAGGTGCTGGGCCCGTCAATCTATGCCGAGATGGTCTGGCAGGCGCGCCAGTTGCGTGCGCAGGCGGGGCTCAAGCCGATTGACTGGGTGGTGCTGCGCAACCGGCTGGGTGCGCAGCAGATGCACAACAAGCGCAAGGTTGGCGAGGCGCTGGAGGCGCTGTCACGGCGCATCGGCTTCCGGGTGGTGCCGGGCTTTACCGAGCGGGTGATCTTTCGCGAGCTGTTTCCGCGCGGGCTGACGCTACTGGATCTGAAGGATATCGGCATCGAGCAGTTGAACATGTCCAATGTGGCCGCGCGCCAGGAGCTGCGCGACCTGCTGCATGCGCTGAAACTGCCTGGTGTGCAGATCAGTGTTTGAAGAACCGCTTTTCGGGCAGGGTGTTCGGCACTGATTTGTGCAGATCCTCCAGCCGCTCTGTAAAGCGATCGGGCTCGCTGGTGGCGAACAGGTTGAACGGAAACTTGCCGTTCACGGCCAGTCTGTTCAGGGCTTCGGGCATGCTTTTCATAGGGTTCTCCATCGTGCACGAGGGCGTGCGCCTTGCTGTTAACCATGGTCGCGGCATTGGGCGAAATTGTGGCCAGACAAGGTAAACAAAAGGTTTCGCGGCAAGCGACAGGCGGCAGCCGCGGGGTTGAAAGCCGGCGTGGGTGCGGATAAGCAGGAACGTATGGCGAACATCTGTTCGTTTGACTTTCCCGCAGGCAATTCCAGTTCTGGTTCATGCTCTCGCTTCTGTGGTTCAAACGCGATCTGCGCACCACCGATCACCCGGCGCTGGCTTTGGCTGCGGCGCAGGGGCGGGTGCTTCCGGTCTATATCGTCGAGCCTGAACTCTGGGCGCAGCCGGATGCGTCGGCGCGGCAATGGGCCTTTCTGGCCGAATGTCTGGACGGGCTGCAAGGGGAACTGGCGGCACTGGGCCAGCCGCTGCTGATCCGCACCGGCGAGGTGGTGGCGGTTCTGGAACGCCTGCGCGCGCGTTTCGGTTTCACGCAACTGATCTCGCATGAAGAGACGGGCAATGGCTGGAGCTATGAGCGCGACCGGCGCGTCGCCGCCTGGGCGCGCGCCCAGGGCATCCGCTGGATCGAGCTGCCGCAATCAGGGGTGGTGCGACGGTTGGCCGGGCGCGACGGATGGGCCATGCGGCGCGACACCTTCATGGCCGCCCCGCTGGCCGCGCCGCCCGCATTGCACCCGGTGGTCGAAGCCTCGGGCGCGTTGCCCAATGCGCGCCACCTCAATATGACGCCAGACCAGTGCAAGGCGCGCCAGACAGGCGGGCGTGCTGCGGCCGAGACCCTGATGGAGAGCTTTCTGGCCCATCGCGGGCAGGGCTACCGGGGGGCGATGTCTTCGCCTCTGAGCGCCGAGCGCGCCTGTTCGCGCCTGTCTCCCTATCTGGCCTTTGGCGTGCTCTCGGCACGCGAGGTGGTGCAGGCGACGGCGCACGCGCGGCAGGCCCAGCGGGGTCTGCCGGGCTGGGGCGCATCGCTGCGCAGCTTCGAGGCGCGGCTGGCGTGGCGCGATCATTTCATGCAGAAGCTGGAGGATGAACCCGCGCTCGAATACCGCGCCCTGCATCGCGCGCTCGATGATCTGCGCCCCCGGCAGCCGGATCGCGCCCGGTTTGATGCCTGGGCGAAGGGCGAGACCGGCCTGCCCTTTGTCGATGCCTGCATGCGGTATCTTCATGCTACCGGCTGGCTGAATTTCCGCATGCGGGCAATGCTGCTTTCGGTCGCCAGCTATCATCTGTGGCTCGACTGGCGCGCGTCCGGGGCGGTGCTGGCAAGGCTTTTTACCGATTACGAGCCTGGCATCCACTGGAGCCAGTGCCAGATGCAGGCTGGCGTCACCGGGATCAATGCGCTGCGGCTCTACAACCCGGTCAAACAGGGCCATGACCAGGACCCTGCGGGCCGTTTCATACGCCGCTGGCTGCCAGAACTGGTGCCGATCCCCGATGCCTTCCTGCATGAGCCCTGGAAATGGCCCGAGGCCCGCAGCCTGCTGGGCAGCCGCTACCCCGAACCGATCGTCGATCCCGCCGAGGCCGCGCGCCAGGCCCGTGCCGCTCTGGCACAGCACCGGCGCACGCCCGGTTTCAGCATCGAGGCCGCCCGCGTGGCCCAGAAACACGCCAGCCGCAAGCAGCGCGGAAAACCGGGCACCCTGCGCTTCGCGCCCCGGCGCAAGCCGCCTGCTGATGGCGCGCAAATGGCGCTTGATCTCTGAATGGCGCGGATGCGGCGAAAGGGCGATCTGCCGCAGCGGGTCTGCACGGTATGCGGACGGCCTTTCGCCTGGCGGCGCAAATGGGCCAAGGTCTGGGATAGCGTGCGCTATTGTTCGCAGGCATGCCGCAAGCGACGGCACGATTTTCAGGGAAAGGGCGAAACAGAACCGCCACAAATGGTAAAATAATCTTACCAATCCTGTTGCCTATCGGAAACTTCTTCCCTAGTTCTGAACAAAACCGGGCCAGCCGGGCATAGGCCAGATCAGGAGGAACAGATGGCACAGCGACAAGAGCGGTTCGGGTTGCAGGTGGACAGCCGCATGGTGGCCTTCATCGAGGAACGCGCACTGCCCGGCACAGGGGTGGAACCGGCGCGCTTCTGGAAGGCCCTGTCGGAACTGGTGCATGATTTCGGCCCGCGCAACCGCGCCCTGTTGGCCCGGCGCAGCGAATTGCAGCGGGGCATCGACCAATGGCATATCGCCCGGCGCGGCCAGCCGCATGATGCCGCCGCCTACACCGATTTTCTTCGCGAAATCGGCTATCTGCTGCCCGAAGGCCCCGACTTCCAGATCGAGACCGCCAACACCGACCCCGAGATTGCGCAGGTGCCGGGGCCGCAACTGGTGGTGCCGGTGATGAATGCCCGCTATGCGCTCAATGCCGCCAATGCGCGCTGGGGCAGCCTTTATGACGCGCTTTACGGCACCGATGCGTTGGGCGATCTGCCCAGGCCCGGCCCCTTCGATCCGGCGCGCGGCGCGCGGGTGGTGGCACGGGCCAAGGCATTTCTGGATCAGGCGGCGCCGCTGGCAAGCGATGGCCACGCCGATGTGCAAGGCTACCGGGTGGTTGGCGGCGCGCTTGAGCCGGCACTGCGCGATTCGGCGCAGTTTGTCGGCTTTGCCGGCCCCGAAACGGCCCCCACGGCGATCGTGCTGCATCATCACGGGCTGCATGTGATCATCGATATTGATGCCAGTCATCCGATCGGGCGCGACGATCCCGCGCATGTTGCCGATATACGGGTGGAATCGGCGCTGTCGGCGATCATGGATTGCGAGGATTCCGTCGCCGCCGTCGATGCCGAGGACAAGGTGCTGGCCTGGGGCAACTGGCTGGGGCTGATGCGTGGCGATCTGGAGGAGGTGCTGGAGAAGGGCGGCAAACGCCTTACCCGCCGCCTGAACCCCGATCTGGCCTTCTCCGCCGCGGGTGGCGGCAGGCTCACGCTCAGGGGCCGCGCGCTGATGCTGGTGCGCAATGTCGGCCATCTGATGAGCAACCCGGCGGTGCTGGACCGTGACGGCAATGAAGCGCCGGAAGGGCTTCTGGACGCAATGGTCACTACACTTTGCGCGCTGCATGATCTGCAAAAGACCGAGGGTCTGCGCAACTCGCCCGCCGGCTCGGTCTATGTCGTCAAGCCCAAGATGCACGGCCCCGAAGAGGTGGCCTTTGCCGATGAGACCTTCAGCTTTGTCGAGGATGCCCTGGGCCTGCCGCGCCATACCGTGAAGCTCGGCATCATGGACGAGGAGCGCCGCACCAGCGCCAATCTGAAGGAATGCATTCGCGCCGCCAGGCACCGCGTGGCTTTCATCAATACCGGCTTTCTGGACCGCACCGGCGACGAGATCCATACCAGCATGGAAGCCGGGCCGATGGTGCCCAAGGGCGAGATGAAGAACGCCGCCTGGATTACCGCCTATGAGGACCGCAATGTCGATATCGGCCTGGCCTGCGGGCTGCGCGGACGCGCGCAGATCGGCAAGGGCATGTGGGCCATGCCCGATCTGATGGCCGCCATGCTGGAGCAGAAGATCGCTCATCCGCAGGCCGGGGCCAATTGCGCCTGGGTGCCCTCGCCGACTGCGGCCACGCTGCATGCCACGCATTATCACGCGGTCGATGTGCTGGCGCGCCAGGCCGAGATCGCCGCCGGCGGCCCGCGCGGCGCGCTGGAGGATCTGCTGCGCATTCCGCTGGCCGAGGGCCGCAACTGGACCGAGGATGAGCTGACGCGCGAGATCGAGAACAACGCCCAGGGCATCCTGGGCTATGTGGTGCGCTGGGTCGATCATGGGGTGGGCTGCTCGAAAGTGCCCGACATCAACGATGTGGGCCTGATGGAGGATCGCGCCACCTGCCGCATCTCGGCGCAGGCGCTGGCCAACTGGCTGCATCACGGGGTGGTTGGCGAAAGCCAGGTGATGGCCGCCATGCAGCGGATGGCGGCGGTGGTGGACCGGCAGAATGCCGGTGATCCGGCCTATGTGCCCATGGCGCCGGGTTTTGACGGACCGGCCTTTCAGGCGGCCTGCGATCTGGTGTTCAAGGGGCGTGTGCAACCCTCGGGCTATACCGAGCCGGTGCTCCATGCCCGGCGGCTGGAATGGAAGGCGCGGCAGGGTTGACGGAAGGGCCGGTCGCGGGGGGCGGTGGATGATCCGCGCAGGCAAGCAACGGAGGGCAGGATGGCCATTTCACTGGAAGACGCACGCAAGATGATCGCCGCCACCCGCGCCAGGGGCCGCGACATGGGGCTCAAGGCGCTGTCGGTGGTGGTGCTCGATGCCGGCGGGCATGTGCTGGCCTTCGAGCGCGAGGACGGTGCTGCGCCGGGGCGGTTCGGCATTGCCCATGGCAAGGCTTACGGCGCGGTGATGCTGGGCATGGCGGGGCGCGCGCAGATGGCCCGCGCCGAGGCCCAGGGTTATTTCATGGCGGCGGTGAATGGCGTCTATGGCGGGCAGGTGGTGCCGGTGCCGGGGGGCGTGTTGTTGCGCGACGGTTCGGGCCGGGTGGTCGGTGCGCTTGGGGTGACGGGCGACACTTCCGACAATGACGCCGAGGCCGCGCTGGCGGGGGCTGCCGCCGTTGGGCTGAGCGCCGAGGCCTAGCCCCTTTTCCTTTCCCCTTTCGCGGGCTAGGTTCCCGGCATCGGTGCGCGAAACCGGGGAAGCTCATGGCGCGAAAACGCCCTGTCGTCGGGGTTATCGGCAACAGCTATCTGATCAACGACCAGTATCCGGCCCATGCCGGCGGGACGATGAACAGCCAGGCGGTGGCCGAGGTTTCCGGCGCGCTGCCCTTGCTGGTGCCTGCCGATCCGCGGTTCGTTTCGGTGGACGAGCTGCTGGAGGTCTGCGATGGCTTCCTGCTCACCGGCGGGCGGCCCAATGTCCACCCCGAGGAATATGGCGAGCCCGAGACCCCGGCGCATGGCGCCTTCGACCGGGGCCGCGATGCGATCGTGCTGCCGCTGGTGCGCGCCTGCATCGCGCGTGGCCAGCCCTTCCTTGGTGTCTGTCGCGGCTTTCAGGAGGTCAATGTGGCCCTGGGCGGCACGCTGCACCCCGAAATCCGCGATCTGCCGGGCCGCATGAACCATCGCATGCCGCCCGATGGCACGCTGGAAGAGAAATTCGCCCTGCGCCACAGTGTGCGCTTCGCCGAGGGCGGGCCGTTCCACAGGCTTCTGGGCGCCGTCGAGGTGATGACCAACTCGCTGCATGGCCAGGGCATCAAGACGCCCGGCGCGCGCATCGTCATCGACGGTCACGCCCCCGACGGCACGCCCGAGGCGCTGTTCATCCGCGATGCACCGGGTTTTGCCCTGGCCGTGCAATGGCATCCCGAATGGAACGCCGCGCATGATCCGGTCTCGCGGCCATTGTTCACGGCGTTCGGCGCGGCGGTGCGGGACTGGGCCGCACGCGGCACCTGAGGCGGTTTCAGCGCTTCTTCATCGCCTCCAGCAACGCCGCGCCCAGCCCACCGGGAGGGGTGTCTTGCGCAGTGTTTGGTGCGGTGCTTCTGGTGCTTCCGCCCTTTGCCGGGCCGCTTCTGAGGGCGGCGTTTCTTTCGCCACCGCCCCGGCGTTCCGGAACCGTGCGCGCGCTGTCCGGCCTGTCGTTGCCGGCGTTATCCTTGCGCATGCTCAGCGAAATGCGTTTGCGCGCCACATCGACCTCCAGCACCCGCACCCGCACCACATCGCCGGCCTTGACCACCTGATGAGGGTCCTTGACGAAACGGTCGGCCAGCTGGCTGACATGCACCAGCCCGTCCTGATGCACGCCGATATCGACGAAGGCGCCAAAGGCCGCGACATTCGTCACCGTGCCCTCCAGCGACATGCCGGGCTTCAGATCGCGGATCTCGTTCACGCCTTCCGCGAAGGTGGCGGTGCGGAACTCGGGGCGTGGGTCGCGGCCGGGTTTTTCCAGCTCGGCGATGATGTCGCGCACGGTGGGCAGGCCAAAGGTGTCATCGGTGAAATCCGCCGGATCCAGCTGGCGCAGGGGTGCCCCGTCGCGCATCAGCGCCGCCACGTCGCGGCGGGTTGCCGCCACGATGCGCCGCGCCAGCGCATAGGCTTCCGGGTGCACCGCCGAGGCATCAAGCGGTTCGGCCCCGCCCCGGATGCGCAGAAAGCCCGCCGCCTGTTCAAACGCCTTCGGCCCCAGCCGCGCCACCTTCAGCAGATCCTTGCGGCTGGTGAAGGGTCCATGGCCATCACGATGCGCCACCACGGCCTCGGCCAACACCGGCCCCAGGCCCGAAACCCGCGCCAGCAGGGGGGCCGAGGCAGTGTTGAGTTCCACCCCAACGGCGTTCACAGCATCTTCCACCACCGCATCCAGCGCGCGGCCCAGCGCCGGCTGGTTGACATCGTGCTGATACTGCCCGACGCCGATGGCCTTGGGTTCGATCTTCACCAGCTCGGCCAGCGGGTCCTGCAGGCGCCGCGCGATCGACACCGCGCCGCGCAGCGAAACATCCAGCCCCGGACATTCCCGTGCCGCCAGTTCCGAGGCCGAATAGACCGAAGCGCCAGCCTCGGAGACCACCACCTTGAGCGGTCGCGGCGCCGGCAGCCGGCCCAGAAGCTCGCCCGCCAGCGCATCGGTTTCGCGGCTGGCGGTGCCGTTGCCGATGGCGATCAGCGCCACCTGATGCTTGCGCGAAAGCACGCCAAGCGTGGCCAATGTGCCCTCGACATCCATGCGCGGCTGAAACGGATAGACGGTGGCGGTATCCAGCACCTTGCCGGTGGCATCCACCACCGCCACCTTGACCCCGGTGCGGATGCCCGGATCCAGCCCCATCGCGGTCCTGGCACCGGCCGGCGCGGCCAGCAGCAGATCCTTGAGATTGCGGGCAAAGACGCGGATTGCCTCGGTTTCGGCACGCTCGCGCAGATCGGTCATCAGGTCGATGGTCAGCGTCAGTTTCAGCTTTACCCGCCAGGTCCAGCCGGCCATCTGCGCCAGCCACAGCGCGCCCGGCCCCTTGTCATGCGCGCCCAGCGCGTCGCGAAGCATCCGTTCGGCGGTGCTGGTGCCTGGCGCCGCTTCAGGTTCCAGCGCCAGATCCAGGCTGAGATAGCCCTCATTGCGCCCCCGCATCATGGCCAGCGCCCGGTGGCTGGGCACATCGCGCCAGCGCTCGGAATGGGCGAAATAGTCACTGAACTTGGCGCCCTCGGCCTCCTTGCCGGGAATGAGCGTGCTGGTCAGGAAGGCTCCGGCCTGCATATGCGCGCGCAGCCGTGCCTTGAGCGGGGCATCTTCGCCCAGCCGCTCGGCGATGATCTCGCGCGCGCCTTCCAGCGCGGCTTTGGCATCGGGCACGGCCTCGGACAGATAGCGCGCCGCCAGCGCCTGCGGGTCGGCGCCGTGATCGGCAAGGATGGCTTCGGCCAGCGGTTCCAGCCCGTTCTCGCGCGCGATCATCGCCTTGGTGCGGCGCTTGGGCTTGTAGGGCAGGTAAAGATCTTCCAGCGCGGCCTTGGTTTCGGCGCTGGCGATGGCGGCCTCAAGGGTTTCGGTCAGCTTGCCCTGGTTGCGGATCTGCTCAAGGATGGTGATGCGGCGTGCATCCATATCGCGCAGATAGGCCAGCCGCTCGGCCAGGGTGCGCAACTGGGTGTCGTCCAGCCCGCCAGTGGCCTCCTTGCGGTAGCGCGCGATGAAGGGCACTGTCGCCCCACCATCCAGAAGCGCCGCGGCCTGCGCCACCTGTTCGGGGCGTGCGGCGATTTCACTGGCGATCTGACGGGAGATGCGCTGGGCGGGGGCAAGGTTCATCTGGGGCCTTTGGTCCGGGTTCGGGCGCCCAGTCCTATCGGTTCGCGGCGCGTTCGCCAAGCCGGGGCAGGCCGGGCGGCAGGGATTTCTGCCATCCCGGCAACTCCGCCCTCCGACACCGCCTTGCCCCCCTTGCTCCCTTGTCAGAGGCCCCGAAGCCGCGCTATTGCCGGCCCATGATCACCCGAAACCACCTCAAGGGCGATGCTGCCTCCAGCGCGCTCTATTCGCCCTGCGAGAGCTACCGCTACATCCTGACCCGCATCTGGGCACCGGGCGGGGAGCGGGCGCTCTTTGTCATGCTCAATCCCTCGACCGCGACCGAGGCGCAAAACGACCCCACCGTCGAGCGCTGCGAGCGCCGGGCCCGCGCGCTGGGCTTTGGCGCCTTCCGGGTGTGCAACATATTTGCCTGGCGCGCCACCGATCCCCGGCAGATGCGCGCACAGTCCGATCCGGTGGGGCCGGGCAATGACGCGGCGATCATGGAAAGTGCCGCCTGGGCCGATACGATCATCTGCGCCTGGGGCACGCATGGCACGCATCTGGGGCGTGGCCCGGCGGTGGAGGCGCTGCTGCGTGGCGGCGGGCACCGGCTGTTTCATCTGGGGCTCAGCAAGCACGGGCACCCCAAACACCCGCTCTATATCGGCTACCATCAGCAGCCGCAAATCTGGGGCTGAGCCCCCGCGCGGCGAAAAAGCCACAGACCGGGTTGATAACCGGCGGCAAAGGCGGCGTTTTTCTGGACCGGGCTGCACAGAAGCGCTATCGTGACCCCGAACGGGGCGCAACGACCCCGGCTTTGAGAGGCAGTCCATGGCATTTCCTGAGCGGTTTTCGAACCTGCCGGAATACGCATTCCCGCGCCTGCGCGCTTTGCTTGATCACCACCAGCCCGGTGGTGAGCCCATTGCCATGACCATCGGCGAGCCGCGCCATGCCATGCCGCCCTTCCTGGCCGAGGTGCTGACGGGCGCGCTGGAGGGCTTCGCGCGCTACCCGGCCAATGACGGCACCCCGGCGCTGCTGGCGGCGATTTCCGGCTGGATCACGGAGCGTTACGGCGTGACGCTGGAGCCTGAGCGGTTGATGGCGCTCAATGGCACCCGCGAGGGGCTTTTCAACGCGGCCCTCGCGCTTTGCCCCGAACAGAAGCGCGGGCGCAAGCCGGTGGTGCTGACGCCCAACCCGTTCTATCAGGTCTATGCCGTCGCCGCGCTGGCCGCCGGCGCCGAGCCGCATTACGTGCCCGCCACGGCGGCGACCGGCCATCTGCCCGATTACGCCGCCCTGAGCGCCGAGTTGCTGGACCGGGTGAGCATCGCCTATCTGTGCTCGCCGGCCAATCCGCAGGGTGCGGTGGCCAGCCGCGACTACTGGGCCGACCTGCTGCACCTGGCCGAAAAGCATGATTTCCGCATCTTCGCCGATGAATGCTACGCCGAGATCTACCGCGATGCCCCGCCACCGGGCATTCTGGAGGTGGCGCAGGCAATCGGTGCCGATCCGGAGCGCGTGCTGAGCTTTCATTCGCTCTCGAAGCGTTCGAACCTGCCGGGGCTGCGTTCGGGTTTCGTGGCCGGCGGGTCGCGCGCGATCAAGGCAATCCGCCAGTTGCGCGCCTATGCCGGGGCCCCGCTGCCCGAACCCTTGCAGGCCGTCGCCGCTGCTGCCTGGGCCGATGAGGCGCATGTGCGCGAAAGCCGCGCGCTTTACCGGCGCAAATACGCGCTTGCCGACGAGGTCTTTGCCGGGCTCAATGCCTATAAGCCACCGCAGGCGGGGTTCTTCCTGTGGTTGCCGGTCGAGGATGGCGAGGCCGCGGCGCTGCGGCTCTGGCGCGAAACCGGCGTGCGTGCGCTGCCCGGTGCCTATCTGTCGCGCGAGGTGAACGGCCAGAGCCCCGGTGCGGGCTATATCCGTGTCGCGCTCGTGGCCCCCGAAACCGAAACCCGCCGCGGCCTGACCCTGCTGCGCGATTGTCTGTATTCCTGATCGAGGATTGCCATGGCCTCCTATCCCAGCCCCCAGCGACAGCCGCTTCTGGACCAACGGCTCCAGCAGACCCTGAGCCAGCGTGGCAAGGAACTGCTTGGCCTCGGCCTGATCGCGGCAGGCGCGCTGCTGGCGCTGATCCTGGGCAGTTACTCGCCCGAGGACCCCTCATGGATGGCCACCAGCGACGGGCCGGTGCACAATGCGCTGGGCCGGGCCGGCGCCGCCGTCGCCGCGCCGCTCATCATCATCGCCGGCAAGGCGGGCTGGGGGCTGGCGCTGGCCCTTGCCGGCTGGGGGCTGCGGCTCGTGCTGCATCGTGGCGAGGAAACCATCATTGGCCGCTCGATTTTTGCACCAATTGCCGTGGCGCTGACCTCGCTGTGGCTGGCGACGCTGGTGCCCGGCGGTGGCTGGGCGCTCGGATTCGGCATGGGCGGGATGTTCGGCGATACCGTGCTGGGCGCACTGCTGACCATGTTGCCGCTGACCTCGACGGCGGGGCTGAACCTGCTGACACTGGCCACTTTCGCGCTGACCGTGGGAATGTGGCTCTATGTTCTGGGCACCTCGCTGCGCGAACTGAAACAGATTGCCCGGTTCCTGATGATCGGCTTCATCCTCAGCTATGCCGGGCTGGTGGCCGTGCTGGTGACTGTGCTGGGCGGCGGGCTGCGTGGCCTGGGGCGGGTTACCGGGCGCGCGGTTCAGGGTGCCTACGGCAGCTACCAGACCCGCCGCGCCGTTGCCGCCGCGCACCGTCATGGTGTCGCGCCGGCCCCCGGCTATGGGCACGCCTACGCTGACCCGTCGCCGGATCCGCGCCATGGAGACTGGCAGGAGGCAAGCGATGCCCCCCGCCCCGCACGTGTGCTGCGCGCCGAGCCGATGATTGCTCAAGCCGGGGCACGGGCGCCGCTGGTGGCCGCGCCGTTCCCCGCGCCTCTTCCCGTGCCGCCCGGCCATGCCGCCGCCATGGCGGTTCAACCCATGGCGGAAGGCTGGGCCGATCCAGCGCCGCGTCCGGGGCTTCTGGCCCGCGTGCTGGGGCGCCGCGCCACTGAAGCGCCTGCGGCAGATGACATGGCCGCCGCCACCCATGATGGGCAGCGCTCGCCCACCGAGGCCGCCGGCGATGAGCGCATCCGCAGCCGGATCAGCGATGTCATCCGTGCCCGTCAGCGGCAGATGCCAAGCCTGCGCGCAGGCCGCGCCGACCCACCGCTGACCCCGACCCCCGGCCGTATCGAGCCAATTCTGGCGGCGGCTGCGCCCCGCGCCCCGCAACCGTCCGCGCCTGGGCTGGCGTTCAACCAGCCCGCACCGGGTCAGAAGCCGGGCCAGGTACCGGGCCAGGTACCGGGCATCCCGCCTGCCACGGCCTTTCATCCCTTGCCGCCGACCGCGCAGCCGACCGCGCAGCCGGCGCTTCAGCCGCTGGTCGAGCAGGCCGATCTCTATCCTGATCTTGATGACGATGATGAACTCCTGGTCGAAACGGCGTTTGGAAACCCCTCCGCGCCGCCCCAGAACGGCGGTGTTCTGAACCGGCGCGTGGTGCAGACCGCCCCGCGCCGTCCGCTGCCCCCCTCGCGCCAGGCCCAGGCCGAGGCACAGCCGCGCCTGCAATTCGACGAGCGCCGCATGCCGGCTTTCGAGCTTCCGCCGCTGGCGCTGCTGGCCGATCCCGGCCGTGTCGAGCGCTACACGCTTTCGGATGAGGCGCTGGAAGAAAACGCCCGTATGCTGGAGTCGGTGCTTGACGATTATGGCGTGCGCGGCGAGATCGTCAGCGTGCGCCCCGGCCCGGTGGTGACGATGTATGAGCTTGAACCCGCGCCCGGCCTCAAGGCCAGCCGGGTGATCGGGCTGGCCGATGATATTGCCCGCTCGATGTCAGCGCTTTCGGCGCGGGTGTCCACCGTGCCGGGGCGTTCGGTGATCGGCATCGAACTGCCCAACGCCCGGCGCGAGAAGGTGGTGCTGCGCGAGATCCTTGGCGCGCGCGATTTCGGCGATACGCAGATGCGCCTGCCGCTGGCGCTGGGCAAGGATATCGGCGGCGAGCCGGTGGTGGCCAATCTGGCCAAGATGCCCCACCTGCTGATTGCCGGAACCACCGGCTCGGGCAAGTCGGTGGCGATCAACACCATGATCCTGAGCCTGCTCTACAAGCTCACCCCCGAGGAATGCCGGCTCATCATGATCGACCCCAAGATGCTGGAACTGAGCGTCTATGACGGTATCCCGCATCTGCTCAGCCCGGTTGTAACCGACCCCAAGAAGGCCGTGGTGGCGCTGAAATGGGTGGTCGGCGAGATGGAAGAGCGCTACCGCAAGATGTCCAAGATGGGGGTGCGCAACATCGAGGGCTTCAATGGCCGGGTGCGCGAGGCGCTGGCGCGCGGCGAGATGTTCAAGCGCACGGTGCAGACGGGCTTTGACGATGCAACCGGCGATCCGGTCTTCGAGACGGAAGAATTTGCCCCCGAACTGCTGCCCTTCATCGTGGTGATCGTCGATGAGATGGCCGATCTGATGATGGTTGCCGGCAAGGAGATCGAAGCCTGCATCCAGCGACTGGCGCAGATGGCGCGGGCCTCTGGCATCCATCTGATCATGGCCACGCAGCGCCCCTCGGTCGATGTGATCACCGGCACGATCAAGGCCAACTTTCCCACCCGCATCAGCTTCCAGGTGACGTCGAAGATCGACAGCCGCACCATTCTGGGCGAGCAAGGCGCCGAGCAGCTGCTGGGCATGGGCGACATGCTCTACATGGCCGGCGGCGCCAAGATCACCCGCATTCACGGTCCCTTCGTCTCCGACGAGGAGGTCGAGGAGGTGGTGAACCATCTCAAGAGCTTTGGCCCGGCGGAATACATGCACGGGGTGCTCGATGGACCCGATGCCGAGCGCGAGGCGGATATCGACGCGGTGCTGGGGCTGGGCGATTCGGGCGGCGAGGATGCGCTCTATGATCAGGCGGTAGCGATTGTCGCCAAGGACCGCAAATGCTCGACAAGCTACATCCAGCGCAAGCTGGGGATCGGTTACAACAAGGCGGCGCGGCTGGTCGAGCAGATGGAGGCGCAGGGCGTGGTGACGCCGGCCAATCATGTCGGCAAGCGCGAGATCCTGGTGCCCGAAAGCCACTGATGGCGCGCCGCCGGCACCCTGCCACCGGCGCGTGCTCCAATTGTCACTTGCCTGATGGCAAGGCTTCAGGCTTGATCGGCGCAAACGGCAAGGGAGCGCGGCATGGCGGACAGCATGGCGGATGGCATCACGGACAAGGGCAATGCCCGGCGCATCTGGGGCTGGTGGTGGTTTGACTGGGCCAACCAGCCCTACAACACCCTGCTGCTGACCTTCATCTTTGCCCCCTATTTCGCGGCCTCGGTGGCACCTGATCCGGTGACGGGCCAGGCGCTCTGGGGCTGGATGAACTTTGCCGCCGGACTGACAATCGCGCTTTTCGCGCCGATTCTGGGCGCCATCGCCGACAACACCGGCCCGAAACGGCCCTGGATCCTGTTCTGGTCGCTGCTGTACTTCATCGGTGCCTGGGCGCTGTGGTGGGCGGTGCCGGGCGCCGATTCGAACACCATCTTCTGGGTTCTGGTGGCTTTTGGCGTGGGCATGGTAGGGCTGGAATACGGCATCATCTTCACCAATGCGATCCTGCCCACCCTGGGCAGCAAGGCCGAGATCGGGCGCATTTCGGGCTCTGGCTGGGCCTTTGGCTATCTTGGCGGGCTGGCGGCACTGACGGTCATGTTGCTGTTTCTGGCCGAGAACGAGCAGGGCTTTACCCTGATCGGGCTGGAGCCGCTGTTCGGGCTGGATGCGGGCGCGCGCGAGGGCACGCGCTCGGTGGGGCCGTTTACCGCGCTTTGGTATCTGGTCTTTGTCATTCCCTTCTTTCTATGGGTGCGTGAACCCGCCCGGCAGGCGCCGATCAGCGGCAATGCGATCAAGGCCGGGTTGGCGGATCTGGGGCGCACGCTCAAGGCGCTGCCGCGCCAGCGCAGCCTGCTGGCCTATCTGGGCTCATCCACCTTCTACCGCGACGCGCTCAACGGCATCTATGCCTTTGGCGGCATCTATGCGGCCGGGGTGCTGGGCTGGTCGATCATCCAGATCGGGGTGTTCGGCATTCTGGCGGCGACGGTGGGGGCGATCGGTTGCTGGTTCGGCGGGCGTGCCGACCGGAAATTCGGGCCCAAGCCGGTGATCATCGTGTGCATTCTGGTGCTGATCGTGGTGTGCACGATCATCATTTCCACCGACCGCAGCATGATCCTGTTCATGCCGGTGGCGGCGGGCTCCAGCGCGCCGGATATCCTGTTTTATTTTTGCGGCTGTCTGATCGGCGCCTCGGGCGGTGCGGTGCAGGCGGCCTCGCGCACGATGATGGTGCGCCAGGCCAACCCCGACCGCATGACCGAAGCCTTCGGGCTTTATGCGCTCTCGGGCAAGGCGCTGAGCTTCATGGCGCCGGGGTTGATTGCGCTGGCAACTACGGTATCGGGCAGCCAGCGGCTGGGGGTTTCGCCCTTGATCGGGCTTTTCCTGGTGGGGCTTGTGCTGCTAATCTGGGTCAAGCCCGACGGAGAAAGCACCGAAACATGGCAAGCCGAACGCTCCGCCAGCTGATCACCGCGCTCGGCGTCGTGCTGGGCGGGTTCGTGGTGGCGCCGCCCGCAGCGGCGCAACAACTGGCCAACCAGCTTTTTGGCGCGCATGCCATGCCCAGCCTGGCGCGCCCGCAGGCCTTTGGCTCCTATGCGCGGGGTTGCGCCGACGGGCTGGTGGCCCTGCCCGAGACCGGCCCCACCTGGCAGGCGATGCGGCTGAGCCGCAACCGCAACTGGGGCCATCCCGAGATGATCGCCTATTTGCAGGATCTGTCGCGTGACGCGGTGCGCATCGGCTGGCGCGGGCTTTACATCGGCGATATCAGCCAGCCGCGCGGCGGGCCGATGACCTCGGGCCATGCCAGCCATCAGATGGGGCTGGATGCCGATATCTGGATGCTGCCCCCCACCCGGCTGGACCTGAGCCGCGCCGAGCGCGAGAACCTGAGTTCGATCTCGGTGCGCACCGATGACCAGCGCGGCATCAACGCCAACTGGACGGCGCAGCACCATGCGCTCCTGCGTGCCGCGGCCAGCGATCCGCGGGTGGACCGCATCTTTGTGGCGGCGGCGGTGAAGATAGAGATGTGCCGCACCGCCACGCCCGCCGATACCCCCTGGCTGCAACGCATTCGTCCGGCGGCGGGGCATAACTTCCATTTCCATGTGCGGCTGCGCTGCCCGCGCGATTCGCGCCATTGCGAGACCCAGACACCGAGCGTGGCGGAGCTGTCGAATGGCGGCAATGGCTGCGACGATACGCTGACATGGTGGGTGACCGATTATCTCAACCCGCCTCCGCGCAGCGAACGCCCCGAGCCGCCCGCCCCGCGCCGGCGGCATCCGCGCGAGTTCACGCTGGCTGATCTGCCACGCCAATGCGGCGATGTGGTGCGCGGGCCGTAAGCGCGCGAAGGGGGCGCCGTCCCCTCTGGGCCGGGCCCATTCACCCCCGGGATACTTGTGGCACAAAGACCGGGCTGGCGGTGTGTGCCGTCAGTTGTGCTCCTTGAGCAGGCGGCGTTTATGGCGGTCCCAGTCGCGCTGGGCTTCGGTGGCGCGCTTGTCGGTCAGCTTCTTGCCCTTGGCGACACCGATCTTGAGCTTCACCAGCCCGCGATGGTTGAAATACATCACCAGCGGCACCAGGGTCATGCCCTGTTTGGCGGTCGCGGCCCAGAGCCGGGCGAGTTCCTTCCTGGCGACCAGAAGCTTGCGCTTGCGCCGCTCGTCATGGCCGAAGGTCTTGGCCTGGGTATAGGGGGCGATGTAGCTGTTGATCAGCCATAGCTCGCCATCCTCGACGCTGGCATAGCTCTCGGCGACATTCGCCTGGCCGCTGCGCAGCGATTTGACCTCGGAGCCCATGAGCATGATGCCGCATTCAAGATCGCTCTCGATGAAGTAATCGAACCGCGCGCGGCGGTTCTCGGCGATCACTTTGTAGTTGGGATCACTTTTCTGGACCATGGCTGGCAGATATGGATTTCGGGAGCGCGTGTCCAGTGCTTGCGCCGGGAAAGGGATTGCCGCAGAATGTGCAACCATAAGCTGAAAGGCGAAGCAATGATACGATATGCCCCGTTTCTTCTGGCCTGCGTCGCCCTTGGCGCCTGTGTCATGGCCGGCGAACCGGATGCGCCGGTCATGCCGGATGATGCCTGCGGCGCGGCGCGGTTGCAGCATCTGATTGGCGAGCCGGTGCCCGGCGGATTTGCCGTGGCGGGGCCGGTGCGGATCTATGCCAGCGGCGATCCGGTGACGCTGGACTACAATCCCCGCCGGCTGAACATCGAAACCAACCGTGCCGGCGCGCGCATTGTGGCGATCAGCTGTGGCTGAGCAAGTCCGGTATTGTGGTGGATGATGGCAGGAAACCGGGCATCCATGGGGATGCCCGGTGACACGCGCCTGCCGCAGCGGCACCGATCCGGGTGGGGGCCCGAACCGACCCGATGCGGCATTCCTGGTTACAGTGCTGTCATCGTGAACAATGATCTGGGCGATCCGTCGGCGCAAAGGCGGCGCGGGCATGGTGTTTCGGTGTTTTTTCCGGTGCGTGTGCCGTCACACTTGATTTGTGACGCGGCTGGCGGCAGGCTTCATGTATGAACATACAGCCTTTCGCGTCGGCACCGCAGCCCGCACCGGAAACCGTAAGCTTCGACCGCCACGAGCTTGGCGCAATTCTTTCGGTCTATGGCCGCTTTGTCGCGGCCGGGCTGTGGCGCGATTACGCGATCTCGTGCCTGCGCGAACGGGCGGTGTTCAGCATCTTTCGTCGCGCGGCCGAGACCCCGCTCTACCGGATCGAGAAACTGCCGCGCCTGCGCCAGCGTCAGGGGCTCTACGCGCTTTATGGCCCCGATGGACAGGTGCTCAAGCGTGGCGGCACGCTCAGCCAGGTGCTGGCACCACTGGAGCGCAAGCTGTTGCGCGCGCTGGACTGATTGCCGGACCAGCCGTTGGGCCGGGCGATGGGCCGGGCGCTGGACGCGGCGGCCTGATCCACGATAAGCGGTGCGCATGAGCAGCTTCATCTATGCCCCGCCCGCCAGTCCGCTGGCCATTCTGCATGCCGACGACGACATTCTGGCCGTGGACAAGCCCAGCGGCCTGCTGTCCGTGCCGGGGCGCGGCCCTGAGCGCGCTGATTGCCTGATCAACCGACTCAGGGCGGAATTTCCCTCGGTGCTGCTGGTGCATCGGCTGGATCTGGATACTTCGGGGGTGATCATATTTGCGCTGACACCGCAGGCCCAGGCGCATCTCGGCCGGCAGTTCGAGCAGCGGCGTACCCGCAAGCACTATGTCGCCCTGATCGCCGGGCATCCGGCCGAGAAGCGTGGGCGGATTGATCTGCCGCTGATCGTCGATTGGCCGAACCGGCCGCGCCAGAAGGTTTGCCACGAAACCGGCCGCGCGGCGCAGACCGACTGGCGCGTGCTGCGCACCGAAGGCACCAATGCGCGGGTGCGGCTGGTGCCGATCACCGGGCGCAGCCACCAGTTGCGGGTGCATATGCTGGCGCTTGGGCATCCGATCCTGGGCGACCCGCTTTACGGTCCGCAGACAACCGCTGACTGGCCGCGCCTGATGCTGCATGCGGAAATGCTCGGCCTGACCCACCCGACGACCGGCCAAAGGCTGGAACTGCGCGCGTCTGTGCCGTTCTGAGCGCGCGTTTCGCGGCTTGGTGGCAAGCTGTTCAGAGGGGGTTCACGCCGCCTTGCTGTCGGGGTGGGTGGTCAGGATCGCATAAAGCTTGTCGGGGGCATCATTGGCGCGCAGCTTGGCGCATACGCCCGCGTCGCGCAGCGTGCGCGACACCAGCGCAAGAGCTTTCAGATGCTCAACCCCGGCATCGCGGGGCGCGAAGAGGGCGAAGATCAGATCGACCGGCGCGCGATCGACCGAGCCGTAATCGAGTGGGCGATCCAGCCGCAGGAAAACCCCGTGCACACGCTCGATGCCATCGACCCGCGCATGGGGCAGCGCAACGCCATGCCCCACGCCGGTCGGTCCCAGGCTTTCGCGTTCCTGCAGCGCATCGATGGCAGGCGCTTCGGCGATCCCGTAGCTTGCCGCCGCCAGTTCGGCCAGGTCGTGAAACAGGCGCTTCTTGCTCTTCATGTTGCCGCAAACCCGAATCGCTTCGGGTTTCAACAATTCGGCCAGCTCCATGCGCTGCTCCTGTCTTTCCAGTCCGGCGACCCTGACATCGGGCCACGCGTTTTGCCTGTCCTGCCCGGGGCCGCTACTGCGGATCGACCCAGCCAATATTTCCGTCGTCGCGGCGATAAACGACATTCAGCCCGCCATGGCGCTCGTTTCGAAATACCAGGACATTGGCATGCGCCAGTTCCATCTGCATGACCGCCTCACCGGCGGAAAGCGCGGGGATGCGCGTTTCCATTTCGGCGATGATGATCGGCTGAAGCGTTTCCGGCTCCGCCCCGTTTGCCACATCGTCAGCGGCGAGGATATACGATGCCGCCCCGGCGAACGCAACTGGCCCCGCCCGGTCGCGATGATGGTCCTTCAGGCGGCGCTTGTAGCGGCGAAGCTGCTTGTCCATCTTCTCCGAGCAGGCATCGAAAGCGGCATAGATCTCATTGGCCTGGCCCCGTGCCTGCGCCGTCAACCCCGAGGACAGATGCACCACCGCCTCGCATACGAACATATGCGCATCGCGGGAAAACACGACATTCGCATCGGTGGGGCGCTGGGAATATTTCTCCATCACCACGCCCAGCTCATTCTTTACATGGGTTTGCAGCGCTTCGCCGACATCGATCTGTTTTCCGCTGATCTGATACCGCATTGGCCTCTCCTTCTACGGCGACGGACGTGCCGGAGCCGCGATGGATCCGGTCTTTCCGCATGGTCGGCCCGTCCTCGTTGCCTCATCGTCGTCAGCGGGCCTGCTGTCGAAGGGCCGCTGCCCGGCGCCGCGTGGCCGACGAGGGAATGCGCAGGCCTTGACGGTATTTGGCGACAGTTCGACGCGCGATGTCAACGCCTTCCGCACGCAATTGCTGAACCAGCCTGGCATCGCTGAGCGGGCGCGAGGCAGGCTCGGCGGCGATCATCGCACCGATGCGATGCTGGATCTGGCGCGCCGAGAGCACCGCGCCTTCGGTATCGATTGCCGCGGAAAAGAACACCGACAATGGCCACAGACGGCCCTCTACCTCCAGCGCCTTGCCGGCCACCGCGCGGCTGATGGTGGAGGGGTGCAGCGCCAGGGCCTCGGCCAGTTGTGCGCGCGTCAGCGGACGCATGCCCGCCAGACCCTCGCTGAAGAAGCCCGGCTGGTGTTCGATCAGCCATTGCCCGATGCGCTGAAGCGTGCGGCCACGGGCATCAAGCGCGGCCACCAGTGCGCGCGCGCGCGCCAGAAGCTCCGGGGCAAAATGGTCGGCCTCGGCGCGGGCGACGAGGGCTTCGTCAAGCACCACCGGCATTGCCGCATGGCGCGGCAGGCTGGCGCTCAGCACGCCTGAGGGGGCGCGCTCGATCAGCAGGTCGGCCTGCGCCAGCACCGGCTCTGCTGCGCTGCGCAGCCCCGCCGGGCCGGCCGAGAGCTGGCGCAAGAGGGCGGCGCGCTCCTCGGCCTGCGGTTGCTGAAGGCCCAGCGCGCGGCGAATCGCACGCCAGTCGCTCCGGGCGAAGAGCCGCAGATGGTTCACCGTTGCGGCAGCCTCGGTCGGTGCCAGCCCGCGATCGACCAGTTGCAGCGCCAGGCTTTCGGCCAGATCGCGCGCGCCCACGCCGGCCGGCTCGCAGCGTTGCAAGGCGGCCAGGGCGGGTTCCAGCCGTGCCATCGGCAGGCCCAGTTCGGCGGCCAGATCGGCAAGGGTGACATCAAGGATACCGTCCTCGCGCAACTCGCCCACCAGCACCAGCGCCAGGGCCTCGGTGTCGGCCGGCAGCGCCATCTGCGCCAGTTGCCGGCGCAGCGATTCGTGCAACGACACCGCCTGCGCGGCCAGTGTTTCGGTGCCGGCCAGGCCCTCAGGCGGAGGCCAGTCCGCGCGGGCACGGCGCAGGAAGGGATTTTGCGCCAGCTCGGCGGCCACGGCCTCGGTCAGATCGAGCGCCGACATGCGCAGCAATGACAGCGCCATGCGCATCTGTGACGACAGCGCCAGCCCTTGCACCTGGCGCAGCGTGGCGCGTTGCTTCAGTTCCATGAGACCCCGTGCACCGTTCCGCCAAAGGGCTGTTCAGCGAAAGCTGTCGCCCAGATAGACGCGGCGCACATTCTCGTCCTGCACGACCTCATCGGGCGTTCCGCTCATCAGCACCGTGCCTTCATGCAGGATATAGGCGCGATCAACGATCTCAAGCGTCTCGCGCACATTGTGATCAGTGATCAGCACGCCGATGCCGCGTGCGCGCAGATCGCTGACCAGATGCCGTATGTCGCCCACGGCGATCGGATCCACCCCGGCGAAGGGCTCGTCGAGCAACACGAAACCGGGGTTGGCGGCCAGGCAGCGGGCAATCTCGGTGCGCCGCCGTTCACCGCCCGAAAGCGCCAGCGCCGGGGCGTTGCGCAGATGGGTGATGGAAAACTCCGCCATCAGTTCTTCCAGCCGGTGCGCGCGGCGGTTGCGGTCGGGTTCGGCGACCTCCAGGATCGCCATGATGTTCTCGGCCACGCTCAGCCCGCGAAAGATCGACATTTCCTGCGGCAGATAGCCGATTCCCAGCCGCGCGCGGCGATACATCGGCCAGCCGGTCACATCCACCCCGCCGATACTGACGCGCCCGCCATCGGCCGGCACCAGCCCGGCAACGCAATAGAAACAGGTCGTCTTGCCCGAGCCGTTCGGCCCCAGCAGCGCGACCACCTCGCCGCGCTCCAGCGTCAGGCTGACATCGCGCAGCACGACGCGGCGCTTGTAGCTTTTCTTCAGATGTTCGACCCGCAATCCGGCTGCGGGCAGGGGCGGAAGGGTCATGCGGGTTCAGTCCAGCTGGATGATGGTTCGGACCTGCCCGGAGATCTGCCCCGACCCGTTGCGCAGATCAACCCGAAGCCGCTGCCCTGACAGCACGTTCGCCCCCTGAACCAGCACCACGTCGCCTTCCATCTCAAGCGTCTGGCCGATCAGCGAATAGATGGCGCTCTGCCCCTCGACGGCCTCGGCCGGGGTGATCATGGTCACGCCGCCCTCTGCCACCAGCCGGTCGATTCGCTGACGCTCGCCTTCCAGTGCGGGGGTGTATTCGATCCGCAACTGCCCGGCGGTGATGCGCATGTCGCCCTGGAGCACCAGAACATTGCCGCTGAACACCGAGGCGCCGCTGGCCTGATCAACCTCCAGGGAATCGGCGGTAACCTCCAGTTCGCGCTCGCTCAGATTGAGCGACTGGCCCAGCCGGATCTGCGAGCCCTGCGCCGCTGCGGCACCGGCAAGCGAGAGGGCCGTCAACATCACCAACACGCCGCGGGGTACCATGACTCTCTCCTCACTGGTCCGGGTGATATACCAACCGCACACCGCCACCAAAAACAAGCGTATAACCGCCTCGCAGGGTGGTGTCATGAATAATGCGCAGGTTTCCCGCCTCGATCATCCCCGCCGGTGCCGCCCCGGAAAGCGGCGACGGCACCTCGATGCTGGTGCTGTCAAGCAGGCCGTGAATGATTTCGCTCTCAAGCCGGTAGCCGGGCGAGGCGCTGATCTCGACACCGCCCTCCATCGCGAACCCTCCCTCCCCACGATCGACCGTTCCGCTGCCGGCGCGCGCCCGGACGCTTTCGCCGCGCGGGCCGTCAATGTGCAGCTCCAGCCCGGTGACATGGAAGCGCAGCGCCGCCAGAGGGTCGCTGCGCGCGGTTTCAGTGATGATTCGCAGCGCCGCGCCGTCTTCGGTGACACCGGCAAACCGCGCCCCGGACAGGCGCGGATCGCGCGCGCGATCCTCGACATCGATATCGGCCAGCGGGATGGCGCGGTTCGGATCGACGGGGCGGGCCAGCAGGAACACCATCGACAGCAGCACAAGCGCGCTCAGTGGCAGCACCAGCTTCATCAGCGCCACCATCCGCGAATAGCCCGCGCTGCGTGCCCCGCGTGCCATGTTTTGCCCCTGCTGTGTCATCGGCCTGCCAGACCTGGCCTGCGCCTCAATGTGCAAAGATATCGTTTTCCGGCCAGCCTGCCAGATCAAGCGCGGCGCGCACCGGAAGGAACTCGAAACAGCGCTGCGCCAGTTCTGTGCGTCCCTCACGGGCCAGCATCGGCTCCAGTGCGGCCTTCAGCCGGTGCAGATGCAGCACGTCGGAGGCGGCATATTCCATCTGCGCCGGGCTCAGGCTCGCCGCGCCCCAGTCCGAGCTTTGCTGCTGTTTGGAAATGTCGATGCCCAGCAGTTCCGACAGCAGGTATTTCAGCCCGTGCCGGTCGGTATAGGTGCGCACCAGCTTGGAGGCGATCTTGGTGCACCAGACCGGCGCCGCCAGCACCCCGAACCGGTGCTTCATCACCGCAATGTCGAACCGGCCGAAATGGAACAGCTTCAGCACCGCCGGATCGGCCAGCAGCGCGGCCAGATTGGGGGCCGGGCCATGGTCGGGGCTGATCTGCACCAGATGCGCGTCGCCATCGCCGCCGGAGAGCTGCACCAGGCAAAGCCGGTCGCGCTGCGGATTGAGCCCCATGGTCTCGCAATCGATGGCCACCACCGGGCCAAGGTCCAGACCGTCTGGCAGGTCGTTCTGGTAAATGTGGATTGTCATGTCATATCCCCTTTGCCACCGCGGCGGGATATGGTGCCCAGGAGAGGACTCGAACCTCCACGCCCGTACGGGCACTAGCACCTGAAGCTAGCGCGTCTACCAGTTCCGCCACCTGGGCAGGTTGCGTGAGAGGCTGATTATCCGCGCCCTCAGGTGCTGTCAACGGGGGAAAGCGTGAAATCACCGGGGGCGGCAAAACTTTCGCCTCGGGGCCATGTGTCGCGCGTCATGCCGGGAGGGTTTTGGCTTGTCCGCGAGGGGGGGCAACGGTATGGAACGGAGGAAAAGCGCATGCGCGGAGGACGAAATGACGAAACTGGTCACGATCTTTGGCGGCTCGGGCTTTGTGGGGCGCTACATCGCACGGCGCATGGCGCAGGCGGGCTGGCGGGTGCGCGTGGCTACCCGGCGGCCCAATGAGCGGCTTTATGTGCGCACCTATGGCGCGGTGGGCCAGGTTGAGCCGGTGCTGTGCAACATTCGCGATGACGCATCGGTGCTGGCGGCGTTGCAGGGCGCGGATGCGGTGGTCAACTGCGTCGGCATCCTGGCCGAAAGCGGCAAGAACCGCTTTGGCGCCGTTCAGGCCGAGGGTGCGGGCCGCGTGGCGCGGCTGGCGGCGGGGGCTGGCGTGGCGCATCTGGTGCAGATTTCGGCCATCGGCGCCGATGCCGGATCGGACAGCGACTACGCCCGCACCAAGGCCGAGGGCGAGGCCGCGGTGCTGGCGGCCTTTCCGGATGCCGTGATCTTGCGCCCCTCGATCATCTTTGGCCCCGAGGATCAGTTTTTCAACCGTTTTGCAGGCATGGCGCGGCTCAGCCCCTTCCTGCCTATTGCCGGCGGCAATACGCGCTTTCAGCCGGTCTATGTCGATGATGTGGCGCAGGCGGCGGCCAGGGCCGTCATGGGCGAGGCCGCGCCCGGCATCTACGAGCTGGGCGGGCCGGAAGTGGCCAGTTTCCGCGATCTCGTCCAGCGCATGCTCGGCGAGATCCGGCGCAACCGGGTGGTGATCAACATGCCGGGTTTCGCCGCGCGGTTCATCGCCTCGATGCTGGGCCTGGCGCAGTTCCTGACCGGGGGGCTCTTTACCAATACCGTGCTGACGCGCGATCAGCTGCGCAATCTTCAGCGCGACAACGTGGTGGGTGAGGGTGCCAGGGGTCTGGCCGATCTGGGCATCACGCCCATGCCGATGGAGCTGGTTTTGCCCGGGTATCTGTGGCGCTTCCGTCCGACCGGCCAGTTTGACGCGATCCGCGAATCGGCCGGCCGGCTGCGCGGTCAGGAATAGGCCAGCACCAGCAGCGCCGCGCCCAGCCCCAGCCGGTAGATGACATAGGGCGTGAAGCTGACCCGGCTGAGAAGCTTCATCATCAGCGCCAGCGCCAGATAGGCCGCGCCGAAGGCCAGCAGTGCGGCGATGGCGGCATCGCGCAGCAGTTCCGGCCCCACCGGGCTGCGCAGCACCTTCAGGGCCAGCAGCCCGCCGGTGGCCAGTGTCACCGGGATCGACATCAGCATCGCCACCTTCGCCGCTGAATGGCGCTCGAACCCCAGAAACCGCGCCGAGGTCATGGTGATGCCCGAGCGCGAGACACCGGGGATCAGCGCCACCGCCTGCCACAGCCCCATGATCAGCGCATCGCGCAGCCGCCAGTCGGCAGCGGGGCGGGCCTCGGGGCTGAAACGGTGCGCGACATAGAGCAACACACCGAAGATGATCATCGTCCAGCCGATTATCGTGGCGTTGCGCAGAAGCTCGATCCATCCGGTCAGCGCCAGCACCGCGCCCACCGCCACCGCCGGCAGCGTGGCAATCCCCAGCCCCAGCGCCAGCCGGGCCTCGGCGCTCTGTTGGCGACGCGCCAGATGCCCCAACCCGGCGACGGCGGCGGCGACATCAGGCCGGAAGTAGAGCACCACGGCCAGGATCGAGCCCAGATGCACCGCCACATCCAGCGCCAGCGCATCCGCCGAGGGGCCGCCGATCTCGTGCAGCAGCACCAGATGCGCCGAGGATGAGATCGGCAGGAATTCAGTGATTCCCTGGACGATGGCCAGAATGAAGAGCTGAAAGAAGGTCATCGCCGATCTGTGCCTGAAACCTGTGCCTGAAACCTGTGCCGGGCAACTTAGCGTCCTGTGCCGGGAGCGAAAGAGGAATGATAGGTAGCTTGTACTGACATAAACTTCGACAATTTGCGCAGGAAGGCAGCGGCAAGGGAGAAAAATCTGACATATAGGTCAGTATTAATGACTTTTAATATGTGGCGAACCGGCGTAATGGCAATCGAATACCCAGGGAGGCCCCCATGGCAACGCAGCGGATGCTTCAATTCGTCACGACCCCAAGGCAGATGCCGCAAAAGCGCGGCGCCGCTGAGCGGCGCGCCGATTTCGACGAGATCTATGCCGAATTCGCCGCCGAGAAGGCCGCCGAACAGGCCGGCCGGTGCAGCCAATGCGGCGTGCCCTATTGCCAGACCCATTGCCCGCTGCACAACAACATCCCCGACTGGCTGATGCTCACCGCTGCCGGGCGGCTCCAGGAAGCCTATGAACTGAGCCAGGCCACCAATGCCTTCCCCGAGATCTGTGGCCGCATCTGCCCACAGGACCGGCTGTGCGAAGGCAATTGCGTCATCGAGCAATCCGGCCATGGCACGGTCACGATCGGCGCGGTGGAGAAGTATCTCACCGATATGGCCTGGGAAAAAGGCTGGGTGAAACCTGTCCAGCCGCAGGCCGAGCGCCCCGAGTCGGTGGGCATCATCGGTGCCGGTCCCGGTGGCTTGGCCGCGGCTGACCGGCTGCGCCGCGCCGGCATCCAGGTCACCGTCTATGACCGTTATGACCGCGCGGGCGGCCTGCTGACCTATGGCATTCCGGGCTTCAAGCTGGAAAAGCCGGTGGTGATGCAGCGCATCGGGCAGCTTGAGGCCGGCGGCGTGCAATTCGTGCTCAATTGCACGGTCGGCGCGGATATCAGCTTTGCCGCCATCCGCGGCCAGCACGATGCGGTGCTGATTGCCACCGGGGTCTATAAATCGCGCGAGCTGGATCTGCCGGGCGGTGAGCGGCCCGGTATCGAGCGGGCGCTCGATTATCTGACCGCTTCGAACCGCAAGAGCTTCGGCGATGACGTCGCGGCGTTCGATTCCGGCGCGCTCGATGCCGCGGGCAAGCGCGTGGTGGTGATCGGCGGTGGCGATACGGCCATGGATTGCGTGCGCACTGCCATTCGGCAGGGGGCGGCCAGCGTCAAATGCCTCTATCGCCGCGACCGCGAGAACATGCCCGGCAGCCAGCGCGAGGTGCAGAACGCCGAGGAAGAGGGCGTCGAATTCGTCTGGCTGGCAGCGCCTGCGGGCTTTGTCGGCGAGGAGGCGGTGCAGGGCGTTCAGGTGCAGAAGATGCGCCTTGGCCCGCCCGATGCCACCGGGCGCCGCGCGCCCGAGGTGATCGAGGGTGCCGATTACGTCGAAGAGGCCGATCTGGTGATCAAGGCGCTGGGCTTCGAGCCCGAGGGCCTGCCTGCGCTCTGGGGCGAGCCGGATCTGCCGGTCACCCGCTGGGGCACGATCCGCGCCCAATACGGCACCCATGCCACGGCGCTGCCCGGTGTCTATGCGGTGGGCGACATCGTGCGCGGCGCAAGCCTGGTGGTCTGGGCGATCCGCGACGGGCGCGAAGCGGCCGATGCGATCCTCGATTATCTGGCGCAATCCGCCGCGGTTGCTGCGCAATGAGCGCGCCGGCCATGCGCAGCGGTGGCTGCCTGTGCGGCGCGGTGCGCTTTGGCGCCCGCGTCGAGCCCGGCGTGCAGGCCTGCCATTGCACCCAGTGCCAGCGCTGGACCGGCGGCGGGCCGCTCCTGTCGGTTCGGGTGCATGATCTGGAACTGACCGGCACTGACGCGATTGTCAGCTACCGGGCGAGCGAATGGGGCGAGCGCGCCTTTTGCGGCACCTGCGGCGCCACGCTCTACTGGCGCATGCAGGGCCGCCGCATTGCCTATCTGGCTGTTGGTCTGCTCGATGATCAGTCGGGGCTGAGCGTGACCGAAGAGATCTTCACCGACCATCGCCCCGGCTGGCTGCCGCATTGGCCGGATGCCACCCAGAGCACCGAGGCCCAGGAACAGGCCAAGCTGGCCACCTTCCTTGCAGGAGACGCACAATGACCCAATTCGATGCAGTCTGGGTTGCCCGCGAAGAGGCACGCCGCGCCTGGATGGATGCCAACAGCCTCTACAAGGCCGAGGATGAACATGCCTCCTGCGGCGTGGGGCTGGTGGTGGCGATCGACGGCAAGCCCTCGCGCCAGGTGGTGGTCAACGGTATCAATGCGCTCAAGGCGGTCTGGCACCGCGGCGCGGTTGATGCCGATGGCAAGACCGGCGATGGCGCGGGCATCCATGTGCAGATCCCGGTCGATTTCTTTCATGATCAGGTGCGCCGCACCGGCCATGAGCCCGATACCGACAAGCTGATCGCCGTGGGCCAGGTGTTCCTGCCGCGCACCGATTTCGGCGCCCAGGAGCGCTGCCGCACCATCGTGGAGACCGAGGTGCTGCGCATGGGCCATTACATCTATGGCTGGCGGCATGTGCCCGTCGATACCTCGGTGCTGGGCGAAAAGGCCAATGCCACCCGCCCCGAGATCGAGCAGATCCTGATCAAGAACACCCGCGGCACTGATCAGGAGACTTTCGAGCGCGAGCTTTACGTCATCCGCCGCCGGATCGAGAAAGCCGCCATCGCCGCGCAGATCCAGGGGCTTTACCTGTGCTCGCTATCGTGCCGCTCGATCATCTACAAGGGCATGATGCTGGCCGAGCAGGTCGCCTCGTTCTACCCCGACCTGATGGACGAGCGCTTCGTCTCGGCCTTTGCGATCTATCATCAGCGCTATTCCACCAACACCTTCCCGCAATGGTGGCTGGCCCAGCCCTTCCGCATGCTGGCCCATAACGGCGAGATCAACACGCTCAAGGGCAATGTGAACTGGATGCGCAGCCATGAGATCCGCATGGCGTCGAGCGCGTTCGGCGACATGGCCGAGGACATCAAGCCGATCATCCCCGCCGGGGCATCGGATTCCGGCGCGCTGGATGCGGTTTTCGAGGTCATGGTGCGTTCGGGCCGTTCGGCGCCGATGGCCAAGACCATGCTGGTCCCTGAAGCCTGGTCCAAGACCACGGTGGAACTGCCCAAGCCCTGGCAGGACATGTATGCCTATTGCAATGCCGTCATGGAGCCCTGGGACGGGCCGGCGGCGCTGGCTTTCACCGATGGCCGCTGGGTGGGCGGCGGGCTGGACCGCAACGGGCTGCGCCCGATGCGCTATGTCGTCACCGGCGACGGGCTCCTGATTGCCGGCTCCGAAGCCGGGATGGTGCCGGTTGACGAGCTGAGCGTGCGCGAAAAGGGCGCGTTGGGGCCGGGGCAGATGATTGCCGTCGATATGGCCGAGGGCCGCCTCTACCGCGACGCCGCGCTCAAGGACAAGCTGTCCGCCGGGCAGCCGTTTGGCGAATGGATCGAAAAGATCGTCGATCTCAACAGCCTGCTGCGCGACGTGCCGGAAACCGCACGCCATCAGGGCGAGGCGCTGCGCCGCCGCCAGATCGCCGCCGGCTATACGCTTGAAGAGATCGAGCAGGTGCTGGCACCGATGGCCGAGGACGGCAAGGAAATGGTCGCCTCGATGGGCGATGATACCCCGGCGGCGGTGCTCAGCCAGCAATACCGCCCGTTGAGCCATTTCTTCCGGCAGAACTTCAGCCAGGTCACCAACCCGCCGATCGACAGCCTGCGCGAAAGCCGGGTGATGAGCCTGAAGACGCGCTTTGGCAATCTCAAGAACGTGCTTGATGAAAGCTCGGCGCAGACCGAAATTCTGGTGCTGGAAAGCCCGTTCATCGCCAATGAGGAATTCCGCGTCATGGCCGAGGAGTTCGGCGACAGCGTGGCGATGATCGACTGCACCATCGCCGCCGGTGAGGATGCGCTGCGCCAGGGGCTGGAGCGTATCCGCGCCGAGGCCGAGGACGCGGTGCGCTCGGGTGCCGGGCATATCGTGCTGACCGACGAGCATCAGGGGCCTGAGCGGATCGCGATGCCGATGATCCTGGCCACCAGCGCGGTGCATTCCTGGCTGACACGCAAGGGTCTGCGCACCTTCACCAGCCTTAATGTGCGTTCGGCCGAATGTATTGATCCGCATTATTTCGCGGTGCTGATTGGTTGCGGTGCAACCACCGTGAACCCTTATCTGGCGCAGGACACCATCGCCGACCGCATCGCGCGCGGGTTGCTGGAGGGCAACCTGACCGATGCCATGCGCCGCTACCGCGACGCCATCGACGCGGGCCTTTTGAAGATCATGTCGAAGATGGGCATCTCGGTGGTGTCGTCCTATCGCGGCGGCCTCAACTTCGAGGCCGTCGGCCTGAGCCGGGCAATGGTGGCAGAATATTTCCCCGGCATGCACAGCCGCATTTCCGGCATCGGGTTGATCGGGATTCAGCGCAAGCTCGAAGAGGTGCATGCCCGCGGTTGGCGCGGCGAGGCCGGGGTGCTGCCGGTGGGGGGGTTCTACAAGGCGCGGCGCTCAGGCGAGAAACACGCCTGGGAAGCGCAGACCATGCACCTGCTGCAATCGGCCTGTGACCGGGGCAGCCATGATCTGTGGCGCAAGTATTCCGCCGCGATGCAGGCCAACCCGCCGATCCACATTCGCGACCTGCTGGATTTCAAGCCGATGGGCCGGCCCGTCCCCATCGAGGAGGTGGAATCGATCACCGCGATTCGCAAGCGGTTCGTCACGCCGGGCATGAGCCTCGGCGCGCTCTCGCCCGAGGCCCACAAGACCCTCAATGTGGCGATGAACCGGATCGGCGCGAAATCCGACAGCGGTGAGGGCGGCGAGGACCCGGCGCATTTCCACCCCGAGCCCAATGGCGACAACCCCTCGGCCAAGATCAAGCAGGTGGCCTCGGGGCGCTTTGGCGTGACGGCGGAATATCTCAATGCCTGCGAGGAACTGGAGATCAAGGTGGCCCAGGGCGCCAAGCCCGGCGAGGGCGGCCAGCTTCCGGGCATGAAGGTAACCAGGCTGATCGCCCGGCTGCGCCATTCCACCCCCGGCGTGACGCTGATCAGCCCGCCGCCGCATCATGACATCTATTCCATCGAGGACCTGGCGCAGCTGATCTATGATCTCAAGCAGATCAACCCGCGCGCCAAGGTCACGGTCAAGCTGGTGGCTTCCTCGGGCGTCGGCACCATTGCCGCCGGCGTGGCCAAGGCCAAGGCCGACATCATACTGATTTCCGGCCATAATGGCGGCACCGGCGCCTCGCCCGGCACCTCGATCAAATATGCCGGCCTGCCCTGGGAAATGGGCCTGACCGAGGCGCATCAGGTGCTGGCGATGAACAACCTGCGCGAGCGGGTGACGCTGCGCACCGATGGCGGGCTGCGCACCGGGCGCGATATCGTCATCGCGGCGATGATGGGTGCGGAGGAATACGGCATCGGCACCGCGGCGCTGATCGCCATGGGCTGCATCATGGTGCGTCAGTGCCAGTCGAACACCTGCCCCGTGGGCGTCTGCACCCAGAACGAGGCGCTGCGCGCCAAGTTCACCGGCTCGGCCGACAAGGTGGTCAATCTGATCACCTTCTATGCCCAGGAGGTGCGCGAGATCCTCGCCGGCCTCGGCGCGCGCTCGCTGGACGAGATCATCGGCCGCGCCGATCTTCTGACCCAGGTCAGCCGCGGTTCGGCGCATCTGGACGATCTGGATCTCAACCCGCTGCTGATCACCGTCGATGGCGCGCATGACATCCGCTACGACCGTGACAAGCCGCGCAACGCCGTGCCCGATACGCTGGATCAGGAGATCATCCGCGATGCCGCGCGATTCTTCGATGACGGCGAGAAGATGCAGCTCAGCTATGCGGTGCGCAACACCCACCGCACCGTGGGCACCCGCGCCTCCAGCCATATCGTGCGTCGCTTCGGCATGCGCAACGACCTGCAACCGGACCATCTGAGCGTCAAGCTGACAGGCAGCGCCGGGCAGTCGCTGGGGGCCTTTGCGGTGCGCGGGCTGAAGCTGGAAGTCTTTGGCGATGCCAATGACTATGTCGGCAAGGGGTTGTCGGGCGGGCTGGTCGTGGTGCGCCCGCGCATGGCCTCGCCGCTCGATGCCGCCGAGAATACGATCATCGGCAACACGGTTCTTTACGGTGCCACCGATGGCTACCTGTTCGCGGCCGGGCGCGCCGGCGAGCGCTTCGCGGTGCGCAACTCGGGCGCGCAGGTGGTGGTCGAGGGCTGTGGCTCGAACGGCTGCGAATACATGACCGGCGGGGTGGCGGTGATCCTCGGCGGGATCGGCGCCAACTTCGGGGCCGGCATGACCGGCGGCATGGCCTATCTCTATGACCCCGAGGGCCGCGCCGAAGCGCTGATCAATGCCGAAACGCTGGTCACCTGCCCGGTCACGGTGGCGCATTGGGAAGATCAGCTCAAGACGCTGATCGAGCGTCATGCCACCGAAACCGAGAGTCTGCGCGCCACCGAGATCCTGCGCCGCTGGGATATCGAGAAGGGCCATTTCCTGCAACTTTGCCCGCGCGAGATGCTGGCGCATCTGCCGCATCCGCTGGTGCAGGAAGCCACCGCGCTGCCTGCCGAATAGGCCGAATCAAAAAGCGGCCAGAGGCAATCTGGCCGCTTTTCACACATCCGAATTCGTCGTATGCTGGCTTTCCATATGTTCGGAGGGCCGATGCAGCGCCGTTTCGTTTTACCCGCCTCGCGGGTGGCTCCGAGCCTGATGGCGCTGGCATTGCTGATGCTGCCCGCCTGCCAGATGAGCGCCGATCCCATATCTCCCTCCCGAGACCCCATCATGCCCGTGACGCGCCCCGATCCCCGCCCGGTCCAGACCACGACGATCGGACGCACCGAATTCGACCGCTCGATGATGCTGGTGGAATGCCCCGGCGATCCCGCGCTGGAGCAGGCCGATCACGCGCTTCTGTGCCGGATGCTGGCGCAATCGCTCGCCGACCGGGCGCCGGATCATCTTGTGCGGCTGCTTGCTCCGGGCGAGGCCGTGCCCGCCACCGGTGGCGTCAATGACCGGGTGGTGGCCCTGCGGTTGACACGGGTGTCGGCGCAGGGGCTGAGCGGCCGGCTGGACGAACAGACCCGCAGCGGGCAATGGCGCAGCGGCCCGGTCGTGGGCTTTGACCGGATGGATGCCGCCGGCCTTTCGCCCGATGCCATCGTCGAATTCGCCCGCCATCTGGCAAGCACGCTGGGCGAGCGCTAGGGCATGTCCGCGATGCGCAGGCATTGGCGGGAACAGACAGAAATTGACACGGCGAAACGCCGTGGATTACGATTCTGAATTTCGCGAATCGTATTTTGAAGGCTTCTATGGACAGGCCGGTCGTGTTTCAGGCGCGGCGGGCGTTATCGGCACAAGGAGTAGTGTGACATGTGTACGATCTGTGCGAGCGTTCGCCCTTTCGAACCTGATTGCGCCTATGAGATCATCAACGCCATCATCATGGAAGGCGTCGATGCGCCGGCCAACACCTCCACCCCTTATACGATCCAGGTGGGCGATACGTTCCGCGGCGCGATCAATTTCAACGGCGATCGCGACTGGGTGCGCATCGAGCTTCAGGCCGGGCAGAGCTATGACATCTCGCTGGCCGCCAGCGGTGCCGGGCGCGGCACCTTGCCCGATGCCTATCTGCGGGTTTTCAATTCCTCGGGCACGCTGGTCGCACAAAACGACGATGGCGGCATCGGCTTCGATTCGCGGCTGCCCAGCTTCACGGCGTCCTATAGCGGCTTCTTCTACCTCGAAGCAGCGGCCTTTGGCCCGACGCAAACCGGCACCTACGAGCTTTCGGTGACGGGCGTTGGCGGTGGCGGTGGCACGGTCAATCCGACGCTGATCAACAACATGGCGAACTACCTGACCCATGGCTACTGGGCGTTCAACTCGGCCCCGGCGCGTGCTTTCGACACCTCCAGCAGCAATGTCATCTCCGTCGATATCACCTCGCTCACCGCCGAGGGGCGGCAACTGGCACGCTGGGCGATGGAAGCCTGGGAAATGGTGGCGAATGTCCGTTTCCAGGAGGTCAGTTCGAACGCACAGATCACCTTCCAGGACAGCGAATCAGGCGCCTGGGCCAGCATGCAGTTTACCAACCCCTCCGTGGCCGGCGGCGTGGGGCGGATCAGCAGTGCCACGATCAACGTGTCAACCAACTGGCTGCAGACCTCGGGCACCACGCTCGACAGCTATTCCTTCCAGACCTATGTCCACGAGATCGGCCATGCGCTGGGGCTGGGGCATCAGGGCCCCTACAACAACACCGCCGATTTCGGCACCCAGCGCGCCTTCGATCTGGACAGTTGGCAACTGTCGATCATGTCCTACTACAACCAGACGCAGAACCCTTTCACCGATGCCAGCCGTGCCTTCATCCAGACCGCGATGATGTCCGATCTGGCGGCGATCCAGACGCTCTATGGAGCGCCGGGGGCGAACAGTCCCACGGCGGGGGCGACGATCTGGGGGGCCAATTCCAACCTTGGCAACTATCTTGTCCATTCCTTCAACGCGCTTCTGGCCGGCACCACGCGCGCCGGGGTGATCGGCAACGATGCGGTCGCGCTGACCATCTATGATGTCGGCGGGCTCGATACGATCGACCTGAGCACATCGCAGTTGGGCAACCGGCTTGACATGACGCCGGGCAGCTTTTCAGACATCAGCGGCGGGCGCGGCAATCTGGCCATCCACCTGAACACCTGGATCGAACATGCGATCGGTGGCTCGGGCAATGACACCATTCAGGGCAATAGCGCCAACAACCTGATCCATGGCGGGGCCGGCAATGATGTGATCCGCTCGGGCGGCGGGCGCAACGTGCTCTATGGTGGCGAGGGCAATGACACCATCCATGCCGGTGGCAATGATACGGTGCATGGCGGCTCGGGCGTCGATACGCTGGTGATCAACCCCGGCCTGACCGTTGCATCGGTGATCTTTACCCGCTCGGTGAACAATGGCGACGGCACCACCACCCGCGACGGGGTGATCACCTTCACCAATGGCCAGCGGCTGACCTTTATCGACATCGAGAACCTGCCTGGCGGCCTGCCCGTGGCCTCGGCAGGCGATGCCAACCGCTCGCTGACGGGCACGATGGGCGCCGATGTGCTGATCGGTGGCTCGGGCAATGACGTGCTCAACGCGCTGGCCGGGGATGATCTGATCATGGCCACCGGCGGCAACAACGTCATCTGGGGCGGGCGCGGCGATGATACGATCTGGGGTGCTAACGGCAACGATACGGTTGGGGGCGGTCTGGGTGATGACCTGATCTATGGCGTTGCCGGCAACAACATGCTCTGGGGCAGCGAGGGCAACGATACCGTCTATGGCGGCACCGGCAACGACACGGTGGGCGGCGGCACCGGCGATGACCTGATCCATGGCCTTTCGGGGCGTAACGAGCTTTGGGGCGGGCGCGGCAATGACACGGTCTATGCCGGCG